>CAYXTR010000025.1:0-72710 GCA_964468185.1 uncultured Planctomycetales bacterium | reverse complement strand
CCGCCCCGGCCCCCGGAGCTTTCATGCGCCCACAAGCTACCACGCCGCCGACGCAGAATCCAACAGAATCCGCGGGATTGTGCCAGAGCGCGGTGGGACGCTGGCTCTGTGGCACCGGTTTTGCGCTGGTGTACCGTCTCACGAATACCGGATCATCGCGGGACAGACTGGAGTGTGGCAGCGATGGCGGGCGAGACGTCCGCCCCACCCCGATAAGACAACGTATCTGTGAGACAGCGCGGCAGGCTTCGCCGGCGGCGATTAGGCGGTGCGGATGCACAGGTTGCAAACTTGTGCCACAGGATGTGCAGTTCCACAGGTTGAAAACCTGTGCCACATGGTTTGCAGGTTGAAAGACTGTGCCACGTGACAGGACTGTTGAGACACGTGCCGGGTGTGTGGCGCGCGGCTTGGTTACCGGGCGAGGGCGTTTTCGATTTTTGTGATTTCGTACTCGGCTTCGACGTTGTCGAAGGTGAGGGGGATGCGGTCGCCGGGGTGGGCGCCCATCAGTTTCTGTGAGACGGGGGCCAGGTAGCTGTAGATGCCCTGCTCGACGTTGGTGTCAAACGGGCCGAGAAAGGTCATGGTGTGCTCGTCGCCCGTGTCGACGCGGCGAATCCGGACGCGGGTGCCGATATTAACGCGTTCGGTGGCGACGCCGAGCGGGTCGATTTCGCTGGCGCGGGAGATGTCGTCGTTGAGCTTGGCGAGGCGGGCGCGGAGCAGGTCGCGCTCTTCGAGGGCGAATTTGTATTCGGAGTTTTCGCTGAGGTCGCCGTGTGAGGCGGCTTCGCCGATGCGTTTGGCGTTTTCGGGCATTTTGACGTTCATGACTTCGTCGCGTTCGGCGACGTGACGGTTGAGGCCGGCGGTGGTGGTCCAGATGGTCTCGCGGTCCTCCCATGGTTCGATGCGGCGCTGTTTGACGACCCAGAGCACGGGGTGGACGTCGCGGAGCAGATCGAGCAGTTTGGCACGGACGTTTTCGCCGAGGCCTTCGAGGCGCATGAGCTGACGGCGCATGGTGACGGCGTTGGCTTCGTTGGTCTGCTCGATGACCGCCTTGGCGCGGGCGTAGTTGCGCAGGCTGAGGACCGACTTCATGCGTTGGCGGAATTCCTTGACGACGTCGGGCTCGGCGGCGACGGTGCGGCCGAGGGTGCTGAGCTCGTTGAGGATGAGGTCGAAGAGTTCAGCGTCGGTGGGGAGACGGAGGCCTTTCTTCTTTTTGGGGCCCTTCCAGAGCCAGTAGAGCAGTTCGGGGTGTGAGGCCGGGCTGGCGAGGCCGGTATCGATAAAGCGCTGGACGTCTGCGGTGCGGTCGGCGTCGAGGGCGGCGCCGACGACGGTGTCGAGGAGCGTGGCGGGCGCGGTGGGTAACCAGGCGATGGTGTGTTGCACCCAGTCGTTGGGATGGGCCTGGCGGAGTGCGGTGAGGCCGCGTTCGCGGAGGCCTTCGTGCTGAACGCCGCGGAGCATCAGGCCGGGGTCGGTGGCTTCCTGCAACATACGGACCGGGAGCTCGGTCGTGCGGTCATCGAGGATGAGACCTTTGTCGGTGAGGTGTTCGAGAACGAGCGCGCAAGTGAGGGTCTCGGTATCGGCGCTGCCGCCGCGACGGGTGCGCACCGTTTCGATGTAGTCGGCCATATGGTCGTGGAAGCGGATGAGCAGTCCGGCGTCGGGCTCTTCCTTGAGGGATTTTTTTTCGCGGAGGTAGCCTTCGATGGTAGCGAGCCACTGAATGGGATCGCGTTGAGATTGAATTGACTCAAGTGCGTCCTCTTCGAGCGTCTGGCCTTCGGAGGAGAAGCTGAGGATCATCGGGTTGCGACCTTCGATGATCACGTGGGGGTTGCGTTTCAGCGCGGTGCGGGCGCGGGTCCACCAGCGGGACCAGTCTTTGCCGGGGATGTACCTGGGGACGAGTTCGTGCTTGAGCAGGTCGGCATCGATCATCTCGCCGTGGGCGTGGATGAGGCCGACGACGACCGCGACGGGGTCTTCCTGGATGAGCTCCGTGAGACGGTCGGGTTTGAGACCGCGGAGCACGCGGAAGTCATCGGAGGCGATGCGGTCGTATTCGCGGACGACCTCCTGCGCCGGCAGCGTCGAGATGCGGCCCTCACTGCGGAGGGTGAACAGGGCTACGCCGCGGTCGATGTCGACGATTTCGACGACGCGGTCATCGGCGCGGCTGATCAGCGCGTCGCCGGGATTGAGCTCGAGGCTGAAATCGAGGACGCGGAGGGCACTGCGGACGGGGCGGCCCATCTGGATGCCGGAGGCGGCCAGGACCTGGTCGAAACCGGGCGTTTCGCCGTAGACGCGTTGGTAGAGCGTGACGGCGGTGTCGCGCAGGCCTTCGCTCTTTGGCGAGGCGTGGAGGGCGGCCCGGACGAGTTTCAGCGCAGGTTGGGGGTCCTGCTGGGGGTCGACGGTTTCGAAGATCATCTGGGCGAGGGTGGCGAGACGTTCGGCGTTGCCGCCGCGGGCGAATTGCTCGAAGGGGGAGACCAGCTTGCTGAGGGGCAGCTCGCCGCTTTCGAGTAGTTCGAGGCAGCGCGCTTCGAAGTCTTCGTATTTTTCCGACTTGGCCAGTTCGAGCAGTTGGGCTACGGGCATGGAGTCCTCGGATGATTGCGTGCAGACAACTCGTGTGGCAACCGGGGTGCGGCTACCACGGTCCCCAATCCGGATAGTCCCGTGATTATACGGTTTTTCGCGGGTAGTTCACCACCAGAAATTGCGGTGGGGGCAGAATCGATCAGTCCTGTTTGTCGGGTTTCTGCTGGTCGTCGCCCTTTTCGCGGCGGATCTCGTCACGGGCGCGTTTCTTGGCCTTGAGGAGGCGGGAGGTGTATTCGCCCTCGGATTGGGCGGGCTTCTTGCCGGTCGGGCGGGCGACGACGGGCGTGTCCTGTTCGGTGGCACCGCCGAGGGCCTTGCTGAGCTCTTCGGTGGACCGGGCGTCGGCGGCGTCGGCGTCGAAACGGGCACCCGGGCGGGGCGGGACTTGCTCGTCGTGCTCCGCGGCGCGGTCGCGTTGCTCGTCGCGGACGCGGTCGCGGGCCCCTTTGAGCGATGTCAACGTGGCCTCGGACTCGCGTTGGGGACCACCTCGGCCGGCGGCCTCGCCCAGGCGGCGGCGTACGCGGCGAGCGGTCTCAGCCGGGTTTACGGCGATGCGGCGGACGGCGACGTCGAGGAGGAAGAGGACGAGCATCCACTGGAGGAGGGTCTCCCACATGGCGTGCCGGGCTTCGGCCCGGGCAAGACCGCTGCGGTCGAAGACTTCGGCGGCGTTCTGCTTGCCTAGGCGGCGGCCGCCGGTGCGTTGGCGGATTTGCTCGAGGAGCGCTTCGTTGGGTTCGAGCTGGCTGTATTCGGGTGAGTAGGCGATGGAGACGCCGGTGCGGAGGGCGCCGGTTTGGAAAGCCTCGCCCTCGCCCATGCGGTAGGCGAGGTTGACGATGTAGTTGCCGCGTTCGCGGGCGTCGAACTCGGCCTCGTAGCGACCGGGGCCGGTTTGAACGAGTTGGAGGGGCTGGGCCTGCTGCTCGGGGTCGACCAGTGTGCCGGCGACTTCCATGAAGTTGATGACGTCGGCGTTCTTGTCGACGGCGTCGATGCGGATGCGGGCCCGGCCGCCGTGGACGGTCGTGGTGACGTCGAAAGCGGCGGATTCGGCCTGGCGGGAGGCCCAGCGGACGGTTTGGGCCCAGAGTTTGCTGAACCGGGGCCAAGCGGTCCAGTTTGGTCCCCAGCGGGGCCACATACCACTGGTGAAGGCGACGGTCTTGCCCAAGCCGACCTGCCAATGGGCGAGGATGGGGTCTTCATCGCCCTCCTCGGAGACACGGGAGAGCGGCATTTCGGCGAGGGGGCGACGAGTGGTGAGGACGAAGCCGCCCAGCGTGGGGAGTTGCTCGCCGGTGAGACCGGGGATGACGGGGGAGATGGCGCTAACGAGCTGCGGGCGGAATAGGCCTTCCTGGACGAGTGAGCGGCGGATCTCGCGGGATTCCTTGACGAAGATCTGGGGGAGCTTGCTGAAGTCGCGGGTGGTGTAGAAGCGGCCGCCGGTGCTGTTGGCGATCCATTGGGCTTTGGATTCGTCGATGAAGTGGGAGCCGTAGCCGATGGCGATGGTGGAGCAGGTGATGCCGTTGTCCTGCATCGTCTTGATGAGGTCTTTGCGGGGGGCCTGGGGGTCGAAGTCGGAGACGATGATCATGTGTTTGGGGCCGACGTCTTTGCGGGCGGCCAGGGCTTGGACGCCGGGGCGCATCACTTCGTCGAGGTCGGGCAGGTCGCCCATGCTCATTTGTTTGATGGCGGCGATGATGCGGCTGCGGGAGCCGACTTCCTGCAACGGGACGACCCAGTGGCCGCGGTCATCGCCCATCCATTGCCAGGCGAGGACGCCGACGAGATCGCGACTACTCAGCGTCTTGACGGCTTCGATGGCACAGCGTTCGCCGATGTAGTTGCCGCGTTCGACTTCGCAGGCGTGCATGACGAGGGCGAGGGCGCCTTTGAGGAACTGCTTCTTGTGCTGGACGTCGAAGCTGACCGGCATGACATCTTCGACGGGGCTGCCGAGCCAGCCGCCGGCACCAAAGGAGTCGTCACCGCCGAGCATGATCAAGCCGCCGCCGAGGTCACGGACGTAGACGGCGAGGGTTTGCTTTTCTTCGTCGCGGAAGTCACCCGCGGGGACGTTATTAAGGACGACGGCGGAGTATTCGAGGAGGCGGACCTGGTCCAGTGGTTCGCGGCCGGCGACCTGGATGTCGCTGAAGAGGCCTTCGGCTTCGAGGGCGGCGGCGAGGATGCGGGCGGAGGACTGGGGGGCCGTATAGTCGTCGTTCTGGGTGAGGATCAGGATCTTGCCCTGGCCGGAAACGACCGTGAAGGACTGGCCCGTGTTGTTGTCTTCGACGGTGTCGGCGGAGGGGTTGTCGGGCACGAAGCGGGTCTTGAAGCGATGGGCGCCGGCGACGCGCAGGGGTACGGGGATGACGAACCGATTGGGGCCGGGTTCGAGGGTGACGGGGTAGCCGGCGCCGGCGCCATCCGGATCCAGGTCAACCATGCGGCCGTTGTGCTCGAGCATGATGCGGCCGGAGGCGGCCTGCTGTGAGCGGAGGACCATCTGAAGGTTTACGGTCTCGTCAGCTTCGGCGGTGGGCGGGGCCTTGAGTGTCTCGAAGACGACCTCGTTGGGGTGTTCGTAGAGGATGGGCACAACGTCGATGGGGATGCCGGCGGCACCGAGGCGTTCGGCTTCCTGCAGGACGTTGCCGACGTTCTGGTTGCCGTCGGAGATGAGGACGAGGCGGCCACTGGTTTCGGACGGTAGCAGAGCCAGGCCCATGCGAACGGCGCCGGCAAGGTCGGTCTGGTCCGGATCGGCGGCACGGCCGAGTGCGTCGAGGGCGAGGGCATTCATGGGGAGCTGCTCGACGTCGGCGGTGGCGTCGAAGGCGATCACGCCGAGGCGGTCATCCTGGGGGCGAGCTTCGTTGGCTTGTTCGATGAACTCGAAGGCACTGCGCTGGAGGTCGGGAGGGATGCTGTTGGAACGGTCGACCAAGAAGATGACGGACAGGTCGTCCATTTCCTGGGTGCGGTAGCTGTCGGCGAGGGCGAGGATAATGACCATAACGACGAGGCAGCGGATGGCGAGGGCCAGGCCGCGCCGGATGGGACCGAGGCCGGAGAGCGAACGGAATGAGAGGGCGATGAGGATCGGAATCAGCGCGAGGAGCGCCAGATAGCCGGGAGAGTCGAACCGCCACCACGCGAGCAGATCCATCAAGGAAACACCTCTGCCGCGTACTGTAGCACGTGGGGCGAGCGAACGGGAAGTACCATCCTGTGATCATGCCTGATCAAGTCAATCTGTGATCTGATGGTCATGGGGTATGCCACGCACGAGCAGCGGCGTCGAAGGCCTGCACGCGGTTGTTGCCGGAATCGATGATGTAGATGCGGTCGTTGTGTCCGACAACGACCTCCCACGGATAGGCGAGCTCGCCGATCTTGCGGCCGGCTTTGCCCCAGGTCCCCAGTAACTCGCCGGCGGTCGAGAAGCGCTGCACACGGTTACTGCCGTATTCGCAGATGACGAGCGACCCGTCGGAGAGCCAGTCCAGGCCGTAGGGGAAACGGAATGCGCCTGGCTGGCGGCCACTCGCGCCGAATGTCGCCAGCAACTCGCCGGCGGCGGAGAAGTGGCAGATGCGGTGGTTGCAGGAGTCGGCGACCCAAAGCGTGTCGTCGGCATCCATCAGCAGGGCTTGCGGTCGCCGGAGTTGGGCGTCGCCGGTGTCGGGGCCGCCGAAAGAGAGTTCATACTCGTAATCCGGTGTGAAGCGGCTGATGCGGTCGTTGCCGCCGTATTCACCGACATATATGGTGCCGTCGGCGGCGATGGCCACGTCGGTAGGCATGATGAATTGGCCGGGGCCTTGGCCGCGGGTACCGAAGCGGGCGATTTCGGTGCCGGTGGGGTCGAAGACGACAACGCGGGCGTAGTGGGTATCGGCGGCGTAGATGCTGCCGTCGGGACCGACACCGAGTCCGGTGGGTTTGCCGGCATCGTGCGCGGGCATGGTCCATTCGAACTGGTACGCGCCCTGGAGGTTGAAGGACTGGATGCGGGCGGCCTTGTCGACGACGTAGAGGCGTTGACGTTCGTGGTCGATGGCGGCGGCGCGAGGATAGCTGAACTCGCCGGGGCCCTGGCCGGTACGGCCGAAGACGAGGTTGGGCTGGTGCGGCTGATCGTCGGAGGTTGTGCCACAGCCGGCGAGCAGCGCGAGGGAACTGACGGTTAGCCACAGCAAGACTGAGTGGGCAGCGTGCATGATCGCGCTTACGGGGCGGTGCCCCCCTGCTCACCCTGGTTGGCCTGCTGAGCGCGGGCGCGGTTGATGGCGTCGACCACGTCCTGTCTCGTGAGCGGGGCCTGCCCCCAAGCGCGGACGCGGCCGTCGGGGGCGACGATGACGAAGGCCGGCACACGGTCGACACCCCAGTTTCTGGCCAGACTGCGGTCGTAATCGAAGTCGAGCGGCACGCAGACCATGGTGTCGGTCAGGGTGAGCACGTCGGGATCTTTGAGAATCTGCTCCTCAAAATTGGTGCACGCGACGCTGTACCAATTGCGGAAGTAGGCGAAGGTGAGCTGGTCGGCCGCCTGGGCCTGGCGGTGCACTTCCTCATAGCGACCGAGCTCCCAGCGCACGCCGCGAGCGCAGCCGGGGAGCAAGACCAAGGCGCAGACGAAGGCTGCGGTTGTGCCCGCGTGCAGGCGTGAATCGCAGCCACGACGATCTCGGTTCGCGGTTCTGGGGCTGGGTGTCCCATGACACCCCCCGACGCCGAGACGACGCGTAACAGACCGCTCGGCGGCTCGTCTGGGTTCGTATTGCAAGAGATTACGACTCCTTGTCAGGTTTGGCGCGGCTGACCTGCTTGTCCGGCTTGTCCTTGGCGTACTTGACCGAGCAGCCCCAGGGCTTGGTTTCGGCCAGCGGCACGTCCTTGCCAGCCAGCACCGCCGCCAACGCCTCGTCGACGTAGTTGCGGACCTCGGATTCCTTCTGCGACCCGCGCGGGTCATCATTGAGGGCACCAGCATACACCAACTTGCCCTTGTTGATCACGTAGATATGTGGAGTGGTCTTGGCCTCATACAGGCGGCCGACCTGGCCGTCGTTGTCCATGAGGATGGTGTAACCGAGCTCCTTCTGCTTGATCAGCTTCTTGTTCTCGTCGGGCTTTCGCCAGTGTGTGCTCTCGACACCGAGCCAGACGATGTCCTGGTCCTCGTACTTCTGGTGGAGCTTCTTCATGAGCGGGATGGCGCGAATGTAGTAGGGGCACTGCTGATTGACCCATTCGAGGACGACAAGCTTGTCCTTATGGTCCGAGAGCGTGTGCTCCTTGCCATAGCAGTCCTTGAGCGTGAAGTCCGGGGCGGCCTTGCCAACCTCGGCTTTCTGCGGCTTCTGCTCCTTGACCTGCTTGGCGCCCTTGGCAGCGCCGCAGTCGTCGGCAACGACGGCGGTCGTCAGTCCGAACATTGCCAGGATGAGTGAACTTCGCAGCAGAAGATACATCGATTGCTTTGTACGCACGTTCACGGCAGAATCTCCCATTCACGGCCCGCAGCGGATTTTATCCCTGCCCAGAGGGTTCGCAAGCCGTGGCCGGTGCACGTCATTGATGCTGTATGAACGAGATTGAGCGGATAACGCCCGATACACTGCGTGCTGCCCTACGGGTGCTGCTGGCGTCGCCGGAGAGCGAGAACGGCGCCAGTGCGACGCGCATTGCGACGTTCTGCGAGTATCTGACGCATTGTCCAGTGGATTGGCGCGGCTGGCGTGCAGGTGCGGCTGAGTCGCCGGAGGCGCTGCTATTGGCCATGCTGCTCCCCGGCAACACGGCGATCGTGATGATTCCGACGCCGGCGCATTTGGGCATTGAGCGGACGGCGCAGTTGGAACTGAGCCGGTTGGCGATGCGTGAGCTGGAGGGGGTTCGGCTGCACTATGCGCAAGCGCTGTTGGATCCGACGGGGGGTGCACAGCGCGTATTGCTGGAGGAGGTGGGGTTTTCGTACCTGGCAACCCTGATGTATCTCGAGCGGCAGGTTACGTATCCGTGGGTTGATCCGCCGGGGGCGGGGGCAGCGGAATGGGTCTCGTACAGCCCAGAGACGCATGGGCGTTTTGCGAAGGTGGTGCTGGCGACCTATGGGGACAGTCTGGACTGCCCGGAGTTGGCGGGGCTGCGGCCAATTGAGGATGTGCTGGCAGCGCACCGCTGTGGTGGCAAGTTTGATGCCGGGCTGTGGGAATTAGCGCATATTAATAGTGAGGACGTTGGGTGCATGCTGCTGTCGCGTGTAGTCAACGCCCCGTTGCTTGAAATCGTCTATATGGGAGTGGTGCCGCCGTGGCGTGGGCGGGGTGTGGGGACGTTGCTGATGCGACGGGCGTTGGAGCAATGTCGCGCGCGCGCGGCACGGGATGCGACGGTGGTGGTTGACGCGCGTAATGGGCCGGCGCGGGCGTTGTATGAGCGGTTCGCGTTCCGACCGGTTACTTATCGTGAGGCGATGCTGTATGGGTGGTGATCGCGCAAGAACTGTGCGTAAGTTGTGTGCGGGTATGCGGACAAGCTGTGGACAACTTGTGAATCAAACTTTTTTTGCGCACATCAGTGGTTGCGAGAGCTTGGCTTAGGCGCTTGTCAGTTCTTTTCGCTGTTTTGACCCGTTGCGTCCGAATCGGCAGCGCGGTAGTATCCTTCTCGCAGGTGAACAAGAGGGAGTTCAATTTCGGTTTTCCCCGCCAATCGTTTCTTAACAACTGATTCGCTTTCGGTACCCGGCCCGTTCGTGAGGTGAAAATTGCAAGGACCGGCAGGGGAGATTGTGTGCACTATTCGTGAGCGCGTCGCCGAACGCGTGGGTGCGAACCGTTACCGTACGTGGTTTGGTGGTTCGACCCAATTCGATCTGAACGGCGATCGGCTCGACGTGACGGTGGCCAATGCTTTCATCGGCAATTGGATCTCATCCAATTTCATGCCGCATCTGGTGGAGGCCACGCGCGATGTGATTGGTACGGACCCGCGTGTCGAGATTCACGTGAACGAATGTAAAGACAGCGAAGACGGTAACGGGCAGGACCAGACGCCCGCGACGGCGCACGCGAAGCCGACGGCTGCTCAGGCGCAGTCAACGAAGGGGCACCGGGTTGCGCGAAGTGCGTTGCGCGGTGAGTTGGAGGCATTCGTCACTGGTCCGTCGAATGAGCTGGCGCATTCGGTCGCTTCGGCGGTGGTGCGGAACCCGGGTGGTGCTTTCAAACACGTAGTAATGCACGGCGGCTGCGGTCTGGGGAAGACGCACTTGCTGCAGGGCATCTGCAACGGCGTGAGCAAGCGACATCCGGAACTCGAATGGTGCTATTTGTCCGGCGAGGACTTTACGAACGAGTTCATTTACGCGGTCAAGGGTGGGCGTGTGGACGGCTTCCGCGCGCGGTTCCGCAATGTAGATCTGCTCGTTATCGACGATATCCACTTTCTCGCGAACAAGCGTGCCACGCAGGATGAGTTCCTGCATACCTTCAACGCGATCGATGCTTCGGGCAAGACGGTCGTGCTGAGTTCAGACTGTCACCCGCGGAGCATTGCCACGCTGAGTGAGCCGCTGGTCAATCGTCTTATCGCCGCGATGGTGGTCTCGATCGGGCCGCCGGATTTGGCGACGCGACGTGAGATTCTGCGGCGGCGGGCGGCGGCGATGCTGATCGACCTGCCGGAGGATGTGCTGGAGTATGTGGCTCGGCATGTAACGCGGAACGTGCGCGAACTCGAGGGTGCGTTGTACAAGCTGGCGGCGTATGCGTCGCTGACGCGGGCTGAGATCGGCCTGGAGATGACCCGGCGGGCGATCGAGGACTACGTCGCGGGTACGCAGGCACCCGAAGCGCAGGATATTGAGCGGCTGGTGGCGGCGCATTTTGGCGTGACGCGTGACGCGTTGCATTCGTCCTCACGCGATCGGACCGTGACCCACGCCCGCGGGTTTGCGATGTACCTGATCCGGCGACACAGCCGGATGAGTTTTCCAGAGATCGGTCGGCTGATGGGAAACAAGCAGCACTCGACCGTGTTGATGGCAACGAAACGTATCCAGGAACTGATCGATCATGATGGCGCGGTTACCTGGAAGACGCCGGCAGGCATACGGGAGCAGTCTGCGCGGAGCCTGCTCGAGGAGTTCGAGCAGCGCCTGTTAAGGGGCCAGGACGCTCCCTAGCGTCGCAGCATGCCGAGCGTCTGACGGCGGCGGCAGGGAGGCCGCCGTCCGCCTTGTTCTGTGAAGGATCGAAATAGCCCTCAATCGGCACCACCTCCGCTACATCCACTGCTCTGGTGCCGGTATAATGGAGCGGTTGGTGCGACGAATGGGTTTGCGTCGCACCGCTGCTCCATGCTTTTCTGAGACTGGTGCGAGGGCTGTTATGCGACCCCCCCTTCTGTCGATGCGGATCCTGCGACTGGCGGCGGGCCCGGGGCTGTTGTTCTTCTCGGGCTGTGTGACGACGGCACAACAAGGGCTCGACTTTTTGCTGTCGCCGGAAGCGGCGGGGAATATCGGGGCCGTATCGCTCGGGACCTTTTCCGGACTGGTGTCGCTGGCGAACCTGCTGGCAGGTGGTTGAAGCATGCCTGCGCTGGTGTTCCGCGCACGGGACGGGAGTACGCGTCGCGTCGAGCTGTTGGACGCTCCGGTTACATTGGGGCGCTCTGAACATTGCGACGTGGTATTGGTACATGATGGGGAGGTCTCGCGTGAGCACGCACGGGTTTGGATCGACGGGTCGGATCAGGTCTATGTCGAGGATCTGGGTTCGAAGAACGGCACACGGGTTGACGACGGCAGTGCGTTTCACGGGGCGGCGCGTCCGGCACAGCATTGCGTGCAGGTTGGGCAGTATCGACTGGAGATAACGGGCACGCAGGCGCGGCCGGTAGATGAAACGGTCGTGCGGTTTCAGCCGGATACCGCGGAGCAGACGGGGAACACGCGTTTTCTGCCGTCGTCGCGGGGTTTGGATCTGAATCAGCAGCGGCTCAATCTGCTGATGAGCCTGACTGAGCGGATCGGCGGTGCGTTTGAGCAGAAGCAACTGTTGGAACAGGCGCTGGATGCGTGTTGCGAGGCGCTGGGGTTTGAGCGCGGGTTGATCGTGTTGAAGACACCGCGGGGCGAGACGGATCTGCCGGTGACCCGCAATGTGGAGCGCGACGAGACGGGTGCGTTCAAGGTCAGTCGCACGCTGATCAATCGTGCGCTGGTGGATGGCGAGCGGGCCGTGGTGAACAACCCGGCGGTCGACCTGGTGGATAATCTGAGTGAGAGCCTCGTGCGGTTTCCGATTTGCTCGGCGTTGTGTGTGCCAATTCAGCATCGGGAGCGGATATTGGGGGTGTTGTATGGTGATCGCATTACACGGGCGGCGACGTATACGACGGAGGATGTGGATTTTCTGGCGGCGATTGCACGGCAGGTGGGCGTGGGGCTGGAAACGTTGCGGCTGTTCAAGGAGCATGTGCAAACGCAGCAGATTCTGGCGCAGCTTGAAGAGGCACGGCGTATCCAGCGCGGGATGTTGCCGGACGGTGACTTGTGCGTCGGTGACGTGTTGCTGACAGGGCACAATGAGCCGTCGGAAACCGTGGGGGGCGATCTGTTCGACTACTTCGCGCTCGATGAGCAGCGGGTGGGGTTTATCATTGCCGATGTGACGGGGCACGGGCTGCCGGCGGCGCTGGTGATGGCGAATTTGCAGGCGGCCTTTCGGATTGTGCTGACGGCCGATATTTCGCTGGGCGATGTGGCCCGGCGGCTGAATCACCTGGTACACGTCAATACCAGCACGGGTGTGTTCATTACGGCGATTCTGGGGCGGATTGACACGTCTTCGGGAGCGATGGAGCTGGTGAACGCGGGGCATCCGGCACCGCTGGTGGTGGCGCCCGACGATTGTGAACCGCTGGACGATGGGATGGCGCTGCCATTTGGGGTGGAGCGAGACGAAGCCTATGAGGTGCAGCGGCTGAGCCACAAGCAGGCGGGGACGATTCTCCTGTACACTGATGGGCTGACCGAGGCGGCACCGCCGGACGGGGCGCTACTCGGCATCGAGCCGGTGGCGAAAGCGTTGCGTCGGGAGAAGGATCGAGCGCCGGAAGTGATTGTGCGGAGCACGTTGGCGACGGTGCGTGGGCATCTGGGCAAGCACAAGAACGCGGATGACCTGACACTGCTGCTGTGCCAGATTGGTTGCTAACGCTGGTAGGGGCGGGAGGGTTGCGTGATCAGAAGTAGCGAGGTCGCCGGACCGATGGCCCGACGACCCCGCGGTGGTTCCACCTGGATGGATGTCAGGATCGCGCTGCGCGGCTTAGCGGCGGCGGATCAACAGGCCAGCGAGGCCGAGCACCAGCAGGCTGGTGGGCTCGGGGATCGTGCTCAGGCCGGTCACGTGCCCGAGGTCAGTCAGGCCGGACTGGACGAGCGTCGCGCTGCCATCGGTGGGGCTCAGTGAGTAGAGCTCCTGCGTGAAGGCCGGGGAGGTCCAGAACAGGCCGTCGCCGTAGGCGAGGCTGGTGGACGCGCTCAGGCCGTGCGTGCCAACGTTGTCAATGACGCCACCCGTGGCGGTGTCGAGCTCAACGATGTCGAGCTGGCTGAAGCGCGTGCCGTAGAGTGCGCCGCCCGCCTCCGCCAAGCCGGTCACCCGGTCATCACCCTCGGTCTCGTCATGCGAGCCGATGAGTGTGGCGCTACCGTCGGCGAGGCTGATCGAGTACAGCGTCTCGTCGAAGACGTCCGCCGTATAACCGACGCCGTCGATGATCTCAAAGCTCTCAAAGACCTGACCGGAGGCCGCGCCGATGGGGGTGGCGGAGGCGTCGCTCGGATCGACCTGGTAGAGCTGGTCGTCGAGCAGGGCGTACAGATCGCCGTTGTAGAAGTCGAGCCCGCCAAAGCCAAACCCTGGCAGCGTGCCGATGGTGTTCACGGCACCGGTGTCGGAGTCGAGCGTGAACAGCGTGTCGTCGTCGGTATCGAGACCCCAGAGTTCGACGGCCAGCGCAGGCTGCGTGGCCACGGCTGCGAAGAGCAGCAGTGCAAACATTCCCTTCTTCATAACACTCCTCCTGATCCTCGTGTTGAGGGGGCGCATTCATCCAGCGTGCGGAAGGCACCCGCCTCCGGAAAAACCACGCTGCGGAAGGACCGTCATCCCATGAATGGCCCGAACGCGCTTATTGGAACCAATTTGGTACTATAAAGCAAGCGGAGGTTTGGTTAATTCCGGGTGAGGAGGCGGTTGAGCTACCTGAGGACTCCCGGGCGAAGTGGCGGGCTAGACTGGCGCCGGGCGTGCGGGGATCGTATCAGTGTAACACTGCTCTGCCACGCGGGTTACGGATAGTTCCGGCAATTCGGGCTGGTTGGGGCTTAACACATAGCGCCAGGCGGGGGCATGCGGATTGCGGAAATCGGCGAAGCTGGGGACGTGCCGACCTTTGCGGGCGTAGTAGTAGCGGATGCCCTTCCAGATGGCGAGGTTGGCGGCCCAGGCGCGGCTCTTGAATGGCAGGATGTGAAGGCGGCGCAATGCAGAACGTGGCGAGTAGAACTCGGCAAAGGCGGCCATCTGGGCGTGGCGCAGCTCGGTTGGCGACATCCGCCGGGGCTCGAACACGATGCTCGCACCGTTGTACTGTTCCCAGTCGTACGTGCGGATGCGGCCTTCGCGCTTGAACTGATCGAAGAACGCCGTGCCGGGGTACGGCGTAAGGATGGGGAAGCAGCTCATGGCAAGGTCCATGCGCTGCGCAAAGCGAGAAGCTTCCATGCAGTCGCGCCAGGTGTCGTTGTCGAAGCCGAAGATGAAGGCGCCCCACAGGCTGATGCCGAAGCTCTGGATCTTGCGGATGCGGTCGCCGTAGGTATCGGACTGGACGAACTTCTTGCCGGCTTCGGTGAGCGTACCCTGGCGGGGACTTTCGAGGCCGAGGATCAGGCCCTGGCAGCCACTCTCGCGCATGGCGCGGAGGAGGCGGTCGTTGCGGCTGATGAGGATGTCGCACTGGGTGGCCCAGGAGATCTTGAGCGGGCGCAGGGCCTCACAAAGCTCGAGCGCCCACTTTTGGTTTCCGCCGAAGTTGTCGTCCGCGAAGATGAAGCACCACGGCTTCTTGATCTCGCAAACGGCGCGCATCTCCTCCACGATGCTGGTGATGGAGCGCTGGCGGTACTTGTGGCCGAAGACGGCGGGCGTGGTGCAGAAGTTGCAGTTGTGCGGGCATCCGCGCGTCGTCTGGATGGGATTAGCCACGAGATAGTCGGCCGGGTCGATGATGTCTTTGCGCGGCGTGGCGATTGGGGCGGTGTCGAACGCGGCCCAGTCGTAGACGCGGCGGAGCGCATGGCGGGGATCACGTTGCTCTGCCCGCGCACGTTCGAAGTCGGCGATGACGTGCGGCAGGGTTGATTCGGCGTCGCCGCGACAGACGGCGTCGCAGTGTTGCAGTGCTTCATCAGGCAGCGCACTGGGGTGGATACCGCCCATGACGACGGGAACGCCGATGGATCGATAGGCGTCGGCGATGGCATAGGCGCGTTTGGCCTGGGTGGTCATGGCGCTGATGCCGACGAGGTCGACGTCGGCGGCTGCGACATGCGGACTTTCGCGCGTGCACTCGTCGACGAGTTCGACGTCCCAGTGGGCGGGCATGGACGCAGCGCAGATCATGAGGCCGGTGGGTGCGAAGAGCGCCTTGCGTGAGAAGGTCATGTGCTGGATGACCTCAGGCATGGTGATGTTTGACAGTGGCGAATTGGGGTTGATCAGGCGGATCTTCGGACGCGTGGCTGGCTGGGCGGAGATCATGGGTCTTATTTTGCGGCGGCGTTGGCACAGCGTCCACTGCGAAGTCGGCGAAGGCAGGCCACGGGCCGCTCAGCAGCCCCAGAGGATGTAGCTGAAGATGGCGAGGGCGACAAGGACGGCGGCCATAGTACGAGCGCTCTGGCCGGAGTCCTGGGCGGCGTCTGTTTCGTATTCGGCTTCGGGATCGGATTCGTCGGCGGGCACTTCATCCATTTCATCGGCGAGGGTGCCGTATCCGCAGTTCTGAAGCCAACGGCGCCGTCGACGGAAATGGACCCAGCGTCCGATTCGCCACACGAGGTACGCAGCTAACGATGGCAGCGCCAAGTACCGGCCCCCTGCGAGGGTCGCTTCGGCGAAGAAAGCAAGCGAGGGATGGCCTGGCAACGTGCGACAGTCGATCAGCTTGACGAGCACGGCCAGACCGGCGAGCAGTAGCGTGGCGAATACGCCGACGGCGATCGAGTTTTGGGGGCGGATACGGGTCATGAGCGGCGGCGATCACCGCGGTAATTGTCCTCTGGGCGTGGCGTCGCCTGCTAGGGTTATCGGCGCTCTGGCTGCAATGCTATAGCGGCCGGCCGGTGGGCCGAGTGTGAGCGACTGAGTATCATCCGGCAGAGAATGTGTTTCGAGCGAACCGGCACTGAACAGGGCAAACCGATATGGGAAACGAGTTACGCCACGCGTCTGAGCGGCTCGCCAGCGACATGGTCGAATGGCGCCGCCACCTGCATGCGCACCCGGAGTTGAGCCAGCGAGAGGAGCAAACGGCTGCGTTTATCGTCAAGCTGTTGCGTGAGATGGGGTATTCACCGCAGGAGCGTGTAGGAGATACGCATGGCGTCGTAGTAGATATTCCGGGCAGCGACCCGCAGGTGATCGCCCTGCGCGCCGACATTGATGCTCTGCCGGTCGCTGAGGAAAACGATGTGGCGTACGCCTCACGCAACCCGGGGGTCATGCACGCATGTGGACATGATGCACATACCGCCATGCTGCTGGGCGCGGCGCGGCTGCTGCGTGAGCGGGAGGGTGCGTTGCCGCACGGGGTTCGCTTGATCTTCCAGCCGAGTGAGGAGTTGTACCCCGGCGGGGCGGCACCCATGATTGCCGCCGGTGTGCTCCAAGACGTGACACGCATTTACGGCCTGCACATCTGGGCGGGGTTGCCGGCGGGCACGGTTGGCACGCGTGCTGGTGCGTTCATGTCGGGAGTTGGGGACTTGCATGTTGATGTTATCGGGCGTGGCGGGCATGGGGCGATGCCGCAGGAGTGCGTGGATCCGGTCGTGGTAGCCGCGGAGATTGTCACGGCGCTACAGACGGCGGTCAGCCGGTCGCTGGCAATGACGGAGAGTGGTGTCGTATCGGTGACGAAGATTCGGGGTGGGACGGCTCATAATGTCATTCCGTCGGCGGTGGAGATGTGGGGGACGATCCGGTCGCTGAGCGAAGAGACGCGTGAGCGACTGAAGCTCCGGATTCGTGAGATTTGTGAGGGGGTGGCAACTGCCCACGGGGCGAAGGTCGCCGTCACGTTGAATGATGGATATCCGCCACTGATCAACGATGAGGAGGCGGTCACAAAGGCACTGGCTGCGGCAAGAGAGGTTGGGGTTGGCGAGGAACAAATCGTGACCCTTCCGCCGCAGGGAGGGGGCGAGGATTTCGCATATTTTGCCCAAGCGGTACCGGCGGCTTTCGTGTTTCTCGGGGCGCGGAATGAGGCGAGGGGCTGCGTCTACCCGCATCACCATGCGCGGTTCGATATTGACGAAGGTGTATTGCCGACGGGGGCGGCGTTGCTGGCGGAACTGGGATTGACAGGGGGACTGTAACGAGTCGTGTTTCGTGCGCGGTTCGTCGGGAAACGGGGGCGTATTTTCGCATTTTGTAGGGGTGTCAATAGCACATGGGGCGGTCGCGCGTTGTTAACACACATCATCTGGCGAGAAACTTCTTCACGAATACAACTTATTGTGTATAATGTGGTTATCGGGCCAATCGATATTTACTCAGATTCCCCTTGACGACCGCAATATCTTGGGGCATATTAACGGTTGCCCCCTAAATGTGGTGAGCTCTGCTCATCGACAGAAAGGGGCGTCAATTCGGCGTAGGTGTTGCGACGCGCCAGCACGCCGCCACTTGCCATAATACGATCATTCACCTAACATCCAGGAAGGGAGTTCTTGGAATGACAGCCATAGTGAGCGCGCAGGATAGCCTCATGGACGAGCCGGTACTCACAGAAAACGCGCAGAAAGTGCTCCAGGCCCGTTACCTGAAAAAGGATGAAAGCGGCGCGTGCCGCGAGAAACCCAAGGACCTGTTTCAGCGGGTGGCGCGGACGATTGCCGGCGTTGAGCTGCGCTACGGCGGCAACGAGCGTGAGCGGGACCGGTGGGAGCGGCGTTTCTACGACCTGATGGCGACGGGCGTGTTCATGCCGAACTCCCCTACCCTGATGAATGCGGGCCGCGAGATGGGCATGCTGTCGGCGTGCTTCGTGCTGCCGGTGCGTGACTCGATTACGGACATCTTCAACAGCATCAAGCATACGGCGTTGATTCAGAAGGCTGGCGGCGGGACGGGTTTTGCGTTTGACGAGTTGCGGCCGACGGGTGACTTCATCAAGTCCAGTGGGGGCACGACGAGCGGTCCGATCAGCTTCTGGCGGGCGTTCAGTGAAGCGACCAATGCGATTCAGCAGGGGGCGTTTCGACGTGGGGCGAACATGGGGATGATGTACATCCATCATCCTGACATCCTGAAGTTCCTGCATGCGAAGCAGGATCTGGATCAGTTCAACAATTACAACATCTCGGTGAAGGTTACGGACGCGTGGATGTCCGAATTCCTGGCGGATCCGGATTCACCGCACGTGGTGCGTAATCCGCGGACGGGGAAGGCGTACGTCCTGCGGCGTGAGCTGGACATCTGGAAATACGACATTCGTGATCTGGACGAGATTGACTGTGTTGACGAAGTGCCGGCCGGCAAACGGGCGAGCTATTACACGTCAGCCCGGCTGACGGCTGAGATTCCTGCGCCGCTGCGCGGCCAGGTCTACACGAAGCGCGACATCTGGAAGATCATCGTTGATAATGCGTGGCAGACGGGTGAGCCGGGGGTGGTATTCATCGATCGAATCAATGAGCACAATCCGACGCCGGAGGTGGGGCGGATCGAGGCGACGAATCCGTGTGGGGAGCAGCCGCTGCTGCCGTATGAGGCGTGCAACCTGGGTAGCATCAACCTGGGACTGTTCGTGCGGGAGGGCTGCACCGAGCAGGCGCATGTGGATTGGGAGGGGCTGCGTCAGGCGGTGCGGGATGCGACCCGGTTTCTCGATAATGTGATTGATGCGAACAACTACCCGTTGCCGGAGATCGAGCGGATTTGTCACGACAATCGCAAGATCGGGCTGGGGGTGATGGGCTTTGCGGATGCCTTGTACAAGCTGGGGGTCGCCTACAACAGTGACGAAGGTGTGGCGTGGGGCGAGCGGTTCATGCAGCTCGTCAATGATGAAGCGCATCGTTACAGCGAGGAGCTGGCCCGGGAGCGCGGCTGCTTCCCCAACTGGAAGGGCAGCATCTGGCACACGCGGCACAATCGGCTGATGCGGAATGCGGCGGTCACGACGGTGGCGCCGACGGGGACGATCAGTATCATCGCGAACTGCTCGGGCGGGATCGAGCCGATGTTCTCGCTGGCGTTTCTGCGGAACGTGCTCAAGGGGCAGAAGCAGGGTGACAAGCCGCTGATTGAAGTGAATCAGATTTTCTGTGAGGTCGCGCGGAAGCGCGGCATTTACAGTGAACAGTTGATCGAGCAGATTGCGGAAGAGGGCACACTGGCACATCTGCCGGACGTGCCGGAGGACGTCAAGCAGGTCTTCGTGTGTGCGCATGACATTTCGCCGGAATGGCACATGAAGATGCAGGCGGCCTTCCAGCGGCACTGTGATGCGTCAATCAGCAAGACGATCAACTTCGCCAATGCGGCGACACCGGACGACGTCGAGCAGATTTACTCGCTGGCCTTCAAGATGGGATGCAAGGGTGTGACGGTCTACCGCGATGGCTGCCGGATGGAGCAGCCGATGTCACGTAAGGAGAAGAAGGCGGCCGAGGCCGCCGAGCAGAAGCAGAGCGAGGCTGCGGTGCCGGCAGCGGCCCCAACCCCCAGTGCTCCGCGGCGGATTGAACCCATGGACTTGCCGGAGATCGTGAGTGGGCTGCGCATTCGCCAGATGACGCCGTTCGGCAACATGCATGCGAAGATCACGGTGGATCCGGTGGCAGATCGCGAACTCGAAGTGTTTGCGCAACTCGGCAAGGGCGGTGACGTGGCCAATAGCGACCTGGAGGCGATCTGCCGGATGGTATCGCTGTGGCTGCGGGCGGGCGGTTCGTTGCGGCTGGTTGTGAAACAGCTGGAGGGCATCGGTTCGTCGCTGCAGATTCCGACCCGCACAGGACGGATCATGTCGCTGGGCGATGGTCTGGCGTGCGCCCTGAAGAAGTACATGCGGGCGAAGGAGCGGTTCGGATTGCGAAACCTGCTGCTGGGTGAGATCAACCTGTCGGAGCTAGACAATCCGAATCCTGCACCGCACCGGCCGCCGAACGCGACGATTGATCATGCGGTCACGGCCAAACCGATTGCGAAGGGCAGCACGAACTCAACGGGTGGCCGTCCGAATGGTGGGCACACGAGTGCGCATGTGGCGAACGCAACCGTCACCACCAGTCAACCGACGGAGTCCCAGACGCGGCGAACAGAGCCGCCGGCAGCGAATACGCCAACTAACGGAAATGGGAACGGCAACGGGCATGGCCACAGCGCTGTGCAGTCGGCCGTGACGCACGAGGTGGCAGCGATCGCGGAAGACGCGGGTGGTGCCGTCGCCGTCGCGACCGAGGACAGAGCAACCGCTCAGGCTGAGGGTGAGGCGGTGGTTGTGAGTGCTGCCGAGCGACGGGTGGCTGCGGCGGCGGACCTGGCGCAGGTGATCGGGAGCGTGAAGCATTCGCACGATTCGGCTTCGTATTACAAGGTGGCATGTCCGGAGTGCGGCGCCACGTTGGCGTTGCAGGAAGGATGCCGCAAGTGTGTAGGGTGTGGCTGGTCCGCCTGCTGAACAAGGCGCCACGCCGGCAGGTCCGACGCGACTCGCCGGCGTGAGGGAATTGGCGCGGTAGACGCCTGCTTCCGGTTTATCACGCGGAAGCGGGCGTCGAGTTTTTTGGGGGTGATTCTGGTGTCTTCCTACGGCTTGCGGGCGCTACGCCCAGCCGACGACCCCGGCGAACATACCAAACAGAATCGCGACAAAAGTGGCCCAGAACATGGCGTACTCCTTGCGCCGGACGGCGTTACGCGCTCTCGGGGGCGGCCTCCGCAGGCACGCCGAACCCGTGGGGCCGGGCCGCGCGGGCGACTCCGGCTCGAGAGTCTTATCGGCAGAAGGCGTGCGGCGGATTCTGGCAGGACGTGGCGAAATCGTCAGAGGGGGATGGCGCATTCGGCTTTGAGCTCGTCAAGCTGAGCGGCGAACGCGCGCGTCTGCTCGACGTCGCGGTGCAACTGGGCGACGAGGGCCTCGGCGTTGGGAAAGCGGGACTGCTCGCGCAGCCGTCTGAAGAAGTGCAGGCCGACGCGTTCACCGCGCAGGTGGTCGTGCAAGTCGAGGATGTGTGCTTCGACGCGGGACGCGTCCTGGTCGAAGGTTGGCTGAGGTCCGATATTCACGGCCGTAAGACGGAATTCGCCGGACGCGAGCTGTGCAGCCGCGGCATACACGGCCTGTTGGGGCAGATGCTGGACGATGCCTTCGAGGTTGGCTGTGGGGAAGCCGAGACCGGCGCCGCGCCCTTCACCGTGACCGACGGTGCCGACGACGCGGTACGGGCGACCGAGCATGGCGTTGGCTTCATCGACGCGGCCATCGCGAAGGGCCTGCCGGATGGAGGTGCTGTTGATGGCGGGATGGGTCGGCAGGGCTTTGCAGCGGAAGACGCCGACCTCGTGGACCTCGTAGCCCCAGTGGTCGGCGTGTTGGCGGAGGGTGTCGAGGGTGCCGCGTCGGCCGCGGCCGAAGGTGAAATCGGGGCCTTCCACCAAAGCCCGGGGGCGAACGTGTGCGATGAGGCTGGCGAGGAAGTCATCCGCCTCCTGGCTGAGCAGGGGCGTGACGGCGGGCAGGACAATGCAGTGGTGAACGTTCAGTCGCTCGAGGAGACTGAGCTTTTCGCGCAGCGTGGTGAGCATCGTCGGAGCGCGTTCGGGAGCCAGGACCAGGAGTGGATGCGGGTGAAAGGTAATGGCGACGACTGAAGCGGTCAGTCGTTGGGCGACTTCGTGGGCCCGGGCGATCAGTCGAGCATGTCCAAGATGGACGCCGTCGAAGTTCCCGATGGAAACGACGGTCCCTTCGGCGGGTGGCTTGAAACGCTCGAGCGCACTGATGACCTCCATGACGAGAGGATAGTCAGCGCCTGGGAATCTGTCGATTGCGGGCCTTCGGCGGCCTTGGGCCGCGCGGGTCAGGGCATGACGTCGAGGTAGAGGCCGAGCTCATCGGAACGGGCTTGGAGCGCGGCCTCCTCGAACCAACGCACCGTGAAAGCCCCTTTCTCGACGGAAAAGATCATGACATGGCGCCCGCGGGGACCGAACAGGCGATCATGCGGCCGCTTGCAGCAGCAGACCCCGACTTCTCGCGAGGCGCTGGCGAGTTCTGAGAAACGGTAGTTGAGGATCACGTGGTTGCGCCAGCGTTCGAGGCGGCGCTCCTGGGCCGGGTCGCCTTTCACGTGTGCGAGCGACAGGCGACCCGGGCGAAGATCGCCACGTTGATACTGCTCTTCGAGCTGTGTGGCCGCGGCCTGCATCCGCTCCCGGCATCCATCGATCGCCTGCCGGTTACGGTTGATCACGGACAGGAGGATCAGCACCGCGGTAATAACGACCACGGTGAGTGAGCTGCGAATTACGCGGCGGCGGCGGCGTTTGAGCGTGTCGCGCTGCACACGTTCCCTGGCAGTCGCGGCCGTCGCCGGTGGGTTGGGGTCCATTGTCATGAGGTAGCGGGCACTCCTGGCGGCTGCTTGCGATATCAAGTCATGGTGGCCATTCTATGAACAGTTGGGGTGCTGCGGAAGCGACGCGCGAAGGAATCTGCCGTGATATGGGTCAATGGGCTGCTGATCGTCGGCGGCGTAGCAGTCACGATCGTGGAAGTCGTAGCCGTGGCATATTGGATCTGGCGGGAGATTGCGTGTGCGCCGCGCCAACAAGCCCCGGTTGGTGCTGATGCAACTGGCATGCAGTTCGGGCAACGCGGTGACGACGCGCACCGAATGCGCTGAACGGATCAATCAAGCCGGGTGATCTGACCAGGCCTGCCGCAGGGTGGACACGGCGATTTGACGACCGGAGCAATGGAGTGCTGCGTCCGCACGGATGTTGGCCACTGGCGTGCAGGATATGTCGGCGGCGCCGAGCTCGCGCGCGGCAGCGGCAGAATCTCGCGGCTCGATCAGATAAGCCGCGGCCTGCTCCTCCCACGGATCCAGTTCGGACGCATGATCGGCAAGCGCGACGCCACGGTCGCCAGCGATGCACATTTCCGCCAGCGCGGTAAGCCAGCCGCCATCGGAGACGTCGTGACAAGCCCGAACGTGGCCGTGTGAGATCAACCGCGCGACGGCTTGGTGGATTGCCGCAGCGTCGTTCAGTGAAAAGCCGGAGACGGGCAGCCCACCGACGAGGAGCACAGCGCCGCCCGTCGATTTCAGGTCAGGCGTCACGCATCGTCGTACATCCGGCACGATGCTCAGGGCGCTGATGAGGAGTGTCGGCGGAATCGCGAGGCGGCGGCGTGTGCGGAGGCGCTGGGCGAGATGGGGGAGGATTTTCTGCCAGTGGCTATGGTCGCGCGCATCGATGGCGGCACGATCGTTGAGTGCCTGAATGAGCAGTTCGACGTCAGCCGCGTCGAGGGCGAACTCGTTGTTGAGCGAGTCCTTTCCGGAGATAAAGGGAACGCCGTAGATGACGGCGGCGTCGTAGCAGGCCTGGCAGGCGCGGACCAGGGCGCCGAGTTGGTATGGATCTTCGCTGGAGCCCCAGCAGAAGTTGTCCAGGATCGCCGTCTCGGACGGGTTACCACCGACGCAGACGACATTGCGGATGGCCTCATCGATCGCAGCGGCCGCCATCCAGTAGGGATCCTGGTCGGACAGGTGGGGCGCCAGGCCGCAGCCCAGGGCGATCGCGCGATTGGAGGCAAGACGCGGTTGCAGGACGGCGCCGTCAGACGGACCGCGACCGGGGCCGACCAGTGGCTTGATGACGCTGCCACCCTGCACCTCGTGGTCGTACTGGCGGATAATCCAAGCTTTGGAGGCCACGTTCGGACGGGCCAATGTGGCTTGCAATTGGGCGAGCAAGTCCTGCGGCTCGCTGGGAGGCGCACCTGGGGCGCTGTTGGCGGGCATCGCGGGTGCAGACCAATCGGCGATGCGCTCGATCTTCGGCACGCCGTGGTGAAGGAACTGCATGTCAAGGTCGCCAACGACGGTGCCGGCGTAGCGAACGGTCAGGCGCGGGCCGCGGATGCTGCCGTCGTCATGCGTGTGGCCGAAGGTACCGATGACCGTGGCTTCGACTTCTTCGTTGGCCATGATCTCGAGGAAGCGGTTGAGGCTGTCAGGCGGAACCGCGACGACCATGCGCTCCTGGGCTTCGCTGATCCAGATTTCGTCGTAGCGCAGGCCGGCGTACTTGAGGGGGACATCGTCCAGGTCGACCACGACGCCGACCTCTTCGCCCATCTCCCCGACCGCGCTGCTCAAGCCGCCGGCTCCGCAATCCGTGATGGCGGTGTAGAGGCAACCGCCGTCGGCGTCGCGGGCGTGCATGATGGCATCGAGGAAGCGTTTCTCGGTGATGGCGTTGCCGATCTGCACAGCGTGGGAGAACTCGTCGGCGTGGGAGTCGGTGAGCTCGGCGGAGGAAAACGTGGCGCCGTGAATGCCGTCGCGGCCGGTGCGGCCGCCGATGACGACGACGCGATCGCCGGGCTGGGCGTGTTTCTCCACGCGGTCACGTGGGATGAGGCCGACGCTGCCAGCGAAGACCAGCGGGTTCCCGAGATAGCGGGGGTCGAAATACACGGCGCCATTGACCGTGGGGATGCCCATGCGGTTGCCGTAATCGGCGACGCCACCGACAACGCCACGAAGAACGCGCGCCGGGTGCAGAACGCCTTTGGGTAGCTTGTCCAGGGGCCAATCGCCGGGGGCGACGCAGAAGACGTCGGTATTAGCGATCGGTCGGGCACCCAGGCCACAGCCGATGACGTCGCGAATGACACCGCCGATGCCGGTGGCGGCCCCGCCATAGGGCTCGATAGCGGAGGGGTGGTTGTGCGTTTCGACTTTGAAGGCGATGCCGAAGTCGTTGTCGAACGAGATGACGCCGGCGTTGTCTTTGAAGACGGAGAGGCATTGGGGACCGCGGCCAGCGGTGATGAGTTCGTCCGTCGCCTTTGCGATGGTGTCGCGGAGGAGGTTGTCGTAGTGTCGCTCGCTGGGCTGCGGTGGGGCAGCGTTGGGATTCGTCGGGTCGGGCAGAGCGGCACCGCGGTAGACGATCGCGCTTCTAAGGGTCTTGTGCACGCAGTGTTCGGACCACGTTTGCGCAAGCGTTTCGAGCTCGAGGTCGGTGGGCTCGCGGTCGAGCTGCTGAAAGTAGGCGCGGATGGTCTGCATCTCGGCCCGCGAGAGAAACAGGTGGGCCGCGCGCGAGAGTTCGTCGAGTGCGGCGTCGTCCAGGTCGCGCAGCGCCACGTGCCGCAGCTCGAACGCGAAGATCGGCGGGCGCGGAGCCGGCGCGATCGGGGCGGCGCCGGGAATCAGTTGCTCAATGCAGTCGTTGGCGACAATGCGGGCGGCAACGGCGTGAACACGGTCCGGGTCATCGGGGCCGGCGACGATGAAGCGACGACCCGTGCGCACGATGTCCACGTCATAGCCGGCGGACTGGAGCTCGCGGTGCGTGCTGAGTGCGACCGGGTCCATGACGCCGGGACGCGGGTGGACTTCGAACGCGACGTGGTCGCCGGTGACCTGGGGCAGCGGATCGTCCGCGGTGCAGATCGTGGCTGACTCGACGACGGGATCGGCGAGCAGGCTGCCCGCCAACTGCTCGACATCTGCGTGGGAGAGACGGCCCTCGATCAGGAACAGACGTGAGGCACGCACACTCCGGGCCTCCGATAATCCTGCACTGCGGAGCTGGCGGAGGAGCTGGGAGCGTTCGTCATGCGCGGAATGGGTTAGACGAGGTCCGAGTTCGATGCGGTAGACTGGCATGGATGATCCCGTTGAAATCGCTCGGCAATGGTCTACGCTTTTTAGACACGCAGGGCGAATGATAGCCGCTGGTGCGGTCGGCGTCGCGTCCTGCGTCGGGCAGGCGCCTGGGTAAGCGGGCTGCGGACGGCGGTCGTGTTCGTGGCTGAGGAGCCGCCTGGAATCGCTCACGGGCCATACGAGAATGATAGTTGTGCAAAGTGTTGCGGAGAAATATGTTAGGTGCCGATTGCCGAGCGACTCGACGGGAATCCGCCTGCAAATGCTCCCTAGAAGGGCAGAATACTCTTGCATTGGGAGCCGGTGAAGTAGTAGCATCCCCGCTTCATACAGGCAGAACGGGGTGCAGGTGCTGACCCTGCTGTTTGGCGCGGCCTGTCTGGTTAGGAGATTATGAGCACAACACCGACTACCAATCGCACGTCGTCGGCGGGCAACGCTACGCACGTGCTTGAGTTTGAGAAGCCCATCGCGAAGATGGAGCAGGAGATTCATCGCCTCGAGGCGCTCCAGGCCGAATCCGGGCGCGACTATTCTGAGGTGATCTCCGGTATCCGTGAACAGTTGCAGAAGGCGTTGAAACAGTCGTTTCAAGAGCTCACGCCATGGGAGAAGGTGCTGATCGCGCGGCACCCGCGCCGGCCGTTGGCCCGCGACTATATCCGCTTGTTGGCGCGGGACTTCTGCGAGCTGCACGGCGACAAGCTTTATGGTAATGATCGCGCGATTGTCACGGGGTTCGCCCGGCTGGCGGGTCATCGTTTCATGCTCGTCGCCCATCAGAAGGGACGCGACACACGCGAGAAAATCGACGTCAACTTCGGCTGTGCGCATCCGGAAGGATATCGCAAGGCCCTTCAGAAGATGCAACTGGCGGCGAAATTCAAGGTGCCGATCGTGTGTCTGGTCGATACGCCCGGCGCCTACCCCGGCGTGGAAGCCGAGGAACGCGGCATTGCTTCGGCGATCGCGGTCAGCCTGATGGAGATGTCGCGGCTACCGACGCCGGTCGCGGCTGTGGTTATCGGCGAGGGTGGCAGCGGCGGCGCCCTGGGTATCGCGGTGGCGGACCGAGTGGCGGTGATGGAGCACGCGTATTACTCGGTCATCAGTCCGGAGGGATGTGCGGCGATTCTGTGGAAGTCGGGTGAGCACGCGGCAAAGGCCGCGGAGGCGCTGCGACTGACGCCGAGCGAATTGAAGAGCCTGGACATGATCGATCACATTATTCCGGAGCCGCTGGGGGCGGCGCACCGGGATCCGGAGGCCGCGGCAGCGAGTTTGGAGAAGTGGATTGGCAAGACGCTGCGGGACCTGCGTGGCGTGGACATGCAGAAGCTGCTGAATCGCCGCTATGACCGGCTGCGAAAGCTGGGATCGCAGTTTGCCGCGTCGGTGCGACCGCCGACGAAGGAGAGTCGGCCGCGGGGAAAGCGGTCGAAATCGGCAGCGCGTGCGGGTGGCTAAGGCAGTTGGATTCTGCCGGCGAGGCGTATCGGAGGGCCGCCCGTCGTCGGCACGCAACTGTGGTAAGCAGCGGGAAGATCGGCGTAGCGCATTGGACGACGGGTAGGCCGCACGGGGCAATGAGCCGGCTGGCGTGAGCGAAAACGAAATTCGACCGAGCGAAATTGACCTCGACCGGAACAAGGAACTGCGAATTCGCTGGTCGGACGGGCGGCTGGATGTATATCCGCTAGGGATGCTGCGGCTGGAATGCCCGTGTGCCGGCTGTCGCGAGGCGCGGCGCGATCAGGAACGTGAACCCGGGCGGCTCCCGGTCGTACCCAGTGCGGAAGAGCAGGCGCGGAGTGCCACGGCTGCAAGTGCTGAGTTGGTGGGCAACTATGCGTTGCGGTTGATCTGGCGCGACGGTCACAGCACGGGGCTATATGATTTTGGGCTGCTCAGGTCGTTGGGCGACAGGCAGCAAGTCGATTCGTAGTTTGCGGTTCGTGGCTGGGGAGGGGACTGGCAATTGAGGCAGAAAGAGGCCCTGGCCGGCTCTCAACCGCGTTTTTTCCTGTGCGGTCGAGGTCGAATGTGCTATACTGAGACGCTTCTACAGGAAGTGAGGTACATCGTTGTCTGAGAAGATGCTGAACAACACTCGCGAGGCCGGGCCTTCCGCGCTGCAAACGCTTGACCTGCATCTGTTTGTGTTCGATCGCGGTTTGCACCCGGAGCTGTTCCGGCATTATTCGGACCATCGCGTGCGGCAAGGTCAGTATACCGCGGACATCTGGATCGTCGGGCTCGGTCACGTCGTGACGGTCACCGACGGTACGAATGTGTTGACGGAGCTTCTGGCCCGTGAAAATGACACGCTTCCGACGCGGGGTGTGCTCTCGCGATTCCGCCTGAAGGGCGAGCGCGATCACGAGCGGAAGCTGTCCAACGGCTGGAATTACATGGTCAGCACGCAGGTCGAGACCATGGACGAAGCGCTGTACAAGTCCGTTCATCATGACCTGCTGCGCCATACTGAGAAGCGGGGTTGGTTCCACGCGTACACCGCCTGGGCGGAGAACGAGTTGGCACCGTTCACGTACGTTGATCACGAGGCGCGGGATCGCGAGTTCCACGTCTACGCCTTCCACGCGTATCCGCAGGAGCGGACGTTGGTCAAGACGCAGTCGATCATCGAAATGCCGTAAGCGGCTCTCGTTGCGGGACACGATCATGGCGGCCACGCACGGCTTCTGAATTGCCGTTCGTGGCCGTTGCTGTAGGGTGGACATTGGCGTTGCGGTTACTGGAGTGATCATGCCTGATCGGGATTCGGAGGTTATTCGCGTCGTAGGGGCACGTGAGCACAATCTCCGCGGCGTGACGCTTTCGATTCCGAAGAACAAGCTCATCTGTTTCACGGGGGTTTCCGGCAGCGGCAAGAGTAGCCTGGCGTTTGACACGCTGTACGCCGAGGGGCAGCGCCGCTACATCGAGTCGCTGAGTGCGTACGCGCGGCAATTCATGGGCGAATTGCCGAAGCCGCAGGTTGATCAGATCAGCGGGCTGGCGCCGTCGATTTCGATCCAGCAGAAGACGAGCGGGTGGAATCCACGGAGTACCGTCGGCACGATCACCCAGATTCACGACTATCTGCGGGTGCTCTTCGCGCGGGCCGGCACGCAGCACTGTCCGGGTTGTCGCGCACCGATCAGCGCCCAGACGCGTGAGCAGATGGTCGCACGGGTGTTGGCGCTGGGGCCGGGGACGCGTGTATTGGTGCTGGCGCCGAAAATCCGGGGGCAGAAGGGCGAGTATCGCGATCTGTTTGATGAGCTGTTGCGTCAGGGCTATGCGCGTGCGCGGGTCGACGGCGAGATCATCGAGTTGACCGACCCGCCCGAGTTGGATCGCTATCGCCGCCATGATATTGAGGTCGTTGTGGACCGGCTGGTCGTCAAGCCTGATCAGCGGGCCCGGATCGCCGAGGCGCTTGATACGGCGCTGACAGCAGGCGATGGTACGGCCATCGCTTCGGTGCTGCCGGCGGCGGCGGAAAACGTCTCGCAACGGCGGCGGCAGGCTGGTACGGGCGGTGCGCGTGACATTGTGCTGTCGGCGGCGTTCGCATGCACCCGGTGCGAACTGGGTTTCGAGCCGCCGTCGCCGCAGATGTTCAGCTTCAACAGCCCGCAGGGGATGTGTCCACACTGCGATGGTCTGGGCACACGGTACGATTTTGTGCCGGAGCTGTTGATTCCTGATCCGTCGAAGCACTTCCTGGCACCGTGTGTGGCTGCGCTGCGGCACAAGCCGGGACGGTGGCGGCGACATATTTACCAGGGGGTGGCGGACTACCTGGGGGTCGACTTGAGGACGCCCTGGCGCGACTTGCCGGAGCAGGCCCGGCAGGCGCTGCTTTATGGAACGGGCGACGCGCATATCACGTTCGAATGGCGGGGGCGGGGCGGTACTTGGAAACATGGGGGCACTTATGAGGGCCTCGTTGCTGAGCTTCATGCGCGGCACATGAAGGCGCGGTCGGCGATGGTTCGCCGGTTCTATGAGCAGTTCATGCGGCAGACGGTGTGTGCACGTTGTGGCGGCGGGCGGCTGAAGCCGCAGCCCCTGGCGGTGCGCATTGCCGGACGGCTTGGCGGTGATGACACGGCGGCAGCGCAGCTCAACATTCACGAAGTGTGTCAGTTACCGATTCAGCGGGCGCTGACGTATCTCGATGGGCTGGCGCTGGAGGGCGTGCAGCGCCTGGTGGCTGAGGAGCCGCTGAAGGAGATTCGTGCCCGGTTGCGTTTCCTGCTGGATGTGGGATTGGATTATCTGACGCTGGATCGGCCGGCGCCGACGTTGTCGGGTGGGGAGTCGCAGCGGATTCGGCTGGCGAGTCAGATTGGCTGCGGGCTCGTGGGGGTATTGTATGTATTGGATGAGCCGAGTATCGGACTGCATCCGCGTGATCAGCGGCGCTTGCTCACCTCGCTCAAGCGGTTGCGCGACATGGGGAACACGGTCGTGGTGGTCGAGCACGATCGCGACACGATGGATGCGGCGGATCACCTGGTTGATTTCGGACCCGGGGCGGGAGTGCGTGGTGGTGAGGTTGTCGCCGAGGGATCGCGGGGCGACCTGGAAAAGGCCGGTGATTCGGTCACGGGGGCATACCTCGCGGGCCGCGAGGAGATCGCCGTTCCCAAGCGACGGCGCCCCGTCCAACCCACGGAGGCGCCGCACTTCGATGCGACTCGCCGCAAGGGCAACCGGCCGGCGGGCTAAGCGCCACAACATCCCGTAATGATCTGCAGCATGGATCGGCATGCCCCCTGGTCCGTTGTTCGGACACGGGTGGAGGGTAACGCGCAATTCCTACTCGGACACACGCGACCCCGCGGCTGCTGCGCGCCGATTTTTCTGTGGCGGGTGGTCAGAGGTCACGAAGTGGCCGCGCGCTTGACCGGAATCGGGGGAAGAGCGCGCGCTGCGGTTCATTCTATGGGACGCACGGACGGTCTTTCATTTCCTGCGATGCGACGCAGCGGGGGCGCGTCTGCACGCCGTAATCGCATCTGAAGATCTGGTCGATACGCCAACGACGAGTTGAACACACGGCCTGGGACCAGAAGGCGGTTGCGCCATGCCCATCACATTGATTTGCCCGAACCTGCGATGCGGACAGACGGTGGTCGCCCCGGACGGGGCCCGCGGCAAGGTCGTTCGCTGCGCGCACTGCCAGACGTTGTTCATGGTTCCGAAAGATCGCAGCAAGACCTCCGGGTCGGAGTCGACCCCGAGCGGAGGCGGACAGAACAAGAAGCAGTAGCCGCTCCGGCGGCCACAGGAACACCTGGACGGGAAGGAAGCAAGCCAATGTCCTCGTGTAATCACGGTATGCGCGGTACGTGGACGCTCGGGTCCGATGACCCGCCGGCGGCCATGTTTCACGATCCGGACGTCTGGGCGGCAGCCACGGCTCGCAGCGAGCGAGAAGTGTGTAATGAGCGACGGGTGTGGCACCTGGCCGCGTCGTTCGCGCAGCAGCCTGAGCTGATTCGGACATGCCTGAGCAATCTGCCCGCCACGTCAACGGCGTGGGTGAGACTGATTCTGCGCGCCGCGCGTTTGGCACTGGAGGTGCACCCGGACAACGCCGAGTTGTGCTACCTGGCCGGTCAGGCCGCCGTTTGTGCCGGTGACTACGACACGGCAACGGCGTTGCTGGAACGAAGCCTGGCGCAGGATCCGCAGGCGATTCAGACGTTGCTACTGGCGGCACGCGTTGCCGTAGCACGCGGTGAGAACGAGAGCGCCCGTACACATCTTGAAGCGGCCCTGAAGAGGGGAGCGGACCCGACGGAAATTCAAATGCTGCTGGGCGACCTGCAGCGGGAGGACGAGGAAGCAAACACGGCGGGCGGGCTTTGCCCGGGCGCCCCAGAGGACAACTCGATTCTGACGTCGGCCGGCGCGGGTCTGCTGGTCACGCCGATGTCGGAGGTGGACGGGAGCAACCATGAGCTATCTGCTTGAAGCGCTGGGGCGTGGTCTGGTGAAGAACCTGCGTACGGCGCTCGAAAACCAGTTGCCGCAGGTTCCCGACGACACGATTGAGAAACTGGAGCAGCGGGTGCGCATGTCGCCCACGTCGCTGGACCTGGCGCTGCGGCTGGGCGTGGCGTACGTGCAGGATGCGCGGCTGAACTCGGCGCGGGTCATGTTTGAGCAGGCCCACGACCTGGATCAGTCGGCCGGGGGGCCGTTTATCGGTTCGGCCTGCGCCTGCGACGAACTGGGACGTGTGGATCTGGCGCTCGAGAATCTCGAACAGGCGCGGCGGCGCGATGCCAAGGATCCGGCGCTGCTGTTCGGTATCGGGTTCTGTCACGAACGGCTCGGGAACCCGGAGGCGGCATGTGAAGCCTATCGCGCCGCGACGGTGGCGTGCCCCCAATTGCGCAATGCGTATGAGCGGCTGGCGGCCATCGCGATTCGGCGGAATGATCTGGACGATGCGGCGGCGCAGTACGAAACGCTGGCGGACATGGAGCCGGGTGATCTCGATGTGCTGCTGACGCTGGGCAACCTGTATCTCGAGCTGCAACGGCCCGCCGATGCGATCGGGCAGTACCAGCGCGCGTTGTTGATCGAGCCGGATGGCGGTGATGAATCACTGAATCAGGCGGACGCCCTGGCCGAGGTGGGCAAGCTGGAAGAAGCCATTAACAAGGTTGAACTGCTCGTCCGCAAATACCCCGGCATCGCTGCGTTTCACGTGCGACTCGGTGATCTGTACGTGAAGTCGGGTGACGACGAGCGTGCGACCGGCGCGTATCAGACGGCGTTGAGCACGCAGCCGGCGTTTCTGGAAGCCACGGTCAAGCTGGGCACGCAGCACATGCGGCAGGGCCGCCATGTCGACGCGGCACTGACGTTCAATCGTGCGGTCGAGTTGAATGATCGGCTGCTGACGGCGTTCGTCGGACTGGGTGTGGCGCAACATGAATGCGGCCGCGTTAACGAAGCGCTGGCGACGTTCGACCTGGCGGCGGGACTCGAGCCGAGCACGACGTTGCTCTATTCCGAGACCAATCGCCTGCAATTGCAGACGGAGCGGCTGCAGCCGAACTGGGAAACTGAACCTGCGCAAGTGGCAGGAGTCACGGAAACCGATATGTTTCTGGGAGAAGCGATTCGGCGGCATCAGCAGGGCATTCTGAGCTGCCCGAATCGGGCGGACCTGCACTACCGCCATGGCCTGCTGCTGAGACAACTCGGACACTTCGAAGATGCGCTGGAGTCGTTCAAGGCGGCCCTGGCCATCAATCGCAACTATGCGCAGGCGGCGATCAAGCTGGCGATCGGTTTGAAGGAGTTTGGTCGCAGCGACGAGGCGGTGAACACGTTCCGCAATGCGTTGCGGCTGGATCAGCGCAGTGTGGAGCTGCACTATCAGCTCGGGTTGCTGTTCGTGCAGCGCAGTCAGTTCGACCTGGCCGCCGAAGAGTTCGCAAGTTCATTTGCAGGCGATCTCCGAAACATCGCCTTCGACGACAACCTGATGCTGGCCTTGCAGAATGTGGGGCTGGTCGATCGCGCTGCAGCGACGTGGAACGCTATCTGCGATCTCGGATTCGACTACAAGCAGATCATGACGCAACGCGAGGAGGTGTTGCGGACGATCGATCTGGATTAAGGAGCGTGCCCCGGGGACCGTATGGTGTCGCGGCCTCCGGGGTCATCTGATGCGCTGATACCTCCCTGTGGCCGCCGCCATTCGCTGCCTGCGCGTAGACGGATGGCGGCGGTCTTTGCCCGGCAGCGGTACAATGAAGCGTGATGAGTTCAACGGAGAACGATGCGGGTGGTGCTGGCGGGCGCTGGCCTTGGGGTGGGCTGGTGCTGCTGCTTCTGATCGCGGCGGCCGGTCTGCTCCTGCCAAGTCTGCTGACACCTGAGCCGCCCCCACCGCCGCGGCTGCCTCCGGCCCCACCGCGGAGTATGGAACCGACTCCCGAGGCAGCGCGTGAGCGCACGGAGGGGCCACCGCAATCGGGACTGCCAGATACAACCATTGCCCCCCCTACCGCGGAACTGCTGGCCGCATCGGAAGAGGATGTGCCGATCGTTGAGCGGCGGCACGCCCAGGAGGGTGTCGGGCGGATCGTTGAACCGGCGCCGCGGACGCCGATGGACGAACCCGCCGAGGATGTGCCACGGCCCCCTGAGGAGTGGACACGATCGCCGGCGGAGCGAGAAAAGCGGGTGCGGGAGTATGGGGGGAACCGACTGACGGAAGCGGGCGTGGAGGCCGGTTTGGCCTGGCTGGCGGCACATCAGATGGAGGATGGCACGTGGGATCGGTTCAACTTCGATCGCATGTGTCCGGGGCACGATCGCTGTACAGGGTCGGCTGTACGGCGGACCGAGGATGATCTGCAGGCCGGCGTGAGTGCACTCGCCCTGCTCGCCTTTCTCGGAGGCGGGTACACCGATCACGAGGGCCCCTACCAGGACAAAGTCGGGCGCGGCATCGGGGCGCTGCTCGAGATGCAGCAGGCGGATGGCGGCTTCTCACGCCGACCGGGTATGGATGGATACAACAACGCACTCGCGACGCTGGCGCTGGCTGAGTATTACGCGATGACGCGCGCCGCGCGCGTGCGGGAACCACTGACGCATGCAGTCGAGCGTCTGGTCGCCAGCCAACAGGCGCTCGGCGGATGGGATTATCAGTCCTACGGCAGCACGGGACGCAATGACACGTCGATTACTGCGTGGATGGTGCAGGCCCTGCACGCGGCCGCCGCGGTGGGCATTGACGTACCCCCGGAGACGATGGTGCAGGCGGCGATGCACTTCACGCGCGCCACGGAACGTGATGGACGCGTGCGATATGCGGATGCAGGGGCGGGCTTTGACCTGAAGGAGAACCTGCGGCCGGAATATCGGTACGGTGCGGGCATGCTGGCCGCGGGGCTGGTTTGTGAGCAGATGCTCGGCTGGCGGCTGGATGGCTCGCTGGCGCGCATGCAGGCCGCGCGTGCGCTGGCCGACCTGCCGTCGGAGGCCAAGGCGCGGGCCAAGGAAGCCTCGAAGACGCACAATGAGTACTACTGGTACTATGGGACGCTCGCGATGTTTCAGCGTGGCGGTGATGACTGGAACCGCTGGAATGCGCGGCTGCGCGACACGCTCCTGCCTCTACAAAACCGCGACAAACTGCCCGACGGAAGCAAGTCACATGCGTACGGAAGCTGGCCGCCGTATGGCGCGAACTGGGGACTCTTCGGCCGCATGGGCAGCCGGATCTATACGACGGCGATCTGCACGTTGACGCTCGAGGTCTACTATCGCCACACGCCGGCATTTCTGCGTGAGCAGTTGCTGTTTGATGCGGCGGATTGGCTTGATTTTGTCACGCATCAGCGGCCGGTGGATCAACGCGTGGCGGTCGAGTGTCTGGGGCAGTTGCGCATCGAGGTGGGTGAGCCGGCGCTCGTCGCGCTGCTGGAGCGCGGACGCCGAGCGGTGAAACTGGCGGCGGCGGCGGCGTTGGCGCGGCTCGACTCGCCGATGGGGCTGCCGCTGCTGGACGAAACGGTGTCGACGCGGCCGCCCTGGCAGCGGCGGGAGTTGGAGGACGCGCTCGAGCGGGCCCGGGCGCTTGACGCGTTGCCGGCGGTGGAGGGTGCGGTGCGTTTGTATGACGCCGAGCGGCGGCTGGCAACGGTGGAGTTGCCGCGCAGCTACGTGGGGATGCGTCTGGATGTTTATCGGAACGGGGGCCGGGTGGGGCAGATGCGGGTCGTGCAGCGATTCACGGGGCGGGAGGTAGCGGTGGCGGTGCGTGTCGATGCAGGCGAGGAGGTATTGGCGCATGGCGACCGGGTGGTGGGCCAATGAATGACTTCGTCGCAGGTTGGCTGGCGACGGCAGTGATTGCGCGGGCGGCGCAAGGGGTACGGTCGGGATCGGATTGAGCTGAGCGCCGTCGAGGTGATTCCGGGTTGGCGGGGAAAATCTGCAACTCTTTTATGAGTATACACTTACCGGCACGCCACATTTGATCGCGGGGGTGGGGACAACCGTTCTGGCACGGGCTCTGCAACGTCTGGCGCCACGTGCTGCCGGCGCGCTGCGCACGGATGCGGAGCGCTCGGGAGCCCGAGGCGAAGGAGTCGCGGAGTGACACGACAGTTCTCCAGTGCGGACGTTTTGAAGCCGCCGACTTCCGCAACGTCGACCGGCCCAGTGCCTCAGGAGCACGACCCGTTGCCGGCCGACCATCCTGCGCCACGGGATTGGAGCCAAATGGGGCGGCGGGTGCTGGCCGAGGCCTGGCGACGTTTCATGGATGAGCGTGCCAGGCGTACCGATTCGGCCACACCCGTCGCTCCGGCTCCGCACGCTGAGGAGGAGCAGACATGATCTATGGGCTCTATCATTCAGCCGCGGGCATGATGACGAACGAATATCGCCAGGGGGTAATTGCGAACAACCTGGCGAACGCCGAGACAGTGGGATTCAAGCCTGACTTTGCAACGTTTGCGGAGCGCATTCCGGCGTGGGAAGCGGGTCGGCGGCGCAACCCGACGAATCGCGAGTTGGTGGGGCTGCCGGGCGGAATGTGGCTGGGGCAGACGCACACGGATTTTACGCCGGCACCGAAGACTCAGACTGGCAACTGGCATGATGTGGCGCTGGATGGCCGCGGGTTCCTGGTCGTCGAGGTTGACGGACAGCCGCAGTTCACGCGCGATGGGCGCCTGTTGCGGACGCCTGAAGGGCTGCTGGTGGCGGCAACGGACGGTGCGCCGGTGCTGGATGTGGGTGGACGGCCGTTGCGGGTGAATCCGCGCGGCGGTGAGCCGGAGATTGACGAGCGCGGCGGCGTCCACCAGGACGGGGCGCTGCTTGGTCGGCTGGCGGTGGTGGATTTCGCGAATTACGACGTGTTGCGGAAGGTCGACGGCGTGCGGTTCAGCGCGCCGGAAGGGACGGAGACGTTGCCGGCACCGGCGCTGCTGCGGGCGGGGTACACCGAGAGTTCGCGTGTGGAACCCATGCGCGAGCTGGTGCAAATGATGGAAGCGTCACGCGCGTACCAGATGAATGCGCGCATGGTGATGATGCAGGATGAATCCGCAGGCCGGCTGATCAGCCTGCTATTGCGGGCTTAGAGCGTTGGGAGTGAGTGAATCGATGACTGAACGGGCAGATCGTCGCAGCAGCCGAACCGGCGTATGTGAAGGAGGTCGTTGAGTTATGGCGATTACGGCGCTTCACACAGCCGCGACGGGGATGCAGGCGCTTTCCACGAAGATCGACGTGATCGCGAACAACATCGCGAACGCGGACACCGTGGGCTACAAGGCGTCGCGGGCGAATTTTCAGGATCTGCTGTACCAGATTCGGCAGCAGCCGGGCGTACAGACGAGCGATGAGAGCGCGTCGCCACTGGGGACGCAGATCGGTCTGGGCGTCGGGCTGAGCAATACGCAGGTCATTTTCAAGCAGGGGTCGGCGCTGCAAACGGGGGAGCCGCTGGATGTGATGATCCAGGGTGACGGGTTCTTCCAGGTCGAACTGCCGGGCGGCGGTACGGGCTATACGCGGGCGGGCAACTGGATTCGCAATGCGGACGGCGAGCTCGTGCTGGGACACAGCTTCGGCTACCGCATGAAGGATACGCCGGCGATTCCGGAAGATGTGCCGTCGGATCGCATTTCGGTGGGTAGTGACGGGCGGATCGTCGTGACGAATCCGGATGATGGCACGCAGCAGGAGGTAGGGCAATTTGTGCTGGCGCGGTTTGTGAATCCGGCTGGTTTGCTCCAGGAGGGGGCGAACATCTTCACCGCGACCGAAGCTTCGGGCGAGCCGGTAGAGGCAACGGCTGGCACGGAGGGATTGGGGCACATCATGGGCGGATACTTGGAACAGAGCACGACGGAGGCGGTGACCGAACTGGTCGAGCTGATCAAGACGCAGCGCGTCTTTCAAATGAACTCGCAGACGATTCAGGCGGCGGACGAGACGCTGCGGACGGTCGCGAGTCTGAGACGGTAATCAACGCACTGAGCACGGACGCACAGGCGAGGTGAAGGCATGACGCGACGGAAGTACATGGCAACGATTGGCGGGCTGCTGCTGGCAGCGACCTGCCTGGCGGATGATGCGGTCAGCAAGCTGAAGCTGCGCGCCCAGGCGGTGGTGTGCGGACCCGATATCACGCTCGCGGATGTGCTGCTGTTTGACGAGGCGGACCCGAAGCTGCTGGCGGCGGTCGGCGATGAGACGCTGGTCAGCGATGTTGTCGCGGGTCAGCAGGTCGTCATCACGCATGCCCAGATTGTCGAGCGGCTCGATGGACTTGGGGTAAACCTGTCGCGGGTACTGGTTTGTGGCGCGCTGGAATGTGACATCGCATTGCAGCGCGCCACGCCGGTGTCCGTAGCCACGGACGGCGAGGGTGCCCCCCTGCTACGCGACGGACAGACGGCGCACCCGCCTGGCGCCCAGACCCTGGCGGATCGCCTGCGGGTGCACGTGGAGCGGGAAATGGACGCGCTCGACGGGTCAGCCGAGCTGCACTTTGAGCGGGCAGGACAGGAGTTTCTGCAACTGACCACGCCGCCGTGGGAATTCAGCATCACCAGCAAGGGCCGGGAGAAGCTGGGGCTGCGGGCGTTTCATGTCGTAATTCGGCGGGATGGACGCGTACAGCGGACGGCGGAGGTTTTTGCACGGGTACGGATGATTCGGAAGGTCGTCGTCGCGCATCGGCCGCTGAGCATCGGCAATTTCATTCATCACGATGACGTGGGGCTCGAGACGCGGGTATTCGACGCGGACGACGAGATCGGTATTGGGCAGATCGGGGAGGTGATCGGGCAGCAGGTGAAGAACTTCGTCGCGTCGGGCGGGCTGGTCAAGCAGCGCGATCTGAAGGCCATCGACCTGGTGCGGCGCTCCCGGCCGGTGACCGTGGTGAGTGATACAGGCAATGTGCGTGTCCGCCTGACCGGCGTGGCGCAGGATTCGGGCGGGTACGGCGAGACGGTGCGGGTGCGACTCGGTAACACGCGTGAGACGCGGCGGGTTGTGCGCGGTGTGGTGACGGGACTGGGAACGGTGGAACTTACTGAGGAAAACCTTTGATGTACTGCAATCCTGTACAGCGCGTGTCGGGTCGTTGTGTGGCCGCGGCTGTGGCGCTGATGACACTGACGTCACTCGCGCTCGGGCAGAATAACGATCTGCTGCATCCGCGCGGTTCGGCTGGTGGGCAGGTGCGGCAGATTCCGACGACGCAGCCGAGCGGGGCACTGACGCCGGGGGTTATCCAGATACGGTCGCGGGTAGTCGAGCGCGGGCCGGAGCCGCTGCCCAATGCAGGACTGTTGCATGTCTCGCCCTACGCCGTGCAGGTGCCCCAGCCGGAGGAGATCGCGGTTCATGACCTGATCACGATCATCGTACGTGAGAGCAAGACGGCGACCAGCGACGGGAAGATCGAGAGCAAGAAGGACTGGACGCTGGAAGCGGAGCTCGAAAAGTGGATCCGCCTCAGCGACAAGCACGGGATCGTGCCGGCGGACCTGCTGCAGGGGAATCCCGCTATCGCGTTTGAATCGCAGGACGACTACAGCGGCGACGGATCGTATGACCGCAAGGACGAGTTGACAACGCGAATTACCGCGAAGGTGATCGATGTCAAGCCGAATGGCAATCTGATCGTCGAGGCGCCGAAGCAGATCACGATTGATGACGAGGGATACACGATCACGCTGACGGGCGAATGTCGCTCCAAGGACGTCACGCCCGAGAACACGATTCTCAGCACGCAGATCTACAACCCGGTCATCGATGTACAGCATACGGGCACGGTGCGCGATGCGACGCGGCGGGGCTGGCTCAAGCGGTTCGTCGATTTCCTGCGGCCGTTCTAAGTACGGATGAAGCGATGGACGAAGCGAACAGGTGAGTTTGTGCAGCAGAATGTCGTGAAATGGTGGCTATCAGTGTTCGTGGTGCTCGCGACCAGTGTCACAGCGGTAGCGGACGTGCGCGTGCAGGACATCACCCGGCTTCAAGGACAGCGGACCAACAAACTGATGGGGTATGGCCTGGTCGTGGGACTGCCGGGAACGGGCGACGGGCAGAGCTACATCCCGACGATGCGGATGCTGCTGCGGCTGCACCAGCGCTATCATGCCGGCGGATTGCTGACGGAGGCGGAACTGGCGGGTAACAACAGCGTGGCGATTGTCACGGTTGAGGCGGCGATTCCGGAATTCGGGGCCCGCAGCGGGCAGACGCTCGATGTCGTCGTCTCGACCATCGGCACGGCGCAGAGTCTGCAAGGCGGGCAATTGCTGATGACGCCCTTGCAGCACGCGCGACTCGACGAAACGGATGAGCGCACGTGGACCATCTTCGCGTGGGCCGGCGGACGCATCGAGTTGCCGGATGCGAATGTAACAACGCGCGGGGTAATCCGTGGCGGGGCCACGGTCGAGCAGGACTGTTTCTACGGGTTTATCCTCGACGGCACGATTACGCTGGTGCTCGATGACGAGCACGCCGGCTGGCAGTGGGCGCACATGCTCAGCCGGGCGGTGAATCATGAGCTATCGCGACCGGAGGATCCGTCGCAGCGGGCCCGCGGGGTGGGCCAGGTCGTGGTCGATTCAGACTTCGCGGTGGCGATCGGGCCGCGCAGTGTGACGGTGCGGATTCCGCCGTGGGAACTGCCCAACCCGGCGAACTTCATCAGCCGGGTGTTACAAACGTCGCTGTTCATGCTGCCGGAGCAGGTGGCGCGGGTCACCATCAACCGCACCACGAAGAACGTTTCGTACACGGGGGCGGTGACGATCTCGCCGACGGTGCTGCAGATTCCGGGGGTCGGGACAGTGCTGATTGGCAAGCCGAAGCAGGACGAGGACGGGCAGGCTACGGGGGAGGTGGCGGCGGCGGACTTCAAGGAGCTGTTTGATGTGCTCTCATCGATCCGCGTGACGCCGGATCAGCTCATCGACGCGATCGAGCACCTGCACCGGACGGGCACGCTGCACGCACAGCTGCACTACGAGCAATGACGGAAGGACCATGACCGACGCGCTCAGCCAGGTGAATACACGTCTCAGGCCGGAGAGCGGCCTGCGGGCAGCCGCGCGTCCGGCGGCCCGGGAGGTGCTGCGGCTGCAGCAGACCCTCGGGCGGCAAGTGGATGCTTCGGATCCGCTGATGAAGCGCGAGGCGGCGGCGCAGCTCGTCAGCGAGCTGTTTTTCGGACCCCTGCTGGCAGAAATGCGGCGGTTTCCGTTTGGTCGGGATGTGGCCTGCGGCGGGCAGACGGAATCTGCGTTTGGGCAGCAACTGGACCAGCGTATGGCTGACACGGTCGCCGCCAGCCAGCCGGGGCTCGTGGATCAGTTCGTACAGTACCTGGAGACGGCTCGGCCGGGCGGGGGGCAGGCCGGCTGGGCGATTCAGCAGCAGATCGCCATGGCGACGGGTGCGGGCAGGGAGGCAGTCGATGAGTAGTGTGATCCGGGCTGCGGACTTGGCGGCGGAGAAGGCCGCGACGGGGTTGCCAACGGAGGCCGTTGCGCCGTTACGCGAATTGAATGATCTGCTGGCGAAGTTGCAGACGGGCATGACGGAGCTGCTCGAGCTGGCAGGGCAGAAGCTGGCGGGGATGCGCAAAGCTGACGCGCAAGGGCTCCACGATTGCGCGGCGCGCGAGGCGGCGCTGCTGAAGGAGGTCCTGTACGGTCAGCAACAGCGCAACGCGATCCTTGCGCGGCTGGCGCAGGCCCTGCATGTACAGACGCCGCGACCGGTAACCCTGAGCGATATTTCCGCAGCCTTGCCGGAGCCGGTGGCATCGGCTTTACGGGCGCGGAGTGCGGCTTTGCAGGAACTGGCTCGAGATTTGCAACGAAAAAACAAGATCGCGGCGAGTGTGGCACAGAACCTGCAAACACACATTCGCGGCGTATTCGCGGAGATCGCGAACGTCGCAAACGAATCGTTGGGATACAGCCCGGCAGGAAAGCACGAAGTGAAACGAACACGTTGCTGGGTAGATGCAGTTGGGTGATCCATGGCAGTGATGGGTGCGGCATATCAGATCGGGCGCAGCGCGTTGGCCGCGTATCAGGCGGCGGTCACCGTCACCGGTCAGAACATTGCCAACGTCGGCAACCCTGACTACACGCGGCAGTCCGGACGCCTGGCCGCGATGTATGGCGGGATGACGGCGGGCGGCATAGCGCCCGGCACCGGCGTGCGGATGGATGCCCTGCAACGGCATGCTGATGAAGCGCTCGAAGCCCGGCTGCGACTGGCCCGGGGTGCCCGTAGCGGAGCGGAAACAGAATACCAACTGCTCAACCGGATTGAGGCGCTCTATAACGAATTGAGTGATCAGGATCTTTCGTCGTTGCTCGAGAATTTCTTCGGCTCGTTTACGACGATGCAGACCGATCCGCTGGAGCGCACGACGCGCAACCTGGCGCTTTCCAGTGCCGACGCGATTATTGACACGTTGCAGCGGCAGCGCAGCGGACTGTTGAATGAGATTGAAGACCTGAACCAAACGGCCGAGGCGCTTGCCCGCGAGGCGAATTCACTCAGTGAGCAGATCGCCGAGCTGAACGCGCTGATTGTCGAGGAAGAGGCCCGCGGACAGGGGGCCGGGAACGCCCTGCGGGATCGGCGGGATGCGCTGCTGCGCGACCTGGGCGAGATGATGGACATTACCACGCGTGAGCAGGATTCCGGCGTGGTGAATGTCTACGTCGGGAGCGAGCCGCTGGTGGACTTCGGTCGCTCGCGTGGCATCGCCATCCAGGTGGAATATGACGACGGGATTCAGCGGTCGACGGTGCGGTTCGCGGACAACGGCGGCAACGTCATCATGCGCGAAGGGAAGCTCGCGGCGGTCGTGAATGCCCGCGACGAGAGCATCATCGGTCAACTCGAACAACTCGATTCGCTGGCGCATGCGCTGATCTATGAAGTGAATCGCATCCACACCAGCGGGCAGGGGCTGGCGGGCTGGCAGTCGATTACCGGCTCGTACGCCGTGACGAATCCGAATGTGGCGCTCAATGACACGCTGGCGGGCCTGCGGTTCCCGGTTGAGAACGGCTCGTTCTATGTGCACATGCGGGATCGCGACAGCGGGCAGACCATCTCGCGTCTGATCGAGGTCGACCTGGATGGCCTCAACGGCAACGACACGACGCTGGCCTCGCTGGCGGCGGCGTTGCATGCGGTGCCCGATCTCAGTGCGACCGTCACGGCGGACAATCGACTGCAACTGGACGCCGGCGACGGCTATGAGATTCGCTTCTCGGAAGATACTTCCGGGGCATTGGCGGCATTGGGTATCGGGACGTTTTTTGAAGGGTACAACGCGACCACCATCGCCATCAACCCGCAGGTGCAGAACAACCCGGATCTGATCGCGGCGTCACTGAGTGGCGCGCCGGGCGACGGCGACAACGCGGCACGGATCGCGGCATTGAGTGAGAGCGCGAGCGCGCTGCTGGGTGGGCAGAGTATCAGTAACTATCACGCGTCCATGATCACTTCGCTCGCCGTCGAGGTTGGCGCAGCCGAGACCGCGCATGAAGCGGCCGACGCGGTGTACAGCAGCCTCTTGGCACAGCGGGAGGCGACGAGCGGCGTGAGCCTGGATGAAGAGGCGATCAACCTGACGAAGTTCGAGCGCTCGTATCAGGGCGCGGCGCGCTTCATGACGGTCATCGATTCATTGTCGTCTGAGATTCTGGCACTGGTTGGATAGGGCAAACGGACGAGATGGCAGTTACACCGATCAACCTGGCGAGAGTGAGCTTCAATATCCGGAGCTTCAATCTGCTTGAATCGGTGCGGTCGAACACGACCAACCTGTTCCAGGTGCAGAACAGCCTGGCGACGGGACTGCGCTTCATGCAGCCCAGCGGCGACCCGGTGCGGGCAGCGGCGGTCACCGACCTCGATCGGCGACTCGACCGGCTGGACGACGTCTCACGCAATCTCGGCAACGTCGAGGCCGTAGTGACCGAGACCGACTCGGCGATGCAGCAGGCGATGGAGATGTTGAACGAGGCCAATCGTCTGGCGGTGCAGTCGGTCGGCGACACGATCAGCGAGGAAGAGCGGCACGCGCTGACGGCCGTGGTCGAGTCCTTGCTGAGTCGCATGATCTCGCTCGGCAACAAGAAGTACCTGAACACCTACCTGTTCAACGGGCAGCAGGATGGTGCCCCGTTCGAGGAAGTGCCGTGGGGGGTCAAGTACACCGGCGACGACAACCGGCGCGAGAGCATCGTCGACGCTGACCTGTCGCAGGATTGGTTCACGGTCCCCGGGCAGGAGTTCTTCGGGGCGGTATCCGGCGAGGTTCAAGGCCATGTCGACCTCGATCCGGCCCTCACGGCGCAGACCCGCATCAGCGATCTGGGCGGAGCGCTCGGACGGGGTGTGACGCTCGGACGTGTCATGGTCGGCACGAGCACCGACCAGGTCGAAATCGACCTGAGTGGTTGTGACACGGCCGGCGACGTCGTTGACAAGCTCAATGCGGAGATGCCGGCGGGCGTGGCAGCGGCATTGGGAACCCGCGGCATCACGATCATACGCACCATTCCTGCGGCCGGCGTGATCACCGTGAATGACGTCGCCGGAGGGAGTACGGCGACTGATCTGGGAATTGCCATGTCGTTTAATGCCGCCAGTCGCAACGGCCAGGACATCGACCCACGGCTAACAGCCGTCACGCGGATCGGCGATTTGATGGGTGGGGCCGGTCTGGCACTGGGTGATATCACGATTCGCAACGGCGAGCAGGTGGCGACGATCAGCCTGGCGGGTACGCAGACCCTGCAGGACGTCCTGAATCGGATCACGAAGGCCGACGTCGGTGTCGTGGCCCGCCTGGCAGACGACGGCAAGACGATCGAGGTACTGAATCGCATTTCCGGATCGGACATGACGATCGAGGAAGCGGGTGGACTGACGGCCACAGCGCTCGGCATTCGTTCGCTGTACGGCGGGACCCGACTGGACGCGCTGAACGACGGTTACGGTGTCGAGACGCAGACCGGGGCCGATTTTCGCATCACGACGCGGGACGGCACGGCGATCGACGTGGATATCAGCAATGCCAAGACGCTCCAGGATGTGATCAACGCGATCAACGCGGCAGCCGGCGGGGCGGTCACGGCGAGTCAGCGCGTCAACGGCAACGGTCTGGTGATCACGGATCAGACGGCGGGTGGGGGCACGCTGGAGATCGCCGGGCTGAACGCGTCGATCGCGTATCGTGACCTGGGACTGGATGTGCCGGCGACGGGCAATCAGCTCATCGGCCAGGATGTGAATCCGGTACGGGTGGATAGTCCGTTTACCGCGCTGCTCGAGCTGCGTGAGGGGATGAACGAAGACGATCGGCTGCTGATGCAGCGCGCGGGTGAGCGACTCGAGCGCGTGTTGCGCAGCATGCAGGAGGTCCAGGGAAAGCTGGCGTCACAGGCGGGCATGGTCGCGGAGCGCGTGGAGCGCGTCGAGGCGGAGCAGGTCGCCACCCGCACTTTGAAAAGTGACGTTCAGGATGTGGATTTTACGGATTCGGTGGTTCGCTTTCAGCAATTGCAAATGGCGTTGCAGGCGAACCTGAGCACCGCGTCGCAGGTCATGAACCTCTCGGTGCTCGACTACTTGCGTTAGGCCAACCGGCCCCGGGATGGGTCCGGTGACAAGGGAGCAGGGAGCCTCGGAAGCGCGGCGACGATCGGCGTCAGTGGCTTGGCCGGTCGGAGCCGGGTTAGTCCGCGGAGTGCGGGCTGGACGAACGGAGTGTCCGGCGTGTCGGACGGTGTGTTGGACATTGGCTTACGGGAGCCAACCGCCCGGCGGGTCAACCAGGTGGGTACGAGCCACGGGAGCGAGCTGATGCTCATCGAAACGAGTCGCTTTGGACCAATTGAGGTGGATGACGGCAAGATCATGACCTTCAAGGAAGGTCTGCTGGGCTTCCCGAATCACCGCCGTTTCGCGCTCATCCAGACCAGTGAGGAGCCGGTCTTCTTCTGGATGCAGTCGGTGGAGGATCCGGAGCTGGCGTTTGTCGTCTGCGATCCGCTGGCGTTTGTGCCGGACTACCAGGTACCGGTGCGGAAGGACGACGTTGGAGCCCTGCACCTGCATGATCTGACGGATTGCCAGGTGCTGGTGATTGTGAACAAGGTCAATGGCGACCTGACGGGCAATCTGCTGGGGCCGATCGTCGTGGGCGCCCACTCGCTGCTGGCGCGGCAGTTGGTGCTCTCGGACAAGCGGTACAGCACGCGTCACTGCCTGGTGCCGGCGGATGCGGCCCGGGCGGCCGCTCGGACGGCCTGAGCCGGTAGTGGCATTTTGCAGGAAAGGTGAGTTATAATGACCGCGGGCGTAGATCACGTTCACGGATGGCAGGAATCATGCCCTGACTCCCGTGCCTCAGCCGTGTGTTCAGCGGAATCGAGTGATTTCGTGTGGATGCAGGGCGCTGAGCCCGCATTGATTCCTGTCCAGCCACGCATCGGCACAATCCAGGAAGGAGCCGCGGATGTTGGTGCTATCAAGACAACGCGACGAATCCATCGTCATTGGCGACAACGTGCAGATCACGATTGTCGATATACGGGGGGACAAGGTACGGCTCGGTATCGAAGCGCCGTCCGACATAACCGTTCATCGCAAGGAAGTGTTCGACGCCATTCAGCGCGAGAATCAGAAGGCGGCCGGAGTAAGTACGGAGGATGTGGCAGCGGTCGCATCGTCCAAGCGTGCCCCGCGCGACCGCGCCAAGTAACCGTCGACCGCCCTCACTTCTCTCTCCCCCTCTTTTTCAACGACAGCAGCATTCCAGCCACGAACCGTTCAAGGAGGATGGCCAATGGCTCGTATTAACACGAACGTCTCTGCGCTGACGGCCCGGAGACACCTCAACATCTCGTATCGCGAACTCAACCAGACCATGGAACACCTCAGCACCGGCCTGCGTATCTCGCGTGGCAAGGATGACCCGGCCGGCCTGATCGTGTCCGAGCGTCTGCGCAGCGAGATCAGCGCGGTAGGTCAGGCGGTGTCGAACACACAGCGCGCCAAGGTCGTGATTGCGACCGCCGAAGGCGCGCTCGACGAGGTGGCCGCCCTGCTCAAGGACATCCAGGCGAAGATCGTCGAGGCCGCCAACGAAGGCGCCTTCTCCGAAGAGGAGATCGAGGCCAATCAGTTGCAGATCGACTCGGCGATCGACAGTATCACGCGCATCGCAAACACCACCACGTTTGCGGGCCGCAAGCTGCTCGACGGCTCGCTGGCCTATGAGACTGACAACGTCGATCTCGCCGCCGTCAGGGATCTGGACATCCGGGCGGTGCAATTCGGCGACCGCAGCACCGTCAATGTGAACGTGGACGTGCTCCAACCGGCGTCACAGGCGACGTTGCGCTTCCCGTTTGCAGCGCTCGGTTCGGCGGTCACGCTGGAGATCCGCGGAACGGATGGCGTCACGACGCTGCCGTTCGCCAGTGGTGCCACGCCGGCCCAGGTTGCCAGCGGCATCGCGGCGGTCGCGGATGCGACGAACGTCACCGCGTTCGTTTCCGGCGGTGACCTGATCATGCAGAGTCGTGGTTTCGGCGAGCGCGAATATGTGCAGGTGCGCGAGTTGCAGGGCAACTTCCCGCCTTCGGCGTCGGGTGAGATGAAGCGCCGCGGCGGCGACACCGTCGCGACGATCAACGGCTCACTGGCCCGGGCCGATGGCAAGAAGCTGACGCTCAAAAACCCGACGCTCGACCTCGGCTTGACGGTGGCTGCTTCCACCTATTCGACCACGTTTGACGTGACGGGTGGGGGCGCCCTGTTCCAGGTCGGTCCGCAGGTGAATACCAACCTCCAGGTCAACATGGCGGTGAACTCCGTGCATGCCTCGCGGCTGGGGGAGGAGTCGCTCGGCTACCTGGCGGAGGTGAAGACCGGCGGGGCGTACTCGATCACGAACGCGGATCCGGAGTACTCCACTGCGTCGAAGATCGTGACCAAGGCCATCGACCAGATCTCCGTGCTGCGCGGTCGGCTGGGCTCGTTCGAGCGTAATACACTCGACACGAACATGAACCAGCTCGGCATCACGCAGGAGAACCTGATGTCGGCCGAGTCGACAATCCGCGATGCGGACTTCGCTTATGAGACGTCGAAGCTGGCGCGTGACCAGATCCTGGTCAATGCCGGCACGACAGTGCTCACGATGGCCAATCAGACGACCCAGTCGGTCCTGCGGCTGCTGGGTGGCTAAGCGGCAGGCGTGAGACCCTCACTGGCCGGCGTAGGTGTGTCGGGCGTCGCACGGGCGCCCGGCACACGCCGCCGGCCTGGTCATGCGCAGTGAGTGCCGGCGCTTGTTATTAAAGGGGCTGAGAGATCAAGACGATCCCGGTCGTGAACAGCGATACAAGCGGTTGGTTCAGGAACCGCCGTGGAAACTCGCAGGAAGCCAGCCGGCTGCAACGTACGGGTGTCGTGTGCGCCCGGCAGTCGGGTAGCCCGCCCCCTGGAGGCGCAGGCCGATGACGCGCATCAATACCAACATCTCGTCGATTATTGCCCAACGGGTGCTGGGTCACCAGCACGACAGCCTGAATCTCAGCCTGCAACGGTTGAGCACGGGCTACAAGATCAACACTGGCAAAGACGACCCGGCTGGTTTGATCGCCTCCGAGGCGATGCGGGCGGAAATGCGCGCGATTCAGGCCGCGCAGAGCAATATCGCACGCGCCCAGAACGTGGTGGCTGTCGCCGAGTCCGGCCTCAGTGAAATCACGCGGCTGCTCAATGATATCGAAGATCTGGTTGACCGTAGCGCCAACGAGAGCGGCATCAGCGATGAGGAGCGTGACGCCAACCAGCTCGAGATCGACCTCATCCTCGATTCGATCAACCGCATCGCGAACTCCACCGAGCTACAAGGCCGCAAGCTGCTCGGCGGCGAGTTCTCATATCAGACCTCCGGAGTCTCAACCGCCAATATTGCGCACCTGGCCCTCAACTCCGTCCGCATCCCCGAGGGCAACAAGCGGGAAGTGGCCATCGACGTTGTGCGGGGGGCGTCGCTCGCCGTCGTGAGCTATACCGGCGGGGACATCGGCGCCACGCCGGTAACCATCGAGGTGCAGGGCAACCTCGGTACAGAGCGTCTGACGTTCGCCTCGGCAACCGTCGCGAACATCGCCAGCGCTGTGGTGGCCACGCGCTACATGACTGGCATTTCAGCCGCGGTCAGCGGCGGCAATGTCGTGTTCACGAGCACGGAATACGGCACCTCCGAGTTTGTGCGTATCCGCGAGTTGTCCCCCGGCGGGGCATTCACCCTGGACGGCAACGGCTACGATACTGGCGCCGACGTCACCGCAATCGTCAACGGTATGACCGTCAATGGCGAAGGCCTGAAAGTTACCGCCCGCACCACCACGCTGGATGCGGATATCACCCTGTCCGCCGCGTTCGGCAGCGACGTCAGCAGTGGGACCACGAAATTCGGCGTCATCGGCGGCGGTGCGCAATTCATGATCGCACCCAAACTGGACTTGAATGCCCTGGCCACACTCGGCATCAACTCGGTGGCGACCACGGCGCTCGGCGAAGGTCAGGAACTCCTGTATACGCTGGCGTCCGGCGAGACCAATCAGCTTTCCAACAAGAACTTCTTCGCCGCGCAGCGCATCGTGCGTACAGCGCTCTCGCAGGTAGCCAGCCTGCGCGGCCGTCTCGGCTCATTCGAGAAGAACACGCTCGATACGTCGCTCAACTCACTGAAGATTCAGTATGAGAACGTCGCAGCCGCCGAAAGCGTGCTGCGCGATACCGACTTCGCAAGTGAGACGTCCAATCTGACGCGCTCTCAGATCCTGGTGCAGTCGGCCACGAACGTGCTGAAGATCGCGAACTCGGCACCGAACCAGGTGCTCGCGCTGATTGGCTAGTCGGCTTAGGGCACCCGCTCGGCATTGCAACGGACTTTGGGGGATCGACCGGGGCGAACGGGTGCCCACACGGCGCACCGCACGAATCTGTGGTCCTCCATCTGAGACCCACATGGACCCCGACAGGACTCTGTCGGGGTTCTTCTTTCAACCTCGTGACAACGCGACAGGAATCGGGCTCATACCTGATTGGGCTACTCCCGCGGTCCGATATGCCAAATGCCACCGCTGCGCCGCGGCAAGTCGATCAGGAATCCGTCCACAAGCCGGTCGGCGGGGCGCCCGGTCTGGAGGTCTTTGCAGCGCGTGCGGTCCGTCAGCGCAAGTCCGTCGAGCGTCACCCGCGTCTGCACGTCACCATCCGCCAGATTCGTGCCAAACAAGTAAGCATGGTCATCGCGGGTGGCAATAGCAGTCCGTACCGCGGCATGTTCCGCCTGAGCGAACAGGCGGGCGCCGAGCCAGTGCAGCACGGCCCGCAGGAGGTCGGCGTTTGGTTGCAGACCGAGCATCACCAGCGTGCCCTTGCCCAGCGACTGCCGATAGCCGCAGGTCCAGCGTCTTCCGATATAGGCGGTCATCCAGCGATCCGCATTCTCGACCGCCTGCTGCCGGCCGGCGACCTGCACCCCAGTGATGGGCTCCCCCGGCGGATTGTCCCATTCCCACACCGGACCTTCGACCTCAGCCCGCTGCCCGCCAAGCTCAACCTCGACCCGTTTGCCGAGCCGCGAGAGGATGCGGTCGGGCGGTGCGATGCCGAGGAGATTGCAGGGTTGGAAGAGATCGTCGCGCTGTGGCCAGTTCTGGAGCAGGACGAGCTGCCCCCCCGCTTCGACATACTCCAACAGACGGCGCTGCGAGGCGGGCGCCAGCCAGTCGACTCCGGAGTAGATCGTCACGGGCTTGCGGATCGCGTCGAATTGCGGGTCGTAGAACTCGAAGTCGATGTCGGCGGCGTGTAATGCATCGAGGACCGGGTTGTCACGCAGGGCACGCTCGGTCGCAATGTGCAACGGGTCCAGCAGGACGGACACATCCGTCTGCTTGGCAAGCGTCGTGGGGTCGATTGCGTCAACGATGCGGTGGATGTCACGGAATACGCCGGCAAGTTCAGGCCGCAGGTCGCCGCGTTCGTTAATCGGGCTGTAGTACCAGTTGTCGCGATTGGCCAGCATGTACCAGTTGAAGCCGGCGATGCCCGCCAGCAGCGCCGAACAGGTCGTCAGGCGATAGTGGTTCGGCGACAGGGCACCGACGTAATCGTGAAAACCGTGCCACACGCCGGCTTCGAACTCGGCAATGTGCGGCAGCGGCGAGACGAGGCGTTGATAGCGGCAGGTGTCAAGGAACACGCGTTGGGCATGCGGGTCGCCGGCGAATTCGTTGCGTGGATACCAATCGATGCCGACACAATCAACATGCCGGGCGACGTCCCGCCAGTTCTGCACGTCACCGCCCGGGTAGTAGTTCGCGACCAGCGGCACGTCGATCCCCAACGCGCGCAACTGGTCGGCATGCCAGCGGATGCCCTCGGCCGTAGCCCAGTGCTGAAAACGCCAATAGTCCTTCTGCCGGATCAACATGCCGGGCTCGTGCTGGTTCAGGCGTTCAGCGTGCGGGTGAGCGGCTGTGAAGTCCGTGAAGTCTGTGCCCCAGGCGGCGTTCAGCGCGGCGACGTCCCCATAGGTCTCCCCGGCGAACTGCTGGAAGAAGCCGGGCCGCGTGCCACTGAGGCCGGCGGCATCCTCGAACCAGTGTGAGAACAGGTCCATTTCATTATCGGGCTGGACGAGGACCACCCGACCGCCGCGGGTCGCCAGGTGTGGACGCAGCACGTCGACCACAGCGTGGAGCCACACCTCGGCCTCCTGACGGTAGGCGTCGCTCAGGCGCGGCAGGTTGACGATGCGGTCGGGCACGCCGGCGTTGGTCCACTCGGCGTAAATGTATGGGCCTGGGCGAATGATCACCCAGAAATCAGCTTCGGTGAGCTTGTCGAGAAAGCCGACGAGATTGCGTTGCGGATCTGTATGTCCCGCGAAATCGAAACGACCGGGTGCGAGCTCGTGGAAGTGCCAGGGGACGTACGTCGCGATCATGTGCAGGCCGAGGGAGCGGGCACTGGCGAGGACGGCGTCCCAGCGGGCGGGACTGAGGCGCCAATAGTGCACCTCGCCCGAGATGAGGGGGACGCGGATATCATCCACCCAAAGGGCACGCTGCTCGATGCGTACGGTCGCCATGATCGCCTCCTGTCGCCTGGCCGGGGGTCGCATTGTACGCGACCGTCGGTCGACGTCCCGGCTGGGCGGGCTAGTTGTAACAAATTGTCGACCGCGCCGGAGGGTTGGGCAACCGGGCGATATACTCGCCTCTTCGCAATGGGACCCCGTGAGACACTGTTTCTAGCAAGGACACTGAGGCATGAACCGAATGATGCATGTTGTATGGAGAACCGGGATTACTCTTCTGGTGCTGACGCTGCTGGCCCACGCAGCGGTCGCGGCGGACAAGCTGCCGACTGACGCGCGTATCAAGACCGGTACGCTCGAGAACGGCGTGAAGTGGATGTGGCGGCAGCATGACAACCCGCCGGACCGCATGGCCATCTGGGTCCACGTGGATACGGGCTCGCTCAACGAGACCGAGCAGCAGCGGGGTATCGCGCATTTCATCGAGCACATGGGGTTCAACGGCACCGAGCACTTCGCGCCCGGCGAGTTGATTCCCTACTTCGAGAGCATCGGCATGTCGTTCGGACCGGACGTCAATGCGCACACAGGCTTTGATCACACGGCCTACAAGCTGTATCTGCCCGACACGACGCAGACGCGTTTTGACACGGGCCTGAAGGTGCTGAGCGACTACACGTTCCGCATGCTCATGCTGCCGGATGAGATCGAGAAGGAGCGCGGTGTGATCCTCCAGGAGCTGAACCTGGGTCGCGGCCCGCAGCAGCGCATTCGCGATCAGTTCATCGAACAGGTCTTCGACGGTACGCGACTGGCCAAGCGTCTGCCGATCGGTACCGAAGAGCGCATCAAGAACATGCAGCAGGAGGACTTCCTGGATTACTACCGGACGTGGTATCGCCCGGACCGGGTCACGGTCATGGTCGTCGCCGACGCGGAGCCCGAGCCGTACATCCCGTTGCTGGAGAAGTGGTTCGGCGAATACAAGGCACCGGTGCCGGACCGAGAGTCGCAGGATCCGGAACTCACGCCGTTTGGCCAGGAGCGCGCGTTTGTGTTCACCGATCCGGAGTGGAGCACTGGCGACGTCGAGTTCGTCAGCATCAAGCCGGGCCGCCCCCCCACCACGACCGTCGACCAGTACCGCACGGAAATGGTCGAGCGCGTCGGAAGCTGGATCATCGGCCGGCGCTTCTCGGAGCGGATCAAGAAGGGTGACGCCACGTACAAGTCGGCGAATGCGTACGCGGCCGATTTCATGGGTGACGCCGTGCTCGTACAGGCCAGTGCCACGGGTGAGCCGGAAGACTGGGAGCAGATGCTGGAAGAGCTGATTACGGAGGTGAACCGGGCCGCGGAGCACGGCTTTACCGAGCGGGAGTTCGAGCTGGCCAAGAAGGAACTGACCGCGGAAGCCGAGCGGGCCGTCAAGACGGAAGATACGCGCAACGCGCGTGGCATGGTGGCCGAGATGAACTTTTTGGTGAATGACGAAGAACCGCTGATGTCCGCGCAGCAGAAGCTGGATCTGCTCGAGAAGCTGCTGCCGACGATCAAGCTGGCCGAGGTGAACCGGGCCTTCGCGGACAACTTTGCGGATGCCTCCAGTGCATACGTCGTGACACTGCCTGAGAAGGAAGAGGTGACAGCACCAGAGACAGACACCGTGCTGGCAGCCGCGCGCGCCGCCCAAGCCCGCAAGACCGAGCCGATCGTCGAGGAAGAGCGGGAAACGGAGCTGCTCGCTGCGGAGCCGACGCCCGGTGAGCTGGTCGCGTCGCAGGAGATTGAAGACCTCGGCATCACCAGCGGCTGGCTGTCCAACGGCGTGCGCATACACCACCGCTTCATGGATTACAAGAAAGACACCGTCATGCTTGGCATCGTGATGGCAGGCGGACAAATCGAGGAAACCAAGGAGAACGTCGGCGTTACCACGATCGCTTCGCTGATCTTCGAGCAACCGGCCACGCACCGCCTCACTTCGAGCGACGTCGAAGACATCATGACGGGTGTGAATATCAGCCTCTCAGGCGGCGCCAGCGATGACGTATTTGCGGTCACGCTGCAGGGCTCGCCCGAGGACCTGGAAACAGGCCTGAAGCTCGCGCACGCTTTGCTGACCGACGGCAAGCTGGAAGAGAGCAAGTTTGAGAACTTCAAGAGTACGACCGCCCAGCGCTATGAGATGGCCAGCAAGAACCCGATGTTCGTTGGTCAGAAAGCCCTGGTAAGCGTGTTGATGGCGGACGACCCGCGGGCCGTCCTGCTCATGTCGCCGGAGCTGCTCGCGCAGCAATCGGTTGAGCGGTCGCAGGCTTGGTTCAAGCGCCTGACGCGCGAGGCACCGATCGAGGTTGCCGTGGTCGGTGAGATCACGTTCGAGGACGCGCTGCCGCTGGTGGAAAAGTACATCGGTTCGCTGTCGGAACGTCCCCGCCACGCCGATCATCTCGATCCGCTACGCAAGCTCGACCGTCAGCCGGGCCCGTACAAGCGTCATGAGGAGATCGAAACGATCACACCGCAAGCGCTGGCGCTGGTCGGGTTCCTGTCGTGCGAGGGCAATAACGTACACGATCGCCGGGCACTGCAAGTCGCGGCGCGCGTGCTGGACAGCAAGCTGGTCAAACGCGTGCGGGAAGAGCTGGGGCTGGCCTATGTCGCGGGCGCCCAAGCCGTCCCGTCACAGGCGTACGAAGATGCCGGCCCCTTCGTCGGCTACGCACCGTGCGCACCGGACAAGGTCGCGCAGGTCATCGACGAAATGAACAAGATCCTGGCTGATTTTGCCGAGAACGGCCCGACCGACGAGGAACTCGCCAACGCGAAGAAGCAGATCCTCAACGATCTGGACACGACCATCAAGGAGCCGAGCTTCTGGTTTGGCCAGCTTCAGACGTTCGATCTCCGCGGGCGGACGTTTGATGAATTGCGGGACATCGCGGCGGCCTACGAGGCACTGACGGCTGACGACGTGCGGGCCACGTTTGCCAAGTACCGCACGCCAGCACGGCAGTTCGTCGTCTCCGCATCTGCCAAGGTCGCCGCGCCGGAACCGGCTGAAGAGAGTGAAGCCGCGGCTGAGTCGCCGGCTGGCGCGATGCGCTAGCGCAACGACTGTTTCACGGGCGAGGATGGCACGGGCGCGCGTTCTGCGGCCCGTGCCACCTCTTTGCGCTGGCGAATGCTCGCCCCGTCGCATCAAGCCCCACTCCACGGCGTGCGGGGCCCGATGTCGGATTCAGTGATTGTCGCGGTACCAGCGCAGGTAGGCCTTGACGGCGTCGCGGATGAAGCGACGAAACGCTGGCGTGTCAATCTCCTGCCTGTCATGGGGGTACACCACGACCGCATCGAGCCCGTCCCGCCGCGCGCGCACATCCACCCGCGACCAGTCACCATAGGTTTGCAGGTCATCGCGTTCGTCGAGCGTCGGCAGTCCGAGTTGCTCGTCCAATGCGAGCCACTTGAACGTGCCCGGCGGGACGCGGAAATAAAGCTCCAGCAACCACTCGCCGCCCGTCAGGGCATGCAGGAACCACTTCGAAGCGCCCGGCGCCGTCACCTCGACACTTGCCCGACTGTTCCAGTTCGTCTCTGCAAAGGCACCCTTGCCAGCCTTGTGCACCTCGTCGAGAACGTACTCGAGCGCGGCGGACTCCCAGCGAACCGGTGACTCACCACGGCTGGCTCGCATCTCCATGTGCCACTTCCGGCCGTCCTCCTGCCAGGGCATGCGGATGTCCTTGCCGACGTCGCCGTACGCGTTCTGGTCGGCGGTGAGTTCACGCTCCGCGTGTGCGGATGGGTCGTAATGCGCGCGCTGCGCGCGGGGGTCGCTGGTGAGGACGGGCGCGAGGGCGTGTGCGGTGTGCGCGGTCAACCCGCCGAAAAAGACACAATCGTCTTCCACCGTGCGTCCCGTCTTGGAGCGAGCGCGACCGGCAGCTTCCGTCGCGCAGCGCACCAGCCCGTCCGGCGTACCCATGGCGACGATGTGGCCGCCGGCGGCGCCGGCCTCAGGCCCAAGGTCGATGACCCAATCGGCACACTTCAGCACGTCGAGGTTGTGCTCGACGACGAGCACCGTGTTGCCGAGATCCGCCAGGCGATGCATGACATTCAGCAGCTTGCCGATGTCGTCGAAATGCAGACCCGTCGTGGGCTCGTCCAGGATATAGAACGTACGGCCGGTGTCGGGCTTGCCCAGCTCTGCGGCGAGCTTCACGCGCTGGGCCTCGCCGCCGGAGAGCGTGGGCGCGGGCTGCCCGAGCTGCACGTAGTCCAGTCCGACATCGACTAGTGTCTGGAGCATGCGGCGGACCTTCGGGACATTCTCGAACAGCTTGAGCGCTTCGCTGACCCGCATATCGAGCACGTCGGCGATGGAGTGGTCCTTGAACTTCACTTCGAGCGTTTCAGGGTTGTACCGCTTGCCGCCGCAGGTTTCGCACTCAACCCACACATCGGGCATGAAGTGCATTTCGATGCAGCGCTGTCCGTACCCCTGGCACGCCTCACAACGGCCACCGGGCCGATTGAAACTGAAGCGATTGGCGTTATAGCCGCGCATTTTCGAGGCCGGCAGACGGGTGAACAACTCGCGAATCCAATCAAACGTCCCGGTGTACGTGGCGGGGTTGCTCGATGGTGTCGTGCCGATCGGCGATTGATCGACGTTGATGGCCTTGTCGATGGCGCTGCTGTTGTGCAGACCGGCACAGTCGAACGTCTTTCGGCCGGGCGGCATGTCGAGGATCACCACATCATCATGGCTGCCAACGCTGAGGCTCGCCTTGTGCAGCGCCACAGCCAGCGTCGGCCAGAGAATGTCATTAACGAGCGAGCTCTTGCCCGACCCGGACACGCCGGTGACAGCGACCAGCCGACCCAGCGGGATGGGAACATCGATGTTCTTGAGATTATGTTGCCGAGCACCGCGGACGAGCAGCCATTGGCGGTTGGGCGCGTCGAGCAGTGGCTTGGGGCGCGCGGCGAAGCGCGTCTTGTCTTTCTTTCCTTTACGTCCGGCTTTGCTGCGTGTGCCTCTGGACGTCTTGCGGTCACCCGTGCCGGTGTCCTGCTGCGCCCGACTGGCATCGATCGCGCTGACCGGCCGCCGATTGGCGGGAATAGCAATAGCGAGTTTTCCGGTAAGATAGCTGCGGGTGAGGGATTCGGTCTCAGCATTCGCCGGCGTATTTTGCGCGCGCGATGCTGTTGTTGGTCGACGGCCGACCGGGACGTGGGTGGCTACGTCGTCGGGCGCGCCTTTGGCGACGATGTGTCCGCCGTTGACGCCGGCGCGGGGGCCGAAGTCGAGGAGGCCATCGGCGCTGCGTATCACGTCGCGATCGTGCTCGACGACCATGAGGGTGTTGCCGAGGTCGCGGAGACGCGTCAGGGCGCGCACGAGCCGCTGCGTGTCGCGTGGATGCAGGCCGATGGTGGGCTCGTCCAGCACATACAGCACGCCGGAAAGACCGCTGCCGATCTGGCTGGCAAGGCGAATGCGCTGGGATTCTCCGCCGGAGAGCGTGGGGGCGGCCCGGTGCAGGGTCAGGTAATGCAGCCCCACGTCGATGAGGAACTGGAGGCGGTCGCGGATTTCCTTGAGCAGGTCGCCGGCGATTTGTCGCTGGCGGGGGTCGAGTTGCAGCGACGCGAAGTAGTCCGCACATTCGTTCAGCGGGAACTCGCAGACTTCCACGATCGTGCGCCCGGCGAGTACACCGTCCTCGGCAGGAGTTTCAGCTTCGTTGCTGCCCAGCAGCCGGACGGCGGCCGGCTCGGGTCGCAGGCGGCCCCCCTGGCAGGTGACGCAGGGAATATCGGTGACGACGTTGCGCAGCTTGTGGCGGAAGGACCAGGAGTTGCGCGTGGCATGGTCGATCGCGGGAAAGAAGCCGCGCCAGCGGAAGCGGACATCTTCGAAGGCATCGCCACCGTCGATCCACGCCGTACCGGTGCCAAACATCAAGACGCGCGTCTGGGCAGCGGTCCAGTCACGCAGCGGTGTCCCCGGGTCCACCCCGAGATGATGGCATAGCGCCAGCAGCATACGGCCGAACGGCGACTGGCGGGCGATGCGCTGCCAGCCGGCGATGGCGCCGTCGAAGAGGGTACGTGACGCGTCGGCGATGATCGCGCCGGCGGGGGCGCCCCGCTGGACACCGAGCCCTTCGCAGGTCTCGCACCAGCCGAGCTGGCTGTTGAAGGAGAAGTTGTTGGGGCCGAGTTCCTCGTAGCTCGTGCCGCAGGCGGTGCAGACCATGCGCTGCGAGAACATGATCTCACGGGCGGGGGTCTTTTCCACCCGGTATAGCGGTTTCTCAGACCCGGGCTCGGACGGTTCGGTGCCGCCGACGCGGAGGTTGGCTTCCGCGCCGGAATCGGCGGGCGAGACGCCCGCCCCACCCGAGCGTGGCCCTGCCCCACCCGAGTGTGGCCCTGCCCCACCCGAGCGTGGCCCTGCCTCGCCCGTCGGGATCGAATCATCCTCGTGCAGGCGCTCCACTTCCTCCGTCAGCAATGTCATCACGCCGTTGCCGAGTGCGAGGGCGTGCTCGACACTCTCGGCGATACGCCCGCGGGATTTGCCGCGTACCACCGTGCGGTCCACGACCACCTCCACCCGGTGCTTGCGGCGGGCGTCGAGCGTGGTCGCCTGCGAGGTCGGTGTGACCGCGCCGTCGATCCGCACACGGGCATAGCCCGAGGCCTTCAGCCGGTTGAACATGGCCGTGTACGTCTCGCCGTCACCCAGCGACACGGGGGCCAGCACGATGATCGGCGTACCTTCGCCCTCACCCATCACGCGATTGACGATCTCGTCCGCCGTCTGCGTACCGATGGGCACCTGGCAGCGCGGACAATACGCCCGCCCGAGACGCGCCCAGAGCACGCGCATGTAGTCGTAGATCTCGGTGACCGTGCCGACCGTCGAACGCGGGCTCTTGCCGGCGGCCCGCTGCTCGATGCAGATGGCGGGCGACAGCCCCTCGACATGATCCACGCGCGGCTTGGCCATTTGTCCGAGGAATTGGCGGGCATAGGCGGAGAGTGACTCCACGTAACGGCGATAACCCTCCGTGAAAACCGTATCGATGGCAAAGCTGGTCTTGCCCGAGCCGGATACGCCGGTGCAGACGGTGATCTGATCGCGCGGAATCGTGACGGTCAGATCCTTGAGATTGTGCTGGCGGGCACCGGTGACGGTGATGGCGTCAGCCGAGGCGGGGCCAGCCACGACTACCTCGGCGTCGTCTTCTTGTGCACGCCATGCTGGCGACTCAGTGCCTTCGACGACGCCTGATTCGGGTTTGCTGCCAAACAGTACCTCATGCAAGGCCCGGCCAGTGGCTGAGGTCGCGTTGCCGGCGACGTCCTCCGGCGATCCGACCGCGACGACCTTGCCGCCGAATTCCCCCCCTTCGGGACCGAGATCGATCAGCCAATCCGCTGTTTTGACCACGTCGAGATTGTGCTCGATCACGACGACGGTGTTCCCGGCGTCAACGAGTGCATGCAGGACCTCGAGCAGGCGGCGGATGTCCGCGAAGTGCAGGCCGGTCGTTGGTTCATCCAGCACATAGAGCGTGCGACCCGTCGCTTTGCGCACGAGTTCCCGCGCGAGCTTGATGCGTTGGGCCTCACCGCCCGACAACGTCGGACTGGGCTGGCCGAGCTTGATGTAGTCGAGGCCGACGTCGTGCAGCGTCTGGAGCATGTGCCGAATGCGCGGGACGTTCTCGAAGTGCTCGAGCGCTTCCTGCACATCCATTTCCAGGACAGCGGCAACTGACTTGCCCTTGTACTGGATCTGGAGCGTCTGTTGGCCGAAACGGTGACCGCCGCACACCGGGCACGTCACCCACACGTCGGAAAGGAAGTCCATCTCGATACGGTTGGCGCCGTTACCCTCACACGCCTCACAGCGTCCACCGCCACGCGACGCCGGGACATTGAAACTGAACCGACCCGGCTTGTAGCCGCGCAGCTTGGCATCGGGCAGCTTGGTAAACAGGCGGCGGATCTCGTCGAAGACCTTGATGTACGTGGCGGGATTGCTGCGTGGCGTCCGGCCGATGGGGGTCTGATCGATCGCAATGACCTTGTCGAGGTGCTCGAGCCCATCTATGCCGGCATGCTGGCCCGGCTCGATCGTAGTGGCGCCATTCAGGTCGCGGGCCAGCGCCTTGTACAGAATGTCATTGACGAGCGAGCTCTTGCCGGAGCCGGAGACCCCGGTGACGCAAGTGAGGCGCGCCAACGGGAAGGCGACGTCGACGTGTCGCAGGTTGTTCTGTGCGGCGCCGTGCACGTGCAGCCAGTCGACATCGCCCCGCGAATGGGTAACGCCCTGCGTACGCTGCGTGTCATTCTGTACCGTTGCGCGCGAGGCGTGCCGCGCGCGTTTCGCTTTGGCCATAGGCAATCGACATCAATGAGTCGGCCTGGCTGTCGTCCGGACAGCGGCCGAATCCCTGATGATATCCGCTTCAGGCAGGGGGTGGTACTGCATCCGGCGTGCCGAGCCGCGGCGGGCGGCCTGAAGCGGACAAAAAGAACGCCGCAGCCGCGTGCAACCCGCTACGGGAGGTCGCCGTCGGCCGCGGCGTCACGGAGGTCCGGAATATCGATCCGCGTGCCGCTCAGTCGCAACTCGCGCCGAAGAGATCAATAAACGGCGCGATGTCGTCAAAGGTCACGTTCTCATCGCCGTTCACATCGCCGTTGAGCCAGCGGCAATTCGGGTAGGCGGCGTCGTAGGCGGCCTGACCCTCCAGGGCTTTGATCAGGCCGGCAATATCGTCGAAATCGACCAGACCGCTGCAATCCATGTCGCCGGGGCAGGCGATCGCTGCCTCACAGGCATCGGCCGTGCCATTCTCATCGGCATCGGAACAGTCCGTATCGGGCCCCGCCCAAGTGCCACCGACCAATTGGCAATCGCTGGCGGTGAAGACGACGCAGTTGCCGTTGTCGAGGCAGCACGCCCCTTCGGGCTCCGGACATTCGACGTCAGCGCAGAGCACGCCATCGCCCTGGAAGACGCCACCCTGTGCGGAACATTCGTCGGGGCTGGCCTGGTCGAGACAGGATCCATCGGGCAGGCAGCAGGCGCCACTGGGGAAACACACATACGTTGCGCAATCCGTCTCCGCACCGGCCCAGGTGCCGCCGAGCGCATTGCACTCCTGCAAGGTCGCATCCACACAGACTTCGCTGGCTGCGATACAACATGCGCCGTCCGGCTGCGGACAGGTCACGTCATCGCACGACACGCCCTCGCCCTGGAACGTACCATCCTGATCGGCACACTCCGTCGGCGTAAGCTGCTCACACAAGCCACTCGGCAGGCAGCAGGCCCCCGGCGTCTCCTCACAGTCAACGATCGCCCGTATGACGAGGTCACCGGAAATCAACGCGCAAAAGTCCAGCCAGCCGCCAGGGATGGCATACAGGACGTTGTGGTTCCACTGGCAACCATCCGTATCTGCCACCACGCTCGCGCCGCCGCCACCCACATCGGTCGGCTCGCCGAACTCGAGTGTGATGTAGAACTGCTGGCCCTGCGTCACAGGCACGTGAATGGGGATGGTGCCCGCTTCGTCCACATGACGGAACTCATTGAGGAAGCCCGGCGTCAGCAAGGGCGCCTCGAGAAACTCGAGCTGCGCGCCCGGCATGGGAAATGTGTCGCCTTCGTTAATGTAGATGCCGTTGTGCAACGCCGGCTGGGCGTCCGGGCTGTCGGCTAGGAACAGAATTTGAATACCAACGATCGTCCCGTTACAGGGCGAGGTCAGCCGAACGCCGGCGTGCTCACCGACGATGAAATCGCCAATGATCAGAGCAGGGTCGTTATCGCCCAGGCTGTCATTCCGAACGATAACCTCCTCAGCGTGAGTAGCCGTCGCCACAGCCAGGAGTGCGGCGCACAGCACGATCGCGTTCCGGCGCATGGTGGGGGACTGCATCTTCTTCCTCCAGGGGGTTCATCACAGCGCATCTGTATTATTCTTAACGTACCCGACCTGCGAATCAACCTTGTTTCTGTCAGGCGCGGCAATGACGTCGTTATCGGGACGTCATCGCAACCGCCCCGTCTGCCGGCAGAATGGGCATTTGACCCATAATCATGCGGACTACTCGACCTTCAGATTAAATCGCTGCATGATTGCCTGCTGCCGCTCACCGTACTTTCGCTCGATCTCGGCCTGTGGACGTCGCTGTACGCGCAGCTCACCGGCTTCCAGCCTGACCAGTACGCCGCGCTCGTCGGTCCAGATTCTGGCCGGCTCCGCCACAAACCCCTCGCGGACTTCAAAGCTGAATGTGCGCCCCTCGTGTCCCTTGAGTTCGGCCTCGCCCAGTAGTCGGATCGTATACGCGAGGAGGCCATGTAGATCCGAATTGTAGACGGCGAACGCGTACAGTCCGTGCTCTTCCGGATTGCTCAGCAGCAGGCCGGGGAGCAGGCGGACCCAGGCCTGGTCGAGGTACACAGGTCCGACACGAATGGGTTTCGCTGGATCGGGGATGTTCCGATCCAGACTGGTCCAGAAGGATGACACGAGCACGTCGGCCTCCCGCGAGACCTGGTCCGTGCGGACGAGGATGTCCTGTGACTCCGCATCCGCCGAAGGCATCTCCTTCTGCCAGTTTTCGATCTGCTCGCTGAGCAGGTCGAAACTCGTGAACGCATCCAGGCGTGTGTAACGTGCGGGCCCATCCTCGATGAACTGCCAGATGCGTTCGCGGAGGCGGACGCCCTCCTTGGCATTGCCGCGCAGCGCGTGGCGACCGGCGAACACGAAGTCCTCCTTGGCGATCTGACGCGTGAGGTAGCCAACCCCCTTCTCCGCGCTCGTCAACTCGTAGTAGTACGTGTCCTCGTCAAGCCGGACGCGGCGGCCGTGTTCGTGAATGACTTGGATCAGCCGTTGACCCCGCTCGAAGGCCGGCTCGAGTCGCTCCACGTCCTGCGGATCGTAGTGGATCTTGAGCGAGTTGATGATGGTCTCGAATTCCCGCCGCAACAGCTCCTGCTCCTGCGGGCTGCGGGCATGCCCGCTGTAGGCGAGGACCCAGATCGTGCTGGGATCGAACGGAACACAAAGATAAAACGTGCGCGTCTGGTCGGCACCGATCTTGGACGTGAATGTGAGGACCGCTCCGGCTCGCGGCGGCAGGCTCCAGGTTTCCCAATCGATTCGCTTCGAGTTGGTCAGTCGGCCCAGATCCTTGCCAAAGGCGATCAGCCATTCTTCGAACGGCGTTAGCTCGAAGTCTCGGAAAACCAGGATCCGCATGCTGCGATCGCCGGTCGGGCTACGTCCCCGCAGCACGCCGAGCGAATTGCGGTAGTGCTGGAAGCGCGTGCGGTCATACTCCCACGCCGCCGGGAGGTTCAGTTCAAAACCGAATGCCGGATCGACGTAATCGACCGTTGGCATCGTCGTTGGCGTGCTTTCATCCTTCGCGAGAGCGGCCGGCAGGCACGACGCCAGCACCAGCGGCACGATCAGCAAGCGCGTGGTCATGCAGTAAACCTCGTTTCGTTCCATGGCCATATTGTCGCAGTTTCGGTAGGCTGCTCAACCTGTCAATCCGGAGGCTATCATTGTGGGTTTGGCGCAATTCGACTTTGTTTCCCAGTTCTCGTGGATGAGCGCCTGGTTCTGGGTGCTGCTGCTGATCGGGCTGGTCTGGTTACGGCGTCATCTGGCGCTGAACCGCGCCCATGAGCACCCCGAGCTGTCAACCGCAGACGCCCGGCGTGATCCGGATGTGGCGTGGCCGACGCTGACCGTGCTTGTGGCCGGCAAAGAGGAAGAGGCGAACATCGAGCGATGTCTGCGCGGGCTGCTGGCCCAGGATTATCCGAATCTCCGGGTCGTGGCCATCAATGATCGCAGTGACGACCGGACAGGCCAGATTATGGACGCGGTCGCCGCCGAGGATGAGCGGCTGACGGTCGTGCACGTCCAGGAGTTGCCCGCAGGCTGGGCGGGGAAGAATCACGCGATGCATCTCGGCGTCCAAGAAGCGACCGGCGAGTATCTGCTCTTCACCGACGCTGATTGCCGGTTTCCCGAGCCCCTCCTGCTGAAAGCGGCCATGGGCGTGGGCCAAAAGGAGCAGGCGGATCTGCTTTCCGTGCTACCCGAACTCGAGGCCCACACCTTCTGGGAACGTGTCGTGCAGCCGCCAGCCGGCGCCATCATGGTGTTCTGGTTCCCACCGGAGAAGGTCAACAACGCCGCCAAGCCCCACGCGTATGCGAACGGGGCGTTCATGCTGATGCCGCGCGCGACCTACGGCCGTTTGGGCGGGCATGAGGCGGTGAGAGCCGCCCTGAACGAAGACATGCATATGGCCCGGCGTGTGAAAGCTCTGGGCCTGCGGTTGCGCGTGCTGGGCGGCGGCGGGCTCTACTCCGTGCGGATGTACACGGGCTTACGCCAGATTTGGAACGGCTGGACGCGGATCTTTTACGCGTGTTTCGGCACGTGGCTCCGGCTGATCGTGAGCGCGATTTTCCTCTCCGTGTTCAGCCTGTTTCCCGTCGTGAGCCTGCTCATCAGCCCGCTACTCGGTCAATATGGGGTCGGCATCGCCTTCGCGTCAGGACTGACATTCATTTCCCAGCAGAGCGTGCTGTGGCGATTCTACGCATTGTGCCGCATGCCACCGGCGTGGGCGTTGACGTATCCGTTAGGGGCGGGGCTGTGTTTCGCGATGACGATCAATGCAATGCGGAGGCTCTTGGGCGCGCGCACGCAGTGGCGGGGAACGTCGTACGCGGGCGGTGCCTGATGGCAATTTCACGATGCGAATTCGTGAGAATTTCCGGGGTGACCCGGCGGGAAGGGTTACCCTCTAACCCGTTCAACTGCACGATCTTGCGTTCACGGCGTCGGTCGTGCGAGCGACGAGGATCCCGTAAATTTCTGTTCGCGGCTACCTCTTTCCGCATATACCAGTTATAGTTGTCAAAAGATGCCATGCTGCATCATGTTGTGTGGTGCCGATGGAAAGGTACCGAGCGGTTTTGCTTGACACCGTACAGATGTTAGGTTATTATTTGTACGAATAACCTGCTAACACGGGTACGGCAAAGCGAGACCCGATCGCAAGGGAGTGCGGAATGGTCACGAAGCAGACAACGCAAGGACGCGTGTTGTGCGTGCTGGGGCCTGGCGGCGAATATCGCGACGAGGTTCGCGACACGGGTGCCGGGCTGCTCGAAGTGGCGACCTCGTCATTTTCAGACGACCAGTATCGTGCGTTGTGTGACCGTTTCGCTGACCGCCTCGATCTGATCGAGACTGCCGACGCTGCCCGGGCCACCATGGAAGCGCAGGATGCGCGGGTGTGGTCTGGCGCGGATCGTGCTCTGCCGCCCGTGGTGTTTGGCTCGCTTAGTGCCTACTTGGCGGAGGAATACGATGCGTCGCGGAACGAAGGATCGGCTGTCGTCGCTCACCCCGAAGCAGCTCCGGGTGCTCACGTTCATACGGGATTACACGCACGCCCACGGGTACGCTCCGACCATGCAGGAGCTCGCGGACGAGTTCAACGTCAGCAAAGTGACCGTGTTCGAACACATCGACGCGCTGCACAAGAAAGGATACATCGAGCGTACCCGGCACAGGGCACGCTCTTTGCGACTTAAGGGCGACATACGCTTCCCCGACGAGCGCCCGACCCGTCTGCCTCTCGCCGGCACTATTGCCGCCGGTATGCCCATCGAAGCCATCGAAGACCGCGAAGTCCTCGATCTTGAGGAAGTCTTCGTCTCGCCACACGAGCGTTTCGTGCTACGGGTCCGTGGCGACAGCATGATCGACGACAACATCTGCGACGGCGATTACGTCGTCGTCGAGAAGCGTGAAACCGCACGCGATGGCGAAACGGTCGTAGCCCTGCTGGAAGATGGCGAAGCCACGCTCAAGCGCTTCTACCGCGAGCGCGACGGCATTCGCCTTCAGCCCGCCAACGCCAATTACCAGCCCATCAAGGTGCGCGACGTCGCGATCCAGGGAATCGTCGTTGGCGTTGTTCGTCGGTATTAGTAGAGTTCGTGGGAACCGGTAGCATCAGGCCTCCAAGCCTGACGTTTCGCGAGCGTCGCACGAGAACGTCCGGCGTTCCAACAGAACGCTAATCGCCTTAGTGCGAACGGAGCATCAGTAAAGTGCCACGCAGCGGCCCCGCCGCAATGCTGACGCGGCGGCACGGCAACGGTGAGTACTGTTGTTGGTGGCGTCGCTATTCGGTTTGCTTGATGAAGACGTACCCCCCTTCCGTGGCACCCCAAACCTGTTGACCATCCGTGTCGTAGCCCCGGTCCCACGAAACCAGCTTGTCGGGCGTAACGACGGCCTCGGAAGTGGCGTATGTCGCTCCGTGCAACCTGCTCTCACAATCGGTGCCGGTCGTCCCGCCTGCGAACGCCCCGTCCTCACGCCGCTTCAGCACCATCGTGCAGCCCTCGCGCAGCTCAAGATCGTCCGGCGACAGCGCGTCGAAGCGACCTGGATTTGTCCATCCGCCGGCGTAGCTCAGCGGATTGCCGGGCAGCGTGTAGATTTCGCTGGCGACTTCGCCGCCGGGCCGCGCCACAAGGTGATATACGCGCTGGCGATAAGGTCGCTCCGGACTCGTTGCGGCGGCCTGCTCTACGTAAAGCCATGGGCCATCTGCGCGCCCACTCCAGATGGGCACCATGTGCAGGCGGATGTCGAAGTAGTGGTCCGGATCCCGCTCAGCCTGCGCAGCGCTGCTGAACGAACCCGTCAGCCACGACGCCAGCACCTCGACACCATTGTCCGCGGACGCTTGCCGCATCGCGGCGGGCCCGGGCGTCCGACATCCTGCGCACACGACGAGGAGCCCTGCAAAACCGATCGACAATCGTCGCATCTCAGACACGTCCAACCTCCTGCGCCGCGGCAGCAAACTGTTGACTCAACCAGCCCGCCATCCGCACCAACGCATAATTCCACATGTCAATCCCTTGCGTGTCGCGCACCGGGCATGAGAATGTCAGAAAATCACATGCGCCGCAACCGAGCCGGCGGCGACGCCCGCGATGGCATCCATGCTCGAAAACACCCGCCACATTTATCTCGCAGGTCCCATGGCCGGGCTGCCCGACCATAACTTCCCGCTGTTCAATCGCGTTGCCCGCCGCCTGCGCGACGACGGTTACGAGGTCTTCAATCCCGCGGAGAACGATGATGGTGGTGTGCGGCGCGCGCGGGCGTTCTATATGCGGCTCGATATCCCCGCGCTCATGCGGTCCGACGCCGTCGCGCTGCTGCCTGGATGGGAACAATCTCGCGGGGCAAGCCTCGAAGTGTGGCTGGCCATCGATCTGGGGTTGCCCCTGTATCGCATCGCAATGGCTGACGAGGAGATCTTGCTGGAGCGAGCCGCCGATCTCGACCTGCTGCGTCTCCCGTTTCTTGCTGAGGAGTTGCAGCAGGAACGCCAGAATGCCCGGGACTCACTCAACCGGTAACGCAACCAACAGACGAGGTTGAGACTCAGTCTTCCAGCGCCCCAAAGTCGGGATTCACGTAGAGCGGCCCGCCTCCAGCACGACGTGGGTCCGGCCCCGCGCCGAATCGCTCACGCAAGTCCAGCAAGGCCTCAACTTTCGGCTTCGGCAATCGCGCGATCCCGCCCAGTTGGTTCGCCAGCATCAAGACGCGGCAATACGAATCGAGCACTTCCGTCAGCCACCAGGCCCGCTCAACACTCGCTCCCCAACTCACCGTGCCGTGGTTTGAGAGAATAACGGTATTCGCCACACCCACGAATGGTCGAATCGTCTCCGCGAACGCCTGCGTACCCGGCGTCTCGTAGTCCGCCCTGGGTACGACGCCCAGGAAAACTTCGGCCTCGGGCAGGATACCGGTCGGGATATCAACGCCGGCGAGACCGAACGCCGTGGCATGGGGCGGATGGCAGTGCACGACGGCCTGGACCGCCGGATCCTGCTTGTAGAGCTCGAGATGCAGCAGAATCTCGCTCGTGCTTCGCCGCGCACCCGCGCGCTGGTTGCCGTCCAGGTCGACGGTGCACAGATCGTCGGGCTGCATGAACCCCTTGCAGATCAGCGTGGGGGTGCACAGGACCACCTCCGGGGCGAGGCGGCACGAGATGTTCCCGTCATTACCGGCCGCAAACCCGCGGGCATAGATCCGGCGTCCGATTTCGCAAATTTCTGCTCGTAAGGTCGTTTCGTCCGCCATGTCGTCACCTCGCCAGGTCCGGCATGCATTGTTGATGTGCCGCGAGATAGGTCAAGCCCGGATCGTGCGGAGTAATCCGGCAAACCACAGTCAATGGAGAAAAAGCGGCCGGCACGCTGCCATGTACGTGCCGGCCGTCGAGGAGGTCGATGCGTGTCGAGCGCGTGGCTACTTGGACAGCAACGCGACAAACGGGGCAATATCGTCAAACGATACGGTGCCGTCACCGTCCACATCTGCGGAGAGCCAATAACAATCCGGATACGCGTTCTCGTATGAATCCTGGCCAGCCAGCGCAGTGACGAAAGGCGCAATATCATCGAAGGTCACGGCACCGTCGCAGTTCGTATCGCCGATGGTGATCGGCGAGCAGATCCACTGCCCGAGGCTACCCACAGGGATCCCGGGGCCGACTTCCGTAATCGAGCCCGCGGCGTAGAGTGCCGGCGGATCGCTGCCAGCGTCATCCCAATCGTGGCTCCCTATGGCGCGTACGGCATCATTGACACCGTTACCCAGGGGTGACCAGCTATTGCCATCCCACGATGCGATGCGGTTGGCCGCCTGGCCCCCGGCGACGGTGAATACGCCTCCCATGATCAGTTCAACCGGCAGTGTGTCGTCACCGTCGGGGTCGAACAAGTGGAGATCGTAGACGGGTGCGTCGGTCACGCCGCCGCCCACGACCGTGAACTCCGGATCCTCATCGGGCCCGGGTAGCTGCCAGCGCACGATCCGCGTGGCGGGCACCGACCCGTTGGCGGCGGAAGTGAACGCACCACCGATGAACAGGGAGGGCAAGCCTGGTCCATCGCCGTCCTCGTCCCAGCTTTCGAGCGCGTTGACCGTGCCGTCGACGCCGTATTGCGTTGGACTGATCTTCAGCGGCGACCACTCGACGCCATCCCACTTGGCGACACGGTTAACGGGCCAGCCATCGGCACTGATGAAGCCACCGCCGGCGTAGAGGGCCGGCAGCTCCTCACCTGGCCCGTCGAGGTCACAAACGGTGAGTGCGTTGACAAAGTCGCTAACACTGCCGCCGAGTTGATACCAGTCTTGCCCATCCCACTTGGCAACATTCTCGGCATCAGGCACAGTACCGGTTCGGTCAAAATTGCCTGCGACGTATAGCGCTGGCGCCAGCGGCCCCTCCTCGCCGTCCTCGTCCCATACCTGAAGCGCTTGTACCTGCACTGCCCCGCCCGAGCCATAGACGCCGCCATCGAGCGCCGTCCAACCCACGCCGTTGAATTTCGCGACATGGTACGCCGTCGTGAAGCCCCCCACCTTGGTGAAATTGCCACCGACGAACAAAGCGGGCGGATTGGGACCCTCGGGGCCGTCGTCATCGAACACCTCGAGCGCAAATACCGAGGCGCCGGAGGTGATGCCCGGATACTGCGCCAGGCCGACGTGGTACCACTGCTCGCCATCCCATTTGACGATACGATTGACAGTCAGGTCATCGCCCGCATGGACGAAACTGCCGCCCAAATATAACGCCGGGCCGCTGCCGTCATCGAACACCTCGATGGCATGCACTACGCCGTCAAGTTCCTCGAGGGGCGGCATGGCGGCCGACCATTGGCAGGTCTGCGCGTCGACGTGGACGGCGAGCGCACCGAGCGCGCCGCATACGAGCAGGGTTCTAGTCAGGAACCGGCACAACATCTTTCACCTCCTCTGCCGGCCGCGCACCCGCGACCGTCGTAAACCAACCTTGATCCGAGCAGAGTCCTCCGACGCGCTATCACGTAAGCGTCGCCAACGCTCACACATGCGTTACGTCGACCTGCCCGTGTGCTTCTTACTTCACTCAGCCGCTCCATTGCCGCACCCGGCTACGCATCTCACCGGCGTGCACGTCCTTCGTGGGTACGACTTGAGATCGTCGTCTACTCATATTCATGCGACGTCGATCTTTCAGCCGCGCCCTCCATCATGGCTGTGGCAACGAAAGGCACCAGGCCAGCATGCCCGCGTCCAGCGTCGGCTCCAGGCGCTGCGGATTCGTCGCCACCGTACCACCACTTCCCGTCGCGATATCCAGTACACCGTCATCGTTGAAGTCGGCCAGCGCGACTCCCCAGGTGAACGGTAACCCGTCCGTCGGCAGCCCCGAACGCATCACCGGTCGCCACGAACCAGTCCCGTCACCCAACAGCACAAACACGCCGTACACATAGCCGACTTCCGTCTGCGGCAGTCGACCGGCAGTTACGACATCCAGGTTGCCATCCTGGTCGATATCGCCCAGCGCCAATCCGTAGGCCCCACCCATCAGATTCGGGAACACATCCGGCGTCTGCACCCACCAGCCATCCTCGCGCTGCAGGAACACCTCCGGACCATTGAACCAGTTCGCCACCGCCACGTCGGCGCGCCCGTCGTTGTTGACGTCGCCGACGTCCAGCCCATGATAAATCCCGTGTGTGTCTGGGCGGGGGAAGCCGTGTGAATACTCTTCCCAGTTGCCCTTGCCGTCGCTCAGCCAGACATGCGGCCCCTCCGCGTGGCTGGCTACCAGATCGTCAATCTTGTCGCCATTGATGTCCGCCAGCACGACGCGCGTCGTCCAGCCACGATTGGGCAGGTCGTTCTCCTGGAGTTGCCAGTTGCGCCCGGTACCGTCACCGAGGTAGACCGATATGCCGCCGCCGTTGTCACTGGCACCGGCAATGAGATCCTGGTTGCCATCGCCATTGATATCGCCAACGGCGATGTCCTCGGCACCAACGTACTGCGTGACGTCGGCGCCCTCCGGCACCAATGGCTGCGGAAAGAGTTCACTCGTTACGACCTCCCAGTTCCCGGCCCCATCACCGAGATAGACAAACACGCCCTGGCAGTGGTCCGCAACGACGAGATCCAGCAGGCCGTCGTTATTGACATCGGCGAACCCAATACCCCCGCCACACGACTCGGTCTTGAACCGCAGACCGTTCGACGCGTCTTCCCAGTTACCCTGTCCGTCGCCCAACCACACACGCGGCCCTTTGCCCAGCCGGACATGACCGGCCAGATCCAGGTGGCCATCCTGGTTTACGTCCCCGAAGATGGGGTCGCACTTCCAGTTGCCGGCCTGCGGCAAGCCCGCTCGACACAGTCTCGCGCTCACAGGGGCCGAGTTGGCATCGCTCTCCGGGTCAGGCGACATGTTCGGACCATTCTGCTTCCCGCCGGGCTGGCAGGCAGTCAGGACAACAAGGGATGTGCAACCCACGATGAACGCGACGATCGATTTCACTCTCGGGCTCCTCAGGGCGTGGCCAGCAGTTTGCGATACCATTTTCCGTCAACCGTTATCCACTGCTCGGTCAAATCGACCTTGTGCGGCGGCGCTTTGCGCACGGCCGGATCAGTGGATTTCACTTCGTAGATGACCCGAACACGGCCGATGTCTCCCACGACTTCCACCCATTTGAGGTCATGGGAGATATATCGTACCCCCTCTTCCTCCGCCGCATACTCGTCGAACGGGACTTTCTCACGATCTGCTGGCGCGATGAGTTGGTAGAACGCCTTCCAATCGCGCGCGCTGCGCGCGTGCCAGGCACTCTCCCAACGCTCCCGTAGAGCCGCCTCGGCCTCCAGGTCACGGGTCGCCGGTGCCGCCGGGTACCCGTCCAGTTCGGGACGTGGCACGGGATACCACTCGTTCTCGGTGACGCGCCACTTCTCCCAGCGCACCACCTCGGTGACGGGAGCCTGGGGCATTTTTCGAAATGAGGTCTTCAAATCAACTTCGACCCAGCCGAGTTCATCCGCAACCTGCACGCGCTGCACGTCGGCCGCGTGTGTGCGAAAAGGCTCCTGCCGGTCAGCCCAAGTCACGAACTTCTCGCGCGTGGTCGCTTCTCTCCTCGCTGGCTCAAGGAACTCGAACACCGTGGACCAGTCTTCCGCCTCGCGGGCGGTCCAGAGTGTCTCCGCACGTTGACGTAATTGGGTTTCCCCCGGCGTTGTGCTGGCGCACCCTGTGGCGCATACCAGCACGCCCAGAAAGATCCAAGCGCAATACCGCATTTACCGTCTCTCCCGCCTCGCTAATAAGGTGCCGCCAGTCTAAAGTTCGCCACCGGGCGGCATCAACCCAATTCCTCCGGATTCCGCGTATTGGTTCCGGAGCGACCGAACGGGAGCGGGCCTCACATGTGCCCACTCCCGTCGGCTGTATCGATCCAGCTCACGCGTACCGGCCGACTTATCGTCGGACCGGGAGCGATTGCTCTAGCGACCCGTCGCGCCAATCAGCGTCGGGGTTGCATTCATGGTCTCGAGCTTCTCCGGCGGCTCATCCGGAATGTCGTACTGGATGGTCGCGGCCATT
>CAYXTR010000024.1:0-76564 GCA_964468185.1 uncultured Planctomycetales bacterium | reverse complement strand
CAAGCCCTATCCGGCAAAAATCTCAGAAAATCCTGCAGACGGGTGAAGTGTTACCCGAGGGGGATTCCCAGCTCTTACCCGTTTGTTGAATTGAGGAGCTAGCCGATGCGCTGTGAAGCCGTGAAAGAACAACTGACCGCCTACGCCGCGGGCGAACTGCCGGCGGAAGCCCACCGAGCGGTGAAGGCCCATCTGGCGGAGTGCCCGGCATGTCGCGCCGAGATGGCTCGCGTCGATGTTTCGGCCGGCGTTCTGGCCGGAGTGCAGACGCCGCCGGTGCCGTTGGGCTTCGCTTCGCGCGTCCTCGCAGCCGCTGAAGAGCGGCAGCGGACAGGCCTCTCTTTCAAGCAGACGCCGCGCCGCTGGTGGCGGCTCAACTCGGCTCCGATGCGCGCTGCCGCGGCGGTGGCCGCGTTTGCGATCGGTGCCTGGGGCGCGACTGAACTTTCAACGGCGCAGCAGACGGATGCCGGCAGAGACGATTCCCAGGCAGCAGCGGACGCCGTTGTCGGCGAGTGGTTCGAGGCTGCCCCAGGGGAATCGTTCGCATCCCGCTACCTCGCAGCGATCAACCCTGGCAACGAAGGGGAGGAGTGAGCCATGCGACGTGTCTTCGCGATTACGGGCGGCGTCTGGCTGCTGCTCATTGTCTCACTTGCCTTCAACGTGGGTTTCGGATCAACGCTCGCCGTGCAGAAGGTGCGGCAGATGGGTGATGGCCGATGTGGCGGCCCCGGCATGAGGCCCGCCTTGCTCCAGTCGCATCTGTTCGATTCGATCGACCTTTTTCCCGAACAGAAGCAGCATTTCGCCGCGGCTCAGGAAGCACTGATGGCGGACGTCGCCACTTTGCGCAAGGAATGTGCCGCCGAGCGTGCGAAGCTCGGCGAGCTGCTGACGGCGGACACGCCTGACCAGGAGGCGATCCATGCTCAGCTTGACCGAATCTCTGCCCTGCAGAGGCGCGTGCAGGGACGCGTGGTGCAGCACCTGCTCAACCAGCGCGAGCAACTGACGCCCGCGCAGCGAACTCAATTCGACGAGTTGATCAGTCAGCGCATTTGCCCCTGCGGCGGGGAGGGGCCCGGAGCTACGTGCGAAATGCATGGTGCCGGGGGTGGCGGCTACAGCGGATCAGCTAAACCTTGAGCATTCAAGAGAGGAGTCAAACGAAGATGGTGAAGACATTCGTAGCGATTCTGGGCGCGACCGGCATGTTGTCGCTGGTTGCCGTGGGTTGGAACGCCGACACTCAATCAGCGCCGGCACAGGAAACCGAATTAACTACATCCGCTGAGACCTGCCAGGCGATCCGCGCGGCGGGCCTTTGCGAGCGGGACCTCAGCGGGAAGTGTACACCCGAGCGATGCCACGCCGCGAAGGGCTGCGAACCTGCCCAGTGTGCTCCGGCGAAGTGTCCGGGGCACGGCCCCGGGGGTTGCGACCCCGCCACCTGTCACGCGGACAAGGCGAATACGGCCGAACGGTCCGCCCGCTGCGACCGTGCCCAGTGTGATCCGGCAAGTTGCCCATGTCACGGTCCTGGCGGATGTGGTCCGAGCAAGTGTCCAGGCCATGGTCCGGAAGGCTGCGACCCGGCGAAATGTCCCGGACATGGCCCCGAGCGGTGCGATCCCGGCAAGTGTTCGGGACACGCCGTCGGTGATCATGGGCCGAAGCCCGAGGGTCGCGCGTCCGATGCCGCCCCACCCGCGCGCGTCCCTCACGCCGGCTGTTCGCACGGCTGCCGCGGTCACGGAACGTCACAGCCATAACTGTCGGACGGCCAAGCACATTCGACGCTGGGACAACCCAGTCTTCCTGAGCAGCGAGCCAGGCACGCGTGGCCCGGCTCGCTGCCTTCTCGTGACTCGGGTTTCCAGGTGCCGGCGCAACGGTGGCCAAGTAGCGATCAGTAACGTCGTACGGCCGGATCGCTCCGCAGATGGTCGCTGTCCCAAGAGCCCAGCCGGTTGCGTCGGACGAAGTGAGCAACCTTGATGAATAACGTCGCACGATTCGTGCCTATCTTAGTCATCTTCACCGTACTGGCCGGCGCCGCAGCCGTCTGGTATGGCCGTTCGAGTGATGCTGCCCAACCATCGCCGGGCAACGCGGCGAAGCAGCCCAGGCCGCTGCAGGTTGAAGTCCAGCTGGCGCGCCGAGGCGAGATCGTCCAGCGACTGGAACTCAGTGGCGAAGTGGTGGCGACCAATGCGGTCGTCATCGCTGCAACCAAGGAAGGTCCGATCGCGTATTGCCCATGGCGGGAGGGCGACGAAGTCCAGGGCCCGCAACGCAACGGTGACACGGGGCGCGCGGCCGATCGACTCATTGAAATTGACCGCGAGGTTTATCACGCTGAAGCTCAGGCGGCTGAGGCGGCTTTGGCGGTCGCCCGGGCCAATCTGGCCGACCTGAAGGCCGGCGCTCGCCCCGAGGAGGTGGAGCGGGCAAAAGCGCTGGTGTCGGCGGCGGCGGCAAAACGGGAGTTTGCCAAAACCTCGCTGGAACGGATCGAGCGCGTTTCGAGCGTTAATGCGGCCACGCAGGACGAACTCGACGACGCCCAAACCACCCTTGAAATGGCCGAGGCCGAACTGGGCGCCGCTCGCCAGAGCCTGCGGATACTTGAGGCCGGACCGACCGAAACCGAGATCGCCGTGCAAGAGGCGGCGGTGACGGAGGCGGCCGCCCGCCTGACACTGGTCAGGGCGAACCTGGCGGAATGCGTGATAACCTCGCCGTTCGACGGCGTGATCACCGCCGTGCACGTTCGTCCCGGGGACTTGGCCACGCCGCGCAGCCCGCTGTTGGAGATGTACGCTCGGGACTCGCTGGTCATTCGCTTTGCGGTGCCCGAGGCGCAGGCCTCTGCCGTCCGGCCGGGCCTTCGGCTTCAGGCCACGCTCGATGCTCTCAACAACCGGGCGTTCGCTGCCGAGATCACGCGCGTCTATCCCCAACTGGACGAGGCGATGCGCACGCGGACGGTCGAGGCCAAGCTGACCGAGCCGGCCGAGATTGTTCCGCACATGTTCGCCCGACTGAAGCTCGAGTTGAGGCGGGCCGCCGATGCCGTGCTCGTCCCTGCCGAAGCCGTCATGACCGCACCGACGGGCGAGCGCTACGTCTTCCACGTTAAACAAGGCAAAGCGCACCGGCAGGTGGTTAAGGTCGGGATTGAGCAGGACGAGACGACCCAGGTTCTCAGCGGAATTGAACCCGGCCAGCGCGTGGTCACAGCCGGCCAAGCGGCGCTGCGCGACGGCCAGCCTGTCCGCGTACCGGGCGAGCAACCACCAGGCGCAGGTGAAGCCCCGGGCGGTAATCGAGGATCAGCCGGTGGTCAGCGTCCGGGTTCCGGGACCGGTCGATGAGGATCACCGAGCTTTCTGTTCATCGCCGCCTCGCCACCAGCGCGATTGCGCTGGCGGTGGTCGTCTTGGGGCTGTATGGCCTGTGGCGGCTGCCCGTCGATTACCTGCCTGAAGTGACCTACCCCCTGGTCAAGGTTCATATCCGTTGGCCAGGCGCGACGCCGGAGGAGATCGACCGGGATATTGCCGATCCGCTCGAACGGCTGATGGCCACTGTCGATTATCTGGACGACCTCGAATCCACTTGCCGCGAAGACATCTACTCGCTTGATGTGAGCTTCGAGTATGGGGCCGACGTGGATGTGGCGTTCCAGGATGTGCTCGCCGCCCTGACACGCGCCGAGCAGGATCTGCCCGACGACATCGACCCGCCATACGTCTTCAAGGCCGACCCGTCGCAACTGCCGGTGATGCAACTGACGATCCGTTCGGATCGCTGGGGACCGGTCGAGCTGCGCGAATGGACCGACAACTGGTTGCAGGACCGCATTTTGGCGGTGCGTGGCGTGGCGGGCACGGAGATCGTCGGTGGTCTCGAACGGGAGATCCGCATCCTGCTCGATCCCTTGCTGATGGAAAAGCACGGGATACCGCTTGACACGGTCATGAAACGGCTGGCCGAGGAGAACGTGGAGCAGACCGGCGGACGCGTCACCGTCGGCCGGCGCGAGATCATCGCGCGTACGATGGGCGAGTTCGACGATCTGGAGCAGATGCGCGCGGTCGTGATCGCCCGCCGTGGCGGTAACCAGCTCTATCTGCGCGACATCGCCGGAGTCGTCGATTCGCACGAGGACGAGCGGATCATCACGCGCTTCAATAGCGAACCTTGCGTCAAGCTGTCGGTCTTCAAGGAGGCCGAGGCGAACACGGTCGAAGTCGCCCTGGCGGTGCAGCGCCAGCTTGATGCACTACGGGATACACTGCCGGAAGGGCTCGAACTGGGTTTCGTCGAAAACCAGGCCGACTATGTTGCGGGAGCGCTGGCAGGCGTGCGCGACGCCGCCATCGGAGCAGTGGTCCTGCTGGTGATCGTGGTCTGGCTGTTCCTGGGCAGTTTCCGCCAGGTTCTGGTCATGGTCGTGGCAATGCCGCTGACGCTGATCATCAACTTCGGCCTGATGAAGGTCGCCGGATTCTCGCTCAACATCTTCTCGCTCGGCGGCCTGGTCGTCGCCATTGGTGTGGTGCTGGACAACTCCATCGTCGTCATCGAGAACATCAGCCGTCTGCGGCACGAACGCCCCGAGGAAGCATCCGATCGTCACGCCATCGGCGGCTCCGCCGAGGTCGGACCGGCCATCGTCGCCGCCACGGTGTCGTTCCTGGCGTTGTTCGTTCCGTTCCTCCTGGTGCCGGGCCTGACCAGCCTGCTGTTCCGCGAACTGATCCTGGTGATCGCGGGCATCGTCATCATTAGCCTGGTCGTGGCGGTGACGCTAACGCCCATGCTCGTCACGATCTTCGTCGGCCGGGCCAGACAGCGCCGCAGCGCCACGCGCTTCGAGCGGTTCTTCGACCGCTTCACGGACGGCTACGGTTGGCTGCTCAATCTCGCTCTGCGCGGGCGCTGGGCGGTGACGCTGGTGTTTGTCGCGGTGCTGGGGCTGGCGATCTGGGCGATGGGCCAAGTCGGCGGCGAGTTCCTGCCGCCAATCGATGATGGACGCATCATGATCAAGGTCATGATGCCGACCGGGTCCTCCGTGCAGGAGACAGACCGTGTGCTGCGGCAGATCGAGCAGCGCATCGCCGACGACCCGCTGATCGAAAGCACCTTTGCCATCGCGGGCGGGCAGGTCATGGGCCTGTACACCTACGAGGTCGCCAACCAGGGGCAGATCGACATCCAGCTCGTCCCCAAATCCCGCCGTGACATCGGCACGACTGGTTACGTGGCGCGGCTTCAGCCGATTGTCGGCCAGGTACCCGCGTTCGGCGGCAAGATCATGGCCCGCCAGATGCCCATCAAGGGCATCAAGGGACTGCGCGCGGCCGACGTGGTGGTCGAGATCCGCGGTCAGGAGATGGATGCACTCGCCGACCTTGCCGAACGAACGGCCGAGACCATGGAAGGGATGAAGCTGCTCCGCAACGTGTCGGTATCGATGGACATCACCAAGCCCGAGTACCAGGTACGGGTGGATCGCACCAAGGCCGCCGAACTGGGCGTAACCGTCGCCGACATCTCCGGCACGCTGCGCGCGCTCATCACCGGAGCGGTCGTCAGCCGCTTCCGTGAGGCCGGCGAGTACTATGACATCCGGGTGCTGGTGCCGGAGAGCCAGTTGACCTCTCGTCAGCGGGTCGAGAACCTGGTCGTGTCCGGGGCGGGTGGCGAGGCCATCAGGGTGCGTGACGTGGCGACGGTCGCGGAAGCGGTGGGCCCATTGGAAATCGTCCGCAAGAACCAGGTGAAGCAGGTATCTGTCGAAGCCAGCACCGCCGGAGTAGATCTGGCAACGGCCGTGGCCAGCCTGCGCACGACGCTTAACGATCTCGACCGCCCGGCCGGTTACGAGTTCGACTTCGGCGGGCAGGCCGAGCTGATGGCCGACATGCGACAGGCCGTCCTTGCCGTGCTCGCCTTCGCCGTGTTCTTCTCGTTCATTGTCCTGACCGTTCAATTCGACAGCCTCAAGCTCCCGGCCCTGATTCTGGGCAGTGCCCCGTTCTGTCTGTCCGGCCTCGTGTTCGGCCTGTACGTCTCTGGCCTGGCTTTCGGCGCGACCGTCCTCATCGGCGTCTTGGTGGTCATTGCGCTGACCGTCAACGACGGCGTGCTGTTGATGACGTTCGGCGAGGAACTGCGCCGGCGACACGGTGTGCCGGCTCGCGATGCTGTGCTTCAGGCCGCGAAGATTCGCCTACGCCCCCGGCTGATGACCACGATCACGACGATGATCGGCTTCGTACCCCTGGCGCTCAACCTGGGGGAAGGGGCGGACATGTTGCAACCGATGGCATTCGGAGCCATCGGCGGCTTGGCCACCGAGGCGGTCGTCGCCCTGTTCTTCATGCCGTGCCTGTACGCGCTGGTCACCCGGCGGGCTGCTGCCAGCGACTGATTCCACACACTCCACTTCATCGTTGACGAGGCGTAGATGGTCCAGTAGCATTCCAATATTCGAATGCTGCAACAAACAAAAGAGGTGCGACATGAGTGAAACGCAGCAATGGCGGGAGGCAGCGGCCCAGCTTCGATTGCTGGGCCATCCTGTACGGTTGGCGCTGCTGGATGAGCTGTCCAAGGCTCCCAAGTGCGTTACGGACATCCAGGACTTGCTGGAGGTGCGGCAGGCCAACGTCTCGCAGCATCTGTCCGTGCTGCGGCAGGCGAAGATCGTGGACTACCACGAGGAAGGCAATCTTCGCTGCTATTACATCCTGCGGCCCGAGCTGATCCGCGATCTGATGCGGTTTGCCGGACGCGACTATCCCGCCAGGCCAAAGACACCGGCTCAGGTTCGGCGGGCCGCTGGATCGCGGCAGAGCCGCAGCACGACTCAACCAGCGACCGCATGACGGACAAGACAGAAAGGAACCATAACACATGACGATTCTGCTGATTCTGAACCACGCGCCCTACGACGGCACCGACCTGACGTGGAACGCCCTGCGACTGGCCGGGCAGTTGAAAAAGGATGGGGCCGACGTTCGGCTGTTCTTGATGAACGACTCGGTCGATCTGGCCCGCGATGGCATCGAACCGCCCGAGGGATCGTCCGATCTGGTCCAGATGTCCAACGACACCATCGGCCCAGCCTCGCCGCCTTCCTGCTCGGCCGAAGAGCGCGGCTCGACTCCCGCGCCTGCATTGTTCCCGGCAGGGCCCATTTCAGCCACCCCCTTGCGCCTGCCAATAGAGATCGCTGCCTGACTGCCAGCCTGCTGAGCTGGAGGGCGTGTACTCGCCTTCGATGTAGCCGGCCAAGAAGTTCGAGCTCCCGCTTGACTTTGCCGATATTCATGGCACAATTGCCATAGAGTCATGATGATCAAGCCGAAACATCCCGTCGAGCGTTACGCGGCCCGGGCAATGATTGCCAAGGCTCTGGCGCATCCGACCCGCCTGATGATGCTCGACGTGCTGGCCGACCGCGAATGGTGCGTCTGCGAGTTGACCGAGCTGACCCGGCTGGATCAGTCGACCGTGTCGAAACACCTCGCCGTGCTGAAGCACGCGGGCATCGTGGCGGACCGCAAGGCAGGCACGAAGACGTTCTTCCGCCTTAAGATTTGCTGTTTACAGGGATTATGGGAATGCATCGAGTCGGTGCTGAAGGACAACCTGAAGGCGCAACAGGCAGCGATCGGCGCGTAAGCGCTGCGATCCGCTCTTTTTTTGTGCAGATTTATGGTTTTTTTGCCATGAATGGGCTGAGTGATCGTGTGCGAACCGCCGTGATCTTGGCCGTGATGGCTGCGGTCTTCCTGTTGGCCTACTTCCTGCCGTTTGAAGCCCTGCCGGCCGCTGGGAAAGTGAGCACGTCCTCCCGCGAGGCACTGCTCATGTTGCAGGACTATGCACAGCACCACGTACTGCTGTGCCTGGTGCCGGCACTGTTCATTGCCGGCGCGATTGCGTGCTTCGTCTCGCAGGCGGCGGTGATGAAGTATTTCGGCGCGCAGGCTCATAAGGTCGTCGCGTATAGCGTGGCGGGCGTGTCGGGGACGATCCTGGCGGCGTGCTCGTGCACGATCCTGCCACTGTTCGCGGGCATCTACAAGCGCGGTGCGGGTCTCGGGCCGGCGACAGCGTTTCTCTATTCCGGACCGGCCATCAACATCCTGGCCATTATCCTGACGGCGCGTGTGCTCGGCTGGGAACTCGGCGTGGCGCGGGCGGTCGGCGCGGTGGTCTTCGCCGTCGTCATTGGCCTGGCGATGCATTTCATCTACCGGAAGGAAGAGGCGGCCCGCGACACGCAGGGTGGCTTCGTGACCGGCGAAGACGAACGCGAGCGGCCGCTGTGGCAGACGATCCTCTACTTCGCCACCATGATCGGCATCCTCGTCTTCGCGAATTGGAAAGCGCTCGACACCGGCGGCATCGGCGCCGCCCTCGCTTCGGTGAAGTGGATCGTCACGGGCGCGCTGCTGCTCGGGCTGCTGCTCATGTTGGCCGCCTGGTTCGCCAAGGACGAACTGAAGGCCTGGGTCGCGAGCACGTGGACGTTCGCCAAGCAGATTCTGCCGCTGCTGTTCGTCGGCGTGCTCGTCGCGGGCATCCTGCTGGGCCGTCCGGGGCACCCGGCGTTGATTCCGGAGAGCTGGATTGCGGGACTCGTGGGCGGCAACAGCCTGTGGGCCAACCTGTTCGCCTCGTTCGCCGGCGCGTTGATGTATTTCGCCACGCTGACCGAAGTGCCGATTCTGGAAGGATTGCTGGGTGCCGGCATGGGCAAGGGCCCGGCGTTGGCGCTCCTCCTGGCGGGACCGGCGCTGTCGCTGCCCAACATGCTGGTGATTCGCTCGGTCATGGGCACCCGGAAGACGCTCGTGTACGTGGCCCTCGTTGTCGTTTTGTCGACGGTCGCCGGAATTTCGTACGGTTCCATCGCTGCATAAAGGAGAATTACGCATGAAGATCGAAGTCCTCGGCACGGGCTGTGCCAAGTGCAACATGCTTGAAGACGCAACCAAGAAGGTGGCTGATCGACTTGGGCTCGACTACACGCTCAACCATGTGAAGGACATCGGCAAGATCACCGAGTACGGCGTGATGATGACGCCGGCGCTGGCGATCGATGGACAGGTCAAGGTCACGGGCAAGGTCCCCAGCGAGGCGGAACTGGCGGAACTGCTGAAACCGTAGCCGCGCTCTGTGTCGCAGGCGAAGCCGAGAAAGGAAGTGCCGCATGGCAGGACAGCCCTGCGGTGGAAACGGCGGCGAGACGCTCATCTTCACGTGTGCCGGCGCGGCGTATTCCGGTCAGGTATCGAATCGGGCCGGCGTCAATCTGACGCAGGACGGGGTCGGCAACCTGTTCTGTGCGGCAGCGGTCGCGGCGGAGATCCCGGACAAGCTCGAACGTGCGAGGAATGCGGGTAAGCGCGTCGTGATTGACGGCTGTGAGGACCATTGCGCACGGAAGATCATCGAGAAGGCGGGGCTGCCGGTTGATCTGCACCTGGACGTATCGACGATCGGAATTCCGAAGAAGCCAGACAAGCCCGAGCTGATAAACGACGCCAAGCGCGTCGCCGATGCGGTGCGCGCGAAGATGGGATGTTGCAGCTGACCGGCGCGGAACAGGCGTGGATAGACCGACGTAGAGGAAGGAGAGCATCTTGGCTGTGAAAGCTCTCGTTACTGGATTGCTCCTTGGCACGCTAAGCGCCGGGCTCGCAACCGCGCAGTTCGCCCAGCCCGCAAAAGCCGCCCGCAGCGCTCGCCCTGGGGACGTCTGTCCGCCGTTCTTCCTGCGCGATGAAGCCGGCCACGTCATCAATCCGGTGACGGGCGAGAACGCCGACAAACCGTACTCGCCCAAGCAGACGTGCGGCGCGTGCCACGACTACGAGAAGATCACGCAGGGCTACCATTTCCAGCAGGGCGCCGACGAGCAGGCGCCGGGGCCATTGGGCGAGCGCTGCCAGTGGGTCAGCTCGCCGGGGAACTACGGCGGGGCCTGGTGCTCGCCGGCGCCGCTGTATTCCTACCTGTCGCCGAAGCACAATGACGATCCGCACCTGATCGACATGACATCGTTCGTGTTCATCACGCGCGGCTGTGGTAAGTGCCACCCCGGCGGTGGTCCCCTGGAATACGACCGTGACGGCAAGCGGTACGACCAGTGGATGGCTGACCCGGCGTCGGGCTTCACGCCCGGCGGCGACAACGATCTTGACGGCGACTACTACAAGGCTCGGTGGAGCGAATCGGGCGTGCTGGAGGCCGATTGTCTGTTGTGTCATCTGCCCGAGTACGACTTCGGGACGCGGAACAAGCAGATCGATCAGCTCAACTTCCGCTGGGCTGCTACAGCCGGAGCGGGACTGGCCCGGATCGACGGCTCGGTTGCCAAAAATGAGACGGTTGCGGTCGCGTACGACACGTCGCAGTTCGATGCGGACGGTAAGCTGTCACCGCACATCGTTCGCGAGCCGCGCAACGAGACCTGCCTGCAATGCCACGCGAAGCCCGGCTGGAAGAAACGCGGCGCGAATTTCCGTACGCGGACAGACGTCCACCTGGCGGGCGGATTGCGGTGCGTCGACTGTCACCCGGCGGGCTCGCAGGCGGACGACCCGCGGATCAACGAACACGAAATGCACCAGCTCGCCAAGGGTGACGATCCGGGTGGGCAGGTGCGCAATGATCTGGACAACACGGTCCGCGATTGTGACAGCTGTCACACGACAGGCGATTTTGGAGCGCCGATCGCCATCCACAAAGGTCTGCCGCCGCTGCATCTGGAGAAGATCGCATGCCAGACGTGTCACGTTCCCTGGCGGCACGTCAAGGCCGCGCAGGCGCAGCTGGCGGATGTGTTCAATCCCGGCACGAAGATCCCGAGCAAGGGAAAACACTTGTGGACGTTCTACGGCCCGGACATGAAGTACTGGAATCACTACGGCGACCTGGAAATGATGGGCTACGACGACAAGCCCACCGACATGTTCCGCCCCGTGCTGGCGCGTTACAAGGCAAAGATCTACCCGGTCAATCGCGTGCATTCGTCCTGGCCGGGCATCGAGGTCGACGGGCAAGCGGGCTTGATGCAGCCGCGCATGTCCGACATCTACAAGATGTGGAAGGCTCACCTGGACGACCCGATGCAGCACGCCGACCTGGCAAAGATCACGGATGACAACGGCGACGAGGTGATCGAGGTCAATCGGCCGGAGGAAATCGACGCGCTCATCGGTGCCATCACCAGGCACCTGACCGCGATTGGCTATCCGCTGGAAGGCAAGCGTGTGGTCTGGGTCAGCGATGACCGCGTTTATCACTCGGGAACGGAGTATCGCACGATCCCGACCGAGCCGTGGGAAGCGTCGGCGTATGGCAACATGCACAAGTACAACCACGACGTCTTGCCGGCGCGCGCGGCGTTGGGCGCCAAGGGCTGCACCGAGTGCCATTCGCCTGATTCGGAGATGTTCTTCGCGTCCGTCGTAGACCGGCCGTTTGACGAGAATGCGCGGGCTGTCACCGTACCGCAGTTCGAACTGCTGGGGCTGAGCCGGTCGGCGGTCACGGTGGGCGTGTTCCGCGAGACGTACCTCAAGCCGGCGATGTACCTGCTGTGGCTGGCCACCATCGCTCTGGCTGCTGGCTGGGGTGTGGGACGCTTGGCCGAGGGGGGCAAGTTTGCACGTGTTGCGCCCTGGGTGGTGACGATCGTCATCGTCGCGGGGCTGCTGCCGCTGCTGCTGCAAGAGAGCCTTCGCGAATACGCGCTGCCGTCGCGCGCCTGGCTGGACAACCACCACTTCCTGGTCGCTGCGGCAACGATGCTTGTCGGCTTGGCAACACTCCTCGTCGCTGCGTCGGGCGTCGGCAGCCAGACCTCCGGTCGCAGCCGACCCGGCTTGGGGGTGGTTGCCGCAGCCTTGCTGGGTATCGCAGCGATCAGCGGCATGTTGATGCTAGTGCCCATTGCCGACCTGACCGCGGTATCGCGATACGCATATACCGTGTTTGACCTCGCTTTGGCAGGCTTGCTGCTGGCGGGCGTGTGGGCCCTCGCTATCGGTGTCTGGTCGGCGCCGCAAGGCATACGGAGTTGACGGGCGCGTGCGCCCATGTGGTGAGCTGCCGCCTTTGGACTTTTGAGGCTGTTAGACTCGTGTCGCCCCTGACACGAAGGAGAGTCGTGATGAATGTGAAGACGGTTGGTACGGTCATTCTGCTGGCGTTCGTCGCCGTAAGTGTGGGCTACCTGATTATGAGTGAGTCGAATTCGGCTGGTGCCGGCGACGTTGCTTCCGGGCAGGACACGTCCCGGACTACGCCAGAAGGAGAACCGGTCGGGGCGAATTCCGAAGCGGCAACAGCGACCGGGAGCGACACCGCGCCCGGTGCCCCGGCAGCGGAGCCGGCGCAACCCGCTCACAAGGTCGTCGCCTACTATTTTCACAACACGCAACGCTGCATGACTTGCAACAAGATTGAGCGCCTGGCAGAAGAGGCGCTGCGCGAGCAGTTCGCCGTGGCCCTGGAAGAGGGTGAGCTTGAGTGGCGCACCGTCAACATGGAAGAGCCGCCCAACACGCACTTCGTGCAAGACTATCAGCTCGTCGCGAGTTCGCTCGTGCTAGTCGATCTGCACGACGGCGAGCAGCGCGACTGGACGAATATGGAAAAAGTCTGGCAGTACGTGCACGATGACGAGGCGGAGTTCAAACAGTACGTCGCGGAGCAGACCCGCACGTACCTGGAGTCGTAGCCGTGACTGCTGAACTGTGGGCCGCCATTGCGGCCGCGGCCTGGACCGGTATTCTGACGGCCATCAGCCCCTGCCCGCTGGCGACGAACGTCGCGGCGATTTCGTTCATCAGCCGCCGCGTGGAGAACCCGCGGGCGGCGCTGCTGACCGGGCTGCTCTACACGCTCGGCCGCAGCCTCGTGTACATCGCGATCGCGGCAATCCTGGTCGGGAGCCTGATGTCGGCGCCGGCCGTCTCGATGGCGCTCCAGAAGTACATGAACAAGCTGCTCGGGCCGATCCTGCTCCTGCTGGGCATGGTCCTGCTGGGCATGATCGCGCTGCCCACGAGCGGCTCCGACCTCGGCCAGCGGATCGGCCAAAAGGTGGCCGACTGGGGCATCTGGGCCGGACTGGTGCTGGGGGTCGTATTCGCCCTCACGTTCTGTCCGGCGTCGGCGGCGCTCTACTTCGCCGGACTGATTCCGCTGGCGGTGAAGTTCGAGTCCAGCATCATGCTGCCAGCCGTTTTCGGGATCAGCACGGCGCTGCCGGTGGTGGTCTTTGCCATCCTCATCGTGATCAGCGCCAACGCGATGGCGAAGGCCTTCAATAGCATCAGCGTATTCGAGCGCTGGGCCCGCCGGGTGACCGGCGTGATCTTCCTGCTCGTGGGCGTCTACTTCTGCCTCGCGTTCATCTTTAAGGTCGTACCAACCAACCTGGGGTGATTGCCCCCGCCCCGCGGCGCATCCTGAACGACGCGGCGTGCCCCCTCCCACGTTGCCGCTCCGGGGCGGGGGCGGTATCTTGGCGTGCAATGAGGAAGCACGGCTTACGCAACTGCGGCCCGGGTATCGAGCGCCGCGACGAAACGGGGTAAGATGGTGCACTGTTGGCGGCAAGCGTCGCCTCGAGACCTGAGCAGCCCATTCGGATCGTGAATGAGTACGCGTACAGACATTGAGACCTTGGCCAACAGATCGAAAGACGCCGTTCTGCGGGAATTCGCCCCGCCGAGCGTAACCCGCCTTCGCGAGTCTCAGAACGCGATCCCCGCGCTTGCGAAGGACGATGTTGCGGCTCGCGACATTGAAGCGATTCTGCCGACACTTCCGACTACGCACGCGATGCACCGCGCAGACGCACGCGACTTGGACGCCCTGCCGAGCGAGGGTGTGCATCTTGTGCTGACTTCACCGCCGTACTGGACGTTGAAGCAGTACAACGAGAGCGACGGGCAGCTTGGTAGCATGTCCGACTATGATGGCTTCTTGGCTGAACTTGATCGAGTTTGGCAACACTGCTTCCGTGTTCTCGTCCCCGGCGGCCGCCTGATCTGTGTTGTGGGGGACGTGTGCCTTTCCCGTCGAAAGAACAGTGGTCGGCATACGGTTATCCCCCTTCATGCGTCAATCCAGGAGCATTGCCGCGGAATCGGATTCGATAATCTGGCCCCGATCATCTGGCATAAGATCGCGAACGCCACACTTGAAGCGTCAGGAAATGGTGGCGGATTCCTCGGCAAGCCCTATGAACCGAATGCCGTGATCAAGAACGATATCGAGTTTGTCCTGATGGAACGGAAGCCTGGCGGATACCGAAGTCCGAGCTTTCTTGAACGCGCCTTTAGCGTTATCCCTGACTCATTGCATAAGCGGTGGTTCCGGCAGATATGGACCGACGTAACCGGCGCTTCGACACGTAACCACCCGGCCCCCTTCCCGCTCGAGCTCGCAACTCGACTCATCCGGATGTTCAGCTTTGTCGGGGACACCGTCCTGGACCCGTTCTTGGGATCGGGAACAACCAGCGTGGCGGCATGGCAGACCGGCCGCAACAGCATCGGCGTCGAAATCGACGATGCCTACCTGGAATACGCCGCGCGGCGATTCAGCAAGCACACGGGCACGTTAACCAGTCGCCACCGCTTCGAGATCATCACGTAGGGGTCTTCATGGGCCTGGATCTTTCCGCACTCGACCGCACGATGCCGAAAGCGGTCGCGCATTTCTGGAAGGCACGGACGCTTGCGGCCAAGAGTCAGAAGAAACGCGGCAGCGCCGATCAGGGGAACCGTGCGGGCGTAACAGCCGGAAAGAACCTCGACGGCTTCATTGCGACGGTCCGCCAGCTCATCATTGACAATGGCATTCCGAAATCGGCTGTCTTTTGCGATGGCCGATCTGAAGTCACTATTCCGGGATTCTATCGCCCAACGAAGAACTGGGACTTGCTTGTCGTCAGCCGCGGCCGACTTGTGGCCGCAATCGAGTTCAAATCACAAGTCGGTCCCTCATTCGGGAACAACTTCAACAACCGCGTTGAAGAAGCGCTTGGCAATGCCACCGACTTGAACACAGCGTTTCGAGACGGTGTCTTCGGCGAGAGCGCAAAGCCGTTCCTGGGGTACTTCTTCGTGCTTGAATCGTGTCCGAAGTCCATTGCCCCGGTCAAGTTCAGCTCACCGCACTTCTCGGCAATGCCGGAGTTTGAGAATACGAGCTACGCAACGCGATACGAGATTCTCTGCCGCAAGCTCGTGCAAGAGCAACTCTACGACGCGGCCGCGCTCGTATTGACCGAGAAAGACGCTGGCAAGACCGGCGCGTATCAGACTGCCAGCGAGCTTACCAGTCCGCTGCGGTTCGCCGCTACGCTTGCCGGCAAGATCGCAGCGACAGCGATTGAGGAATAGGTCGGCAACCGGCCACCGTTCGCGAGGTCAGCGGACGGCCCGCGGGGCTCCGCGGATGAGCGCCGGACGTCCGGGGAAGTCTCCCAGAGGTCCGGGGACGAGTCCCGGGGGGCCGCGGAAGACTCCCGGACGTCCCGGGATGCGTGCCGGAGGGCCGCAAAAGACTCCCAGAAGTCCGCCGGAGTCTCCCAGACGCCCGCGGACGAGCGCCGGAGGCCCGGGAGGCGGTCGCGGATGGCGTTTCGGGGCCGAATTGCGCGATTTTTGCGGTTTCGGCGAGGATATTACAGGACACGGCCCGCCGTCGCCGATGAAACGAGCGAGAGAATCCGCCGGGGCGGTCCGGGTGGGCTGGTCGGGCGGACGCGACCCGACCACTGGCACGCGCCAGCGGTGTGTCAGGCAGCTTTGTCAGGTGAAAGCGCTTGTTAGGCTTTCGACACCTGAGATCACAACCTTTCGCATGCCTAACCCATGCTAGATGGCCCTATTCGGAATGTTTTTTCTCTGCTAGCCGAATGATCAGGCCCAGAACCAGGAACACAGCTCCGACGATGAAGTCGGCGTCCATCGTCCCTCGCGCAGCCAATTTGATTGCCCCGGCAAGCAAAAAAGCCACTCCCACGGTGATTGATGTATTCATGAAACCCCACAGCTGTTTCAAGAGAGACCTTCTTCCTACGTCATGCGTCGATCAGTCACGTATTGGCAGCCTAACAACGTCGTCACCCGCGTCAACACCCACCTGGCCGACCTGGGGCTCGACGCCGCCGATGTCGTGCCGCTGAACAACTCGCAGGCGACCTGGAACACCGACTACCCGGCCCACACCGCCGCCCAGACGGCCGCCCGCGGGGCGCGCGAGGCCAAGGACGGCAGCCGGTCGGCGCTCGTGACGGTCATCCGCGAGCTGGTGCGGCGGCTCCAGGCCAGCCCCGACGTGGACGACGCCGAACGGGCCGCGATGGGCGTCGCGGTGCCCGACCGCGAGGGCTCGCCCGAAGGGCCGCCCGCGACGCGGCCGGTGGTCAACGTCGATACCAGCCAGCGGCTCCAGCACACGATCCACTTCGCCGACGAGGCCACGCCGACGCGCAAGGCCAAGCCGGCCGGCGTGATGGGCGCGGAGATCTGGGTCAAGCTCGGCGACCCGCCGCCCAAGGACGAAAGTGACCTGACGTTCCTCTCGGTCGATACGCGCACGCCGTACGTCGCCCACTACAACGGCGCCGACGGCGGCGTCACGGCGCACTACATGCTGCGCTGGGTCAGCACGACCGGCGAAAAGGGCCCGTGGAGCGAGACGGCCAGCGCGACGATCGGGGCGTGAGCCGCTGATTCACAGCAGCGTCCCCCGCAGCACGAGCGCGGCGATGCTGAAGTAGATGACCAGCCCGGTTACGTCGACCAGCGTCGCGACGAAGGGCGCCGAGCTGGTGGCGGGGTCGAGCCGCAGGAGGCGCAGCACGAAGGGCAGCATGCTCCCGGTCAGCGTCCCGAGACACACGACGCCGACCACACTCAGCCAAACGGTCAGGCCGACCAGCGCGTAATGGGAGCCGTAGTCGTCCCAGCCGGTGTACTGCCACACGAGGATGCGCAGGAAGCCGATGAGGCCCAGGCCCGCGCCGAGGGTCAGGCCGGACGCCAGTTCGCGCCGCAGCACGCGCCACCAGTCGCGTAAACGAACCTCCGCGAGGGCCATCGCGCGGATGACGAGTGTGGCGGCCTGCGAACCGGAATTGCCGCCGCTGCTGATGATCAATGGCACGAAGACCGCCAGCACGATGGCCTGGGCCAGTTCCGCCTCGAAGTGCACCATCGCCGTGGCGGTCAACGTTTGTCCGAGGAAGAGCACGAGCAGCTAGACGCCGCGTTTCCGGATCATCATCGGGAAGCTCACGTCAAGGTAACGTGCATCGAGGGCTTCGGTGCCGCCCAACTTCTGGATATCTTCCGTGGCCTCTTCCTGGATCACGTCCACGATGTCGTCAACGGTGACGATGCCCTTGACGCGGCCCGCGTCATCGACGACGGGAACGGCCAGGAGGTCGTTGGTTTCGATGATGCGCGCCACCTCCTCCTGGTCGGTCTCTTCCCGCACCGTGATCGGATCGCGGCGCATGACGTCGGCCACCAGCGCATCGCCCGGGGCCGCGAAGAGCTCGCGGAAGGAGATCACGCCCTGGAGACGCTGCTCGGCATCCAGCACGTACACGTAGTACAGCGTTTCGGGGTTGTTACGCACCTGTTGGCGCAGGTAGCGGATGGCGACGTCGACGGTCACATCCGGCCGCAACCGCACGTAGCGGGGACTCATCAACCCACCGGCGTCGTCCTCGGCATAGGCCAGCAGCGCCTGCACTTCGCGGCGGGTCGGTTCGTCGAGCATGGCCTCAAGCCGCGGCCGCTGGTCCGCCTCGGCCTCTTGGAGCACGTCCGCCGCATCGTCGGGCGCCAGGAAGCGCATCCAGACGGCGGCCTTCGCGTTGGGCAGGTGTTGGAGGACGCCCGCGTGGTCGTCGGCCGTGAGCGACGCGAAGAACTCCTGGGCCTGCTCCTCCGGAAGCAGCGCAAAAGCCTCGGCGCGCTCATCGTCCGACAGCGCTGCCCACGTGGCCCTCAGGGCTGCGGCGTCCAATTCACTGGTCGGAATGGGCATGACTGCCGGCCTCCCGCCCGACGGCGGGCTTGGCCGGCGCGTCGAGCATCTACGGTTGGTTCCGCGCGGCCCACGGACTTGGGCCTTCCGGGTCGAGCATCGTACTGATGGCTTGCATTGGAAGGGACGTTGTACCACTGCGGCCGAGGGGCGGCAATGGGCGCGTTTGCGGCGAATTACTGGTGGTCCAACCCGGCGACGGCCCTTGCCGGCGGCTGGATTATAAGGTAGCCAAGAGAAATGCCTTCACCCCGGAACGATGCCAGCCACACCGAGCGTCGTCTGCAGCCGGCACTACGCGGGCCGCGGTGGTGGCGTCGTCTGTTGCGCTGGCTGCTGACGCTGCGCGGCTCGCCGGCGGCCGTCGCGCGCGGGGCGGCGATCGGCGTATTCGTCGCCTTCACGCCGCTCCAAGGGTTGCAGATGATCGTGGCCGTGGCGCTGGCCACGGCGTGCAACGCCAATCGGGTCATCGCCGCGGCGCTGGTCTGGATCACGAACCCGCTGACGATCGTGCCGCTGTACGGGCTGTGCTACTGGGTCGGCAGCCGCTTCTGGTCTGGTCCGCCGCTGGGGCAGGTGCGCGACGTGCTCCGCCGGACGGTGGCGGGTTTGGCCCGCTTCGACTTCTGGGAGGTCTACGACCAGTTCGTCGCGTTCCTGGCGATGGGCCGGGACATTCTGATCCCGCTCACGATCGGCGGCCTGCTGCTAGGCGGCCTTCTGGCCATCCCCGCGTACTTTGTCGTGTTGGTCCTTGTGAAGCAACTGCGCCGGCTCCATTGGCCGCATCTGCACGGGCGGCGCCGACAGCCATGAAGTGATCGTGGCGCGGAGCGCAACGGCGGCATAGAAGGTAGTCGCGTACCGTCACGCGGCGGGTTCACCCGATCCACTTTCTTCTGATGTTCCGCAAGCTGACGGCGAACAGGACCGTGCAGAATGGCGCCAGCAGGGCTTGCGTCCTCATGAGGCTGGCCCGTTTGCCCGGTACTTGATCACGCGGACACGCTCCAGCGTGACCAATCCCTCCTGGACGGCCTCGTCGATGAACGGCATCAACTTGTCGATCTTCTCCTGGCTGTCGACGATCTCGATTACGATCGGCAGGTCTTCGGAGAGCCGCAGGATCTTCGCCGTGTGCATGCGGCTATGCGCGCCGAAGCCCATCGGGCCGCGCAGGACGGTGGCGCCGGCCAGGTGCAGCTCACGGGCCTTGCGGACGATCGCCTCGTACAGCGGCTGGCCCTGCCACTTGTCGCTTTCGCCAATGAAGATGCGCAGCAGGTGGCCGTCTTCGGGGATCTTCATGATGTCACACTCCCAGCCAGTTCTCGGCCAGCCGGTAGCCGGTCCACACGCCCGCCAGCCCCAGGATGAGGCTCGCGGTCACGTTCAGCAGCGCCCGCCACGCCTGGCCATCGTTGAGCAGGGCGAACGTTTCCAGGCCGAACGTGGAAAACGTGGTATAGCCGCCCAGCAGGCCGATGAGTACCGCCACCCGGTACTCCTCCCGAACCAGCACCCGGCCGGAAAACGCCGCAGTAAGGAAGCCGATCAGCAGGCACCCGGTAATGTTGACGATCAACGTTCCGATGGGGAAGGACCCGTTGGCCAGGCGCTGCGTCCAGCCGCTCAGCGCGTACCGCAGCACCCCGCCCGCACCCGATCCGATGAAGATGAGCAGAAACCTCGTCATGGCGACTCCTACCTGCAAGTGGCTGGTGGCCGGCTCGCGTCAGGGTAGGAGTCATCAGCCCCAGGCCCGGAGCGGTTCGAGGCGAACTCCATCGCCGCCCTGGATCGTAGCAGCGCGTTGGACTTCGGTAAACCCCCTGGCAGTCGCGCGGGAGGCGGCACTGTTTGCCCCCGGGTTGACGCAGCGTGTTGGGACGTTAGAATATTGGCATGATGGCGTCAGTAACCAACAAAGTACCGACCACGCCGCGACATGCTGCCCGGCGGCGGGCGGCGGTGGACCGGCGGCTCGACACGGAGCTCTTCAAAGCACTGGCCGACCCCACGCGGGCCCGGCTGCTGGCCTGTCTGGTGAAATGCGGGCGGCCGTGTTCCGTGACGGAGGTGGCCGAATGCTGCGCAGTCGATTTTTCCGTCGTCGCCCGGCACCTGGGGCTCCTGGCCCGCGTCGGCATCCTCGAAGCCGACAAGAAAGGCCGGACCGTGTGGTATGTCGCCCGCTGCGCCGACCTGTCCGCACGCCTGCGGGCGTTGGCGGAAGCGATCGACGAGTGGTGTCCGTCATCGGGCTGCGCCACTACGACGCCGTCGCCCAATGGCGTCTCGAAAGCAAGTTCTCCATCGTCGAATCACTGAACCATGAAGAAAGAGGGACCGGAGCATGAACAACCTGACCGTCTGCGTTGTAGCCGTCGTCGCGCTGGCCGGATTCGCCGGCGCGGCGGATGACTCGTCGACCAACCGGGGCAATGCCCAGCCCGATCGCGAGAAAACGAGCATGTACAAGCCACTTGCCGATTACGTCGCCAAGCGTCAGGCCGAGTTCGATCAGATCGATGCCGAGCGCAAGGCAAAGCTCGAGGAGCTCAGCGCGTACATTCGCCAACAGCGGGCGGATGGTGAGCCGGTCCGACTGACGTTTGTGTGCACGCACAACAGCCGGCGCAGTCACATGGCGCAGCTCTGGGCTGCGGTGGCGGCTGAGACCTATGGGATTCGCGTCACGACGTACTCTGGCGGGACCGAGTCGACCGCGTTCAATCCCCGGGCGGTGGCCGCGATGCAGCGAGCGGGCTTCAAGATCGAGAAGACGACCGACGATCCCAACCCGATATACCACGTACGCTGCAGCGATGGGCGCCCCGCGCTGACCTGCTTCTCGAAGAAGTACGCCGGCGATCCCAACCCCAAAAATGGCTTCGCCGCCGTGATGGTCTGCAACGACGCCGATCGCGCCTGCCCCACTGTGCCCGGCGCCAGCGGACGTTTTGCAATTCCCTTTGTCGACCCGAAGGTGTCCGATGGCACGCCACAAGAAGCGGCGACCTACGACGAGCGCTGCGCGCAGATCGCGCGCGAGATGCTCTACGTCATGAGCCGGGTCGCAGGTTGAAACCGGACCCGCAAGCGAACCACCTGGAAAGGCACTGATGAACAGCGAGAGCAAGACACAGGATGACGTGCGAACCCAGGTCCGAACCGGCTACGCCGAGATTGCCAGGCGCGGCAGCACGCTCGGATCCGGCGGCTGCTGTGGGCCGTCGCAATCGTGCTGCGGGCCGCAGCGACTCGCCGAGGAGATCGGGTACAGCAACACCGAGCTGGCCGACCTGCCGGACGGCGCCGACATGGGGCTGTCCTGTGGCAACCCCACCGCAATTGCGAGTCTCAAGCCCGGCGAGGTCGTCCTCGACCTTGGCTCGGGCGGCGGCTTCGACTGCTTCATCGCCGGCCCCAAGGTGGGCGCGAGCGGGGCTGTCATCGGTGTCGACATGACGCCCGAGATGCTGAGCAAGGCGCGTGGCAACGTCGCGGCGTACACCGAGCGTACGAGCCTCGACAACGTCGAATTCCGGCTCGGGGAGATTGAGCACCTGCCCGTCGCCGACAACAGCGTCGACGTCGTCATCTCGAACTGCGTGATCAACCTTTCCCCCGACAAGCCGCAGGTCTGGCGTGAGATTGCCCGGGTTCTCAAGCCGGGCGGCCGTGTGGCCGTCTCGGATCTCGCCCTGCTCCGGCCGTTACCGGAGGCTGTGCGAGTGGACGTGGAAACCCTGGTCGGCTGCATCGCCGGCGCAGAGTTGGTCGAATACACGGAGCGGTTCGTCCAGGAAGCCGGCCTCAGCGACATTCAGCTTGAGCACAAGCCGCAGTACATCGAGGCGATGACCTCGTTCGAGGATCCGCTCTATCAGAAGATCATCGCCGCGCTGCCGACCGGGACGCAGCCTGCGGACTTCGTTACGAGTCTGAATGTCACTGCCCGCAAGCCGGAGTAATCACCATGCAGGCCGAGTGCCCCTCACGCTTGTCGTTCCTGGACCGCTTCCTGACGCTGTGGATCTTCCTGGCCATGGCGGTCGGCGTGGCGCTGGGGCATTTTGTGCCGGCGGTGGAGCGGGTCATCGACTCCCTCTCGATCGGCACGACGAACATCCCGATCGCGATCGGCCTGATTCTCATGATGTACCCGCCGTTGGCAAAGGTGAAGTACGAGGAGCTCGGCGACGTTTTTCGTAACCTGAAGGTGCTCGGCCTGTCGCTCGTGCAGAACTGGCTCATCGGGCCGGCGCTGATGTTCGCGCTGGCCGTCCTGTTCCTCCGTGACTACCCCGAGTACATGATCGGCCTGATCCTGATCGGCCTGGCACGCTGCATCGCCATGGTCATCGTGTGGAACGACCTGGCCAAAGGTGACCGGGAATACGCCGCCGGGCTGGTCGCCTTCAACTCGATCTTCCAGATCCTGTTCTTCTCGGTCTACGCCTGGCTGTTCATCACCGTCCTGCCGCCGTTGTTCGGGTTGGAGGGCATGGCGGTTGACATCACGATCGGCCAGATCGCCTGGAGCGTGCTCATCTACCTGGGTATCCCGTTCTTCGGCGGCATGTTGACGCGCTTCATCCTGGTGGGACGCAAGGGGCGCGACTGGTACGAGACGAAATTCGCGCCGAAGATCTCGCCCGTCACGCTCATCGCGCTGCTGTTCACGATCGTCGTGATGTTCAGCTTCAAGGGCGAGAAGATCGTACAACTGCCGCTGGACGTGCTGCGCATCGCGCTTCCGCTGGGCATCTACTTCGTCGTGATGTTCCTGATCTCGTTCTGGATGGGCAAGGCGCTCGGCGCTGACTACAGCAAGACCACGACGATCGCGTTCACCGCGGCGAGCAACAACTTCGAACTCGCCATCGCGGTTGCGATCGCCGTCTTCGGCATCACCTCCGGCCAGGCCTTCGCGGCCGTCATCGGCCCGCTCGTCGAGGTCCCCGTGCTGATCGGCTTGGTGAGCGTGGCATTCTGGCTGCAGCGGCGCTGGTTTTCGAGAGACCCTTCTGCTGACCACGCCGCACCGGCGTCCAAGACCGATATGGCAGACCAGCCGGTAGGAGCACAGAAATGAGCGCCCACAGCCCGAGCGAGTGTTTGGGCACTCTGTTCCCCGATATGCTGACGCTGGCGAGCGGGCGTCCAGTGTCAGCAAGAGTCTTCGGTTATCAGATCTGTCACCCTGGCGGTTTGGGACCGCCCGTCAAGCAGCTGACATACGACGTTGCCGCATGGCAGGACTGCCAAGGCTGCCCGTCCTTCCGCAATTGCTACGAATTCAGTATGGCGAAGCTCGCGATGGAAACATCCCTCGGGTGTAGGTGAATTCAGCGACCGTTCGGCTACGAGGTCGATGTGTCAACCGGCCTCGGGCCTCCCGCCAAGTTCCTTCACGCGAATTCGGAAGCCTCGGCTCAGCAGCAACATCGTCATGTGCGGGAGTATCGCGACATGACCGATCTCGCCGGTCCGATGAGCTTCCGGACTGAGCAGCTACGGCGTGCCGCGGCAGTACGTAGGCAGATGTAGCCGGGATGGCCTGCCTCGACTGTGTGGGCGTGGCGCCACGCGTCACCAATACCGATGTCGCCCCACGCTCGCGACAGTTTCGATACTCACGCAGATGTAGCGGGCGAACGCGCCCATCGCAGGAATACCGGGTCGCTGCAATCACATCTTTCTTCGGCGAGGATTGGGGCTGCCTACCCGCGCCAGGACTCGCGACGACGGCACCACGGGGCCCTCGAATTGCGCGTGCTGCCCGGACTGCTGCACGGCCAACTCGAGTTGCACCGCGTGCCGTCGGAGGACGAAGTTCGTGAAGAATAACACCCAGATTGAACTGCGAACCTGCAACGCGCTGCTCGTCGTGGAGCCGGACGGCGCCGCACGCGGCGTCGTCGTGCCGCTCGTGGCCTCTGCAACCCCGACGCGCAGCCGCCGGGCAGGCCGAGTGCAGTTCACCGGCGTGGTGCCGTTTGCTGCGGGAGCCCGACGACAAATTCGCCGCGTTATCGCGCCGCTCGTCCAGGCGATCGCTGAACAGCTGGGCCGGCCGGGCCTGCATTGGAAAGTTTCGGTCGGCAATGCTGACATCAGCGCGGTGCAGGACCTCGCCTTGCAGGTGGAGGGCTTCTCTGCCGACGCGGCCGCCTTTCTGGCGATGCTCGCCGCCGCCCTGGACCTGCCGCTGCCGGACGATCTCGCCGTCACCGGTCACGTGTCGTCCCGCGACGGACGCATCGCCGCGGTGGGCGGACTGTCGGCCAAGCTTAGTGCAGCGGGGCATCGTCCCGATCTCACCCGTGTGGCGCTTCCGGAGGCTGTGAAGGAGGACAGCGCGTCAGAACATGGTGCGCCGAATACTGCGTCGACCGAGCTCGCGATCGCTGGGGCTGACCTGGAGCGCTACCACGTGCGTGACGTTTGCGAGTTAGCAAAGATCGCCTTTGCCGAGGACGCGGTGATGGTGGCCAGTTTGCGCCATGGGTTCTTCCGGCCCGGCGCGGCGGATGCCAAACCGGTCTCCGCCGTGGAGCGTTTAGTTCGGTGGCTCAGCACGGAAATCCCCGGTCAATACTGGCCGCTGGTGCGAGGCTATGCAGTCCGGGGCGATCTGGACGTGGCGCGGCGCTTGGTGAACGAGTTGGCCAAGCACTACATATCCTGCGGCACCTATCCCGCCGGTGCTGGTCAGCAGCTCGCCGCGCTGCAACAGGCTCTGTCCCCCGTGCTGCGACGTTCGCTCTCGCACGCGCCGCTGCTGCCGATGACCGTCGCTCTGGAGCTCGCGCGCAGCGCAAGACCGGAAGACGCCGCGGACGTGCAACGGCTTTTCACGCAGGCCCCCGTGGTGATCGGCGCACAAGCCCACCAGCAGTTCCGCACAGCCGGCAGCGATACCGAGGCAGCAGCAGCTGTCAATCTCGTGATCGAACGACTGCGCAATGAGGCACTTGCGGCGGAGATTGGCAATCCCCTTGACGCCGCGCGGGCCTGCTACGCCGTTCATCGGATTGACGTGGACAACTACGACGAGTTGCTCGAAGCGGTGACGGCCTTCTTCAGTCACTTGCGGCAGGCGGTCGCGTTGCCGCAGTTCAGCGACTCAACCGATGCGATCTCAAGCGAGGCATTTCATCTGGTCGACAGCGCCTGCCGCGCCGAGGGTGGCTTCGACGCCGCAGTCGTGGAAGCACGGCACCCGGTCCGCGGTGGTCTGCGATGGATATTCGACCGGATGACCGAACAGCTCAAACGCGAGCTGACGTCGCGCCGGATCCGCGCTGTTCTGCGAGAGGCCGTGGATCCGCTGGATGAGGCTGAGTCGATTAGCTTCACGCGGGCGCTGGTGGACCGGCTTGGCGACCAGCTGCCGGATCACCTCCGACGTCGCGCCCCAGCGCTACTTGTGCACCGGAGAGAGGAACTGTTGGAAGCATACGTACATGGGCTGGACCAGGTCACCCAACAACTTCGACAATTCTAGGAGCCATACTATGAACGCATTCGAACATCTCGCCAGCGTGCTCGATCAGGAGCGTGTCGCCCGGGAGGTGGCGTTACCGCACGATGAAGCACGGCAGCGTTACACGTTGCGCAAGAACACCGTTTCGAGCGGCCGCGAGTTCGAGCGTGTGATCGCGGACTACTACGCCTACCACTACACCACGTGCGTATCGCACGGTGGGAGGATCAGTCTCGCGGATGCCCTCGTAGAAGCTCGAAGGCTGATCCAGGCCGCCTACCGGCGCAAGAGCCTCTCGTTCAACAACGCATATGCAGACGCCAAGAGTGGCCTCAATGGTGGGTTGGCAGGCGTTCTTGACGTGATCGCGGACGGGCTCCGCGATCGTGCAACGACCAACCACGTTGAAGCGCGAATGGACGAAACCGTCGCGTTCGACTCCTGGGCTGAGCAGGTCAATTTCATGCGGGAGTTCCTTGGTAGTAATCGGCACCTGCCGCCGGACCTGCGTGAAGCGCCGCCCGAACAATTTGCGAAGAACTGGAAGGAGGTTATGAGCGACTACCTCGAAGCGGTTAACCGCATCAATACCCGCTTGCGCGGCATCTGATGCGGCCCGTTACCGAACTACTTGCGGAATTGCGTCCACAGCAGCTTGCTGACCGGATCGAACGGCGCGCTCAGGCCGCGCTGGCGAACTTCGACCTCCGGAACCTGCGCCCACGCGGATCGGAGTTGCTCCTGCAACTTGCGCGACTGGAGCACCAGCTGCAGGCGTCCCCGACGGGCGCCTGGCGGCCGTTCCCGATTGATGAGCGCAATTTCTGGGAGCGAGTCGCTGTTCGACGGCTCAAACGGATCTACGGCTCCAATGGCCCCGTCACGGCGGAGCGGATCATCGCAAAAGGCACTTCGGGCGGTATGCGTGGCGTTCTTCAGAAATACGTCGCCGACCATGTTCGTCATGTGGGCCGTGAGCTCATCAAAAGCTATGTCACACGCTACCTGCAAACGCTCGAGCCCGCCGAGAAACAGCTCGTCGAGCGTCACTTGCGGTTGCACGTGAACCACACGCTGCCCCCGGGAGCGCGACTTTATCCCCCCGGCGAAGCGAGTCTACCGCGGCTGCTGGCCCAGTACCCCGAGATCATCGAGGAGCTCCAGAAGCTGCCGCTGAGCTGAAATCCACCCTCCCGCGCAGCCGCTCTTCGGGGGATTGCCGCAGGAGAGTCATGTGTCAGTCAGCGATGCGATCGTCCGGCGCCTGCAGCCACCAGCAACGGGGCTTTCGCTGCAGGCGCAGCTTGCGATGGAGGCATCCAAGGGTTGCTCTGCCGAGCGCGGCGCAGAACCCGTGTGCCTCGAGCCCCCGTACGTTCGGATCGGCGGCGCAGCCCAGCCAATCCACTCCGGCACCGCACTCCCGGACCCCGCCCGGCTGTCGTGGTACGTCGTGCTCGCCGACGAAAGCCAGCCGTTGCCATGGGGGCATGCCGAAATGTGGGTCCGGCAGTTATCGCGGTTGCGGGGACCGGCGATCTTCCAGTTGGCTGGCAATGCGGAGCAAATGGAAATCAGCGTCGCCCTAGCCCCCGAGGACACGGCACTCCTGGAGACGACGTTTGCCGGGACTTTCCCGCTGTCGTTCTTGCAGGCATCGCCGGACCGAGCTGCTGCGGACTGCGAGAGCACTGATTCGTCGGCCGCGCTGCTGGATTTCTTCCCGCCACCGCCTTACTGGCACCGTCTGACGCGACCGGGAGGTCTCCCGGACTCGCCGCTCAAGACGGTGCTGGCGGCCCTGGCACAAGTCCCGAGCGGCCTGCGGGGGATCTATCAAGTGGTCTTCCAGCCCACGGCTCCCGATCACGACTGGCATCACAACATCGAAACGCTGCACGACCTCGAGTATGCCGCCAAGCGCCTTGGCGAAAGCGCCATGTTGAGCCGGTTTCCGCAGGACCTGCCCTCGGCGGACCGCAACGTGGTGGCTCGCGATATCGACGTCAAGGCCGACAGTGACCGCGCCATGTTCGCTGCTGCGTTGCGTGTGGCCGTGACCGGCTCGAGCGACAGCCGGTCGTGGATCGGCCACGTGGCGGCGTTCGCCGGCCTATTGCAGCACGGCGGACGTCAATTGCGCTGGCTTACCGAGAACGACTACGCCAAGCACCCCGGCTGTCATGTGATTCCGCAGATGCTCAATCGCGGCGTCACCTACCGGCACGGCTTCCTCGTCAACGCTGCCGAACTCACCAGCCTTGTGCACCTGCCGCCAATTGAGCCGATCGTATCCCCACTGCGCCAAACGCGGCCGCTCGGCCTCGAGTCACTCGGACATCAGCAGGCGGACGATACCGGTGGGGTATCCATCGGCACCACTCGCCTTGGCGCCGAGGCGCGTGAGACCCGCATTCGCGAAAAGGAGCGTTTCGTGCACACCCACATCGTCGGGACCTCCGGCCAGGGCAAGAGCACGCTCATGGAGCACATGATCCTGCAGGATTGCGCTGCCGAAGAAGGCGTCGCCGTAATTGACCCGCACGGCCAGCTGATCGAGGGGCTCCTGTCCCGCATGCCGGTTGAGCACGCGGAACGGGCCATTCTGCTCGACTTCAGTGATCCTGAACGTGTGCCGCTGTTCAATCCCCTGCGCTGTATCGCTCGACAGGCGGCGGGCCGCGTCGCGGCCGACATCGTGGCGGCGATCAAACGCGTTGTCGAAGGCTGGGGAGACCGACTGGAGTATCTCCTCCGCCTCACGCTTTACGGATTGGCGTTACTCCCAGACAGCACGTTCGCGGACGTTTCTGAGGTGCTGGCGGACGGTCCGCGCTGTGCCGGACTGAAGCGAGCCGTGCTGCAACGTTCCAACAACGCGTTGTTGCGACGTTTCTGGGAACACGATCTGGGAAAGTACCGTGCTGCCGATCGCGCCCCGGTCCAGCACAAGCTCATCAAGCTGCTCTCCGAGGAGCCCCTCGGAAGCATGCTCACCCAGCCGGACAACCGCATCGACCTGATGCACATCATGACCTCTGGCGGAATGCTGCTCGCTGACCTGAGCGGTCTCAGCGTGGACTCGCAGAAGATCTTCGGTAGCCTGCTGTTGGCCCTCCTGCGCCTGGCCGCCGTAGGGCGTCGGTCGACAGCCATCGACGATCGGCTCAAGCCTTTTCATGTCCATGCCGACGAGGCCTACCTGTTCGATACGTCCGCTGTGGACGAGTTGCTGGTGCAGGGCCGGAAATTCGCCACCAGCCTGACGCTCGCCCATCAGCATCTGGGTCAATACCCGAAGGAACGGCTGAACGCCCTGACGGGTGTCGGGTCAACGATCGTATTTCGCGTTGGCTGGGACGACGCGGGTTACTATCACCGGCAGTTCAAGCAGCGCGTGCGTCGGGAGACCATTGCCGACCTGCCGTCCTACACCGCCATCGCCCACGTCGGCGACGAACTGTTACGCATTACCACGACCGAACCGGCCCCCGTCGTTGATCCTGCCGCTCGAGCCCGAGTACTGGCTGCGTCTACCGACTACTACGTGGACGCCAGTCAGCTGCGACTGCAGCGCCAGATCCCGAAGGGGACCCCCGTGCGGCGAAGTCCATATGCCGGGCGGCCGGAGTTCGAATATGACACGTTCGACTGATCCTGATGCGCTGGCGGCGCGGCGCATCTACGAGCGGCTGCTGCGCGTCACGAATCCCGATCGAGTGCGTGCTGCCGTTGATGCCCCAATCGACCGCGCCGTCCGACGCTTCACATTCCGTTGGCAGGCGTTCTCGACGCGTGCTTTCCACGCCGTCGTCGCCGACTTCGTGGCCGAGTTGTCCCGCGACAGCTTGCCGGTGCTCGAGCAAAACCCGCGCCGCCGCGACGTGGCCCTTTTGCTCCTGGACACCTGTTACGAGGGGCCATGCGGCAGGGGGTACGGAGAGGCGCTGCTCGATGCGGCCGGTGATCCTAAAAGCGGGATTTCGACCGTCCTGGTACGATTCGCCGAGGGTCTCAAGCAGCACCAGCAACAGCGGTTCCTGACTGCCATGGTGCACCGGGAGCTCAGCGTACTGTCACCTAGCACACGGTTGGCCCTGGCCCACTTTGTGCTGCAGTGTGCAGAAGGCGAATCATCCGGCGCGCAGGCCAGTGTGTCGCACGTGCTGCAGCGACTGCCCGCGGCCGTGATGGGGCTGCTCCAAGGTGGCGGCCCGCTCCGCCAGATCCTCCAGCGACCGTACTTTCGCTGAAATTCCGCGCGCGGCGCAGCCGCTGTACCTGAATGCTCACACCCCTCCAAAGGTAACGCGTTCGCTGTCGCAGTGTGAAACTTCCGACCGGCGGCGGCCGCTAATGGCACGTCATGGCTGCAGTTCGATCCAACCCGTGTGGCGCGTCCGAGCTCGCGCAGTTCCGGTCGCTGTTCAAAGGTCGTGCCGACGTATTCGGCACCTACGACCTGCAAACCGGCGCCGTCCGGCAGGTAAAGGCGCCGGTGACCGACGCCGTACTCGCCGCCCACTTGGCCGGACAGCAGCCCTACGGCGTCTATCTGCTTGACGGTGACCGCACGGCGGCAGCTGTCGTCGATTTCGACACACCGGACCTGAACCCGGTCGTGGACTGCGTCGATCACGCGCGCAGCTACGGGCTTTCCGGCTATATCGAGCGCAGCAAGTCAAAGGGGCACCACGTCTGGTTCTTCCTGCCAACCGACGGCGTGCCCGCCTGGAAGCCTCGCCGCGTCCTGAATCACATTCTGGAGGAAATCGACCAGCAGGATGTGGAGCTGTTCCCGAAGCAAGATCAATTGGGCGCACAGTGCCGGTACGGGAACTTCATCAACGCGCCGCTCTTCCATCCGCTCGTAGAGCGTGGCCGCACGGTTTTTGTGCCGCGCCGCGACCCGCACCGCCCATTCGCCGATCAATGGAGCTTTCTCGACCAGATTGAACGGATCGGTGAGGGACGGCTGGATGAGATCATCAGCGCCAACGACCTGACGGCGACAGCTGTACCCGAAGCGCCCAGCAACCACCTGCCGATCGAAATCGCCCCCGGCTTTGCCCTGCCACCGTGCGCGCAGCGCATGCTGTCTGAGGGGGTGCGACAGTTTCAGCGCGTGGCCTGCTTCCGCCTCGCCGTGCATCTGCGGCGCGCGGGTGTTCCGCAAGACCTGGCGGAGGGGCTGCTTCGACAGTGGTCAGCGAAGAACCGGCCTCACCACGGCAAGCGCGTCATCATTGCGGACGAGGTCCGCGCGCAAGTCAGCGACGCCTACCGCAAGCACTACCGCAGCTACGGGTGCGAGTCGGAAGCGGTGCGCCCGTTCTGCGACACCAACTGCCCGGTTTACCTGACGCAGAGCCTGCGGTCGAACGCAACCGCCCCAAGCTCTGCTGTAACACGGACTCAGCAATCAAGGAGCCTCGCAATGTCCACCACCCCGAATCGTCCCGTGCAGGAATTCCGCGTCCGCAATCTGAGCCTGGCCATCTGGCAGAACGAGGCGGACCGTGATGGCAGGAAGGTCGTCGTGCACAGCATCACGATCAACAAACGCTATCGCGATCCCAGCAACGGCGCCTGGCGGGACAGTAGCTCGTTCTTCGCTGACGACCTGCCGCGTCTGCGCCTGCTGCTGGGCAAGGCCTACGAGTACCTGCTGCTGCGCGACGCCCGTACCGAAGTCTCCAACGAGTCTGCCCCCGCGTCTTCCCAGTAGGTCGATAGAGCAATGATGGCCGAGCAGCCGGCACAACCCGATGACAACCCCCGTCCGTGCGACGTGTTCGTCGGTCTTGAAGAGGTCGCTCTTCGGCTGGGAGTGAGTCCACGCACCGTGCGCCGCATGGTCGAGCGGGGCGAGCTGCCCCGGCCCTGCCTCAGCGCCGGCGGCCGTCCCCGCTGGCTCTGGAGCTACATCGTCGAATACTGCCGAAAACAGCACGAGCGGGCGATCACTGTTGATCGAAGGCTCCGCAAGAAACTCGAGTAGCCAGCCTCGCGCGAGTCTCGGCCGGCCGACGAGCACAGGAAACGCGCGCCTGACCCTTGCGTGGGTTGCTCGCTGGAAAACACAATCTCACCTTGATCCTTGCCGCAGCCGAGGTGGGGCCTGCCAAACTGACACCGAACCTGAAGCCGCGGGACAGCACAGCCCCTTGAGCGTAATCGCCCCAGGCACAGGCACTTATGACCCATATAGTGTGGCCTGAGCCAGAGTGGCACACAAGATGCTGGGTAATATGCGACAGGCTGGGCGATGGAGTGCCCGGCCCTCGCATAAACCCGCGCTTCCGGCAGGCCGGAGGCCAATAGGTGGAGTGTCGCCATGCCGGCAGCAACGTTCTACCCCATCGGAAATGCGGATTGCATTCGCATCGACCTGGCCAACAGCAAAAAGATCTTGTTTGACTACGCCAACACCCGCGACCCTGGGGATGAGGAGGACCAGCGCTGTGATCTCCCGTCGGAGCTTCGGGATGACCTCCGGAAGGCAGGTCGTGACTCCTACGACGTAGTCGCGTTCACGCACCTGGACTGGGATCACTACGTGGGCGCAACGGAGTTACTCTTCTTCGAGCACATCGCTGAGTATCAGAAGCCGGTGGAAGGACAACCGAGGATCAGGATGAATATCCTGTGGGTGCCGGCCGCGGTCATCACCGAGCAACTCAACCGCGACGCCGACACGGAGGCCAAGGCCATCCAACGGGAGGCTCGCGCTCGTTTCCGGGCCAAGAAGGGGATTCGGATCTTCTCACGCCCGGAGCGTCTCAGGGAATGGTGCAAGAAGAACGACGTCGACTTCGAGGAACGACGGCATCTCGTGACGGATGCGGGCCAGTTGGCGCCGGAGTTCTCGTTGGCAGAGGATGGTGCCGAGTTCTTTGTCCACTCCCCGTTCGCGGTGCGTCAGGACGAGCACAAGGTCGAGGATCGTAACGGCGACGCGCTCGTGATGCACGTGACGTTCGTCGTCGATGGGCACAGCACGCGCGTCTTCCTGGCGGCGGATGCGGACCATTCGGTTCTTACTGACATCGTGAATGTGACCGAGGCAAAGAAGAACTCTAGCAGACTGGGATGGGACCTGTTCAAGCTGCCGCACCACTGCAGCCACCGTTCGCTGAGCAGCAAGGACCGGGAAGGCGACAAGTCCGAGCCCGAGCCGCAGGTAGCGCGGCTCTTCGAGCACTACGGACAGACCGGCTGCATCGTCGTGTCGACCAGCATGCCGATTCCACAGAAGGGAAGTGAGGCCGACCGGAAGGGCGCCGATCCGCCTCACCGCCAAGCCGCTGCGTACTACCGTGAGGACGTGGTCGAAGATGCCGATGACTTCCTGGTGACGATGCAGCACCCAAACGAGACGCGTCCGGAGCCACTCGTCATCGAGATCGGGGCGCTCGGCACGAAAATCAAGAAGGCGGGTCGATCGGCAGGATTCGTCGCCGCGTCGAGCCGACCGCCGCGTGCGGGGTGAAGACGTGGCGAGTGAGTTCGTTCCTCTGGACGGCTTGATTGTCCCGGCAACGGCATTGACGCTACCGCGGGCGCGGGAGACCGTGGCGGCCCTGAGCAACAGCGCCTGTACGTACGCAGGAATGGTCGAGTGCCGGTCGCACGAAGGAAGCGAGATCGTCGTCTTTGACGTGCAGGTGGAACGGCCGCAGTTGCCGATCCACGACGTGCGCCGCCGAGAACGCGTAGCAGCCTGCTTTGACCGCTCCGACGAGGTTCCGCCCGAGGCGTTGCTGCTACGGGCCGAGTTTCCCGTCGTGCCGCACCTAAACATGCGCGCCCAAGCCCTGCCCCGCAGCATGTGCTTGTACGATTTGCCCTGGAACGCCGTCAGGCTGAGTTGGACCGGAGCGAGCTTCGTCGAGCGCATACGGTGGTGGCTCTCAGAGACGGCGTGTGGCACCTTACACGGGGATGGGCAATCGCTCGAGCCGTTGATGTTCTCGCATGGCTACGACCTGATCGTCCGGTCCGGCTTCGGTCTCGACGATCGCGCGACGGTCGAAGTACTGCGTCTCGCGCTGGTCGGCGGGAAGGAGGGGCGCGTTCTCGTTGCTGCCCCCTTGGATGAAGATGCTTTCGCGGGGGGGCTTTGTTGTCTGACGATGTACATGAGCAGCCCGCCGAGGACACACGGAGTCATTCACCAAACGCCAAGCTCGCTGGCGGAGTTGGCATCCCTGGTCAATGGGCCGGAGTTCGACCTTCTCGAAACGCTGCGTGACGAGCTCCGCAGGCTGCCTAGCGAGTACCGCAATCCTGCGAATGTGCGGCGCCTGCTGAAACCACTGATCGTTGTGGGATTGTCGAAAAAACGCGACCTGGAAGGCGAAGTGGAATGGACGGAGCTGAAGGGATTCCTCTGCTGCGACAACCTGGAAGCCGTGGGCGTCGCGATTGGCGCATGGGAAATCGCGGATGATGCCCTCGGGCAGCCGCTGAATGTGGATCCGACGCGCGACGGGTCAACCGTCGAGATCGGAGTGGTCAACGTCGTACGGCGATTGACCTGGCAGCAAGCGGCTTGGGCCAACGGGCTCCCGGAACGGACCGCCAAGCGCATCGTTGCGATCGGTGCCGGCGCCCTCGGCTCACAACTGGCGATGAACGTGGCACGGGCCGGGTACGGCCAGTGGACAATAGTCGACAATGATGCCCTGATGCCGCACAACCTAGCGCGGCATGCACTGGTTGGCGATATGGCGGTCGGCCACAACAAGGCGGTTTGTGTTGCGGCGTGCATGAACGCCGTCGCCGATGATGCGGAGATCGCGACTTCGTTGTCCGTGGACGTACTGAGGCCTGGCGAACAGGCGGAACAAGTCGCGCAGCGCCTCGACGAAGCTGACCTGATTCTGGATATGTCGGCCGCAATACCCGTGGGGCGCGAACTTGCCGCGCGGAGCGGGGGCGCGCGCTGCGCCTCGTTGTTCCTCTCGCCGTCCGGGGGCGACCTGGTACTCCTGGCGGAGGACGGTCGACGTTCCGTGCGCCTGGACGATTTAGAGATGGTCTACTACCGGGCACTCGCCTCGTCGGAACAACTGGCCGACCACCTGAAGACCAGTGATGGTATGCTTCGGTACGGCGTGTCCTGCCGTGACGTGTCCAGCCGTATGGCTCAAGCACACGTCGCCGTGCACGCCGCCATCGGTTCAGCGGCGGTGCAGCGTATGTTGTGTGAGGAACAGGCTTGCGTAAGAATCTGGCGGCACAACGGTGAGACCGGCGAAACATCCCTCGTCGATGTCGAGCCGGAGCGGTTCGTCTCGCAGATGCATGGGTTGTGGCGCGTGGCAGTCGCCCGCGAGGTCCTTAAGACCGTGTGCACACACCGCGAACAGCGGCTGCCGAACGAGACCGGCGGCATCCTGATTGGCAGCGTCGACCATGAGCACCGGCGGATCTACGTCCTGCTGGCGCTGCCCTCTCCACCGGACAGCGCCGAGTGGCCCATCATGTACATCCGGGGCGTGGTCGGGCTCCGGCAGGCGCGCGAGGAAATCGTCGCCCGAACCGCGGGCCACCTTGACTACTTGGGCGAGTGGCACTCGCACCCTAAGGGAAAAAACACCGATCCCAGTGACGCCGATCGCCAGGTCTTCGGCTGGATTCGGGAGCATCTGACAGGCCAGGGACAGCCGCCGGTCATGCTGATTGCCGGCGAAGGTGGTTCCGCCCGCATTTTCGTGGAGACGCTGGACGCACCGCTACCCGAGCCGCTCTCGGCTGAGGTCCCAACATGAAGCACTGGTTGTCGTACACCAATCTTAGCGACGGATACGAACGTAAGGCGCGCTTCGCGCCGGCCCTGCTCACCGTGCTGTTTCTGATGCCATTGTCGGCTGCGTCGGCCGGCCCGCTCGGGGGCTGGGTTAATGTGCTCCTGACCGGTGTCGGGGCGGGGGCCGTGGTGGCGATCGGGCTGTCGCATGTCGCTTCAGCCGCCGGGAATCAAATCCAGCGCCAGCTCTGGCCGCAATGGCCGTTCGATTCGCCGACCAATCGCTGGCTGCATCCCACGGACAACACGCGTTCCAAGCAACAGCGTCAGCGTTGGTACATGCAGCTTCGCAAGCTGACCGGCTTGGACATCGCGGCGCACGTCGACCACGCCGATCCGACCGATGAGCTAGATCGCGTAATCAACGACGCCGTCAGCAAGTGCCGGTACCTGCTGCGCAACAGTGAGCACGCCGATCGCCTGCGCGTGCATAACGCCGACTACGGCTTCGCCAGGAACTTCGCGGGGCTTCGTCCCATTTGGCTGACGTTCGCCGTGATCAGCATGGCTGGATGCTGGCTCGCCGTCTGGTTCGGGATCAGCGCCGTGGTGACCGCCGTCACGGCAACCGCGGTCCTGATCGCCGCGATTGCCTTGGCCGCGATTCTGCCCGCTTACATACGAACGCGCGCCGAGAGTTACGCCGAGAGCTTTTTCGGCGCCGTTTCACTGCTGGCCGAGGAGCCAACGCCGGACGCATCACACACGGATAACGTCGCTGCACCGAGCCAGCGTGCCTGATGACGGGCGGGCTTTGGGCTCACCCCACGTGCCGCTGCGGGAACGGGATAACCTTGAAACCACGACCCTCTTGAGCAGCCGCGGCCGCGCGCCCGTCACGGCGGCCACGCAAATTCCCCGTCGCCCCAGCCAGTTCGTAGTCGCTGGTGTGCACGTAGTAGCGCAGCGTCGTGTTCACGTCCTCGTGACCGAGGATCTTCTGCACCAACGAGACGTTTGAGGTCGCACGCGCCAGCCAGGTTGCGAACGTGTGCCGCAGGTTGTGGGGGTTGACGTCGAGCTTCGCGTCACCCTTCGGGGCCAGTTGAGTAATCTCAGAAGCCAGCTGGCGCACGTTGTAGCGCTCGGCGGTCGGCGTCACGAACAAGGGACCGCGGGCGGGATTGTCGCGACGGCGCAGATGCAGCCGGACGGCGGCCAGCGCCGCCCGGTTGAGCGGCACCCAGCGCTGCTTCTGGCCCTTGCCCATCACGTACAGCAGTTGCTCGTCGTCATCGACGCGGAGATCCTCGATGCTCAGTGCGCAGAGCTCGCCGTTGCGTAGGCCGGTGTTGAGCAGGAAGACGATCAGCTGCCGCTTGCGGCGGACCTCGTCCCACGAGCGCGGACCACGGTCCTTGAGTGTCTTGCGCAGCTGGATCGACCGCAGCCACTGCCCGGCCTGTTGGCGGGTCAGCGGCACGCCTTCTTTCTTGTTGACGAAGCGCGGCCGCGTGATGCGATCGACCGGGTTTTCGGTGAGGAACTTCTCGAACACGCACCACTGGAACAGCGACGAGAGCGTCGCCAGGTCATTGGCCACCGTCTTGCGGCCGGCCTCGTGATCGAGGCGGTAGTCCCGCCAGCGCACGATGTCCTGGCGGCAGGCCAGGTCACTGATCTGCAGGCAGGGCAGTTTCTTGGCCTTGCGCCAGCGCACGTACAGCGTCAGCACGCGCCTGGCCCGCAGCACCGTCTGCGGCGTGCAGCTGAGCGCCTTCTCGCGCAGCCAGAGTTCGTACACCCCCTCCCAGTCGCCGTCGGGCAGATGCCGCCCGGCCTTGACCGCTTCCTCCCAGCTCTCCAGCTCACGCAGGCGCGCCTTGGCCGCCGCACGGGTGCAGCGACCGAGATACTGGCTGCCCTCCATCAACTTGCCGGCCTGGGGACCGGCGCTGACGGTGAACTTCCAGTGGAGGCGGTAGTAGCGGCCCTTCTCCCGGGTCAAACAGGCCATCACCCACGTCCTTTCCGCGGGGCAGCAGCCCCGCACGAAGACCGCGGTGCGGGCCGCCTGATCGAGTGTGTGTTCCCAGGAGAGTTGCGGCGGAAAGGGGCCGCGGATTTCAGGCGTGTTCGCCTTTTGTTCGGTCGCCGCCCGAAATCGAGTTCCCGCTATAGTTCCCGTAGTGGGGGGGTCAGCGGGATGCAAGTGCTTGATGGATAAGCACTTACTGATTGGAGGCGGGGGGAATCGAACCCCCGTCCCGAAGCATTTCAGCCTGAGCCTCTACGTGCGTAGTCGACCAATTTGTGTCTGAGCCCGAAGCAGACCGATCGACAAGTCATCCGCGGGCCGAGCCCGGCTTTTTCTTACCCAGCCGCCGCCAGACGGGAACGGCCAGGCCAGCCTGCTAATTGTCGCCGGGAGCCGCCAGCAGGCGTCACGGTCCGACGGGATGCCTAGTTACTAGGCAGCCATTGCGTAGCCATTGTTGGCACGTAAAAGTTGTTCCAGGTGTTTTACGAGGCCTCCTGGAAACCTCGGCACGCCACTCAGACCTCAACCTGCCCGGTCGAAGCCAATCGCCCCCATGAGTGTTCACAAACCCATCATGTCAAAGAGCTTACGAGCAAGGCGTCGCCGAAACACCTCCGCCGACCACGGCCCATGACGCCACACGCCAAGCAGCCCGTGCCGGCCGAAAGCGAATCGCAGGGAAGCCATCGCTCCAGATAGAAGTATATCGGCGGAAATCCCTGTTGTGCAATGGGTTGTGACGATTTTCGCGGCCGTAAGCGCGCACGGGTCGCGCGGCCCTTCACCACCCGAGCACATCGAAGTAGCCGCGATGGATCATCAGCACGCCGGCGACGAGCGCGACGCAGACGCCGACGGCCGCCAGCAGCTCCATCCACCGTGGCACGCGTTCGAAGAATACGATCCAGCAACCGAGCCCGAGCCCCAGCAACACCAGGAGGTGCTGCAAAAGTCCCCAAGTGCGCAAAACGCCGCGAAGTGCATTGGCTGCGCGAGCCTCGCGGATGTCCGTGCGCATCGTAAATTGTTCAATCGCGGTCAGCGCGCGCGTCGTCGGATTTCCTGCGGCGTTGCGCGGGCCGAACGTCGCCCGCCAGCTCTGTTCATCGGTCCACGGGCGGTCTCTCCATTTGCCGAAGCGGCTTTGGTTCAAACTCAGTCCATTCGCCGGTAGGGGGTGGCCTGCCCGCGCATTGAGAATCTCGACCGTTGCGGCGGTCATGATCATCACGATCGACGCCCCCATGATGATCGCCGTGAGAATGCCGCCGCGCGAGCACAGGAGTTGCGGTGCCCGTGCCGACCAGGATCCCGGCAGCGGCGCGCCGTCTTCCAGAGGCCGCTTTCCTTCGGATTCTGTCGCGGTTGCCGGCGTGCCACACTCGGGACAGCGCCCACTGACATTTCGGGTCAGGTCGTAGCCGCAAATGCAGTGTCCCGGCGCAGAATGCGGCCGACTGAGCCGACGTAGGACAATTGCGACGAACGCCGCACCAATCGCCATCCACCACACGTTCAGAGGACCGCATCGAAATCGCGTGTTCCTTCCGGTGGCAAAGGGCAACTCAAACGTGACAAACCAGGGATCCACGGAGACATGTCCGGGCATCAGGACCACGCGGTGTCCAAGCAGATCGAACGCCGCCCACGGCCACATGTGCCCAGCGACAGCACCCACCAGCGCCACGCAGGCCACGCAAATCGCCGCCCACATCAACAGCCGCAAGAATCCAAGAAGAATACGCGGCATGCCCGCCGTCACCCCTTGTTCACTGCATTGTCAAACTCACCGCGCCGCCGGAGACCCCGGTCATCACGCGGAACTACGCCACGCCAAACTCACGTGCACGCTCGTCTCATGCGCACCAATCATAAGACAACCCGCCCCGGCTCGCGACCTGCCCCGCCGGCACGCGCTCTTCAGCGCCCGCCATCCTCAGAAACCACGGCTCCGCCAGCTCCGCCCTTTACCAGCAAATACCGCAACGCCGCGCGCAGCCACCGCCGACCGACCTTGTCCAGCGCGAATTCCAAACGGCACGTGCCGCGATCCGTCCGGATCAGCACGTCATCTCGAGTGTCGAGCAGCTCCTCGATCGCATCCGCCGGAATCCGCCGCGTCCAGGACCCGACCGGCAAACGCCAGACGCGTTTCACCAGCCGCGGCGATACGACGATGCGCTCACGCGCGATGAGCAGCACGCCGCCGAGAATCAGGATATGAAGAACCGGGACAAGCGGCACCGCCCACACGACCGCAGCCAGTCCACTCCCGTCACCGAATACACTCCACTCACGCAGGACACTCCGCAGCACAAACGCGACACCGGCCAGTGTTCCGCCGTACACCACGAGCAGGAACAGCAGGCTGAGCACGCCCTCAACGATCATCTTCCCGTGCGGCTGCGGCAGATCGATGATCGTCTCGTCGCCCGATTGGTGCACCTCGATCCGGTGATTGCCCGGCGGCGGGCGCCACTCCACCTGCTCGCCCAGTCGCCGGGCCCGCTCCGCCAGCGATTCATCAAGCGCATCCGCGGCACGCACGACCCGCGCCCCGTCGATGTCATCGTGTAACGGCAGTCTCGTGCAGCGCGCCACGCGCTCGGCGACGGCGCGCGCCTTGCGTGAATTGCGCGTATTCGCCAACTCCAACTCGCCGCCGCCGGACAGCAGTCGAATAACGTACGTGGGAGGTCCGCCCCGGTGCTCAACGCCAACACGAATCGCCTGACACCGCAGCTCGACCGCATAGAAATCGCCAAACGCGCGCGTCTCTCGCTTCCACGTCCACCAGCGGCCATAACGAATGTGTGCTTTCCGCCCGTCCACATCGAGCGTGATCTTCTCACCACCAAACGTCAGCCAGAAGCCGAGCCCCGCGACGGCCAGCGGCATGGTTGCAACGAGGAACAGGATCACGCGCAGCCACACCGGCGGCCCCTCTGCCTCAGGTAGTGTTGCGAGAAAGATCGCCCCCGCGGCGAGCGCCAGGCCCAGCAGCACAAACCACACCCCGACGAGCATGAACAGCCCGCCCGTCCTGAATACCAGCGGCCCACGTTCCGCCGGCCTCACATTGGACACGCTCACGGCACACATGATCCAATCAGATCATAGTCACACCGCGGCTCGAATCAGAGGTGTTCTGAGGAGCAGGGGGGGGTGTCAGATGATCGAGGCCGCTTCCTCCGTGTCGTCGTCGGCCTCATCGTCCAGTTCGTGATCGTCGTCATCATCCGGAGTGCATGGCGCGGCACCCGGCGGTGCGGCCGCCGGATCCGGCGTGGGTGTCGCATCGTGGTCATAGCCGAGCGCCTGCCGACTCACCTTGCCGTCGCTCTCCATCAGCGTCCACGGCGGCGTGACCACCGCACTCACCGGCAGAAACAGCCAATTCGCCGTAAACCGCGCGTAGTTGTACGGGAAGTTCACCCAGCTTTCCCAACCCAGCCGGTACACGTTGTGCGGATCCGTCTCATCCGTCCGGCCGTGCCCTTTGTCCACAAACGGATTCTCAAAGTAGAGCGGCCAGTGATACACGATGCCGCTCTCGGGCGAGACCGTGTGGGCGTCCCAATCGCGGCTGCGCGGCTCGGCCGGTTCATACCGCGCCTTCACGTCCTTGGCCGTCGGCGATTCCCAATCCAGATGCGTGGACGGCCCCGTCTCCTGATAGTGACTCGGCAGATGCGCCCGATGCGCACAGCCGAAGCTCAGCGCAAGCAGCAGGGCACCAAGGACGGTGAAGCACGTCGCGAATCGGCAGTTGGTGAGCATGTTATTCATCCGTCTGATATTCGATCGCGTAGTTCGTCGGTTCCTTCGTAATCGTGACGTCGTGCGGATGCGACTCGATCATACCCGCATGTGTGACCTGGATGAACCGGGCCTCCTGTCGCAATTCGTCGATGTTCTGCGCCCCCGCGTAACCCATCCCCTGACGCAGGCCGCCCACGAGCTGATACACATACTCGCCAAGCTTCCCGCGGTAGGGCACCCGCCCCTCAACCCCTTCCGGCACCATCTTCTTTGGCTGGTCGGCAGTTTGGCCGTAACGCTCCGCACTGCCGCGGGCCATCGCCGCCAATGACCCCATCCCGCGGTACTCTTTAAACCGCCGACCCTTCCACAACACAAGCTGCCCCGGCGACTCATCCAGCCCCGCCAGCAGCGACCCCAGCATCACGCACGACGCCCCCGCCACGATCGCCTTCACAATGTCGCCGCTATAGCGAACGCCACCGTCCGCGATGATCGGCACATTCGCCGCCGCCGCACATTGCAGAATCGCCGTCACCTGAGGAATACCCGCACCCGCCACCACGCGCGTCGTACAGATCGCGCCCGGGCCAATGCCCACCTTGATCGCGTCCGCCCCCGCATCCATCAGGTCTGTCAAACCCTGCCGCGTCGCCACATTGCCTGCAATAATCTCGATGTCGTGCTGCTTGCGAACCGCGCGGATCGTCTCGACCACGGCATCGCTATGACCGTGCGCCGTGTCGATCACGAGCACATCCGCGTCCACATGGATCAACTCGGCCGCCCGTTCGTAATCATGCACGCCAATCGCCGCCCCGACCCGCAGCCGCCCGCGATCATCCGAGCAGCGCTGCGGAAACAGCCGCGCCCGCTCGATATCACGCATCGTAATCAGCCCCGCCAGCCGACCAGCCTTGTCCGCCAGCAGCAGCTTCTCCACCTTGTGCTGCTTGAGAATGGCCTCGGCATCATCCAGCGTCGTGTCCGGTGGCGCCTTGACCAGGTTCTCACGCGTCATCACGTCGGCGATGCGCTTCTCCACCGATTCAAGGAACTTCATGTCCCGCCGCGTCACGATCCCGACCAGCGTGCCATCCTCGTGCGTAATCGGAATGCCGCTGACATTCTGAACCCGCATCACCTCCTGCGCCTTGGCGACCGAATCATCCGGACGCAAAGTCACGGGGTCGATGATCACGCCGCTCTCGGACCGCTTCACCTTGTGTACCTCCCGCGCCTGCTCTTCGACCGACAGGTTCCGATGGATGATCCCGATGCCACCCTCCTGCGCCAGCGCAATGGCCAGGCTGCTCTCGGTGACCGTGTCCATCGGTGCCGACACGAGCGGAATGTTGATGCGGATTTTCGGCGTCAGTTGCGTACTGACATCAATTTCACGGGGGTGAACGTTCGCCCGTCGCGGCACGACCAGCACGTCATCATACGTGAGCCCCTGACCGACGACCTTTGCGTCATGCGGATTGTCAACCATAGTGCAAGATAATACGGAGACCGCCCGTCCCGTCAAGACGAAACCCCGCCCGCGCCACGGTCAACCCGGAATCATCTCCGGTGCAAGCAGCACGAACGTCATCGTGCGCGCATTGAAGAGCATATGCAGCACAACGCACGGCCACACCCGCCCGCTCCACAACCGCAAGGCCCCCAGTACGAGCCCCAGCGTGATCAGCGGCAGCACATCCTGCGGCTGTGCATGCACCAGCCCAAAAGCGACACTACTCAGCCCAATCGCCACCCAGCCGTGCCGCAGATGATGCAGCAACGCCTGAAACACGATGCCCCGGAAAAACAACTCCTCCCCCAGCGGCGCCGTAATCACCGCCGCAAAAAGCAACTGCACCGTCCCCCACTCCCCCCAAACGCTCCGCCGAACGGCGATCAGCACCTCATGAATCGGCGGCGTAACCTCCGGATACAACCACTGCCACACCAGTCGACCCATCTCTGATTGCAGCGCCATCGGCGGCAGCACCAGCAGCCAGCCGCCCACCGCCACCGCCAGTGCGTGCCACGGCCCCGGTCGTCGGTAGGGGGGTACGCCCCGTCGGTATGCCCACAGCATCGCTGCCATCACCCCACTGACCACGACCTTCGCGACGATATCCGCCATGTGCATCCGATGCCACGCATCCGACCCGGGCGCAAGCTGCTCAGTCGCCCCAGCCGGCACAATCACTCCGGCCGCCAGCGAATAGACCGCTACGAAAGCCAGCAGAATCGCCGCCACACCCAACAAACCCGGACCATGGTCCGGCCGCGGCACCTCTGCCAACGGTCTCCGCCAGCGCCCGGTCCGCACCAGCCACACCAGCAATATCAGCGCCATCAACGCCCCCAGCCCCAGCAATCCCAGGTGGACGGCTTGCACGGCGACGTGAACGCTGGCTAACATCTGCGGAGCATTCTGCATCGGGTTGCTCGTGCGTGACTCGGGTCGGCGATATCCGCCCGCCCAGCCGCGGCGTTCTCATGTCCAGGCCGAAAGGTAAGCCACTTGCCAAGCGTGCTCGACGAGATTCTGGCGCACAAGCGGAGGGAAGTCGAGCAGGCTCGCCAGGTGCGGCCGCTCGAGCACCTGAAGTCCCTGCCGGGCTACTACCTGCCCCGCCGCAATTTCTACGGCGCCGTGACCGTCCCACGCCGCGGCCGCCCCAATCTCATCGCCGAAATAAAGAAATCGAGCCCTTCCGCCGGCCTCATCCAGCCCGACTTCGACCCCGTCCGCATCGCCGAACAATACGCCGCCGCCGGGGCCGCCGCCCTCAGTGTCCTCACCGACGAGAAGTACTTTGACGGTCGCCTGGAGTTCATCGAACAGGTCAAAGGCGCCGTCGGGATCCCCGTCTTGCGCAAGGATTTCATGCTCGACGCCTACCAACTGCATGAAAGCCGTGCCTACGGTGCCGACGCCGTCCTGATCATCGCCGACGCACTCGCTCCCGAGCACATGGTCCGCCTGGTCGAGCAGGCCCGCGCCCTCGAACTCTGGGTGCTGCTCGAAGTGCATACGCGTGCTTCACTGCTCAACGTCATGCAGCGGTTACAGGCCGAACTGCGCACGGGCGTCCTGCTTGGCATCAACAACCGCGACCTCCAGGCGCAACAGGTCGACTTGTCCGTAACCGAGGATCTCGCGGCCCGCGTCCCGCCCGGCTACCCGATCGTCGCGGAGAGCGGTATCAAGACGCGCCAGGACGTCGAACGCATGCACGCAGCCGGCGCCCGCGCCCTGCTGGTCGGTGAAACCCTCATGCGCAGCGGCGACCCCCAGCGTGCCATCCAGGACCTGTTCCACTGAGCCGCCGCCACGCAGCAAGAAAAGCGGCGGGTTGGACGGCGACAACCACCATCCAACCCGCCTCGGGAGGTGAGATCAGTCAGCTTCTTGGGTCGTCCCTACCGGAGCAGCGAAAGCACCTGAGAGGCTTGCTGGTTCGAGACGCCCAGCAACTGGATGGTCGATTGCATCAGCACCTGCACGCGGTTGAGCTCCGCGCTGGCCTGCGCGTAGTCGACGTCGGCAACCACACCACGTGCGGTCTCAACGCCTTCCTTCGTATCAGTCAACGAGTTGATCGCCGTACGAACCTGAAACTTCTGGAAACCGCCAATGCGGCCCTGCAACGTGGACACCTGCTTGGCGGCAATCCGTGATATCTTCGCAGCCTGTGCCGGGTCGTTCAGGAGCGAGTTGGTTCCACCACTCTTGAGCGAGGAGAGATAGCCTTCCTCGCGCGATCCGAGCTGGTGTGTATATGCCCCGGCAATACCGATCGTATTGCGCGTATGCTCGTTCACACCGAGCTGGAAGGTCGCCCCGGTATCGCCTGCCAACGTAATGGTCACCGTGTCACCGGCGGCTACCGAGGAGTCCAGCTCAAACGACACGCTCGCACCGGCACCCGAGTAGTTCACACTGTTGCCGTCGACCGCCGTCGTCTGGCCATTGACGCTGACCACCGCATCGACACCGTAGTCCTGCTTGCTCTGGTAGGTGGAGTCACCCTCAATGAGCTGCGTCCGCACGAACGACTCCGCACCCGTTTCCGTGCTGTACAGGACCAGACCGTTACCACCACCGCCGGTACCCGCCGAGACACCCGTCTGGTTGGTCGTCTCGTTGATCTTCGACGCCATGCTCGCATCACCCATGCCGGACTGCACTTCGATGATGGCGGTGCCGAGCTTGCCCTGCACCATGAACGAGGTGTCGGCGCTCGGGTCGGCGGCCAGGAAGTTGGACACGGCCGCGACGGACGCGACACTCTGTATCTCGACGGCCAGCGACATGTCGGTGCTGCCCGTCTCCCGGCTGTACGCCCGCACGTCCGTCACCTTCGACGTGTCGCTCACCGTGGCATAGACGCCGAGGCTGCCGTCAATCAGCTTCTTGCCGTTGAACTGCGTGTTGCTGACGATACGGTCGATCGAGGACAACGCGTCGTCAATCTGCGACTGATTCGCCGCGACTTCGTCCGCGCTCAGCGCCGCATCATTTGCACTCTCGTTCGCCAGGCGCTGCACTTCATCAATCAGGTTGCCCAACTCGGCCAGCGCGTTGTCGGCCACACCCAGCATCGCGTCGGTACGCTGGTTGTTCGTGATACCTGCCTTCAACGCAGTCAGCTCCGAGTCCATCTGCGTAATGGCGAGCAGACCGGCCGGATCATCCGCACCGCGGTTGATCTTTGAACCGGTCGCCATCTGTGAGAAGATGTCCTGCTGCTGGTTCTCTGTGCGACGGAGCATATCCAGCAGCGAGAGAGATGTGAGGTTGTTTACTGTCATTGCCATGTCGTGTCTCCTGTAGGCTTTTCGCAGGACCATCGCGAGGTCAGTCAGAAGTCTCCAAAACGCCCGCCCCCACAGGCAAAAACGAAACACAAAAAAATCTGATTGCCCGGTAATGAACCCCCAAGCGCCCGCAAGTCCGATCTTCAGCCGCAGCCCCGCACGCGGCCCGCATGTTTACAGGCCCTACCCTTGGCAGGCCCCATCCGGTCAAGGTCCGCATCCGGGTCTTGATCGCGGCGCTCCTTGCCCGCACGGTCATGTCACCTCACGGGTCCCCCCCGCGGCGCACCGCCCGATCTGCCATACGTGTCCGGTAACCAACCGCGCCGGCGCAAGAAAGAAGAAGCCGGACGGCGTAAGCCGCCCGGCTCCTGCGAAAAGCCTGACACGTTACGATACTTCGTTACCCGGCGTTACCGGAGCAGCGACAGCACCTGCGAGCTCTGCTGGTTCGCGATCCCCAGCATCTGGACCGACGACTGGAGCAGGATGTTCTGGCGGTTGAGTTCCGCGCTCTCCTCCGCATAGTCGACGTCGCGAATGATGCTGCGCGCGGCTTCCAGACCTTCCTTGGTGTCCTGCAGCGAATTGATCGATGTGCGGACCTGGAACTTCTGGAATCCACCAATCCGACCACGCAGCGAGGAGACCTGTTTGGTTGCCTCCCGCGCAATCTCGGCCGCCTGCGCCGGATCATTCAGCAGTGAGTTTGTGCCACCGCTCTTGAGCGACGCCAGGTAGCCTTCCGAACGCGTCCCGAGTTGGTGGGTGTACGAGCCCGTGATGCCCAGCGTGCCGCGCGTATGCTCATTCACACCGAGCTGGAATGTCGCACCCGTGTCGCCGGTCAGCGTCAACGTGACCGTGTCGCCGGCCGCCATCGACGAGTCGATCTCGAACGACACACTGCTGCCCGTGCCGGAGTACGCCACACTGTTGCCGTCGACCGCCGTCGTCTGACCATTGACGTTGACGACTGCGTCGACGCCCTCATCCTCCAGACTCTTGTACGTCGAGTCACCTTCAATGAGCTGCGTCCGGACGAAAGCGTCAGCACCGGTTTCCTTGCTGTACAGCACCAGGCCGTTGCCGCCACCACCCGTGCCGGCCGATACACCGGTCTGCGCCGTGGTCTCATTGATCTTGGCGGCCATGCTGGCGTCGCCCATGCCGGATTCAACCTCGATGATCGCCGTACCCAGCTTGCCTTGCACCATGAAGGACGTGTCTTCGGACGGATCGGCGGCCAGGAAACTCGACACGGCTGCCACTGAAGCCACACTCTGCAACTCGACCGTCAGGGTCGTGTCGCTGCTGCCCGGCTCACGCGAGTACACCCGCACGTCCGTCACCTTCGATGTGTCGCTCACCGTGGCGTAGACGCCGAGGCTGCCATCAATCAGCTTCTTGCCGTTGAACTGCGTGTTGCTGACGATACGGTCGATCGATGCCAGCGCATCGTCAATCTGCGACTGGTTCGCCGCGATTTCGTCCGCACTCAGTGCCCCATCATTGGCACTCTCGCTTGCCAGACGCTGCACCTCATCCACGAGATTGGAAATCTCGGACAAGGCATTGTCGGCCACGCCCAGCATCGCGTCGGTACGCTGGTTATTCGCGATACCGGCATCTACCGACGTGATTTCCGAATCCAGTTGCGTCAATGCAAGCAGACCGGCCGGATCATCAGCACCGCTGTTGATCTTGTAGCCGGTCGACATGCGTGTGAAGGTCTCTTGCTGCGCCTGCGATGTCCGATTCAGCAGGTGCAACATCGACAACGATGTCAGGTTGTTAACGGTCATTCCCATAGTGCTTCTTTCTCCTTGCCTTTCCGCGAACCAACTGGAACCCGCTACAAGCCTTCCAAATGTCCGGCTCGATGCAAAAAAAACGTGTGCGGTTTCCTGACCCGACTTGGCTCCGGTTCTCGGAACATCCGGAAAGAAGCACGCTGGCGTGCGTCAAGCGTCATAATGAAAGTCGAAACCAACGCCCCCGCAACAATCATCGCACCATGTGCCGAAGCTCCCGTCACCCGCCCCGTCATGTTCCACCCACCGGTTACGATACACTTCAAAGACTGCGCCGCTGCCCAACGGCTCACAGCCGCGCGTTATCGGTAGCCACGCCCCCAGCCGGCCGGTTGGCACATTTGAACCCCCGCCGGCGCTCAGCGCTCGGCGTTCCGCAGCACATCGTAGGTGTCGGCCGGAGCCGCCAGGTGTGCCAGTTCCTCCCCGTCATAGCGCGCCACATCCAGCGGAAACAAGGCCTGTCCGTGGGGCGCTGTCATGCGGCCCCCGGCCGCCAGCACCAACGCATAACCCGCCGCAATGTCCCACAGCCGCGCATTGTCCGACAGACACCCGTCGAACTCACCCGCCGCCACGAACGCCAGATGCAACGCCGTCGACCCGATATTCCGACAAACGAACTGCTCCAACCACGCATGCGCAATCGTCGCCACCGCACCCGCCGGCGTCGACGGAATCCCCACGACCGGCCGCGGGTTCATGCCCGGCGGGCGTGACGTGGCCCGCGCCGGTGCAGCCACTAGCTGACCATTCACGAAGATCCCCGGCGCGCCCCCCGCAGCGTACATCACATCGTGCTGTGGCTCGTAGACCGCCCCCGCAATCGGTACACCGCCGGCCATCACGCCGATCGAACACGCATACAGCGGAATCCCGCGGACGAAGTTGCGCGTGCCGTCGATCGGGTCAATAATCCAGCACACCCCGTCGTTACGCGGCTGCGGCAGATTGGCGTGCGGGCCATGCAGTTCCTCCTCGGCGACGAACGCATCGTCCGCCCGCGCGGCATGAATATACGAAACGATCGCGGCCTGCGCCGCCTCGTCCGCCTCGCTGACCTCACTGTGATCCGCTTTCAGCCGGATATCGAACGGCGTGCGGAAGAAACGCCGCGCCACGGCGCCGCCCTCACGTGCGGCCCGCTCGGCCACCACCCGCAGCGCGGCCACCGCCTCCTGATCCTGCGGATCGAACGCCGCCGCACTCACTTGCGCCCCTTGCGCCGGCTGTCACGCTGCTCACGATCCCGCGTGCCCGGCTGCTTCTTCGATACCTCATCCGCCTGCTTCTGCAACTCCTCCGCCTTCTTGGCCAGGTGATCCATGAAGCGCCCGACCGGGCCGCGGCCCGACTTCTTGACCGGCGGACCCTCACGCTCCCGCCGCTCCTTCTCCTTCGCAATCTGCTTGCGAATCAGCAGCGACTCGAACACACCGAAGACGTTCGTCGACAGCCAGTAGAGATTCAGCCCCGCCGGCATCACATAGAACATGACCGGAAACAGCACCGACATCATGTTCGCCACCATCCGCTGCTGGCGGATCTGATCCTCCGGCGTCAGTCCACCAGCCGATTTCGCCTGCTGCGCTTTCTGAACCGCCCGCTCCTGCTTGGCCTGCACGTGCGGCTTGGGCATGTACTTCTGCTGGAGGTACATGCTGACGCCCATCAGAATCGGCAGGAGATTGATCGACTCGATACCCGTGAAAATGTCACCGATCCACGGAATCGCCGAGAGAATCGGAATGCTCACCGGCTCGGCGAACGTGTAGAACGCGTCCGGCGCCGACAGATCCTCGATCCACCACCCATCGAACGGCGCATGCCGCAAATTGACATCCGTATTCAGCGCCTGCCACAACGCCACCAGGATCGGCATTTGGAGAAACAGCGGCAGGAACGCCACGAAGTTGCTCGCCGGATTCACCCCCTCCTCCGAAAACAGCTTCATCGTCTCCTGATTCTGTTTCACCTTGTCGTTGGCGTACTTCTCCTTGATCGCCTGCATCTTCGGCTGAATACGTGCCATGTTCTCCTGCATCTTGAACATGCTCGTCTGCTGAAACACGGTCAGCTTGTGCAGCAGCCCCCGAATGATGATCACCAGAATGATGATCGCAATGCCGTAGTTGCCGAAGACCCAGTAGATGGACTCGAGCAGCCAGACCATCAGGTCCTGCAGCCACCCGAACGTGCAGAAGCAGTAGCGATCTGCCGATTGCGCAACCTGGTAGTACAGACCCTGCTGATCAACATACGCCGCCCCCAACGGCTTCAAATGCTCAATGTCCTTCGGGCCGGCGTAGATTTCCAGCGGATACGTCCGCTTCGCTCCGGGCGCGATGACCGTCGGCTTCAGCGTCAGCCGGGCCAGCAGATCTCCCCGGTTATCCACCGCATACGGCGCATCCACCAGCCCGTGCGCCGCAATCACGAAGTCCTGCGGTCCATCTCCCTTCGGCACCGCCCGCGTGTATACCCCGAAATATTTGTTCGCCAGCGCCGTCCAGACAAACGGTCCCTTTTCAGGCACCAGCAGCGCGATCGGTTCTCCCTGCTGCGTCGCTTCCTGAAGCTGGTTGTGCTGAAAACTCTTGTTCAGGTGTACCGCCCCCTCGATGCGCTGCGTCGCCAGCAGCCTCCGCATGTCCGTCCGGTCGTTCTCACGACCTACGCCAACCGGGCCATCCTGCTTCAGCCGCACATCCAGCGGCATCCCCGTCAGATTCTCAACCTCGAGCGTCAGATCACACAGCGGCTGCCCCGCCTTGAGCGCGTACGTCTTCGTAAACCGCAGCAGGGCGTTGCCATCCGCCCCCAGTAGCTCCGTCGCGAAAACGACTCGCTCAGCATCCCGCGCCACGACATTCCACGTGAAACCATCCAGTCGCTGAAGCTCATCGCCGAACTCCTTGATCCATACCCCATACGTCGCGTACGAGCGATGCGTGGCGTCGCTCTCCACCACTGGCGTGATCAGCGTGTACGGCGCCTCCACATCCGGCGCTTCGCGAAACTCGTACTTCCCATCCTTCTCGCGCGCACACAAGTCAATCGACTCGAGCGTGCCGCCGATCGGACTCAGCCGCAGCCGCAGCTTGTCCTCCGGCCCGCCACCCAGCTCGATCGATTCCAAATCCTCACCCGTGGTCATCGAAAACTGACGTAGCGGTTGCGTACCGGGGCTGATTGCCGGCGCGGTGGCCCCCGGGCCGGTCGTCGACGGTCGGGGGGGCGTCCCCTCACCAGCCGGCGGGATCGCGGGTTGCGCCTGCGGCTGTGTACTCGCGGGTTGGGTCTCGGGTGGGGGGGGCGTGGGGAAGATGCGCTGGACGACGAGCTGATACCCGATCAGCACCATCATCGCGACCACCATCGCCGTCAGTACGCGTCGGCCTTCACCTTCCATATGGGCTTACTTCCGTTTGCCTTTTCGAGCCGAAGTCGCACGGGACTCCGGCGCAAAGTCATCGCGAAACTTCACCACGCGGCCGCTGCGGACCGATCGGCGAACCGCATCAAGCACCCGCATCAGTCGCAGCGTCTCCTCAGACCGAATGACCGGTTCGGCTTTCCCGGCCAGGACAGCACGCAGGTTCCGATAAACCGCCTCCCAGTCTTCCCGCGCGTTCCGCACGTTGCGCGTCGTCTGGCGACCCCGCCGATCGTGCGTGTACACCGCGCTGCCGTCCGCCTCGTACCGGAAGCCCGCCTTGCTGCCATTGACGGCCCATTCGACCGCGATCGGCGCATGCGCCGCAAGCGCAAACTCCACCTGCGCCACCACGCCGCCCTCCGTCCGCAGCACCGCCAGAAACTGATCCTCAACATCCGTGGACCAACGCCGCGACCGCGCATCGCCGAAAACGGATTCGATCCGGCCCGGCAGTAATTGGAGCAGTTGATCGAAATAGTGCGCGCCGAAGTCCAGCAGTGTCCCGCCCCCAAAGCTCGCCTTTGTCCGCCAGCCCAACTCATATCCGCGCGTACCGAACGTCTGCATCAGGTCCGACCACCACCAGCGGATCAGCCGAATGTCCCGCACCTCGCCCAGCCGCCCCGAGGACACCACGCGCTGCGCAGTCTGATAATCTGCGTCAAATCGCCGATTCTGAAAAGTCATCAGCACGCGTCTGGCCTGCTCGGCCGCCCTGAACATCTTTCTGGCCTGCACCTCCGTCTGGGCCAGCGGCTTCTCACACAACACGTGCTTCCCCGCCTTCAGCGCCGCCACTACCGGCTCCACATGGGCGTGCGACGGCGTCGCCACCACCGCCAGGTCCAGTTCGGGGTCCGCCAGAAAATCGCGCCGGGCCGCATACGCGACGACGTCATAGGATTTCTCGGCCAATCGCCGCTGGGCCGGCGTGACATCACAAATGCTGTGCAGGCGGTACCCTGGCAGCCGGCGCAGCGTATCCGCATGCCAGATCCCCATCGCTCCAAGGCCAATCACGCCAGCACGAATCGCCATGAACAAACGCTCCCTCACGCGTGCACATCCGGTCGCTCCCGCGCGCGGTCCGGAGTCGGGGCATTGTAGGCGGATCGCCCGGTCACGCAATGCTGTCACGAGCCGGCGTGCCGCGCGAACCACTCCAACACGTTGGCGTTTGCATGCCCGCTCGCCCGACGTCACAATGCCCGCTTTTGAGGCCCCGGGAGATCGATGCCATGCTCTGGTCCAGTTTCTTCATCCCAACGACCAAGGAAACGCCCAAGGACGCCACGGCGCCATCGCACGTGCTGATGCTCCGGGCGGGACTTGTCCGCCAACTGGCCGCAGGAATCTACTCCTACCTGCCACTCGGCCTGCGATCGCTCGAGAAGGTCGCGGCGATCGTCCGCGAGGAAATGAACCGCGCCGGCGCACTCGAATTGCGTATGCCGTGCCTCACCCCGACCACGCTGTGGGAGGAAACCGGCCGCACCGAAGCAATGCAGGACATCCTGATGCGGCTCGACGGCCGCATCGGAGACTGGGCGACCGGACTGGTGCTGGCCCCGACGCACGAGGAGATCATTACCGAAATCGCCCGGGGCTATCTCAAGAGCTACAAACAGCTCCCCTGCAATCTCTACCAGATCCAGCTCAAATTCCGCGGCGAAGCTCGTCCGAAGAGCGGCGTGCTCCGTACCCGTGAATTCCTCATGAAGGACGCCTACTCCTTCCACTCCGACACGGAAACGCTCGACCGCGAATACGAGAACATGTACGCCACCTATTGCCGCATCTTCTCCCGCTGCGGCCTGCCCTACACCGCGGTCCATGCCGAGAGTGGCGCCATGGGCGGCGATGTCTCTCATGAGTTCATGGTCCTCACCGACGCCGGCGAGGACCTCGTCGCGATCAGCGAAGACGGAAAGTACGCGGCCAATCTGGAACGCGCCTCTGCGGCACCGCTTCCACCGCCGGAAGATCAACCACTCGCGGAAATCCAGGAGGTCCATACACCCGGTGCCGGCAAGGTCGAGGACGTCTGTCAGGTCCTCGGTACCGAGCCACGACAGATGATCAAGACGCTCGTCTACACCGAGGTCCTGCCCGCCAGTGCCGAAACCCCCCAAAAGAAACCACGCTGCGTGGTCGCCCTCGTCCGCGGCGATCATGAACTCAATGAGTTCAAGCTCGCCAAGGCCGCCGGCGTACAGTTGGAGTTGGCCGATCCCGCCACCATCAAGGAAGTCACCAACGCCGAAGTCGGCTTCGCTGGCCCGCAGGGCCTGATCGGCCGCATCGACAACCTCATTGTTGACCGTGACGTCGCCCCTATGAAAAACGCCGCCACCGGCGCGAACAAGACCGATTACCACGTCACCGGCGTAAACCCGGGGCGCGATTTTCCGCTCAAGGACGACAAGGTCCTCGTCACCGACATCCGCAACGTGCAAGAGGGCGACCGGGTCGAGGAAACCAACAGCACGATCCACTTGCGGACGGCCATCGAAATCGGTCACGTCTTCAAGCTCGGCACCAAGTACAGCGACGCCATGGGCGCCACCTACCTCGATCAGAACGGAAAAGCCCGCCCGCTGATCATGGGCTGCTACGGCATCGGCGTGAATCGCATCATGGCAGCCGCCATTGAAGCCAATCATGATAGTAGCGGGATCATCTGGCCAGTGTCGATCGCCCCGTTCGAGGTACTCGTGATCGCGCTCGACCCCCGCGACAACGAGGCCCGCAGCGTCGCTCAGGAGATTCACGACAAACTGGTCGCCAACGACATCGATGTGCTCCTCGACGACCGCGACGAGCGGGCCGGCTTCAAATTCAAGGACGCCGACCTCATCGGCATCCCCCTGCGGGTGGTCGTCGGCAAGAAGAGCCTGCAGGCCGGCGGCGTCGAGGTGACCGTTCGCGGCACGGAAGACAAGGAGATCCTCCCGCCCGAGGCCGCCGTCCAGCACGTTACGCAGCGCGTGAACCTCGAGCTGAACAAGCTCACCCAGGACGCCACCAAGGCCGGCAACTGACAACGAAGACGTGAAATCGCCACTGAACTGGCACGGTCCACTCGCGTAATAATTACGATTCGCGGCTAGCCTGCGGCTGGCTTGCGGCGGCAACCTGCGGGGAGCGCGCCACATCGGCCGATAAGTATGGGAAAGTAGCAGGCTTTCGTGTCGAACTCACGACGCAAACCCTTAGGAGAATTGACTTTGCGAAGACTCGCTCGCGAAAGACTCGCAAGCGGCGTCATTCTTCCCCATGCATCGCTAGCCGTCCGATTCCTGCTTGCCGGGAGGGGGCGCGGCGAACGATCACTGCTGATTGCCTCACTGGGACTGATGGCCGCCGGATCCCTGCTGCTTCATGCGGCCGATCAGCAGTCGCCTGATGCGCACCGGGCCGCCGATTGCTCCACACAACCCGCTCGAGAGCTTGCCGACTCGCTCAAGCGGCTGAAGATCGTGCCGTGGCTGGAGGTTAACCGCGGCACGCGGGATGAAGTAGAAAACGCGGTTGAAGGACTGCTGATCTGGAAGGATGTGACCGACACCGCCATCGTAACCACCCGGATCGGCCGAGCCAGAATGTATGTTGAACTGAAGCGGCGTGTGCCTGACATGACGATCATTCCCGGGCTCAAGACCGCTGGCTACGTTGGATACTCGCGGCGCTTCGACGATTTGCAGGGGTGGGGCAAGATCGCCGCAGAGGTGGAGCGTCTCGCGCACGTGACCGGTGAAAAACGCGTTGTTCTTGAAAACGAAACGGCACTTGAGGGCAAGGCCGGCGATCCTTCCAAGCCATGCTTCTGGACCGGAGCGGCGGAAGTCGACTTTGATCGACTCAAGCGTGGCCTGCGTATGTTGCCCGCGCACGTCCAGGTTTGGTGGTATCCGGGCTTTGCCGTGAGTGCGAAGTCGCCTCAACTCGACGACACCTGGTATGGCCGGGCGGAGAATCTGGGATGGGCCGTGGAGGCAACTTGCGATGTCCGTTTTGTCGTGATGTCACATGCCCAGCCTCCCGAGCGCAATCTCTGGTGGACCGAGCGCGCCCAGAAGATATGCGACCGCGTTGCCTCCAAACCGACATTGCCGATTGTGTACTTCGGGCCGGAACGTGGCTATTGGCCCTTCGAGCGGCTGGAGGAGTTGCTGGCCGGCATCGACACGCCCGAGGTGGTCGTCTACCCGAGCGCCCATGCCTGGGTGGCACAAGCGCGTGCCTTTCAGCAGGTGCGCGAACAAGTGAGTGAGGAAACCCGGCAATGAACGCGCGTGCCGACACCGCCGTCCCGGGTGCCTCGCTGCTGCGCAGGCTGTCACTCCGAACAAATTTCAAGTGGACCCTCGTCGGCAATGCCATTCACTTTGCGGCGCAGTGGGGGATTCTCATCGTTCTGGCGAAGCTGGGCAGTGTGGAGGCGGTCGGCCAGTTCACCCTGGGCCTGGCCATAGCCTATCCCGTGATGGCGGCCACAACACTCCACCTGCGACAGGTCCAGGTCACCGACGCGCGGGGAGAGTTTGATGTAGCAGACTACTTTGGCGTCCGCATAATCACCACCATCGCTACCCTGATCATCGTGCTCGGGATCTTGCTGATCGCAGGGTACGAGAGCAGCACCTTCTGGGTGGTGATCTGGGTCACGCTGGCAAAGGCCTTCGAATCCGTAAGCGAGATTCTGCGCGGGCACTTCCAGCGACATGAGCGCATGGACCTCAGCGGTATCAGCATGATGATCCGTGGGCCCGCGGGCTTGGCCGCCGTCCTGGCGGGGTTACTGCTTACCGGCGACCCCGTGCTGGCGATCGCGATGCGGGCAGTTGCGTGGCTGCTCGTCTTCTTGGTGTACGACCTCCCCCTTGCCCACTGGATGCTGCGGTTGCGTGAGCGCGTTGAGGGCATTCCCTACCGACTCAGGCCGAATCTGTCATGGCACATGTTTGCCGGAATTGGTTGGCTGGCTGCGCCCGCGGGATTGGGGCAGTTCTTGGCCATGCTTGCTATGAGCGTTCCGCGCTACTTTGTCGAAGCATGGCACGGCGAGGCCGCTTTGGGATTCCTGGGAGCAATCTCAGCCGTCACGATCGGGTCGAGCGTTTTTGTACGCTCGCTCGGACAGTCCAGTTCGCCACGGCTGGCGATCTACTTCATCTCCGACACGAATGCCTTCAAACGACTCCTGTTCAAGTTGCTGAAGATCGGCCTGACGCTCGGAGCGCTACTCGTAACAGGAGTTGCTCTCGCCGGACGGCCATTCCTGACCATTGCGTACACCAGTGAGTATGCAGCGTACTACCCGGAGTTCGTTCTGTACGGCTTGGCAAGTGGAATCGGGTATGTCACGATGTTCGGTACTACCGCCCTCCAATCGGCGCGGGCCTTCCGGGCATACGCGGCCGTCTACGCCTTGGACCTGGTTGCGGTCACGTTACTCGCCATAGTGCTCGTGCCGGCCTACGGCGTGCGGGGGGCCGCGGTGGCCTCGGTCTGTGCCGTGGTGCTTCGGGGATTGGTTCTTCTGGCAACATTGACACGCGTTATTGCGAAACACAAGATCGAACCACAAGCTCCCGCCCCTGCGCCGGCAGAAGTGCTGAACCCGCCGGTTACGCTGGAGCCGAAATGAGACGAAACTCCCGTCTACGTGATGTGGCGGGAATCTGCCAACTGACGCTCCATGACAGTCCTTGACGGAGCTGACAACATGGAAATGCCGCTACAAGTCAACACGCTGCGCCCGCCACGCAACGACGGTCAGATTCTCACGCTCATGGTCATGCCGGCAGCAGTCGTCGCGGGTTTGCTCGTCGTGGCCGGCATGCCCGATGTAGCTCTGATTGTCCTGGCACTCGCCGGTGCATTGGCGACGATTGTCTGTCCGGATATCGGCCTGTACGGATACTTTGCACTCCAGGCCCTGGACCAGGTGATGCTCCAGGAAGAGGGGTCCATCATCACCCCGGTCAAGCTGGTGGGCCCGTTCGTTTTGCTTGCTTTTGCCGTCAACCCATCGCGCACCCGCATCCCCATCTTGGCAAACCGGCAGTTCGTGGCGGCTATGCTCCTGTTTGGCGTCTTCGGGATCGTCACGGCGATATGGGCCATCGCGCCACTGGCAGCCCTGCGCTACGGGGCACAGATTGTCGTTCAGGTCTTGCTCATCGTTGTCGCGGTCCAGCGCTTGAGCGATCGCGAAGCCATAGCGCGCGCCGGCTATTTTCTCCTCCTGGGAGCATTGATCGCCACCGGCATCCTTCTGCTGTACGGATCGCGCTCCGAGAGCTTCTCGGGAGCTACCTTGGGCGAGAAGGCCAATCCCAATTCCACGGCGGCTGCACTCTCGATCCCCCTCGCTTGCATCCCGATCATCTGGACGTATACACGGTCGAAAGTGATTCGCCTCTTGGTAATCGCTACCGGCCCCCCAATCCTGACCGCCATGATGACGACCGGGTCCCGGTCTGCTCTTGTCGCCGTAGTTGCCGCAGGACCACTCGGGCTCATGATGGTCCGTCGCGCAGGCTTCACCCGGCGCGTCGTCGTGCCGCTTGTGAGTCTGCTGCTGGCCGGCGGCACAGCGCTGCTCGTACTCGAGAGCGGCATGCTCGGAGAGCGCGTCCACGCACGCCTCGCGGCCTTGGTGAGTGAGGGCGTTGATATCAAGGAAGAGTCCCGCTGGGCAATCTGGGGACTCGCGCTGAAGACGTTCGCCTATCATCCCTGGGGATTCGGGTATGGCAATACACAGTTCGCGCTGGCCGAGGAACACGGGTTCAACATTGACGCCCACAGCACGCTGATCTCCTCCCTGGTGGATGGTGGCGTAATCTCGTTCGGCCTGTTCACCTGGGGCCTGCTCGCGCTATGGCTGAACCTGCGCCGACTGGATAACCCGGCCCACTCAATCCCGGGCATGATTCTCTTCATGTTCATCATATTATCGACCCTTACCCATACGATTCACTTCTCCAAATACTTCTGGGTCCCGATGACATTCGCGGTCCTCGTCGCCGAGCAGGGCCGCCGCGAGGAACTCGAAGAGGAGCTCACGCACCGCCAGCCACAGCGCCCCCCGGATACCCAGGATCTCCTGCGAAACCTCGGTCCGGCCGACGCGGTCGTCTACTGACGCCGTATCTCAGCTATGGCGGCTGTTCCGATCCAGCGGCCCACATCACAACGCACGCTCCACCGAGGCCTGGAGCGGCCACCCCCGTAGCGCTACCATATCAACATGAGCCCGAGTCCCAAGGTCATTATCGCCATGTCCGGCGGCGTCGATTCCTCCGTCACCGCCTGCCTGCTCAAAGAGCAAGGCTACGATTGCGTCGGCGTCTTCATGCGCGTCAGCGCCGGCGACGCACCCGACGGCCAAATAGAAGAGAGCCAATCTGCCGCCGCCACGCACGACGCCTCAGCGTCCGCCTTCCAGCTCCCCCAGCTCGACCCCGCCGCCAGCCGCCGCAATCTCAAGAAAGGCTGCTGCTCCATCGGCGATTCCTGCGACGCTCGCGCCGTCGCCTCCCAACTCGGCATCCCGTTCTACTCGCTCGACTTCCGCCAGGAATTCGGGCAGATCATCGACCATTTTGTCGACGAGTACACGCGCGCCCGCACGCCCAACCCCTGCATCCACTGCAACACCCACGTGAAGTTCGGCCGCCTGTTCCAGTACGCCGACCTGGTCGGCGCCGAACTCGTCGCCACCGGTCATTACGCTCGCATCCTGCGCTCGCCCGCCAACGCGGCCCACGCGGACACGGATGTCCACCTCGCCCGCGCCCGCTTCCTCGAAAAAGACCAAAGCTACGTCCTCTTCGGCATCCGCCGCGACGACCTCCGCCGCTGCGTCTTCCCCCTGGGCGAAATCGACGACAAGGCCACCGTCCGCCAGATGGCCGCCGACCTCGGCCTCGAAGTCCACGACAAGCCCGACAGCCAGGAAATCTGCTTCGTCCCCGACAACGACTACAAGCAACTCGTCCAGCAACGCCGCCCCCACGCCCTCCAGCCCGGCCAGATCCGCGACACCGCCGGCAACGTCCTCGGCACCCACACGGGCATCGCCAACTACACGATCGGCCAACGCCGCGGCCTCGGCATCGCCGCCGGCGACCCCATCTACGTCACAAATCTGGATCCGATCACCAACACCGTAACCGTTGGCGACAAGTCCGCACTCCTGCGCGACACCCTCATCGCCGAAGACGTTAACTGGCTCGTAGCTCCGCCACCCGCCGACACCTGGCAACCAGCCCAGATCAAGATCCGCTACCAGCACACGCCCGCCCCAGGCAACATTCGCCTGCAATCCGATGGCAGCGTAGAGGCCCGCTTCGATGCGCCGCAGCCCGCCATCACCCCCGGTCAGGCCGCGGTCTTCTATCGCGAAGACGGCGTTGTTCTAGGTGGCGGCTGGATCCAATGAACGGCCGGTGGACTCCCGCGCTCCACAGAAGCCCCGATGCCGACCACGCACAGTGCGTTGGCCCACCGACGCCGCCTTCTTGAGAACACACGGACAAACTTACTCACGGCGCAACGTGCACGCCTCCGGCGTAGAATGCCTCCATGCCCGCCAACCCCGTCATCCTCCACGCCGGCGCCCTCGGCGACCTCGTCCTCACCATCCAACTCGCCCTGCGCCTACCGCCGTTCACCGACACCGGCCGCCTCCACCTCATCTCCCGCACCGACCCCGGCGACCTCAGCACTTGCCAGCCATCCATCACCCGCGAATCTTCCGAAGGCTTCGGCCTCCACTGGCTCTTCGGCGACCACAACGACCCACCCCCCGCAGGGCTCCGCAGCCGCATCGCCGGCCATACCGTCCTCAGCGCCCTCGGCGGCACGCACACCATCATCCACCAACGACTCAAGGAACTGCATCCCGCGCGCCTCTACAGCCTCGACCCCCGCCCCCGCGACAACGTTCAGCGCCACATCACCCACCAATGGCAAACGCAACTCGAAGGCCAGGGCCTCCTCGTCCCCAAGTGCATCCATCAACACCCTGACCACCGCACCCTCGGCGTCCCCGACGCACTCCGCGCCGACGGCCGCCAACGCCTCGCCGAAACCGGTGCACCCGGTGGCACAATCATCCACCCCGGCAGCGGCGGCCAGCGAAAATGTTGGCCCCTGGCAGGCTTTGTCAGCCTCGCGCGGCAACTGGACGATAGCAGGGGGGTAGCCGCGCGCCCCGCAATCCTTCTCGGCCCCGTCGAGCTCGAGTCGTGGCCCCCCGCGCAACGCGAGCAACTCGCCGCCTTTCCGTCCATCATTGCCCCCACCCCGAGCGAGCTCATCGCACTCCTCGCCGGCGCCAAGACCTTCATCGGCAACGACGCCGGCCCCACCCACCTCGCCGCACTGCTCGGCACACCCACGATCGCGATCTTCGGCCCCACCTCTCCCAACATCTGGCACCCCCTCGGCCGCCACGTCACCATCATCCCGGGCGACCCCGCCGCCGCAGACGACTGGTCCATCAACCCCGCCACCATCCTCGCCGCCATCAAATAGCGACTCCCCAGCCAATTGCCGCCAGAAACCGCCCGACACCGCCAAATTCGCACCACTCCCACCCAAACGTTACGATGCAATCAACACCACACGGAGACCAGCAAATGGCCGAAATTCTGTTCCACGGCGCTACCGAAGAAGTCACCGGCTCCATGCACGTCATCAATGTCGATGACCAGTGGGTCGCCCTCGACTGCGGCATGTACCAGGGCCGCCGCTCCGAATCGGAAGCGAAGAACCGCGACTGGCCCCTGCCGCCCAAAGACATCACCGCCGTCGTCCTCTCACACGCCCACATCGACCACTCGGGCATTCTCCCACGCCTCGTCAAGGACGGCTTCGACGGTCCCATCTACTGCACACCCGCCACCCGCGACTTGTGTGCCATCATGCTGGCCGACTCCGCCCACATACAGGAGGAAGACGTCAAGTACGTCAACAAGCGCCGCCGCAAGAAGGGCCTCGATCCCATCGAGCCGCTCTACGACTACGCAGACGCCCTCGCCGCCGTCAAGATGATGCAGTCCGTCTCCTACGACCGCCTCTTCATGGTCGTCCCCGGACTCCTCGCCCGCTTCCAGGACGCCGGGCACATGCTCGGCTCCGCCGGCGTGCAGCTCTCCTTCGCCAAACGCAACGGCGAAACACCCTCGCTCTTCTACACCGGCGACATCGGCCGCCCCGATAAACCTATCCTGCGCGACCCGCGCCCCTTCCCGCCGGTCCGCACCATGCTCTGCGAAAGCACCTACGGCGGCCGCGTCAATGAGCGCGTCGAGGACGCCGAGGAGCAACTCCGGGATATCGTCCTGCGCACCTTCAAGCGCCGCGGCAAGCTGATCATCCCCTCCTTCGCCGTCGGCCGCACGCAGACCATCGTCTACTTCCTGCACCAGCAGATGGTCGCCGGGCACATCCCGCGCATCCCGGTCTACGTCGACAGCCCGCTCGCCGTCAACGCCACCGAAGTCTTCAAGATGCACCCCGAGTGCTACGACGCCGAGGCCCGCGCCTTCCACCAGGTCACCGGCGACATCCTCGGCAACGGCTGCTGCACCTACATCCGCCGGGTCGAGGAAAGCAAGGCGCTCAACTTCCGTGACGAGCCCTGCATCATCATCTCTGCCAGCGGCATGTGCGAAGCCGGCCGCATCCGCCACCACATCAAGAACAACGTCGAGAGCGAGCGCAACACCATCCTCATCGCCGGCTGGCAGGCCGCCCACACCCTCGGCCGCCGCATCGCCGACGGCGCCAAACAGATCAACCTCTTCCACGAGCAGTACGAGGTGAAGGCCGAAGTCGCGCTCATCCACGGCTTCAGTGGCCACGCCGACCAGAACGACCTGCTCAACATGTTCGACCAGCAGCATCCCAGGCCCGAGCACATCTACCTCGTCCACGGCGAAGAGGACCAATCCGCCGCCCTCGCGCAGAAGCTCCACGACCGCGGCTACAAAGATGTGCAGGTAGCCACCCGCGGCCTGCGCGTGGAGCTGTAAGGCAAAAGGGATTGAAGGACTGCGGGATGGACGGATTGAGGGTGGGAGGAGAAATCAAGAGATCAAGAGATCAGGCGATCAAGACTCGGTCTGCGTACTGCTTCCAAATAACGTCAAATAGCGGTGGGTGGGGCGGGCGTCTCGCCCGCCAGCGTCGCTGTGGCTGCCGGCCCTCGCAGGCGCATTCCTCCCCCGCCACCCATGACCGCCCACCGCAGCCGCCAAATCGAACCACGCCCAGCGCGCCGGGGAGCGCTCCCCCCTTGTTACATTGTCACCTTGTTACTTTGTCACTCTCACTTCGGCCAAGTCGCCCGCTGAAACTTCCCATTCTTACTGATCACCTCGCCGTCGACCTCCACCGTCCCGCCCTTGCGCAGGTCGCACACCAGATCCCAGTGCAACCCGCTCTGGTTCTTCCCGCCCGACTCCGGAATCGACGCCCCCAGCGCCAGGTGGAACGTCCCGCCGATCTTCTCGTCAAACAACGTGTTCCGCGTGAACTGGCGAATCCCGTAGTTCGTGCCGAGCGCCAGCTCACCCAGCGTCCGCGCCCCCTTGTCCTGATCCAGCATCTGCAACAGAAACGCCTCGTTCTTATCCGCCGACGCCTCCACGCACCGCCCGCCCTTGAACCGCAGCCGCACGCCCGTGACCTCGCGTCCGCCCATCACCGCTGGATACGTGAAGTGCACCGTCCCCTCAGTCGCATCCTCGAGCGGCCCGGTAAACACCTCGCCGTCGGGGAAGTTGTTCTCACCCTGGCAGTTGATCCACTTCCGCCCGCGAATGCCCAGCCGAATGTCCGTCCCGCTCGGCGTTCGCAGCCGCATCTCCTTCTTCTTGTTGAGAAAGTCACACAGCCGCTGCTGCGCCGTGCCCAGCTTCTTCCACGCCGCGACCGGATTCCGCTCATTCAGCCGCCCGCCATCGAAGACGAAGTCGGTGTACTCCGCCAGTGACATCTCGGCGTCCTGGGCGTGCGCATTCGTCGGAAACTGCGTGCCGACCCACCGCAACTTCTTCGGATCTCTATCGGGCAACGCCCCACGCTTCATCATCATCGCCAGCAGCGGCTTGCGCGCCTTGCTCGCCAGCGCCTGCCGCGCCGGCTTCACATTCGACAGGTGCCGCGTATTCGTATCACCCCAGAACGAGATATACACGTTGATCTTGCCGTAAACATGCTTATCCAGCGGCGAGCAATACATAAGCTGCTCCTCGCTGGCATGCTTCAGGTGCAGCTCCTTGCACGTGTCCGAGACAATCCGCAGCCACGGATGCCCGCCCGCCTTCAACACCTGCTTGTACACCGCCGCAATCCCCGGCTCGGCCGCCGTCGATCCGGTGATCATCACCATATCGCCGGGCTGCACCTTGGTACTGTAATTCACGAGAACACTGGCGAGTTTATCAAGTCGCGGATCCTGCATGCCGGACGCTCCTGACTAACGACAGCCCCCACCCTCCCAATTGTGGCACCGGTTTGCAACCGGTGCGTCCGCCGGGCGAGGGTCAAAACCTTCCAGAAAACCGACCGAATCCAGTGAGAACATCAACGACACGCGCCGTCCGTCATCCCCGCATCCGATGCACTTCCTCCGTAATCGCCGGCACCACCTTGAACAGGTCACCCACAATGCCATAGTCCGCGATGCTGAAGATGGGCGCTTCCTTATCCGTATTCACGGCGACGATGATCTTGCTGCCACGCATGCCCGCCAGATGCTGAATCGCTCCGCTGATCCCGCACGCGATGTACAACATCGGCGTCACCGTCTTACCGGTCAGACCCACCTGCCGACTGTGCGGCTGATAGCCCGCGTCACATGCCGCCCGCGAAGCACCGACGGCCGCATCCAGCGCACCCGCCAGGTCATAGATGATCTTGAAGCTCTCTTCACTCTTCAGCGACCGACCGCCCGCAACGATGATATCAGCCTCGGTCACGTCCTTGACCTCGCCGCCGGTCTTGGCCACTTCCTTGACCTTGACCCGGTCATCACCCGGGTTGGCACTGAACGACAACGCCTCCTTCGCCGCGCCACCACCGCCGGCCTCCGGTGCCGGAAACGTGTTAGGCCGCACGGAAACCACTGCGACACGCGCCGCAGGAAACTTGACCTCGCAGAACGCCTTGCCGTTGTACACCGGCCGCCGCACATTCAGCGCCCCATCCTTGATATCCAGCTCGATCACATCCGTCGCACACGCTCCGCCCACCCGCGCCGCCGTCCGCGGCGCCAGGTCGCGCCCCATGAACGTCGCCGGCAGCAGCACGACCTGCGGCTGCGCCGTCTCAATCGCCGCCGCCAGTGCCGTCCGGTAATTCAGCGTCGCATAGTCCGCCAGCTCCCCAGCACTGATCGTGATGATCTGATCAACGCCGGCCTGGTCGATCGCGTCGGCCGTCGCATCAATCTTGTCACCAATCACACACGCAATGACCTTGCCGCCGGTCTTGCCCGCGAGGTCCTTGGCCGGCGTGACGATTTGCAGCGCCGCCGGGTGAATCTTGTCGTTTCGTTGTTCCGCAAAAACGAGAATATCGTTGCTCATGATCGCTCTCGCAAAATCGCGCCGCAGCGCGTCAGTTTGAAGTCTCTTGAAACTCCGTCACACCGCGGACGCTACAGCGCCTTCGCCTCTTCACGCAGCAGCCGTACCAGCTCCTTCGCCGCTTCCTCGGGCTCGCCATCGATCAGCTTGCCCGGCGGCCGCTCCGGCGGCGGCGCGAAACTGTGCAGCGTCGTACCGCCCACCTGCCCGACAATCGTGCCGCAGTCCGGCACATCCCCCGCCGACATCGTCTTGACGGGTTTCTTCTTCGCCTTCATGAGGTTCGGCAGCGACGGATAGCGCATCTCGCACAACCCCTTGTCGCATGTCAGCACCGCCGGCAGCGGCACCTCGACAATCTCCTCCGCCCCTTCAATCCGCCGATGCGCCACGAATGACTTCCCATCGTCCGCCATTTCCAGCTTCACCGTCGCGCCGACATGCGGCCAATCCAGCCGCTCGGCCAGCGCCGGCCCAAGCTGCCCGCTATCCAGGTCAATCTCCTGCTTGCCGGTCAGAATCAGGTCATAGCCCGCATCCTTGACCGCCGCGGCGATCACCGCCGCCAGTTGCAACTCATCAAGATTGTCAAACTGCTCATCCTGGAGATGAATCCCATCATCACATCCCACGGCCAGGGCGGTCCGCAACGCTTCAGCCGCCTTGGCCGGGCCGACAATGAGCGCCGTGGCACTCTCCACATCCTGCCGCTTCTCTTTCAGCAGCACCCCTTGCTCGATGGCGAACTCGTCAAACGGATTGACGACCATCTTGACGCCCGTCCGCTCGATATCCTCCCCATCAGAGCGAATTTTGATGTTGGTGGTGGAATCCGGTACCTGTCGCAGGACAACCAGAACTTTCATCGCTGTCGTACCTCGGCAGTGGTAGGAATGGTGCAATTTCCGAAGATCCGCCATCTTAGCCGCTCAGCCGCGTCGCTGCAAAGCAGCCCGCAGCCACCGCCCGCTGACAACGGCAAGATTGCAGCGCCGCCAGATATCGTTATAACCAATGAAACGGCTCACCCAGGAGCCGCCCGGTGCGGGCCGGTCGGCGGCCACCTGGTATCCCCCGGTTGCGAGGACCCATGCGCATTCGCGAACTGCTATCGACCGGTCGTCCCAGCTTCTCCTTCGAATTCTTCCCGCCCAAGGACGAAAAGGGCTTCGATGCGCTCCACGACTCGCTCTCCCACTTGCACGAGCTCAGCCCCACCTTCGTCTCCGTAACCTGGGGCGCCGGCGGCAGCACACGCCGCAAAACCATCGACCTCGTCACCCACCTCCGCGACGACTATGGCCTCGAGCCACTCGCCCACCTCACCTGCGCCGAAGCCTCCCGCGCCGAGCTGCTGAAAGTGCTCGAGCAACTCAACGAGTCCGGCGTCGACAACGTCCTCGCGCTTCGCGGCGACCCCCCCCGCGGCGAAGAGAAATTCACTCCCCACCCCGAGGGCTTCACCTACGCCAGCGAATTCGCCACCTTCGCCGGCCGCTATTTCGATTTCTGCCTCGGCGGCGCATGCTATCCCGAAGGCCATGTCGAGTCCCCCAACATCGAGGCCGACATCCTCCACCTCAAGTACAAAATCGCCGCCGGCTGCGAATACCTCATCACCCAACTCTTCTTCGACAACCAGAAATACTTCGATTTCGTCGCCCGTTGCCGCGCCGCCGGCATCGGCGTCCCCATCATCCCCGGCATCATGCCCATCACCAACGTCAAGCAGATCGAGAAGTTCACCAAAATGTGTGGCGCCACCATCCCCGAGCCCCTCATGACCGAACTCCGCGACTTGCAGGACGATTCGCACGCCGTACTATCCCTCGGCGTGGCACAGGCTACCGCCCAGTGCGTCGAGCTGCTGCAACGCGGCGCCCCCGGCATCCACTTCTACACGCTCAACAAATCGCCCGCTACCCGCACCATCCTCACCGCCCTGCGCACCTGCTACCCACCCGCCCAGTTCCCCGCCGGCAGCTACGATACCGTCTGATCACAGGCGCATCATCAGCGCACACGCTAAGCTGCGCTGCGCTCCACGTTTGCTCATCCTGTGGAGCCCTTGTCACGCTGCGCATTCTCGGACCTCGTCATGCAGCCCGCGCGAGTTGTAGCGAGTTGTCGACGCCCTTGTCGCCGTCTTCACCACGCCTTACGTTGACAGCCCTGTCGCTCCGGCCACCCGCTGGCCTGAGGCATTTGTAATTTGTACGTCGTCAGGTGAGGTGGCACGTGGTCAACCGGAACTGGCTCGCCGCATCGGCTGGGGCCTGCGCGATCAGCATTGCGCTGGCGGGATGTTCACACAACGAACCAGAATCAAAATCCACGCAGCGCCCCAACGTGCTGATCATTGCCGTCGACACCCTCCGCGCCGATCGACTCGGCTGCTACGGCAACAAGCTCGGTCTCACGCCCCGTCTCGACCGACTCGCTGACCACAGCGTGCGTTTCGACAACGCCTATGCGCATGCTCCCTGGACGCTCCCGTCGTTCGCCTCACTGTATACCTCGCAACCACCCGCAGCGCACGGCGCCGGCGGAAGAGTCGGCCAGTTCCGCCGCCTGGCCCCACAGCAGCACACGCTCGCCGAGTGCTTCCGCGACGCAAACTACACCACCGCCTGCATTGTCAACGTCGACTTCCTCACATCGAAATTCGGCATGACCCAGGGCTTTGACCACGTCGACTTCAAGGTCTACCCCAACAACATCCAGCTTCGCAACGCTACCGAAACAACCGACGCCGCCTTGCATTGGCTCAGCGACGATCGCGACCAGCCCTTCTTCCTGCTCGTTCACTACTTCGACCCACACCTCGTCTACGCGCCGCCACGTGCCTACCGCGCATCCTTCGCCGATCCCCGCGACCACGGCCAACTGGACTGGGTCCTCGGCACCCGCCGCCAGATCGTCGCCTTCCGCCGCGGACAGCTGCGCATCCCCGATCACGCCATCCGGCGCGCCGAGAAACTCTACAACGGCGAAGTCGCCTACACCGACCACGAGATTGGCCGCCTCCTCGACGGCCTCGCAGAGCGCCGCCTGCGCGCATCCACCATCATCGTGCTTGTCTCCGATCACGGCGAGGAGTTCCTCGACCACGGCGGCTTCGAGCACGGCCACACCCTCTACAACGAACTGCTCCACGTCCCACTGCTCGTGAGCTTCCCACAAAAACTCGCCGCGCAGGTCGTCGACCACGCCGTCTCGCTCAAGGATGTCGCGCCGACCATCTGCACGCTCGCCGACGTTGCTCCTCCGCCGACCTTTCAGGGGGAAAACCTGCTCGCCAACGCCTCGGACTCGCACGACGCTTCCGAAGAGCCCCTCCTGCTCGAAGGCAACTTCTGGGGCCAGCCCCACGTCGGTCTCGTCCATCGCGATTACAAGCTGATCAACGCCCCCGGAAACACCCAATTGTACAATCTGCGCCATGACCCCACCGAGATGCACAACCTCAGCAGCGCGCAACCCGAACGGCTGGCGCGCCTGCTACGGACACTGCGCACTGAACGCACTGCGGCCCGCGCCGCGCAACAGTCCCCACACGAGCAGGTCCGGCCCGACGCCGCCGAACTCGAACGCCTCCGCTCGTTGGGCTATGTGCGCTGATCCCCCCACGGACTCCGCTACGGCTACCGATTCTGCATCGTAACGGCCATCCCCGGCGTCACGCGCACCGCCACCGCCGGCGCCCGCCCGCTACGAATCTCCTCGGCCAGTTCCGACAGCTCCTCGTGCGACACTTCCCCGCACACCACGAAGCTGCGCTGTCCTTCCTTCCAAGTTACCAGGTGCACCTGACCATCCGTCGCCAGACGGAAGTCCTGATTGCCATGCGGACAGGCCGTGCATGGCTTCCCGTTCTTGCACAGTGCAACCGGGTGATCGAGCGAAAACACCGACAGTACCGCGTCCCCGGAGTTTCCAACGCCCGCACTGGCGTCCAGTCGATAGTACGCATGCACCACCCGCACGTTCTCACACGGCGAGCAGTTGCACGCCCCGTCAAGGTGATAACCGTGGCCTCCCAGGTCCGGCACGCGGCAGGCGAACTCCGCCTTCTCACGCAACCCCGCGATCGCATTTGCCGGCAACGCCGCACGCACCGCAAATGTGTCATGCCGGTGCGCCACGGCACAATTCCGATAGATATTCGCAAAGCTATCCGCTTCAACCGACGTCGCCGCCGATTCACGTGGCCACAACGTAAACGCCAACACCACCGCGGCCGCCGCCGCCAGGCCGAACATCCCCAGCCGCAGCACCCGCGGTCGATGCGCCGCGGACTCAACCGGACGTTTCCGCTCCGCCGAAAGCCGACCACGAATCCGGTCACTCAAGTCACCGGGCACCGGCTCACGCTCCACCACACGCTTACCCGCGCGCCGCAAAGCCTGCCACCGTCCCACAATCTCTCCATCTTCCGGATGCCCTCGCAGGTGCGCCTCGATCCGCGCCCGCACGTCGGCGCCAAGCTCACCATCTGCGAAATCTGCGAGTTGTTCACGAAAGTCAGCGTCGTTCATGAATCCTGGTTACTCTGTCCAATGCGGCGTTCGCGGGCGAATTCCTCCAGTTCCCCTGTGAGCTGCTTTCGCGCCCGGTGCAACCGACTCATCACCGTGCCGATCGGCAACTCCAAGATGTCCGCGATCTCCTGGTAACTGAACTCCATCGTTGCCCACAACAACATCACCGTCCGAAAGTCCGGCGATAGATGATCAAGCGCCTGTTTCACCTCGGCATCGAGCTTCTCATAGTCCAACTCGGGCGGTATCCCGGAGCTGGCGACGACTGACGATTGCGTTTCCTCCAGCGTCTGCTGGTCGGTCGCCTTGGGCGCCTTCTTCTCACGCGCGATCCGGTTGAGGAACGTGTTGTTCAGTATCCGTAGCAGCCAGGGCCGAATGCCGAACTCCCGCTGCTCATAACGCTCAAACGCCCGGTAGGCCTTGAGATACGTCTCCTGAACCAGATCCTCCGCCTCGTGATCATCGCGCGTTAGCCGTCGCGCCACCCGGTACACCACGTCCAGGTGTGGCAGCGCCAGCGATTCGAATGACTGCTCAGGTTGTCGCTGCATTCGCCGATCGCTGCGCCGCCCGCTGACGACGTCCAAATGGGATAACAACCACCACGGGAACACGATTCCCGACAATTCCAGAAACGTGAGGGGCAATTATGCGAGATTCACTGGCCACATGCCACCCGGGCCGGTTACAATCACTTATCGCCCATTTTATCGGATATGTGCGCGGTCACGAAGCCGGGAGGTCACGTCATGATCGTCAACGCGCATGCGCAGGCATCCGGAACAAGTCACGCCTCGCCCCGAACCGCCGGAGCCAGTCTGCTCGTACTCCTCGCTCTCGCCAGCCCCGCCGTCGCCGTCGAGCCGAAAGTCGTCTCGTTCAACGCGGCCGACGGCGTCCGAATCACCGCCGACTACTATCCGCCTTCGGCGGCAGAAGGGGGGCCAGCCCCGCTGGTCATCCTGGTTCACATGGAAAGCAGTGACCGTCACGCCTGGGAGCCGCTCATCACGCCACTCCATAAAGCCGGCTTCGCAGTGCTCGCCCCCGACTTCCGCGGCCACGGCGACAGTGCCACCACCGCCACCCGCGAGCAGGTGCATGCCGGCGACCGTCAACTCTTTCTCGACATGCAGCACGACCTCCGCGGTGCCTACGACTGGCTCGCCAGGCAGCCCAAAGTCGACCGCGCCCGTTTCGCCCTCGTCGGCGCCGGCGTCGGCGCCAGCGTGGCGCTGCAATACGCCGCCCAGGATCGCAGTGTTGACGCCATCGTCTGCCTTTCACCTGCCATCAGCCCCATGGGACTCGACACCGCCGGCGACCTCCGCCAGATCCGCGGCCGCAAGATCCTCATGCTCGCCACCGAGGACGAGCGCGACGGCCCGTACACGCTGAAGACCCGCACCGACGGCATCCGCGTCCAGATCTTCAAGAACGTCGAAGCACACGGCACCGACATGTTCGGCCACGTCGACGGCCTCGAGCGCGGCATCGTGCGTTTCCTGTTGCTCGGCGTCGGCGAGCACGCGGCGACCCCCGTTTATGGGTCCATCAACAGCCATATCTATCACACGGCGGACTCCGGCTGGCTGGAACGCATCTCCGCCACCAACCTGCGCCACTATTCATCATCCGCCGAAGCCGAAGCCCGCGGCCTCCGCGCCGCCCGCTCAAAGTCGCCGCCAAAATCGACCCGTGAAAACGACAGGAATCGACGCGACGGGCATGCGACTGGTGGCTAAAGTCTCTCGCAAGCCCGCCACACTCCGAGTGGCTGAACCCCGACGCGTCACAGGTGGGTCTCGATGCCGCTCCGTCTGATGATGCAGCGCTTAGTTGAGAGGTAAAATATGACCGGATCGTTCCTCATGCCGTTGCTGCTGATGTTGTTGGTCCCCACGCCACGCGACACGGAGAATCCGTGGAAGGAACGCGTCCCCGAGCACGTGCCGCGCACGGAGAAGCAGCTCGTCGCGGCTCTCGATATCGCTTGGCATGCCGACGACTGGCCGGCCGGGCTGCGCTTCGCCAAGGCCCTCCTCGACCACAAGCCCGACGGCGACGGCGCCCTCGCGCGCATCAGCCGCGCCTACTGGCGCGCGGGACGCATCCAGAAAGCCGAGCAGATTGCCAGCCGTATTGATCCCGCCACTGACGACAACGTCGCTCTGCGCGTGCTGATCAGTACCCACCTCGCTCGCGGTGAGCGCGCGAGGGTCACGCCGCTTACGGGCCGGCTCGAAGAGCAGCCCGACCTCGACGCCGAAGACCTCTACCAGATCATCAACGCCCGCTTCGCCCTCGACCGCATGCCGGGCATGCCCGACTTGCTGCGTCTGGCCGAGCGCCGCATCGACGAATCCCAGGGCTACCCTCACATCTATCTCGAGGAGTCGCTCAGCGGCGTGGCCGCTTTTCTGGAGGATATCGGCCCGCGCCCGCTGAACGAAATCAGCGCCGCCGGCAGCGCACCCATCAAACCCCTCGTCCTCGGCGGCCTGCCCACGTGCGATGTGACCATCAACGGCCACGGACCCTACAAGCTCGTGCTCGACACCGGCGGCAGCATCATGGTGTCACTTGACGAGACCATCGCCCGCGAGATCGGCCTGAAGAATTACGCCACCGCCACCGTGCGCGGCGTCTCCGGCTCGCAGGTCACCGGCCAGTCCATCATCGACGATCTGCGCATCGGCTCCATCCGCTGCACCAACGTCATGACCCGCACCTTCGACATTCGCAGCGCCCTCATGAACGCTGCCGACGGCATCATCGGCACCGGCATCTTCACCGACGGCACCATGACCCTCGACTTCGCCGACGCCGAGCTGCGCGTCAAACCAGGCTCATCCCCCGGCTCCGGCCACGAAGTCCCCGTCCGCATCGTCGGCGACGCCAAGCTCATCACGAATGTCACGCTCGAAGGGGAGCAGAGCCTCGCCATGCTCGACACCGGTGCCGAAGTCATTGCGGCCTCACCAATATCCTTCAAACGCCTATTCCCCGATCGAAAAGTCCAGCAGCTGGATCTGGGCCAGAGCATCGGCGTCGGGTCCGGCGCCATCCCCGAAGTCGCCCTCAACGCCGGCGCTGACATGGTCTTCGCAGACCGCAAGTTCGAAAACGCCGCCGGCCTGAGCCTCGACGCACTCGACACCCTCATCAGCCCAATCGTGGGGGTGCAGTTCGACGTCCTGATCGGCATGCCCGCATTCCGCGAAATGCGGTCCCTGACGATCGATTACCCGCAGGCCCGCATGTGGATCATGTGGGTCGGAGACTGACCTCGCTGGACAAGGATGCGAGAGGCGGGACTCGAACCCGCATGGGTATTCCCCACCAGGACCTAAACCTGGCGCGTCTGCCAATTCCGCCACTCTCGCGCCAATCGCGCGGCCAATCTTACCACCACGCCCGCAAATTTTGATCCCCCAATCCCGATCACCAGAAATGCCCATTGAATGCTCAAGAAGTATATTATTATCGGACTGCAACCAGGCCACGCCGCCAACGCAACCTCAGCTGCCCGCTTGACAGGCCCGACGCCCTTGCTAAGCATCAGGCGAAGTTCACGGAATGAAATTCCGATACTCTCTGTTTGTGATCCAGCCGTAACCGTTGCTTCGATAAGTCCGTATCGGAAATAAATGTCTGTAAAATAACGAGTTAGGTCCAAAACGCATGGCCAAACGCAAAGCCGAAGGCAAATCGCTCGTCATCGTCGAGTCCCCAGCCAAGGCCAAGACAATCAACAAATACCTCGGGAAGGATTACGTCGTAAAAGCCTCCCTCGGCCACGTCCGCGATCTCCCCCCCAAGGATTTCGGAATCGACGTAAGCCACGACTTCAACCCAACCTACGAGATCGTGAAGGGCCGCCAGAAAGTCGTCAAAGAGCTCCAGCAGCTCGCCACTGACGCCGACGCCGTCTACCTCGCCACAGACCTCGACCGCGAAGGCGAAGCCATCGCCTGGCACCTCGTCGAAGCCCTCAACGTCCCCGAGGAAAAAATCCGCCGCGTCATATTCAACGCCATCACCAAATCAGCCATCCAGGAGGCCTTCCAGCATCCCCATCAGGTCGATATCGACCGCGTCAACGCCCAGCAGGCCCGCCGCATCCTCGACCGCATCGTCGGCTACGAACTGAGCCCCCTCTTGTGGAAGAAAATCGCGAAAGGGCTCTCGGCCGGACGCGTCCAGTCCGTCGCCGTCCGCATGATCGTCGAACGCGAGCGCGAGATCCGCGCCTTCCTCCCCGAAGAAAGCTGGAAAATCACCGCCTACCTCGCCGGCCAGCACGATCAGGCCGACCCCCTCCGGCAGCAGTGGCAGCAGTTCATCGCCGGAGACGAACGCACCCAGAAAGACATCCAAAGCTGGCTCAGCAACCACGGCTGCCTCCGTACCGAGCTGGTCGAACTCGGCGGCAAACCCTTCGGCGACGTCGACCCCGCCGGGGCACGCGCCGCCGCCGAAGCCCTCGGCCTCCAGGTCGAACGCGTCGACCGCCAGCCCTGGGAGGAATACCGCCACCTCGATCTCGAGCAGGCCCACATCGTCGGTCAGCTCGACCCGACGCGCACCCCAAATCTGGTCGTGTCTGAGCTCGCCACCAAACGCACCACCAGCCGTCCCCCCGGCCCGTTCACCACCGCCACGCTCCAGCAACAAGCCAGTACCGTGCTGCGCTACTCCGCCTCCCGCACCATGCGCACCGCCCAGGCCCTCTACGAAGGCATCGACTTCGATGGCGAAGGCCCCGTCGGCCTGATCACCTACATGCGTACCGACTCGACCAACCTCGCGTCGGACGCCATCGCCTCCGCCCGCGATTTCATCAAGACGCACCTCGGCGACAAATACCTGCCCGAAAAGCCCAACTTCTACGGCAAGCGCCAGGCACGTGCCCAGGAAGCCCACGAGGCCATCCGCCCGACGGACCCGACGCGTACTCCCGAATCCGTCCGTCAGGCCCTGACGACCGAACAATACCGCCTCTACGATCTCATCTGGAAACGCTTCATCGCCTGCCAGATGCCGCCTGCCCTGTGGGACTCCACCACGGTCAATATCACCTGCGACACAAACGCCGGCCCCGCCCGCCTCGCCGGTAACGGCCGCAAACTCGTCTTTGACGGCTTCATGAAAGTCGCCGGCGTTTCCAGTGAAGACGCATTGCTCCCGCACCTCGAAGAAGGCCAGTCCGTCGGCCTCGTCGACCTCGACCCAAAACAACAATACACCTCCCCGCCACCACGCTACACCGAAGCCGCCCTCGTCAAGACCATGGAATCCGAGGGCATCGGCCGCCCCAGCACCTACGCCGCCATCATCGACACCATCCAGAGTCGCGGCTACGTCGAGCTCGAAGACCGCAAGTTCTTCCCGACGGCCCTCGGCGAACTGGTCACCGACAAACTGATGCGGCACTTCCCCAGGATCATGGACATCAAGTTCACGTCCTACATGGAGGATGAGCTCGACAAGATCGAAGATGCCCACCTCGACTGGGTCAACGTGCTGCACGAGTTCTACGACCCCTTCCGCGACCTGCTCTCCAAAGCCGGCGACGAAATGGAAATGGTCCGCAGCCAGCCCAGCAACCACAAATGCCCCCTCTGCGACGGTGAAATGGTCTACCGCTGGAGCAAAGCCGGCCGCTTCCTCGCCTGCAGCAACTACCCCCGCTGCAAAGGCACACTCAACGTCGACCGCAACGGCGACCCCATCATCCCGAAACAGTCCGACGTCACCTGCGAGCTTTGCAGCCAGCCCATGGTCGTCCGCCAGTCCCGCGATGGTTACTTCCTCGGCTGTTCCGACTATCCGCGCTGCCGCAACACCATCCCCTGCAACGAGCACGGCGAGCCGCTCCAGCTCGTCAAGGAAGAGGATCTCCAACGCACCTGCGACGCCTGCGGCGAAGGCACCATGATCGTCAAGCGCAAAGGCCGCCGCGCCTTCCTCGGCTGCAACCGCTACCCCCAATGCAAGAACACCGGGCCACTGCCCAACGACGTCCGCCTCGAAAAGAAACCCGCCCCGCCACCCGCAGAGGCCGGTCTCGCCTGCGATAAGTGCGGCGCACCGATGGTCATTCGTTCGGGCCGCCGCGGCAAATTCGTCGCCTGCTCCGCATTCCCGCGCTGTCGCAATACCATCCCGCACGAAAAGCTCGAACAGGCCAAGGCGGATGCCAGGGAAAAGGGCAAAGCTCCACCACCGCCGCTCAATACCACCGGCAATGGCAATGGCAAATCCCTGCCCACCGAAAGCGGAAAACCCTGGTCGCCCGGCGACCCGCCGCCCACAGGCTACGCCCTCACACGCACCGGCCGACCCGTCGTCGAGGACATGCCCGAGCCCGGCACCCTCGCCTGCCCGCAATGCGGCAGCACCGTCGAGCTCAAACGCGGCCGCTTCGGCCCCTTCTTCTCCTGCACCAACTTCCCCAAATGCAAATTCAACTGCAATCTTCGCGGCCAGGCCAAGAAGGACGCCGAAGAGCTCATGCCGCCCCCCGACAAGCCCAAGCCCATCCCCACCGAAATCCCCTGCGATGAGTGCGGAGAGCCGATGGTGATCCGCGCGGGCCGCCGCGGCAAGTTCCTCGGCTGTAGCGGCTACCCCAAATGCAAGGGTACCAAGGAACTGCCCGAGGGCTTCGACGTCGAACAAGCCGCCGCCGCCGCCGGCATCTCAACGTCCTGATGCCGATTGAACGAAGCGGTAGCGGCCGACCTCCGCGTCGGCCGTACGTCACCCACACCGCCCCGCTGTGCCGCCGCCATGTCGGCAGCGCGCTCGCCCAACGAACACCGCCAGCCCCGCGCAGCGGTCAACAGCCACTCCGCTCCAACCTGAACCCCTGAACCCCTTGCTCCCCGACCCTCGGCCCCACTCGCTGCGTTACACCGCCAGGTCACCGTTGAGCAGCGAGGATCCCAACACGGACGCGGCAACATGGCCGAAGACGTGCTGACGACGCGCGACTTCAGCGGGCCGACGTCTCCACTTTCAAGCACACGACTTCAGCCCACCGATAGCGCCCCCAGACGGGGCCGGTGTCGCGCGCAGGATGCGCGCCATGACGGGCCACCGTACCCCGAAAGACCAGCTATAGGCAGTCAAGGGTGAAGTAGAAGAATTCGGTTTGTTTGA
>CAYXTR010000023.1:0-76698 GCA_964468185.1 uncultured Planctomycetales bacterium | reverse complement strand
CGCCGCCCGGCAGGTCGCCGAGGTCCTGCATTCCGTTGACGCTATCCCAAAGGAAAGCGCGACCCCCGGTCGCGGCGGTGCTGTTGCCGACCACCTGCCCGACGTTGTTGATGCCGCGTGCAATACTGTGGTCGTCGCCGCCCGGCAGGTCGCCGAGGTCCTGCATTCCGTTGACGCTATCCCAAAGGAAGGCCCGATTGCCGCTCGCGGCCTTGCTGTAGCCGGAGACCTGCCCGGCGTTGTTGATGCCGTGTGCAACACTGTAGTCATCGCCCCCCGGCAAATCGCCCAGGTCTACGAGCGTGTACGTAACCTGACCGGCGGCGGGTGTTGTGGTGATGAGCCCCATCAGCCCCAGCAGGGCCAGCGCACCGATTCCGTGGAAACACAAACTGCGTAACATGAGTGCCTCCTCTCTCCTCCCGCGAACGCGAAGCGGGGATGTGTACCCTCATGTCCGGTTCGCCGGGATGAATTGCACGAACCCCCGGTGGTGTGGACTACCCGCGTCCGACACAGAACCCCCAGTGGTTCATCTGTGAGCCTAACAAGGCAGCCCCCGATAATCAACCGCGACCGGCCATGCTTACGCGGTCACAGTCGTCGGAGCGGGGAGGGCGCGGACGAAGCCGCGGATGAGCAGGTCCTGGTGCTTGTGGTAGCCCAGGCAGACGAGGGGGTGCAGCCGCTTGCCGACCTGGCGAATGGCCCGGCAGAACAGCCGATCCCACCGGCTGCGTTCTTCTTCCATCCGTCGCTCAATATTCTTCTGGAGGACCAGCCAGACGTCTTCGCGGAGCTTCTCCGGCGTGCCGAAGGCGCCGCAGGCCGCGACCTGGCCGGCTTTGATGTTCGTGATCGCTTCGGCGGCGGTCTGCCCTTCGGTGAGGGTGTAGGTCGTACCGACGCGATTGGTATGCGAATCGCTGCCGCCGGTGAGGACCTTGTTGTGGCCACGAGTGGCGTGCCAGGCGAAGGCGTTGTGGGCGTAGCTGCGGGCACCGTTGAGGCCTTCGAACACGTCGAACAACTCGAGGATGTTTTCGAGCTGCTGTGGCGTGAGGACGCGGTGCTGGGCTGTCCACGTCAGGTGGTTGATCTGGTAGAGCTTGTCGATCTTCTTCAGATAGTCAACGAGGTCGTAGACATTCTCCCGCAGCCGCTGAATCTCGCGGTGCTGCGCCTCGTCGTGGTCGAACACGTTGACGTGAATGATCGTGCCGTCTTCAGGAAAGGTGGCGGTGACCTCTTCGCCGAAGAAAAAGTCCGCCAGAGCGCCCCGCCGATCGAGGAGCGCCTTGCAGCCGTCGATGGTGTCGTGGTCAGTAATGGTGACGAAGTCCATGCCGCGGGCCTTGGCCTGGTCGTAGACTTCTTCCGGCTCGCAGAGGGGGTGATAGACAACGCCGGGCAGCCAGGCCAGCGTCTCGTCCGAAAACGTGCTGTGGCAGTGGAGATCGACACGGACACCGGGACGTTTCTCCCAGCGAACACGCTGTTGCTCTTCGTATCTGGCTGCGTATTCGAGAATCGGCGTCAGAAGCTTACTCATGGGCTCACACTCCCTAACCCACGCCTCGGGAGCATTATCGCCGGAGATTGTAAGGGATCGGCGGTCTTTGCGCAAAGTTATGGTTTGTTGGCTGAAAGTTTTTTAAGGGTGCGCGCATATGCGGACCTTCAATAGAGTTAGGGCTCGTCATGTTTTGTTGACACCCGAACAAGCCGGCTAAACGGTTGCGATCGCGAGTGTTATTTCGTGACCTTCGACCTTGGCCGTCTTCGCTTCGGCATTGGCGGGCACCGAATCGTATTCTAGTCGTTCGGCCAGACATTCCGAGCGAATCGTGTCGGCGAACTGCTCGGCGACCTGCCGGACGGGTTCGGGGGCGTTCAGGTGCACCACGATACGGGCCTCGTAAGCGAGTTCCTGATGCTTGCGGAGGTCCTGAATCTGATGGATCAGCTCGCGGCAGAGACCTTCGGCCTTCAGTTCGGCGGTCAACTCCGTCTTGACAACGACCACGCCGCCACGGCCCTGGGCGGCAGACCACCCAGGGCGGGCTTCGAGGCGGATTTCAACGTCGTCGGGCGTGAGCCGCACCGGCTGCCCACCGACGTCGAGCTCGATGCGGCCGGTCAAGTCGAGCTGCTGGCGGGCCTCGGCGGCGTCGGCGCTGTTCAGGGCGGCGGCGACCTGCTTGCCCAGCTTGCCGAACTTGGGGCCGATCGACTTGAAGTTCGGCTTGATCTGATACGTGACGTAGTGGTCGGCCTCGGTCGTGAACTCGACCTGCTTGATGTTGAGTTCTTCGGCGATGAGGTCGGCGTGGGCCTGGAGCCAGTCGGCGTGCTCCGGGCGTGCCAGGATGATCTCGACGAGGGCGAGCGGCTGACGGACCTTGAGCTTGGCGGCCGTGCGCGCGGCCCGGCCGAGTGAGACGATCTGGCGGACGAGGTCCATTTCCTGGGCGAGGTCTTCGTCGATGAGCGATTCGTCGACGGCGGGATAGTCGCACAGGTGGACGGAGAGCGGCAGCGCGGAGGCCGGGACATCGACGGTGGCGGCTGAGCTCGCGTCGGCGGAGCCCTTGGCCGGCTGCTGGTTCTCGGTGCCCTTCAAATTCTGGTACATCGTTTCCGCGAAGAAGGGTGTGAAGGGGGCGATGAGCTGGCTGAGATTCAGCAGGACGCCGTAAAGCGTGTGGTAGGCGTCCCACTTGTCCTGATCCTTCTCGCTCTTCCAGAAGCGGTCGCGGCTGCGCCGGACGTACCAATTGCTGAGGGCGTCGACGAACTCGTTCAGCCGGCCGGCGGCGGGGAAGTTTTCAAACGCGTCGAGCTTCTCGCGGACGTACTTCGTGGTGCGGAAGAGTTCGCTGATGATCCAGCGGTCGAGCTCGTTGCGCTCCCGCGTGGGGCGCCACGGGGAGCCGTGCTGCGGATGCGCGACGAAGCCGTCGATGTTGGCGTAGATGTTGAAGAAGCTGAAGACGTTGTAGAGGCGGACGAGGAACTCGCGATGGGCGTCGCGGATGTTCTGTTCCTCGAAGCGGACGGAGGTCCAGGGGGTCTGGCCGCTGAAGAAGAACCAGCGCATCGCGTCGGCGCCGTAGTGGTCGAAGATGTAGGTCGGCTCGCGGTAGTTCTTCTTGCGCTTGGACATCTTCAGGCCGTCTTCGCCCATCATGAGACCGAGGACGATGCAGGCTTTGTACGGGTGGGGGTAGTCCCGGCGTGGAAGTTCGGCATTGCTTCCTGGCGACGCTTCCCCACCCTGAGAAGAGCCTGCCCCACCCGCGAAAAGCAGGGTACTGATCGCCAGCAGGCCGTAGAACCAACCGCGGGTCTGGTCGAGCGCTTCGCTGATGAAGTTGGCGGGAAAGCGGTCGGCGAACGTCTCGACGCTGCCTTCGGTGTGGGGGAAGCCCCACTGCGCGAAGGGCATGCTGCCGGCGTCCCACCAGCAGTCGATGACTTCGGGGACGCGGCGCATTCTGGCACTCTTGGCGAAGGGACTGTCGTATGTCCATTCGTCGATATAGGGCTTGTGGACCATCAGGTGGTCGGGCAGCTCGGGGTCGGCCTGCTTCTTCTGCTCCCACAAGCCGCCGTCCGTCGCGCCCGGCTTCGCCTTGAGCTCTTCGAGCGAGCCGATCGCCTCCATCTGGCCGGTCTGCTCGCATTGCCAGATCGGCAGCGGCGTGCCCCAGAAGCGTTCGCGGCTCAGGGCCCAGTCGACATTGTTGCGGAGGAAGTCGCCGAAGCGGCCTTCGCGGATGTGATCGGGCAGCCAGTAGATGCCGGCGTTGTTCTTGAGGAAGTCGTCCTTGAACTGGCTGGTGCGGACGAACCAGCTCTTGCGGGCGTACTGGATCAGGGCGTCGTCCTCGGCACGCGGGCAAAAGGGGTATTCGTGCTCGACGGTCTCCTGGTGCAGCAGGACGCCGCGCTCCTTCAACTCGCGGATAATGTCCTTGTCGCAGTCCTTGACCCAGCGGCCACGGTAGGGTTCGGGGGCTTCGTCGGTGTAGGTGCCGTCGGGGGCCACGGCGTTGATCAGCGGCGGGGTGTTCAGCTCGTCGACGAATCGTTTGCGCTCGTTTTGGAGGAGTTCGAAGTCGACTTCACCGTAAGCGGGGGCTTCGTGAACGAGGCCGGTGCCGCTCTCCAGCGTGACGAAGTCGGCGAGCGTGATGCGCCAGCCGATGGAGTCGGCGCCGCCATCCTTCAGTTCGGCCGTCCGGTCGCCGAGGTTCTTGTAGTAGACATCGAACGGCGGGACGTAGCGGAGGCCGACGAGGTCGGTGCCTTTGCAGATGCCGACGGTCTCATAGTCGTGCTTCATTTTGGCCATCGTCGCTTCGACGAGGGCGGCGGCGATGATGAGATGTTCGCCGAGGGTCGTGTCGTGCACGATGGCGTAGTCGATGTCCGGGCCGACGGCGGCAAAGTGATTGCTGACGAGGGTCCAGGGCGTCGTGGTCCAGACGAGGAGCGACGCCGGCGTATCGTCTCTCAACCCCTCAATCCCGCAATCCCTCAATCCCTCGGGCCGCAGCGGGAACTTCACATACACCGACGGGTCCTGCACCGTGCGGTAGCCTTCGCCGACCTCGCCGGCTGACAGCGCCGTGCCGCCCTGGGCCCACCACCAGACGACCTTGTGGCCCTGGTACAGCAGGCCGCGCTCGAAGAGCGTCTTCAGACCCCACCAGACGCTTTCGACGTAGCTTTGATGGAACGTGACGTAGGCTTCGTCGAGGTTGACCCAGAAGCCGAGCCGGCGGGTCATCTGCTCCCACTGCTTGACGTAGCGGAAGACGCTGTCGATGCAGAGGCGGACGAACTTCTCGACGCCGTACTGCTCGATTTCCTCTTTGGTGTGGATGCCGAGCTCTTTGCAGACCTCGACCTCGACGGGCAGGCCGTGGGTGTCCCAGCCGGCCTTGCGCTCGACGAGCATGCCGCACATCGTCTGGTAGCGCGGGAAGAGGTCCTTCATGGCGCGGGTGAGGCAGTGGCCGGGGTGGGGCAGGCCGTTGGCGGTGGGGGGGCCTTCGTAGAAGACGAAGTGCTCGGCCCCGCGACGCTGTTCGAGCGATTTGGCGAAAATGTCGTGCTCTTCCCAGAAGGCGAGGATCCGCTCTTCGGATTCGGGGAAGCTGAAGGATTGCGGCAAGGGCTCGAACATCGGCTACTCCATCCACAAATCGCGGTTCATCGGCCTGAAACCTCAAAGAATACAGTTTGTGCCCCGGCATGACCACCGGCCCGGGCGTCGCCGGGAACGCCATGATGCGAACCCCAGCGACGTTATGGGCCGTTGTGTACGGGCGAGCGCCCGTCGGTCAACGCAGCGGCGTCGGGGCGGGGGCGGCGTCCTGTTCGAGCTCGGGCTCCTCGGGAGCCGCCATACTCTCGGAGACCGCGCTCATCGGCGCCTCGTCCGGCACTTCGGCGGCAGTCGGAGCCGGGTGTTTCTCATCGAACAGCCGGATCGATCGCCATGCGCCGCCGTACCACCGCCACAGGACCAGCAGTCCGACGACGATGATGTAGATGGCGCACATGCTCCAGGGGCCGCTGATGCCCCACTGCGGGACGAAGCGTGACAGCAACCAGCCGCCGCCGATGAACAGCACGAGGCAGGCCACGCCCATCACAATCGAGGGCCAGCGGGTATCGCCGGCGCCGCGCAGGGCGTTGATGTACGTAATGGCCATGGCGTCGAACACTTGAAACACCGCGGCCCAGATCAGGATGGTGGCACCGACACTGACAACCTCCGGGTCCTGATTGAACACATAGATCAGCGGCTCCCGCGCGAACAGGAAGAGCAGTCCGACGAGTCCCATGTAGCCACCGGTGAGCCGGTACGCGATGCTCGACCGTTTGAAGGCCAGCTCGGGCTTGCCTTCGCCGATCGCAAAGCCAACCTGTGAGCACAGGGCGATGCCGATGCCGAGGGCCGGCATGAAGGACACGTGCATGAGCTGCAGGGCGACGTTGGTGGCGGCCATGGCGACGGTCCCGAACGCCGGGATGATCAGGATCATGAACGCGGACCACGAACCAAGGTCAACCAGCCAGCCAAGTGAGGTCGGCGCACCGACGCGAATCAGGCCGGCCAGGCGTTTCAGGTCCGGTGCTGCGGACCACCACGTGTTGTAGCGGCGGTGGAAGTACGGCAGCAGCATGGCGGCGCTGAGCACGATGGCCCGGACGATCCAGGCGGCGACGGTGGCATATGCGGCACCACGAATGCCAAGTTCGGGGAAGCCGAGATTGCCGAAGATCAGCAGCCAGTTGCCGAGGGCGTTGGCTGCGAGTGAGGCCGTGACGGCGATGAACGCGATCCAGGGGCGTTGGACACCCATGAAAAAGCCGTTGAGGCCGATGCAGACGATGGACGGTGCCACTGACCACAGGCCGATCTCGATGTAGCTGATCTCCATGGCGCGGACCGCGGGGCTGTGTTGCCCGAGGTCGGCGATCCAGCCAAACCAGGTGGCGGCCGTCCACGCGGCAGGCAGGGTGATCAGCCCGAAGATGATGGCGATGTAATAGCTTTGCCAGGCGTAGGCGCCGGCCTCGTGCGGCTCGCCGCGGCCGTCGACCTGTGACACGTAGGTCTGAACCGCGTGCGCTACGCCCAGGCCGAGACAGCCGACGACGAAGACGAAGATACTGGCCGGTGAGATGGCGGCCTGCGCCTCGGTGCCAAGCTGCGAGACCATGACGAAGTCGATAAAGGTCATCGCCAGGCGCGACAGCATCATGAGCACGATGGGGGCGGCCAGCCAGAGGAGCTGGACAGTCATGTTGCGGCCGGAGCGTGCGGCGGATTGGTTCTGGTCGGCGGAATCTGACACGCGTATTCCTCGGTTTGGCGGCCGGCGCATCCGCGGGCCGCTGCAAAAAAGAACCCCGGCGCCCGTTGGGGCCGCCGGGGTGGATCGTCCTAGAGCTTGCGGAAGCGTCAGGCTATGGGGACAGATCTCCTCCCGGCGTGGTGACTACCGGAATGTCCTGGATGATCTTGATCATATCCGTATTCGCTTCCTCGATATTCGTGGTGCCCTGAGGCGACGGAATCCGCCGCGTAGAAACAAAAGTATGCCCGCGCCCGGAGGGTAAGTCAAGCTGGGCTGTGAGAAGATTCGGTTCAGATTAGAATGTGCACCACCGCTCAGGCAGGTACGATGGCGGCGAACCGATCGTGAAAAAAGCAAAATGAACGCGACGCGACGGGGCTCGTATGCGTAGGTACAGGGTGATGAGAATCTACGGGTTCATACTTGCGACCGCGCTGCTCCTGGCCGGGCCGTGGCAGGCCGCGGCGCAGGTGATCAAGGGGCAGGTGCGCTCGGTGGGGTTCCTGACGGATAGTGGGCCCGTGATTCGCGAGGGGCAGTGGTTCCCGGTCGAGGTCCAGCTCGCCGCGCAAGGTCAGGCGGGGCAGGTCTTTGACGGGGCGCTCGTGCTGGAAACCACGGACCTGGATGGCGATCGGGTGGAGTACGTGCGCAGCCCGGTGGCCCTCGGGCTTGATGACGGCGGAGCACGCAAGACGTTCTGGTGCTACGGGGCGGTAAACGAGATTAACGAGTTGCCGCAGAACCTGTTCGTGGTTCGCCGGGAAGATCGGGCGCCGGTCATCGAACTGCCGCTGCCGATCGTACAGACGATCCTGGATGACGATGTGTTGGTGCTGGATATCAGCGATCAGCGGATCGTGAAGCTGAAAGGTCTGGCGGTGCCCAACTTCGTACCCGGGCAACCAACGGAGGGCATGCGCGAGTATTATCGGGCGGTGGTCTATGCACACATGCCGGCGGCGAGTCTGCCGGACCGCTGGCTCGGGCTGGAGCCGGTGGACATCATCGTGTGGGACCACCCGCGACCGAACGAGTTGAGCGTGGCGCAGCGCGATGCGCTGCAGCACTGGGTGCGCAACGGCGGTCAACTGGTGCTGGGGGTGGGTGCCAATTGGGGGGAACTGCTGGGTAGTGACTTGGCGGAGATTCTGCCGCTGACGGGTGGGGGGCAGGTGGAGACCCAGCGGTTGGATGCGTTCTTCGCGGCGCTGGCGCCGGCCGCAATGCAGAAGCGCACATTCGATGCACCGATTGTCGTGACGACGGCAGATCTCGCCCCCGGAGCGGTGGCGACGCTGGGGGATCTGGCCCGGGGTGAGAAGATCAATCTGATCGCGATGCGGCTGGTGGATTCCGGACGGGTGGTGACGACCGCGGCGAGTCTGCGCGATCTGACAAGTATACCGCTTCACGAGCAGCGGATCTTCGGCGCGCTGTTCGATCTGAACACATATGCCGACAAGTATCGCGAGGAGCAGCTTAATACAGCGCAGATGATGCAGTTCTTCCGCGATCCGATCTACAACGATCTCGTGCAGCCGATCAGCTTCGGCGGGCAGACGGCATTGCGTGGCTTGACGGCGTTTCTCTTTGTGGCGGCGTATGTGGCATTGGCGACGGTGGCGAGCTGGTGGTGGCTGTCGGCGCACAAGATGACGCAGGCGAGTTGGAGTGTGTTTGCGGGCTTTGCGGTGGTGGCGAGTGTATTGAGTCTGGGCACCGTCGCAGCGCTGCGCACGTTGTCACGCGGGATGCAGACGGTCAGTTTCGTGGACACGACCGCGGGGACGCTGGAAGCACGCGGGCCGTTTCTGATGGGCTATCGCAGTCCGCGGCGGCAGCGGGTGAACATGGCAATGGCCGGTGACAGTGACTTCATCCGCCCGTTGGCACGCAATCCGCGGGTGAAAAACTACTATGTGACACCGTCGCGGTATGAGGTGAATCCGACGCAGGCGGAGGTCAGCGACGCACTGGTGCGTGCGACGCTCAAGCAGTTTGAAGGTTACTGGCACGGAGAGCTGTCAGGTGTCTTCGGGGCCGACCTGACGGTGAGTCGCAAGACCGGACGGGTTACGCCGGGGAGCTTCCTGCGCAGTGATCTGAATGTGGATCTGCGGGGTGCGTATCTGTTGTATATCGATCCGCGGCTGGATGATTGGAGTGGCGTACCGTTTCGGGTGGCGGGGACGGAGCGGACATATCGTGATCGGAACGTGCCCGATGATGATCTGAAGCCGAAGCCGGCGGGAATGAACGTCATCGCATTGCGGTTGCCGGCGCTGGAGCGCGGGGCAGTGGTGAACAAGCTCGGCACGTCGGTCTATGAGAAGCTGGCAGAGCGGACCGCGGACTGGCAGAAACTGGATCCGCGTCGACGCGGGGCACCGCCTGACCTGACGACCCTGTGGGAAGTGCAGCAGGGCTGGTCGGGGAATCGGAGCTTTGGCGAGCACAGTTCGGGATTGACCGATGCCATCCGCGCGGCGCTGCTGGCATCGACGCGGAACTATCACCTGCCGGCGAAGGGCACAAACTTCCAATCGCCGGCGTCTGAGCTGACGACCGGCGGGCTGCCGGACCTTGACGTCTCGCACTGGCTGATGCGGGGTGAGGCCGTCTTGCTGGCCTGGGCGGGGGATCCGGGGCCGGTGGAAGTCGTGTTTAACGGACGGCCGATGCGGCCGTATAGTGGAATCACGTTGTACCGTGTGCGGCTCCCGTTGCATTACGAGGGGATGCCGCCTCGGGGGAGCGAGCCTTGATCATACAGACGATCAATCTGACCAAGCGTTATGGAAAGCTGGTGGCGCTCAACAACCTGCACCTCGAGATCGAGGAAGGGGAGTGCTTCGGCTACATCGGCCCGAATGGTGCGGGCAAGACGACCACCATTCGCATCCTGGCGACGTTGTTGCAGCCGACGTGGGGCGAGGCGCGGGTGTGCGGACATGTAGTGGGCTATGAGTCGCGCAAAATTCGGCCGCTGATCGGGTATGTGCCCGACTTCTTCGGCGCGTACGAGGACATGGTGGTTCAGGAGTACCTCGAGTTCTTCGCGGCCGCGTACGACCTGACCGGGAAAAAGCGGGCGCAGATTGTGGGGGACGTGCTGGAACTGACGGATCTGTCATACAAGCGCGATGCGCTGGTCGACGGGCTGTCGCGCGGCATGAAGCAGCGGCTGAGTATCGCGCGCGTGTTGTTGCATGACCCCAAAGTGCTGCTGCTCGACGAGCCGGCCAGCGGGCTGGATCCACGGGCGCGCATCGAGATTCGCGAGCTGCTCAAGGAGCTGCACCGCATGGGCAAGACGATCATCATCAGCTCGCACATCCTGCCGGAGCTGGCGGACCTGTGCACCAGTATCGGCATCCTCGAGCAGGGCGAGATGATCTTCCAGGGGTCGGTGCGTGAGGCGGTGCGGCGGGCGCGGATGGGGACGGTCGTGCATGTCGTCTCGCCCGACGATCAGGAGCGCACGCGGCAGGTGCTGTCGGGATTGCCGACCGTGTCGGAGGCGCAAGTCGAGGACGGCGCGGTGGTCGTGACGCTCAATAGTGATACGACGGATTTCAGTTTCATAGCGCAGGCGATGATCCAGAACGACCTGCGGATCAACGAGATCAAGCAGGAGGAGGTCAACCTGGAGACCGCGTTCATGCGGCTGACGCGGGGCATGGTGCAGTAGCGCGTCTGCGCAGTGAGAAACGGGGATCGTTGTGGTCTGTGCAGTTGGACTGGTCGGCGGGATTCTGTTGCTGCTCGGGGTATGGCAACTCGTGAGCGCCTACCGCGAGCGGGTGGACTTGAACACACCGTTCTGCCGGCGGTGCGCATACAACCTGACCGGGCTCGGAAGTGCGCGCTGTCCCGAGTGTGGCGTGACGCTGACGCGCGAAATGATCCGCCATGGTCGGCGGGCGGCGCCGCGGGGGCGCATCCGGAGTGGCTACATCCTGAGTGGGATCGGGGTGATGCTGTGGGTTTCAGGCTCGCTGCCGGCGGTGCAGAACTTCAGATTGGAGCAGATCAAGCCCACGGACACCTTGCTGAAGGAGATCGAGAGTGATGTCCAGGCAACATCGTGGCGCGCCCTTTCCGAGCTCGGCCGACGCGCGAAGTTGGGCAAACTGGAGGACGGTGAGCTCGAGCAACTGGCCGACTTCGTGACGGACGCTGTGCTTGACGGCGGGACGTATGATTATGGCTGGGCGCTGGGCGATGTGCTTGCTGGACTCGCGGCGTGTAACGCATTGCCGGTGGATCTGCTGCAACGCTACGGGGAGGCGCGCTACGAGATCACGGCGCAAACCCGGCCAGGCATATGCGCGGGGTCGCGGTCCGCACTACGGGTCACGTTAAAGGAATCACGGCCGGACGCATGGTCACACCTACGCGCGGCTACGATCAGCGACGTGCGGGTTGGTCAGCGAGCCGTCGCGTATGAGTGCGACCGTAGTTGGCCGCAGTACGGTGGCTCCGATGGGATGCACTACATCGATTGCACGTTTTCTCCGCGCCGGATTGGAACTCAGAGGCTGAAAGCAGACCTGACCATTGACTTTGGCTTTGGCTACCTCAATCTGCCGTCCTGTGTATTGACCGCGGAAACCGAGATCGAAGTGCTGCCGGCCGAGGCGTGCGATGACGTCGCACTCGTCAACGGGTCGGAATTGGACGCCTCGGTGCGTGCGGCCGTGCACGTGCCCGGGGCATCGGCGTGCGGGAGCAGTGGCCGTTGTCTCAGAATTCGCGTCGAAGGAAGCGCGGTGCCCGTAGACTGTGCGTTCCAGGTGCTGGCGATCATCGCAGGACGCGAGATCCCGCGCGGGACCGTGGTGATTCGCAAGCCGGACCAGCACGACTGGCTGGATTGTGCGTGCACGGCGGTGGATGTGGATGTGCCCGATCGCATTGACGTGATTCTGCGCACCGATCCCGACCTGGCGCGGCGAACATTGGACATTGTTGAGATCTGGGAGGGGGAGCTGTACTTTTCGGATGTGGGCGTAACGCGGAACGAATGAACGCCGCTCCGCGCTTGATGATCGCCACGTGAGGATGAGCGCATGTTTCACACGCTATCAAATACCTGGGAGCTGATGGGGTATGCACGGGATGTGTTGCTGGCGGATAAGGAGCTGCTCGTCTTTCCACTGGTGGCCGGAGTGGTCAGCTTGGGCGTGCTGGCGACCTTTGCTGGCGGGGGCTGGGCGCTGGGCATGTTTGACGAACTCGATCAGGCGCTGGGGGACGAGCAGCTCAGCATGCAGGACGCCGCGCTCGTCGCCTTTGCCTTCGCGTACTACTTCGTGAGTTACTTCGTGGTGATCTACTTCAACGCGGCCCTGATCGGGGCGGCACATATGCGGCTGCAAGGCGGAGATCCCGGCGTGGCGGATGGGTTTCGGGCGGCGACGGCTTGCCTGCCGAGTATCTTCGTCTACACGCTGATTGCGGCCACGGTGGGCGTTGTGTTACGACTGTTGCGTGGGAAGAGTGATGGCATCGTGGGGCAACTCATTGGGGGCTTGCTCGGGTTCGCGTGGACCCTGATCACGTTTCTGGTCGTGCCGGTGATGGTCGTCGAGCGCGCCGGAGCGCCAACCGCGATTCGGCGGAGTGCCACGCTGCTGCGGCAGACGTGGGGCGAGCAGATTGTCGCGGATTTCGGCTTTGGGATACTCGCGTTTCTGCTGGCGTTGCCGGGTGTGCTGCTGGCCATGCTGGCGGGTTGGCTGCTCGTGTCAGCCGGCGGCGTGACAACCTCAGGCGTGCTTCTGGCGGGGATGGCGGTGGTGTACTGGATTCTGCTGGCGGCGGTGATGTCCGCGTTACAGGGGATCTTCAAGGCGGCGTTGTACTGCCACGCGGCCGGCCAGCGGCTGGAGGGGTTCCCGGCAGACGTGGCCGCCCGAGCCTTCACAACGCGGTGATGGAGGGGCGTACGATGCATGCGAGTCGGTTCAAGAACTGCGAAAGCGCCGCTCGATTGCGTAGCGAGACCGCAGGCCGAGGTGACTATGGGTATTCTGGGTGATATCGGGCTTTGGTTCTGGCGGTTGTTGCCGGCCAATCCGATTCTGGTGCGGGTAGTGTCGGCAGGGGGGAAGCGCTCGCGGCACCTGTGGGCGCGGTTGATCTACCTGGTGGCGCTCGTGGTCGTGTTCCTGCTGGGGAAGGGGCTGCTGCTGGGCGGTCCGGAGGGCTCACTGGCTGACTTGGCCAAGGATGCGACCAAGACCTTCATGGTCGTCAGCATGGTGCAGCTCTTCTTGATGAGCTTCATCGCACCCGTGTTCTGTGCGGGGGCGATTACCCAGGAGAAAGACGCGAATACGTATCACATTCTGCTGACCACGCCGATGTCGAATGCGCAGATCGTGCTCGGCTCGTTGTTCTCGCGAATCTACTTCGTGTGGGTGCTGCTGCTGTCGGGATTGCCAATCTTCTGTATCACGATGATCTACGGCGGGGTGACGACGCGCGAGATCTTCGAGAGTTTCGGCCTGGCGGCATGCACCGGGCTGGTCACCGGTTCGATCGCGATCATGATCAGCTTCCTGAAGATCGGCACGCGGCGGACCATCTTCGCCTTCTTTGCAGGCGTCGCCGTCTACTTGCTCGCGATCGGCATGTTCGGGATATCGCCGTACGGCCAGCTTGCCGCGGCGGATGCGTCGGACACGTTTCTCAGCACGACGGTGCAATATCGGATGAGCTGGGTGGCACCGCTGCACCCGTTTCTGGCACTGATGGTTGTGACCGGGCAGACGCCGGCACCGCCAGCGGCACGGTTATATGAGCATGGCTGGCCGTTCTGGTGGTTCCTGGCGTACCCGCAGTATGGGTACATGCTCCTGACCACACTGGCGTCGGCGCTGATGGTGTTGATCAGCCTGATCTACGTGCGGCGCGGTGCCAAGGAAGGCGAGACAACGTTCTTCACCCGCATCGCGGCTTGGTTCCAACCGCGCGCCCTCGGCGATCGGCGACGGGAACCGCGGAAAGTATGGCGGAATCCGATCGCGTGGCGGGAGGCCGCGACCCGGGCGTCGGCAGGGGGGCGGTCGATGTTGCGATTGCTGTTTATCATCGCGGGTCTTGTGGCGGGTGTCGTTCTGTTGGTGAGCTATCACACCGGCGCGTGGGGTACGGGGGCGCTGGCGGCGGCAAATGTGCGCCTCTGGCTCGTGCCACTGATCTGGGTCGAACTCGCCGTGATTCTGCTTGTGGTGACAAATACGGCGGCGACGACGCTGACACGCGAGAAGGAGTCACTGACGATTGAACTGCTGCTTTCGACCCCGCTGACGAGCCGGTACATCATCGCGGGTATGCTGCAGGGGCTCGTGCGGCTGGTGATTCCGCTGATCGGCGTGCCAACCGTTACCATCGCGCTCTTCGCCGCCATGGACATGTTGCGGTTTGACGAGCCGAACGTCGTGACGGTCGAAGCCGTGTTCATGGTGCCACTGCTGATGGTCGCGTTCGCGGCCCTCTCGGCGATGATCGGGCTGCATTTCTCACTGCTGTCGAAGAAGACCGTCCAGGCGGTGATGATCAGTACGGCAATTGTACTGGGGGCCGCGGGGTTGCTGACGGCTTGCGGCGCGGCGATGCGCGGCACGAGCCCCAGTGTGGCGGCAGTGGTGCTGCCGTTCACGCCCATGTGGGCGATCGACGCGCTGTTGGATCCGTGGAAGTCGGTGGGCTATGCGAATTCGAACTGGTCGGGCAATCCGACGAGCGTATCGACCAGCGCCGTGAGCATGTTCCGCGTGACTTGCGCGGTGTTCAGCGTGGTATCAGCAGTCGTGTTCCTCGGCGTGACGTACGCCCTCTACAACAGCATGGTGCGCGGCTTTGATATGACCGTGCGGCGACAGTCGGCGTGATTACGTGGCGTGGGCGTTTTCGGACTCTGGTCGAAAACGCGACGGTGCCAGCGCGTCGGCCGATGCCGTGGCGCCGAGCTCCTGGGCCCCGGCAGCTACGTCGCGAATGACCACTGCGCCGGCCCGCACGCGCGCTGCACGTCCGACGCGGCGACCGGGGATGACCGTGGCCCCGATTTCCAGCATGGCGAACTCTTCGATCGTCACGCCACCGGCGAGGCGGACGGCGGCGTGGAGGAATGCGCCCTTGCCGATGACGTTGTCATGCTCAGCGATCACGCCTGCCGAGAGGATCGCGTGGTCGCAGATGTTGGCATGAACGCAGACCGTTGCCCGCGCCCCGATCACGACGTGCTGGCCCAGCTTCGCTGAAGGTGAGATGCTGGCGAGCGGATGAACGGCGGACGCCAGCGCGAACCCGCGGGCGGCGAGGGTCTCGGCCAGGGAGACCCGGGTGAAGTTGTCGCCCACGGCGACGATGACATTGCGGACGCCTTCCGCACGGAGCGCGTCGGCATGTTCCAGACCGCCGCGGATGGGCAGGGATGCATGCGTCTGCCCACGGCGCGCCGGGTCGGAGTCGAGGAAGGCGACAGGTCGGTACTGAGAGCCCTGCTGCAGAATGTCCTGCACCAGATCTCCGAGGCCGCCGGCACCGTAGATGATCACTGGTTCCATGGCTTGCTCGCGCTCCGCTGTCGTTTTCTATCGGTCGATTCGACGCGGCGGCTCGGTCGATATAGGCTGTCGGGGTGCAGGCAGAATGGACGGACTTCGACGGAATGCCGGAACGGGTTCTGTCGCTTGGGTGCAGTCAGGAGGCACAGGCGATGGCCGAGCACACGCGTAGAGAATTGCTGCAATTGGGGGCCATGCTGGCGGCGGCAGTCGGTCTGAACCAGACCCTGGGGCAGGAGGGCGGCAAGCCGGCCGATACACCACCCGAGACGCCTCCACCCACACCGCCCGCCGCCGGGGCGGAAACGCAACCTGCCACGGCGACACAGCCTGCGCCCACCACCTCCAACCCGCCATCCAGTCTGCGCAAACCCGAGCAGGCGGAGACCTTGAAGGCCCTGCTGCGGCGTCAGGAGGGCCGCACCCCGATCAAGCCGCTGCAGGAGGCCGCGCAGAGCGACGGCCAACGGCAGGGGTTGGATCCGGAGGGGAATTCGCTGCTGCTGGAGGGAACGTTTCTGGTGGAGCGGCCGGGGCGTTTGCTGCGCGAGGAGGGGCGTTCGCTGTTTATCTGCCGGGTCGAGGGGAGCAAGGCGACACGAACGATGGAAATTCACGAGAATCAGCTTTTGGAGCTGATGGAGCGGGAGGCAGAGGCGGGATTCAGCGAGTTCATCGTTTCGGGGGAAGTGACGCGGTATCGTGGGCGTAACTACTTGCTGCTAAGAAAGATACTACGCCGCGTCGGGCACGGGAACGTAAAACCCTGAGCTTGCTGAGAATCTAAGCACACTAATAATTGGAAAAATGGGCAGAATAAAGTCTGCCATGATTTTTCACGCTCCCCCTCTATGTGGTACCTGTACTAGCGATCGCCACTATATGTAACCATATATCGGCAATAATTGCCTATATCAAACCTCGTGCCCGCCTATATTGATAATCCAGGCAATTTTTTCGGCCTGTCTGATAAGAACTTGTGGTATTATGTAGGCGTTCGGTCGAAGTGAGTATGCCTTCCCGAGCCGAGCATGTCCCGGCGAAAGCCGGCGGTCGCGATATTCAATGAGTATCCCGGTCGGCGACGCGGCTCACGGATGGGCTGAAAACGACCGCGACGCATCGGTCAGGCACGGAAGCTCAGCCGGTGCTCTCTGATCCTGCCGACCCCCGCGGGGTTGGCAAACAAGATGACGGGTGACTGAAAGAGCTGACGATCCGCGCCCATCAACAGGATTGGTTCCAGACTAAATCCGCGCTTGATGGCCCCCTCGCTCGAAACCCAACCCCCAACGGACGTCAGCCTGGGTTGCCCGTCCTTTTTTTGCGCGCTGCATTGCTGCTGAACGGTGGGAACACGGGTGTGGTCGACGGGGTCGACCGGTTATAAAGACATCGAGTGGCATTCGCTGCGCAGAATGCACGAGCAGCGTCAAATGCATCAGCGCCCAGCTCGCCCTTGCTGTGATGCGAACGCGGGCGTGCGGGTCGCGCGATCAGCGCGGAACGCAAATGCCGCGAGTCAGTCGTGGAACGTCCTAAGGACGGCGGAGGGAAATGATGCGGAAGCTACGCACAGCGTGTCTCATCGTCATCGGCCTGCTTTTGCTGGTCCTCGGCGTGTGGCTCGGGCGGCTGAGTGTGATAGGAATGCAGCGGGTTGCGGGGTCTACGGCAGCGGCGGAAGAACTGTCGGAATACCCGCTCGAGTTCGAGCGGAACCTCGGACCGTATGACGTCTTTCGGGGCGCCATGAACAACGAGGACGTCTACATCATGGTACATACGGCCGGAGGTCCGTTTCATGTGCACCTGCCGCTGACGCCGACAAACGGTGCGTATACGGTAGCCCTCTCCCCGTACTTTCATCAGACAGTAGGTCGCAAGTCCACGACGTACGCCGCGACGCCGGCGACACCGGGTGGCGCTGGTTCGTGCGAGCACATCCAGGATCAGGACGGCGATGGCGTGTTTGACGTGCTGATCGATGATGCTGGCCGCACTTGGCGACGGGATACCGACGGAGGCTGGTTGCTGAAAGTGGAGTCAGCAGACGATGACGAGGATGCGCTGCATCTACCGACGACGCAGACGCGTGCAGCCGATGGGCCGGCGGCAACGCCGCTGTTTGTGGTGTGGCGTCTTCCCGGCTATCCCGCCCCCGATGATTGCAGAACCGGTGGACTGCTGGCTGCGGCGTGGCCCGACGGAACGGTAGTCCGAACTGCAGGCACGGATATGCCGGGACGCGAATATGAGCAGGGGAAGTTGAGCGCGGTTTATCTGGCTGAGTTACGTGCAAGAGTGAGCGACATCGTGGAGAACGTGCCTGAGGACGGCATGCTCATCGTCGACGCACCGTCTGATCACGCGTTTGCGCGGTCTGGCGATACAACACACAACTGCGCGTTCACCGCAAACGTCGGTGGCCCGGGATTCGGTCTCGTTCAATATGCGCTCGCCTATCTGCGTGGCGTCCCTCTGGCAGATGTCCGCCACGCGGAGGGCGACTGGAAAGAGCTACGGACGTATTGCCTGCGATAACTCCCGTGGGGCCGGGCTTGTCACTCCACGATACAAACTCCGTCCACCACGCGCGCGGTATCGTCGCGTGGTGGACGGCCTGTTCCGCTGTCTACTTGCCGCTCAACAGGGCTACGAACGGGCTGATGTCGTCGAAGTCAACGGTGCCGTTGCCGTCAATGTCGCCGTTCAGCCAGACGCAGTCCGGATACTGCGCCGCATACGCCGCCTCACCGCCAAGTGCCACCACGAACGGCGAGATGTCGTCGAAGTCGACGTCGCCATCGCAGTCCATATCGCCCAGCGGGAAGCCGGCCCCGGTCAGAGCGACGGGTATCTCACAGAAACTGCCGCCGCAATCGGTAATGCGAACGGTGCCCGTGCCGTCGAGGTTCAGGTTCATCAACTCGACCGAGTAGCGCACGATCGCATCGCCGGACTCGAACGGGTCGACGACCAGCGCAAGGTTCTCAGCGTCCGGCAGCAGTTCGATCGTGCAAACGCCGGAGGCGAGCGGCTCGCTATCTTCCACACGCCCATCGAAACGCTCGGGGAACGTATCGGCCGTGATCGTGACCGCCCAGCTCAGAAACTCACCGGTATCGTTGGTCTTGTCGTCGATGATGCGCAGGTTCCAGTCGCCGAGTGCCGGTTCGCCGTCCAGGTTCTGAAGAATGGGCCCGGCCTCAGGCTGGTACCGGCCGGTGAACGGCGCCTCGGCGAACGAATCGGGAATCGGCTCCGCCGCTTCGTCATCGAGCGTGGTATCGATGAAGTCGTTGCCTGTGCTGCCAATGTCGGTGAACAACGTCGTCTGCGGCGGGCTGATCAGGATCAGGTCGATGTCATCATCGAACGGGTGGCGGATGTTAATCGTGATGTCCACGTCGGCGATGATGTCCTCATCCGGTACGTAGATCGACGAGACGACACCCTGCGGGTTGTTGTCCGGGATGTCGAGTGGCTGGTGTGTACTGATGTACCGCTTGGTATGGCCAACGGTGCCGCTGCACTCCGGCGGCGTGGCGTCGATCTCAATCTGCTTGTGAGCCCGCCAACCGCACCCGTCGGTGATGCGAACGTAGCCGCGCCCATTCTGCATGGGGTCGATCAGACCGATGACGAAGTCGACACTCGCGGCGCCGTTCGGCGGATCGGGCGTGACCGACACGATTTGCAGATTCGTGCTGTAGGGCGCAAGTTCGACACTGGCAATGCCGCTGTCGGTGGGCTCGGCGTCCGTCGCCGTGCCTTCAAACTCGAGCGTGTCACCGTTGAGCGCTCCGCCAACGACCGGGAAGTCCTGATCGGACGACGCGGCGGCGAGTGCGATCGCAAGCTGCGTCGTGTTGTTGGCGCAGTCGGTAACTTCGAGCGTACCGCTACCAGGCAGGTTCGGATCGACGAGTTCAACGCGGAAGTCAACCACCTCGGCACCCGCCGCGAAGTCGGCCACGACCATGAGATTGGTCGCCCCGTCCGCCAGGGCAATCGTGCACACGCCCGCGCCAGGCTGAACGTCCAGCACGCGGCCCACAAAACGCTCCGGTCCGCAGGGGCTCTTCAGCGTCAGCGCCCAGCGGCGGAAGATATTCTCCGAAGCGCTGATCATCCGCGTGTCCGCAACCAGCAGATCCCATGCACCCGCCGACAACGTGCCGGCCAACTCGAACAGCATGCTGTCCCGCCGATCCGTCGTGATGCCGTCGCCAAAGAACTTGCCGCGGCCATCCGGCTGATGCAGCCCGAGCGTCGCGACCGACCCGAGGGCCGGCTCGACGTGGATGTCGTCCTCCTGCGGTGCGTCATCATCCAGCAGGACGTCGAAGCTGTTTTTCGTATTGCCGGCGGCACCGCGATCGTCCATGCCGATGCGATTCACGAGCGAAGCCATGGAGCCGGAGTGCGCAAGGCGGGCGGCGATGCGGCCCTGGTTCTCGCTGTCGACGGTCAACGCAACCTCCACTTCGCCGACCAGAAAGGTCTCGTCGATCGTAATCGTCGAGACGACGCCCGACGGCGCGCTGGGCGGAACGATCTGCTGGACTTCGCGCTTGATCGTCAGGTCCGTCGTCACGCTGCCTGTGACGTCGGGGCCGGTTGTATCGGCGACGCCGTTGAGCGCGATGATGGACTCGCAGGTATTGGCCTGGAGATCGGTGACCAGGACCGTACCGGCGCCGTCCTGCGTCGGGTCAATCAACGTTACCGTGTACGGAACAACGAGGTCGCCCGGTTCGAACGTATCGGGCAACGTCAGCTCGACATTCACCGGATCGATCAGCTCGATCGAGGCGATACCGGCGTCGAAGCCCGTATCGTCACTGGCCAGGCCGGAGAAGGTCTCCGGACCGGCGAAGCCGGCCTCGATCTCGAGTGCCCAGCGTACGAGCGTCGCACCGAAGTCGTCGCTGGAGCTGTCGTCGATGACGTTGAGCTGCCACGTGCCCTGCGCATCTTCGCCGTTAAGTTGCGCGAGACCTTGCGGATCCTCCGGCAACCACGTCCCGGTATACGGCGCGGCGGAGCCCAGAATGGGGAGAATCTCCTCCGCCGAATCATCAAACGTCACCTCCACCATGTCGGTCCCAAGGCTGCTCATCCGGTCGGTAACAAGCTCGACGACCGTGCCCTGCGGGCTGACCAGGTAGATGTCGAGGTCGCCGGTATCGAGCGTATCGATGTTGACGGTGACGTTGACGTCGGTGACGGCCCCGGGCTCGTTGATGTCGATGGTCCCGAAAATGCCCGTGGAATCGTTGTCGGTCACGTGGATGGGGTCGTGCAGACTGGCCGGGGTACGCCGCGAGAAGTTGAACCCGTCACAGATCGGCGGGAACACGTCGATCGTGACGACCTGGCACGCCGTATTACCGGCACAGTCGGTCACCAGCAGCTTGCCGAAACCACTCTGCTGCGTGTCGATCAGCTCGATGTTGAAGGTGACGACCGCACCGGGGAGCGAGCCCACATTGGTCAATTGCAGGTTGGTCTCGGCGTAGAGTTCGATATCGCAAACGCCGGTGTCGCCGGGCAGTTCATCCCGTGCCGCGCCCAGGATGATATTGCCTTCAAAATCGGGCGTGAGATCGATCACCGGGTCGAAGACTTCGGTGAGCGGCGGTGCACTGGCGTTCTTGAAGATGGCCAGCTCGTAGGTCTCCGTTGGTCCGACCTGCGAAGAGGCGGCTGACACTTCGACATAGTGTGTGCCGCTGGACTTGACCACAAAGAAGCCGCCCTGAGCCGGATAGTCAGCCGGCGGGGTCTGGGCGGAGTTGGAATCGCTGATGTCGCTGATCAGCACGTCGCCATCGGGATCATAAATCGTGAGCCGGGCGTTGAATGCATTCGGGTCATTGCCGGCCGAGTCAAAGCCACTGGAGTCACGTTCCGGATCGCCGTCAAGCGCGATGAAAACGCGTTCGCCCTTGTCGGCCTTGAACGCATAGAAGTCGGAGTCATCGGTCGTCGTGACCGCGCCGGTGAAATAGTCCTTGCCCGTTACATCCGCCTGCGCGATCGTGTCGTTGGGCTCGCACTCGCTCAGGGGCGTGCGATCGCCCGGCTCGACGCCCACGTGCAGACGATACCGGTGGACCGTGCCAGTCTCGTTCTGCTTGGTGACGCGGAGAAAATGCGGTGCATCAGTGACCAGCTCGACGCCCGCGAGCACCGGTGCCGACGTCGAGTAGATATATCGCAGATCTTCGATCGGGGCGTCCGCGCCGTCGGCATCCTCGTCGTCGAATTCGACCAACGTCGTGCCGTCGGCCGCGTAAAAGCCCATGTCCGTATCGAGCGTGCTGTTGCTCGAGCCACCGTTATTCGCCCAGGCAAACACGCGGTCGCCGGCAAGACCGTCAATTAGGAACCAGTCCTCGTCGCCGGGGCCAACTAACTGACCGCCATTCAGCGGCGTGATGATCGGTGTGGCCTCAGCAGCGAAGTCGTTCGGCTCAATCTCGGTAATCTCGTAAGTGAACGCGTCATCAACGATCAGCGCGTAGGAGCCGGTCGGGTTCGTCGTACTGCCGTTGTCGACATAGATGTAACAATCGACACCGGCCGATAACGTGACGACCACCAGCTCATGCCGACCGCCACTGCTGGTGGAGGTGCTATGGTTCGAGGCGCCAAGGCAACCCTCAGGATAGAGCGGCGGACAGACCTCGTTGACGTATAGCACCGCATCGAAGCCGCTGCTGGCAAGTTCGATGGCGTAGTCCCCGTCCGCGGGGGCCGTGAACCGGTAAACGTGGTCATTGCCAGGGGCCGCGGTCGTGTTCGCCACCGCGCAGCGGCCGCCACTCTGCGTGAAACCGAAGTCGTCCCAAGCGCCGCCGATTTCATTCAGAACGAGCGACGGTGTCGTAGCCGGCAAGTCATGGACGCCGGCACAGTCGTCCGGATTCGGAAAGGTGGCCGCGTCGACCAGCAGCGTGAACGTGAAGTTGTCGTGGGTTTCCGCGGCGTGGTCCACGCCGATCGTGTATTGCGTACCGGCGGTCAACGTCACGTCGAAGTGAACCGGACGGGCATCGCCGGGGGCGCGGGCACCGGCCAGGAACGTGTCATTGTCGTCGAACAGATAGATGGTGAACCTGCGATCCGACGATCGCAGCGGTGCCTTCTGCCACGGCAGGAGCTGAACGCGATAAGGGCCGCTTGCGTCCGGCGTGAAACCGTAGAACACGTCAGGTCCGTCAACGTAGGGGTCGATGCCGGGCAGGCCAGGCGCGGCATTGATGTCGCTGGCCGCCTGCACCGTGGTGCCGAAGACTCGTACCGGCACGGGGCCGATAATTTCCGCGGTGGCGGGGGTGTCATTGGGTGGCGCCGGCGGTATCGCGAGCGCCGGTATGACTGTGCAAAGGACGCCGAGCACAACGGCGGCGACGAGGCGCGCACTGAGTCTTCTGGTGGTCGTCATTGGATGTCCTCCTGCTTGTTCGGCGGCTACGCAAGCGCCCGCCCAGGGGCGATCGTGGACGCGCGAGCCTCCGGCTGGTGCGAAACGGTTCATGTTGCGTTGCCTGCTTCGACATACGACGCGCCCGTACGCCAGCGTCGAAGCGATTGGGAATTGGATGCCTCATGTCCCTACCGTGTTCGACCGACCTGTTGCCAGGAGCCGATCACTTTATATAGGCTACTTGTCCTGTGGCGCGGTGTCAATTGCAACCCGCTGGAGCTGATATGTTTGCAACACAAACTGTTATCCGCGCGGCCAGCGTACGCAAGTCGCGTACGCATGTCGCACTCGTGACACGCGGTGGTGCGCACGGCGCGCTGATTATGGGCATGATGGTCCTCTTGGTGTCGAGTGGCTGTGCCACACGCGAGGTTCGCGTTCCCCACGGCGGCGTGACTGCCAGCCCACACCGGACAGCGCCGCCAGCACGCGTCGCGCGTCAAACACCTGCCCGACCCGCGCTACCACCACGACGCGTCGAAGTGGGACGCTCGGTCGCGGGGCGGCCGATCGAACTCACGCTGTTTGGCACGGACGGCGAACGTGTTCTGATCTGTGGCGGAATCCACGGCAGCGAGCCAACGAGTGCTGACCTGGCCGAGATGCTCGTTCGGCACGTGCGTGCGCATCCTGAACTCGCCGCTGGTCGGCTGGTCGCAATCCTGCCGCGGGCGAATCCAGACGGGCTGGTAGCCGGAACACGGCATAATGCGCGCGGCGTCGACCTGAATCGAAATCTACCGGCCGAGAATTGGCGGCGGCACCCGGCCGGGCGCCACGGCAGACGGGCCGGCAGCGAGCCGGAGACGCAGGCCCTGCTGACCGCCATCCGGCTGGTAAGGCCGGAACGCATTCTCTCGATCCACAGCATCGCGCGCGGGCGACACTGCAACAACTTCGACGGCCCCGCGGAGAACTGGGCCCGGCGAATGGCCGCGTTCAACGGCTATCCCATTGAGCCGAGCATGGGGTACCCCACGCCGGGGAGCTTCGGCAGTTGGGCGGGCGTCGACCGGGCCGTGCCGATCGTCACGCTCGAATTGCCACGCGACCTGTCGGCGGAAGCCTGCTGGCGGGAAAACGCACGGGCACTGCTGGCGTTCATCGGTTCGGATGTTGGCGTTCCCGCACTGGCGGGCGACCAAACGCCGGCCCCGACGGGGAATTAGGTGGAGATGACGTCGCTTGAGGCCCGGGGGAGCGTGAGCATCTACTCGTGATTCAGTTCGGCAAGGACGGCGTCACGACATTTCTTGTGCGTGATACCAAGCGACGAGAGTGCATTCAAACCCGTATTCTCTTGCTCATGGTATAGCGCGAGCAGCAGGTGTTCGCTACCGATGTGGTTGGACTCGAGTTGTTCGGCGACGTCCATGGCCCGCTCGATCACATTACGGAAATGAGGACTGCCCGGCAGGCGGCCGGTGACCCAGGTGTCTTCCTTCGCGCGCTGATAGAGTGCGTCAATCTGGGCGCGTGCCTTGTCCTCATCAACACCAAGACGGCACAGGGCCCGGGCCCCGACGTTGTCCCCATGGCGCAAAACAGCGAGCAGAACATGCTCGGTGCCAACGTATTCGAGCTCGAATTCCCGAGCGATTTCGTTGGCGAGATCGATGATAGCGCGGGCATGATTGTCGAGACGACGCAATTGCATGGGCAGGTCCTCTCAGGCGGACGTTGCCAGCCAGTGAATCTCAATCCACTTATACACAAGCGATAGGAGCGCGACAACCACCGTGAAGATGAGCGTGAATTTCAGCAGGCGCAGGCGATGCCGCAGCTCACGATCGCGCATCTCCGCCAGTTGCTCATTCAGCTCGTCAATCTTGCGATCGATGCGCCCTTCGATGGCGTCCAGCTTCTCATCGACGCGGGCCTCAATCTCGTCGAGCTTGGCGGCAAGGTAGTTATCGGCGGCACCACGCAACTGCTCCGCCACCGAATGCAGCATGTTGACTCGCTCGCGCGGTCGCCGCTCCGCCGACGCCTCCTGATCGTCCGACTCACGCTCGCTTTCCGCGTCGCGCTCCGCTTCTTCCTCCTCGGTGAGGCGGCCGAGCGCGACGGAGATGACGTCGCGGCCAAGTTGCCGAACGCTGTCATAGGCGCCGCCGAGCAAAGTGCGCGTCGGTCGATCTCTCCCGGAACGCTCCGACCGCGCGGGTTCCTCTGACCCTCGTAGGTCATCGGCGTCATGTTGGCTGTCGGGTTGCTTCTCCGGCTTCGTCATGAAGTCCGTATCTTATACGGGATGCAAGCGCCAAATCGAGACCAGAACGAGGATCAGCAGCGCAATCTGTGCCAATTCAGTCGCTAGCGGGCGGAGACGTATGGAGGCGAGCAGATAAGCGATAACCTCACGCAGCAGCCGCCGCCGCGGGTCGCTGCCACGCAGCAGCCGCCAGATGTGTACAATCGTGCCGACCGCCGTGAGACCGTAATAGCACGTCAACGCGACGAAGAGAACCGTGCGAAATACGATGAAGACGTCCAGGCGTTCGGGCATCGGGTGTTATTCCTGACGCGGATCCTCGGTCGGGATACCTGCGAACAGGGCGGAGCCCACGCGAATGAACGTGGCGCCCTCCTCGATGGCGACAATGTAATCCTGGCTCATGCCCATCGACAGGTCCCGGCAATATGGGCCCGCATGTGTGGATCCCTGCAACTCGGCCAGCAACTCACGCAGGCGAATGAAATGCGGGCGCGCGGCTTCCGGATCCGGATCGTATGGGGCCATCGTCATGAGCCCCCGCAGACGCAGCGGGTCACATCGGGCGACAACCCCGGCAAGTTCGGTCAGCTCCTCCGGGGCGATGCCCTGCTTGGCATCCTCGCCGGCTACGTTTACCTCGATGAACACGTCGACCACGACGCTGAGCTGGGCCGCATGGCGAGCGAGCGCTTCGGCCAGGCGAACGGAATCGAGCGCGTGGATGATGCGGGCGTGCGGAAGAACGAGCCTGATCTTGTTGCGTTGGAGGTGGCCGATAAGGTGCCAGCGGGGCTGGGACGACGCAGGAGACGCGCCTCCGGCCGTAGGCCAGTCCAGTCGTGCCGCGCCCACCTCCTCCGCCCGGGCTGCCAATTGCTGTGGGCGGCTCTCGCCAATATCCGAAACGCCCGCAGCGACCAGCTCACGGAGCACCGCCCGCGAGACGTACTTCGTGACGCCAACAAGGCGTATGTCCCGCGGCGATCGGTCGCGCCGGGCGCAGGCCGCGGCAATCGCCGCCCGAACGCGGGCGACGTTTTGACGAAGCTGCTTCTGCCACGTGTCGCCGGTCATTGCCGCTCCGACCCGAGAAGTAGAACGAATCCAAGTCGCAGTCGCGCGCGAGGTGGAGTCGGGCGCGCCCTCATTCTATACTGCGTACCCGATGACCGATACGCTCACCAGCCTGTTCACGCGCCTCAGCAGCGACGCTTACGATCTGCCCGCGGTCATCATCGAGCTGTTCCTGATCGGGCTCTGTATCAACTGGTGTGCGGGCGTCCTCCAGGGCACCCGCGGAACACGACCCTTACGCGGCGTTTTGATCATCCTCGTCGTGACAACGATGGTCGTCCGCGTTTTGGCCGTGCAGTTCGAATGGGTCCGGCTCGATCTGCTCTACAGCTACGTATTGTACGGCCTCGCCTTCATCGCACTGGTCGTCTTTCAGCCGGAGTTGCGGCGCGCTGTTATCCGCGCCGGCGATGTACGCCTGCGGCGAAGCGGCGCACCGCAGTCTCAGTTGATTGCCGCGCTCGTGAAATCAGCCGGATACCTCTCCCGCAATCGCTACGGTGCTCTGATCGCGATCCAGCGCAGTGTAGACCTGATGGGCTGGGCCGAGAACGGGACGCTGGTCCGGGCCGAAGTTTCCGCAAATCTGCTGAACACAATCTTCTTCCCCAACTCGCCCCTGCACGACCTGGGCGTGATTATCCGTGGGAATCGCGTGATCGCGGCGAATTGCCAGTTCCCCTCCGCCGAGAGCGATGAGGTCGACATCGCCCTTGGCAGCCGGCATCTGGCGGCGGTCGGCATGAGCTACGAGACCGACGCGCTTGTGCTGGTCATCTCGGAGGAAACCGGCGTCGTCTCTCTGGCCGATAAAGGCAAGCTGACGCGTTACCTCTCCCTGGATGATCTATCCGAAGAGTTGACGAACCGCCTGAGTGGCCGCGTCGCGACGGAGACCGACGTCCCCAAACGCCGGCCGCTCGGCTCCCTGTTCTGGTTGAAGCTCCGGCGCTTGCTCGTCGTCGTGCCGCTCACGCTGATCGTCTGGTACCTCGCGGACCAGGCGACCTTGGCCAGCGACAGCGTGAATGTCGAGTTGAACATCCGCCACGACGACCCGCGCTTCATCGTCGACGTGCGCGGCCCTCAACCGGAGACCCTTTTCACAACATTCAGTGGCCCGCGGCGGGCCATCGACCGGCTGGATGAGGATACGGCCAATGAGCCGCTCGAAGTCACCTGGGTCCTCCCGGAGGCATACCAGCGGCCGGGCGCGTATTCCGTGACCGCCCAGGAGCTCCAGCGCATCATCGAAGATGCACGCGCCGTCGCCGAGCGCGGCGTAACCGTGACCGAAGTCGGCGTCGAAAGCCTGCTGTTCAACGTGGACGAACTCGTGAATCTGAACGTGCCCATCCGTGTCGACAGCGGGCCCGCCCAGATTCAGGTCGAGAAAATCGAGCCGCCGAGTGTGGATGTCGTCGTGCGAGGCAGTACCCTGGACCGCTTGCCGCCCGAGGATCAGCGGTATCTCCTGGCACCCCTCGGCGACCGCCTGACGGGGATTCCGCCGGACACGGTGCAGCAACTCGAGGTGCAACTGGCCCGTCGGATCGGCCCCATCGATGTCCGCTCGGCTGAGCCCCGGACGGTCGCGGTGACATTTCAGGTGGTCGGGCAGACCAGACGAATCAAGAATGTCGTAGTGCACCTGCTGGTCAATCCGGAGGTGCTGGAACGCTACGAGGTCCGCAAGACGGATTTCAACGAATGGCTGATCGAAGTCGAAGTGCAGGGCGAAGAGGCGGTCGTGGCCGGTCTGGAGCCGTCGGCAATCAACGCCTTCGCCCCACTGACCCGGAAGGACGTCCCGCCGGCCGGGGAGACGACCGGCGACCAACTGCGAACCCTGGACGTGATCGTGCTGCCCCCCGAAGGCGTCAGCGTGGTCGCGACGCCGTCGGTGCGGGTGACACTGGTGCCACGCCAAGGCGCCGCGCCCTGAAGGCCGCCCGTGGCCAGCGCGAGCCCTTCCAGCTCCTGCATCTGGACGACCACATCGTCGTCATCGACAAATCGGCCGGCGTGCTCTCGGCACCGGGCCGGGGCGACGAGCTATCCGCCCCCGATCTGCTGCGCGACCTCGACGAACTCGCGCCGAGCCGCGCGATCCGCATCGTCCACCGCCTCGACCGCGACGCGAGCGGCGTGCTGCTGTTCGCCCGCACGCTGGAGGCGCAACGCGGCCTCATTCGGCAGTTCGCGCGACGTGAGGTCGACAAGACCTACCATGCGATTGTGAGCGGTTACGTCACCGACGACGGCGACGTCAATCTCCCCCTGGCATTCAACAAACGTATGAACCGCATGGAGACCGTCGCGGCCCGCGGCAAACGCTCCCTCACCCGCTATCGCGTCCTGGACCGCCTCGCCGGACACACCCTGCTCGAATGTTCCCCCGCCACCGGTCGCACCCACCAGATTCGCGCCCACATGGCCGCCATCGGACACCCGCTGGCCGTAGACCCCGTCTACGGCGACCGGCAGGAACTCTATCTGTCCAGCTTCAAGGCGGACTATTCCAAGAGCCGTCGGCGGTCGGAACGTCCGTTAATCAGCCGCTTGACGCTCCACGCGCTACGCCTGACCATCCAACACCCCATCGACGGCACCGAGATGACCTTCGAGACGCCGCCCCCAAAGGACTTTCGCGCCACCGTGAACCAACTCGCCCGGCTGGTCTGACGCCGCGCAGGCCCTGCGGGGCGAAAAAGTGGAACTGTTGCTGCGCGGAGCCGGAAGCCGTTATTACAATGGTGAACTGGTTTTGCGCGAGAAGTGCGCGGCCGGGGGAGTGCGTGGGTTGCGTGCCAGCGTGGCGAGGAGTTTATGCCGGCATCCTCATCTGACGAGCGTGATCCGAAATCGACAGCTCCGCAACAGGACGGCGGTCAGGGTTCGTCGAGTGGTCCCCAGCCGCGCGTGACTCGGGAGCGGACCGTCTCCAGCAGTGCCGCCGGCGTGGACGGCATCGTGAAGGAGATCCGCGAGGGCCTGGTCGACATCTCGTCCCGTGAGCTGGAGCTCCGCCGGCGCGAGCAGGCCGTCGCCCGTCAATTCCGCGAAATGAAGCAATCCGCCCGCACCGAAGTACTCGCCGAGCAGGAAAAGACCCGCAAGCGGCTGGCGGCTCACGCGTCCGAATTGAACACCCGCGCGACCGAGCTCGGTGTGCAGCGCGACCGGCTGGAGCGGCTCTCGGGCGAATTGAAGCGCCGTGAAGTCGAGCTCGAGTCACAGCGGCACGACCTGATCCTGCGCACCGAACGCACACGTCAGCAAGCCGAAGCACAGCGCGAGAAGCATCGCGAGCAGCGGCAGATGCTCCGCGAACGCATCGCGGCGGTCCGCGAATACGAGGAGAAGCTCAAGGAGCGTGTCAGGGCGACACAGACCGAGCTCGTCAAACAACGCCAGCAGCTGGACGAGCGCGAGACACGACTCGAGCAGCAGACCGGTCTCGTCGTCAAGGCGAAGCGGGGGCTGCTGAATCGTCAGGTCGCTCTCGAACGCAAAGTCGCCGAGGGCGAATCACTCGCCGGCAACGTCCGCGAAGAGCGGGCCCAACTCGCGGTCGAGCAGGAGCGACTTCAGGCCCTGAAGACGGAAATCGAGCAGGCGCAGCAGGAGATCGAGCAGCAGCGCGACAAGCTGCAGCGCGACTGGCAGTTGCTCGACGACGCCTCGAGCGAACTCGAAGACGAACGCCAGCGCATCGCCAAGACCGAATCCGACCTGCGCAACATGCACGAAGTGCTCAAGTCGCAGCGCACCCAGTTGCGCGAGCGACAGGCCGAGCTCGCGCGGGCGGAAGCCGCCGTCACCGCCGATCGCGAGCTCATCGCCGCCGAGCGGCAGCGTCTCGAAGACACGGCGACCGAACTCGATGCCGAGCGCGGCCAGCTTGCCGCGCAGCGGCGTGAGGTGGAGTCGACCGGCCGCAAACTGGCGGATGAGCACACGGAGTTGCGCCGGGAACGCAAGCGGCTCGAAGCGCTCGCGCTCGAACTCGAAAGCGCGCAGTCCGAGCTGGCCAACAAGCAGCAGAAGCTCGACGAGCACTGGCAGCAGCAGAGCGGCACGCGTCACGACCTGGACCATGAGATCGAACAGTGCGACGCCCGCCGCCGCGACTTGCAACGCCGCGAAGCAGAGCTCGGCCAACTCCAGCAACGACTCGACAAACGCGACCAACGGCTGGCCGAAGAGCGGGCCGCGCTCGAATCCGCCCAGGCCGACCTGCAACGCCGCAGCACCGAACTCGATCAGCGCGCGGCGGCCTTGCAAAACGAGCGCGATGCGCTCGGTCAGATGCAGAGCGAAGCCCAGCGCCAGCGCGAGCAGGCCGAGGCCTTGCAAGTCCAGGCGGACGAGCGTGAGAACGAGGTGCGCCAGGCGGCGTTGTCACTCGAGCTTGAGCAGCGCAACTTGCACCACGCGCAGCAGGAACTCGACCGCTCGCAAGAAGAACTCGCCCAGCTTCGCAAGCAGCATGTCGCCAACGCCAAACACAGCCGCCGCGCGCCCGAACAGCCGGAAGCGAAGCCCGCGCCCGTGTCACCCCCACCGTTGCCAACGCCGCGCCGCTGGTTGCGTTGTGCCGTGCTCGCCCTGATCGTCGGTCTGGTCAGCGCTGCAGCCTGGTTCGCCACACATCCCAAGCAGTATCGCGCCATCAGCGCGCTGCGGATCGATCCTGCGCCGGCCGACCCGCGGGCTGCCGTCGCATTTCATCGCCAGAACCTGCTCAGCGACACGCTGTTGGCCGACGCAGGCTTCTCGGGGCCGATTGTCAGCAACTGGCAGGCCGCTATTGGCGACGGGCGGGTGCGGGTGGTACCCGTGCCAGGGCAGCCCGCCACGTTGCGCATCGCTGTTACAACACCACAACCCGCCCAGGCCCGCCGACTCGTCGACGCCGCTGGCGAGGCGTATGACCACCAGTTGCGCAACACACCGCTGGTCGCGGTCGATGTCGCCGCACGCGAGCGCGTCACCGCCGAGCTGAAGCGCGTCACCAACCAGCTTGACGAGGCCCGCGCCCAGGCCGCCGAGCTCCGCAAAGCTACCCCGGACGTGCCCGACCCCAACGCGCGCGCCACACTCGCCGCCGAGCTCCAGCAGATGCAGGCGCAGCGCGCCGCCGCCGGCCAGACGCTCGAAAGCCTCCGGGCCGAGCTCGCCGGCCTGCTCGCCATGGACACCCCACGCGGCTCGGTCGCACCCGAGCAGATCGCCGATGCCCTCGCCGCCGACGAAATCTATCAGGAAGACCGCAAGGAATATCACGCCGTCGCGATGCAGTTCCGCAGCGAGCTCGCCGTCGCGATGCTCCAGCTCATCGACCCCGCCAAAGCCCTGCACAACGCCGTCCACCAGTTCGCCGACGTGCTGCAAAACCAGGAGCAGCTCGAGCCGCCGACCGAGATTCGCGCCGTGCTCGAAGAGTGCCGCAGCCAGATCACGCCATTCGTCGCCCGGACGCAGCAATTTCACACCCAGTGGCGGCAGTCGATCGCCACCATCCGTAACATGGACGTGCGCGACAACGTCGTGCGCCTCGTCGAGCGGCAGAACGAAGTCGCTGACCGCGCCCGCCGACTCGCCGACGCCCTCGGCCGCAGCATCGCTGCCATCGATGCCCGGATCGACCAGCTCGCCAGCGAAGGCGACGGCAGCACGCGCGAAGTCGTCGTCTCGGCGGTGCTGCGAAGTGAGCAACAGCGCTTGCAGCAGAGTCTGGCGGGCTTCGCGGGCGTGGCGCAGAAACTCTCGCTGACGCAGAACATCGAACTCGACGCACACGACCGCAAGCTGCGCGGCCTGCGCATGCGGCTGACCGATCGCGAGCAGGCCGTTGAGCAGCAGCTACAGGCCGCCGCCGACCACGCGGCCCGTGAGACCCACGTGGCCGAAATCGCCGGCGTGCGCGAGCGGCTGCGGGAGACGGAGCAGACGCGTGAGCAGACCATGACCGCGATGCTCCACGCAATGGACACGCTCCGTGAAATGGACGCCGCCACACGCCAGCATCAGACCCGGGCCCAGCGGCTGACGCAGCAGCAGGAAAAAGTCACCTGGCTGGCCGAGCGACAGGCCGAGCTGACCGCCGAGTTGGACCGCCTCGACGAATCAAGCACCACGCCCACACACGTCACCTTCGACGCCGCCCAAGTGGAAACCCTCGGTGCCGCCGAGCAGATCCGCGGCACCGCGCTGGCAGGTGCGGGTGGGTTCTTGGCGACGTGGGTCGTTGGGGCGGCACTGCTGGTGGGGCGGACTGCAAAGACTCGACGTCGCCACTTGAACTGAGGTAGCTTGGCGACCGGGTTGCGAGCATATCCCCTTTGGGTCGATCTTCCAATCGTGCGGCTAGTGTCGGCGGCTCATCCCGTGTACTGTTCTTACTGCTGACGATGAGTGTTCACGGCTGTGCCAATCAAGCAGGATGTTGAACCAGACATTGGGAGTGTTGACCATGAAATACGGTGCCAGAAACCAATTGCAAGCTGAAGTCGTCGACGTGAAGCAGGGCGACGTCATGTGTCAGGTGAAGTTGCGGGTCACCGCCGATGCGCAGATGGCGTCAGTCATGACCGTCGACTCGCTCAACGAACTCGGCATCCAGCCCGGCGACAAGGTCAACGTCGTCGTCAAGGCGGTGAATGTGCTTCTGACGCGGGAGTAGCCGCGGAGCGAAGGAGCCCAGGGAACAAGAGCCCCACGGTCGTGGAAAACGCGCGGTGAGAACATTGCCGCGTTCTGGCGGATTCTGGCATGGGTGCTGAACGGTTTGAGTTGCCGTTGCGAACGCGAACTCCGTCGGCGTGGGCGACACAGGTCCTGCGCGATCCGCTGGCCCTGCTCTGCGACCACGCTCACCTCGAAAAGAAGGCCGCCGGCAACGCGCTCGATCTGCTCAACCGCTGGCCCGATCCATCGCCACCTGCCGGCTGGATTCGCCGTCTCGCCGCCATCGCCCGTGACGAGGTCGAACACTTGGGCATCGTCACCAAACTCATCGAGCGCCGCGGCGGGCAGATGACCAGGCTCCACCGCAATCCCTACGCCAATGCCCTGCACCGGCTGGTGCGCCGCGGCGAAGGCCCGCTGGACACGCTGGATCGCCTGCTTGTGTCAGCTCTGATCGAAGGTCGCTCGTGCGAGCGCTTCACGGTACTGGCCGAGCACTGCCCGGACGAAGAGCTGGCCAACATCTATCGCGGCCTGCTCGCCTCCGAACGTGGCCACTTCCTCACCTTCCGCGAGCTCGCCGATTTCGTCCTGCCCGACCCGTCCGCAGTCACGCACCGCTGGCAGGAGCTGCTCGACGCCGAAGCCGAGCTCATCAGCGGTCAGCCAGCCAGCCCGCGAATCCTCGGAGGTGCGGAGAGAAGCTGAGCGGGCGGAAATCAGTCGATCGCGAAACCAAGCTTCGGGCGCCGGGCGCGTCGCCTATTCCACCGTTACCGACTTCGCCAGGTTCCGTGGCTTGTCCACGTCACACCCACGCAGCACCGCCGCATGATAGGCCAGCAGTTGCAGCGGAATCACCGTGATCAGCGGCTGGAGCGCCTCCGGCACATCAGGCACGTACAGCACCTCCTCGGCCAGCCGCTCGATCTGGTCATTGCCTTCCGTCGCAATCGCGATCACCCGCCCACCGCGACTGCGAACCTCTTCAATATTGCTGACAACCTTCTCATAGAGGTGGTCATTGGCCGCCATCACAACGACCGGCATGTCTTCACTGATCAGCGCAATCGGCCCGTGCTTCATCTCGGCGGCGGGCAACCCCTCGGCGTGAATGTAGCTGATCTCCTTCAGCTTCAATGCCCCTTCGAGCGCGATTGGATACTGGAGCCCACGCCCGAGATACAGCCAGTTATTCGCTTCAATAAAGCGGGCGGCGATCTTCCGTGTATGACTGGTGAGCTCCAGAGCCTTGTCAATGGCCTCCGGCAGCCGATGCAGCGCCTGAAGGTACTGCCGGGCCGCTGCGTGACTCATGTGCCGCCGGCGACCAAGGAGCGCTGCCACCAGTGAGAGCACCGCAAGCTGACCCGTAAACGCCTTGGTCGACGCCACGCCAATCTCCGGACCCACGTGCAGGTACACGCCGGCGTCGGTCTCGCGGGCTATCGTCGAGCCCACGGCATTCACGATCCCCAGCGCCAAAGCACCCTTCTCCTTCGCCTCGCGCAATGCCGCCAGCGTGTCCGCAGTCTCCCCACTCTGCGAGATGGCGATCACGACAGTCCGGTCAAAGATGAGCGGATTGCGATAGCGGAATTCACTGGCGTATTCCACCTCGCACGGTATCCGCGCCATGTCTTCGATGAGGTACTTGCCAACAAGACAGGCATGCCACGCCGTGCCGCAGCCGGTCAGCACGATACGTTTGCACCGCACCAGCTCGCGCATGACCGAAGCCAGGCCGCCCAGCACGACCTTGCCCTCGTCCAGGTCGATCCGGCCGCGCATACCCGTGCGGAGCGATTCGGGCTGCTCGAAAATCTCCTTGGCCATGAAGTGCTGATGCTCGCCCAATTCGAGCTGTTCGAGTTTCCACTCGACTTCCTCGATCTCCTTGGTAACGGGCATCGCATCAAGGTTCGTCGTGCGGAAACCCTCGGGGCTGACCGTCGCAACCTCGTTATCGGACAGGTAAATCACCTGTGGCGTGTGCTGGATGATCGCGGCGGCATCAGAAGCGATGACGTACTCGTCCTTCCCGACACCGATGATCAGCGGGCTCCCACGACGAGCCGCAACAATCGTGTCCGGCTCGTCCGCGTGGATGACCGTGACGCCGAAGGTCCCGCGAACATCGCGCAATGCCCGCCGGACGGCCTCTTCGAGATTGCCTTTGTAGAAGTAGCCGACAAGCTTGGCGAGCACCTCGGTATCGGTCTCGCTATCGAAGGTAATGTCCTGCTTCTCGAGGAAAGTGCGCAGGACGCGGTAATTCTCAATAATGCCGTTGTGGACGAGCGCCAGCCGGCCCGAGCCATCGGTATGTGGGTGGGCGTTACATTCGGTCGGCGCCCCGTGCGTGGCCCAACGCGTATGGGCCATGCCCAGACGGGCACCGGTCAGATCGCCGTTGAGCTTCTGCTCCAGGGCGGCAATGCGGCCGACGCTGCGGCGGATGAGCAGGTCCCCATCACGGATGACGGCGATGCCCGCAGAGTCGTAGCCCCGATATTCAAGTCGTTTGAGGCCTTCGGTCAGGATGGGAGTGGCATCGCGACTCCCAAGGTAGGCTACGATTCCGCACATGGGCACTCTCCGGGCTCAACTGCGTGATACAAACGCGTTTATCGACTACGTATGCGTCGGCTCGCGAACCCGCGGGCTCGACTGCGAACCGTCCCACATTTTCCGCGGAAACCGGAGTATTGCGGGAGTCGGCAGCGCCGATGATACAGTAGGCGTCGCCCTTCGCGAAGTGGCTTATCGGTCCGCATGCCAGGCGTGCCGAACATGTTGTCAGTACGCACAGCCACGACGCAGGGTTCACCAGCAGGCAGTATGTCAATCGCGTGAAGAGGTGACCATGAACTCGTCACAGGGCTCGACAAGGGCGGAACGGCTGATCTCGCAGCTTCTACTGGAGGATGCGGACTTGCGCGACGTAGTGGAAGAGTTCGTGGCGGGGCTGGAGACGCGGATCTGCGAACTCCAGGAAGCCCACCAAAAGCTCGATTTCGAGGCGCTGACCACCCTGGCTCATCGGTTGAAAGGTGCCGCCGGCTCCTACGGTTATCCGGACATCAGCCAGCACTGCGCCGAGATGGAGCAGCGCTTCCGTTCGCATGAAGCCGACGGATTCAACAACCTGCTGAATGAGCTGATGCTGCTCTCGGCGGCGGCACGGGCCGGCCTGCAGGAAGGTCCGTAGCGTCAACCGGGGGAGGCCCGCGGAATGGGCCCGCCCGTGGGGGGGGACGGGGGTACTTCAGTAGACCACGTGAAGGTTCCGATAAGATCGGGCGCTGCGATTGCACGCCGACACAGCGACGATTACGCTGGACCGGACGCGACCTGGAGTTGCTTGTGCGCGAAGACCCATATTGCAGCAATTGCGGCTACTCGCTGACGGGCGCAACGGAGTCTGCCCGCTGCCCCGAATGCGGCAAGCCGCTCGTCGAGGTGCTGACACGCGACACGCCTGCGTCGCGCTGGGGTCGGCGCTATCAGTCCGAAACCCGGCTCTTCGGTCTCCCCCTGGTCAGTATCGCCCAGGGGCCGCACGGCAACGAGCGATTCGGCGTGGCACGAGGGATCTTCGCCGTTGGCGACATCGCCGTGGGGTGGTTTGCGGTTGGGGGACTATCCGCCGGTCTGGTTTCGGTAGGCGGGTTGAGTCTCGGCCTGGTAGCCCTGGGGGGTCAGGCGATTGCGCTGCTCGTCGGGCTCGGAGGCCTCGGGATCGGCGGCATGGCTGCCGGAGGTGGCGCGGCAGGTATCGTCGCGACCGGCGGCGGGGCGGTGGGCTACGTCGCACAGGGTGGCGGGGCATATGGTCACTATGTACGCGCCGGCGATGGCGAAGGAACCTACGTCATCGACCGCATGCGCAAGGACGCTGAGGCGGTACAGTTCTTTCAGGACTGGAGTTGGTTGCTCGGTCGCAACACGGGCCAGTCATACCTCGCGATTATCTGGACGGTCCTGTTCGGAATGGGGATCGCCGTGGTGCTCGGGTTGATCGTCTGGTTGGCTTACGCGGCTCGCCAGCGGAGCGAAGTCGAACTGCGATGACCCACGCCGGTCCTGCGGACCGTGTTCCCGAACGTCGTCAGAGCGCGCTTTTCACGGACCACTGCGCAGAATCCACGCCGATTCGTGCGAGAACATGACCGCAGAGCACCCGCGCGACCGAGACGACCAAACCGCTGCGGAGAGTGCACAGCGGCCTGACTTTCGGACCCATTGGTCAACAGCGGGCGATAACGGCGGAGTCACACGCCGCAAGGTCACGGGGCTTCGATGACACGGGGGACTGTGACCGCATATCATCTGAAGAATGAAAGCCCTGCTCGCTGTCGACTTGGGACTGCGGACGGGATTGGCGCTCTACGGCGATGATGGCCGCTTGCGCTGGTACCGCTCGCAACACTTCGCAAATGCGGCCGGGCTCAGACGGGCCGTGCATAAGTTGTTCGGAGAATTGCCGGACCTGACATGGATCGTGCTCGAGGGCGGCGGTGAATTCGCGCCCGCCTGGGAACGTGAGGCGGAGAAGCGCGGCGTTGGTGTGCGTTACGTGATCGCCGAGCGCTGGCGCAACCAGCTCTTGTTACCGCGGCAGCAGCGCGACGGTCGGCAGGCGAAACGGAACGCCGACGGGCTGGCGCGACGCGTGATCGAATGGTCCGCCGCCCCACGTCCGACTTCGCTGCGACATGACGCCGCGGAGGCGATTCTGGTCGGCCTTTGGGGCGTGCTCGACGTGGGCTGGCTCCGAAACCTGCCGCAGTCGTTGCGTCCCTGATCCGAACAGCACGTGGGAGAGAAGACATGAAAGCGGTTCGAGCGAGAACCATGATTCACCATTGGTCGTGCGCAGCCTCGCTGGCCTGCCTGCTATGGCTGACCAGCGGGTGTGTGTCGACGGAGACAGCAGCACGTGTTGAGCAACGAGCAGCGGAGCGATCGTCGCTGCGCGGACAGACCGCGTACGACTTCACGCTCATGAACCAGGTGGGGGAGCCGGTCAGCTTGTACGAGCACTGGGGTGAGTGGATTGTCCTGTACTTCTTCCCGGAAATCGGCCCGCTCGATTGCGACTGCACGTACGAGAAGTACGCGCAAGGGCACAAGCCATTCGAGGCCCTGGGCGTGCAGGTGTTCGGCGTTGGGATCGAATCGCCGGAGAAGCACCGGGCGTTCATGGAGCAGTTTGGACTGAGCGTTGAGTTGCTATCAGATCCGGACGGCAGCGTCGTTGACGTGTACGGCGCATACGTCCCCGGCGCCATGCAGACGGTACGGCCTGGCACTGTGCTGATCGACCCGCATGGGCAAATCGCCTATCACTGGCCACGCGCGATCCATCCGGGACACGTGGGAAGAGTACAAGAGACGCTGGCGATGTCTCAGGCGACGTGGGCCAGTCGGGAGTAGTTTCGTCCGCCGCTGGGCGCGTTTCCGGGGGGGGCATGTTTCAATGCTGCGATGAAAGCATGGATTATCGGTCATTGCTAACGTATACTTCACACGCCTTTTCCTCCTCTTCCGAGGCCGCGAGCCGGTTGAACTTGCTGGGATGCCGGCTCGCGGTTTTTTCTTGCGCCCTCGATTCATTTCCCCCTCCGGCATGTTGGACCGAAGCTGCATGCGAGCCAGACCGGCGAGCGCGACGCAACGCCTCCTCATAATCAGCGAGCCGCTTGACGGCGATGTGACGCCAGTCGTAATGGTCGATCATCCGCTGGCGACCCGTCGCGGCCATCGCAGCGCGCCGAGCCGGATCCAGCAGCGCGCGAATCTGATCCGCCAGATCATCCGGATCATGATGCGCGTATGTCAGCCCATTACCGTCAATGCGCTCAGTAACCGTCACGTCCTCGTCGACAATCAGCGGCAGACCCGCCGCCACCGCGTCAAGCTGACTGGTCGACTCCTGCTTCGGCCATACGCCAATGTCCGCGGCCTGATACAGCGGCGGCAAAGCGTCACACGGCACAAACGCATGCACCACACACCCCGGTGTACGGCGGATGCGCTCCAGCACCGCCGGCGGACCGTGCCCCACGAACAACCCGCGCACCGGCAGTCCTTCCGCAATCAGTCGCACAACCGCTTGTGCCAGAATACGCGGCCCCTTGTCGTCGGTCAGCCGGCCCGTGTGCAGACACACCAATTCGTCATCCCCAAATCCGAGCCCCCGCCGAAGACTCTCGCGGGCCGTCCGCTCCTCCGGGGTCTCCGGCGGCCGGAACATCTTCGTGTCCGTGCCGAGCGGGCAGTGAACGACCTTGTGCGGGCTCAATCCAAAAAAGCGAATCGCGATGTCCGCACAATCGGGACTGATCGCGTAGCAGCGCTCCGACTGGGCACTGAGAAACTTGCCCAGCGGCTTGACCAGCAGCTTGATACGTGCCCGTTCGCGAACCGCCGGCTGGCGGCGGGCCGGCGCGAAGACCGACGCATGCACATGCGCTTCCAGGAAGAGCCGGTAGCGCAGACGCAATCGGTGCCAGGCGGCCTCGTACGTGGACCAGGCGCGGAAGTCGAAGACCTGCACGACGTCGGGACGCAACTCCGCCAACTTCTCGCCGAGTCCGGCGATGCGAAGCTGACCCCGATAAAACGCATGCGGCAAACGGTGAACGACCACGCCGTCCTTGTTGCGATAGCTCCCGCAGGGCACAGTCGGTGGGCCGAAGTGCTGTGCGTAAATGGCGTCGTAGTCGCGGTTTCGGAAATAGGGTTGGCCATTGGACGTGACCAGGTGGACATCGACACCAAGGCGCAGCAACTCGCGCCCGAGGAACCGATCGGCATAGCCCATCTGATCGCTGTGCGTGAGCTGGATGAGCGCGACCTTCAAGACGGCGCCTCCACGCACGGGGTTGCCGCAGCTTGCGCGGAGCCCGCGCGGGCCGGCGGCGCGTACGTATCATGCGTGCCGTCGAGCCGGAAGACCTGCACGGTGAAGCCGCCATGCCATAAAAACATGACGTTGAACAGGTCTTCATTGTCGAAGTACATGTCCTGAAGCGGATGCTCCCACTTGCCGAGGATCAGCTCACGCCACACCTTGCTGCGCACACCCTCGCTCTGCCGCGGGCTGAGCTCGAAGAAGCAGAGCTGATCCGCGATAGCAACCACGTGCCACTTGTGCATCTCCGGTACGTTCCAGGCAAAGAGCACATCCTTGCCCAGCGTCGGCGTCTCGATGTAGCCGCGGCGACCGACCCGCATCAACTCCCGACAAGCCGCAATCGGGTCCGGCACGTGCTCGAGCACGTGCGCGCAATAAACGAACTCGAATTCATTGTCAGCGAACGGCAGATCCGCGATATCAGCTTCCACAAATCGCCGGCTGTCGCGAATGAGCGGCGCGTGGCGGTGATGCGTCTGGTCGACATACCGATCCACCAAAGTCGTCGCAAAGGGAAACGGGTCACCGCCGCTGCCGACGTCGAGGACCGCTGCGCCCTCCGGGATGTCAAAAGCGATGAAGCGGCGTTGAAAATCATACCGGACGCGTTCGCTGCTGCGCTTGCTGCGACGTCGCACGCGTTCCACGCGGAGTCCCGCATAACGCATGAGCCACTGCTGGAGCACCCGGCCGGCCCGTACCAGCAACGAACGATTTGTAGACTGCTCATCCATTCTTGGTCCGCTGCCGCGTCATTCCGTGCGCAACCGCGCTTCTGTGCGGGGCAACTGCAAATGGCAGGCCGTCCGCGGCCCTCACCTTTCACTATCGGGTCGCTGCGCGGGGGCGTTTGAGATGGCCAGCCAGCGCGGTTCTTGCGCAGCGCACCTCTGCACGCCGCCCGGCACATCCCTCAGCCGGGCCGATAGCTGTAGCTGACGTACACCGTCATACCCCGAACAAAATAGCGCCAGGGCCGACTACCACGCAGCAGCGGCATCACCAGCGCGCGACGCACACGCCGCTTGAGATAGCGAAAACGAGTCGCCGGCAGGAGACGATCCCGGCGATCCTGCGTGCTGAGATACCAATCCACGTGGTACGGCTGAAGTGGCTCGGTGCAGAGCCGCCGACAGTGCACCGGCAAAATCCGCTGGAGATATCGCAGGACCGCAGGGTTCCAGCGGGTGACGTGGTGAGGCGGCATGTCGAGCAGATTCTGCTCGTCACACCGGATGAATGAATCCTGGTTCGGAACGGCGATAATCAAACGTCCGCCTGGGCGCAGCAGACGCAGCATCCGCTCCAGAAACGGCCGTGGATGGGGTACATGCTCGAGGACCTCAAAAGCGCATACCGCGTCATACCGACCGGCCCGCTCCGCAGCAAAGTCCGCCAAATCCTCACAATGCACGCGCCGACCGACCCGCCGAGCCTGCGCAACCGCCTCTTCATTGAGTTCCAGCCCATCCACGTGCGCCCCAAGCCGCTCGGAAATCCGCCCGATAAAATCGCCGCGACCGCAGCCCACCTCCAAAATCCGGCCGCAACGGGCAAGATCTGCCAGCGCCATCCGGTGCTCCCATTTCCACGGCATGTAGTACCAGTCATGACGCGAGAGCTGACCGTAGAACCGGTTGTCCCCGACTATCGCGACCGGCACGAAGAAACGCAGGCCGGAAGCACAACACTGGTACAGCCCGATCTCCTGCGCCGTGCCGACGATCGACGAGATGTCGATCCCCAGTCGCTCCCGCCATCGTGCAATCAGCCAGGTCGTCGACCAGGTCTGCACCAGCGACACCTCAGCCTCGGGCACGAGCGGACTGATCACCGGCCCACTCCGCGGCCGCACCAGAGCCGATTCGACAGGTGCCATCGTGGAGGTCGGGGTGCTCATCAGTGCCATGGCTCTCAAACTGGCGCGGTTGCGGTGGTCTGCGGCGATTCTCGCGGAATGACGAGGACACAGACGCGGTCGTGCGGCTGCCGAATGCGCAGCGGCCGATTCTCCCGGGCCAGGTAGGTGTGTATCGCGTGGCAGCAGCCGTCCCACGTGTAATAGTCATCGACCAGGATGACCCCGCCGGGAGCCATGTGCGGGACCAGTTGGGTCAGGCAGGTCATCGTCGAGTCGAACCAGTCGCTGTCCAGACGGAGCAGGGCGATGGGCTCCTCGGGCATGAAGGCCGACATCGTCTGCGCGAACCATCCGACATGAAAGTGCACGTCGGTCGCCGATGCGAGCCGCATGGCCTCCTGCGCGTCACACACATCGGCTCGACAATTGTCGAAATAGCCGGGGCGATCGCTACCCGCCTGGTACGCCAGGGCCGCCGGTCCGTCGATCGGTTTCGCGTCCGGTAATCCTTCGAAACTGTCGAACAGGTGATAGCTGCGCTCCGGCCCCAGCACCTCGGCGATGCCGGCCATCATGCCCCCACGCCACACCCCGCATTCGATGATGCAGCCTGCGACCTTGTGCATCGCCAGGACGGCGTGGAGGTTGGCGACATAAATGTCGCGCGGAATCATCGTGTGGTGACGATACTTGTGATGCAGGGCCCGGAAGCGGGCGGTCTGGCGGGCTTTCCAGGCGTAGTCGAGCCAGCGCATAGGTGCATCCGGGGCATCAGGGGGTTCTGGGTTCGTGGGTGTTATCGGCTGGCGGCGGGACGTGGTTGAGGTCACTGCGCCACGCGGCGAGGCGCAAAAAAAGACCGGCACCTCGCGGAATCCCACGAGGTGCCGGGTACGAATCAGTCGTTCAGGCGTCTGAAACGCCTTTCACCACCGTTGCCTAGCGACGACGGATCAGCAGGCCCAGGGCCAGCAGCGCCAGCGAGGCGGGCTCCGGAACGACGGTCAGCGTGAAGGTGTTGGCCGACCAGGTGTCGAAGCCGTTCCCGTCAATGAGGAAACCCTCAATGGCAGGATTGTCGATGGTGAGGTCGACATCGGTGACGCCAACGGCCTCACCCGTGAGGGTGATGGTCGCGAGCAGGATGTCGTTACCAGTGACCGGATCCGGAAACGCCAGGCCGCCGAGGCCGTCGCCATCGGAGCTGACCTGGTTCCAGAGCGGACCGACGGTGGTCATCATGGGATCGTAGCTGCCGATCGCCGGATTGGCGATCGTCAGGTCGAGTTCCCAACCGAGGACGTCGGTCGTCATGTCGGCGTAGATATCGACCGTGGTCGATTCGCCGACATTGACGGTGTCGGCCGCCGGCTCAAAGGTGACAATTACATCAGCCAGGGCGGGGGCGGCCGCGAGGCACACCACGAGCCCGATACAAGCAAGTCTACTCATTCCTCATTCCTCCTTCTGCATCCTCCTGAAGATGCAAGAGTCATTCAATTTTCACAGATTCGCGTACAAAGCGTACTCAAAGGCGGGCAGCCGGCCGGCACCCGTTGGCACCGGCCGACGCCCGGTTCACTTACTTAGTTGCCAATCGAGGCACCCTTCTGGGGCGCGACGTAGTTGGCCTTGAGGCTCGGGGCCTCACCGACGACGTTGGCCTGCTGGACAGGACCAACCGGACCAGCAGTCAGCGACGAAACCGCGCGGTAGTCAGACTCGCACGGAATGCCGGTGAAGATGCTGGGGCCGGCCCACAGCCAGTAGTCCTGACCGGCAACGACCGCGGCGGACATCGTGACAAAGAAGCACGGGTCGCCGGTTTCATCGCTTAGGTTGGTCAGGATGGTGTAGTCAACGCAGTCACCCGAACCGGCATCAATGATGAAGCCGAGAATCGGGAACATGGCCTCGATCTCCCAGGTCAGCGTGCCGGCCGAGCCCGCATTCACGCGGAACCAGTCGGTGTCGCGGTAGTCGCTGCCACCGAACAGGAACGTGCCGGACTTGCCACAGATCGCGTCGCCGATGTTGACTTCCTGGAAGACGAACGGGGTGCTGTTGCAGCCACCGTTGTACATGTCTTCGTACTCGTCGCCACAGGGCGGCTCACCTTCGGGCATCTCGCTGCCGTCGCAGGGCTCGCAGACCGGGCAGGTGATGTCGGCACACAGCACGTCGTTGCCCTGGTAGGCACCACCATCGGCCACGCAGGCCGACTCGGAGTAGCCATCAGCGCACGAGCCGTCGATGAAGCAGCAGGCACCGACGCCGGGGACCGTGATCGCCAGGTCGAAGTTGCCGCTCGAGCTGCCGTAACCGTCGACCACGATGTAGTAGGTGTTGCCCGCGAAGAGCTGGACACCTTCGAGGAGCGAACGGAACGGGTTACCCTGCGAGTCATTGCACGCATCATCGTTGCAGGCGATCTCTTCGCCATTCACGCAGTCGTTCTCGTACACGTAGACCTTGGTGTCGTAGCCCGACTCGCACAGGTTGATGTCAACCGGCACGTCCGCGTCGGGGGTGTAGGCAAAGACAACGTCCGGAGCGGTCGAGCCGGTGTACGGGCAGACCGCGTCGTAGAGGTTGTTGAAGCCTACGGTGCTGCCAGTGGCATAGTACGGAAGCGCGTCGATGAGCGTCGCGCTCTCGCAGGCATCGCCACCCTGCGGCTCGGGGCAGTCGACGTCTTCACAGAGGACGCCGTCACCCTGATAGTCACCGCCAAGGTCCAGACAGACGGTCTCATTCAGCACCTGGACGCACTCGCCGGTCGGCAGGCAGCAGGCACCGCTGGGGCAGGTCACGTCAGCGCACATCACGCCGATACCCTGGAAGATACCGCCGAGATTGTCGCAACCGACCTGCGTGAGGCCATCCTGGCACGTGGTGTCGGGCAGGCAGCAGGCGCCGGCGCCGAGCGGGATGATCTCGAGGATGTAGTCGCCACTCTCGCCACCGTAGCCGTCAACGACGACGTAGTAGGTGTTGCCAGCGGTGAACATGACCTCGTCAAGCCGCGAACGGAAGGGCTCACCCTGCGAGTTGCTGCACGCGTCGTCGTTGCACGCAATGGCTTCGCCGCCGACGCAGTCGTTCTCGTAGACGTAGACCTTGGTGTCGTAGAACGACTCGCACAGGTCGATCGTCACGGTGACATCTTCGGTGGCCGTGTAGGCGTAAACAACGTCAGGCGAGGTCGAGCCGCTGTACGGGCAAACCTCGTCGTAGCTGTTGAAGAAGCCCACGGTGCTGCCTTCGACGTAGTACGGCAGCGCGTCCACGATGAACGGATCGGTGCAGAAATCACCCTGGATCGGGGGCGGGCAATCAATGTCCTGGCACAGCGTGCCGTCGCCCTGGAACGTACCGGACAGGCCTTCGCAGATACCAATCGACAGGCCGTCTTCGCAGGTGCCGTCCGGCAGGCAGCAGGCACCGACCGGGACGTCTTCGCACGTGACCGTCAGGTAGTAGTCGCCGGGGCACGCGACGTTCTGGGCGAACGTGGTGGCGGCGAAGATGTAATACGTACCCGGACCAAACTCGACACTCAGCGTGCCGGGCGTGCACTCGGGCAGAATCAGATACGGATCAATGGAGCCGGTGGTGTTGTCGCAACCCGGGACGCCGGGGACGATCTGACCGATCGGACCAAAGATGCCTTCAAACTCAAACTCGGCCGTCAGGGTGACGAGCTGCGTCTCGGTGAGCACGAGCTCGTACCAGTCGGTGTCACGGGTCGAACCGTCGAACCAGGCCGTACCACACTTGGTCATGCCGCACTCGATGGGCTCGAACGTCGGGACGTCCATGTTGCAGCCACCGTTGGTGTCTTCGCCGCAGGGCTCATCCTCAGGAACGCCACCCTCGGGGCAGAAGACGATGCAGGGGCACATGTCGCAAGTGGTGTTCTCGCCGAGCCAGTCACCAGTCATGCCGCCGCCAGTGCGGTAGCACTCGATCCACAGGTTGTAGTCGAGCAGGGTGACGCAGCCGTCGCCGTCGAGATCCGCCGGGCCACCGTCGCAGGTGCCGAACAGACCGACGAACGCGTAGAAGTCATCGATGTCAACGTCGCCGTCGAGGTCGATGTCACCACAAGGATAAATGCACTCGGATTCGGTCAGAATCTCGCACGTACCGTCCGGATAGCAGCAGGCACCCGGGATCTCGCCGCACGGCGGATCGAGGTCGGCACACAGGGTGTCGGCCACGAAACGACCGGTGCAGTTGATGATCTCGACGCCGTCTTCGCACATGCCGGTCGAATCGTCACAGCACGCACCGAAGGTCGGGACATACTCGCCACCAATGCACAGCGCGCGGCTGTAGCCCGTGGCGCCCCAGGCACCGTCCTGGTACTGCAGCGAAAGCTGCGGACCTTCTTCCGAGCTGCCCCACAGGAACCAGCAAATGTCGCCTTCAGGACCACCCTCGATCACCAGCCAACCCTCCATCAGGGTGCACGGCGCGAGGATCGCGTTGTAGCGGACCAGCTCATAAATGCCGCTGTACAGGACACCGGTGTACACCGGCGTGACGTTGACGGTGTACGAGCACGCTTCGGCACCCGGAACACCACCATTGTCCTCGTACATGGTGATCGTGAACGGCGTGGGGTCCTCGGTGCAGCCGGACCACCCGCCACCGTCGAACTGGAGCGCAAGGCCCCACCAGGTCAACTCAACGACCTGACCGGTGATCGAGTACCACTCAGCAATGCGGTAGCCCGAGTCCAGATCCGAGGTGCCAAACGACCAGCTCCCGTCGGGACCAGTCGGAATCTGGCTGAGGAGCGAATCCGGCGGGCACAATTCGTCAAGAACCGCCGAACCGCCGTGCTGAGGCGCCACAGCCTGCACAGTGTTAAGGTCTTGCGGCACGGCGCTGATGCCAGCCGTGTCCGCCTGGACGGCGAATGCGCCCAGAAGCAGAATACAGAAAATACCCATTCCTCTCTTCATGACAACCTGTCCTCCTTAAGAGACTCGCAGCCGACTTCCTTCAGCTCCGACCTTAGTGAAAGACCTGTGCCCGACCAGGCTCGGAACAAACCAAGCACTGACATGAGTCGGAACACTTTGCGTGGAGGCAACGTAATTAACCGCAGCGGACGTGAAAGGGGGGTTGGAGGAACTTGAACCGCGCGGGGCAGGCGAGCGAAGGGCGGCGGGCAGGACCGAGTTGGTGCTGCTGCAACAACATGTGCAACGACAACAGCAGATCCCGAACCGCATCTGACCCCTCATCAAACGCGTCGACCACGATGGTCGCACTCTCGCCTCGATCCCCAGATTTCGTACTCGACAGTTCAGCTTTCACACCCTGACTGAGCTAAGCACGTTTCCATATAGGGGAGAGCCGGAAAATACCTGCGGCGGCGAGAACTGCTTGATGCCGTCAGAGGCGCTTTCCCGAAGGCTCCTCCTCCTCCACAGTTGCTTATTGTGACCGGTCAGCCCATCAATGTCAACCGAATATTGGGGTTGGGGACGTACCGTAGATCCCCTATCGGGCCCCCCGGGGCCGACCGCAGTCGCCCCACCCCCGCCCTCCTCACCCGCCGGTCGCGGGCCACCCGCCCCCGGGCAGCCCCCCCCCGAGCACCAGGACAACGTCCGCTCTCACACAGCGTAAATGTTGCAAGATCGAAAAACCCTCGCCAGCCGACGCCGAAAAACTCGTTGACCGGGCGGGAACGTCACGCTAAACTGCCGTCGCGGGTCCGATATCTGTGTCCTGAAGTCCAAAAACAGACGACCCCTCAGGAGTCCGAAAGATGTCACAACCAGACAATCCGGAGCAACTCAGTCCGATCAGCCGCCGCGCGTTCTTCAAGCAGATCGGAGAAAAAGCGGCCGGCCTCGGAGCCCTGAGCGCGATCGTCGCCCTCGGCGGCGGCGGTAGCTGCGACCTCGGTGACGTGCTCGACGACCTGGAGGGCGTCGTCTACTCCGAAGGCGGCTACACCGAAGGCGGTGGCGGCGGCGGAAACTGCGGCTACTGCGACGGCGCCGGCCGCGACTATTACCACTGCGACGGAAACTACTGCGACTACATCAACTATTCCGACGGGGGCGGCTACAGCGAGAACTGCGGCTACTGCGATGGCGCGGGCCGCGATTACGAACACTGCGACGGGGCCTACTGCGACTATATCAACTACGCAGACGCCTAGACGGCGGCGCTCCGTACTCACGACATCCTTCACGCCCGACGATCGCAACGGCCGTCGGGCGCTTCGTTATCGGACACTCGTCCCAGCCCGCGCGGCATCGACGCCTGAAGCAATAACCGCCCCAATGCGCTTCCTGTTTGCATCACAAGCCCCCACCCGCTAACCTGATCAAGACGTATTCATGCTATTGTCTGGTAACCGGTTTGGGGAGCTGGAGCATGTCCGTGAACGATCACGAGCAAGAGGGTGCGGGGCTCAGTCCGATCAGTCGACGAGCATTCTTCAGGAAACTGGGCGGCGGCGCGCTCGGGCTGGGTGCCTTGGGCAGTGCCCTCACCGGCTGTGGCCAACTGGGCACCATCATCGATAACCTCCCGCCCGGCCTCATCGACGACCTGATCTACAACGACGGTGGCTACAGCGAATATTCCAACTCCGGCTACAGCGAATCCAGCTACAGCAATAGCTACGGCGACGCACCGTATAGCGACTACGGCGACACCGGCGGGTACGGCGACGCAAACTGCGGCTATTGCGACGGCAGCGGCCGCGACTACTACCATTGCGACGGCGACTACTGCGACTACATCAACTACGCCGATGGCACCGGATACTCCGATTCGAACTGCGGCTACTGTGACGGATCCGGCCGCGACTACTACCACTGCGATGGCGACTACTGCGACTACATCAACTACGCCGACGGCACCGGCTATTCGGACTACTCCGATTCGAGTTGCGGCTACTGCGACGGCGCCGGCCGCGACTACTACCACTGCGACGGCGACTACTGCGACTACATCAACTACGCCGACGGCACCGGCTATTCGGACTACTCCGATTCGAGTTGCGGCTACTGCGACGGCGCCGGCCGCAACTACTACCACTGCGACGGCGACTACTGCGACTACATCAACTACTCCGACGGGCTGTAAGCCAAACCCGGTCTGAGCGAATAGGAAGGCACGCTGCGCGGGCTGCAACCACGCGCGGCATTGTTGTTTCCGGCCAGGTTCAGTGACCGTCGGGCGAGTTTTGGCGTGTAATGCCTCACCGCCTTCGCCTATAATGGCTCATCTGCCGAGCGAGCCGACCTGGTCCCGCGCGACCCAGCCATTACACCGAAGGTGGAACGGACGCCGTGGAAGTTATCATCAAGCCGACCGAGGCATGTAACGGCACGTGTGTCTATTGCTCGGCGGACGGCACGCTGGAAAAGCGCGACCGCATCCGCCCGGAGCAACTGGGCGAGATCTTCGAGCGCTTCAAACGCTGGCTGACGGCGGATGACCGCCGCAACCTCCGCTTCGTCTGGCATGGCGGCGAGCCCATGCTCTGCGGCCCGGCCTATTTCGACACGGTCGTCCATGAGCAGCAACGCGTGTTCGGCGACGACCTCTGGCGCGTCAAGAACACCATGCAGTCCAATCTCTCGCTCGTGGACGAGCGCTGGGTTCCCACGCTGAAGGCACTCCTGCGGGACGGCGCCGTGGGTTCCTCCTTCGACATCGTGCCGGACGTGCGCGGCTTGGCCGGCGATCGCGACCTCTCCGACGTCTGGGTGCGTGCCGTACGCATGCTGCGCTCACACGGGATCGACGTGGGCGTCGTGTACGTGGCCCACCGGCAGTCGCTCGGCCGGGCCCGCGACCTCTACTACTTCTTCCGCAACCTCGATCCAAAGCTGAACGTCCGCTACAACGCCCTCTACAAAGAGGGCCGCGGCGCCGCGGACGACACGCAGGCACTCTGGATCACCGCCGAGGAGTACGGACAGTTCCTCGTTGACCTCTGCGAAGTCTGGCTCGCCGACAACCGGCGAACATCAAGCATGCCACTGGGTGAGTGGTACCGTGCCTGGCAGGGCGAGTACCGCCTGTGTTGTGACTCACGTGGGGACTGCCACAATACGCACATGGGTATCAGTCCGAATGGCGACGTCTACGGCTGCGGGCGGGCGTCCGATAACGCCGCCCACAAGCTCGGCAACATCTATGCCGCTGAGCTCGAGGATATTCTGAGCGCTCCGCCGCGCGGCGCAATGCACGTCCGAGCCATGAAACTCCAGGGCGGACATTGTCAGGATTGCCGCTGGTGGCGCATCTGTCACGGCGGCTGCCCGACCATCGCCTGGCTGTACTACGGCGACCTGCACCGCGAAACCTACTTCTGCGCCGCACGCAAACGCATCTTCGAGCATTTCGAAAGGCTCTTCGGACCACCCGCGCACTTGCAGCAGCCGGCGCGGGCACGCCCTGCCGGGAGGGCATCATGACGACGCGGCGGCGCGATTACATCATTACAGTGGCGCCTTGTTCGGCCTTTCCCGTAGCGGATTACATCCGAATCCGGTCGCCCGAACTGGACCTGCCGCGCCAGGCCAGCGGCCGCTTGCGCCCCCATGAGGGCCGCCACCTGTTCGTGCCGGAGACTCGTTTCGCCGAGGCCCGTGGACGTCACGCCAATCAGCAGAAGAGCATGACCGTGCTTGCCGATAATCCGTCACCCCGCAAACTGCTCGAAATGACGCCCTACCTCCATCGCTTCGCCGCCGAGTATGTCTTCACACCGAAGACCGTCGGCGACGGCACCGTCGTGATGATGGCCCTGTCGCTGAACGTACCCGTCCGGCTGGAGTATGGCGAGGACTACGACGAGGACGTGCTGAGCGAACTGCTCGACTACTTCCTGCACAGTCCCACGCTGGCCGTGCCCCTGGAGCCGTTCTTCTCGCTCGCTGGCACGATCAGCGGTCAGGGCGGCGGTACGCCCTGGGAACTCTATCACGAAGTGCTCGGGCAGAACTACCACGTCGACTCCGCGGGCCGGGTCACGTTGTCTCGCCGCTGGGCCGAGCAGGGCGATTTCTTCGGCGCCGCCGATGATGATCCCGCGACATTTGCCCAGTCAGCGCTGTGGCAGCGCCTCAGCGGCCTCCGCCGGAAAGTGTTCACCTCACAATCCCCCTGCGCGTTCTGCGAGCATTTTCCGCCGTGCGAGGCCTTCTACACGACGGCGAAGCGCGGCGATGAGATGTGTGCGCTCTGGCGGCGGCTCTTGGAACGCATGACAAGCGCCTATCAGCGGCAGACGACGAGCGCCTAGGAGGGCCTGGATGCCGAATCTGGTCATTACGACGTATTGCAATCGAAGCTGCCCGTACTGCTTCGCGCTCGAGGCCATGGAGGACGCGCCCGCACGCGAAATGAACCTGCGCGAAATCGTGACCGTTGCCGACATGATGATCGCCGGCAAACGTCCCAGCATCGGCGTGCTCGGCGGCGAGCCGACCCTGCATCCCCAGTTCCAGGAAATCGTCTGGTACCTGTTGGCGCGTGGCATGCGCGTCCGCGTCTTCACCAACGCCTTGTGCAGTACGCAGGTCATGCAGGCCATTGAGGCCTTGCCCGATCGCCGCAAGCTCACCTTCGTCGTCAATGTGAACTTCCCGGAGATCGAGTCGGCGGAAAATCACGCCCGGCAGGAACGCTTCATCGCCCGGTTTCGCGAAATCTGCGACGTCGGCCTGAACATCTATCGCGCCGACCTCGATCCACTCTTCCTCGCTGACCTGATCGAACGGACGGATCTGCGCGATCGTCGCGTCCGCGTCGGATTCGCCCAGCCCATCGCCGGCGAAGGCAACGAGTTCCTCAGCCTCGACCACTACCGCGGCGTCGCCGATCAGATCGTCAAACTGGCCGAGGCCGTGTTCCCACGCGGCATGCGAGTCGGCCTCGACTGCGGCTTCCCGCTCTGCTCATTTACCGATGAGAATCTGGGACGCCTGCGCCGGGTCAATGCCGACCTCAAATTCGTCTGCGACACGGCGACCGATATTGCGCCCGCCGGCCACGCCTGGTCCTGCTTCCCGTTGGCCAAGCAGAATCGTATGCGCATCGATCGACATACCGGCCTGCGCGAAATGGAAAAGACCTTCGTCGACCGGAACAACGCCGCCCGCGACCGATTGCGAACCGGCGTCTTCGAAAAATGCGACGCGTGTGTATATCGCTCGCAACGACTATGTCACGGGGGCTGTATCGCACACGTGATTACCGATGGCAATGGCGACCACAACGCCGCAACAGGGTGAACTCGAACTCGTCATCAAGACGACCGCGGCCTGTAACGCGTGCTGTGTCTACTGCGCGGCACAGAGCGCGCCCGGCCAGCGCAAACGACTCACGCTCGACATCGCCCGCACGCTGTGTGACCAGGCACGCCTGCTCGTACGCCATGGCCGATATCGCCGCGCCCGCCTGCTGTGGCACGGCGGCGAGCCCCTGCTGCTCGGCAAGGACTTCTTCCGCGCGCTGTTGAAGTTCGGCACCGGCCCCGAGCTCGTACACGCCCTGCAGACCAACCTCACCCTGCTCGATGATGAATGGATCGAAATCCTCCAGCCGCTGATCGGCGACAACGGCATCGGCACCTCCGTCGACCCGTTCGACGACCTGCGTCAGCTCGGCGGCGGCGGGGATTACACCGACCGCTGGCTGCAGGCGCTCGGCCGCGTCGACCAGCTCGGCTGGCGGGTGGGCTGCGTCTATGTCGTACACCGGCGCAGCCTGGCCCACACGGAGCAACTGTACTGGTTCTTCCGCAACCTGCGCGACAACTCGACCCTCTCGCTACGCGTGAATCCACTGCTGGCCGTCGGCCGGGCGCGGGAAGCCGACGATGACGGCCTTGGCCTGGAGCCGGGGCAGTACGGCGAGTTCCTGAAGCGCATCACACAGCAGTGGCTGCAAGATCAGCGACGGCTGGTGCTCTCGCCCGTGGCAGACATCGTGGCTGCCTGGGAGGGCCAGGGCTACGTGCGATCATGCGATCTCGCCGGCGTCGCGGCATGCGTTGAGTCTCATCTCGGTGTCGACGCGGACGGGAACATCTTCAACTGCGGCCGCTCGGTCGACGCGGGTGGTGTGCAGTTCGGCAACCTCCATGACACGTCACTGGAAGACTGCCTGAGGCACACCAGTCGGGCGCCATTGCGAGAACGCGGCACAACACTCGAGGCCGGCAAGTGCGGGGCATGTGCGTATTGGGAGCTTTGCCACGGCGGGTGTCCGTACGAGTCGCACGCCGAGCACGAGCGGACAGACGTACCCACCGCGCTATGCGATGATTATCAGGCATATTTCTCCTGGCTCGAGCAGACGCTCGGCCCACGCGGAGCGGGTGCCGCGAGAGCCACGCGCCAGCTTCACACAGGAAGCGTGTCACGCCGGCGCTACCAGTCTGATCGCGATGCCGAGCGACTGGTCCTCGACCGTTCCGTGGACGATCTGGACCAGCACCTGCGGGCGCAGCTCGTCGCCACCGGCCAGCCGTTGTGGGTCAAGCCGCAACCACCGGGCGGTGTCGAGGCCGTACGTCAACTGGTGATCGACGGGATCGCGGTTGTCCTGGACCAGCCGCGGGCGTGGTCCGGAGCCGATCTGAAGACGCTCGCCGAGTTTCTCCTCCGCGCGCCGGCGGCACGCGTGCCGATCGAGCCACTGTTCGCCGCCCTGCAATACCGCTCACCCGCCGGTGTTGTGCGGACTTTGCCGGCGATATACGGCGAGCGGCCGGCCCTGGTCGCCGAACAGAAATTCCGTCGCCCGTGGCTGGACGTACCCTGCGCAACGTGCGCAGCGCAAAAAATGTGCCGTGGATTCTGGCTGTACCCGGAGCGCCATGCAGAGCAATGTCAGGCGTGGCAGGAACTGGTAGCGCTGTTCGCAACGGCGACGCAGAAAGAGGTGACGCGATGAGGTATGCGGTGCGGCGATCGATGCGTTGGTCGCTGGCGGCAGGCTGTTTGGTTTTGTCGGCTGGTTGCGGATTCGGACTGCAAGCAAGTGACGGCGAGGCCGACGTCGCGTTCTTGGATGCAGGTGACAACGAGACATTCACCGAGGCCGGCGCTCTGCCGCGCTTCTCCGATGGATTGCTGACATTTCGAGGCGCGATCGAGACGCCCGCGGACGTGGATGTGTATGCGCTGGGTGAACTCGGGCCCGGCGATCAATTGCGCGTGAGTGTGGTCGCCGCAAATGACACACTGGATGCCGTGGCCGGCGTCTTCGACGCAGACGAGAACCTGTGGGCCTTTGATGATGACCGCGCGCGCGCGACGCGCGATCTGGACCCGCTGATCGAGATGACGGCCCGCGCCGCTCCGCGCAACTACTTCCTCGCCGTGACGGCGTACCACGGCACCCGCACGACCGGAGCGTACGAGGTCACGATCGAACGATGGCGCGGTACCGCCGAAGACGCCCCGACACAGATCGTCTACTTCAATTGGGCGGGCGGGGCACAGGTGACCATCCCCACCTTCGGAACATATCCTGCGATCGAGTTCGACGCCGTCGACCTCGGTTTGCCGACCGAGCGCACGGAGGCGGTGCAAATCGCGATCGAGGACCAGGTCGCGGCCCGCTACGACGGATTTCGCATCGATTTCACTACCTCGCGCGACGGCCCGCCGCCAGAAGCACTGCATGCCACGATTCACTTCGGCGGTAACAACGATATCGTGTTCGGCCTCGCCAACGGGGTGGATGTAGCCAATTCCCGGCCGGAAGGGGAGGCGATCATCTTCGTCGGGGCATTCGCCGACGAGTTTCGCGGGGCAAGTGAAGATGAGTTCGTCACGGCACTCGCCAACGGTGTCGCACACGAGCTCGGGCACCTGCTCGGCCTGTCACACACGTCCAGCTGTGACAGCCTGATGGACGTAAGCTGTGAGAATACGCGCTTGCTGGAGCCGCTGGCATTCATCCGCGCGGTGCTGGACGCGCGTGTCTTCCCGATCGGCTTCCAGAACGCAATCGACTACCTGACGTGGGTATTGGGATCGGTCGGCTGACGAGCGCAACAGGCGCGCCGCGCGGCGAACTCCGCTGATCGCTTCGACACAGACGCGCGCTTTCGCTATACTCCCCGACGTGGGCATGGCGCGCTGTGGCTGTGGGCCGCGGCCGCTCATATGCATTGCAAAGATGATCTCAGCGGGAGATGGCTGACATGACCAGGTTATGGACGTGCCTGCTGGCACTCGGAATGTGTGTATCGCTCGGTTTCGCCCAGCAGGGCGAGGCGGAAGGCGACGCGAAAGAAGAGCAGAAACCGGCCCCGGAGGGCAGCGGCTTGCAACCGCGCGTGATGATGGAAACGACGCTCGGAGACATCGTGCTCCAGCTCAACGCGGAGAAGGCCCCGATCACCACACAAAACTTCCTGCAGTACGTGGAAAAAGACTTCTACGAGGGAACGATCTTCCACCGCGTCATTCCAAACTTCATGATCCAGGGCGGCGGTTTCACCGCCGAGATGGAGAAGAAGGACGGTCTCCTGCCGCCGATCAAGAACGAATGGCGCAATGGTCTGACGAACAAACGCGGCACGATCGCCATGGCCCGGCTGGGCGGCCAGCCCGATTCCGCCACGTCCCAGTTCTTCATCAACGTGACCGACAACGGCCAGCTTGATCGACCCCAACGCGATGGCGCCGCATACTGCGTGTTCGGCCGCGTCGTCGAAGGTATGAATGTCGTCGACAAGATCCGCAACACCGACGTCCACAAGCACCCCAAATATCCCAGTCCGCGGCCCGTCACACCCGTGGACCCCGTCGTCATCAAGTCAGTGGCAGTCATCGGCGGTTACGACGAGCAAAAGCTCAACAAGCGTGTCGAAGAGCTCGAAGCCAAGGAAAAAGCCGCCGAGGAAAAACGAAAGGCGGCTCAGGAAGCGATGCTGAAGGAAACGATCGAGAAAATGGAGCAGGAATCCGGGAAATCCGTCCAGGAAACAGACTCCGGCTTGCGCTACGTCGTGCTGAGTGAAGGCGACGGCGAGTCGCCCAGCGCCACCAATACCGTCAAGGTCCACTACACCGGCTGGCTGCTGGACGGCACCAAGTTCGACAGCTCCGTCGACCGCGGTCAGCCCGCCAGCTTCCGGCTCAACGGCGTGATCAAGGGCTGGACCGAAGGCGTGCAGCTCATGAAGGAAGGTGCGAAATACAAGTTCCTCATTCCACCAGAGCTCGGCTACGGCGAGCGCGGCGCCCCCCCGCGCATTCCGCCCAACGCGCCGTTGCTGTTCGAGGTGGAATTGCTGGAAGTGAATTAAGGTCAGCGCCACGGCTGACTGATAGCGGGCCCGGAGAGCGAGCGGAGTGAGGTTGTACCGTTCGCGCTGCGGGCTCGTGTTTGCGCTGCTGCAGCACGCCCGCCAGTATGATCACGTAACCGCGTGACAAGGTTCCGACCGAAAACGTCAACCGTTCCCGGACGCTACGCCTTGCTTTCGACGCACTTGATGTTCATCGTCTCCAACTCGTCCAGCACCGGATTGTAGATCTCCGGCTTCACCGGAATGTGCACCCCCGTTTCCGCGATCTGCCCCGTGAGCACCAGCTTGGCCGCCACCGCCGCCGGCAGGCTGACCGTCCGCGCCATCGCGCTGTCCCCGTCCGGCTGGCCGAACTCGATCAGCGTTGACGTGATGTGCTCTTCCGTATTGTCCGGAAAACGCGCGATGAACTTGTGCAGCAGCACAATCATGTCCCGCTCGCCAGGACGATAGGGCATCTTCTCCCCCATCCGCGCCGCCAGAATATCCAGCCGCGTCGTCTCCGTTTCCGTGATCGGCAATGGATCGCCTGAAAACAGCCCGAGCCATTCGAGCCGCTCCAGCACGTCGTCGGACGGATCGAGCTGAATTTCGCCGGCGACCTGAAGCCGCATGTCATCCGTCGACGGCCCGTTGATGATCTGCCGCATCCACTCCGTAAAAGTCGTGCCGGCCGGATACGTAACCGGCGTCTCGTCAAGCAATCCGAGATCCACTACCTTCTTCAGGCACCGGCACCAGCCCGGATACCGAAACGTGCCGCGGAACATCGTCGCAATCCCGGTCAGACCATAAAGACCCACATAGCCGAGCGAATCGCGATTGGGATAGGCTTCGAGCTGGCCAACCCCCTCGATATCCATCTCATCAACGTGCGTGAACAGCTCCCGCCCCGGCACGTCGACCTGCTTCCCGCGCTCCAGAAAGCTCGCCGGGTTCTTGCCCGCCGTGCAGACGGCCCGCGGACTCCACGAGAACTTGTAGCCCCACGGGTTGTCGTTGTCTTCCGGCGCCGGCAAACCTCCGCAGTACGACCGGAAGCTGACCACCTCGCCGTCACGCTGCTTCACATCGTCGATGATGCGCATCGCGGACATGTGGTCAATCCCCGGATCAACACCGGTCTCATTCAGCAGCATGATGCCCGCGTCGCGCGCCGCATGATCGAGCGAGTGCATCTTCGGACTTACATACGAGGTCGTGACCATGTGCTTCTTGTGCCGAATGCACAGCTCCGCCACAACCGGATGCAACGGCGCCGGCAGCAGACTGATCGACAGATCATGCTCACGCACCAGCTCCGCCAGCTTCTCCGTATCATCTGCCAATAGCGGAATTGCCTTGCCATCCGGATGCCCCGCCACCAGCCCTTCGGCCTTGCTGACCGTCCGGCTCGCGACCGTCACCTGAAACTCTGGCTGATCCAGCAAATACCGCACCAGCGGGCGGGAAACGAGACCGGCTCCGAGCACCAACACCTTCTTCATGGTCATACCTCCTGCTGCCGACGGCCTGGTCCTGAGAAATGACGGGGTGACCCGGCCGGCCGGAATAGCTGCCTTCGCGCGATGCGCGCCCGATGCGCCCGGCTACTGAATCTCGGCTTCCAGATAGCGATAAGGCTCGGTCAGGCGGCCACGATACACGATCGTGGCCCGTCTAAGCTCGGGCGGCAGACCGCTTTCGTCAAGCGACGCATCAAAGTTTGCCGTCGCCAGCGCGGGCAGAAACGGACTCAACGCGCGGCTGAAATGCGTCGACGCGTCGATCGGCAGCTCACACGGCAGGATATCCACCGCCAGAATAACAGGACCGTTACCCTCAACCCCGTCGCGCACCTTGTTCTCAGCAGGCTCATACACATACACCGGCTCGCCGGGCTCGGTCGGCCGGACCGTGCACTCGATCGACCCCTCGATGTCACAAGTGATGTCACCGATGACGCGCAACCGTGGCTTTGACCCACCGCCAAACAACTGCCGTACCTGCTCACACGTGACCAGCCGCGGATACTTCGGCTCCCAGTAGATGCAGTTGATCAGCATGTGCAGCCTCTCGAGCTGCGGCTGAAACGCAGCCCGGTATTTCTCCGGATGCTGATAGTATTCCTGCAACTCGAACTCGGCATGTTCGTCCAGCGGCTCGACCAGATGCTCCTCGCGAAAAACCACCTTCACGCACGGCTCTTCAGCTTTGTCGAATGAAGCCAACTCCCCCGGCGTAATAAACTGCACCGGCAGCAGGTCATAGATCTCCTGCGCACCCTGCGACACATTGCCATAACCGGCAAACCCGCACATCAGCGGACGGATGCACTCCGGCAGGCCTTCCTTGCGAATCTGCTGGCCGACCCGCGCAATCTCCTTCCGCGCATGCTCGAGATTCTCATACTCATACGCCCGCTTCACGAGTGTGAACGGGTTGCTCACGCCCTCATACCGCAGCCGCTGGCCCAGTGCCCATAGCGCGTCGATCATGCCCGCCAGACCCGCATACCGCCCAAAAAAGACCAGTCGTCGACCAGCCTCGTCAGTGATACGCTCGTAGTCAATCAACGTCGCGCCCAGCTCGACAATCCGCCGCAGCATCGGCATGTTTGCCGGCTGCGCCTTGATCGTGTGCGAGAAGAAAAGATACGTCTTGTCAGCCTCCAGAAGCTGAGCAGGGATCTCCTTCACGCCAAGAATGATCGGCGCCTCGGCGAGTTCGTCGACGACCTCCGCACCGGCGGCGCGGAACGCATCGTCCTGGAACCGCCGGATGGGCGACGTCTGAACCTGAAACTGAAGGCGCTCTTCGCCGATGAGGCGGGCGATTTCTTCAGGCGTGAGCGGAACACGCGCCTCCCAACGACTCTTGTCTTCGCGTCGGATGCCGAGTAAAGCTGGATTCATGTTATCGGACCCACAAGAACCTACGTGTTCGCTGCCGCGCAGTTCGGATCACAACCTGCTTGCTGACCGGGCCGCCGCACGTCGCCTGGCCCCTGCATAATGCCTCCCCACTCCCTGACAATGGGTATTAAGTATCAGATCGCCGCTACCCCGGCAACCAGCCGCGTGGCCGCCCAACACCGAGATTGCCGCTACAATGCAGCAGGCGATGGCCGCGTACGTTAAGTGGCCGTCCAGGATGAGCTTGGCCCGGGCAGGGGTGCTGCCCAGGCACTTCAGGAGCTGGCCATGTCGAAAGCCGCCCCGCGTCTCAGCGTCGGGATTTGGATTGTCGCCGTTCTCTGCCTTGTTTGGATTGGTGTCGGGGACCGCTTTCTGACCCACCTGGCATACGCAATGGAACGCGGCCGGATTCAGGCCTCCGCCGAAGAGCTGGCCGCCTTGCACGCGGAACTGCCCGAGGTCCACGCCGTCTCGCGCGCCTTCAAATTGGTCTCCCAGGTCGCCGGCCCGGGCGTCGTTCACATCAACGTCGAGGGCGGCGAACGCATGTCAGATCGCCAGTTCGAGCGGCGGCTACGCGAGTTCCTCGACCAGCATCAGGGCGAAGGCGACGAACCATCCGATGAGCTGCGCCAGCAGTTCGAGCACTGGATGCGCAACGCACCTCCGCCCCCCGGCAGCGGCAGCGGCATCGTCTTCGATGCCGACGGCTATATCCTCACGAACAACCACGTGGTCGGGGGGCGCTCCGACATCACCGTGATGCTGCACGACAATCGCAGCTACCCGGCCGACTTGGTCGGCACGGACCCCAAGACCGACCTCGCCGTCGTCAAGATCAACGCCCCGGACCTCCACCCGCTCGCCTTCGGCGATTCTGATGCGCTTGAGGTGGGGGACTGGGTGCTCGCGGTCGGGTCGCCGTTCGGGTTGCAGCACACCGTTACGCATGGAATCGTCAGCGCCAAAGGACGCACCAGCATTCGCGGTGTCAACATCGACTACCAGAACTTCATCCAGACTGACGCCGCGATCAACCCGGGCAATTCCGGCGGGCCGCTGCTGAACATGCGCGGCGAGGTGATCGGCGTGAATACCGCGATCGCCACCCACGGCGACGGCGTGAATGCGGGTATCGCATTCACCATTCCGTCAAACCGGGCCGCGCGCATCGCCGAGATGCTGCGGCGCGACGGCGAAGTCACCCGCGGCTGGCTGGGCGTCAGCTTCACACCCCTCGAAGAGGGCGACATCGATCTGTTTGGTTTGGAGGACATGCGCGGCGTCTTTGTCGAGGCCGTGCTGAGCGACTCCCCCGCGGCAACCGCCGGCTTGCAGGTCGAAGATGTGATCATCGCAATCGACGACGTGCCAATCGAAAACTCTGAGCACCTGCGCACGATGGTCGCCGATATGGTCCCCGAGGAAGCCGCTCGGCTGCGCGTCATGCGGGACGGAGAGACGCTGGAACTGACGGTACGGCTGGGAATTCAGCCCGAGAGTTTGCTGGCAGCGCGGCGCGCGCCCGCCGCCGATGCGTTCTCATTTGATCGCCTGCCGGGCCTGACGTTCCGAACCCTCCGGGAAGGCATGTTGCGGACGTACGACGACAGCGAGCGCGGCGTCATCATCTGGCAACTTGATCCGACGGCCGAGGGGCTGCCCTCCGTCAACGTCGGCGAGTTGATTGTCAGCGTGAATCGCGAGCTGGTGGAAACGGTCCGCGACATGGAACGTATCCTCGCCGAAGCGCCAGCCCGCGAACCGCTCCGCCTGCAAGTGCTTGAGCCCACCGGCGACCGCCGCATCGTGACCGTCCGACCATAACCAACCGCGCAGCATCGTAGATGGGTGTGCAAGCTCCTCGGCCACCCGAGTACAGCTCGCATAGTCTGACGCAACACCTGGCCCGGGAGCTTCAGGCCTCCGCGCCTGACGTCCCGCAACAGTTCATTCCGGCCGGTCTACGCGGCGCCAGCCGCGTTTCGCCCCGCAGTCCCTTGTTACCTCGTCACTTTGTTACGTTGTTACCCTGTTTGCCAACGTTGCGTCTGACGTCCGTGTCGGACGCACGCGACCGACAAACCGTCGCTCAGCGCTTCCGCGCAATCAACAACCCATCGCCGATCGGCACAAGCGACATGCTGACCCGCTCATCACCCTGGATCTTCCGATTCAATGCATCAATATGACGGGGCCCGGTTTGGTCGGGGTCCGGCTTGACGACCCGGCCGGAACTGAGGGCATTGTCAAACAGCACGACGCCACCCGCGCGGAGCAGTTGCAGCGCCCGCTCGTAGTACGCGTCGTAGCCTTCCTTGTCAGCGTCCACGAACATGAAGTCAAAACCGCCGCTCTGACCCGCAGCGATGAGCTGATCACAGGTCTCGAGCGCCGGCGCAATGCGCAGGTCAATGCGGTCCGTCAGCCCCGCTTGTTGCCAAAAGCGCTGCGCGATGTCTGTCCATGCCGTACTGATGTCGCAGCAGATGAGCCGCCCGTCCGGCGGCAGCGCCTGTGCGGTCCACAAGGCGCTGTAGCCGGTGAACGTGCCAATCTCGATCGCACGCCGCACGCCGAGCAATTCGACCAGCAGCCCCATGAACTGACCCTGCTCCGGCGCAATCTGCATATTCCGCTGCTCGAGTTGGGCCGTCTCCGCACGCAACTGTTGAAACAGCGGTGGCTCCCGCAGCGTGGCGGTGACAAGGTAATCGTACAGCGCGTCGGTCAAGGCAATCGTGCGGAGGGACATCGCGATGCACTCCTTTCCGGCGGCGCTACGACTGCAATCCGCCGCCTGTAGCGCCAAGCCTCCCGGTGGATCAAATAACTGGAGGGCAAGCGAAACGCCTGCCCTCCTCGTCCGATTCAAAAGCCGCACACGGCGCGCTGTCAGCGCTGCCGACTAACGCCGCGCCTTGCGCTTGGCACGCTTCTTCTTCGCCGTCTTCCGCGCGGCCTTCTTCTTCGTGGCTTTGGCAGTCTTCTTCGACGCCTTCTTCTTCGCGACCTTCTTCTTCGCAGCCTTCTTGGTTGCCTTCTTCTTCGTCACCTTCTTCTTGGTGGTCTGCTTCGCCGCGCTCTTCTTCACAGTCTTGCGAACTGCCTTGCGCGTCGCCTTCCGGGCCGGCTTCTTCACCGTTTGCTCTTCAATGACCGCCTGGGCCGCGGCGAGCCGCGCAATCGGCACCCGATAGGGCGAGCAGCTCACATAGTCCATCCCGGCCACATGACAGAACCGCACACTGTCCGGATCGCCACCATGCTCACCGCAAATGCCGATCTTCAGCTTCGGTCGCGTCACGCGACCTTCGGCAATCGCCATCTCCACCAGCCTGCCGACCCCGGGCTGATCCAGCGACTGGAACGGGTCCGCCGGGAATACGCCGGCCTTGGTCGCATCCACATAGTCCGGCAGGAACCGACCCGCATCGTCACGCGACAGACCCATCGTCATCTGCGTCAGGTCGTTCGTGCCGAAACTGAAGAACTCCGCCACGCCGCCGACATCACCAGCCGTCAGTGCCGCCCGCGGCGTCTCAATCATCGTACCCACCAGATAATCGAGCTTCACGCCGGCATCCTTGATCACCTCATCGGCGACCTGCCGCACACGCTCCGCGAGAATCTGCAACTCCTTGGCCGCGATCGTCAGCGGAATCATGATCTCCGGCGCCACCTTCTGCCCCCGCCGCTTGATCTCGACCGCCGCTTCGATAATCGCTCGCACCTGCATCTCGAGGATCTCAGGGTACGTGATGCACAAACGGCAGCCGCGATGCCCCAGCATCGGGTTGGATTCGTGTAACGCATCCGCTCGCGCGAGGATCTCGTCCGGCGCCACGCCCGTCTCGCGCGACAGCTCCTCAGCCTGTTCGCGCGTCTTGGGCACAAACTCGTGCAGCGGCGGATCGAGCAGGCGAATCGTAACCGGCCGCCCGTCCATCGCCTCGAAAATGCCCATGAAGTCCTCACGCTGATACGGCAACAGCTTCTCGAGCGCCGTACGGCGTTTGTCTTCGCTCTCCGCGACGATCATCTCCTGAATCGCAAGCTGCCGGGCACGCGTCGCGAAGAACATGTGCTCCGTCCGACACAACCCAATGCCCTGCGCACCCATCGCAACCGCCCGGCGCGAATCCTCCGGCGTGTCCGCATTCGTGCGCACCAGCAACCGACGGCGCTTATCAGCCCATTCCATCAGCGTGTAATACTGGTCGGGCAACTCCGGCTTCTCAAGCTGGAGCTTGCCGCTGTAGACCCGCCCGGTATTGCCGTCGAGTGTGATGAACTCACCTTGGCGAATGGGCGTCCCGCTGATGGTCATCTCCTTGGCGCCGTAGTCAATCTTCAACGCCTCACAGCCAACAATGCAGCACTTGCCCCATCCACGTGCCACCACCGCCGCGTGCGACGTCTTGCCACCAGTCTGCGTCAGAATGCCCTTGGCAGCCTGCATGCCGCCGACGTCTTCCGGGCTCGTGTCCTTGCGGACGAGTACGACATCCTCACCCTCCGCCGCCATCTGCTCCGCTTCACGTGCAGTAAAGACCACCTTGCCGCACGCCGCCCCCGGAACCGCGTTGATCCCGTCCGCGACATAGTGCTCTTCGAGCTCTTCGCCCGGGATGTTCGGACTGATGATCGGGTAGAACAACCGCTCGATATCTTCGGCCCGAATACGCGCCAACGCATCATCCTTGCTGATCAGCGGCTTCACCGCCGCGTCCGCATACCTCTTCGGTAGCTTGCCCTCCTTCTGCAGCCGCCGCGCGTCAGCCTTCGAGAGCAGCGGCTCACTCGCCTGATCAACCGCCATGCGGAACACCGCCCGCGGCGACCGCTTGCCCGTCCGGCACTGCAACATGTACAGCGTCCCGCGCTCGATCGTAAACTCGATGTCCTGCATATCCCCGTAATACACCTCGAGAATCGTCCGAATCGCCTCGAGCTGCGCGTACTGCGCCGGCATGATCTCCTGCATGCGAATCAGCGGTAGCGGCGTCCGAATCCCGGCCACCACGTCCTCGCCCTGAGCATTCAGCAGAAAATCACCGTAGAATTCATTCTCGCCGGAGTTCGGATCACGCGTAAACGCCACGCCTGTGCCGCTGCCTTCCCCCATGTTGCCGAACACCATCTGCTGCACGTTCACCCCCGTGCCGGTCAGGTCCGTGATCTTCTCCACCCGGCGATACGTGACCGCCTTGTCGGCATTCCACGAGTTGAAGACCGCGTTGATCGCTCCCCGCAACTGCTCCCATGGGTCCTCGGGAAAATCGCGGCCCGTCTCAGCGCGGAAGAACGCCTTGAAATCGTTGCACAAGTCCCGCAACGCCTCACCCGGAATCTCATGATCAAACTGAAGACTCAGCCGCTCCTTCAATTGCTCCAGCTTCGTCTCGAGCACATCCTTGTTCAGCCCCACGGCCACCGTCGAGTACATCTGCAGAAACCGCCGATACGCATCCCACGCAAAACGCTCATCACCCGTAGCATGCGCCATCCCCTCAACAGCATCCTCATTCAGACCCAGGTTGAGAATCGTCTCCATCATGCCCGGCATCGATCGCGCCGCACCACTCCGCACCGAAACCAGCAACGGGTTCTTCCGATCTCCAAACTTCTTGCCAGTCGTCTTCTCGAGCTTGGCAACATTCTGCCGGACTTCCTTCTCCATGCCGGCCGGCCAGTCGCCCTGTTTGTCATAATGCGCGCAGGCTTCCACTGTAATCGTGAAACCGGCCGGTACCGGCAGACCAATGTTGGTCATCTCCGCCAGTCCGGCACCCTTGCCGCCCAGCAGATCGCGTTGCGTGCCCTTGCCTTCGGCCTTACCGGCCCCGAAGAAATAGACGTACTTCTTCCTGGCTGCCATGAATCATCCTTCCATCTGGTGGCACAGACGACTGTACGGGTGAACGAGTACCCAGGGAACGCCGCCGACCACGCCTGGCGACGCGAAAACGCCATAATAGGACAAAGTCCCCACGTTGCCAGACCCTCAAAGAAAAACGGTTCAACCCACCGCCCCAACTCCCCCCGGCGACCCGCTCCGCCCCGACTACAATGATGCAACCAATGCGGCCAACCGCCGTGAGCCGCGCAACACCGCGCCAACGCACCACAACTCAAATGATAGTGAGATTATCATTTGCGGCACAGTGTGCCCGCCATGAACTGATCAACCCACTTTCCCCCGCGGAGGAACAACCAATGCGAACCACCCTTCTGATCGGATCCTGCCTGCTGGCCCTCACGGCCTGCCAGCAGAACGACAAACCAATGAACCGCGCTCAGACAGAATCCGCCTCCACCGACAGGACCACCGCAGCCGCAGACCACGCCCGCGCTACTCCAGCCAGCCCCCTGGCCTTCACCATGAAAAACATCGCTGGCCGCGACGTCCCCCTCGACAAATACCGCGGCAACGTCGTCCTCATCGTCAATGTCGCCTCCAAATGTGGCCTCACGCCCCAATACGAGCAATTGCAGGCCCTGCACAAAAAGTACGCCAGCCGCGGCCTCCGTATTCTCGCCTTCCCCGCCAACAACTTTGGCCAGCAGGAGCCCGGAACCAACAAGGAAATCCAGGCCTTCTGCACGGACAACTACGGCGTCACCTTCGACCTCTTCTCAAAAATCTCAGTGAAGGGCGATGATCAGTGCCCACTCTACCAATACCTGACCTCGTCCGACCAGAACGGCGAATTCGGCGGCGAGATCCGCTGGAACTTCACGAAATTCCTCGTCGACCGTGAGGGCCGCGTCATCGCCCGTTTCGAGCCACGTACGAAACCGGATGCCCAGGACGTAATCGCGGCCATCGAGCGCGCCCTCGCGGCCAATAGCTGATCCCGGCGCCTGCAACCATCCAGTCCGCGACCCGCACCGCGCCAGCATATTGCGGGCGCGATTGCAACGCTTATACTGTGCCTTCGGCGTCTCTTCCGGGTACGACCACTGGCCTCAAACCCGGTTGATCAGCGATTCAATTCCGTTTCGCAGCCGAAGTCGGTCGATCGACCGCTAATCCGAGCGGCCCGGTCCGTTGTCTTTTGCACCGCAGTCGTTAGCAGCAGTGGGAGCGTGGGGATGTCGGTGTCGTTGGCGTGCATTGGCGGCCGAGACGCATACAACCTGCTAAAGGATGGTGCGCTCGTTGCGGAACGGCTGGGTCCCCAGGAAACCCCCTTCGGACCCTCCCAGCCAGTCTATCGGTGTGCCTCCCGGTTCGGCGAGTTCCTCTTCCTCTCCCGCCACGGCGAACTGGGCTACGACCTCACACCAACCTACGTTAACTACCGGGCCAACATCTACGCACTCAAGAGCCTCGGTACCCGCCTCATTGTCTCCTGGAGCGAAACCCGCGCCATCAGCCACAACTTCCGCATCGGCGAATACGTCATCGTCGACGATCTGATCGACGAGACCCGCCTGCGCCCCAGCACCTTCTTCGACCACCAGGGCTTCGGCCACCTCCGCCAATGGCCCGTCTTCTGCCCCAGCCTGCGAAAAGCCCTCATCAACACCCTGGAATCCGAGAACACCGAGTTCACCGGCCGCGGCGTATACGTCTGCATCGAAGGCCCGCGCCACGAGACGCCCGCCGAAACACGCAAGTACGCGATTTACGGCGGTGAGGTCCTTGGCCAGGCCCTCGTCCCGGAGGTCTTCCTCGCCCGAGAGTTGCAAATGTGCTACGCGAGCCTGTGCTACGTCGCCCGCTACGCCGAGGACGGCACCAACTACCGCCCCTTCGAGGATGGCCGCGTACTGCCCGAAGAGGTCGAGCGGCAACGTGCCACGGCAGCCGTCGACCGCATGCCGCGATTGCTGGAGCGCTTCTCCGACGTCCTCGCCCGTACGCCTTCCATGTGCAGTTGCGAGTCCGCCATGACACCCTACATGACCGAGGGGCAACTCGGCTGGGACTGGCGCACGTGGCTGAACAGCACCGCCGAGCCTGCCAAACCGCGGTTCCCAAACTCCAAATGATCCTCACGGCGAAATGGGTATCGCCCGTCTCGCAGCCCCCGATTCCGGCCGGCGCGATTCGCATCGCCGGCGAGCGGATCACGGCGGTCGGTCGGCGTGACGCTCTGGAACATCCAGGCGCGGAAGTCGTCGACCTGGGCGACGCCGTCATCACGCCAGGACTTGTCAATCCGCATACGCATCTCGAGTTGACGTGCTATACCGGACAGATCCCGCCCAACGACTTCTGGACCTGGGTACAGGCGCTGGTGAGGCTGCGCGCCGCTCCCGGCCAGATGGAGCGTGAGGCCGCGGGCGTCGCGGCCGGCGCCTGGCAGTCGCTGCGCGCCGGCGTCACCTGCGTTGGCGACATCTCACGCCGCAATGTGCACTGGCAAGTACTCAAGCAGATCCCGATTCGCAAAGTGTGCTTCGTCGAACTGCTATCACTGGCCGACCACCCCCCGCGCAACCTCGCCGAGCTCGAGGCCGGGCTCGATGCCGTCGAGGAAGACAACTTGCTACACGCCGGCATCACGCCCCACACGCCCTTCACCGTGCCAGAGTCTGATCTCCGCGGGGCCGTCGAACTTGCCGCCCGGCGCCGGCGACCCTGGTGCACTCATTGGGCCGAGACGCTCGAGGAACGCGCATTCGTCAGTGGCGCATCAGCCTCGTTACACCCGTTTCTCGACGCGCTGCTGGCACAGTGTGGCGTCAACGCGCCGAAAATCTCGCCGGTCGACTATCTCCGGAAATGCACCGCCGATCTGCCGCCCGGACTCCTGGCCCATTACAACTACGTCGACCCGGGCGAAGCGGAACAACTGGCGGCGACCGGGCATCATGTCGTGTACTGCCCGCGAGCCCATCACTATTTCGGTCATGCGCCACACCCGTTTCAAACACTCACTGCCGCCGGCGTGCCGCTGGCGCTGGGCACGGATAGTGCCGCGAGCAACACGGACGTGAATCTGCTCCGCGAGGCGCAGTTCGTCCTCAGCGAACTCGACAACCCGCCGACGCCGCGCGAACTCTTGGAGATGATCACTGTGCAAGCGGCAGCGGCCCTCGGGCTCGACGCCGAAGTCGGCACGCTGGCCGCCGGCAAGCAAGCCGATGTGGCGGCGTTTCCGTGTTCGTCGGCAGCCGACCCCTTGGAACAGCTCATCGCCACGGCGCCCGCTCCAATCGGCGTGTGGGTGGCCGGTCGACGCGTTGTGTGAACTCGACACGCTCAGCCGCGTCTCGGATCCCCCTGTCGTCCGATGACATCCATCAATCCCGGAAAAACCGGCATCAAGCCTGCCACAATCCGCGTCGGCCAGCTCGTCCACACTTCAGCACGCGGCCGGTGCAGACAACGGATGATCGCCCGCGCCACGCGCCGCGGTGATTGCAGCATCCAGCGGGGCACGTGGTCAAAGGCATGTTCCGCATCCCCCGGCAAACCGACTGCTTGTTCGGCCCTGACAAAGAACTCCGTGCGTGTCGTGATCGGGTGGACGGAACTGACCTGGATGTTGTGTTGGCGCAACTCCATTCGCATCGCGCGACAGACATGGTTCTGAGCGGCCTTCGTGGCTGAGTACGCCGAGAAATTCTGCATCGTGAACTTCGCCACGGCCGACGAGCACATCAGCAGGTGCCCCGGTGCCGCGCGGGCCAGGAGCCGTCGGGCCGCCTCCTGCACCAGCGCGTAAGCGGCAAAGAAGTTGATCTCGAACATCTCGCGGACCTCATCAAGCGCGATCTCGTGTGCAGCCCTCTTGTAGCCGTATCCGGCGTTTGCGAACACGGCATAAAACCCGTCCAGCGTCTCATCCGCGACGTCGAGCAGGTGCCCACTCAGCCCCGGCTCCGTCACGTCGGCCGCCACTGTCTCCACACGTACCCCAGCGTCGCGGCATTGCTGCGCTACCTCGCCCAGCCGCTCGGCGTTGCGTCCATTCAGCAGTAAATGCATGCCCTCCCCAGCACAGGCCAACGCCGTAGCAGCCCCAATCCCGGAGCTGGCGCCCGTGATGATCATGGTCTGACCGCGCAATTGTCGTCTCATGCGGCGAATTATAGGAGCAGGCCGGAGTCTGGGCACCAGGCCCGGGTGGTTTGAGCCCGACCCGCTCGCCGATAGAATCTCAGTCGTGGATGTGTTTGATGCCATCCGCAGTGATTCGCGCGTAACCGAGCTGATTCGGCTGCTGGACCGCGAAAGGGGGGTGGTTGCAGCCGAAGGCCTGTGGGGATCCTCTGCGCCCATCCTGGCCGCGCTGGCCGCCGAGCGGCTCATCCGGCCGTTGCTGCTTATCACCGCGCACCCCGACGAGGCGGACGATCTGCGCGACGATATCGAGACGGTGCTCGGGGTGACGCCGGACTTGCTGCCACAACTCGAGACGCTGCCGCAGGAGGATATCACCTCTGACGAGCTCGCAGGCGAGCGGCTGCGACTGTGCCTGACCCTGCTCGAGCAACCGGGCGCACCCGACAACTCAGCCGGCGGAAACGACCAGGTGCGGTCCTCGACCGACAGTCTGCCGCCCCTGATCGTTACGCCGATCATGGCATTGATGCAGCCGGTGCCATCCGCCGCGGCGATTGCGGCGAGCTCTTACCGACTGCGCACCGGGCAGCAGATCGACCCCGACGAGTTGGTCCGCTGGCTGACGCAGCACGGGTTTCAACGCTGCGATGCGGTCGAGGTGCCGGGGGAATTCGCCCGCCGCGGCGGCATCGTCGATATCTTCTCCAACGCCCACACCAATCCCGTGCGCATCGAATTCTTCGGCGACGAGATCAGCTCAATCCGCGTATTCGAGGCCGGGACACAGCGCTCCTCGCAGCCCTTGGCGGCGGTTCAGGTGCCGGCGCTGCGATTTGATCAGGTCGCGGCTGGCGACCGACCGACGGCCAGTTTCTTGTCGCTGCTGCCAGCCGACACAATCATCGCCATCAATGAGCCCGGCGATGTGCAGGAATTGGGGCGCACACTCTTGCAGCGATTGGGTGAACGCCCCGGCATCATCACGCCCGACGGCATCTTTCGACGTGTGAACGACTTCACCCAGTTGCACCTGCACCGCTTCACGGGCGTCTCCGACGACGCCGTGCAGTTCGATGTGCGCAGCCTGCCCCAGTTCGAGCCCAAAGCGGCCGACGCACTCGAGGCGCTCGCCGAGCTCGCACGGAGCTGCGACGCCATGGTGTTGTGTGACAATCGTCCGGAAGAGCAGCGTTTCCAGGAACTGCTCTCACAGCACGCATCTCCCGACATGCAGCGCGACCAGGAGGCAGAGCCGCAGTGGACCCGCACGCGTGACGCAGACCGCTTCAAGCGCGTCCGCACCGCGCTCGGCATTCTGCACCGCGGCTTCCGCTGGCACGACACGGCATTCATCCCGCATCATGAGCTGTTCCATCGTTATCGCCAGCGCCGCACCCTCCGTCGCGTACAGCCGGCCCGGCCGATCGACAGCTTCTTCGACCTCGAGGCGGGTGACTATGTGGTGCACGCCCTGCACGGCATCGGCCGCTTCCAGGGACTCAAGACCCAGCAGCGCGAAGGTGGCACCACCGAGTTCCTGGCGATCGAGTTCGCCGACACCGCCGTCGTGCACGTCCCGATCAGCCAGATCCACGTCGTGCAGAAGTACATCGGCAGCTTCCGCGGGAAGCCGAAACTGAGCAAGCTCGGCGGCACCGCATGGAAGAAGACCAAACAACGTGTCGCGGAAGCCGTAACCGATCTGGCGGCCGAGCTGCTGGCCGTGCAGGCCCGCCGCGCAGCCGAAGCAGGCGTCGCTTATCCGCAAGATACCGAATGGCAACACGAATTCGAGGGCGCCTTCCTGTACGAGGAAACCGAGGACCAACTGCGCACCCTCGACGATATCAAGTCCGACCTGACCCGCCCCCGCCCCATGGATCGGCTGCTCTGCGGCGACGTCGGCTACGGCAAAACCGAACTGGCCATGCGGGCCGCCTTCAAGGTCGTTGAATACGGCCGGCAGGTCGCCGTGCTCGTGCCGACGACCGTCCTCGCCGAACAGCATCACCAGACCTTCCACGAACGCATGGCCGATTACCCCTTCGAAATCGAGGTCCTGTCCCGTTTCCGCACCCGCAAGGAGCAGGAGCAGATCATCGCCCGCACAAAGCGCGGCGAGGTCGATATCCTCATCGGTACCCACCGGCTACTCTCACGCGACGTGAAATTCTCCGACCTGGGTCTCATTATCATCGACGAGGAGCAACGCTTCGGCGTCGAGGCCAAGGAGCGCCTCAAGCAGATGCGGGCCACCGTCGAAATCCTGACCCTCACCGCAACGCCCATCCCCCGTACGCTGCACATGTCCATGCTGGGCATTCGCGATATCTCGTCACTGCAAACCCCGCCGCTCGACCGCCGCTCAATTGTCACCCAGGTGCGGCTGTGGGACGACCACCTGGTGCGCGATGCAATCCTGCGCGAATTGAACCGCGACGGCCAGGTGTACTTCGTGCACAACTTCGTACGCGACATCCACAACGTCGCCAACCGCCTCCGCACCCTCGTCCCCGAAGCGCGCTGCGTCGTCGGCCACGGACAGATGAGCGGCCACGAGCTCGAAGACGTCATGCTCAAGTTCCTCAACCGCGAGGCCGACGTCCTCGTCTCGACCAACATCATCGAGTCCGGCCTCGACATCCCGTCCGCCAACACGATCTTCATCAACCGCGCCGAGCGCTTCGGTTTGGCCGACCTCCACCAATTGCGCGGCCGCGTCGGCAGGTCGAAGCATCGCGCCTACTGCTACGGCCTCCTCTCACCCAAACATCCGCTCAAAGATACCGCCGCCCGCCGCCTCAAGGCCATCGAGCACTACAGCGAGCTCGGCGCCGGCTTCCAGATCGCCATGCGCGACCTCGAAATCCGCGGCGCGGGCAACATCCTCGGCCCGGAACAATCCGGCCACATCGAGGCCGTCGGCTACGAAATGTACTGCCAGTTGCTCGAGCAGGCCGTCCGCCGCATGAAAAACGAGCCCGCCGACGAGCGCCGCCAGGTCAACCTCGACCTCGGCATCCGCGCCACCGTACCACGCGGCTACATCCGCGCCGACCGCCAGCGCATGGAGGTCTACAAACGTCTCACCGCCTGCCGCACACGGGAAGAGATCGACGTCCTGCGCGGCGACCTCCGCGACGCGTTCGGCCCCCTCCCCGCCGCGGTCGAGACGTTGCTCCAACTCGCCGAGATCCGCGTCCTTTCACAACCCTGGGGCATCCGCTCAATCGTCGTCGACGAACCGGACGTCATCTTCGCCGTCGACGACCTCAAACGCGTCGAACCACTCTTCGCCGCAGGCTCCGGCTCGCCCCGCGTACCCGACCCGCATACCATCCACTGGCGCCTCCCAAAGCGCTTCCTCGAACCACAAACTCTCCTCACCATCCTCCGCAAACAACTCGCCACCGCCGCACGTCAGCCCGCCGAGGTGGGTTAGCAGCGCTCGCCAAACGGGTTCGCGTCCGACCGGAGCTGCCCCCCCTTACGAGGTTTTGGATCGTTGTCACCCACCGTGTTATACTCCCGGCGCGCCACCTGACCCGCGGGGTACCCGCGCGTGAAATCGCACATCGACTACGAAAAAGCCTTCGAACACTACCTGCAAACCCACCAGATCCCCTACGTCGCCGTCGACGAGGCCAAACGCGCCGCCTTCCGCGATGCCAAACTGAAGAGCTTCGACTTCATCGTCTACTCAGCCTCCGGCACCAACTGGCTCGTCGACATCAAAGGCCGCCGCTGGGCCGCCCGCAAACGCAACGGCAAACCCGCCTGGGAAAACTGGGCCACCCAGGCCGACCTCGACGGACTCACCCAATGGGAAGCAGTCTTCGGCGGCGACTTCGCCGGCATGCTCGTCTTCGCCTATCGCCTCGACGCCCACGGCGAGCCCCCGCCCGAGGTGGTACACGCATACCGCGACCGGCGCTACGTCTTCGCCGGCGTACCACTCGCCGACTACCGGCTCAACGCCCGCGTGCGCAGCCCGAAATGGGGCACGGTAAACTTGCCCGTCCGCGAATTCGCCCGCCACGTCCGCCCCATCGCAGATTGGCTGTAATCCGGAGAACGGGCCCAGTGGCCAAAGGGGACCCGCCAGGATGCGGCGTCAGGCCTCCGAGCCTGACGTCCTGTGGAGGACCGACCTCCGGTCGGTCAGAGAGGCAGCGGCCGCTCCGCGTCGGCCGCACGTGACCAACTCCCACCACGCCCCCCAAACATCGTCAATCCGCCGCCACCCGGCGCAAGCGCTACCTCAGCCCAAACTGCTCCTTCAACCACGAGCTGATGACATCCAGCGCCTCGGGCGACACAGTCTGCTCAATCGTGTAATACTCTGGCAGCATGCCCGTCGTGGCCTCCTGAAACAGGTGGTTCAGCTTCGGGAGCTCCTTGACGGTGACCTCGTTGTTGCCGGCGAGCGCCTTGCGCATCTCGGGAACATTCTCATCCGGCGGCACCTGAAGATCCTTCTCACCAAACAGCGCCAACACGGGACACTTGACCTGCTGAAGCGTCGGCCGCGGATCATGCTTGATAAAGAACTGCATCCACGTCGAGCGCATCTGCTTCATCGTCGCGTCGACCATGGCTTCCACAATCTCATCTGTCATGCCGGCGCCGAGGTTGGCCGCCAACTGCAATTCGATGAGCTTGCCGACTGCGGCCCGCAGATCATCGTCAGAACCATTGTTGAGCACGACATCCAGCAGCTCGCGCTGGATGCGGGACTGCTTCTGCACCCAGTCCGCCGAGGCGCCCGAGATCTCGCTGATGCGTCGCATCTGGAGATTGAGAATCTCGTGACCCGGCAGGGCCGGACCTGCCAGCAGCACGATGCAATCCACACTCTTCGAACGCGACGCCACCAGCGGCGCAATCAACCCGCCCTCGCTGTGGCCGATCAGCCCAAGCCGCTCCACGTCAATCTCCCCTTGCTTCTTCAAGAAGCGGATGCCCGACAGCACGTCGTTGGCAAAGTCCTTTGTCGTCGAGTCTTCAATCGAGCCCGTCGACCCACCCACGCCTCGGTCGTCCACACGCAGCGTCGCGATCCCGTGCCGCGTCAGATGATCCGCAATCACCGCGAAAGGCTTGTGCCCGAAGATCGTCTCATCGCGGTCCTGCGGACCCGAGCCGGTGATGAAGATGACCGCTGGATGCGGACCCGCTCCCTGCGGAATCGTGAGCGTCCCCGCCAGCTTCGTGCCATCAACCGGATTCTCGTACGTCACTTCACGCTGCGTGTACGGAAACGGCGGCGCAGGCGTCTGCGGACGCTGTGGCCCTGCCGAGCGCACGGCATCCGCCGTCGTCTTCGCAAGCTCGAACGGAATCGTCAGACCACGCTGCTTGAACGTCCCGCTGGCTTTGCTGCCATCGCGATCGGCCTGGAAGACCGCCCCAACCTGCGGCATGGTGAACTTCAGTTTGTCCGCCGTGTACTCAACTTCGGTCAGCGGCCAATCCTCAACACCTTGCGGCGGGATGTTGATCACGGCGCCGTGTTCACCGTCGCCCATCGGCTCGAAGACGACGTAGAACATGACGCGTTGTCCCGCAAATTCCCAGTGCCCCAGCCAGTAGTGCTTGTCAGTATCACGCGCCAACGCCGGTGCAGCGGACGACAATAGACACCCAACGACAATTCCCCACGACAATCTCGCGGCCCGAACATGATTACGCATGTGTCATCCTCACTTCCCGCTTGCGGAGAAACTGGTGTGCTTTCACGGCTGCTCCATTACCCCTGGAAGGGTGGGGCGGGCGTCTCGCCCGCCTGGAGCGTCAGGGTGCCAACGTCGGGCGGGACGCCCGACCCATCCGAAACTCGACATTCAGCGGAACCTGAGTGCAGACGCTTCAGTCGGCACCCGGTGGCCCATTGATCGCGGCGTGCGTCGTAGACGGTACGAGCAGACTCACAACCACGTTGACTATCAACGCCAGCACAAACGCCAGCGGCAGGTTGTACACTTCGACAACCGGCGCTCCATGCTCGAATGCCGCCGGCCATACCTGCCCCAATCTCTCGGCGTTGTACACGTTCGGCCACGCAATCGCGATTACAAACCCCGTCAACATTCCGAACAGGCAGCCCGCCCACGACGCGCGCTTCCACAACAACCCCAGCACGACCTGCGGTCCGAACGACGCCCCCAGCATCGCCCAGCCATACGTCAACACATACGTGTAGATCGTGACTTTCTGGTCGATCACCAGCAGCACCGCAATGACACCCAGCGCCGCCACAATGCCGCGGTTCACCCACGGATGTGCAGGCGCCATGGTCGGTACACCTTCGCCGATGCTCGTGCCTTCCGGGCTCGGCGTCGCGACCGGTTCTCCCGACTCCGATTGCGCAACGTCGCGATTTGAACGACGCAGCAGCCGCGCATACAGGTCATTCGCGGCTGAACTGGCGGCGACCACGAGCTGACTGTCGGCCGTGGAGCAAATCGCAGCAAGGACGGCTGCGAGAACGAGTCCGGACAACACCTCCGGCAGCAGGTTCATCGCGCTGACCACCAGACTCAGGTCACCATCTGCCACGACCAGATCGGTCCAATGGCCGCCACCGGTACCCATGCGGGCGTGCTGAGCCGCAAACGCCCGGGCAAACAGACCAATCGTGACAGCCCCCCAATACACACACAGCCCCCACGTAAACGCGACCAGCCCCGCAATCCACGCCTCACGCTTCTCACGCAGCGCCATGAAGCGCACCAGCACGTGTGGCTGCCCCGGATAGCCAAAGTTGATCCCCAGCGCCCCGTGTCCAAACAGGAACCCAATGAACGCACCCAGCCCGAGATGCGGCACGATGCGCAGGAAATCGCCAACCTGCCCGCCTTCGGGGGCCACGGCGCGCAGCTCGTCGAAGATAAACCCGTAACCGCCGGCGTTCATCAGTAGGTAAATTGGAAAGATGACGAGTGTACCGACCATGAGCAGTGCCTGGAGAAAATCCGTCCAGCACACCGCCCGAAAACCCCCGCTTACGGTGTACAGCAACACGATACCCCCACCGATCAGTACACCGAGCCGATAGTCCAGTCCACCAAAACCCGCCTCAAACGCCTTGCCGGCCGCGGCGAGCTGCCCGGAGACATACGCCAGCATCGCCACCAGAATGACAATCACCGACAGAATGCGAATGAGTGGCACGCGCTCGCGGAAGTTGAACGCGAAGAAATCAGGAAGCGTCAGCGCATTGAGCGCACGAGCGCGATCGCTCATCCGCGGTGCAATGACGAACCAGTTGAACAGGTAGCCCAGCAGGCAACCCGGCGCGATCCAGTACGCCTGCACGCCATGCGTGAACGCCCAGCCCACCAGCCCCAGCGTCACCCAGCCCGACTCGCTCGACGCCGACGCCGAAAGCGCCCCGACCCACGGCCCCAGCGACCGCCCCGCCAGGAAGAAGTCCTCGTCGCTACGCCGGGCGTAGCGCGCCGAATAAAGTCCGAGAATCACGATGCCGAGCGTGTACAGAACGAAGGAGACGATCGTAATCATGGCGCACTCCGGCGAAATGGGGCGGTTGCCATCACATGCGATCTGAGCCCGCGGGCCCGCGCGATTATGCCGGGTAGGCGTCCGCCGTTCAAACCGGGTGCCATTGGCCGGTTAACCGGCAGCCAATCCGGATTCCCTGTGGCACCGGTTTTTAACCAATACTGTCCGGCACGGCACTTGCGGGGGGTAGTGATTGAGACGTTGTGG
>CAYXTR010000022.1:0-77345 GCA_964468185.1 uncultured Planctomycetales bacterium | reverse complement strand
GCACTGGGCGGGGCACCTGGTGGAACGCCGGGGCCACAAGGCCCCCGCCTACCCGGTGCTCATTCAGTCCTGGGTTCCTCCAGCTTGCGAGGGAGTGACTGCGACGGGAGCCGCAGGCACTCAAGCGTCATCGTGTCGCCTATTCTGCCTCCGGCAACTTCATCTCGACGCGCACCACCTCGCCTTCGTTCACCGTCTCCACGACCAGGCCCGAACGGTGGAAGATCTTCAACATACCGCTGTTCTCGACCAGAACGTAGGCACTGAATGTCCGAATGCCCTGTTCCCGGCCGATCTGCACCAGCCGGTTGAAAAAGTACGAACCCAGCCCTTTCCGCTGCCAGTCGTCCGCTACCGTGAAGGCGACTTCGGCCGAGTCGCCCTCCGCATCCGTCATGTACCGGGCCACGCCGACAACGCGCTCCTCACCGGGCGGACCATAGATGGCGATGATCGCCATCTCACTCGTGTAATCGACCGTGCAGAAGACCTGGAGCTTGTTGTGCGGCATGGACTTCAGTGCCGCGTGGTATCGCAGATACTTCGTTTGCTCACTGAAGTCGTAGAACATCTCCCGCATCATCGACTCATCGTCGGGTCGAATCGGCCGCACGAAGATCTGCGATCCATCGCGCAGCGCGACCGTTTCCTCGTACTGGGCGGGATAGGGGGCCTGTACCGGCGGCATGATCTGGTTCGGGTACACGATGCGCCTGCGCTTGGCCGCGTGCAGCAGCTCACTGCGGAAGTCCGGATGCGCCACACTGATCAGTGACATCGCTCGCTCGCGCATCGTCTTACCGTGCAGGAAGGCAATGCCGTACTCCGTGACCACATAGTGCGTATCGCCACGCGTCGTGATTACGCCGGCCCCCTCCTGAAGCGTCGCGACAATACGTGACCGTACACCCTCCGGCGTCTCCGCCGTGCTCGGAATCGCGATAATCGGCTTGCCGTTCTTGGCCAGCGCCGCGCCACGGATGAAGTCGGCATGACCACCGATACCGCTGTAGAGAAGCTGTCCCAACGAATCGGCCACCACCTGGCCGGTCAGGTCGACTTCCAGGGCTGCATTGATGGCGACCATGTTGTCATGCGCACTGATGACCATCGGATGGTTGGTGTAGTCCGAGGGGTGCATCTCCACCATTGGGTTGTCATGCATGAACTCGAACAGTTCCTGGCTGCCCGCCGCAAAACTCCCGACAATCTTGCCCGGATTCAGCGTCTTGTGCCGGCCCGTGATCACGCCACGCTCCGCCAACTTCAGTACGCCGTCCGAGAACATCTCCGTATGGATGCCCAGATCGTTCTTCTCCGTCAGTTGGGCCAGGACGGCATCCGGAATGCGACCGATGCCAAGCTGCAACGTGGCCCCGTCCGGCACCAGTCGCGCCAGGTTCGCCGCGATGCGTTTGTTGATGTCGTCTGTGTCATCGCCAGCCGGCCATTCGAGCAACGGCTCATCGTGCTCTACCAGGCAGTCAATCTGACTCACGTTGATGAAGCAGTCGCCGTGAGCCCGCGGCATGTTCCGATTCACCTGGGCAATAATCGTCTTGGCCGATTCCGCCGCAGCCTTCGTGATATCCACCGATACGCCCAGGCTGCAATTGCCATAGTCGTCCGGCGGACTGACCGCAATCAGCGCCACATCCATGGCGACGCGGCGTGACTTGAACAGGCCCGGAACCTGCGACAGGAAGATCGGCGTGTAGTCGGCCCGCGCCTGGTTGACTGCGTCACGCACGGCGTTACCGATGAAGAACGCATTGGGGCGGAAGTTTTGCGCGTACTTCGGCTGTGCATATGGCGCAACGCCCAGCGTCAGCACGTGGACGACTTCGGTATCGGTGAAACTGTCACCGGCTTCAGCCATCACGCGCACGAGTTCCTGCGGCTCGCCACACGCCGAACCCACGAACACCCGATCGCCGGGCCGGATTTTACGAATCGCCTGCTCGGCGGACATCAGTTTGTCCGCGTGCCGCTCACGCCATTTGTCGGGCATCGGTCACTTCTCCGTTACGTCAGCATACATACATCAGACCTGGTTCCCATGCGGGTCGATACGCTTTCACGGGCTCAGGCCTCCGAGCCTGAGGTCGTCGCGGCTTAAGCCACGCAGTCTTCGACCCGAGCTACTCCGTCAGAATCAAACGCGCATCGGCCACCATCGCGCCTTCACCACGCGGGTAGACCATCAGCGGGTTTATGTCCAGTTCCTTGATCCGCGGGTGATCCGTGACCAGTTGCGAAAGCCGCATCAGGCACGCCGCAATCGCATCGATGTCAGAAGGCTTCTCGCCGCGCACCCCCTCCAGCAGCTTGTACGACCGGATCGACTTGATCATCTCACCAGCCACATTTCGACCAATCGGCGCCAGGCGGAACGCCACGTCCTTCAACGCTTCGGTATAAATACCGCCGAGGCCGAACATGAGCAGCGGCCCCATATTCGGGTCGCGCGTCATGCCCAGGATGATCTCCTTGCCGGGGTCGAGCATCTTCTGCACCAATACGCCCCAGATCTCGACATCGGCCCCCATCTTGTCTTTGACGGCAGCGACCATCTCTTCATACGCCGTGCGAACGCTTTCCTCGTCCTGAAGCTTGAGCCGCACACCGCCCACATCCGTCTTGTGCAGGATCTTCGGGCCGGAGATCTTCATGACGACCGGGAAGCCGATGTCCGCTGCCGCCTTCGCCGCCTCGTCCGCAGAAGTCGCCAACGCATATGGAACGATCGGGAACCCGTAATGGCGGAATACCTCGAGCGCCTTCAGTTCGACCAGTGTATTGCGGCCGGCACCCAACTCCTCATCCAGGATGTTCTTCGCCGCCTCACGATCGACGTCGTAGTCAGGGTACTGAAGCTGCGGCTGACGCGTCCATTCGGCGAAGCTGCATTTGGCCGCCATCGCGCGCATCGCATCCTCCGGAAACGCATACGTCGGTACGCCACCTTTGCGGAGCAGTTCCACGCCCGAAGACATGTCAACCAGTCCCATCATGCACGCCACGATCGGCTTGCCGCAGAAACTCTTGGTCTCACGAATCACCTCCGCGATCTCGGTGACATCCGTCATCGTCTGCGGCGTGACGATGACCATGATCTGATCGGTATTCTCGTCCGACGAGACGGCGTCCAGGGCCGCCCGGTAACGATCGTGCTTGGCATCCCCGATTACATCCACCGGGTTTTTCAGACTGGCCGTCGGCGGTAGCTGATAGCGCAGTGACTTGAGCGTGTACTCCTGGAATTTCGGCAGCGTCATCTTGTTGCGAATGCAGGCATCGGTGGCCATGATGCCCGGCCCGCCGGCATTCGTTACTACCGCTGTCTTGCGCCCCGCCGGCAGCGACGGATCGAGAAACACCTCCGCCGAATCGAACAGTTCCTTGACCGAATCCACGCGCAATACGCCCGCCTGACCCAGCACCGCGTCGTAGACTTCGTCTGAGCCAGCCAGCGAACCCGTGTGCGAAGCGGCGGCCGCAGCCCCTTCCTGCGTGCGCCCGGTCTTGATGGCGATGATCGGCTTCGGATTGGTGCCGTGTGTGATTCGGTGGCAGGTCTCGATAAACCGCTGCCCGTGCGACAGCTCCTCGACGTACATCAGGATCGCCTTCGTGAACGGATCCGACGCCAGTGCCAGCAGCAGGTCCGTTTCCTGCACCGCGGCCTTGTTGCCGAAGCTCACGAAACGTGAGAAGCCGATACCCACGCCCTTCGCATAGTCCAGCAACGCCGTGCACAAAGCGCCACTCTGGCTGATCAACCCGAACGGGCCGGCGTTCGGCATGCCGCGGCCGAATGTCGCATTCATCGCCACCGTCGGCGCCGTATTGATGATCCCGAGGCAATTGGGGCCCACGATCGTCAGACCACGCTCCTGCGCGATTTGCTTAAGCTGCTGCTCACGCTCGACGCCCTCACCGCCGACTTCCTTGAACCCCGCCGAGATGACGACGAAGTGCTTGGTGCCGCGACTCGACATCGAATCGATGATGCCCGGAATGAACTTCGCGGGCACGACAATCACGCCCAGGTCCACGGTCTCATCAATCGCATCCGGATTGGGCACGCACCGGTTTCCGAGGATGCTCTTCGCCTTCGGATTGACCGGATAAATAACGCCGGTGAACCCGCCCGCGATCAAATTCGTCATGATCGCGTTACCAACCGAGCCGGGCGTCCGCGAAGCGCCGACCACCGCGATGGACTGCGGTGCGAACAGCGGCTCGAGGTCAACAGTTTCGGCTGCGGGTACGTCAGCTACGGAAGCAGTCTGGGGCATGTCACACAACTCCTGCGGGAAATCTTCCAGGCATCGGCCCGTTCCGGGACGCCGGTACCGCCAACGCGTGCTGTCAGGTTCAAGGCATCGCCGGCCGCATTCTCAGCTTCTGGGGCCACACCGATCGGCTGTCGGCGACACGCAACGCCATTCCCCCGCCACGCCGGCAACCGGCTGCATGTAGTAGGGCAGGGCGGTCACCATTCGTGAGAAGCAAGAATCATACCATGATTCACAGGAAGTAAAAGCGGATCGCCGAGCCCGCCGGGGCCGCGCCGCTCGGGCGGCCCAACAGATCAACCCCCTCTCAGCGTGGCCTGCCAGAACCGCGAGAAACAGATGGAGCCCCCTGCGATGCACTTGACCACATTACAATCCGAACGTTCCCACGTTCCCACGTTCCCACGTTCCCACGTTCCCACGTTCCCACGCTCCCACGCTCCCACGTTCCCACGTTCCCACGTTCCCACGTTCCCACGCCTACAGTGCCAGCTTCTCCAGCAGCCACGCCCGCACCTGGTCCTTGTTCACCCGCACCTGCTCCAGCGAATCGCGATTGCGGATCGTCACCGTCCCATTCTCCAGGGTGTCGCCGTCGACCGTCACGCAGAACGGCGTACCCACCTCGTCCTGCCGCCGATAACGCCGCCCGACCGCACCCTTGTCGTCGTAGAAGGCGTTCATGTGCCGCTTGCAGTCCTTGTAAATCGCCTGGGCGATCTCGGGCATGCCTTCCTTCTTCACCAGCGGGAAGACGGCGACCTTGATGGGGGCCAACTTCGGGTGAAACTTCATCACCGTCCGCGTTTGCATCTTGCCCTTCTCATCGGGCGCCTCGTCCTCGGTGTACGCCTCGCACAGGAACGCCAGTGCCGCCCGGTCAGCGCCGGCCGATGGCTCGATCACGGTCGGCAGATAGCGGTAGGGGGGCTGGTTCTTGATTTCCTTTTGTTCATCCTTGCTCTTGTCGGCAAACTTCTCCTTGTCACGCTCCCACATGTCGTCATCGAAATACGAGAGCTCGCGGCCGCTGTGCTTCTGATGCTGCGACAAGTCGTAGCATCCACGATGGGCGACCCCCTCCAGCTCTTGAAACTCATCAGAGAACGGGAAGAGGTACTCGATGTCCGCACATGCCTTCGAGTAATGCGCCAGTTCGTCGTCCGTCTGGTCGCGCAGCCGCAGCTTCGAGCTTTGCAGCCCCAGGTTGACGTACCAGTTGTACCGCACGTTCCGCCAGAATTCGTACCACTCCATCGAGTCTTCGTCGCGACAGAAAAACTCAATCTCCATCTGCTCAAACTCGCGTGAGCGGAAGGTATAGTTGCGCGGGTTGATCTCATTGCGGAACGACTTGCCGACCTGCGCGATGCCGAACGGCACCTTTACCCGCGTCGTGTCGACCACGTTCTGATAGTTCGCAAAAATCCCCTGCGCCGTCTCCGGCCGCAAATATGCCTTGCTGTCTTCATCAACCAGCGCACCGACGTACGTCATGAACATCAGGTTGAACTCACGCGGCTCGGTGAGACTATTCTCGGCGTGGCACGCCGGGCACGGTCGGCAAGGGATCGCTCGCGAGGGGTTGAGCAACGGCTGCAGTAGGCACTCGAAGTCGTGCTGCTCTGGGTCCGAGTCCTTCGCGTTGCCGCGACCCTGGAAGAAGAGCACGTCGTCATTCGTGAACTCAGGTCCGTGTGTGCCAAACTGCTTCAATGCAGCAATGTTGTGCTGCTTGGCAAAGGCTCGGACGCCGCTGGCGGCCTGATCTGCAACGCCACCGATATCGAGTTGCACACATACGGTTGTTTCGCGCTCCGGTTCCGAGTCCACCTGAGGTTTCTGAGTCCCGGTCTCCGCCTCGTTCCAGTTGCGGACACTTCCCTTCGGCAACACCGAGACGGTCTTGAGTTGGTCGGCCCGAAAACGCTTCTTGCACGCCTTGCAGTCCACCATCGGATCGCTGAAGCCCCCCACGTGCCCGCTCGCTTCCCACACCCGCGGGTTCATGATAATCGAGCAGTCCACGCCCACCATCTCGATCTCTTTGCCATCCGGCCCGTCCGGCGGATTGCCCACCATGTCCTGCCACCAGACATTCTTGATGTTCCGCTTCAGCTCCACGCCCAACGGCCCGTAGTCCCAGAAGCCCCCAATGCCGCCGTAGATCTCGCTCGATTGGTAGATAAACCCCCGGCGTTTGCAGAGCGCAGTCAGTTTGTCCATCAGAGCGGTGTCGGCGGCCATTGCGGTCCTCGCAGTTTCTCTCTTAGTGGTTGTACTTCCAGCCCGAACGGGACGTTCCCTGCCTGTCCGCATCGGCAGGCGGATCAGCCCCGCTCCAGCGCGTTAATCCGCGGCATCATAGAGAACGCAGCGCACGCTAGCAAAGCAGGCCCCGCCATCTCGCGCGAGCCGCTCGGCTTCCCGTAACCGAAATCCCCCCTGCCAAACCGCTAGCCTCCCGGTCCTCAGCGGCGTGCCGCTCCCGTCCGCTCCCAGCCCATCGCCCGAAAGCGCGGCCAGTGCGCCCCGCGCAGTTTTTGCTCACAATTTCTTTCGGCCCGTTTCGGTTGCAAAAACGACAGGTCTCAGGGACTATTTTACCCATCTTAACATGTGTGCCCGTGTGTGATGTTAATGTGGATCAAATGTAGCTAAAACAAGGGTTTATGACAGCCTTGTCATGCACTTGTCAGGAGAAAAACCAACAAGTCCGCGCGGCGTAGCCGGCGATAAGTGCGGGTAGAGGGCACGCGCTTGCGCGTGTAGAGGTTTCGAGGGCACCAGGCCCGCACACCACCAGGCACGGACGCCTAAAGATGTGCGGCTGGCATGCCGGGAACAAGTGCCGCCCCGGGCGGCCAGCGAGCCAGATGCGAGGTGACTCATGTTGAATCAGGTGCCAATGGCCGGATATTCAAAGGCCGTCGAGGCACGGCTGCCGTTCGATCCCCCTCAACGGCCCGAATCGAAGGAACCCCTTCCTGTAGTCGAGTGGCCGGAAGACCAGCTCGAGCTGAGCGGCCTGACGGTCGGAGAGGCACTGGAGACGCTGGATGATCCACGCCTCCAGGACATTCAGCGTCGTATTGCGGCGGGCACGTACCTAACCGAGGATAAGCTCGGTGTCGTGCTCGATCGCCTGCACGGTTTGCTCAAGCGGATGCGTGCGGATAATGAGCCTCTGAGCGCCTGATTCACGGCGCAAACAGCACGAACTACCGCGAGGCCGACGGTACCCGCCGCCGGCCTCGCCGCATTCCAATAGACAGCTACCGAGCCCGTTATCGCTATCCAAACCCCGCAACGCTTTGCCGCCGCCGAGTTTGCGGCTACGATTCGACGGTTGCCTCCGCCGGACTGACGGGCTCTCTTGGCTGGACAAAGCATGATCAACCGTACCGACAAGCTGGATCTCGAGGACTTCGAACGAAAGATCCGCGTACGACCGCTTAACCGCGACGATTACGAGTCCCTACGCGAACTCGAACTCGCCTGCTACCCCGACTTGGAAGAATCTCCCCGCGACGAAATTGAGAGCCGAGTATCGATATTTCCGGAAGGCCAGATCGGGATCGAGCACGACGGCCGCCTCATCGCCGCCTCCAGCAGCCTCATCGTCGATTTCGACAATTACGACGAATGGCACAACTGGCGCGAAATCTCCGACAACGGCTACATCCGCAACCACGATCCCGACGGCGACACGCTCTACGGCATCGAAATCATGGTTCATCCGGATGCCCGCGGGCTGAAGCTCGCCCGCCGCATCTACGAAGCCCGTAAGGACCTCGCCCGCCAACGCAATCTGCCACACATCATCATCTGTGGTCGCATCCCGGGCTACGGTCGTCATGCCGACCAGATGTCTGCATACCAGTACGTCCAGCAGGTGATGCAGCGCAACGTCTACGACCCCGTCCTCACGGTGCAGCTTTCCAACGGCTTCGTGCTGCAGCGTCTCGTCCCGAACTACCTGCCCGAGGATTCCGACTCCCGCGGCTACGCGACCTTCCTCAAGTGGAACAACCTCGAATACCAGGAAACGTCCACTCGCCGGTTCCGCGCTGTGTCACTCGTCCGCGTGAGCGTGGTGCAATATGGCATGCGCCGGGCAGAGGCCTTCGACGACTTCGCCACACAGGTCGAATTCTTCGTCGACGTCGGCTCCGACTATCGCTCCGACTTCATCGTCTTCCCCGAGCTCATCACGACCCAGCTTCTGCCCACATTCGAAGCGCGCAACCCCGCGGAGGCCGCCCGCAAACTCGCCGAATACACCCCGCAATACCTCGACCTGTTCACCGAACTGGCGATCAAATACAACGTCAACATCATCGGCGGCTCGCAGTTCACCATGGAAGAGGACCGCATCTACAACGTGTCGTACCTCTTCCGCCGCAACGGCACGATCGGCAAGCAGTACAAAATCCATGTTACGCCCAGCGAGCGGCGCTGGTGGGGGGTCTCGCCCGGACACAAGGTCGAGGTCTTCGACACCGACCGCGGCAAAATCTCCATCCTGATCTGCTACGACGTGGAGTTCCCCGAACTGGCCCGCATCGCCGCCGCCCGCAAGGCCAGCATCATCTTCGTGCCATTCAATACCGACGAACGACACGGCTACCTCCGCGTACGCTGCTGTGCGCAAGCCCGCGCAATCGAGAACGAAGTCTACGTAGCCATTGCCGGCTGCACGGGCAATCTACCGTTCGTCGACAATGCCGACATCCACTACGCCCAGTCCGGCATCTACACCCCTGCAGACATCTCCTTCGCTCGCGATGCCGTCGCCTCGGAAACCACACCCAACGTCGAAACCCTCATCGTGCACGATGTGGATGTCGAACTGCTCCGGCGACACCGCGTGAGCGGCACCGTGCGAAATTGGGGCGATCGCCGGCGGGAACTGTACTCCGTGCGTTACCGCGATCCGGACGAGGGCGAGCTCGACCTCTAATGGCGCCCCGCGAGGCCACCTGATGCCCCCGAGATTCCAAGAGATCCTGTTGCCGACCGATTTCTCGCCGCTGGCGGCGCTCGCGGCCCAGTATGCCCGCTCACTGGCCGAAACCTACGGCGGCGTGGTGCATGTATTGCACGTCGCGACGGCCGCCGCCCCGGCTCCGCCGCTGCCCGGCGCGACCGGCACGGCCCCACAGCCTGCTCCACTCCCGGAAGCCGCGTCCGCACGGCAACGCATGGCGGAATTCGTCGACGAGGCCTTCGACACCGGCGATGTCGCGGTGCACACCTTGGTCGAATTGGGCACGCCCGCTGAACGGATCTGTGCGTACGCGAAGACGCATGCGGTTGACGCCATCGTAATCGGCACGCACGGCACAGGCGTACTGACCCGCCTGGCGGTCGGCTCGGTCAGCAAGTCTGTTGTTGAGGGTGCGCCCTGCCCCGTGCTCATGGTACCCGCTCCGGACGCGGCATGTCGCGACTCGGAGAGCGCCCCGTCGTCTGATTGATCTTCTCGGTGTCGACCATTCAATCACGAACACTTCGCGCGCACGTCCGAATACGCTAAAAACCACAGTACAAGTCGAAGCTGAATCGAGATCGCCCGCGAGAATCTCGCACTTGCCGAAGGAGAACCACGATGGCCGGACCCCCGCAAGCACCGCCGCCCCCACCCGACCCATACGCCCAGAATACCAATCAACCCATGTACGATCAGCCCGCACCCCCGCCGAAGAGCGGCATGGCCACCGCCGCGCTGATCTTGGGCCTGATTAGCATTCCTGCCGTATGCGTTTGCGTCGGCCCGCTCGCGGGTCTGATCGCTATCGTGCTCGGCATCATTGCCCTGGTTAGCATCGCAGGCAACCCCCAGCGGCACACCGGCAAAGGCCGCGCCTGGGGCGGCATCGTCACGGGGGCGCTCAGTATCGTGCTCACCGTCGTGATTCCGCTGCTCGCGACGACTGTGCAGATCCCCGGCGTTTCGTCATTCATGAACGCGATGACCGGCGGTGCGCAAATGGGGCTCACCGCCCAGGGACTGCAAAGTTATCAGTCACAATACCAGGCCTTCCCGCCGGACCTCCAGACCCTCGACGACGCCGGCTACCTCCAGGCGAATCCTTTCGCAACCGACGGGGGACCACTTGAAGGGATGTATTACGTACCGGGGCTGACGCCGTCGGATCCCGGCAACTGGATCCTGGCTTACGCTTCTCACAACGTCATGGGCCAGGAACTCGTCGCGACCATCTATGTCAGCGGCACCAACGAGATGATCCCGAAGCCGCAGTTTGAACAGAAACTGAAGGCCTTCAAGGATGCATACGAAGCCGACCGCGGCGAGCCGCCAACGATTATCGAGCCACCCGCGACCGACGAGACATCCGCCGCGGATGACACGACTGGCTCGGCAGGACAATAGCCGAGCGGCACAGCGCAGCCCAGAACGCAACCGACGCCGGTCGCCCGGATAAGCGACCGGCGTCGCCATTTCAGTTACCTGCTGCCTCGTCAGCCCGCTCTTCCAGGAGCAGCGTACCATACGTCCCCAGCAGCACCGGCCCGATCCCGTGCGACTCATTCCGCCGCGGTCCGCGGTTGAAGTAATCGCTTTCAGAATCCTGTGGCCCGGTTCCGGGGCAGATGTTCTCAATGTCACCATTCAGCGACAGCATCCGCGTCAATCCGCGGTGACCATCCCGCACGACGTCTGCAAACTCCATATCCAGCCAGCCCTGCTCTACTCCCCGCGCGAGCCCGTAAATGAACAGACCGGTGCACGACGTCTCCTCGTAAGAGTCGGGCCGATCGACCAACTGATGCCACATGCCGCTCGAGCCTTGATAGCGGGCAAGCGCCGCCGCCAGATCCCGATAGGCGGCCAGCAATTCATCGCGGCCCGGATGCGTCGGGGGAATCGCGCGGAGCGCTTCTGCCATCGCTACCAGCACCCAACCATTCGCACGTCCCCAGAATCCCGGCGTAGGTCCATCGCCGTGCCAGTTGTAGCCTTGGTGATACAGCCCCGTCTCAGGATCGCGCAGCCGCTCACGAAAGCCCGCAAACTGGTGCAGCACATCGTCATAGTACGCTTCATCGCCCAACACCTGCCCCGCCTTGGCCATCAGTGGCATGGTCATGAATAGCGCATCCGCCCAGATCCGTCCCCGCCGCGGATTCTCGTGATATGCGATCAGATCCGCAGGCGTGCGGGCGCCGTCACTGTGAAAATACTCCGCAGCTGCAAGCGCCTCGTCGAGAAACCGCTCGTCACCGGTCATTCGGCTGTACACCAGCGTCGCGTGTGCCATCGACCCGAGGTAGTCGATCGGCTCATCGCCGCCCTCGGGACGATACAAATCATCCGCCGCGTACTTCTCGAGCGACGCTCGCACCTGCGCCCGGTAATCGCCGTTGCCATCCTCCCCATCCAGCAGCATCAGCGCCCACAGGGTCACGCCGTTGGTATACGTGAAGTGATACACGATGTGTTCGTTGCCGAGTGTGCTGTTAATGGTCCCGGGATAATCACCCGCGGCATACCGACTGGTGATGATCCGAGCCTGGCTCTTCGCGTCGCTGGGCGCCGGCAGCGTTTCCAGCACGCCCTCGCAGCTAGTGAGAGGGACAAGACCGCAGGCGCAAGCCACAAGCAGTATGAAACGGTGCACCGATAGCCTCCTTGCCCGGCTCGAGTTGGTTCCATGGATCACTTGTAGTATACGACGACCAGCCATGCCGTCAGGTTCGTCCGAAAACCGCCCCGGGGCGCGCAAAAAAAAACCGGCAGTCGTCGAGGGTGTGGGCGACGACCGCCGGACTGTGGTGGACGGATAACAAACCGTCCTTCGGAGGGGGTCTTGTAGGGGTCGGTCGTGGAGAATCGAGAGTCGACCGCCAATCAAGGCCCGGGTGAGGGGCACACAAGCCGGGGGGAAACCTGTGCGGCCGCTCGTCACCCGGACACTGAGAGTATCGTGAGTATCGCCTCTGCCCCACATAGACCAGATGGTCTAATTCACCGAGCCGCGTTTTTCTCGGACGTCAGCACTCTGCCGGACTGACCTCGGCGGCGATATTCGGTACAATACGGCTTGGGCCGGCCGGGCCATGCGCTCCGTAGCCGGTGGGGAGATGTGCAAATGGGTGCCGAACCGCCAACGCTGAATCCCGAGTCTCAAATCAGACGCCTGCTGATCGTGGATGACGACGCGCACTTCGCTGCCATCCTGGGGGAGCGACTGATTGAGGCTGGCTATCAGCCGATAGCGGCTCAGGATGCGGCGCAAGCCCTTACGCTTGTCGAATCCGATAACCTTGCCGTTGCGCTGATCAACGCAGAGCTCGACGGCAATGCGGGCATAGAGTTGATGGGCAAGCTCCGGGAAATCAACCCCGGCCTGCTCTGCGTGTTGCTGACCGAGAATGCTGCCGTTGATTCGGCGATGGCGGCTGTTCATGCAGGCGCGTATGACTACCTTCGCAAATCGCCCGATATGTCAGAACTACTGGCCGCCTTGGAGCGCTGTTTCGACCGCGTTCGCCTGCTGCATGAGAAGGAGCAGGCTGAGTTGGCACTTCGGGAGCGGGAACGATTTCTGCGGCTCTTGCTTGATTCCACCGGCGAGGGCATCTGTGCCTTGGATCGCGAGGGTCGCTGCACGCTGATCAACCCTGCGGCGCTGCGCATGATCGGCTACGCCGACGAATCCGATGTGCTCGGTCGCCCGCTATACGAGTTGTTTCAATTATCCGCATCGCTTCAAGGCACGCCCGTCGACGATCCGGCCGACTGGCCCGACGAACACATGGGCGTCGTAGAACGCGTTGTTTATCGGCCCGACGGCACATCGCTGCGGGTCGAGTGTCTCGTTCGCGGCATCGCGCGTGACGGCGAGCGCTTCGGCAGCGTGTTGACGCTGGTAGACGTGACCGAGCGACGCAGCCTCGAAGACACACTCCATCAGGCACAGAAGATGGAAGCAGTCGGACAACTCGCCGGCGGCATCGCGCACGATTTCAACAATCTCCTCACCACCATCTTCGGGTATACCGAACTCGCTACCGAGGCGCTCCCGCCCGACCACGTTGCCATTAAATCACTGGAACGCGTAAACGAAGCTGCAGAACAGGCCGCCGGCGTCACGCGGGCGCTGCTGACGTTCAGCCGCAAAACGCCCAGCAACAAGCAGACCGAGGATCTTCACGAAGTCGCCTCGCGCGCGGTTCGTCTTCTGCGACGCGTCTTGCCAGCCAGCATTGAAATCGTCTTGAATAACGCTGGCGACTCTCCGCTGTTCGTCTATGCCGACTCGACACAACTTCAGCAGGTCATTATGAACCTCGCGATCAATGCGCGCGATGCGATGCCCGCCGGCGGCACCTTGACGATCCATACGGGTACCGAGGTGCCCGCGTGGGCGGCATATTCAGAGGCGGGCACCACGCCAACGCCGCGCGCCACCTTGCTGGTGGCCGACACTGGTGAAGGCATGTCGGCTGCGGTACAAAACCGCATCTTCGAGCCATTCTTTACCACCAAACCCAGCGGGCGCGGAACCGGTCTGGGCCTCTCGATTATCCACGGCATCGTCCGTGACCACGGCGGGACAATCGCGCTTGATTCGGCACCCGGTCGGGGAACGACGTTCGTTGTGACGCTACCGCAGACCACCACCGGCGACTCCGCATCGCCGACCGAACGCACCGCACGTCCACACCGCGGTGGCGGTCAGTTGATTCTGCTGGCGGAGGACGACCGGCACGTGCGCGAGGTTATTGCTGCCATGCTCCGTTCGCTCGAATACGAGGTTATTCAGGTGGCGGACGGCGATGCCGTACTCGACGCCCTGGACCGATTCGGCGACCGGGTTCGACTCTTCGTTGCGGACTACGAGATGCCGAGACGCAGCGGTCTGGAGTGTCTTCGTGAGCTGCGTAGTCGTGACCTGGGTATTCCAGCGGTGATTATTACAGCCGCCATTGAGCCCGAGATTGAGGATCAGGTCGGCGAGAATGCGGTGCTCTTGCGCAAGCCGTTCCAGCTTTCAGAGCTGGGTCAGCTGGTCGGGCGGCTGCTCAGTGGACCGCCATTTTCGGAGTCGTAGCGATGTCCCGCCCGGTGAAATTGTTAATCGCCGACGACCACGCGTTGATGCGCGAGATGCTCATGGGCCGGCTGAACAACGAGCCGGATCTCCAGGTCGTCGCTACCGTGGGTAACGCCGACGATGCGGTGGCCGAAGCCCGTCAGCACAAACCTGACATCGTCCTCATGGACATCGACATGCCCGGGCTCGTGTGTTTCGAAGCTGCCCGCACCATACAACGTCAGTTGCCCGAGACGCGCGTGATCTTCGTCAGCGCCTTCTTCCACGACCGCTACGTCGAGCAGGCGTTATCGGTCGGCGCCGCGGGCTACGTTACCAAGAGTGAGCCTCCCGAGTCGGTCGTCAAGGCGATACGCTCGGCCGCCACCGGCGTCAGTTACTTCTCCCCTGAGGTGCAGGCTCGCATCGTTGTCGACACCATGGGTACGCGCCTGGCACAGCAGGGCCAGTCTCGGGCCTCGACGCTGACCCCGCGTGAACTCGAAGTTCTGCGCTACGTTGCCCGTGGTCTCTCGCAAAAGGAAATCGCGTCGACGATGCATGTCAGCGCGAAAACCGTCCACTGCCACTGCGCGAATATCATGACCAAGCTCGATATCCACGATCGCGTCGAACTCACTCGCTTTGCGATCCGTGAGGGATTGGCTGAGGCGTAAGCCGGCCGATATCGCGGTCCGTCACGCGGAGACTTCGGCAAGCCACGATTTAGACTGTTTGGCCGATACCCCCGCCTGGAATATCGGGCATTCTTATATTGGAGCGGCGCAGGTACCTTCCCCTGCAGCCCGTACGCTCAGCAGGCAGATCCAGGCCGACATCATTTGTCAGTTGGCTGACACGTAGCTGGCCGGTCCCCGCCGGTGTCATGAACGCGGATTCGCTGCGAATCCGCAGGTAAGGTGTGTCCGGGCGCCCGGACGCGAACACAGTGACCTGTCCTCCTCCTCGATAGCGGCGGGTCGCCCGCACACCTTCACTCCCGCACGGAACCCTCCGCGGTCGCATACGCCGCCGCGGTTCGAGGCGACGAGGCTTGAACGTACCGGCTCAAGAGTAGTTTCAAATGCGTGACATCAACAGCAAGCACGTCGGCGGCACGCCTGCCCCCGACCGGCGGGAGATTCCCGAACTCAGTGACGGGAGCTTGGATGCACTGGTCTGGGCCGTGATCGAACGCCACCGCATCATCGACCAGCACGCACTGCACCGTTTCTGCTCGCAGCCCGATAATCTGACTCCTTGGGTCCCGGATCCGGCAATGCGCGCTCGACTATCACGCCGGCTTGCCGAACGCTTGGCACCTCTCTCCACGGCTTCGCGGAAGCGGACGCCCGCCCACCTCGGCAACGATGACTCACGCGCACCGGCCATTGTTGACGAATTTCGACCCGCGTCGAGTTCACAAATCATTGGCTGAACGGCCGAGGCCCAAAGCGAACCGATGCAGATTGGGGAAGCACCCCGCAACGCCCTGCCAACTGACTACGGCGCTTCGGGTGTCATCTACCGGCCACGAATCCAGCTCCTTCAGTTCCTGATTCAATATCGTTCAAATCGTCTCTTCCCGCCGCCCCTATGCCGCCGCAAGCGCGATCTTACGAAGAGTGCTGGGCAAAACTCGTCCGATTTCTCCTCATGAACTGCCGCCAACATTTCGATGACCAGAGCAGGCGAACGCGCACCTCGGGGTGACGCCAATGAGTGCATTGGTAGCCTCCCTGGGTCGCAGATCGCCGGTGGCACGCCGGGCACGTACGGCACGACTGGGACATCAGCATCACTAGGCAGCCGCGCCCGTCCGATTCATTCCCGACGTGTGTCTCTGGTCAACTTGGGATGCAGGTGCGAACAGGGGACGTATATCGATTCGCGCCTGTGCGACGGCATGGACACGCCGGCACTTCGTCGCAGATCGCGACATTCACGCGTGGGCGACGCCGGCCAGACACGGAGCACGAGCAATGTTCAAGAACATGAAACTGGGCACCAGGATCGCAAGCGGGTTTGGGGCGCTGCTTGTCATCGCCATTCTGTTGGGAGGCATGGCGGTCTGGAGTATGCGGACCGTCGAGACGGAGTCGACCAAGCTGTCCGACGAATACGTCCCCGAAGTCGCCGTGGCCAACGAAATCGAACGCAACTCACTCCAGACCATGTACGAGATGCGCGGCTACGCGCTTTCTGAAGAGGAGCAGTATCTGCAGCGTGGCCGCGAGAACCTCGCCAAGGTCGGGCAGAGCATTCAGAAGGCACATGAGCTCGGACGGCGCTCCCCCCACCTCGTGAAGCTCGAGAGCTCGCTCGATGACATCCAGGCCAAAGTGGACGAATACGAGCAGCTCGCCGAGCAGACCGTGGACAAGAACAACCAGATCGCGACGAACCGCGACGCACTCGACGCGGCCGCCGCCTCATATATGAAAAACTGCGCAGACTTCCTCGACGGCCAGAATGAGGCCTTCAAGAAAGACCTCGCCGAGCGCCAGAGGAAGATCGCCCTGGTGACCAGGATTGTGGGCATCGGTACCGCCACACGCGTACTGAACTTCAAGTCGCAGGCCACCGGAGACTCCGACCTCATGCAGCAGGCTATCGCGAAGATCGACGAGGTCTTCGCCGAGACGGCCGAGCTGCGCACGGTGACGCAAGATGCTGAGGATATTGCCCGTATCGATGCCACCGAGCTCGCGGCCACGCAATACAAGCAAGCCATGAAAGACTACCTGGCGGAGTTCGAGAAGGGCAAAGACGCCAGCGATGCCGTGTTGCAGGAGCATCGCGCCGCCATGGACGAAAACGCCGCCAGCTACGTCTCGAACTGCTCGGCCTTCCTGGATGGCCAGCAGGCCAAACTCACGACCGACATGACCGAGCGGCACCAGAAGATCACGATTTGCAACGACATCATTGATGTCGGCAACGCGACCCGCATCGCGTGCTTCAAGTCGCAGGCCTTGCGCGACCCGCAGGTCATTCAGGATGCCAACGCCAATTTCGATCGCATGAAGCAGCTGTTCGAGGACTTGCGCAAGATTACCCGCCTCGACGTGGATCTCCAGCGGATCGACGACACTGAGCAGGCAGCCAGCCAGTACAAGACCGCCATGAACAACCTGCTCAAGAACTGGCTCGACGTACAGCAGCTCAATAAGCAACGCGGTCAGGCCGCCGATGAAGTCCTGGCCGGCGCCCAGAACCTCGCCAAGGCCGGGATGGAGAATACGGAAGACATCGCCCAGGGTGCTGTGGACCAGCTCGGCCAGGCCTCCTGGATCATGATCGTTGGCCTGGTCGTCGCTGTGTTCATCGGAACAGCGCTGGCCATCTTCATCACCCGCGGCATTACCAAGCCGATCAACCGCATCATTGACAATCTGACCGAGGGAGCAACGCAGGTTACCGAGGCGTCCAGCCAGGTCTCCACGACGTCGCAGCAACTCGCCGAAGGGGCTAGCGAACAAGCGTCCTCACTCGAAGAGACCAGCAGCGCCCTCGAGCAGATGGCCGCCATGACGCGCACCAACGCCGAGAACGCCAAGCAGGCCAATGAGCTCTCCGATGCGGCCCGTAACGCCGCGCAGTCGGGCGATCAGACGATGAAGCGGCTCAACGAGGCCATGAGTGCCATCAACGAATCCTCCGGCGAAATCAGCAAGATCATCAAGGTCATCGAGGAAATCGCCTTCCAGACCAACCTCCTCGCGCTCAACGCCGCCGTCGAAGCCGCCCGGGCCGGTGAGCATGGCAAGGGCTTCGCAGTGGTTGCCGAAGAAGTGCGCAACCTGGCGCAGCGTGCTGCCGAAGCGGCACGCGAGACGACTGGTCTCATCGAGCAGTCAGTGGAACGGGCGAAGGAAGGCTCGGATGTCGCCGGCGACGTGGCCGGCGCCTTGAGCGGCATCGTCGAGCAGGCAACCAAGGTGTCTGATTTGATCGAAGGCATTGCGCGTGCATCCGACGAGCAGGCCCAGGGTGTTGAACAGGTCAACACCGCCGTCTCGCAGATGGACAAGGTCACGCAGCAGAATGCGGCAGGTGCCGAGGAATCCGCGTCGGCGTCGGAGGAGCTGAGTGCCCAGGCTGTGGCCGTGAACAACGTGGTTGAGGAACTCGCCAATCTTGTGGGCGGCGCCTCAACTCGTCGCAGCGGACATCACGTGCAGCGGACCGTGCAGAAGAATCTGCCCGGCTCGCACAAACAGCCCCAGTACGCCACTGGCAACGAGCAGTACGCCCGTGCCGGTCAGACCAGCAGTGAGACCGACGGTGGCCACGAGTCGTCTGGCGGACACGGCCATGACGACTTCGGCGAGTTCTAAATCGTAATCGTGCCTGAACCGCAATCTGCCAGAGGTAGCGCTTCTTGCCGGAGCGCTACCTCTGGTACGTTGATGCACCTTGTTCGGCTTCGCGTCCGAGCGGCAGCCCGCCGGAAGACTGGCTCTTGGCGATGAACACCGGCGACCACCCCCTCTGGACACGGCCGTGATGACCATGCAATGACTGCCAGTAAGCCGGATTGCAGCAAACGACGCCCAGCACACCCCGCGGTGGCCCGTGGTTGACGGCACGCCCCACCGCGTTCGCCCCGCAATAAAGAGCAAGCACAACAGCCACCGGGGGGACTCGAACCCTCAACCTGCGGTTTACAAAACCGCTGCTCTGCCAATTGAGCTACGGTGGCGTCGGTGCAAACTTATGACTGCCGCCATCTTACATTGCGGATGTGCTTGTCCGCCACAGGGAAAACGCGACATAGGAGCAGCGGTTCGCTGCACCGCTGCTTTACCACCGGGCAGAGCCCGACCGACGCTGCCTTTTCTCCCGCCGCCCCGCGATTAGCTCATACCCCCCAGTACTTGTCAATACGGCCGGTGCACGTCGGACGGCGCATTGAGTGATAACGCGTCGCAGCTGCTGCGTTTTCGGCGAGAGTGGATTCCTCACAGGGGGACCGTGAGTGTCCAGCGTGAGCAGCATCCTATCCGCACCGACGGCGATTGTCCGTTCTGATAGGCTCATCGCGCCGACGAGGCACTCCCGGCGGACACCCATGCTACTTCCCCGGCGGGTCGCGGCTCCTCCGGACACCGGCAACGCGCCGCGCTCGGACTCCCCCCCGCTGAAAACCCGACCTGCACGGTGTCGCCATCGGGCGCGAACGGCTTACCTGGACCCGCCGCGGGCGGTCGCCAGCAGGCGGGCGAGCGACCCGGACAGCCGATCAATTGCCGCGTCGTCCGAGAGCGTGACGGTCAATCTTGCGCGACCGTCGCCATCCCGCTCCGTGCAATCCTCGAGTTGTCGGCGGATGTGCTCGGCCAGCCCTCCGGTTCCTGCAGGATCAACGCCCTCGTGCGGCAGCAACTGGTCCAGGAAGTCGAACGAAGCGCTGAGCAGGTCGCCGGCCGCCCGCGACACGCGCTCCCGTCGGGCAAGCCGCTCTGCGTCGGCCGTGGTGCGACGCAGCTCACTTCCATCGACAGGGGCATCCGGAGCGCGCCCCAGGAGCGTCTCAAGACGGTTCTTCAACTCGTTGGCTCCGCTGACGACGTCGAGAGCGTCCACGTCCGATTCATAATCGAGCGCCGCCAAAGCCAGGTCCTGCTTCGCCGCGAGCGTCCCGAGCAGCTTCTCTTCGATGGTCCCTACGGTCACAAGTATGTATACCTGCACGGGACGCTTCTGGCCCATCCGATGCGCCCGGGCAATCCGCTGCTCCAGTACGGCGGGATTCCACGGCAGATCGACATTCACAACGGTGTCGGCTGCTTGCAGATTCAGTCCCGTCGCGCCGGCATTGGTCGTGATAAACGCCCGACACGCCGGGTCCCGCTGAAATCGTCTCACCAGCGGTTGCCGCTTCTTCTGCGGAATCGAGCCGTCCAGCCGCACGTAGTCGGTGCGTTGCTTCTTGAGCAACGGCTCGATCAGCCCCAGCATGGTGGTCCACTCCGAGAACAGTACGAGCTTGCGACCTTCTTCGGCCAGCAGGGCGCTGAGCAGATGTTCGAGTTCGGCCAGCTTGGTCGAGTGGCCGGGGTTCTGCTTGTCCACGAGATATGTGCTGTTGGCCGCCATACGGCACATGAGCAGTGCCTTGCGGAGTCGCAGCAGGTCCATCTCGTTGATGTACGGCTTGTTCACGATCGAGCTGGCAACACGCAGGTGCGCATCATGCAGATCAAGCTGTTCGCCGGTCGGCTCGATGCGGACGACCTCGTTGGTGCGCGGCGGCAGATCGCGCATGACCGAAGCCCGAGTGCGCCGCAGCAGAACCGGCTTGAGCCGCTCGCGCAGCTCGGCCAGGTTCTTGTAGCCGAGCACCTTGCCTTTTTCGTCCACGACGCGATGGCGATGAAAAAAGCGGAACGCGGGCCCAAGCCGCCGATCATCGATGAACTCGACCACGGAGTAGAGTTCATCGAGCCGGTTCTCCAGCGGGGTGCCCGACAGGACCAGCGCAAACCGCGAGCGCAGGCTCTTGATGACGCGGCTGGTCTTCGCCTCCCAGTTCTTGATCCGCTGACCCTCGTCCAGAATGATCAGATCCCAGCACGCGCGTTCGATCGGCAGGATGTCCCGCAGTACCTGTTCGTAATTGCAGATGGTGAAGAAACTGTCGTGGTCGTATTGCCGCGCCCGCTCGGCGGCACCACCCAGCACGAGTTGGCAGTCGAGCTTGGAAAAGCGGTTGATCTCGCTCCGCCATTGCGACTTGAGCGACGCCGGACATACGACTAGCACACGCCGGATGTCGGCCTCGCGCCGCAGCAGCTCGGCGACGCCGATGCCCTGGATGGTCTTTCCCAATCCCATGTCGTCAGCCAGGATCGCCCGACCGGCGCCGACGGCAAATGCGATACCGTCCAGCTGGTACGGCAGGAGGTCCTCCTTCAGAAGCTCGGTGCGCAACCGGTGCTTCGCCGGATCGCGTCTGATCGCCCTCACCAGCCCCGCCATGTGCTGCTGAAAGAGTCGCTGATGAATGAACTCCTCGGCATCGGGATACACGGTTACTTCGTGGCCGAGCGCTTCCAAACGGGCAATGCGTTTGAGCAGGTCCGGCACGTCATCGATGGGGCCGCGCGTGACGGGGCCAATGATCCGCGCCAGCGCATCGTCCAGCCGGCTCGGCGTCAGCATCCGCAATTCGATTCTGTGCCCGTAGTGCAAGTGTATGGCGAAGCCCCGCTGCACGTACCGCCGGCGCAGCGTGGACGCCGCGAAACGCCGCCGTGCCCGCCGCTGCACCGCGAGAATGTGCTTGCAGACCCCCAGCGTGTTCTTGCGAAAGTCCGGACACGTGCAGTACGACTCGCCGGGCTCCCAGCCGCGCAGTGCGACGCGATAGGTCTTGCCCGAGGCGGCGTTGGTCACAAGGTAGTCGGTCCACAGCACCTTCGGGTTGCTCGAACGCGCCGTCATCCGCTCTTTCCGCGACCGCTCGTCGCGCTCGGCGATTGCTCGTTGGACCAGTTCCTCTTCGCCGAGGCTCTCGATGGGAACACGCTCCGGCGGCGGCGCGGCAAGCCCCAGCGCGACCTTCTCCTCGAGAACCAGCGAGAACGCCGCCCCGACATGCTCGCAGGCTCCCGGACAGCGCGTGCAGTTCCAGTGCAGACGCTGCGGGGCCTCGACCAGCGGCGAAATCGTCGCCACGGCACCGTTCAGCGTCAATCGGAACAGGTCATCGCCGAACTGGACGTGTTCATCGATGTTGATCTCGTGCTTCCCGCCGGCTTGGATCAGGCGGTCACCACCCGGTCCGAGCAACTTGCAGGCTTGGGTAAATGTCAGTCGTGAGAGCCGGTCCTTCAGCGTCAGGTCTCTCCGCCGTTTGATCGTCCGTTGCTGTGCCATCGCTGTCTTCAGCTCCGTTATCGCTCGCACTACTTCGGCGCGCGGCGCAGGATCGCGCGCACTTGATTCCGGTAAGACTCCGGCGACCTGCCGCCATACCGCTCCCCGTCCCGCGAGGCTTCGTACAGCCACCGCAACGTGATCAGCAGCTCCCAGACGATCACGTCCGTCGATTCGACCGCCGCCCCGTTCGCTGCATGATAAGCGGTTATCAGGCGTTGGAGTCCTTGATCCAGCCCGAACAGCTTCCGATTGCCACGTGTCACGATCGCCAGATCGTAAGCCGGGTCTCCCCGCTGTGCGTACTCCCAATCTGTTCGCGCACACCGTCGCATAGTCGACTCCGTGAAAGCGCTGGCTGCACTGGCCCGGGGCCTGTCAGCGCAACGCTGCGCGACGTTCGAGCCAACAGACTAACCGCAGGTCCGCGATAATACCGTCGCGCATCCCCGCTGGTTGACCATGTTGTGGGTATTGTGCACAGTGTGACAATGCCGGGTTGGAGGAAGCGGTTGCCGACCACAAGCTCCCGGTCCGCCACGGGCTGGCAGCATTTGCACGTTCCATCCGCCAGCATTGCACATGGCGGCGCTTGGGCTTAGAATCTGGTAGTTAGGTACACGGGCTATGCGCTACGATGGCCGCCCCTGGGGCGCCACGCTGGTCTCAGCATGGAGACACGAGGACTAGCCCATGTTGGTGTGCGCATCCGTGCATGCGGATACTGGAGAGGTGGCCGAGCGGCTTAAGGCAACGGTTTGCTAAACCGTCGTGGGGACAATAGACCCCACCGCGGGTTCGAATCCCGCCCTCTCCGATTTTCAAATACCTGTTTTGTTGCAGCCACGTGGGGGGGGTAGTGGGGATCGTCATCGTGTGCCGAGGGGCGGGATGAGAACCCGCCAGTGAGCGCAGCGAACGTACGCCGGGACGACGCCGCAGGCGCCGCGCAGCGCATCCCGCCCTCTCCGTCGATTCTGAGGCCTGCGAGTCCTAAGTGGTGGACTGGCAGGCCTTTGTGTTTCCGGGAGTGTCCCACGCACATCCGCTTACGGGGGAGCAGTACCGGCACAACCAGAAGCCGCGCCGACGGTGGACCGGGCGCCTCCCCGATGGCCAAGCTATTGAAAGGACCCCGCCGCAAAATACCGCCATTCAGATCCTGGAAGGCCGTTCTGCCATGCCGATCCAAGCGTTGCGGGATACTCACGATTGAACGGGCCAACGGCATCTAGCTCGTCGCAGTCGGGCGCCGACGAGCATCAATGAACGACTTGATTGCCACGATCACCAAAACCAGGCATAACGCCGCCATGAGCGCCTGCGAAAGCGCTGCCCCCGGGCGGTCCACTTCGCCTCCGACCATCAATGTAAACGCGTCCGGCACCCCGCGCAAGCTGCCCAACAGCCCCAGCAATGCGACTCCCGCTGCTGCGTGCATCCCATGCTTGCGCCACGCCGGCTTCTGAGCGACCCAGCCCAATACAACCAGCGGCAACCCGAAAAACGCAGGGATCAGGGCCGTCCAACTCACCATGCCCGTGGCTACGTAACCTGCCCCTCCCAGAATCAGCAGCGCAGTACCGATCACGATCACAAGTAAAGGCATAGCACACCTCCGGCTCGACGAGCACGCTTACCCGAGATTATAGGGCGCGGCTAGCGTCATCGCCTCGGCGTAGGCGGGCGTATTGACTGCGCCAGGCTCGCGCACCCGCGCCTTGATTCGCTGCAGCGCCTCTTGGCTGCGCCCGTGGGTGCTGAGCGCGGGCTGACATGGACCTTGCCGGCGGAGCGGCAGGCCCGGCGCTAGCTGGCGAATGGATGTAGCGCTTCCGCTGTTTTGCCCCCCCAAACACGCATGCCACTGGTCAACCCAAGCTGCGGGGTGTCCCCGTCTCGCGCCACCCCTTCAAAAGAAAGACCCCACGCGTTGCGTAGCACACGCGCGGGGTCCTAGGTAGTCTCAATCAACCGCCGGCTTACAGATCAAACAACTCGCTGAGCAGCGCCACGAACGGGTTGATATCGTCAAAGTCGACGTTGTTATCGCCGTTCATGTCACCGTTGAGCCAGTTGCAGTCTGGATACTGGGCCGCGTACGCGTCGACGCCAGCCATGGCCAGTACGAACGGACTGATGTCGTCGAAATCGACGGCACCACTGCAGTCCATATCACCCGGGATCGTTGGCGACGTGGCCGCCAGACCCCAGATCTCGACATCGTCGATATTCCAACCACAGTAACGCCACGAACTGTCCGTCGTGCCCATGGTCCAGCGGACGTAGACCATCGCCTCGTTGTCGGCGATATCAGAAATGTCGTAGGACAGGTCGTTCCAGGAGCTGTCGGTGACGGCACCGTCGTTCTCCCAGATCGTCGTCCAGTTCAGACCGTCATTGCTGACGCGAATGTAGGCGTGATCGTAGTACGACGTCTCCACGCCCAGCCACCGCCAGAACCGCAGGCTGACCTGCGATAGGTTCGAGCAGTCGATCGCATCCGTCGTCAGGTGGAACTCCGGCATGCCGTTCGTGTAGTCGCCTTCCAGGTTGTAGCCGATTACGTTCAAGCCGGTGTGGCCGCTGGTCGGGTCCGGCCCGCCATACTGACCGCCACCACCCAACGGCTGCCCATACTCCCACTGACCTTCGACCGACCAGCCGGGATTCGTGTCCATATCCCAGGCGTACTGCACCGTCGGTACGCCGATCGTCAGCGTCGCATCGCGCGCCGTGTCGCCGGCCTCACCGCTCACGTTGTCGAACATGATCGTCGCGGTGTATTCACCGTTGCCGAGCATGAACGCCAAGGCGGTCAACTCGACCGTCACCGTGGTCTCACCCAGCGCCGGAATCGTCCCGCTGCCATCCACCACGCGCAGCCAGTTCCCATCGACCGTGACCGCATACTCCAGTGGCGTTTCGTCATAATTCGTCAGCGTGTACGTCATGCTCTCCGGGGCGATCGGGCCACCCTGCTGGCCCGCCGCATCAAACGCCGAGCCGGACACACCCAGGCCCTCCGGCGGCACCGGCGTGCCCACCACGCGCAGCGACGGGTCGCCAAACACGTGCCAGGTATCGAACATGCTCACGCCCGAACCGCCGTAGGCATCCATCATCGAACACGAACCCGCGTAGCACAGCGTGCCGTAGCAGTTATACGCACCCGCCGTCAGCAGCAGGTTGAACTCGTCCTGACCCTCCATCGGTGGCGCCCAGGACTGGTTGATCGAAGACATGTACGCGCCAATCGCACCAGTCGGCTCACCACCGTCGGTCGCCCGCAGCCAGGCTTCGGCGAAGCACGTCGCGCCATCAAAGTTACCGTTGACACACGCCACGCTGACAATAAACGGCAGCATGCCGGCGTTCTGCAGCGAGTTGATGTGCGAGTTCGAGAAGCCTGTCGTGCTCCAGGACGTCGTGCTGCCGTGACCACAGTAGTTGATTACGCCGCGGCCGTCGTTCAGGGCGGCCGTTACGTCCGAGGCATTACCACCGTTGGTGTCATAGATCTGGTTGACGGTCGTATAGCCGACCCCCATCAGCCAGTCGCGAATCTCGTCCATGTGGACGTAGTCGGCCTGACCCTCGTCTCCCTGGCCGGCGCCCTGCGACGACGCAATACCGACCCCACGCCAGTACCAGTCCTGATCCACCGGGAACGGCGGCGTCTCATACGCGATCGTCCGCTGCACCTGCGTGTCAACCTGACTGGCATTCTCGGCCGAGAACCGCCCGATCATGATCTCCGGGTAGTCGTCGCCACCGACCAGCTTCGAATACGACGGGTCCGACGCACCGCCCGAGGCGTACGGCGTCGCAACCTGCCCACTGTCGCCCACCAACAGCACGAATGCCAGGTCACTGCTGTTGTACACATCCTGGATGTAGTTCTTGATCGACGTCGCGTTGTTGCCGATCGTCGATACGCCTACTGCGGTAGTCGTGATACCGATCGCATTCTTGTGATCAACCAGCGGCTGAATGTTCCCCAGCCACGCGTCGTGACAGATGATCAGTAACTCACCTTCTTCATCCATCGGATCATACAGCTTGGCCGACCCGTAGTTGATGAAGTGCTGTTCGTACAGGTCGTGGAAAGCCAGACTCAGCGCCCGCGGCTCCTGACCATGCTTCATCGGATTGACGATCTGCGCGTTGTTCTGCTCACCCACAACCTCGACAACCATCGACGTATACACCCGTAGCGTCCGCGTTACCGGGTTGTACTGCAGCGGATACGTATTGATGACGGCACCCCGATAGTCCCGCATGATGTACGGCTGCCCCAGCGCAGCTAGCTGTCCCGGATAAAATGCATCCGTCCGGTACAACGCCTCGTCAAACAAATATGGCACGCTCGCCGGATCAATATCACGCGTGAAGTGCCCCTTCGATGGCGCCACGTCAATGTTGTAAAGCTCGTAAAACGTCGACGCCGCCTCATCCACGGCGACGACGTAATTCAGCTCGTCCGCCAGAATGACACTGCGCGGCACAAACGGCAGCGCTGGAGCACCAGCCTCATGCAATTGCGGCTCGTGCGGAAAACTGAGCTCGGTGAACTTCTGCCCGTTGATATCAACCGATGTCTGAATGAAGTCCGCATAGTCGTACTCGACGACAATCCGCTCGGGCGTGTTCTCGAGCACCGCAACGTCGGCCTCGTCTTCATACTGCAAACCGCCGGCTACCGCCGCCGCCGCAAAGACGCCGAGACAGCCCACGAGCGCCACGCTGCGACGAACGCTCAGGCCGTGTTGTTGAAAATGACTCATACGCATGGACGTGTTCCTCCTTAAGACAACAAGTGGCATGGCCGACAGTAGACGCGGTCGTCGAGACCAGCGGCCCCCACGGCGCTTCCATTCGAAACCATACAATGTCCCTGGTGCAGATTTCCCAGCGCACCACATGCGCCGATCGGCCAGCGCTCGCCGCAACTGCCCGTCAGCTTCATCGTCATGATAACACATCCATTGTCTCAAACAGAAGCATATTTTCGGGCACTCCGCCGCATTCCAACCCCCAAGCGACACTTGATAGGACCCCTCCGGTCCCATTTTGTCCCATAATCACCTCATATCCGGGACCGAACTCCCGTCCGTCTGAGCGGGGCCTCCCCGCAGACCCCAAAAACAACGCCGCACTCATCAGCGAGCGCGGCGTTACAAAACCGATCATCCGGGTCCGCCGCCGTGGATCACCGGCGGTGCCCGCGTACCAGTCCCGGCGAGAGCTTTGTCTTCACCGGGACCGACACGAAAGTTCGTACATCAGTTACCGATCAGCGCGACGAACGGGTTGATATCGTCAAAGTCCACCGTCCCGTTACCGTCGCAGTCACCATTCAGCCAATTACAGGTCGGATAAGCAGCGTAGTAGCCTGCCTCACCGCCCAGCGCCAGCACGAACGGATCGATGTCGTCGAAGTCAACCACACCATCACAGTTCATGTCGCCCGGCAGCGTGCAGTCGCCCAATGCCGACAAGTCCATCTCCAGGTAGTCAGGCGAAACGCCTTCACCTTCCGACAAACCGACGATGTTGTCCGCCGAGCCGAGCGCCTCGTAAGCAATGACGATCGTCCCGTCGAAGTACAGCTCCACCTGGAACGTGTTCGATCCCTCCGAATAGTACTCCGGCAGGTCTTCCCACGTCACCGCGACGCGATCGGCAAGCTGCTTGTAGCTGATCGTGCCACCACTGTTCGGGTTGAGATCGTCAAACAGCGCTGAAATGCGCGGCATGTCGAAGTGATCTTCCAGCGACTCCGTATAATCCGTATCGCCCGAGCCGAACGTGATGTAACCATTGCTGCCCACGAAGAACGACGAGTAGCTCACGCCATACAGCGCAACCTGGCCACCCATCACCGAAACCTGCTCGCTATCATCATCGCTCAACGACAGCGTCGTCCCGCCCGCCGGATCCGTCGGCAACGCGGCGATCTCCTCAACGCAGGCGTCATAGTGGTCATTGCCACCAACCACGCGGAACGTAAGCATCAGGTATGCCAGATCGTTGCTCGTGAACTCCTCCGTAAAGAAGTCCGGCACTTCCGGCGTCGTAAACGTGTAACACTCGGGGTCGGCGGTCATGTTGCCGGCCTCATCGTACGCCTCAACCATGAAATAGTACGTCGTGTTGTCATCCAGTCCGCTGATCGCCACGGTCGGCGACATCGCAAAGCCACCGCCCGCCTGCTCATTCAGATTCTGGCAACTGAGCCCGTAGTGGACCACGCCACGCGCCATCTCGTCGGCGTCAAACCCCACCACGGCATCCCGGGCTTCGAGTTCGATGACCGACACGTTCGAAATCGTCGGACCGGTGCAGTCCACGATGGCATCCGCCGTGACCGTCACCTGCTCGCCGTTACCATTGTCTGCATCGACGTACGTCACCGTAACGGTGTCGCCCTCGGCAACCAGCAAGACACCCACATCGTCAGTGCCACTGAGCATGATCGAACCCTCAAACAGCGCCGAGCCGGCATTCGTCTCAGTGAGCAGAACCGTCTCGCCCGCCTCCGAGTCCGAGTCGATCTCCACCACCACGGTTTCGACCATATTGTCGTCCAGGTTCAGCCCGCAGTCGTTCAGGCTGACGGTCGCCGTCGCTTCGCAAGCATACTTCGGACTATCCAGCGTCAGCACACCAGCATCCGAACAACTGCCCGGCAGCGGCAACGCGGGATCACCCATCACGTTGTACATCTCGAAGTACCGGCGAATCATGCCGCTGGGGCCATAATGGTCCAGCAGACGCATCTTGCCCTCGTCAAACATGGGGGCCGCCTCTTTCGGACGATCCAGTTCCTCGTCGAAGATCGCGTCAAACAGCACACGTTCGAGGATATCATCCTCGTCCCAATAGCTGTTCACCGATGAGCCCCAGGCCACTGCGGCACCCTTGTCCGGCACCAGCACCCACGTCTCCATGAAGCACTCGTCGACGGCGAACGCACCCGTCACGCACGCGAAGCTGCAAATGTACGCGTACATGTTCTCGTTGGTGAGATTCTGCACGTCATTCTGCGAGAAGGGCGGCCCGTCCGCCCAACTGTACGTCCCCCCATGGCCGCTATACACGCCATAAAAGCGCCCGTCGTTGAACGAGTCACGCACGTCCTGCGTGTCTGCGCCGTACGTCACCTGGTACAGCTTGTCACAGAGGTACTCATTCGGTTCCAGGTGCGTGTTGATAACGTAGTTGTGCGTGCCTTCGCTGATCTGGTAGTTGTCGACCGAGGCCATGAACACCGCCCGCTTCAGATAATCCGGATCAGCCAGCGGCCCGTTCTCGACGTACAACGTCTTCGCAACCAGCGCATTCAATTCGTTCAGGTTGTCAACCGGGAAACGCCCCACCGCAATGTCCGGATACCAATCGCTCGACCCGTCCATGCAACCATACTGCAAATCCGTATCCGGGCTGCCGGTGCCCTGGCCCACCCAGTGCGGAATGAACTGCGTGTCACCCACCAGCAGCACATAGTCCGGCGCGTCCGGCGTGCCCCACAGGCTGGAAATGTAACTCTTGATCGCGCTGTTCGACGTGCCGTCAGCGACCTGGTGCGTCAACACCGTATAACCCTGCGCCGCCTTTGCGTTGGCAAACGGCGTAATCGACATCGCAAACGTGTCCGGCACCACGATCAGGTAATTACCCTGCCCACGCTGCATGCCCTGCGGCACGATCTCCGGATTCAACACCACCCGCCGGAAGCCCGGCAGCGGATTCATCGCATCCTGCGGCAGGTATCCGCCGTCAAACCCGATCTCAACCGCCACATCCGGATACAGCGTCAACGTCTGCTGCACCGCGTTGTACGCCACCGGCCGAATCTCCAGCATGCACAGACGCTGGCCACGCACCACGCCCAGCTCCTTCACGCTCACCGGCTCGGCTGGCAATGCCGCATCCGTCGCATACCCGGCTCGATCGAGCACGAAAGGTGCATTCTCCCGTGCACCCGGCGTCTTCTCCACCGGCGGCTGCACCGGCCAGACCAGCACCGGCTGCCCAAGCGTCTGCTGGTCAACCAGAACGGCCGTGCCCAGGTCAGACTGCACGGAAATCGTCGCGCCCGCCGGCGCCACGAACAACTCGCGAATCACCGGCAGCGCCGGCGTGCCAACCGCACCCGAAGGCTTCGCGCCCGGCCACGACAGCTCCACAAACTTCCCAGCGTCATTCGCGCGCGAAGCAACCTGCAGTCCATGCAGATGACTGCTGACCACCAGCCCATTCAGATCTGACTGATGAATCTCAAACGCGGGGGCCTGCACCGCCGAGGTATCAGCAAGCTGTACGCCCGCCGAACTGACCGCCAGCCAGCTATCCGCCGCTACAGCACTCGAGGCTACCGCCAACCCCAGCAGGGTCACCGCACCGCGCCAGGACATCTTCCATGGGTGTCGCATGAATCGCTCCTTTACCGATCGATAAAGAGGTAAGAATGGCCGACCGGCCGAAAACGCCGGGCCGACGGTCGCGCACGCCAAAACCGCGCGCGATTGGTTGAACAGCGAAATACGCAAAGTGAAACTCTTCGCTCCCGCGGTGGGAACTCACCACGGAGCACAACGCTCTCCAAATCCAGCGCATCAGGGCCACGCTCTGACCCCGCACAAAATCCGACTTCCACAATATAACACCCCCTTGTCGTCTTTGCGAAGCATCAATCCGCTTTTCCACTTGATCCCCAACTGCTTTCGACCGCTAATGTGCGCGCGACGCCGCGCACTACGCCCGTGTCGTTCCCTGCGAGAAACAGGAGCCAGATCCCATGAAATCTCAGCAATTGCCGGAATTATTGGACTTCGCCGTCACCATCGCAGAGGACGCGGGGGCCCTCACCTTGGAGCACTTTCACGCCGCTGTCACGGCCGAACGCAAACCCGATAACAGCCCCGTCACCGTCGCCGACCGCAATGCCGAAAAGCTGCTGCGCAACCGTATTGAAACCGTCTACCCCGAGCACGGCATCGTCGGCGAAGAGTTCGGCGAAAAACCCGCCCTGGGCCCCGCCCGCTGGATCCTCGACCCAATCGACGGAACCATCTCCTTCATTAGCGGCGTCCCGCTCTACAGCGTCCTCGTCGGCCTCGAATGGGAGGGCGAAATGGTCGTCGGCGTCATCCACATGCCCGCCCTGCGCGAAACTGTTTCCGCCGCCCGCGGGTTGGGTTGCCGCTGGAACGGCCGACCCGCCCGCGTCTCGGATGTGACCAGTCTCGCCAATGCCCGCCTCATCGTCACGGGCACGAAGCAACTCTACCAGCAGAACCGCGGCGACGCTTTCGAACGCCTGCGCGATGCCGTCTCCTGCGATCGCGGCTGGTCCGACGCGTATGGCTACGCGCTGCTCGCCACCGGCCGCGCCGAAATCGTCCTCGATCCCCTGATGGCAATATGGGACGTCGCCGCCTTGGTCCCCGTCGTCACCGAAGCCGGCGGCACCCTCACCGACTGGACGGGCAAACAGGACCACACCCGCCCTGAGGTCATCGCCACCAACGGCCACCTCTGCGAAGACGTCATGCGTGCCGTACGCGGCGACTGAGGCGCTGCGCACTGCCATCCGAAGGGACCCGATTCAGAGCACGTCGCCGTAAACCTCGTCACTAAACCCCACAACCAGCGTCTTGCCCCTGCGAACCACCGGCGCCCGCAGGTTCCCCGTCGGCCCCAGCATCGCCTTCAGCAGCACCTCTTCGTCGGGCGACTCTTTTCGCGTGTCAAATCGCACGACCTTCTTCCCTTTCGCTACGATGACTTCGTCTACATCCTGTGCCAGACGCAACGCGTCATCGCGTCCCAGCTTGTTTTTGTTCGCGCTGACCTGTTCTTTGATCGCTACGCTTTCGTCCGCAAGGAACCCCTGCGATCTCTTGCACGACACTCACCCGTTCCGGTGATAGTACCAGTCGATCGTCTTCGCCATTCGCCTTCTACCTCCAGTTCTCCGGTGACGACGGCACTCGCCGCGGGTTGTGAAACAGCTTCGGTACCCCTAATATATGCGATTCATATGCGAGAGGCAGCGTGTGCCCGGGCCACCAAGTCGCAGCGCGAGAGAAGGAGACCACCTTGGCCAGCAATGACACCCGCAAGTACCTGTTCACGTCCGAGTCCGTCAGCATGGGCCACCCCGACAAAGTGGCGGACCAGATTTCCGACGCGGTTCTCGATGCCATGCTGGCTCAGGATAAATTCTCACGCGTCGCCTGCGAGACCATGGTCTCCACCGGCATGGTCGTCGTCGCCGGCGAAGTCACCACCCAGGCCTACGTCGAAATCCCCGACGTCGTCCGCGATACCATCAAGGAAATCGGCTACGTCTCCGGCGACATGGCCTTCGACTACGAGTCCTGTGCCGTGCTGACCTCCATCAAACGTCAATCACCCGACATCGCCATGGGCGTCGACCGGGAAGGCGCTGGCGATCAGGGCATGATGTTCGGCTTCGCCTGTAGCGAAACCGAGCAGCTCATGCCCGTCCCCATCCAGCTCGCCCACCGCCTGGTCGAACATCATGTCGGTGTCCGCCGGGAGAATATCATCGAGGGCCTCCGCCCCGATGCAAAGTCACAGGTTACCGTCGAGTACGAAGGCCGCACCCCCAAGCGCATCGATACCGTGGTCGTCTCCACCCAGCACCATCCCATGTGGAACGACCGCCAGCCGCAACTCAAGGAAGCCGTCACCAAGGAAATCATCAAACCCGTCCTCGGCGAGTGGTGGAGCGAAAACGTCAAGGTCCACGTCAATCCCACCGGCCGCTTCGAGATTGGTGGTCCCCACGGCGACTGCGGCCTGACCGGACGCAAGATCATCGTCGATACCTACGGCGGTTGGGGGCGCCACGGCGGCGGCGCCTTCTCCGGCAAAGACCCCACCAAGGTCGACCGCTCGGCCGCCTACATGGCCCGCCACATCGCCAAGAACATCGTCGCAGCCCGCCTCGCCGAAATCTGCGAAATCCAGCTTTCCTACGCCATCGGCGTTGCCGAGCCCACCAGCGTGCTCGTCAGTACCGACGGTACCGGCAAGCTCGATGAGACCAAACTCGCCAGCGTCGTCCGGGACACCTTCCCGCTCACCCCGCGCGGCATCATCGAGTACCTCAACCTCCGTCGACCGATCTTCAAGGAAACGGCCCGCCACGGTCACTTCGGGCGTGAACTGCCCGAATTCACCTGGGAGAAGACAAACAAGGCCGACGAGCTGCGCAAGAACGCCGGCGTCTGAGACCACCAAATCGACGAATCCGCGGCACAGGCGCTTTCGGCGCCCGTGCCGCGTGTCTGCTCATGAACCCGGCGCGTTCGACGCCAGTCCGCTGCAAGATCGGCAAGTTGTGCTATACTCCTGGTTTGAGCGCATAAGCTCCCGGTAGCCTACTCCTGATAGGATCCAGATCATGACCGACGTCATCCACGAAGATCCCCGCGCCGCCCTCGACGCGCTCAAGGCCCGGATCCACTCGATCCGGGACTCTCTTTGACCTGCCCGATAAGACCGCCCGCCTCAGCGAACTCTCCGCCCGCATGGAACGGCCCGACTTCTGGGACAACCAGGAAACCGCCCAGAAGACCGTCGCCGAACTGAAGGCCCTCCGCGCCCTCACGGAGCCCATCGAGGATCTGCTCCAGCGCGCCGAAGACGCCGAAGTCCTGCTCGAACTCGCCAGCGAAGAAAACGACAGCGAATCCCTCCAGGAAGCCATCCAGCAACTCAGTCAGATCAGCCAGAAAACCGACCAGGTCGAGCTGCTGACGCTTCTCTCCGGCGAAAACGACAACAGCGACTGCTTCTTCAGCATCAACGCCGGCGCCGGTGGTGCCGATGCCTGCGACTTCGCCGAAATGCTCCTGCGCATGTATCTCATGTACTTCGAACGCCAGGGCTTCAAAGTCTCCGAACTCGACCGCAATCCCGGCGACGAAGCCGGCATCCAGTCCGTCACCCTCCAGATCGAAGGACCCTACGCCTACGGCTACCTCGCCTGCGAGGTCGGTGTCCATCGCCTCGTCCGCATCAGCCCCTTCAACGCCCAAGGCAAACGCCAGACCTCATTCGTGGGCGTCGACTGTCTGCCGCAGTTCGAAGAGGCCCAGATCCAGCTCGCCGAATCCGACCTCGACATCGAACTCTTCCGCCGCGCTTCCGGCGCCGGCGGCCAGAACGTCAACAAGGTCGCCACCGCCGTCCGCGTCCGCCACAAGCCCACCGGCATCATGGTCGAATGCGTCAACGAGCGCAGCCAGTCCTCCAATAAACGCATGGCCCTCAGCATCCTCCAGTCCAAGCTCGAACAGATGGAGCAGGCCAAGCACGACGAGGAACTCGCCAAACTCTACAGCGAAAAAGGCGAAATCGCCTGGGGTAACCAAATTCGCAGCTATGTCATCCACGGATCAACCATCCACGTGAAGGACCACCGCACCAACTTCGCCATCGGCGACGTCCAGCGCGTCCTCGACGGCGACATCCAACCCTTCATCGACGCCCGCCTCCGCCAACGCCTGAAGAAAGGCAAATAGGTCCGAAATCGTTGCGGTAGGGGGGGCGCGCTCCGCATCGACTGGACTTTGCGACTCCCGCAGGCCTAGTGTCATCCGAGGGCACTGCGCGCCTCACCTGCGGCGTGCGGGCTCCGTCACATGATGCCTGATTATCCAATCCCAGGAGGCCGAGATGCGCGCCGCTCCGATAATCTCCTCGCTCACGTTGCTGCTGATCCCCGCCACCACGCTCGCTGGCTATACCAATAACATCATGCTGACCGGCTACTGGCCGCCGACCGGCGAGATGATCCGTCCCTTCAGCAATAACCCCGTTCAGAATCCCGACGGCTGGATCGGGGAGAACTGGCGCGACCTCGGCTACGACGTCTACTCCTTCTTCCCCGAATTCGAAGACGAGAACGATCAACAGGGCTATGGCGACTTCGAAATCGACTACCAGGATACCACCGCCGACTGGTGGCGCATCACCGAGGAAGTCCGCCCCGTAGCCATCATCACCTTCAGTTGGACCCCCGGTAACCCCGGCCACGACGGTAAGGACTGGGAAATCGAACTCCGCAACAAGAACCGCACCAACTGGATCGACGACTACGAAGAACCTTACCAGCCCGACGAAATCCCACCCGATCCCACACTACCGCCCAACGCCTGGCGCAACTCATCCCTGCCCGCCTGGGACATCATGCTTGATGTCGATGCCGCCGACGTCGGCGTCGATGCCTACCTCGACCTCAATGGCGGCGGCAGCTTTCTTTCCGAGTACATCGGCTACCACGGCTGCTGGTACCACGACATCCACAGCGACCCCAATGACCCGTTCTGGAACGTAGCCGCCGGCCACATTCACGTCGGTCAGGACGTCACACCCGAAGAAGGCTTCGCCGCCACCGAAGTCACCCTGGAGACCCTGATCAATTTCGTCGACGAAACCGTCCCCGAGCCCTCGACCGCAGCCCTCTTCCTGCTGGTCGGCCTCATGTTCCGTCGCCGCTAGCAGGACTCGGGCGGCCGACAAGCGCCCGCAGAGAGCCAAGCCCATATCACCGCGTCAGACGACTTCGATCGCCTCCGCTGGCAACCACCCCGTCTGACCATTTCGTAATGCCACCCGAACCCACTCCCCCACACGCTGCAGGACACGCAACTCCACACCCGGCCCCAGCGGCCGCTTGAACGCCAGATCCGCTGCCGTGCTGCGCCCCAGGTACAAATGCGTCTCCTGCCCGACCACAACCGCCCCCGGCGTCGCCTCCTGCGCTCGCAGTTCCCCCCACAGCGACCCAACCATCGCCATCCCCAACACCACCGCAATTAGCCCCCCGATGGCGATACCTCGCCGCCGCCACCACAACCAGCCGAACAACAGTGCCCAGCCCACGCCACCAAACGCCACCGCCGCACGGTAGCGCGTCATCGGCGAGGTGCGATAATGCCAGAACAAGACCTGTTGCAGCACGCGCTGTTCGCCCGCCGGCGCGATGTGTGGCTCCACGAGGTTCCGCGTGTATTCCAGATTCGCCTGCACATTGTGGTCGCCCGGCGCGAGTTTCGCCGCCCGCAGAAAATGCAGCATCGCCCGCCCCCGCTCGCCCAACCGCGCATACACGTTTCCCAGGTTGTACTCAAGCGCGGCATTCCGTACACCGGCATCCCGCAAAGCCAGGAAGCCGCGTATCGCCTTCCGGTACAGATCCCGCGCCGTCGCCGGCTCCGTTTGCGCCAGATTCAGCGCCTCGTCATAGGCCCCCAAAGCACCCTGCAACAGCGCCAGCTCACGCGCTTCCGACCTCGCTTCGGCCGCGGAGCCACCAGCGGGCTCGGCGTACACCGCCCCAATTAGCGCTAGCACACAGACCAGTCCGCCGACACCCCTCACAGCTTCACCCGCTCCGTTCGTTCCAGGCACGCCAGCGCCGCGTCACACAACGCCTCGCCATCTGCCTCGGCCCCCGGCGCATAGCTCATCTGTTCACAACGCTCCGTGATTTCCAGCCAACACGCAAGCAACTCTTCCGGCACACCCCGCGCACCCAGGGCCTCCGCCGCCGCCGACCCCGCGAACCGCGCCTCCGGCTGATCGGTGCGATCGGCCAGATAGCCGCGCAACGCCAAGCCCACCTGCATCGCCAATTCCCGCGGGCGCTGCTCCCGCGCAGCCGCCAGCCGCCGCCGCGCATTCCGCAGTGCCCGCAGCCGCCGAAGTCGACCCGGATCACCGCGCCGCGCCCGATACACCGTCAAGCCCACCCACGTACATGCAAAAAGCACTGCCGGAACAACGGCCAGCGCTAACAGTTCCGCACGCGTGGGTAAACCGCGGGTCGCCAGCAAACGCTCCGCGCGCGTCTCGATGTCACGCAGACCCGCCAGCGGGTCCAGCCCCGCATCCGATTCATCCCGCGTCACATTCAACGCCGACAACTCGGGCGCCACCACTTCTGCCGCCGCCGAGACGGTCAACGGAATCGGATCACTCTGCGCGCTCACAAACCGCTCGGCGTCCGGATCAAAGTACGGATACGCGATCGCCGGAATCTCCGTCACGTCGTCGCGTGCCGCCCGAATATCCAGCTCAAACCGCCGCCGACCATTCACCGTCGTCCCCGCCAATTGCGTCTGGGGTAAGTTGAAATCCCGCACGAGTTGCGCATGTGACGCGAGCAGAGGAGGAGGGAGGCTGTCCAGCGGCCCATCACCCGCAATCTCGATTGTCAGATGAATCGGATCGCCCACCCGTACGTCCGTCGGCCGTGCGCTGGTGCGAATGTCATAAATCCCCACCGCCCCGCCGAAGTTCTCCGGCCGCCCCTCCATCGGCACCGGCTGCACCTCCGGCACCAGCACCGTCGGTCGCATCACCAGTTGCCGCCGCGCCGCCCCCGTCGGATACTGCAACGCAACCTCGATCTCATCGAGTCGCACCCGCCCCGCATGCTCCGGCACGATCTCGGTCGCAAACTCGTAGAAATAGTACGGATCATCCGATGCATCCCCAGGACGATCTCGCCGCCCGATGTCCCGCACCTGCCGCGGAAACGGCCCAAAATTCACCGGGTCGATCAGTCGCATGGTCTGGCCCGCGTCCAGCAGCTGCCGCCCATACCGCGGCGGCTTGATCCACAGCGTCATTACGACCGGCACCTTCTGCCCGACGAAGATCCGCTCGCGCGGCGAGTCGATCGTGATCGAAAACAACGCCTGTGCGTCACTCGGCTCAACCTGCACCGTGACCGGCTGCGTCGTCAGCAGCTCACGATCTACCCGCACCGGTATCTCCGGTATCGTCAGCGGCCCGACCGCATGCGGTATCGCCTCATATCGATACGCCCGCGTCCGCGTCACTTGCCGCCGCCCGTTGACGATCGATACCTGCTGGCTGTCAAACGTCCCGCCCGCCGACCGGATCGTGCAATCGTCCAGCGCCGGAATCCGCGGCGGCTGGGCATCCTCGAAATCATGCACCTCGATCGAAAACTCGAACCGCTCATTCACGTAGAACACGCTGCCGTGCAGCTTCAACTCGACGCGTGGCTCGGCGCGCAACGGCGCCGCCAGCGAACCCAGCGCAACCAGCCACAGTAAACCGTACTCGCCACCAGACCGCCGCAGCATACCACGCAAACCGAGAGTACCTGGTTCAGATGTCATCATGATCGCGTCCCATTCTACGCGCGCCAGTCGATTCAGTGAACGCCCGCCATGACCCCCCGGCACAACCCCGCTATGATACGCACACGCCGCAAGGAGATCCCTGATGTCCGATTCCCGCCCCGCCGCCGTCCCCTCCGTCGTGTCGTTTCTTGTCTGTGATCAGGTCATCGACGACAAACTCACCGGCAAGAAGAGCGCCATCGGCATCTTCAACGCCATCATGGTCCCACGCATGCCCGCGGCGATTAACCGTTTGGCGATCCTCGCATCGGTCACCGAACTGACCGGCCGCGTCGAGCTCGAACTGCGTCTCGTCCGCGACGCCGACTACTCGGTGCTTTTCAGCGGAAAAGGCCACGTCGAAGCCCCCGACCCCCTCGCCGTCGTTGACCTCATCTTCGCACTCCAGGGCGTTCGTGTCCCCGCAGAAGGCCAATACGCCTTCGAACTGCTCTGCGCCGGCGAGATCCTCGGCCGGCGCCGCTTCCGCGTGAAGGTCCGCCCGCCCGGCGAAGGCCCACCCGGCGCCCCCGGCGAGCCCGGCCCGCAGACCCCCTACGAAGCCTGAGCGCGTCAACCTCGGCCGGTCGCCGGTCTGTGCTTACTTGCGCCGACTCCGCGCCGTCCGAAAACGACTCGCCAGCGTTCGCCGCACCGGCCGCAGCCCCAGCGAATCCAGTAACGGATCCCGCACCCGCGGATCCTGATAACGCGCCGGCATCGCCGGCTCCACGTCCTTGTCTTCCACGGGTGCCTCGCCCGCAATCGCGGCCTTCTCCTCTTCAGAAAGCTCACGCCGCACCAGCCACGCCGGCTCATACTGCGGCAACTGCCGATTGATCAGCTTCTCCACCTCAGTGAGCAGCTTGCCCTCTTCCCGTGTCACAAATGTGAATGCGCGCCCCGCCTTCCCCATCCGCGCCGTCCGGCCAATCCGGTGCACGTAGCCGGCCGGATCCTCGGGAATGTCATAGTTGATAATGTGCGAGATATCCATCACGTCCAGCCCGCGCGACGCCAGATCCGTCGCCACCAGCACCTTGATGCTCTGATTGCGAAAGCTCTTCATCACACGCTCGCGCCGTTGCTGCACGAGATCCCCGTGGATCTCCTTGCATTCCACGCCCTCGCGCTTTAACCCCTGCGCCACCCGCCGCGCCTGGTGCTTCGTATTCGTGAATACAATGATCAGACTCGGCGCCTCGTGCCGCAGAAAACCCAGCAGTGTCGCCAGCTTGTCCTCCCGCTCCACCGGCAGGAAACTCTGCTCGACATTCTCGACCGTCAACATGTCGCGCGAGACATTGACTTCGACCGGATCCGTCATGAACGACCGCGCCAGCTTCTGAATCTCCTCGTCCAGCGTCGCCGACACGAAAATCGTCTGATGCGCCGATTCAATGCTTCGCAAAATCCGTCGAATGTCGTCCCGGAAGCCGATGTCCAGCATCCGGTCCACCTCGTCCAGTACCGCCAGGTCAATGTTGTCGAACTTCAACTCCTTCCGCCGCATCAAATCGAGCACCCGCCCCGGCGTACCGATTGCAATGTCCGGGTTCCGCTTCAACGCCGCTACCTGCTGACTAATCTTCCGCCCCCCCAGAATCGCCACCGTCTTGAACGGCAAATTCCCACGCAGGTTCTTCACATGTTCGTCAACCTGCACCGCCAACTCACGCGTCGGAACCAGTACCAACGCCTGCAGCCCACCCTCCGGCTTCAGCCGCTGTAACATCGGGAGTGTGAACGCCGCCGTCTTTCCCGTTCCCGTCCGCGCCTGCCCCAGGCAGTCCTTCCCCGCCAACGCATGCGGGATGAGTTCCCGCTGAATGTCCGACGGCTCAACAAAACCGACCGTCCCCAGGTGCGCGACTATCTCATCCTGCAATCCCAGCGCCGACCACGGATTGCCACTCGCAGCCTTCTGCGGCGCAGCTTTCCGCTTCGATGACGCCCGCCGCCGCTTCGGCTGCGCGGCCTCCTCGCCGGCTGGCACCGACTCGGCCGGTGTCGATTTCCGTGTGCTCGTCCGCTTCGAAGTTGATTTCGTACGCTTCGCCTTCGCTGGCATGTATTCGGGTATCCAAAGAAGTTCTGGGTCGGGCGCGTCCGGCGTCCGATAATGCACGGGCTTCTCCCCCGCTCGATTTTCGTTCATAATCTAGCCCGTTGGGCTAAGATCCACAAGCTACTGCCACACGGTAACTTGCTCGTGGCTCGCCCAGCGGGAGCGTCGGCCGGCCAGCTTGGGCCCCACCCGTGGGTCCGGCTGCATCCCCGACGCCTCGGCGCGGTATAAGCTATCATACGCAACACCAGGCTCAGCGTGCGGGGTCTCACCCCGCTGATATGGGAGTTACCCGGCTCATGCCGACCTTCGTCTACAAGGCACGCAGCGCTACCGGCGAGCAGGTCAACGGCTCACTCATCGCCGACAGCCCCGCCGCCGCCGCCCGCTTGCTCGACGAACGCTCGCTCATGCCCGTCGATGTACAGGAGCAGCGCGGCCAGCAGTCCCTCTTCACCGGCCGCACCCGCCGCGTGAGCATGTCCAAGGTTGGCCAGATGTACGAGCAACTCGCCGACCTGCTCCGCGCCGGCGTGCCCATCCTGCGCGCCCTCGACGTGCTCGGCCAGCAGGCGTCTTCTCCAGCCCTTGCGCAAGTGCTCCGCGAGCTCAAGGACGACGTCGCCGGCGGCGATGCCCTCGCCGACGCCATGCGCAAACACCCCCACGCCTTCCCCGAGCTCCACGCCGCCATGGTCCGCGCCGGCGAACGCGGTGGCTTCCTCGAAGACGTCCTGACCCGCTTGTCCGAATTCGTAAACCGTCAGGACGCCCTTAAAAACAAGTTCATCGGCGCCCTGATCTACCCCTCCGTGCTGCTCTTCGGCGCCATCGGCGCCGTCTCCTTCATCATGGCCTACGTCGTGCCCAAGATCCGCGAGGTGCTCTCCAACCAGGACCTGCCCCTCCCGACCCAGATCGTCTTCGGGGTCAGCGACGTCATGCAGAGCCATGGCTTGTACATCCTCGGCGCGATCGTGGTCCTCGTCGTCGCCCTTGTTCTCTATTTCCAAAGCGCCATGGGCAAAGCCGTCTGGTCACGCCTCCAGTTGAAGATCGTCGGCTTCGGAAAAATATACACGATGGTCGCCATTTGCCGCTTCTGCCGCGTCTTCGGCACCATGCTGGCCAACGGCATCCCAATCCTGCAATCACTGAAAATCTCGAAAGACTCCACCGGCAACGAAGTGCTCTCCGACGCCATCGACGATGCCGCCGAGAACGTCCGCCAGGGCGAGCCCCTCGCCGGCCCACTCACCACCAGCGGCGTCTTCCCCCCCGCAATCGTCGACATGATCGCGGTTGCAGAAGAGAGCAATACCCTCGATAAAGTCCTCGTGGAAATCGCCAATACCCAGGAAGAGCGCACCGCCCGGCAGATCGACTTCACCATGCGCATGCTCGAGCCGCTTCTGCTGCTGATCATGGGCGTGATGATCGCCTTCATCGCCGTCGCACTGCTCGTGCCAATCCTGCGGATGGCGACCTCCGGTCTGAAATGAGCCCCACACGGGCAGAACTTGAGTTCCCTGACATGCTGACGAAAGCGGAGATGATGCAGATGAACAAGAAGATCCGAAACACCCGGTCCCGCAACCGAGCCTTCACGCTGCTCGAAGTCCTGATGGTCGTCGTGATCATCGGCCTCCTGGCCGCGTTTGTCGTGCCCAACTTCTTCGGCGTGCAGCGCGGGGCCGAGGAGCGCCTCGCCCAGGCCGCCATCGACGGCAGCATCGCCAACGCCCTCAAGATGTACCGCCTCGATATGGGCCGCTACCCCGGCGAGGAAGACGGCGGCCTCCTGGCGCTCGTCGAGGAGCCCGAGGACGAGGAAGCCGCCGACCGCTGGAACGGGCCCTATATCGAAGACCCCGAAAAGCTCCGCGACCCCTGGGGCGGCGAGTACGTCTACGAGTACCCGGGCGAGTACAACGAAGACGGCTACGACCTCTACAGTCCCGGCCCGGACGGCGAGGCCGGTACCGAGGATGACATCAAAAACTGGGAAGAGGCCTGATCCCGGTCTCGAGCCCCCTTCGTGACGAGTGCGACAGGTGCAAGGGCCAGCCCGCAAACACCCGCCGACGCACGCAGCTCGTAGCGGCTTCACGCTGCTCGAGCTGCTGCTCGTGATGGCGCTCATCGTGCTCATCGTTGCGCTGGTCGTGCCCGAATTCACCACGCGCTCCGAGCGCGAGCAACTGCACGAAGCCGCCCGGCGCTTCCAGGCACTCGCGTCCATGTGCCGGGCCGAGGCCATGAACGAGGCCCGCCGCTACCGCGTCACCTTCCGGCTTGACGGCACCGTCCGGATCGAACGTCAACTCGACCCCATCAAAGCGCCCCACATATTCGAGCCCGTCCCCGAAAGCTGGGCCGGCACCGCCGTCCTGCCCGAAGACGTCTGGGTCGAGGCCATCCAGATTATGCCGCAGGGCCCGCCACCGATCCGCATCATCGACGAAGAGCTCGAATTCCCCGAAATGGAAATCGAGCCCCTGTTGCTCGAAGAATTCGAACGCGACGTCTATCTCGACTTCCCCCCGGACGGCTCATGCAGTTCCTTGCGCTGGATCCTGCGCGATGCCGGCGGACGCGCGCTCCTGCTCACCCTCGACGGTCGACTCGGTCGCGTTTCGGTCGAGCCCTGGCCTGCGCTTCCGGAAGAGGACGTCTACCGTCCCGAGCCCCTCGAAGAGGAAGAGCAAGAGCTGGACTACGACCTGGAGAGATACGAATGAGCCCCCTGCCAACCGCGCCATCCCGCCGCCGCGCGGCACTGCTGCTCGAAGTCGTCGTCGCCCTCGCCATCCTCGTTACGGCCATGGGCCTGCTCGGCGCCCAACTCTCCGCCGGCCTGACCATGGTCGAGCGCGGCGAGGAAAACCTCCGCGCGGCCTTGCTCGCCGACCGCATGATCCACCTCGCCCGCCTGGACCCCGAACTCCGCCAGCGCGTCCTCGAAGAGGAAATCGTCGAAGAGGAATTCGGCGACTACTACCCCGGCTGGTTCTATCGCATCACGCTCGAGCCCATTGATCAGGAAACCGAAGAGGAGCAGTTCGGCATCGTCGTCGTCGAAATCCTCTACCAGCACGACCCCGACGACTGGGAAACCATCGACGGTGCCGACGTCATGCGCCGCATGGCCTTCCTCCGCGCCGCGCCACCCAAAATCGACCTCGTCGAAGAGGCCGGTCTCAGCCAGGACATGATCGACCAGCTCGAACAGCTCGTCCCCATCGCCGGCTTCGACCCCCATAATGTCGATCTCCAGCAGCTCGTCGCCCTGCTCGATGAGGGCACGCTCGAACAACTCATGCCCATGCTGACCCCCATCCTCGCGCAGCTCGGCATCAACCTCTCCGGGCAGGACCTCCAGGGCCTGCTGAACCAGGCCGGCGGCGCAAACGTCCAGGAATTGCTCCAAGGCGCCGGCGCCGGCCAAGTCCCCGGCAGCCAGGAAGACATGGAGCAGCTCATTCGCGATCTCGCCGGCGGCGCCGGCGGCGGTGGTCGCGGTGCACGCGATGGTGCCGGCCGCGGCCGCGGGCGCGGCGACGACCGGGGGCCCGGCGGCCGTGGCGGGCGCAGCCCGGGGCGCACCGAACCCCCGCCCATCGATGAAAACCGCGAAGTCGACGGCATCGAGATCGGCCCGGGCTCCGGTCCCGGCGGCGAATACACCATCGAGGATCTCATGCGCCTCCGCGAGCAGTACGAGCGACAGCAGGGGGGGCGCTGATGCACCGACGGATCTCCCGCCTTCACCACCGCGCGCTCACACTGCTCGAGGTCCTCATCACCCTCACGCTGATCTCCGGCCTCTTGCTGGCGCTGATGACGTTCTTCTGGCAAACGCTCGAGATCCGCGAGAAAGCTGCGACGGAAGCCGACCGCACCGCCATCGTCCACCAGATGCTCAGCCAGATCGCCGGCGAAATGCGCAATGCCGTGGCTGCCGAGCAGATCGGCTTTCCGATTACCCGCTTCCAGGGCGATCGCCGCAGCGTGACGTTCACAACCGTCAGAATCCCCGACCGCTACTCGTACGTGTTCTACGGCGCGAACGAGGAGCCCTACGCCCCGCAGCCCGACCTGCGCCAGGTCGGCTATCGCCTCTGGATCGACCCCGAAGAGGAAACCGAAGAAGGCGAGCCGCTCGTGGGCGGCATCCTCCGCACCGAACGCCGCGCCCTCGAACCCTTCCTCACCGAAGATGACGTCCCCGAAGACGAAGACCTGCTCTACAAACGACACGACCTCTGGGCCCCCGAACTGGGCTACCTCGAGTTCCGCTACTTCGATGGCGCCGAGTGGAGCACCACCTGGAACGTCGCGGCAGGCAACCCGTTGCCGCACATGGTCCAGATCACCGTCGGCTTCGACTCCATCACCCACGACGATCTCGAAGATCGCGACCTCGAGCAATACCCCCTCGACCAGTATCCGCTCAACCCCGACGAATATCCCAACCCCAACCGCTTCAGTTTCATCGTCCCCATCCGCGCTGCCGACCAGACCTTCGGCAGCCGCGTGAACAAGCTCGGCGACCAGATGACCGAGTTCTACGAGTTCGGCGGTCTCGACGAAGAGGCGCTTCAGGAAATGGGCGGCGATCTGGAAGGCGCCCTCGATGAGTTTGGCGAAGAGGAGGATGAGCGATGACCCGTCACCGCGCCATGATCCTCCCCGTCGTCCTCGTCCTCATCGGCCTCCTCGCGCTGATCATGGCCGGGTTCATGTTCTTTGTCCGCGCTGAAATCGCCGGTCTCCAGGCTCAACGCGATGGCCAGCAGGCACAGCTCGCCGTCGATTCCGGACTCGAAGAGGTGCTCTACCTCCTCCGTGAAAACGCAGACAACATCGGCTTCTGGTACGACAACCCCGAGCGTTTCCGGCACATACTCGTCTGGTCACCCCATTTCAACCGCGACGATGACCCCATCGCCGAGACCAATCTCCGCTCACGCGAGGCCATCTTCGAAGAGGGCTTCGTCGAGCCTGTCGAAGCCTGGCGCTACAGCGTCGTCGCGCCACACTACGAAAGCACCGAATACGATCAGTGGATGCGCTACGGTCTTACCCCGGAAGCCAGCAAGCTGAACCTTAACGCAGCTACCGAAACCGAAATCACCCGCCTGTTCACCCCGCTCCTGCTCGACCTGCGCATCGAGAATCCCGACGAAATCGTCGCTTGCCTCCTCGACTGGCTCGACGAAGACAACGATCCCCGCCCCGGCGGCGCCGAAGCCGACGACTACTACACCCTCCTCGAACCTGGCTACTACCCGAAGAACGGCCCGCTCGATACCATCGATGAACTCCTCCTCGTAAAGGGCTTCAGCGCCGCCGTCCTCTATGGCGAAGACACCAACCGCAACGGCCTGCTCGACGGCAACGAGGACGACGGCGAAGAGACCTTCCCCTACTACGACAACGCCGACGGCCGCCTCGACCGTGGCATCGCCCCCTTCGTCACCGTCTGGTCGCGTGAGCCGCAGGCGGGCAACAACAACCAGAACGACCAGCAGGGGGGCAATGGCGAGAACGAAAACGACCAGCTCGAAGGCGCGCTCGATGAACTCGAAGGCCTGCTCGACGAGGACGAGAACGAGGAAGCCGAAAGTAGTGAATCCGCCGCCGGCAGCCCGTGGGATCAGGCCGGCGAAAACGTCAACGTCGTCGAAGGCCTGATCAACATCAACACCGCCCCCGCCCGCGTCCTCGCCGCCCTGGAGGGCATGCCCGAAGGCGCCGCCGAGGAAATCGTCGCTACCCGTGGCCAGCTCATGCCCGAAGAGCTCGAATCCGCGAACTGGCTCACCACCAGTGGGGCGATCGACGCCGCGACGTTCGCCGCCATTCAGGATAAGATCACCACCCGCGCCGTCCAGTTCCGAATCGAGATCGTCGGCTACGGCGATCATACGAAGCTCGCCCGGCGCGTGGAGTGGATTGTCGAAATGCGTGGCTCGCTGCCGCAGGTGATCTACGAACGCGATCTGACCTCGCTCGGCCTCGCTTGGCCGATCGATGAGGATGAGTACCTGCCCCAGGGGCAGGAGTAGTGCACGAGAGGAACGCATCGTGATCAAACTCTCTCGCAAGGTGCTGTGCCTGGATTGGGACAAACGCTCGCTGCGCATCGTCGTCGCCCGCGTGGGCAAGGGACGCATCTTCCTCGAAGATGCCCACTCCCACCGCCTGCCCAACAACGTCGATGCCGACGACGCCGAAGCACTTGGTGAGTTCATCCGCGGCATGCTCCGCCGCCACCGCCTCCGCCACAAGACGGCCGTCGTCGACGTCCCCCGCGAACGCGCCGTCATCAATCGCCTCGCACTACCGCCCACGCCTACCAACGAAGTCGCCGCCGGTGTCCGCTTCCAGGCGATGAAGGAGCTGCCGTTCCCCATCGACTCCGCCGCCGTCGACTACGTCATCACCCAGCGCAACGACAAAGGCCTCGCCACCGAGGTCCTCCTCGCCGCCATCACCCAGGACACCCTCAACCGCGTCCGCGCTACCTGCGAAGCCGCCGGCCTCACCCCCGCCCGCATCGGCCTGCGCCCATACGCCAACATGGTTGCCGTTCGCAAGGTCGAGGAAACCCGCGATCAACGCGTCTTGTTCGTCGACGTCGGACCCGGCGCTACCGAAATCGATGTCATCAGCAACCACGGACTCTCCTTCGCGCGCTCCGCCAACGTCAACGTCCCCATCCCCACCGGCGAAGGCGCCTCCCGCGAAGACTCCCGCGTAATCTCCCTCGCCGAAATCGCCGACCTCGACAGCGCCGATGAAGCGATCGAAGCCGCCGTCAACGAACTACTCGTCGAAGTCACGCGTACGCTCCAGGCCTACCGTGCTACCGATCCCACCGGCGGCATCGACAAGGTCCTCATCGCCGGCGGTACCGGCATCGAAACCCAACTCGCCGAGCGCTTGCAGCAACGCCTCGGCTATCCCGTCCGTCTCTTCGACCCTACCGGCCCGCTCGGCATCGCCGCCGGCGAATCCGCCAAGCTGCGCTCCTTCTCCGCCACCCTCGGCCTCGCCTGGGGCGTCAGTAGCGAAGGCCTCCTCGCCCTCGACTTCCTCAACCCCAAACGCCCCGTCTCCTCACGCGAGACACTCCGCAAACGTGTCCGCACCGGCGGCATCGCCGCTGCCATGGTCCTCGCCGGCGCCCTGACCGCCTACGGCTGGATCTACCAGGACAAGGCCGCAACACTGGCAGCGCTCCAACGCCAGCGCAACGCGCTCCGCGACGTCCTCAAAAAGAAGATCGCCGTCCGTCACCAGGTCGAGCAGGTGCGCGAGTGGCAGGCCGATACCCCCTGGCCCGACGAACTGCTCGCCATCACCCGCCTCGCTAACGCCGCAGACGATGAGACCCGCCTCGGCGACCAGCTCGTCTTGCAGGAAATCTCGCTCGATGCCCGCTCTCGCAATCCCGGCATCACCCTCCGCAACGTCTATGCGACGGACTGGGAAGTGCCAACCGAATTCGTCACCCGCCTCAACGAACTCAAGCTCGACGGCAAGCGGCCCTATGTCGCGACCCAGGGTACCTGGACCAACGTCTCCGGCCAGCGTTATCACGGCAAAGTCGATATTCAGATCGATCTCCGCCGCCTCCGTGAACTGCGTAACGAAGCCGCCCAGAACGAGAAAGAGCGTAAGAAGGAAGCCAAGCGCTTCGGACTGGACTAAACCGCCATGACCTCGCGTGAAAAATATCTTGCCAGTGCCGTCGGCATCGTCCTGGTCGGCGCCGCCACCGTCGGCGTCGTCAAGACGCTGATCATCGGCCCACTCAACAGCCTCGACGAGAAGATCAACGCCCAGCGCGAGAAGATCGCCGACTACGACGCCGAGAAAGTCCTGCTGCGCCGCATCGAATCCGATTGGAAAGACCTTACACGCCGCACCCTCGCCCGTAGTCCACAACAGGCCGAACGCGTCTTTCGTGAAGACATGCACCAACTCCTCGAAAAGCACGGCCTCGGCAATCCCAAGGTCAGCCCCGGCTCTTACATCCCGTACCGCAACGGCGCCGTCGGCGTCCCACTCAATATCAACGCCTCCGGTACCCTCAACCAGATCGTCGGCTTCCTCCGCGACTTCTATCGCCGCGACTACCTCGCCCGCCTCGAGAAGGTCCGCCTCACCGCCGATAGCGCCGTCATCAGCCAGGTCAACTCGAATCGCCGACGCAGTCGCCCCGGTCGCCGCGGCGGCCGCGACCATGACGCCCTCGGCCCCAACGGCCCCGAGCTACGCGTTACCATCTCCGCCACCACCCTCGTCCTTCCCGAACTCAAGGAAGTCGACGGGTTTCCCATCATGGAGGAAATCGTCGAGCTCGACGAAGGCCGCCTGCGCCACCCGATCGACGAATACGAGCTCATCTACGAGAAGAGCCTCTTCACCCCCTACCAAGAGCCACGCACCGTGGTCCATTCGCCTGACCCGCGCCCGACACCGGAGCCCGATTCCACGCCAGTTGAGCGCACTCCCGTCAATCGGCGACCCCACGCCAACGAGAAATACGTCCGCGGTATCCACCTGCTGCCCGATGGCGAATACTTCGCCCAGGTCTACAACGACCGTGCCTCCGCCGACCCCGTCGAGCGCGTCTACCTCGACGACGAAGTCGACGACGGCCGCCTCATCCTCATCCACCGCCACGGCATCGTCGTCCGCACCGATCAGGACGGTGAAATCACCGACTGGTTCTACCCTCTCGGCACCAGCTTCGCCGACCGCGAGAAACTCGATCCCGACCTGCACCCCCAGGTCTGGAACGCCCTCGAAGCCCTCTACGGCCCGGAAGCGGTGGCACCCGCCGCTTCCGCCGCCGGCGCACGTTCATAACTCCCCCAGCTTACGCGTTTTGCGAGTCCCAGAAAGTTTGCCATCCTGCCCCCGGCACCTGCCACCTCCCGCCCATTTCCGTGTATAAATAGCAAGCCCGGCCCTGGCCGGGCCCGACACCGGTTCACATCCGGTGCTTCGGCGACCAGTGTGGCGCCGGGTTGTAACCGGTGCTTCCGTGCTACAAAACAGCGCAACCGGAGTGCGGGCCAGCCCGGCGCGGCGGCCCCTCCAGAACATAGGAACCCACCGGGGTGAGGTCTCAATTGAACCCCCAGATTCGAGGTGCAGGCATGACGTCAAGGACCACCCAAAACGGGTTGTTCGGCCTGGTCTTTCTCTTTACGTGCTCCTTCCTCGCCGGCGTGCTCGCCACGCCCGCCGCCGTCGCCGACGATGACGAAAAGGGCGCCACGACGCAGCCCGCCAAGAAGTCACCGGCATCCCAGGAGGCCCTGCGCAAACTCCTCGAAATGAAGGAGGAGTTCGAGCGCCAGAAGGCCCGCGAACAGGACGCTGGCCAGAAGGACGCGGGGGCCGCCAAGGCCAAAACGCCGCGGCGCAGCACGGGGCGTCCCCTGCCGAAGAAGGCCACGCCGCCGACCGGGCCGGACGATCAGGAAGATGCCCGTCGCCAGCGCCTCGAAGATCTGAAACGCCGTGCCATGCAGCGCCAGCAACGTGGCCGCGACGAAATGGTCGGCCCACCCGAGATCCTCTCCAACGACATGCAGCGCCAACGCAAGGAAGGCGTCGCCGAAATCGAGGCCCGCGTCCCCGAGCGCCCCGAACCCAGATCCGACCAGGACCAGCCGCGCCGCAAACGCGAGGTCATCCCCGAAGATGAAGGCTACACCTGGTTCCAGTACGTCGATATGCCCTGGGAACAGGTCGTCGAAGACTTCGCCGAACGCATCGGCAAACCCATCATGAACCAGGACGACCTGGTCATCACCGGCACGCTCACCTACGAGTCCGAACAGAAGTTCACCAAGAAGGAAGCCATCGACGAGCTCAACTTCCTCCTCCACGAACATCCCATCGGCTTCCGCTTCGTCGAACGCCCCGAACACATCCGCGTCGTCGAACTGGTCGACATGCCCCAGTACGTCCCGCTCGAGCACGTCTACGCCTCCGTCGAAGAGTTCGAAGAGGACGACCCCCGCAACATGGAATTCGTCACCGTCTACTACCGCGTCAAGGACGCCCCCGCGCAGAAGCTCGTCGACGCCTTCGCCGATGCGCTCCCGCTCTACGCACGCATTTCCGCCCTCGACGAAAGCAACCAGATCAAGCTCGTCGCCCTTGCCAAAGACGTCCGCAAGTTCCTCACCCTCAAGGACAAGATCGACCTCTCTCCCTCCGACCCCCGCGAGCTGCGCATCTTCGATATCAAGACCAACGCCCGCACCATCGAGCAACTCCTCCGCGAATTCCTCAATCTCTCCGACAGCCGCGGCCGCATCCAGATGGTCCGCGACCCGAAAACCCGCCGCATGGTCCCCAAACGCGTTGGTGGCGGCGGTGATGAAGCCAATGTCCAGATGGTCGCCGATGAGCGCACCAACTCCATCATCGTCAAAGCCACGTCGGACCAGGTGGAGGAGATCACCAAGCTCATCGAGGAATTCGACAAGAAGCCCGACATCGGCGAGTTCAAGACCCAGGTCATCGAGATCCAGCACGCCGACGCCGGCGAGGTCGCCAACCTGCTCAACCAGATCTTCCAGCAGGAGCAGAGTGAGGCCGGCTCCTCCAATCTCCAGCGCCTCCGTGCACTCCAGCGGGCCCGCAGCCGCGCCGCCCGCAGCCGCCGCACGCGCCGCACCCCCGCGCGCACCGCGCAGGCCCAGGGCGCCACGCCCGAAGACATCCACTCCGAAGGCATCTACGAACGCGCCCGCAAGACCATCCGCCTCGTCGCCGACGAACGCATGAACGCGCTCATCGTCTACGCCAACGAGGAAGGCTTCGCCCGCGTCAAGGAGATGCTCGAAGTCCTCGACAAGCCCCTGACCGATAACTTCCAGACCGTCGCCGTCGAGCACGCCGAAGTCGCCGACATCCACCCCATGCTCATGCAGTTGGTGTCCAGCCTCGTCGAAGGCGGCCCACGCCGTGGCCTCGCCACCGGCCCCAGCATCGTCCCCGACGAATCCCAGAACGTCTTCTACGTCATCGCCGAACGCGACGAAATGGAGCGCATCAAGTCCCTCATCGCCCAACTCGACATCCCCGGCCCCGAGGAGATCCGTCACGTCGTCAAACTCGAAAACCTCCTCCCCAGCCAGGTCGCCTCGATGGTCGAAACCCTCCTCGAAAGCGACACCGGCACCTCCTCACCTCGCCGCATGCCACGCCGGCGCGGCCGCGGCCGCATCTCCCTGCCCGGCCTGAGTGCCACCGGCGGACCCAACTACCAGATCATCCCCCTCGACGAAGCCCAGACGCTCATCGTCGTCTGCGCCGAGGAAGACTGGCAACGCGTCGAAGAGACCATCAATCTGTGGGATAGCAACGCCCTGACCAACACCCCCCGCATGGAGGTCTACCCCGTCGAGCATGGCGACGCCCAGAGCATCGCCATGACCCTCTCAACCTTCTACCGCTCCTACTCACACCCCGCCTTCCCACGCTCCAGCGTCGGCATCCAGGCCGATGGCGACAAGATCTTCGTCTACGCCATCCGCCCCGCCCACGAGGAAATCTCCGCCCTCATCGAAACCCTCGACATCGAGTCCCCCGAAGACAAACCCATCATCCTGCCGCTCGCCCACGCCGACGCCAATACCGTCGCCCAACGCTGCCAGGAACTCTTCGGCGGCGGCGTCACCCGTCGCGGTCGCCGCGTCACCCAGACCGGCCCGACCATCATCGCCGAGACCGTTACCAACTCCCTCATCGTCCAGGCCAACCAGGCCGAGCTTGACAAGATCACCGACCTCGCCCAGCGCATGGACGAGCAGGTCGCCGCCCAGGCCCCCGAGCGCAAGTACTTCACCCTCCGCTACGCCCAGCCGCGCGAAGTCGTCTCCGCCGTCTCGCAGCTCTACACCGGCGGGGGCGGCGGGCGAAGCTTCCGCGGCCGCCCCGTCGGCTCGCAGGTCAAGGTCGTCACCTCCGGCCCGCAGGTCGTCGTCGAAGCACCCAAGGACAAGATGCCCAAGATCACCGCGACCATCGAGCAGCTTGACGACCCCAAGGGCAACGAGATCGTCATCAAGACCATCACGCTGCCCGGCGCAGACGTCAATCAGATCGCACGCAAGCTGTCCACGTCCTTCCGCCAGAGGCGCAACGTGACCGCGATCTTCGACGCCGATTCATCGAGCGAGACCATCGTCGTCACCTGCCAGAAGGACGCCCTGCCCGAAGCCGAGAAGCTTATCAAGGAACTGGCCGACGCCTACAAGCCCCTCGTCTCCACGACCGAGTTCGTCCAGCTCCAGCGCTCCCCCGCCAACGAAGCGGCCGGCTGGCTCCGCAGCCAGCTCGTCACCTACATCGAGAAGCAGTTCGGCCGCAGTGCCGCCCGCCAACTCCAGGTCACTGCCCAGCAGAGTACCAACCGCGTCATCATCAACGGTCCCCAGGTCGCGGTCGAGCACGGCAAGCAACTGCTCAAGCAGTATGACGAAGACATCGTCTCCAACTTCTCCCCGCCCATCCGCACCGAAACGCGCAAGCTCCCCGGCCTCGACGTCGGCGACCTCGCCCGCAGTCTCGACCGCACCTTCCGCGAAGAGACCCGCCAGCGACCGGACCGCCTGCGCGCCGTCTTCCAGGCCGATGAGCTCACCCAGACCCTCATCATCTCCGCCCCGGAAGATATGTACGAACGCATCGACAAGGTCATCAAGGAGTTTGAGGCCGAAGTCGCCAACGTCGAACCCTCCCAGGAATTCATCGAAATCAAGGAGGCCGACGCCAACTACGTCGCCGGCCAGGTTCGCAACCTCCTCACCCAGCACGTAACACAGCGCCGCGGCCGCCGCGCCGCCCGCGAAATCAACATCGGCGTCGACACCCGTCTGAATCGCATCACCGTCAGCGGCCCCAAGTTCGCCATCGAAAAGGCCCGCGAACTCGTTACGCAGCTCGACAAACCCTCGATTGAGCAGAGCCAGTTGCAGACCATCTCGCTCGAGAACGCGGACGCCAACGCCGTCTACTCCGTCCTCCGCCAGATCTTCAACGAGAAGATCCGCGCCGGCACCCTGCAAATCAGCGTCGAGCGCATGACCAACTCGCTCATCGTCGGCGGCAACGACGAGGACTTCGCCCAGATCGAAAAGTGGGCCCAGGAGCTCGACGAGCAGGCCATCCAGAAACGTGGCAAGCTCGAAATCGTCGAGCTCATGAACGCCAACCCCTGGGAAGTCCGCAATATCCTCAACACCCAGTACCAGTCCCGCGGCCGCGGCCGTCGCAATCGCCTCGGCGAGGACATCCGCTTCGACGTCGTCGGTGGTCGCAGCATCGTCGCCCAGGCCCCCGAAGACAAAATGCCCGAAGTTCTCGAACTCATCGCCAAGCTCGACGACAGCGATGTCGACAAGGTCGAGGTCCGCATTTACGAGCTGCCCGGCGTCGGCCGCGGCATTCGTGACCTCGCCCGCGAGGTCACGCGCGCCATGAACCAGACTGTCGAGCAGCGCGAGCGACGTGTGACCATCACACCCTACGAGTCCGCCGACACGCTCATCGTCACCGCCCGTACCGACCAGTTCCCCGAGATCGACGCCTTCCTCGACAAGTTCAAAGGACTCGTCGAGAAGGAAACCACCGTCGCCAAGTTCATCGAGCTCGAACACCTGGACGCCCAGCGCTACGCCGGCCAGATCCAGAACATGCTCGCCAACAAGCTCGCCAAGGAAGGCCGCCGTAGCAGCCGTCACATGCAGAACCTCTCCATCACCCCCGACCCCCGCACGAATCGGCTGATCTGCTACGTTCCCGAGAAGATCGTCCCCGACCTCGAGGAGGTCGTCCAGTTCCTCGACATCCCACCCACCATCAAGGAAGGCGAGCTGCGCACCATCGAGCTGGCCTACGCCGACGCGGGCACCGTCGCGAACATCCTCCGGCCCATGTTCGAGCAGACCCGCCGTCAGCGCCGCCAGCAGGACTTCTCCCAGATCGAGGTCCGTATCCAGCCCGAGCTCATCACCAACTCCCTCATTGTCACCGCCTCCGACGAGGACTTCGAGCAGATCAGGCAGAAGGCCATCGAGATCGACGAAGGCGCCATCGTCCGCAAGGCCGACCCCGAACTGATCAAGGTCCAGTACGCCGACCCGCACGCCCTCTCCTCCATCATCACCCAGTCACTCCGCGAATCCGGCACCGGCTGGGGCCGCCGCTTCGCCGAAGAGGAGGAGGTCAGCGTCCAGGTGCTCGGCTCCAACCTCCTCGTCCAGGCCCCCAAGGACAAGCTCGAGGAAGCCAAGGCCCTGATCGCCAAGCTCGACGTCGTCGACACCGAAGACCAGCCGATCATCATCGAGCCCGAGTACGCCGACGTGCACCAGCTCTCCCAGACCATCAACGCGATGTTCGCCACGCGGTCGCGCGGCCGCCAGCAGGACGTCCAGGTCACGGTCGCCAACGGCCAGCTCGTCGTCCGCGCCCCCAAGCAGAAGCTCGATCAGATCCAGGCCCTCGTCGCCGAAATCGACTCCGAGGACCGCGAAGCGCTCCAGATCAGGACCTACCAGCTCAAGCTGCTCAATGCGACCCAGGTCGCCGCGCAGGTGCAAGGCTATTTGCGCGGTCTCGTCAACAACCAGCGTCGCGGTCAGATGCAACCGGGCGCCTTCGCCGAGCCGTCAACCAACACCCTCGTAGTCATTGCGCCCGAAAAACACCTGCCCTTCATCGAAGGCCTCGTCACCAAGCTCGAATCCAGCGACCGCCGCGATTCCGAAGCCCGCGCCTACGTCCTCAAGCACGTCCGCGCCGAACAGGTCGCCCAGTCCGTCGACCAGATGCTCAAGGCCAAGGTCACCGAGCGCGAGGGCGCCGTGCGCAGCCGCTCCGCCCAGCTGCAGACCATGGTCGTCTCCGACCAGGCCTCCAACCGCCTCTTCGTCTACGCCCCCGAGGAATACCAGGAGCTCGCCACCGAGCTCATCCGCATGGTCGACGAGGATGTCGACACCGGCGAACTCGTCCACATCATCCCCCTCGAAAACGCCGACGCCACCGAGCTCGTCCAGTCCCTCCAGAACGTCATCGCCGGCGGCGGCCGCCGCGGCCACCGCGGCGGCGGCGGAATGCAGGTCGACGTCCGCCTCTCCGCCGATCCCGGCAGCAACTCCATCCTCGTCGCCGGCCTGCCCCAGGACGTCGCCGAAATCGAAAAGTGGATCACCGAGCTCGAGGGCAACAGCGTTCGCATCCCCGAGGTCCAGATCTTCCAGCTCCAGTACGCCAATACGCTCGACGTCGCCGACATGCTCCGCGACCTCTTCGGCGACAGCGGCCGGGGCCGCGCTCGGGGCCGCAGCCCGCAGGACCAGGTCACCATCACCGAAGACGAGTACTACAGCCGCCTCATCGTCACCGCCAACAAGCGCAAAATGCGTCAGGTCGAAGCCTACATCCAGGAACTCGACCAGGCCCCCGACCTGCCCGAAGAGGGCTTCGGCATCGGCGATCGTCAGATCTACTTCGTCGACGTCAACCGCGGCAGCCCCTGGGAAATCGCCCTCGATGTCAGCTCGATGTTCCCGCCCGAAGACCGCGGCGGTCCCAGCATCGAATCCGACTGGTTCGACGAATACCTCATCGTCAAATGCCGCACGGCCGAATTCCCCCGCGTCCTCAAGGCCATCCGCGAATTCGAACGCCGCGCCAAGTCCGATCTCGTCGTCAAGCAATATCGCCCCAAGGGCAACATCGATCAGCTCATACGGTTCCTCAAAGTCCGCGAAGAGGGTAGCAACGTCGTGATCGAACGCGCCTCCGATCAGCCCACCTACGAAACCATGGTCGAGGAACTCTGGCCCGCAGACGAAACGCCACCCTGGAAACGCGAACGCGACCAGGCCAAGCCCGAGACCGGCGGCCGCCGCGTCGTCCCCTTCCGTACCGGCATCTCACTCACCGAAGTCATGCTCGACGACTTCGAGGAAGACCTCTTCGGCGACACCTCCAGCGAGCCCGCAGCCGAACCCGCCCAAGAAACGGCGCCAGCCCCGGAGGACGACCGCCAGTCTCCGCCAAAACGAAACACCACCGCCAGCGATTCAAGGCCGCAGGACCGCGAAACATCCCCGGCAGCTTCTGACCAGGAAGAGCAACCGGAATACACCCCCGGCCAGACCGTTGAATCGCCCATCGAGCAGGAGCCGACGCGCATCGTCGTCCAGGAAGACGGCACCGTCGTCCTCTACGGCGACCGCGAAGAGGTCGAGGACGTCACCGAGGTCTTCAGCCTCCTCGAAGAGGACATGGCCGAAGGCGAAGTCATTCGCATCTTCCGCTTCCGGTATGGCGACGTGAGCGCCGCTGCCGAAGTCCTCAATATCATGTTCAACGACCGCCAACGCGTCATCGCCCGCCCGCAGCCGCAGCGCCGGCAACAGGGCCGCGGCGATCAGGACGACCGCCAGCAGGGCCCCATGGATCAGATCAATCGCATGATCGGGCGCCGTTCCCGCGACACCGGCGGCCAGCGCATGCGCATCGCCACCGATCCAGCCCACAACTACCTCATCGTCAAGTGCAACGCCGCCGACCTCCCCGAAATCCGCAAGCTCCTCCGCGAGCTCGACATCCCGCCGGGCGAGGTCCAGGTTAAGATCTTCCAGCTCAAGAACCTCGTCGCCGAAGAAACCGCCCAGGATATCAAGGACGTCCTCGGCATCTCCCAGGTGCAGCAGCGCCGCGGTCGCGGTGCCCCGCAATCACGCCGTGGCCGCCGCGGCAGCCGCCAGCAGGAGCTCATCGAGATGCTCCAGCAGCAGAGCGTCTCCGTGCCCGGCGTCGAAGGCGGCGCCAAGGTCGAACAGGTCGAGATCGTCCCCAACGTCGTGACCAACTCACTCATGGTCTCCGCCCCCGTCGAGGTCATGGGCCTCATCGAAGACGTCATCACCCGCCTTGAGAAACTCGAAGGCTACGACGTCGTCGGCGTTCATCACTACCAGCTCGAGCACGCTCGTCTCGACGATATCCTGCCACTCCTCGACGAGCTCTTCGAAGCCGCCGGCAGCGGTGGGGGACGTGGCGGACGGCGCGGCGGCGGCTCCTCGCCCGCCCAGATGGGGCCCGTCACCGTCTCGGGCGATCCCCGCACCAACACCATCATCTTCACCGCGGAAAATAAGGACGCCGACAAGGTCATCGAGCAGATCAAACGTCTCGACGACCCCAACGCCGGCGCCATCGCCGAAGCCGAAATGTACATCTGCCAGTGGGGCGACGCCGAGGCCATCGCCGGTATGGTCGAGGCCATCTACGTCACCGGCGGCGGTCAGCGCGGCCGTCGCGGGCGCGGTCCGCAGACCGGCAGCGTTACGGAAAACGTCCGCGTCGTCGCCGACCCCAACACCAATACCATTCTGGTCTACGGCCCGCTCGACAAGCGCGACCTCATCTTCTCCAAAATCGAAGAGCTCGACCGCCTGAGCGAACGCGCCATCCGCGAAATCGACGTTACCTACGCCGATCCCGAAGAGCTCGCCGCCACCCTCATGGGCATGTTCAGCAATGACGGCGCCACCACCGTCTCCCGCAGTCGCCACGGTCGCGGCCGTGGCAGCCAGCCCGGCGGCGGCGTCATGTCCAGCGGTCGCATCACCATCCTCGGCGACAAGGACGCTCAGAAGCTGTTGGTCCGCGCGCCGGATCACGTCTTCGAGCAGATCCAATCGCTCGTCGCCACGCTCGACCAGCCCGACAAGACCATGCAACTGCGCCGCTTCCAGTTGCAATACGCGGACGCCCAAAGCGTCGTCACCTCCGTCTCCCAGGCCATGGGCGACTACCTCCAGCAGGCCCAACGCGCCGGCGACGACGTCGACCTCGACGCCTTCTCCGCCGTCCCCGACCCGCGCACCAACGCGATCGTCGTGGTCGGTTCCGAAGAAGTGTTCATGTTCGTCCAGCAGATCCTCTCCCAGATCGACATCGAAACCCCGGAGGACCAGCGCAAGGAATTCCGCATCTTCGCCCTCGAAAAAGCCGACGCGACCACCGTCGCCGACGCGATCAATAGCTACGCCACCGGCAGTGACGCCGGCAGCGGCGGTCGCCGCGGTCGCGGCCGTGGCGGTGCCCCCGGCACCCCGCGCGAGCTCAACGTCCACGCCGTCGCCGAGGATCAAACCAACTCCGTCATGGTCTTCGGCCGCATCGAGGACATCCAGCACGTCGAACTCGCCGTCATCGAACAGCTCGAACAAAGCCTCGCCGACCGCTTCCAGATTGCCGAAATCGAGGTCGAGCAGGTCCGCCCCTCCGAAATCGTCAGCTTCATCTGGCAGTTCCTCGACCAGGGTACCCCCAATGAAGGCGGCGGACGCGGCCGCCGTGGTCGCGGTAACGCCGGCGATACCACTGCCGGACCGCGCGTCGTCCCCAACGATGCCGACATGAAACTCGTCGTCCGCGGCACCCCCGGTCAGATCGAGGAGATCCGCCACCTCGCGGCCCGCTTCGACGATCCCTCCCTCATCACCAACACCATCCGCATCATCCCCATCCCGCGCGGTCAGGATGCCATGGCCCTCGCCAACGAGGTCGAAGCCCTCATCAACGACAGCGAGGAACGCCTCGCCGACATCACCGGCCGCCAGGCCCGCCCGGTAGTCATCCGCGGCGAAGACTACACCAACACCCTCATCGTCGCCGGCGACCCCTCCATGTTCGGCATGGTTGAAACCCTTGTCGGCCAACTCAAGGAAGTCGGCCCCGGCCAGATGGTCACCCGCGTCATCCAGCTCGACAACATCTCGGCTGAAGACGCCCAACAGATGATCAGCGACCTCCAGGAGCAGCGCGGCTCGTCCAGCTCCGGCCGCCGCAGCCCCGTCCGCCGACGCCCGTCGCGCGGTGGTCGCCGCGGCGCTCTCTGGCCATCGCAGCAGTCGCCACCCGGCCTCCACGACCAGCCAATCATCGGCGCCCCGATCCCCTGGGCCATGCCGCTCGTCGGCACGGGCAGTCCCCACGCCAGCCTCATGTACGGCGCCAGGCTGATCGAACACCTGTTCGACACCGACGACGACCCGCCCGCCACGCAAGAAACGTCCGAAAACCAAAGCGCCGCCGAGCGCCGTAAGGCGCTCGAAAACGAAATCTACGCCGAATTGACCGCCGAAGATCCACCCACGGAACCGGCTGACCAGCCGCAAAAGCGCCGTCCCGCGGAGCGCAAACCGCGCGCGCCGCGCAACCAGCAGCGCCGCAACGCACCAGCGCAGCAACCGCCCGCCCAATCCGCCACCGCACCGGATTCCATCGGCGAAATCATCGCCGGCATCGGCGGCACACTCGAAGGCCAGGTCAGCGCCAGCGTCCTCGACAGCCGCCGCATCGTCGTGACCGGCAGCGAAGAGGACGTCGCCTTCATCCAGCAGATCCTCCTGATGATGGAAGCCTCCGCCCCGCGCCCCGTCATCGAGATCTTCTCACTCGCAAGCGCCAAAGCCTCCACCTTGCAGCCCATCGTCGAAGAGACCATGGAGTCGCTCATCGACGCCAAGACCGCAAGCCCCGGCCCCACCGACCGCTTCAGCATCATCGCCGAAACCGGCTCGAACGCGCTGATCGCCTCCGCTTCCGAAGAGAACATGGCGATCATCAGCGACATCATCGCCGAGCTCGATGTTGAGCGCCCCGGCGAAGGCACCGACTTCAAGACCGTCGTGCTTCAGAACATGCGCGCCAGCGAGGCCGTTACCGTCCTTCGTCCCACCGTCGAAAAACTCAACGAGATGCGCGATGTCCCCAACGAGGCCCAGGCCTCCATCCGCGCCATCGACCGCAACAACAGCATCATGATCGTCGGCACCAAAAAGGACGTCGAGGAAATCACCCGCCTCATCGAGACCGTCGACGTCGAGCTCACCGACGAAGAGCGCGAATCCAGCTTCGTCCGCGCCGACATGATCCTCATCCCCCTCAAGAACGCCCAGGCCGAGGACGTCGCCGAAGTCCTCATGGAAATGATCGAAGAACAGCAGCAGGCCGCTCGCGACGCCGAAGGCGAACGCGCCGGCGAACCCTTCGTCAAGGTCCTGCAACTACGCCTGCTCGATGGTCGCGAACTGCCCGAGCTCAACCTCGATCGCCCGATCAAGATCCTCCCCGAGCCCGGCACGAACGCGCTCATCGTCTTCTCGACCCCCAGCAACAACGAAGCACTCGTCGAGCTCGTCAATGTATTCGATACGCTGCCCATCGGCGCCGATACCGACGTCAAGGCCTTCGCCCTCGAGCACGCCGCCGCCGAACAGGTTGCCGAGCTTCTCCAGGAGACGTTCGACAACAAGCGCTACCTCCGCCGCCCCAGCGAGGGCGACAGCGACAGCCTCGACGAGGGCGAGCTGCCCCCCATCCCGCCCGGCGTGGCCGCCAAGGGCCTCCCGTACCCCGTCCTCGTCCAGCACGACCCCCGCACCAACACCGTCATCGTCATCGGCCGCAAGGACGCCGTCCTGCTCGCCGGCGGCCTCATCGGCGAACTCGATCGACCGTCGACCCATCTTGGCTTGCAGGCCCACGTCCTCGCCGTCGAGGAGCAACCCGTCACCGAGCTGGCCGAGAAGCTGAACGACCTGCTCGAAGAGCGCGTCAACGTCCTCGGCAGCGAAAACGAAGCCCGCGACAGCGCCATCATCGAACCCGACGAGCGCAGCAACTCCCTCATCGTCATCGCCAGCGACGAGATGCACACCATGGTTCGGGATCTCGTCTCACAGCTCGACGTGTCCGAGACCTACAGCATGGTCGACATCCGCTACCACCCGGTCGAGCATGCCGATCCCGTCAAACTCAAGAACCTCCTCGAACAGACCTTCGAGGCCCGCGCCGATGCCGAGCAGGAAACCAACGACGCCTCGTTCGACTCGTTCCACGTCATTGCCGACTCGCGCGATCGCGCCCTGATCATGACCGGCACCCGCGGCTTTCTCAGTGAGGCCGAGCAGCTCGTCCGCCAGCTCGACCGCCCCGGCCAAAACGCCGTCGAAATGCGCGTCCGCCAGGTCAAGCTCAACAGCGCCCAGAACATCGCCACCCTCCTCGAAGAACTCATCGACAAGTCTCTCAAGGAAGAGGATTCCGCCCTCAGCGGCATCCCCATCACCATCAAGGCCGATCCGCTCTCCGAAAGCCTCCTGATCGCCGCCTCACGACCCGACCAGGACATCATCGAGCGCTGGGTCGAAACCCTCGACCGCCCGCCCCAGGTCGGCCGCATGACCCGCATCATCCCCCTCGCCCGCGCCATAGCCGAAGACGTCGCCAACGTCGTCGATGACGTCTTCAAAGGCCGCTCCGGCGACGCCGGCGATATCGACCTCACCGTCACCCACGACGAAAAAACCAACTCCATCGTCGTCCACGGACCGCCCGGCCTGCTCGCCGACATCGCCGATTTCATCCACCAGCTCGACAATACCGAAGTCACCGGCGGCACCATCGTTCGCCTCTTCAAGCTCGATCAGGCCGACGCCGAAGACGCCGGCGAACTCCTCGAACGCATCCTCGAAGGCCGCGGCGGCGCCGTCGGTGCCGGCGGCGGTGGGGGCGGTGGCACGCGCGAAGACGCCGCCAATCAGGTCATGCTCATCTATCAGCAGGAACACCCCGAACTCGGACGTGAGACGCTCCGCGGCATGCGCTCCGAAGTCGTCGTCATCTCGGATATCCGCACCAACTCGCTCGTGATCGAGGCCCCGCCCGACACGATGCCCCTGATGGAATCCCTGGTTCAGGCCATCGACCTGCCGCCCGACGCGGCCCGCATCCGCGTCTTCCGCCTCCAGAACGCCGACGCCGAGCAGCTCGCCGAAATGCTCGACGAACTGTTCGAGCGACGCGCCGCAGGCCGGACCGGTGGCGGCACCGACGAATCTGAACGCGTGCTCGCCCTCGGCGAAACCATGGGCGGCCGCCAGGAAATCGCCTTCACGACCGACGTCCGCACCAACTCCGTCATCGCTGCCGGCACGCCCGGCTACCTCGACCTCGTCGAAGAGATGATCCTCGAACTCGACACCATCCCAATGGACGACCGACGCGTCTTCGTCTACCCGCCGCGGAATATCACCGCCGAAACGCTCGCCCAGTCCCTCCGCGACTACAGCGAATCCGAGCAGGACCTGCTCCAGGAAATCGACGACGAAGTCTCCCTCTCCCGCCGCCAGGAGCGCGAAGTCATCGCCATCGCCAACGAAGACGCCAATCGCGTTATCGTCGGTGTCGATCCGCGCTTCGAAAACTCCGTCATGAATGTCATCCACGAACTCGACCAGCCCCCACCCCAGGTCATGATCAAGGTCCTCATCATCGAGGTGAACATGGACAACGAACTCGACCTCGGCGTCGAATTCGCCTTCCAGGACCTCCAGTATGCCAAGGCGGGCCCCACCGATACCACGACGTTCGATTACGTCGGCGGGACCGACGTCGGTGCCGCCGGCAGCGGCCTCGGCGGCTTCGTCTTCACCATCACCGGTGCCGACTTCAACTTCCTCTTCCGCACGCTCCAGAGCGAAGGCAACCTGCGCGTCCTCAGCCGTCCCCAGATCGTTGCCATGGACAACCAGGAAGCCCTCATCAACATCTCCGACAGTGTGCCCTACGTTACCGGCACCCAAACGTCCACGACCGGCCAGATCAGCACCAGCGTCAGCCGCGAAGACGTCGGCATCAAGCTCGAAGTCACCCCCCAAATCAACCCCGACGGCTTCGTCCGCATGGAAATCCGCCAGGAAGTCTCCGACCAGACCGGCTCCAGCGTCGACGTCGGCCCCGGCGTAACCGCCCCCATCTTCTTCACCCGCGAAACCGAGACCACCGTCACCGTCAAGGACAACGAAACCGTCGTCCTCGGCGGCCTGATCACCTCCCGCGTCGAAAATCGCGAGCAGAAGGTCCCGATCCTCGGTGACATCCCCGGCCTCGGCTGGCTGTTCCGCAACCAGAGCGACACCACCCGTCGCACCGAACTGCTCGTCGTCCTGACGCCGCAGGTCATCCGCACCGTCGATGACTACCGCATGGCTTCCGTCACCGAGCGCGACCGCATTCGTATCATCGCCCCGGAGGTCCTCAGCGATGAGCTGATGGAGAATCTGCGCCTCGAGCCTTCGCCACTGCCTGACAAGGAGAACGGCAACGGCCGAAGCGCCCCCATTCCGCGCGAGACCCCGCGACGCGACGACCGTCCCGAAAGCGAAATGTACGGCCCGCTGCGCCCGGCACTGCGTCCGGACAAACCACCCATCATCGACCCCGACTCCTACGTCGTGCCGTTAACCTACCGTAGTCCCCGCAACCACCTGCGAAACTAAGCATGCGCGACTGCCAGAATGCACCTCGCCAAACCGGCCCAAGCGGTAGCGTCTTCCCTCCCGGTGGGGAACCGACCTCCGGTCGGTCATGTCGACAACCAATACCCGCGTCGCCGCCTGCCACCGCCTACGCGCCCAAGCCTCGTTGCGTCAGCCCTCCGCGCCTGGCGTCCCGCGCAGCCCTCCTGCTCACCACCTGCGCCCTGTGCTTCGCCGCCGGCTGCACAACCTTCGGCGAGCGCAACAACGACCAACTCCGCGACGACATCGTCGCCATCCGGCAATACCCCAGCACCTACCCCTGGATGACCGACCCGGACGGCCGCATCGTCGGTTTCCGCGCGCGCGTCTACTTCCTCTCCGCCAAAACCGAACGCGGCGCCTTCGTCCCCGGCACCATCAACGCCGAGCTCCATGTCCTCCAGCCACTGCCCGACGGTACCTACCAGCGCGACATCGTCCATAAATGGTCATTCTCAGCCGCCGAAGCCCGCCCCCTCCGCATCCGCTCCACCGCCGTCATGGGCGACTCCTACGGCCTCCTCCTCCGCTGGCCTCCCGAGCTCGATCTCGCCAACAAAGAGATCCAGATCATCTACGAATACGTCTCGCCCGACGGACAGAAACTCCGTCGCGGCGGCAGCCGCTTCCGCGTCCCCACCCCCGGCGCTGGCACCCCGCGTTTCCACACCGAAACCCGCATCGTCGAACCCAAATCCAGACAACCCCAGCAGCCGGCCGAGCAGCCCCAGCAGCCCGATCGGCGAGCCAGCGAACCCGATCGGGAGCAGTCCTGATGCTCTGGGCCCTCTACGTGCTCGCTCTCGTCCTCGCCTACCTGGCGCATACGACCGTGCCACCCACCTGGATGCCCGAATGGCTTGACCTCCTGCTCGTCATCGCGCTCGTCTGTGGCCTCACCGCCCCAGCCGCTGAGGCTCGTCTCGCCGGCTGGATCACCGGCCTGGCCCAGGACATCGGCACCGTCGGCCCTCTCGGCCTCCACGCTTTCACCCTCGGCCTTGCCGCACTCCTCCTCACGCTCATGCGCGACGCCGTCAACCGCACACTCTGGTGGGTCCGCAGCCTGCTCGCGTTTGTCGCCGCCGTCCCCGCCCAAGTGATCATTGTTATTCACTATCGCTACTACCAGTTCGTCGAATCCTCCTGGTGGTCACTCCTCAGCTCCGCGCTCCTCACGGCCATCGCCGCCGCGGTGATCGCCGCGACCATCACGGGTCTTCCTTCCATGATGGGCCGCAAACGCCGCCGACGCTCCGCACCCGCTCGCTGGTAAGCGCAGCACACGCATCCACCTCCCATCACCCTTGCGCCCGCCACCGATGAGATTCCCCATGGCCCGCCTACAATCGAACCGGTGTTCCAGACAAGGGTTGACGGGCGCGATGCCTGGCCCCATAACGCAACCGGCCGAATCCCGATGTCGCCAGTCCTAGCTCACAAGCGGAGTGTCATCATGCCGACCGTGCAAAACGTACTCGACAAGAAGGGCCACCACGTCCACAGCATCGATGCGGAAAAGACCGCCCTCGACGCCGCCCGCAGCATGAACGAGAACCGCATCGGCGCGCTCGTTGTCACCCGCGGCGAAAAGGTCGTCGGCATCTTCACCGAACGCGACATCCTCTACCGCATCGTTGCCGAACGCCAAGACCCCGCGACCACCACAATCAAAGACGTCATGACCGCCCCCGTCGCCTGCTGCACCCCCGAGACGACTCGCGAGGAATGTCGCAATGTCATGCGCAGCAAACGCATCCGTCACCTCCCCGTCGTGCACGCAGGCCGCCTCATGGGCATGATCTCCATCGGCGACGTGCTCGAAGCCAGCGAGGCCGACCAGGAAAAGACCATCCAGTACCTCTACGAGTACCTCTACGGCGAATGGCCACAGCCCACCAAGTAGGCAGGCGTCAACACCCCCGAAAGCAGCACCTTTCGCTGTAAACCGTGAAGATCGGCGGATTATTCGGCCGACTCGTCCCCGTCCGCCTCAGTCGCCCCATCCGCTGGCGTCTCCGCCTTTTCCTCGCCGCTCCGCGACGACGGCGATAGGTTTAGCCGGATCGTCGTCCGACTCCCCGCCGCATCAACCAGGTTCACCGAACGAATCGTCAGCGGCTCACGCGGACGCGCGTCACGGTCCGTCGGCACTTCCGTTAGCCGCATCAACGTCCGCATGCTCTCTTCGTCACTCGCCTGCCCGATTACCGTATGCTCGCCATCCAGTTCCGGCAGCCGCGCCACCGCGATGAAAAACTGACAGCTGGCCGAATCCGGATTGCTTACCTTACGCGCCATCAGCAGCGTTCCGGTATCCACCGGATAATCCCGAAACTCCGCCGGCACCGTCTTCCCATCCGGACGCATGCCCTTGCCCGTTCCCAACGGACACCCACCCTGAATCACAAACCCCGGTACCACCCGAAACAGCCTCAGATTGTTGTAGAACCCGTCTCGCACCAACTCCAGGAAATTGGCCACGTTCCGCGGCGCCGCCTCATAATGCAAATCGAATGTCAGCTTGCCGTAGTCCGTGACAACGATCACGTCTTTCCGCGGCTCAACGCGAAACTCCGTCGCAATCGACCCCAATACGCCACCCAGCGGCGCCCATTCGATGCGGTAAGCCCCCGCATACCGCAAATGCGGATAATACCGCCGCAAATCCACTTCCGCCCCCAACGAGGCGTGCGGCGCCAGCCGCAAACGACGTCCCCCGCGCCCCGTATCATCAATCGTCGGCGGCGGCAGCGCCTTGCCCGGCTCATCCTCGAAAAAAACCGTAACGAGCGGCTGCTCCGGCGTCCCCAGTGCCACCTCCTCCGGCAATCCGATCCCATCTTCGTTACGCGCCCGCCCCGCCATCGGAATCACAATCGGCTCATCTGATGCGTTGATCAGCGTGAATCGCACCCGGACGGGCCCCGTCAGCTCATACAGCGGACTGATCCGCTCGATTTCCGCCCGTACCGCCTCGACCGGTGCACGCACGCCTCCCGCGGCATCATCCGCGACCGCCTGCGGTACCACGACCGCCAGCCCAAGCATCAGTACAAGCCACCTGCGCGCGTTCATCACTCTCCGCGACTGTTCAACCATGTGTGCGTTTACGCCTTTATACAACAATGTCCGCTCACGGTTACAGCCGGCGGACCGGATTTCAGACAAACCAACCACGTGAAGCCGGAAAGCCTATCAGACCACGGCCCGAAGTTCCAGATGCAACACGTCCGGCAGCCCCCGGATACTCTCCAATGCCTCCGTGCTCGGACGCTCATCCAGCGCAATCGTGCACGAGGCCGCTTTCGCTCCCGTAAACACCCGGCTCGTTATCTCCTGCGCATTGATCCCGTCCGCCCGCACGGCATCCAGCACGCCCGCCATCACGCCCACCTGATCCCGCACCCGCAACACCAACTGCCACGTCGCCGGACTGTGATCCATCAAATTTAACGCGTTCAGCACCTCACCCGTGACAATAAACGTCCGAATGATCCGCACCACCTCCGCCGCCGTCTCCCGGCGCGCTTGTGCCGTCAACGGTCCGATATTCTGTGTCCCGATTACCCCCGACATTTCACAGAATCGACAACGCACCCGCCCCGTATCTCCCACCGGCGCCGAACTGTGCGTGTCAATCGCCACCCGCAGCCCCCGCCGCTCGACCGCCTCCAACAACGCGGCCTCATCAATCGCCCCCGCGTGACCCAGGTGCACCAGCACTGCGGTGTCCGCCAGACACTGCAGAAACTCCCCGTCAATCACCACCTCCGGCTTGTCCCCAAACGGCAGCAGCACCACAAAATCACTTCGCCGCGCCAATTCCCGTGGCCAGTTGCACACTTCCACATTCTCGGGCGCATCGGCCTGAGCCGCCATCTCCGGCGTCCAGGCTAACACATGCATATCAAACGCACGCGCCCGCCGTGCAATCCGCTTCCCCGGCGGCCCGAAACCTACCAGCCCCAGTGTCCGCCCATCCAGACCTCGCGCACGCGCCAACTCGTTCCGCGACCAGCGCCCTGCCCGTATCGCCAGCGTATTCTCCACAATCTGACGATCCAGCGCCAGCATCAACCCAAACGCCAACTCCGCGATCGCCGTCGCCTGTCGCTCCGGACAGTGACTCACGAATACCCCCTCCACCGACGCCGCCTCGACCGCGATGTCCCCCCGCCCGGCACCGGCTCGGACGATTAGCTGTAGGTCCTTGGCCGCGGCGACCGTGTCACCCGAAAGACGATTCTCCCCCACAACCAGAATACTGACATTCCCCATAGCCTCACGCAGTTCCGGCCCGGCTGCCCCCGGCATGTATACCAGGTCCAGCGCCAATGACCGCAACTGGTCCAGCGCCTCCTCCGGAAACTCACACGCTACCAATATCCGCATGTCGCGACCTCCGCAGCGCGGCGATACGCTGCCAACCCCCCCCATTTAAGCACCCCACCACAGATTCTCAATCGCAACCCGCAACTTCCCCACGAAAATCTCCTTCCACCAGCACAGTTGAAGTCCCGCCCGCGCCGCGCCTATCATGCACGTTTTCTGCCGGCGACGCCCCACGGGCCCGCCGGGTGGGTCTGAACGCGAATAGACCATGCTTGTCCGACACGATCGTCCCCGAGACTTACGCTGGTACCTCGCCGGGCCAATGTTCTTCGGCGACCTCGGCACCAGCCGCTTCTACGTGCTCGGACTCGCGCTCTTCTACGCCGGCATGGCCGCCCCCATCTACGTCGCCGGCATCTGCACCCTCGTCATCGCCGTCGGCTGGGCCTACACCGTCATCTGCCGCGTACAACCCGATGGCGGTGGCGTCTACTCCTCCGGCCGCATGCTGCACCCCACGCTCGGTGCCGTCGGCGCCATCCTCCTCATCGCGAACTACGTCGTCACCGCCGCCATCTCCACCTACGAAGCCGTCATCTACATCGGCATCCCCCTCGGCATGGCGCGCGAACTCGCTCCCTGGTTCACCGTCATCGCCATCACCGCCCTCGGTGCGCTGAACTGGGTCGGACCCCGCCGCGCCGGCACCTTCGCCCTCCTCGTCGCCGTCGCCGCCATCGTCGTCAGCTTCCTTCTCGCCATCTTCACGATCCAGCATCTCCCCGCCGGCTGGCAAGCCTTCCGCGAGCAGACCCCGACCAACATCCCACCCTCCCGCATGTGGCTGAACCTGGTCTACGTCGTCCTCGCCCTCTCCGGCGTCGAGTCCATCGCCAACATGACCGGCATCATGGTCCAGCCCGTCGGGCGCACGGCCAAGAAATCCATCTGGCCCGTCATCGTCGAAGTCGTGGTCCTCAACCTTGTCCTCATCGTCATCGCGTGTAGCCTCCCCGCCGTTCAGCAGGCCGGCGTCATCGCCGACCAGGATCCCGCCACACTCACCAAAGAACAGATCCATCAGAACGAGTCGATCAAGGAACACGTCCTCGAAGTCGTCGCCCGGCAATACGTCCACCCCGTCTTCGCTACCATCGCCTCCATCATCTTCGGCCTGCTGCTGCTCTCGGCCACGAACACCGCCATCATCGCCATGATCAGCATCCAATACGCCATGAGCCGCGACCGCGAACTGCCCGGCGTATTCTCACGCATCAACGAATACGGCGTGCCCGTCTACGGCCTCATCGTAGCCTGCGTCCTTGCCACCATCGTCACCCTCACTGCCGCCAACCTCGGCAAGGGTACGCTGGAAACCCTCGCCAAGATGTACGCCATCGGCGTCGTCGGCGCCATCGTCATCAACCTCGGCTCCTGCGTCGTCAATAGGAAACTCGCCATCCGCATCGCCGAGCGCGGCGGTATGGTCCTCATCGGCCTGCTCCTCCTCGCCATCTGGATCACCATCCCGTTCACCAATATCCCCGCCCTCGTGTTCATCGTCGTGATGCTCACCGGCGGCCTGACCATGCGCTTCATCGCCCAACGCGCCGCCATCCCCAAGCCCGTCCCCGTCGAGGCCGCGCCCGAGGCCGCACCACCACTACCCGAGGTCCCGGTCGGCGAACTCCTCCCCTTCGACCCCGGCAAAGGACGCATCATGGTCGCCACCCGCGGCAACCTGAAGCTGCTCCGCTTCGCCTTCGACGAGGCCCGCCGCCGCGACGCCAACATCTTCGTCCTCTATGTCCGCGACATCGCCGTCTTGTACCCCGGCCAGGCCCATCCCATGACCCCCGAGGAAGACCGCGAGGCCTCCACCCTCTTCCGCAACGCCGAAGAGATGGCCCGCGAGAACGGCGTCCCCCTCCAACCCATCTACTGCGTCTCCCGTGACGCCGCCGAAGTCATCCTCGACTTCGCCGCCACCTACGCCGTCGACCTCGTCATCCTCGGCGTCTCCCGCCGCGCCGGCGTCCTCCGCGCCCTCCGCGGCGACGTGATCGCCGGCGTCGCCGACAACCTCCCCGCCGAATCAACCCTCCTCATTCACGCCTGACGCGTCTCTTCAGCCGCTGCGTCCGCCGCGGCCCCCGCCTCCGATGTGGTAGCCTTCTGCAACGACAGCGGCCGCGCCGCATCCGTCACCGCATCAATCTTCGCCGCATAACTCGTCTGCCGCGCAATATCCTCATCCGTAATAATGTGCACATCGAGCAGACCGTCAGTTCGATACCCCGTCCGCAGATAGTTCATCTCCGCCAGCGCCAGGCTCCAACCCTCAAACCACCGCTCCAGCTCAGTCCGCTGCCCATCCCCACCACGGAAATGCACCAGCAGGTCAATATCACTCGCCGGCCCCGCCGTCGCATTCTTCACGCTGCCAAACACATACAACTCCGCCACACCAAACCGCGCCGCGTCAAGCTGCTCCGCGATGCGCTCCGCCATCCGCAGCCGCCACCGCCAGTCCTGCTCCCGCGCCGGCTTGTCCACCAGCGCCTCGCCCGCCGTCGCCGCCACACGTGTCTCCGGCGGTACCAGCACGCCCACCGCCTCATCGAGCTCCGCATTCATGAGCACCCGCAACACCTGACCGTCCGCCGTCTTCGGCACGTCAATGACACGCACGACATCCGCCAGATCCGAATACTCCGGCGCAATCGCCGGCAGAATGTTGTCCGCCCCCAGCAAAAACCGCTCCTGAAACACCGCCCCATCCTCATCCGGATACAGCGGCAGATACCGAATCGACGCCTCCACCAGATCCTGGAAAAAGTGGGTCCCGAATGACAAGTCCGGCGTATAGTCACCCTTCTTCCGCGCCACCTCCACCAGCACACCCGTATTGCAGATATCCGAATACGTCACCCGCACCCCCAGCTTGATGTCACCGCGACTCCCCCAACGCCCCGGCCCAATCAGGATGAACTGCCGCTTCGGCAGCGTCTTGTTCAGGCGCCCCACGACGCGCCCCACGCGATTCAAATCATCCAGCGTCTCGAGCGCAGCATACTTCTCCGGGTCCACATACACGATATGCGTGATATTCGGCACGCTCCCGTTCGATACATACCGATTCGCCGTAAACAACGTCCGCTCCTGCGGAATGTCATGCGGAATCGGCGCCGGCGCGATCTCCTTCGCCGGCGTCTGCGACCGACATTGCAGCAGATACAGCTCCTTCCCATCCGAGGCAAACTCGATGTCCACCGGCGAGTGCAGTTCCCGCTCAAACAACGCCAGCATCGCCTGCATCTGCTTGATGAGCTGCGTGTTCTTGAACAACCCCTCAAACGTCACCACCAGCTCATCCCGCTCCGTGTCATACTGGCCAATCAGCGGCTGCCGCAAATGACCATGTTCATACACCGAGATAAGCTGCTCCAGCGCCGGAAATTCATCGCCACACTCGCGAAACAGCTCCGTTGCCTCAACCGTCTCAAACTCCCGTGTCTCCAGGTTGATGACATCCATATAGCGCGGCGCATACTGGACAATCTCCTCCGACGTCGTGTTTACCCGCAACCCCGGCTGCCCGGGCGACACCAGCACCGGATAGTCGTCACCCAGCCGATCCACTGCCCGCGTCCCCAGCCCCGGCACCAGCCGCAACAGTCCATCCTCCCGCTTGATCCGCGGCGACCAGCGAAACTCGTTATGGCTGAACGCCACCCCCGCAAACGCCGGCGTCCAGTACTTCCCCACCCGCGTCCCCACCACCTCCTGAACCATGATCCCCATGCCCTCCTGGAAATCCAGCAGGTTCCGCTCCGACCGATACTGAATCGGATCCGGACTGAACGCGGATGCATACACCTCCGCAATCGCGTCCATCAACGCTTCCAGCCGCTCCCGCTTCGTCCCCTGATTCGCCAGGAACAGGCTCTTGTACTTCCCCGAAAACGCCGCCCCGAACCGATCCTCCAGCAGACTCGAGCTGCGCACGATCAGCGGCACTTCCCCGAAATCATCGAGCGCCAGCGACAGCCCCTTCACAATATCCGATGAGAAGTACGAGTGCTTGAACACCTGAATGATGTCCGGATACTCCTGCCGCACCTCATCAATGTCCTTGTACTTCTGCGTGAACACATCCTCCAGGTGATTGCAGTACACGAAATCGTGCAGCCCGTCCGACGTCACATACCACGTCTTCGGCGTCCGCACATTCTCGAACAGATCCCCCGGCTCACGATTGTGCTTGATGATCTGACTCGCCAGAAACAGACCCGAGCTCTTCCCCCCGATCTTCCCATGTCCACGCGCCGGATAGATCATCCGATGCACCAGATCATGAAAGTCCTTGATGTCCACGTAGCTCTTCGCCACGTTGATGAACTCGAGCTGATCCGTCAGAAACCGTCGAATCAGTGAGACGCGCAGACCCTTGCGCGTCGACATCGACAGCTCCACCTCGCCATGCGTCGCATGCTGATACCGATGAATCGCATCCCCCACCTCCGCCAGCGACGTGTGATGATTCTCCAGCGTATTGACCAGGAAACTCGCCCGATCCTGCTTGATCCACTTCTGAATGCACCCCACGATCTCTTCGTCACTCAGGTGCACCGCCGCAATGCGAAACACCTCATCCACCAGCGTCTCCGGCGACGGCCCACTCTGGAACTGGTGGGGCGCGTTGCTCTCCATCAGCAGATTCTGTTGCTCCGGCCGATTCCCGATTCCGAAATGCGACAGCAGCGTCTCCGCCTCCCGCACGCCGCTCCAGCACATGTGGTTGATCATCTTCCGGGCAATCCGCAGCAGCAGACTCTGATCCGTCCGCCGCAGCAGATCCAGAATCACCGACCAGTCACGCATCGTATGCCGCCGCGACAGCTCCCGCCGGGCTTCCTTCCACTCCGCCATCGCCTCCATCAACTGCCGATGCGTAATGCAACTCGCCAGCCGCTCCGCAATAATGCTGATCAGCCGCCGCTCCTCCTTCAGAAACGGCCCCTCATCCGCCAGCGGCATGTCCTCAATGTAGTACACTTCCAGCGTCCCCACCGGCTCCCCCTGCACGCACAACGCCGCCCGCTGACACCACGGCGATTGCTTGAACCCGTCCGCGTCATACGACTCACCGTCATACAGTATCCGCGCCTTGCAGATATCCGGGTACTGCCATCCCGGCGGAATCGCCTTGATCACCCCGCGGAACACCTGCGTCAGCGACAGGTCCGGATTACTGGCCAGCTCCTCAACCGTATACAGACAGTTGAGCTCCTTTGCCCGCTCCTGCAAATCCCGCAGAATGTTGTCAATCGCCCGCTCGCTATCACTCATGACACCCTCGAACAACCAATCTTCACGCCCCGCACGTTACCACCCCACCATCGTGCCCCGCATTCTAACCGCCACCCCGCAACACAACCCCCCGCCGACTGCGATTGTCCACCCGCACCGTCAACGCCACCTCCGCCCGCACATGCCGCACAAATCGCCCCTCCGTCACCACCGGCTGCGCCGCCAGCCAGTCCCACCCGATCCGCCCCGTCCCATCATGCCGCACGGTCAGATACTTCACCTCGAAGCTCGTCATGTTATGAAAGAAATGCGTCCCCTGACTCGGATCCACATTCATCTCCGGCAACGTCGCCTCCACAATCACCCGCGCCCCCGAAATCTGCGGCCACGTCACCGGAACCCCCAGCCAAGGATCACTACTCCCCCAACGCCCAAACCCAATCAGCACATACGGCCGGCCCGCCTCCACCAACCCCCGATTGATCGGCTCCAGCTCCGCCGCAATCGCCGGCGTATGTTTCGCCTCGAACACCTCCGGCCGTACATACACGACATCATGCACATCCGTCAGCTCGCCATTCCCCAGCACAATCTCCGTCGCCACGACCGCCCGCTCACTCGCCAGCTCAGCCGCCTCGACCTCCGTCCGCTCCGCGCCCACCATCATCGGCCGCAGTTGTAGAAACCCGAACCGATGCCGCGCCGCCGTCTCCGTTGCACCACCACTGCCCCGCCCCATATCCCCCAGCGTCATCGCAAACTCAATCTCCACATCCGTCCCCAACGCCTCCCGACAGCACGCCATCAACCGCTGCACGATCGCATTCACCGGCACGTCACCCAGCTCGAGGATCGTCCCGAAGTTGATCACCCGCGGTCCGGTCCGCCCCGTGCCCAGCACCACCCGATCCGACGCCGCGTCATACGTCGAAGCGACCCACCGCACCACATCATCCCGCTCCGCCACATCCAGCCCGCACTGCACCAGGTACTCTGCCTCACTGATCGGGTCGTACTTCACCTGCGGACTCATGTTCACCGCCCAAAAGCTGTTCTGCGTCCCGCGCAGCAGCTCCCGCGTCGACCCGAACGGCATCGCCCGCTTCGGGTGCCGCGGACTGTACGCCCAGCACACCCCGCCATCCACAATCTGCTTCCCCAGCCCCAACGCCAGATTCACCACCCCATCCTCCGGCGCCGCCCGTCCGATCGGATAGTGGTTGTACGACCGGATCACCCCCGAAAGCACCGGATAATACCGCTCACCCCGCCGCTGCCCGACCACCTCCTGCACAATCACCGCCATCCGCTCATCGCGGATGTCCTGCCCGATCACCCGCATATACCCCTTCGCATCACGGAAGAACGTCGACGCCCAAACAAACTTGATCGCCTCAATCAGCTTCTGAAACCGCCCATTCACCGACCCTTGGTTGTTCGCGATCATCTTGGTCGCATACGTCCCCGCAAACGGATGCTGCAACGCATCCTCCAGCAGACTCGACGACCGCACCGCCAGCGGCGTCTTCATCTCCGCAATCAGCGCCCGCAGATCACCCACCACCAGCGCCGGCAACTCCGCCTTCTGAAACGCATGCGCAATCCGCTCATCCGACGCGTCCGACAGCGCTACCGCATACAGGTCATTCGCCCGCATGAACTGCTCAAACACATCCGTCGCAATCACCGTCAACGTCGGTATGCTGATCGCCACATCCGCAAATGTCCCCGGCGGACACGTCTCCTCCAGCAGCCGCTTGATCGACGCCAGCCCGATCGCCTTCCCCCCGATCTCACCCGTACCAATCACGGTGAACCGCTCGTCCGCCTCCAGGAACTTGCGCTCAAACGCAGGATATAAGCTCGCACGGCGTGCTTCAGGCATGGGCATACTCAGACGCGAAACCAAACCGCCGACCACATCGCGGCAGCCCTGCATAACCAACCGGATTCTAGCTTCCCCCCACCCCCATGTCAGGACCGCAACGCGCCCCGCAAGCGCTCTTTACGGCCAATACGCCACTCCCACCGGGTTGCCGCATTCCGGACACACCCCGCTCACATTCCCCGTCAGATCATATCCACAACGCTCGCAAATACGCCGCCCCAACCGCACCAATTGACACACCCGCCCCTCAAGCGATATCCTGACCAGACCGTCTTTTCGTGACGGTAGTACCAGGACGGCGACATTGGTTGCACAGCGCAGCATACGCGACCTGGGAAACCCCGCTGGCCTCAGGTGTACGGCCCGCAGCCTCCCACCCCTCGCACTGCGCCCTGCCGCCCATTCCTATACGCTTTCCGTGCCGCTTGAATCGCCCGCACCCTGCCACGGTCCGGGCCCTGAGGGATCAGATTGATGAGTGCCAAGCCCTTTAACCCGTTCGCAATGGCCCAGGCGCAGTTCGACAAGGTCGCCAGCCAGCTCGGACTCGACCCCGCCGCCAAAGACCTCCTCCGCAACCCCATGCGCGAGTACCACTTCAGCCTCCCCGTCCGCATGGACGACGGCTCCACCAGAGTCTTCCGCGGCTACCGCGTCCAGCACAACGACGCCCGCGGCCCCTGCAAGGGCGGCATCCGCTTCCACCCCCAGGAAACCCCCGACACCGTCCGCGCCCTCGCCATGTGGATGACCTGGAAATGCGCCGTCGTCAACATCCCGCTCGGCGGCGGCAAGGGCGGCGTCATCTGCGAACCCCACAACCTCTCCCTCCACGAACAGGAACGCCTCTGCCGCGCCTTCGTCCGCCAGATCGCCCGCGATATCGGACCAAACCGCGACGTCCCCGCACCCGACGTCATGACCTCCGGCCAGCACATGCTCTGGATGCTCGACGAATACGAGCAAATCACCGGCTACAAAGCCCCCGGCGTCATCACCGGCAAACCCGTCGGCATGGGCGGCTCCCTCGGCCGCACCGAAGCCACCGGCTACGGCGTCGTCTTCACCATCCGCGAAGCCCTCAAAGAACTCGACGTCCAGCCCAAGGACACCATCGCCGCCGTCCAAGGCTTCGGCAACGTCGCCCAGTACGCCATCGAACTCTACAACCAGATCGGCGGCACCGTCATCGCCACCTCCTGCTGGGACCAGGCCGACCAGACCGCCTACACCTTCCGAAAATCCGACGGCATCGACCTCGCCCAACTCCGCAAAATCACCGACCGCTTCGGCGGCATCGATAAGCAGAAAGCCACCGACCTCGGCTACGAAGTCCTCCCCGGCGACGCCTGGATCGAGCAGGAAGTCGACATCCTCATGCCCTGCGCCCTCGAAAACTCCATCACCGGCGACAACGTCCAGCAAATCTCCCAACGCGTGAAACTCGTCGCCGAAGGCGCCAACGGCCCCACCACCCCCGATGCCGACCACGTCCTCCACGAACGCGGCATCTTCAACATCCCCGACTTCCTCGCCAACGCCGGCGGCGTCACCTGCAGCTATCTCGAACAGGTCCAGAGCAACATGAACTACTTCTGGGAAAAGGACGAAGTGCTCAGCAAGCTCGACGTCATGATGACCTCCGCCTTCATCGACGTCAGCGAAATGGCCCGCAAACGCAAGCTCTACATGCGCGACGCCGCCTACACCATCGCCATCGCCCGCGTCGCCCAGGCCTGCCGCGACCGCGGCTGGGTATAGCCACGCTCCTGCAAGCCCGAACACAGCCGCTATAATCCGGCTCCAACCAAAGGAGAAGCTATGAAGTGAGCCACCTCGGTCTGGTTAGGATGCCGGTGCG
>CAYXTR010000021.1:0-89485 GCA_964468185.1 uncultured Planctomycetales bacterium | reverse complement strand
GCCTTGGAGGATGCCCCACCTTTCTTTCAATTTCCACAGGTTCTGATGCTACCTCGCGCAGGTCTAATGAACACGGAAGGAGATCATTGATGTCGACATGGATGTTGCGCGGGGTCGTGCTCGGTTTAGTGATTATGGCTTTCGCGGTTGGGGTCGGGGGCTGTCCGCGAGAGACGGCAGCGCCGGATGGAGACGGTGATGGTGTGCCGGACAGTGCTGACAACTGTGTTACGGTTGCGAATGCGGATCAGGCGGATGCTGATGGCGATGGCGTCGGGGATGCGTGTGACAACTGTGTGAGCGCGGCGAATGCGGACCAGGCTGATGCTGACAGCGACAATGTCGGGGATGCGTGTGACAACTGCAGTAGTGCGGCGAATGCGGATCAGGCGGATGCTGATGGCGATGGCGTGGGGGATGCTTGTGACAATTGCGCCAGCGCGGCGAATGCGGACCAGGCGGATGCTGACAGCGACAATGTCGGGGATGCGTGTGACAACTGTGCGAGCACGGCGAACGCGGATCAGGCGGATGCTGATGGCGATGGTGTGGGGGATGGTTGTGACAATTGCGCCAGCGCGGCAAATGCGAACCAGACGGATACGGATGGTGACGGCGTGGGTGACGCGTGCGACAACTGCGCGAGCATCGCGAATGCCGGTCAGCTTGATAGTGACAGCGATGGCGTTGGTGACCGGTGCGAAGTTGTCGATTTGATGTTCATTGATGGCGGGTCGGTGGACAGGTTACTGATTTACCTGGATGTATTGGCGGGCGGGAACTCGCAGGACCCGGATATCACACTGGATGCGACGACGTCGCTCCTTGATGATCCGGAGGATCTGGTGCTGGGCGGGGATGATCTGTATGTGTCGAACTACAACGACACAATTACGATCTACCGTGATTACACGAACTTGACCGATGGTGCGGCGCCGACGGCAATACTGACGGCGGGGTTGGCGGGGCTGAACGGTCCGGAAGCGCTGTGCTATGCGAATGGCAAGTTGGTGGTGGCGGATAACAGTGACGATGAGGTGCTGATCTTCGATAGTGCCGACACGATCGCGAATGACATGGCGCCGTCGGTCACGCTGGATCAGGGGACGTCACAGATTGACGATCCGAGTGCTTTGCTGGTGTCGAGTGATACGCTGTACGTGGCGAATGACGATACCAATGCAGTGACGATCTACAAGAACTTCTCGACACTGGCGAGCACCGTGGCGCCGGATGTCACGTTGGACCAGACCAACTCGTTCCTGGGGTTGGGGTCGCCGGCGCGGACGCTGTTTATCCACGACAACGTGCTGTATGTGGGTGGTGCGGGGTTGTTGTTCACGTTCAGTCCGGCCGACAATCTGAGTAACAACCAGGCGCCGACGGCGGTGCTGACGACGTTGTCCAGTGATTTGATAATCCCGTGGGATTATGCGGTGGTGAGCGATACGCTGTTTGTCGCAAATGCGTCGGAGATTTTGGGGATGGCGCCGGGCGTGCTGGCGCTTTCGATTGCGAGTGCGCTGACCGATGGGCAGGCGGCGGCGTTTTCGCTGGATGAAGCGACGGCGCAGGTGCATGTGGGGTTTGGCATTGCGGTGGTGGCCAATGCACTGTTTGTGGCGGATCTGGTGGGCAGTGGTGGGGGTGGTGTTGGCCAGGTTCTGATTTACCACAACGCGGCCGCGATGCAGGCTTCGCAGGCGCCGGATATTGTGCTGAATGACGTGCGTGATTTTCAGTTGCCGCTGCATTTGACAGTGGTAGCAAGATAGCATGAGGCAAGGCGGGTGTGTTTTGTGCCGCCGTGACGCCTGTGGGCGTGCGGCGGCACTTTCTTCGGGAGGTTGTGGGAGTGCAGTGGCGTGTTGGCGGTGGAAGTTGACGTCTGTGGAAGACACCCGGAGAATGGGGATGCCGTCGCGGGTGATAGTCGGATGAGGACGGCGTATCACGCGGCGGGAGCGAGGACTGTCGTGAAATCGTGGGAAGTGTTGCGTGAGGCGATTGAGCCGATCGGTGTGAAGGCGGTGGCGGCGCGGCTGAAGCTGAGTACGGCGCTGGTTTACAAGTGGTGTCAGGAGCCGCCGACGGACGACCCGGACGCATCGGGGGCGCGGAATCCACTGGATCGGTTGCGGACGGTGTATGAGGCGACGCACGATCCGCGGTTGATCAACTGGATATGTCATGTGGCGGGCGGGTTCTTTGTTGACAATCCTCGTGTGGAGCCGTCGGCGCGTGAGGGGCAGTTGCTGACGACGACGCAACGGGTGGTGCAGGATTTTGGTCAGTTGCTGACGGATATCAGCCACGGGATCGAAGATGATGGGATGATCTCGGCTGAGGAGGCGGAGCAGATTCGCCAGTCGTGGGAGCGGTTGAAGACGCAGGCGGAGTGTTTTGTGGTGGCGTGTGAGCAGGGTCTGTATGGTGAGATCAAGCCCAAGAAGGGAGCGGCCGAAGAGCCGGGGACACGGATTTAGACGCGCGGCTCACGCGCGAGGCGCGCGAGCCGCGGTTACTTCGTGAGAATCGCCAGCATGGCCCCGGCGTCAGATTCGCCTTACCGGCGACGCAGATGAATGGCGATTCCCAGCGATAGGAGAAGTAAGGTGGCTGGTTCGGGGGTAATCACGAATGCCAGGTCGATGGACTCCTCAAACAGGGGTGGCTCGTAGAGTGGCTGCCAGCCGATGGCACTGAAGTAGACGGCGTTGTCCATGAATTGCGGGGACATGGAGGTTTTCCAGCCGATGCGCGCGTCCGGGTTTGGAACGTTGACGGAGAGATCGAGCCAGTAGATTTCGTTTGTTTCCTGGAAGAAGGGATCGACGATGTCGACGATGTTGCACTGCCAGGTTTCGAAGTGATCCTCGGGATAGGCCTCATCGGGTGGTATGAGGAAGCCTTGGAGGCCGCTTTCATAGGGGCGGACGGTGAACTCGCCCATGAAGAAGTCCCTTTCCCAGAGTGGCTGGCCGGGCATGCTGAAGGTATTGGGATCGGTTGGGTCGGGGTCGGGGATGTTCTCATGGATGCTGACGTGGATACTGTCGATTTCCCAGGTCAGATCCTGCCACCAGGAGAACCAGAAGTGCACGTCGGTGACCGGGCCGGACTGGGAGCATTGCCAGTCATCAGCGAGGATGTTGGGGGCGGTCATGTCGACATCCCAGCCGTTGGGATCGGGGAGTTGCGGATAGTGCATCTTGTGTCCGTCGCCGGGATCCCAATCGGCGAGTGCTGGCGTGGCCAGCAGGCAGAGCGAAACTAGTGCGATGGTGAGTTTCATGTTGTCACCTCCTCCAGGCAGGTGGGCGGCTGCGATATGGCGAGCGCGGCTGCACGGCACGCCCGTACACCGCGTGCGTCCGAACAGTCGCCCGGACACTGCGGGTTGTCTATGGCGCGCGGCACCGATGGCCGGCCTGCGAAACTGAGTATGAAGCCGGTGTGGCGTCGTGCGGGGGAGGCCTTCCGTGGCCTCTGGGGCGGGAGATTATGCGACCCTATTTAGAAATGTGCCACATGAATGGGCGGGTTGCAAACTTAATGTGAATTCGCATGGTGAAGCGCGGAGTCTAGTTGAGCTCGCGAATGGCCTCAGCGAGGGCGGGAGGGATTTGGGCGAGGTCGTCAATGCTGAGTGTGCGCGGATCGAAGATGAGCGCGTCGTCGCGGCGACGGCAGATGATTGGGGGGTCGTGCTGGCGGAGGGCGTCGGCGAGGGTTTCGGCACCGAGGCCGGCGGCGTGAACACTGACGACGGTAGTGGGGAAGGGCATGGTGGGTAGGGAGCCGCCGCCGGCTTCGGAATAATCGGATTCGGTGAAGACCTCGGTGTCAGGGGCGGTATCGACGATCTGTTGGGCGAGGTTTTCGGCGGCGGCCTGGAGGGCGGCGGGTGATCGTGAGAGCATGCGGAGAACGGGAAGGCGCGATGTGACGGTGGTCGGGTCGCGGTAGAGGCGGACGGTGGCTTCGAGGGCGGCAAGGGTGAGTTTGCCGGGGCGGAAGGTGCGGGCGAGAGGGTTTTTGCGAATGGCGGCGATGAGGTCGGCGCGGCCGACGATGATGCCGGCCTGCGGGCCGCCGAGGAGTTTGTCGCCGCTGAAGAGGGTGAGGTGGGCGCCAGAAGCGATGCTTTCGCGGACGGTGGGCTCGTCCCAGGTGGAGAGGGGGGGGGGCAATTCGTCATTTTCGTCTTCTTCGTCGATGGGACTGTCAAAGGCGAATGTCTCAGGCGTGTTTTTCTCGATTCGTGCAGCATCCTCGGATGCGTCGGGCCAGGGCAGGTCGCGGGTAAGTAGGCCGCTGCCGAGGTCGTCGACGACGAGCAGGTCGCGCGCGCGGGCGAGTTCGACGAGTTGTGCGAGCGTGGCGCTTTCGGTGAAGCCCTCGATGCGGTAGTTGCTCGTGTGGACGCGGAGGAGGACACGGGTGTCGAGGGTGAGGGCGCGCTCATAGTCGGCGATGCGTGTGCGGTTGGTCGTGCCGACTTCGATCATGCGACAGTGGGCGGCGGACATGATGTCGGGGAGTCGATAGGAGCCGCCGATTTCCACCAACTGGCCGCGGGAGATGACCACTTCGTGACCGCCGGCGAGGGTATTCAGTGTCAGGTAGGTGGCGGCGGCGTTGTTGTTGACGACAACGGCGTCTTCGGCGGTGGTGAGTTCGCGGAGGAGATCACGCAGATGATCGTGGCGATTGCCGCGGCGGCCGGTGTCGAGGTTGAGCTCGAGGTTGCTGTAGCCGGCGGCGAGCTCATTGATGGCTTCGACGGCCTCTTCGGCGAGCGGGGCGCGGCCGAGGTTGGTATGGAGCACGATGCCGGTGGCGTTGATGACGCGGCGGAGGGTGGGGCGGGCGCGGCGGTGAAGGCGCTCGCGGATCTCGAGTGCGAGGGTGGGTACTTCCGTGTCCACGTTGTGGCCGGCGCGGAGATTCTGGCGCCGGTCGTCGAGGACCTGACGGATGACATGCAGGAGTTCGTCCCGCGGGTGGTCTTCCAGGAGGCGGGCGATGGCGGGCTGGTGCAGGAGGGCGTCGACGGCGGGGAGATCGCGCAGGCGTTGTTGGCGGGAGTCGTCGGCCATGTCGGTGTTCATGAGCGCGGATGATAGCGGGAATGGGGGGGGAGCGCAAGCGCGGGGTGTTGGTGCTTGTTGGTGTGGGTTGTGGGGAATGTGGAAGACCCTGCCTGTGTCCCTCCGTCAAGCGGGAGGTCAGGCGTAGAGGGCGTTGGCTTCGGGGGCGCAGAAGGCGTAGCCCTGGTCGGCGATGGCCTGGATGTAGCCGGCCCCGGGGCCCATCTTACGGCGGAGAGCTTCGACCTGGCCGTCAATGGAGGGCGAGTCGGCGGGTGGCTGGTCGCCGTAGACGAGCGAGATGAGCTGGTGGCGGCAGAGGATGTGTCCGCGGGCGGCGATAAGCATGGCGAGGAGCTTGTATTCGGCGGCGCTGAGGCGGACGGGGACGCGGTCGACGAATACCTGGGGTTGGGTGCGGTCGAGGGCGATGGAGCGGGCGGCGAGGATGTCATCGCGGGTTTCGGCGACTTCACGACGGCGTAGATGGGCGGCGACGCGGGCGAGGAGGAGGCGCAGCGAGAAGGGCTTGGCGATATAGTCGTCGGCGCCGAGCGCGAGGCCGACGAGCTGGTCGGTCTCGTCGGCCTTGCCGGTGAGCATGATGATGGGGACGTCGCGGGTGCGGGGGTCGTTCTTGACGCGTTTGATGACTTCGTCGCCGTTGATGCCGGGCAGCATGCGGTCGAGGAGGATGAGGTCGGGTGTGCAGTTGGTGACCGAGGAGAGGGCACGTTCGCCGCTGCTGGCGTATTCGCAGAAATAGCCTTCGCGCTGGAGCTGCTCGCGCAGCACGTCGGCGATTTCGAGGTCATCTTCGACGAGTAGAATGGTGCGTGCGGACGACATTTCTACTCTCCCATATGACGAGTGCGCAACCGAGCCGGAGATGCACATCAATCCCAATGCTCCGACATGTTTATCGGCAGGTGGGGGGGTGAGGGTTTTCGGGTAGGGGGCATTGGGCGGCAAAATCGGCGCGGGTTGTTACAGAAGTGCGCACGGCTTCTGTGTGTGACGATGGGCCGTCAGCCGATCAGCCAGGTGGTGGCGGCGGTCAGAACGGGAATCGTGACATTATCATTAAGCTCGAAGATGCTGAAACGGGGGCTGGGGGCGGCTTCGGCCAGGGCGGCGACGAGACCGCCGAGGAACGCGACGGCCGGGGAAACGGGGGCGGTCAATACTAGCACGGCGGTAGCGGTGACGAAGCAGGCGGTGCTACCGGCGAGGCTCTTGCCGAGGAAGCGGGTGCGGCCGAAGCGGAGGCCGATGAGGGAGGCGGCGGTATCGGCGATGGCGAGGACGAGGATGCCGGCGATGGCATGGTTTTTGGGGAAGAGGAGGATGGCGAGGAGTGATCCGAGGAGGACATAGGTGGCGCCGGAGATGCGGTGCCACTCGGCGGCGCGGACCATGAAGCCGACGGAGGTGCGGAAGAACTGGTGGAAACCGGCGTGTTGGCGGCGGGCGACTTCGACGGTGGTGGCGATGGCGACGCAGGCGAGGAGCAGGGCGAGCATGAGCGGGCGCGGCGTGAACCAATAGATGACTGCGATCAGCGCGGTGCTGAGGTGAAGGACTTTGCGACTGATTTCGGCACGCCAGCCGACGGGGAGCGGCATTTCTGTGCGAGCCTCACTACGGGGTTCGTGCAGGCCAGCCGACGCCGGCTGTTTGGTGGGGATGATAGCGGGTTGTGGCGCGGGCGACACGGCGGTCGTGGGGGGGGTGGCTCGACATACTCTGTTTGATCGGGAGGGTTTACAAAGAGGGCGCGGGTCTGTAACTGCAATTTGCGCGAGGTTTGGTGAAGATAAGGATGGGGGCGGGTATTCTTGGTAGCGCTGCGGCGTGGAGGTCGGTTGCGGAGAGCATTGTGTGCCCCAGATGTAACGAGCCGCTGATGATCGTGGAGCTGGAAGGGGTGGAGCTGGATCATTGTGTGAGTTGTGGTGGGGTGTGGTTGGACAGCGGTGAGCTGGAGTTGATCATTGAGCTTGCGGGTGGGCAGCCGGAGCGGCTGGGAGCCGCGCTGGCCGGGAAGGGAGGGGGTGCAAAGAAGGATGGGCGGTGTCCGCGGTGTGCGCGGAAGATGCGCGTGGTGATGCTGGAGACGGAGCCGGCGGTGGAAATTGACTTGTGTCCGTCGGGTGAGGGGATCTGGCTGGATCGGGGGGAGTTGGGTGCGGTGGTGCGTGCAAACAGTGGGCGGGAGGAGGCTGAGTTGGCTGCGTTTCTGGGAGAGCTGTTTCAGGATGAGTTGTCCACCCGAAGGGAGGATTCGGAATCATGACCGGTTTTATGATTGCTGTGGCGATTGTCGGCGGTTTTGTGCTGATCATGGCGTTCTGGGGGATTGGGATCTACAACGGGCTGGTGCGGCTGCGGAATGAGGTGCGGAATGCGTGGGCGCAGATTGATGTGCAGCTCAAGCGGCGGCATGACCTGATTCCGAATCTGGTGGAAACGGTGAAGGGGTATGCCGGGCATGAGAAGAGTACGCTGGAAGGTGTGATCCAGGCGCGCTCGGCGGCGGTGCAGGCGGAGGGTGTGGCGAAGCAGGCGCAGGCGGAGGGTGAGCTTTCGCAGGCGCTGGGGCGGCTGATGCTGCTGGTGGAGAATTATCCGGACTTGAAGGCGAATCAGAATTTCCTGTCGTTGCAGGAGGAGCTGACGTCGACGGAGAACAGGATCAGCTTTGCGCGGCAGTATTACAACGACACGGTGATGCAGTTCAATACGCGAGTGCAGTCGTTTCCGCCGAATGTGATTGCGGGGATGTTCAACTTCGGTGAAGAGGAGTTCTTTGAGCTGGAAGATGCGGCGCAGCGTGAGGCGCCGCAGGTGCAGTTCTAGGACGGCGCGATGTGGGAGGCGATTCGGCAAAACCAGCGGCGTTCGATGTGGCTGCTCGCGCTGATGGGCGTGCTGCTGGTTTTGTTGGGGGCACTGGTTGGCATGACGGTGCACTTGTTTGTGGCGGATCATGCGGGGGTGGTGACGAAGGCGAGGGATGGGGCGACGTTTCATGAGACCATTGTGGAGTGGGAGAAGATTCTGCATCTGCCGCCGCCCGGGGAGTTGATCTGGCGGACACAGCATGGCATTTACATTGGGATTGGGGCGGCGCTGCTGGTGTGGCTGATACTGTGGCTGACGGCGATGGCGGGTGGGGATCGGATCTTGTTGCGGTCGGTGCGGGCACGGGAGATTGAGAAGGCGGACGCGCCGCAGCTATGGAACATTGTGGAGGAGATGACGATCGCGTCGGGACTGGGGAAGATGCCGCGTGTGTTCATTATTGATGATTCGTCGCTGAATGCGTTTGCGGTGGGGTATCGGTCGGACAAGGCGGCGGTGGCGGTTACGGCGGGGTTGCTGAAGCGGCTGAATCGGGATGAGTTGCAGGGGGTGATCGCGCATGAGATCGGGCATATTCGGAATCAGGATGTGAAGTTCATGACGCTGGCGGGGGTGATGGTGGGGGCGATTGTCCTGGTGTCGCATATATTTCTGCGCGGCGTGTTCTATGGCAGTGTCGGGCGGCATCGTTCGCGTGGTGGCGGTCCACGCGGCGCGGGAGGGGCGGCGATCGTGATGCTGGTGATCACGATCCTGTTTGCGGTGCTGGCGCCACTGGCGGCGCAGATTCTGTATTTCGCGTGTTCGCGGAAGCGGGAGTACCTAGCGGATGCGTCTTCGGCGCGGTATACGCGCTATCCGGCGGGGCTGGCGTCGGCGTTGGAGAAGATCGCGCGGAAGCCGGCGATGGCGGTGGAGACGAACAAGATCGTTGCGCCGATGTACATTATCAATCCACTGCAAATGCGGGGGTCGGTGGGGCTCTTTGCGACGCATCCGTCGACGAATGCGCGGATTGAGATCCTGCGGAATCTGGCCGGGGCCGGGGCGGCGCATTATGCGGCTTATGAGGCGGCGTATCGGCAGAAGCACGGGGAGGGCAGCCATTGCATTGATGAGAAGTCGCTGAGGGGGGACGAGCAGGTTGCGGTGCGGGAGGCGACGCCGGAGCCGCGCAGTCGGGAGCAGGCTGTTGCGCAGGCTCAGCAGGTGGGGGATTTGCTGAGCCGGGTGCTGCCGCTAGTCATCATCGGGTGTCCGTGTGGGGTGAAGCTGAAGTTGCCGCCGAAGTTCAAGCGGGATGCGGTGAAATGTCCGCGGTGTGGGCGCAAGCATGAGGTGCCGCGGACGGACCAGGCGGGAGGCGGCGGGAAGGCGGTGGCGCGCGGGCCGCAGAAGTACCGGCGACGCGGGACGGGGTGGGAGACGTTTCAGTGTCGGTGTGGTCATCCGGTGCAGCTTAGTCCGAGTTTCAGTGCGCAGCAGGTACGGTGCAGCAAGTGCAAGGCGCGGATTGAGATTGAGGGCACCCGGTGAACTCACGGCGCCGGGTAGCGCGAACTAATGTGTTGTCTCGCGAATGGGCTGACATGGCGCACGCAGCCCTGGGGTCCGTGACACGGCGGGCGGGACGCCCGCCCCACCATTGATAAGCCAGCGTGCGTGCGAGACGGTACACCAGGAGTTTTGGCGTTGAGTGAAACAGGTCTGGAACGATCGGTGGCTTGCAGGTGGTGTCGGTACGACTTGCGGGCGGAGACCGCGGAGGGGCGGTGTCCGGAGTGTGGAACGCCGGTGGTGTTTTCGGTGGATTGGCCGCCGCAACGGATCGGGCCGCCGGCGACGCCGGTGACGTTGGCGGCGGATGCGGAATGCGTGCGTTGTGGGGCGGAACTGGGCGGGTGCTCGTCGGAGGAGGCTTGTCCGGGCTGCGGGGTGGCGGCGTGGGTGTCGCGGTTTGGGGATTGGCTATCTGTGCGGGATCCGGAGTGGCTGAGGCGCGTGCGGCGGGGAATGGGGTTGCTGGCGTGGGCGGTGGGGATTGAGGTCGTTCTGAATCTGGTGCGGTTTACGTTGCAGCTCTTCTATGGGTTGGTGTTGGGGCTGGCATTGTCTGAACTTGGGACGATTCACCGTGTGGAGACGATGTGCAGCCAGGTGATCGGCCTGGTGGGAAACGTGCTGACATGGGCGGGCGTGTGGTTCCTGACGTCGCCGAGGATTGGTAAAAGCGAGGTGGAGTCATCGTTCAGCCTGCGGCGAATGCTGCGGGGGCTGGTCGTGGTGGGGGTTGTCCTGTACGCGGTGCATCGCGGGTGGGGGCTGGTAGTATCAGATGCCGGGGAGATGCTGGCATGGTATGGCATGTTGGGGCGGGGGCGGGCTTTGGTGGATGTTGTCAGCCTGTTGGTCGTGGTGGCATATCTTGCGCGGCTGTTTCGGGCGTTCCCGCACCGGCAGTTGTATGGCCAGATGTGGTTTGTCTTCTGGGGGTTGCTGGGAGCCTGGGTGCTGATGGGCGTGGCGGGTGAGTGGTGGGTTATGCCAACGCCTGAGAATGACGGCGTTTGGCGTTTGCTGTTTGCGACATTCGGTGCTGGACTTGTGCTCTTTCTGGTTTGCGAGTTGTGGCTGCTTATGGTGCTCATTCGTGGGCGGCGGATGTTGCGGCGGTGGATTGAGCCGGAGTATGGGAAGCGGGGTGTGGCGGATGTGGGCGGGGGGCGCGAGCCGGCGTGAACACACGTCGCCACGTCCGCTGCGTGTGAGGCCGGGTAAACGCTTTGGAGACGCACGGGGGGATGTTTGGAATGATGCCGGTACTGGCAGGAGAGCGTCAGCGTTGGCGGGGTTTGCTGATGTACGGGTTGCCGGCGAGGACGAAGCGGAGGGGGAGGTGTTGTGCGGAGGTGACGCCGACGCGGGTGGTCGTGGCGACATCGGCAGCGGTGACCGAAGGCGCATCCGGCGGGTGGGTAATCCAGAGGCGTTGGCCGAGGGTGAGGTCCCAGCCGTTGAGGTCGCGGTTGATAGCCAGTGCTTCGCAGAGGCGGGCGGGTCCACGGCAGAGGTCGCGGGGCTTGTCCATGCGACGGTGGGATTGCATGATTTCGATGCCGGTGAGGGGCTCGATGGCGCGGATCAGGACGGCCGAGGCGCGGCCGGGGGACTCGGTGACGGCGTTGAGGCACCAGCGGGAGTGGATGGCGTAGACGTAGGCGTGGCCGGGGGGGCCGAACATGACGGAGTTGCGGGGGGTCGGTCCGCGGTGGCCGTGGGAGGCGGTGTCGCCGTCGGCGAGGTAGGCTTCGACCTCGACGATGCGGCCGGTGGTGCAGCCGGAGTCGGCTTCGTGGACGAGGGTGTGGCCGAGGAGTTTGCGTGCAACCGTGACGACGTCGCGGGCGTAGAAATCGCGGGTGAGGGGCGGAAAGTCGGATGACCGGTTCATGGTGGGGATGGTAGCATGGGCGGCCGGCGGCGTGTAATTGAGGTTATTGTTGAGGGCTTCGTGATGATGCGGTGTGTTGTGCTGTTGTTGGTGTCAGCCCTAGTTGGTTCGGCGGTGGGGCAGATTACGTCGGGTGAGGAGGAGGCATTTGATCAGTGCGGGGTCTTGGTGAGCGGTTCGGGTTGTGTGTTGCTGGACACCGGCGGGGCGCGTTACGTGGTGGTGAATGTGGGGGATTTTCAGTTTGGGGATGAAGTGCGGGTGGTGGGGACGCTGGACCCGAATTGCATCACGATTTGCGATGAGGCGGAGGGGTGCATTCGCGGGGCGGAAGTTTACAACCCGGCGATCTACCCGTGTGGGTCGGCGATTCCGTCGTTTCCGGAGGACTTGCTGAGCGGGGCGTGTCTGGCGTCGAGTATCGGGTTGTTTGTGCTGACGATTGGGGGGCTCTGGCTGACGCGGCGTGGGCGCCGTGCATGACAGACCGGAGTTGTTCGTGCGACGGGGCCGTGAGAACTCTATGGCGAAACCCGCTTGCGCGTCTGCGATGCAGGCCGCGGTTGCGGGCTCGCCGGGTGGTTTGCGGGTTGTCAGTGCAGGATTCTTGTTCCGTCGGGCAGGGTGAGCTCGACGTTCTTCATCCAGTCGCGTTTGCGCCACCAGTCCTCGTGCTCGCGGTACCAGTCGATGGTGCGTTCGAGCCCTTCGTCGAAGGCGGTGGTGGCCTGCCAGGCGAGGATTCGGGCCGCCCTTTCGGTTGAGCTGATGTGCTTGTGGACCTGACCGGGACGGTCGGGAACGCGCTGAATCAACGCGGGATCGCAGCCGATGTGCGCGACGATTTTCTCGGCGATCTGGCCGACGGGGATGGCGGTGCCGGTGCCGACATTGATGACCTGACCCATGACGTCGTCGAGCGGGCATTCGATCGCGGCGAGGAGGGCGCGGCAGGTGTCGTGGACGTAGACCCAGTCGCGGGCGGCGGAGCCGTCGCCGTGGATGGTCAGAGGCTGGCCTGTCAGGGCGCTGGTGATGAAGCGCGGGATGCACTTTTCGAGGTGCTGGTGGGCGCCGTACTGGTTGAAGGGGCGGATGATGACCGCGGGAATGCCGTAGGTGACGATGTAGGAATGGACGAGGCGATCGGCGCCGCACTTGGCTGAGGCGTAGGGTGAGGAAGGATTCAGGGGATGTTCCTCGTCCATCGGCTCGCGGGCGGCGCTGCCGTAGACCTCGGACGTGGAGATGTGGACGTAGCGCTGGATATGCCGGCGATGCTTGAGGACCTGCTGGGCGATGACCTGGGTGCCCATGACGTCGGTCTGGAAGAAGACGGCGTTGTCGAAGATGCTGCGGGCGACGTGTGATTCGGCGGCGAAGTGCACGACGGTGTCGACCTGTTCCATGATGGTGCCGACGAGGTCCTGGTTGCAAACGTTGCCGTACCAGAAGTGGAAGTTGGGGTGTTCGCGGACCCAGGCGGGGAGGTTGTCGGGGTCGCCGGCGTAGGTGAGGGCGTCCAGAACGTGCACTTCGACCCCGGGCCGTGATTTCATGATGAAGCGCACGAAGTTGGAGCCGATGAAGCCCGCACCGCCTGTGATCAGGATTGACTGCACATCCGCACCTCGCCCTCGTGGGGGCCGTGTCTAGTCGGGTGGCGCGCAGGGGTGACGCGCCAATGTTGCTTCGCCGATAGTGAAAGATCGGTCGGCGGCGCGGGGGCGATGAGCGAGAATAGGTGCCCGGAAGCGATGCGGATGGGGGTGTTCCGATAACAAGTGAGTTGATGAGCGTGACGCGATGACGTGCGGGCGGGTATGATCCGCGGGTGATTTCAGCGGGAGTGGAGATTCTGCGCATGTCGGATATTGATCTTCAGCGGCGCGTGTTTTTGCGGCGGGGGTTGCAGGTGGCTGGGGCGGGGGCGGTTGCGGCGCATTGGCCGGGCGCCTGGGCGCTGGGGCGAGGGTTGGCGATGGATCAGAAGAAGTTCCGGATTTCGTTGGCGGCGTGGTCGGTGCATCGGATGTTCCATGCGGGCAAGCTGAAGCAGATTGACATGCCCGAGTTGTGCCGGAAGCAGTTTGATCTGGACGGGCTGGAGTTGGTGAACAGCTTCTTCCCGAGCCCGCAGTATCGGTATTGCAAGGATCTGCGCAAGCGGGCGGATGATCATGGGGTGAAGATTTTGCTGATCATGTGTGACGCGGAGGGTGACCTGTCGCATGCGGACAAGGCGGAGCGGCAGCAGGCGGTGCGGAATCACCGCAAGTGGCTGGACATCGCGCAGGTGCTGGGCTGCCATGCGATTCGGTGCAATACGGGGCATGGGGAGCCCGGCGATCAGGACGTGATCAAACGCTGTGCGGAGAGCTTTCATGCCCTGTGTGAGCTGGCGAAGCCGGACGGGCTGCATGTGCTGATTGAGAATCACTGGGGGCTGTCGTCGGATCCGGATTCGCTGGTGGCGGTGATCAAGCACGCGGACCATCCGCTGTTGGGGACGCTGCCGGACTTCGGCAACTTCCCGGCGGAGGTGGATCGGTATGACGCGGTGCGGCGGATGATGCCGTATGCGAAGGCGGTGAGTGCGAAGTGCCATGATTTTGATGCGGCGGGGAATGAGACGCGGACGGACTACGCGAAGATGATGAAGATTGTACTGAACGCCGGGTACGACGGATGGGTCGGGATTGAGTATGAGGGGCAGGATCCGGATGAGATCAAGGGGGTGAAGGCGTGTCGGGATTTGCTGCGGCGGTTTCAGTAGGGGCTACTCGTAGACGCCGATGCGGCGGACCTCTGCGAGGAGCCATTTGTAGGTGTCGAGGGTGACGCCGGGGGGGATCGAATGGTCGCTGTGGTACATGTAGCCGCGGTAGGGCATGGCGGCTTTCATCTTGCTGTGGACTTCCGCGCGGATCTGGTCGCGGTCGTTGGTGGCGAGGACGGTGACGTCGATGTTGCCGCAGAAGCCGAGGCGGTCGCCGTACTCGGGGGCGAGTTCGCGGACGTCCATGCCGGCGCGGCTTTCCATGGGGTTGATCATGTCGACGCCGGCGTCGATGAGGTCGGGGAGGATTTTGCGGATGTCGCCGTCGGAGTGGAAGATGATGGGTAGGTCGCGGTCCTTGAAGACGTTGAAGAACTTCTTGTGGGCGGGCTGGCTGAATTCGCGGTAGTGGCGGGGGCTCATGAAGGGGCCGTTCTTGTAGGCGGTGTCGCCGTAGATGAAAGCGCCGTCGAAGGTCATACCCTCGGCTTCCATGAGGTGGACCATGTCGATTTCGAACTGGGCGTAGGTCTGGAAGACGTCGTGGATCCACTCGGGGCGTTTGATCATGTTGATGAGCATGATTTCGTGGCCGAGGACATCTTTGACGCTTTCGATGACTTCGACGCCGGCGAAGCAGATGAACATGCCGCGCTCTTTGGCGCGGTGGTAGCGGGGCCACCATTCATCCCAGCGGATGCGGTCCCTGGAGGCTTTGAGCAAGGGTTTGACTGCGGCCCAGGCCTCGGGGGTCTTGATAGAGAAGTCGACGTGCTCGGGCGTGCCCATTTTGTGTTTCCACCAACGGAGGAGGGCGCCGTTGCCGTCGCGGTGAAGGACCCATTCGTTGGTCTCTTCGACGACTTCGGAGGGGATCATGCGCAGGCGCTGGTCGGGCCAGCCGACCTGCATGAGGTCCATGTCGAAGTATTCCCACAAGGTCAGGCGGCTGAAGTCGGGGTCGAGACGGGCGTTGTGGATGCTCATGCCGAGGCGGGGATCGTTGAGCTGCTCGACGAAGGAGCGTTCGGTTTCCTGCCAGTACCAGTCGTACATGGGTACGCGGTCAGCGGGCTGTCGGCGGAGGGTGCGGAGGACGCGTTCGTGGGATGAGAGCGTCATGGGGCTGGCCTTGTGAAACGGTTCATGGGCCTGGAACGCAAGAAGTTGGAGCGGCCAGAGTGGAGCTGCTGAGCCGTCGTCGCATATGCACCATAGTGCCCGGGCGGCGGGGCGGCGTCCACTGTCCAGTGCATGCGCATGATGTTCCTACGCGGCGGACTGTCTGGCGCAGAGCTCCTTGGCGAGTTCGGCACCCGAGGAGGCATCGGCGCCGTAGCCGGTGGCACCGATCTGGTCGGCATAGGCCTGTGTGACTGGCGCGCCGCCGACGAGAATGACGGGCGTGGGGTCGATGTCGGCCTTGAGCTGCTTGACGACGGCTTCCATCATGGGCATGGTCGTCGTGAGCAGTGCGCTGATGCAGACGAGTTGGGCGCCGTGCTCCTGGCAGGCGGCGACGAACTTCTCGGGCGGGACATCGACGCCGAGGTCGACTACCCCGAAACCCGCACCTTCTAACATGGTGGCAACGAGGTTCTTGCCGATATCATGCAGATCGCCTTTTACGGTGCCGATCAGGGCCGTGAATTCTGGTTTGATGCCGGCGGAAACGAGTTGGGGTTTGAGCACGCCCATTCCGGCTTTGAGTGTCTCGGCGGAGATGAGCACTTCGGGGACGAAGTACTCTCCGTCACGGAAGAGGCGGCCGACTTCGGTCATGCCGGCAAGGAGGCCGTTGTGGAGAATCTCCTGGGGTGGGATGTTCTCATCGAGTGCCTGCTGGACGAACTGGGGGGCGGCGTCTTCGTCGCCCTCGAGGACGGCTTTGGCGATCTGCTCGAGCACTGCCATGGTGCTTCAACTCCGTGGATACCGGAAACTGCGGGTACGCGGGAAGTTACGATTGTTGGCGAGTTTAGCACGATGATTGGGCCGGAAGCAATGAGGGGGTGGCATTGTGGACTGAAAAACGGGGTTGGGGCGGAATGTAGGGGGGATATGGGGGTTTTTATCGGCTGTTTCGAGGGTGTGGCGGGCGAGATATAATGAAACGGTACATTCACGGAGTACGCATGCCCGCCACCGGTCCGTCCAGGACGCCATTGCCAACAGAAATCGCGCCGCCGCTCGTGTGGCGGGAGTTCCGTTTTGATGACCTGAAGCCGGAGCGGGAGCAGATACATCGGCTGGTGGGGCTGAAGCCGGGACGAGAGAATCACAAGCGCTGGTTTGAGCTTGTTGATGAAATGCTGGGGGAATTGCCGCGTATCACGCGGGCGCGGGGCTTGTTTCGAATTGACGATATTGAAGCGCTGGAGTCGCGGCGGATTGTGCTGGCATCTGGGGTGACGTACTGTGGTGCGGTGGGCGCGTTTCTGCGTCATGCGACGCGGATGGCGACGTTTGTCGTAACGATTGGGTCGGCGTTGGAGCGGTTAAGCCGGCGTTGGCTACGGGCGGGTAAGATTATGCAGGGGACGATCGTAGATGCCATCGCGTCGGAAATGGCGGAGGCGGCGGCGGCGCGGATTCAAGACGAAGTGCGGGCGTGGGCGGTTGCTGAGGGGATGGAGATTACGCCGCGATTCAGCCCTGGCTACTGCGGGTTGCATGTACGTGAGCAGACGACGCTATTCGCGACGATGCCGACGGAGCGGATCAACGTGCGCCTGACGCCGAGTTGTTTGATGTTGCCGATGAAATCGGTATCGGGGCTGATTGGGATTGGTCCAGTGGAGCAGGTGAGCCCGGGCGCATATCCGTGCGCGTTGTGCAGTCATGAGGACTGCACGCAGCGGCGGGCGCCCTTTGATGAGAATCGCGGGCGGTGTTGGGACTTGGGGGCGGAGCGTGCTGGTCCCGAGCAGCCTTGAGTGGCGGGACTACTTGCGGAGCATTTCCTGTATGCGCTGATAGCGGTCGGAAAAGGCGCGGGTCCAGTCGTGGAGCATTTCGTCGCGCTCGGCTGGTGAAGCGCTTGCCCAGGTATCGACGTGTTGGCGGGCGGTTTGTTCGTCGAATAGCGGGGCGGTCAGTTCTGCGAGTTGCTCAGCGGGGAGGCCGGCGTCGATCAGTTTGCGCCAGGTGAGTTGGAGGGCGACGTGATTGTCGCCTTCACAGGCGGCCGCGACGATTTGGCGCAGGATGCGGCCCTGCCAGATCGTGTCTTCTGAGGATACCTGCATGCCGAAGTCGGCTTCCAGCGGGTTTTGCGAGACGGCCCATTCTTCGGGGTCGTAAGTCTCGTACACGGAGGGCTTGATCGCGAAGTGGTAGAGGGTTTCGCCGTAGGGCTTGGTGTGTTCACGGTCGATCGCCCAGAGGGCCTGGCCTTCGTCGCTGAGGACGTATTCGACAAAGGCGGTGGCAACGGGCAGGTCAGATTCCTCGGCGGTGGTCAGCACGCTGATGATGTCGGGACTGAGAACTGTCGCGCCGGGCGGATCGACGTACTTCAGCCGGTCGTTGCTGTCGGCGGCACGTGCGAGGCCGTCGAAGTTCACGGCGAAGGTGGCGAGGGATACGCTGTTCTGGACCTGGTTGAGGGCTTCGCCGCTGCGGGCGTTCAGGGCGCGTGCGTTGGCGAGAATGCGCATGACGGTTTGCCAACCGGCTTCCCAACCGTGATGTTGGAGGATGAGCATGAGACATTCACGATGGCTGCCGCTGGCGCGCGGGTCGGCGACGGCGACCCAGCCGTAATAGCGCGGGTCGGCGAGGTCGGCCCATGTGGCTGGTGGGGCGATGCCGCGGCGGTTGCAGCCTTCACTGTTGTACAGGATGCCGAAGCTGGAGAGGCCGGTGGCGAACCAGCGGTTTTCAGGATCGCGGGGCGGTAGACCCTGTACCTCTGGCGGGATGTCCTCGAGGGCGTCGGATGGCTGAATGGAGCGGGAGAGGCCGAGTTCGGCAAGCTTGGCGTGGTCGGCGATGCCGCCGCCGAACATGATGGCTGGGGCGGCGTAGCGCATGCCCTGGGCGCGCAGTTCGGGGATGCTCTGAACGTAGTCGACGCATTGTGGTGTACCGCGGTAGATCCAATGGATGCGGACGCGCTGGTCGTAGTTGTCGACGTACCAGTTCCAGAAACCCAGTTCGAAAGCTTCGCGGATGGTCTCGTTGTGGGGGGTGAGGATGGTGAGTTCGTGTGGTGGGCCGTAGTTTTTCGTCGGGGTGGCGACGCTTTGCTGTTGTTCGCAACCGGACGAGGCAATTGCGGCGGCAAGTAGCAGGACGCTCATGAGCGTCCAAAGTGGCAATCGGCGAAGCATTCGGTCTCTCCCTCGGTCATGGCGAGCGTGACCCGTGAACCTGGCCGGGCGCCAGCGATCTGGCGTGGCGGGGCCGTGCGCCGGAGCGCAAGTTAGCTATTCGCATGTGGTGCCGGAACCGTGTTATAACAGAATTCGCGCAAAGTCCGGTTTTTGTACGGGGATGGAACGGTGGTTGGTCGTCAGGTGGCTGGTTGGGGCTTTTGTTCTCTTGTGACTGGTCGGCTACCCCAAGGGACGGGGTAGCCGTGCGATGACGGGCTCGGAGGCCTGATGTACCGTCAACGGCCAATCAGGGTGACGAAGGGGTTGATGTCGTCGAAGTCGACTGTGCCGTTGCCGTCGACGTCGCCGTTGAGCCAGCGGCAGTCTGGCCAGACTGCTTCGTAGCCGGCCTGTCCGCTCAGCGCGAGTACGAAGGGATTGATGTCGTCGAAATCGACGTCGCCGTCACAATCCATGTCGCCGGGCGTGTTTACGACGGCGAACGTGACGCAGCGGGGGTACGTGGTTGCGAAGCCGCCGTTGTTGCCAGCTTCGGTGGCGCGATAGACCTCCATGGCTTCGTTTTCATCGTTGTAGTCGCCGTCGCCGTTGAGATCGATGAAGCGGATGGCGAAGTCGTCGACGTTGAGGAGGAGCCAGAGGGAGCCGTCGGGGGCGTAGTCGAGGTCGGTCGGTCCGGAGGACTGGTAGTTCCAGAAGAAGGGCTCGGCCGCGAGGTCGGACCGATAGCGGTTTAGGATTTCGTCGTTGTCGTCGATGTAGCCGTTGCCGTTGTAATCGACGAGCTCCATGATGCGGCGGTTTTCGAAGATATCGAAGCCGACCATGACGGGGCGTTCGGTCTCGGGGTGGAGCGTCATTGTGACGGCTGCAAAGCCGAGGCCGAGGATCTCGGTGTCATCCGCGTATTGAAATGCGGTGAGATCGGGGTTGATGATCCAGATCATGCCGGTGTTGCTGCTGCTTTCCTGGTTGGAGAAGAGCAGGCGGCCGGTGCTGTCGAACTTGAAGTCTTCGCAGATGAAGCCGAAGTGCTCCTCAGGGGGAGAGAGCTCGTAGTAGAGCGAGACTTCGTCGGTGTCGTTGACGTCGCCGTCTGCGTTGAGGTCTTCGAGGCGCCAGATGGCTTCGGGGGTGTCGTAGTCGAAGTTGATGGTGTTGTTGTCGGCCATGTAGAGCGCGCCGTCGGGTCCGAAGAGGAGGTCCTTGGGGCGGTCGAAGTTCACACCGATGGGGAGCATGGAATCCCAGAACTCGGTGGCTTCGCCGGCATCCATGGCGTCGCCGTCGCCATTGAGGTCGCGCAGGCGGTAGATGCGTGTTTCGAAGTCGCCGGATTCTTCGCCGTCGGCGGCGAGCACGTCGTCAAAGCCGAGGGCGAGGATGGTTTGGGCGCTGCCGACGCCGGGCCAGCCGTCGGCGTTGCCGGGGCCGAAGAACTGGGTTGCTTCGTTGGCGTCGTTGAAATCGCCGTCGCTGTTGAGGTCGCGCAAGCGGACGACGGAGTCTTCGGTGAGGGCGGAGAGGTAGGCAACGATTTCGGGGTTGTCGGCCAGCGACGGGATGGTGATGAGCAGGGCAGTCGCGGCGATGAGTGCTTTCGGGAATGTGCGGGCGGACATGCTTCTCTCCTAAGGGGTGCTGTCTTGAAGATACCGTGGCGGCATCCGGGATTCCAGGGTTTTCGCCACGACGAGCGGGATGCGTGCATCCGGGCGAATCTTCAGGGCTGGACGGCGAACGCAGTTGTGGACAGGCTATGCGCGCGGCGGGGCTGACGCGTCCGGAGCGGCGTGTGTCTACGTGGACTGATGGTCGGAGCGTGTTACACATCTGGGAGGCAGAGCATGAGACGAACTGGCAAGTCGGGGTTGGTGGTGGGGTTGGTACTGGCAATGGGCGTCGTGCTGACGGGTTGCGGGGCACCGCCCATCGTTGCGAAGCAGGAGGAGTCGCTAGCGGCGGCGTGGGATGGTTATCGGGGGTTGGACGTGCATGTGCCAAATGGGGGCATTGAGGTGCGGGCGGGGTCGGTGGATGAGGTACAGATTCGCGCGGAGAAGCAGGCGCACGGGCACACGCTGACGGAAGCGGAGGCGCACGTTGGGCAGATCGAAGTCTTGACCGGGCCGGCTACGGATGATCCGGGGATTCTGCGGGTGTGGGTGGAGTATCCGTGGAGCTTACGCCGGATGTCGCCGAGCGCGACGCTGATTATCGAGGTGCCGGAGCCGTGTGGATTGCAGGCGCGGACGAGCAACGGGCGGATTATCGTGGATGACATGGAGGGAGAGATTGAGCTGGAGACGTCGAATGGGCGGGTTGTTGTGGAAGACCTGTTGGGAGAGGTGGATATCGACACTTCCAATGGGCGGGTGATTGCGCGGGATGTGGCGGGCAGGCTGGACATCCACACGGGGAACGGACGCGTGCGGGTCGAGCGGCTGGTGGGTAGTTTGCGGGCGGACACGTCGAACGGGCGTGTGTACGCCGAAGTGGAGCCGGGGCAGACGGACGGCATTGAGATTCGCTCGAGCAATGGGTCGATCGCGGTGCTGCTGCCGGAGCAACTGGGGGCGGATCTGGATTTGAGCACGGGGAATGGCAGCGTGCGGGTGGACTTTCCGCCGAAGGCATGGGGCCAAGCAGCGCGTGGGAAGAGCGACATGGGGTCGGTACCGTTCGAGGATGTGCGCGCGGCGTTGCATGGTGGCGGGGTGCCGGTGGAGGTGCGCTCTTCGAATGGGTCGATTACCGTGCGTCCGAAGTAGTTTCGGGCGTTGGCAGGATGCGGAGGCCGACGAGGGTAAGGTCGTCGGATTGCTCGGCGAGGCCGACGAAGCGGCGGACGTCCCAGACGATGTTGCTGAGGACCTGGTCGGCCGTGAGGGCGCCGTAGCTAAGTAACGACTCGTGCAGTCGCTCGCGACCGAATTCGTGGTCTGCGAAGTCACGGGCTTCGACGGCGCCGTCGGTGTAGAGCAGGATGAAATCGCCGGCATGGAGGGGGAGGGTGTGCTCATGGTAGGTTTCTTCCGGATCGATGCCCATGACGAGGTCAGCTTCGGAAGAGGTCGTGACGGAGCCGTCGCGGACGATGAGGACGGGTTCGTGGCCGGCGTTGGCGTAGGTGAGTTCCTGTGCGTCGGGGTCGATGGCGACGAGGAGGAGGGTGACGAACTCGCGCGGGAGGGTTTCGCGGCAGACGTGGCGATTGAGGCGGGTGAGGATTTCGGCGGGGGTGCAGCAGAACTCCGCGATGGAGCGCAGGGCGCCGCGGATGGATGACATGAGGAGTGAGGCGGGAATGCCCTTGCCGACCACGTCGGCGACAACGGCTGCGAGGCGTCCGTCGGCGAGGGTCAGGAAGTCGCAGAAGTCGCCGGCGACCTCGAAGGTGGGGTGGAAGGCCAAGGAGGTTTCGAGACGGGGATGATGGGGGCGCGGTGTGCGGATCATACGGGCCTGGAGATCGCCGGCGAGGGCGAGCTGGCGCTGCGTTTCGGCGTTACGCAGACGCTCTTCGACGAGTTGGGCGTGGACGATGGCGGTGGCGGCCTGGTGGGCGACGGCGCGGAGGAGGTCGCGCTGGGCTTTGCGAAAGCGGCGTTTGCGATCGGTGTAGACGCGGATGACGCCCATGGGTTTGCCGCGGTAGAGCATGCCGGCGGTGAGCATGCTGACGATGCCCTGGCGGCGGACTTCGTCGGGGTATTGGACGCGGGGATCGGCGGTGGCGTCTTCGACGTAGACGACCTTGCCACGCAGGGCCTCGTCGCTGACGGCGCCGGCAGTGCGGACGATGGCGCCTTTGCCGACGTACGCGGGGGAGAGGTTGTGGACGGCCTTGATCGTGAGTTGGTTGGTTTTCTCATCGTAGAGGCGGATGCTGGCGAAGGGGCAGTCCATCACGCGGGCTGTTTCGGTGACGACGCGGTCGAGGATCGCCTGGAGATCTTCCTCGCCGGCGAGGAGGGCGGCGATGTCGCCGACGAGGGCGACTTCGTTGGTCGCGGTCAATAGGCGGGATTCGCGATAGCCCCATTCGGCGATCTGGCGGGCACCCCAGCGAGCGGCGATGATGGCTGGCGCGTTGGGTTTGCGGTCCAGTGGCGGGAGTGTCTCCCAAGCGGTGAGCAGATTCGAGGTGTCGACCCGGGTGTCGTGGGGAATGGACCATGCAGCCGGATCTGGCTGGTTTTCGCGGAACTCGCCGACACCGATGAATCCAACGCCAGTCGTTTCGACGGTGATGGGCGCGACGACGTACCAGATGCCGCGGCTTTCGACGAAGGCGACGCGGGCCGGTGGGTCGTGGGCGGGGACGGGGATCATTTCCATGTGGCTGGGCAAGGCGGTGAGGACGTGGCCGGTGAGGCGGGCGAAGTCGTTGTTGGAACTGGAGGCGACGACGAGCTGGCCGTGGGCATCGTAGACGCAGACGCGCACATGCGCACAGCGGGCGAGTCCACTGACGAAATCCTCCAGCGAGGCAATATCGATGACTTCGCGAAGCATCGGGCTCCATTCGGTACGGGCGCCAGTTGCACGTCTTGCGGATTGGCGCGATCCTGTGCGCCCCCGGTCAGCACGGGCTGGCAAGAACCGGGTATTATGGCGAATTGGTATGGTGCGGGCCAGTCGTGGCGGCTGGGGCGCAGGGTGTTGAACTGGCAGGGGGTGAGGGCATCGACTACACTGGCGGCCGAAATCGTGTTCACGACGCTAGTTGGGTGATGATTGTGAGTGGATCGGGCTCGCGCTCGGTCGTGATGGAGCTGAGTTGATGAAAGTGCACGAATATCAGGCTCGGGCGCTGATGCAGGAGGCGGGGATCAGTGTGCCGCCGAGTCAGGTTATTGATGCGCCGGAGCAGGCGAAAGAGGCGTTTCGGCGGCTAGGGGCGGAGCAGGTGGTGGTCAAGGCGCAGGTTCACGCCGGCGGACGTGGCAAAGCCGGGTATGTGGTGCTGGTGAAGTCACCGAACGAGGCGGCGGAGAATGCCAGCCGGATGTTCGCCAAGCCGATGGTGTCGAAGCAGACCGGGCCGGAGGGGGTCGAGGTCAAGAAGATCCTGCTGGCGGGGGCGGTTGATATTGCCAAGGAGTACTACCTCGGCGTCGTGGTCGACCGGGCGCGGCGAACGCCGGTGATGATGGCAAGTGCCGAGGGTGGGGTCGAGATTGAGGAAGTGGCGGCGAAGAACCCGGATGCGATCAAGAAGGCGTGGTTCCACCCGCATCTGGGGTTGCAGCGCTTTCAGGCGCAGGCGTTGGCGGCGCAGATCGGGTTGAGTGGGCACCAGGCGAAGCACGCGGTCGACATCATGCTGAAGCTGGCGAAGCTGTTCCGTGAGAAGGACTGCTCGCTGGCCGAGATCAACCCGCTGGTAGAGAGGCCGGATGGGGACATTCTGGCGATCGATGCGAAGTTCAACTTTGATGACAATGCGCTGTTCCGGCATGGTGATATTGAGGAGATGTTTGATCCGTCGGAAGAGAACCCGGCGGAGATGCGGGCGAAGGAACACAACCTGAGCTACATCGCGCTGGATGGCAATATCGGGTGTCTGGTCAACGGGGCCGGGCTGGCGATGTCGACGATGGACATCATCAAGTTGCACGGGGGCGAGCCGGCGAACTTTCTGGATGTGGGCGGGTCGGTGACGCCGGAGGGTGCGGTGGAGGCGTTTCGGATCATCCTGAGTGATGACAAGGTGAAAGCGGTGCTGGTGAATATCTTTGGCGGGATCGCGAAGTGTGATGTCATTGCGGACGCGTTGATCAAGGCTGCCAAGGAAGTGGGCTTCGACGTACCGGTGGTGGTCCGGCTGGAGGGGACGAATGTCGAGAAAGCCCGGCAGATGCTGGGCGAGGCGAATATTGAGCAGCTCAAGCCGGCGAGTGATTTGACGGATGCAGCGCGGCAGGTGTGTGCGTGTGTGTGACGCAGCGGTGCACCGATTGACAACCGGTGCCACACGGACAAGGCCGATGGCACAGGGCGCTTGGGCAGGTTGCAGGCAGCAGATATTCGCAGCGCCCGATGAACCGTGGTTCTGAAAGGAACGGATGCCCGCTGAACTGCTGAAACTTGTGGAGCGTTTTGCTGATCGGCGGGTATTGCTGGTCGGCGATTTCATGCTGGATCGCTACATCTTTGGCGATGCGGAGCGGATCAGTCCGGAAGCACCGGTGCCGGTGCTGCGGGTGATCGAGCGGCGGGATGCGGTCGGGGGGGCGGGTTCGGTGGCGCTGAATGTGGCGACGCTGGGGGCGCAGGTGTTGTGTTTCGGGCTGCTGGGTGAAGATCCGTTCGGTGAACGCGTCGAGGCGGCGCTGAAGGAGGCGGGGGCGGATACGGGTGGGTTGTTGCGGGTTCATGATCGGCCGACGATTACGAAGACACGGCTGGTGGGGCTGGCCGAGCATCGCCATCGTCAGCAGATTCTGCGGGTTGATGATGAGATTGTGCGGCCCCCGTCGGACACGGATGGGCGGCGGCTCGCGGATGCGGTGACGGCGCGCATGGGGGAGATCGATGTAGTGTGCCTGGAGGATTATGCGAAGGGGGTGTTATCGGAAGAAGTGTGTCGGACGATCATCGGGGCAGCGCGCGAGGCGGGTAAGCCTGTCTATGTTGACCCGGCACGTAAGCCGGAATGGGAGAAGTATGCCGGGGCGACGCTGCTGACGCCGAACCGGGCGGAGCTCGAGATTGCGATTGGAAATCGTGTGCCGGACGATGAACTGGAGGCAGCGGGGACGGCGTTGATGCGGCGGCTGCGGCTGGAAGCGTTGATGATCACGCTGGGGCGGGATGGTGCGTTGCTGTTGCGGGGAGATCGTGACCCGCAGCGTTTTCCGACGACGCCGCGGGCGGTGTATGACAATACGGGGGCGGGGGATGCGGTGCTGGCGATGGTGGCAGTGGCGGCGGCGGCGGGTGCGACGCTGGAGCAGGCGACGGTGTTGGCGAACATTGCGGGGGGGCTGGAAGTCAGCAAGTTCGGGTGTGTGCCCATCACGCGGGCGGAGGTGGAGTCGGACCTGCGGCATGGCGCGCAGCGTGGGCGGGGCAAGGTGCGGACGCTGCTGGAGTTGAAAGGGGAGTTGGAAGCCCGGCGGCAGCGCGGGGAGACGGTTGTTTTTACGAATGGGTGTTTCGACATTCTCCACCCTGGGCATTTGGAGCTGCTGGAGCAGTCGAAAGCCTTGGGCAGCCTGTTGGTGGTCGGCCTGAATAGTGATGCCTCGGTTCGCGCGCAGGGCAAGGGGGATGATCGGCCGATACGCGGGGAGCAGGATCGGAGCCGGATGCTGGCGTCGCTGGAGGTGGTGGATTACGTGGTGTTGTTTGATGAGCGGGATCCGGGGAGTCTAATTGAGGCGTTGTCGCCGGATGTGCTGGTCAAGGGGTCGGATTGGGTGGGGAAGGGGGTAATTGGGCAAGAGTTTGTCGAGGCACGCGGGGGGCGGGTGGTGCTGGTGGATCTGGTGGAGGGATATAGCACGACGGGTGAGCTGGAGCGGATTCGCAGCACGAGTTGAGGGCCGGGTGTTGTTCGTACCGCTGCGGCGGCGGCGAGGGCAGGATGCTATGACGCGGAGTTGGCAGGAAGTCGTTGCGGAACATCAGGGGGTGGTGGCGGCGGTGGTGGAGCAGGGGGAGGTGCTGGACCGCATTGTGCAGGTGATTGGGGATTGTCTGACCAGCGGGCGGCGGGTGTATACGTTTGGCAATGGGGGGAGTGCGGCGGATGCGCAGCATATTGCGGCGGAGCTGTTGGGGCGGTTCAAATCGGATCGGCAGGCGTTGCCGGCGCTGGCGCTGACGACGGACAGCTCGACGATGACGGCGATTTCAAATGATCTGGGTTATGACCGGATCTTCGCGCGGCAGCTCGAGGGGTTTGTGCAGCCGGGAGATGTGGCGTGGGCGCTGAGCACGAGTGGGAACTCGCCGAATGTGATTGCGGGGATCGAGGTGGCGCGGCAGCGCGGGGCGGGGGTGGTTGGGTTTACGGGGCAGTCGGGCGGTGCGATGGCAGAATTGTGTACGCACCTCTTCAAGGCGCCGCATACGTCGAGCGATCGCATTCAGGAAGCGCATGTGCTGGCGTATCACTTTGTGTGTGAGCGCGTTGAGGGGTTGGCGATGCAGCGCACAGATGTGAAGTAGCCGGCGGCGGTGTGCTGTCTCACAACACCTGCGTTTTCACGGGGCACGCTGGTGTGTGGAAGGAATGGCGGGCGGGACGCCCGCCCCACCCAGATCAGCGGATATTCCTGCGAGACTGGACACTACCGACGGCGCCGGTGCGGAAGGATCACGACGTGGACGTCTTCGTGGTTGGCAACTACGTCGAGGCGGGGGTGTGGATTGTGATTGGCTTGATCTGTGGGGTGCTGGCGGGTTTGAAGGCGGGCGTCGTGCGTCAGCGGCTGTTGTGCAGCGTTCCAGTCTTCAGCGCATTTGGTGTGAGTGATATTGTCGAAGTGCAGACGGGAGCGTGGTGGCGGCCGTGGTGGCTGTTTGTGTGGAAGGGCAGTTGCGTACTGGGGATGGTGGTGCTGTTGGTCGACTACTTCCAGCGGCGCGGTCGAGCTCCATGAAGTGACAGTGTATGGGGTGGACATTCGGGGCGATTTCAAGCGCAACGCGGTGTGCTGCTGCCGTGTCAGCACGGAGTGGACCACGGATTCTGCGGTGCTCAAGCGCGGTGCACCGGGCGCACCGGTTACAAACCGGTGCCACAGCAGGGAGGGAGGTTACTCTTCTTCTTTGCGCTTAATGTCGGCGCGGACGGAGCGGAGTTTTTCGTCGAAGCGGTCGTAGCCGCGGACGAGGTGGTAGATGCGGTTGATGCGCGTGGTGCCGCGGGCGGCTAGGCCGGCGAGAACGAGGGCTGCCGAGGCGCGCAGGTCTGACGCCATCACCGGAGCACCGACGAGGCGCGAGACGCCTTCGACAATGACGGTGGGACCTTCCTTGCGGAGATGGGCGCCCATGCGGTTGAGCTCAGCCACGTGCAGGAAGCGGTCGGGGAAGATTTTCTCGGTGACGATGCTATTGCCATCCGCCAGGCAGAGCAGGGCCATGAGTTGGGCCTGCAAATCGGTGGGGAAGCCGGGGAAGGGTTGGGTGGTCACGTCGACCGGCTCCAGTCGCCGGGCGGATGCGACCGTGACGGCCTTTTCGCCCTTTTCAATGCTGACGCCCACGCGGGCCATGCGATCGACGAAGGCCATCAGGTGATCGAGGCGGCAGTTTTCGAGCTGGAGCTCGCCGTTGGTGATGGCGGCGGCGACCATGAACGTGCCGGCTTCGATGCGGTCGGGGATGATGCGATAGTCACAACCCTTGAGTTCCTTGACGCCTTCGACAACGACGCGCGGCGTACCGTGGCCGGTGATGGAGGCGCCGCATTGATTCAGGAAGTTGGCGAGGTCGACGATCTCGGGCTCACAGGCGGCCATTTCGATGACGGTGGTGCCTTCGGCGAGGGTGGCGGCCATCATCGCGTTGGCGGTGCCGAGCACGGTGGAGCCGAACGGGCCGCCGAGGAACATCTCCGTGCCACGGAGCCGCTTGGCCTTGGCGACGATATCGCCGGAGACGAGGTCGACGTCGGCGCCGAGCTGTTCCATGGCGCGGACGTGGAGATTGACGGGGCGGTCGCCGATGGCGCAGCCGCCGGGCATGGCGACCTGGGCGCTGCGTCGTTTGGCGAGTAGTGGGCCGAGGACGCAGATGGAGGCGCGCATTTTGCGGACGATGTCGTATTCGGCGCGGCAGTTCATCTCGTCGCGGGCGTTGAGCTTGAGCGTGTTATCTTCGGTCCAGGAGACGTCGACGCCGAGTTTGACGAGCAGTTCGCAGAGTGACATGACGTCGGCCACGCGGGGGACGTCGCGGAGGGTGATCTCGCCTTCGCAGAGGATGGACGCGGCCATGATCGGCAGGGCGGCGTTCTTGGCGCCGCTGATGCGCACGGTGCCCCGTAGTCGGTTTCCTCCGGTGATTTCGAAATACGGCAGCCCCACGGCTTCTCCTTCCATATTGTCAATTACTCGGTTGCGGCATGGCGGGCGTGGATGACCCGCTCGTGCCCGGCCCCATCGCGATAGGTTACAAGATCGGTCCAGTGGTCGTCGAACAGTTCGCGGACGGCGGTGGCCTGGTTGTAGCCGATTTCCATGAGGAGTGAGCCGTCGGGGTGGAGATGCTGTGGTGCGACGGAGACGAGGCGGCGAATGATGTCGAGTCCGTCGGGGCCGGCGAAGAGGGCGAGGTGGGGCTCATATTGGCGGACGTCGGGGGCGACGTGCGGATCGTTGTCGGCGACGTAGGGTGGATTGCTGACGATGATGTCGAATCGTTGGGCGTTGGCGTCGGCTGGCGGGGATTGCCATGGCTCGAGCAAGTCGCCGGCGCGGAAGTTGATGCGGTCGGTGAGGCCGTGATGGGCGGCGTTGCGGCGGGCGACCGCGAGCGCGGCGTCGGAGATATCGCTGGCGAAGATGCGTGCTGCGGGGAGGTGGCGGGCGAGGGCGAGGGCGATGCAGCCGCTGCCGGTGCCGAGGTCGAGGATGGCGGGGTCCTGGTGCGGGGCTTTGCGGACGAGGGCGATGGCGCGTTCGACGAGGACCTCAGTTTCGGGGCGGGGGATGAGTACGTCGGGTGAGACTTCGAGTGGGAGGGAGAAGAACTCTTTTTGTCCGGTCAGGTGGGCGACGGGGTGGCCCTGGGCGGCTCGTTTGACGTCGGCCCGGAAGCGGCTGAGGACATTCTCGCCGGGGGTCTCCTGAAAGCGGGTGTAGAGGTGGATGCGCTGGCAGCCCATGGCACTGGCGAGCAGGATTTCGGCGCAGAGGCGCGGGGATGCGATGCCTTTCTGTGCGAGGTGCTCGCGCGTCCAGTTCAGGAGCCGCGCAACCGTCCATGGCGTCGTCACATCCTTGCCAGCCGTCATGACTGCACTATATCACGCCGAGTCGGGGGCGACGAGGCCGCCCGACGAGGGCGTGGCGGCGGTATACTGGCGGGGCATGATTCGTTGTGGAAGGAATGCGCTGATCGTCGGCATGCTGGTGCTCGTCGGGGTGCCCGCTCTGGAGGGGTTCTCTGTTGCGCGGGCGGATGTGACAGGTGACGAGGTGCGGCGGGCCGTGCAGCGCGGGACGCATTTCATTCGACGCATGCGGCAGGACAATGGGCGGTGGGTGGATCGGAATTATCCGGGTGGGGCGACGGCGCTGGCGACGTTGGCGCTGTTGCAGGCCGGGACGTCGCCGGATGCGGGTTCGGTGCGGCCGGGGATTGAGTACCTGCGGTCGTTGCCGGATACGCAGACGTATGTGGTGGGGCTGAAGATCATGGTTCTGGCGCGGGCGGATGCGGCGCGTTATCGTCGTGAGATTGGCGATGCGGCGAAGTGGCTGATGGCGGCGCAAAACAGTTCGGGGTTGTGGAACTATACGGAGCGGGGGGATCGGTTTGATCATTCGAACACACAGTTTGCGTTGCTGGGGTTGCATGAAGCGGCGCAGGTGGGGGTGGACGTGCCGCCGATTGTGTGGCGGAAGGCGGAGCGGCGGCTGCTGGCGAATCAGAACAGCGATGGGGGTTGGGCGTATCAGGCACGGGGGGGGAGCTTTGGCAGCATGACTGCGGCGGGGGTTGCCGACTTGCTGATCCTTGGGTATCGGCTCGAGCACGGTCAGGAGAAGGGGTTTTCCAATGGGGCGGCGCCGCGTTGCGGGCGGTACCGGGTCAATCAGCCGTTGGCGGCCGGACTCGCATGGCTGGGCGAGAATTTTCGGGCGGGGAGCAATCCGCAGCGTCGGGAGCAGACGTACTATTGGCTTTACGCGGTCGAACGGTGCGGGGTTCTGTCGGGGCAACGGTACTTTGGAGCGCATGACTGGTATCGCGCGGGGGCGGAGTACCTGGTTCGGACGCAGGACGCGAGTGGGGCGTGGCAGCGGAGTCTGGTGAATACGTGCTTCGCGGTGTTGTTTCTGGCGAAGGGGCACAAGTCGCTGCTGATTCAGAAGCTGAAGTGGTCGGATGACGATGCGTGGCAGCCGGACCGCTATGATGTGGCGCATCTGGTTGCGTTCATTGATGATCAGCTTGGTCAGCCGGTGGCATGGCAGGTGGTTCCGCGGGCGGCGGCGCTCGAGGATTGGCTGGCGGCCCCGATTCTCTACTTCCATGGGCATGTGTTTCCTGAGTTTTCGCCGCAGGAAAAGGAGAAGCTGCGGGCGTTTGTCGAGCAGGGGGGCACGTTGCTGGCGGAAGCTTGTTGTGGGCGGAGGGAGTTTCGGGCCGGTTTCGAGAAGTTGGCGCGCGAGGTTTTTGCGGAGGCGCCGTTGCGTGAGCTGGGTGATGAGCATGCCGTTTATCGCGTGGTGCACAAGGTGCGGCCCTATGGGCTGTGGGGGATTGACCTGGGTTGTCGGACTGCGGTGATCTACAGTCCACGGGATCTGTCATGTTTATGGGAGCAGGGGGATATTCCGGTGCTGAGCGAGCGGGCTTTCCAGATCGGGACCAATATTGCGGCGTACGCGGTGGGGCGGCGGCCGTTGCGGGATCGACTTGATGCAGTGGTGGTACCACTGGAAGCCGACGCGCCGGCATTGTCCGCGCCGCCGGCGCGGGGCGCGTTGCAATTGGGGCAGGTTGTTTACGAGGGGGATTGGCGGCCGTTTCCGTATGCGTTGACGGGGCTGGCGGAGTTCTTGCGTGATGAACTCAGCTTTGATGTGGTCACGCGGTATCGGACGTTGCGACTGCGTGAGGAGCAACTGCGCACGGCACCGATTCTGTTCATGGCCGGTCATTACGCGTTTGAATTGTCAGGAGAAGAACGTGTTGCGCTGCGGGAGCATCTGCGGCGGGGAGGGACGTTGATTGCGGATGCGTGTTGCGGGACGGAACCGTTTGGGGGGTCTTTTCGCCGGCTAATGCGGGAGATGTTCCCGGAGGAGCGGCTCGAGCGTTTGTCGGCAGATCATGCGATTTTTGCGGGGCAGCCCGGGTTTGATGTGACGACGGTTTCCTATACGGCGGACGTCTTGCGGGCGCAGCCGGGGCGCAACACGCCGGAGCTTTGGGGGTTGGTGCTGAATGGGCGGTTGGCGGTGATTTACAGCCCGTTCAGCCTGAGTTGCGGGCTGAGCGGGCCAGCGTTTGATGGCTGTTGGGGCCTGGTGGAGGACGATGCTCGCCGATTGGCAGCGAACATCGTCCTGTATGCTCTGACACACTGACGCCGCGCAGCGGGTGATGAGCGACCGCTATTCGAGCTTCAAGCGCGGGCCAGCTTCGGTCTGCTCGATATCGAGGGTGCGGTCGGCGAGCATGTCGGCGAGTTGCGCATCGAGCAGCAACACTGGTTTATTCTCGTGTTCGAAGACCTGGTCGTCGGGACGCGCGACGTCGACGGCGAGGTCGAGACCTTGCTCGCTTGCCACGACGCGCACGGCGGCGTTGTCGGGTGCGTCGTCCAGGTTATCGAGGAGGTTGGCGATATGTTCGGTTGCCTCGTTCGTTACGTTGAACATTTGTTCACCATTATCTGAGGTGTGTTGCTGCCGCGAAACGCCCGCGGCGATTTCAAGAGCGAAGAAGCGACTGAGTTGTCTTCGTCGCCAATATGGCGAAACGTCACGCTCCGAGGGTTGTCGAAGCGTGACGTTTACGGTTTTTGCTGTTACGTGATTGTATCCGGGTTTCGTCCCGATTGCCGAAGAAAGTTGTTCCGCTAGTAACGGCCTCCGCGGCCACCGCCGCCACCGTAGCCACCCCGGCCACCCCGGCCGCCGCCGCCGCCGCCGCCGCCGGTTGCGCGGGGGCGTGCCTCATTGACGGTGAGGGTGCGGCCGTCAAGTTGCTGACCGTTCATGGCATTGATGGCGCCGTCGGCCTCAGCGTCATCGTTCATTTCCACGAACCCGAACCCGCGGGACTGCCCCGTTTCACGGTCCTTGATAATCGCCACATTGTTCACCGAGCCATGCTCGGAGAACGCCGCCTGCAAGCTGTCTTCCGTCGTCGAGTACGACAGATTTCCTACGTAGATCCTCTTCAAAGCTCTAACTCCATACACGATGCGCACTCCGCGGCGCCGGCGGGGCCGTGGCCCAGAAATCCGAAAACGTTTTCCGACGGGAGTTTCGATTCCGAGGCAGGCACGGACGATTCCGATCGGACAAAACAAGTCTACTTCACAGTTGTGCGCGGGTCAATTGAAATGCGCGGATTTAACGCTTGCGTGGGGGTTAATGCGCAATTTGTGCGCCGGTTACGAGGGGTTGCGCGGCTTGGTTTCCATGATCTCGTACTCCTGCTCGGGCCGGTCTGATTCAGCGTCCCAGTCCATGGGCACGATGGCGTCGGCCCACACCCAGCCGTGGATGAGGTCGCCGGTGAGGACGCGGGCGTAGCCGCCCTTGTTCTCGAGCACCCATACGCCGGTGCCCCGGTACAGAAAGCCCTGTGGGGGGCGGGGTTGCCAGGGGTCGTCTTCGTAGTAGGGGACGCGGCTGCTGATCATCTGCGTACACCCGGCGGCTAATGCGGGCAGCATGAGCAGTGATAAGTGCATGCGGCGGAGACGCCGGTGTCTTGGTCTGCTGGCTGGCAGGTTGGGCGGTGCGGGGGCTCGTGTCATGGGCATTCTCCGCTACCGGGGGGCCTGGGCGTGGCGTGCTGGAGGAGCCTTTCGACTTCGTGGGGGTGGTCGAGGCGGGCGATGGGGTAGACGTTCAGTCGATCGTCGAAGTAGGGGGAGCGGCGGTAGAAGAACTCCAGCCGGGCACCGGGGTTGGCGGCGAAGTCGGGGTCTTCCGCGAGCTGGCGTTCGAATTCCGCCTGCAGTGCGGGATCATCTGCGAGCATCTGTCGTGCGATCGGCTCCATGACGTGGGCTTCGGCGTACTCTTTGCGTTCGAAGATGCTGTTGCAGAAGCCCCAGGCGATGAAGGAATCGCGGGCTTCGGGTTCGAGCAGGGCGGCGATGAGGCGCGCCCGTGGCTGATCGGTGGGGACGATGACGGTTCCGGCCGGGAGCTTGCGTTCCTCACGGATAGGTACGGGCTCGTAGTTTGGTAGCTGATGGCCTTCGTAGCTGCGGTCGGCAAACGTGACGTTCTCGAAGCGGTATGAAGCGACGTCGAGTGTTCTGGTCGAATTCAAGGTGGACATGTCAATACCATGCCAACCGAGGCGTTTGATGATCTCAGTGCAAGCAGGGGGAATCAGGTATGCGGCGGCGGGCTGCACGGTGGTCTGGACCTCGGGCTGGTCGTAGAGCGTGGTTTCGACGTCGATGGGCTCGCGGGTGTACTGCAGCACGTCGTCGCCGGTGATTGAACTGGGGCGGCGGTGGGCGGAGTAGCCGTGATAGACGATCTGACGACCTGTTTCGGAGGCTTCGATACCGAGGATAACCTGGCCGTCATGCAGGGCGCCATGTGACTTGGCGCAGGCGGCGTCCGCGGCTCTTACAGCAGTGCGGAGGGCGTGCGGGTTTTTGTTGACGGCGTTAAGGATCTCGGCGAGGAGGTGGTAGCAGGCGCGGACGCGGCGGGCGTAGGACTTGTAGGCATGCAACTCGACCAGCATGGAAGGGCGGTTGCAGGTGGTGCCGTAGCCATTGCTGTAGCGAGGTGAGAAGCCGACGGCGGCGTTGATGCTTTTGGTGAGATCGGTTCGGTCGCGCGGGAAAGAGTAGGGCAGGGTGTGGTGTCCGTGCTTTGCCATGGCGGGCAGGATGTGCGGCAAGAGCGTTTCGTCGACCCAGCGGGCTGCGGGAGTGGGCAAGGCGGGGGCGGTGGGGATGGAATAGAACACATCGTAGCGATGGTCCACGCCATTCGTGGTGTGGACGTCGATGAAGAGGTCTGGTTGCCAAGCGGTCCAGAGTTTCAGCCAGGCCTGCATTTCGGGGGCGTCGGCTTTGGCGAAGTCGCGGTTGAGATTCAGATTTTGCGCGGTGGTTCGCCAGCCCATTTCGCGCGGGCCGTGTTGGTTTGCGCGGTTGAAGGGGCCGAACCGCTCGTGCCCGTCGACGTTGAAGATGGGCAGGATGAGCACGTTGATGCGGTCGAGCAGGTCGGCGCGGGTACGGGTGACGAGCATGTCGCGGAGGAGCTCGAAGCAGGCGTCCTTACCGGCGATCTCGCCAGCGTGGATTCCGTTTTCAATCAGGACGAGGGGGCGGCTGCTCTGGCGGGCGGCCCGGGGTGTGAAGGCCTGTTCGGTTGAGAGAGCCAGGGCCCAGAGTTCGCGGCCTGCGGGGCTGCGGCCCAGCGAGAAACAATGGACGTGTGGCGTGAAGTCGGCGTACTGTTGACAGAGGCGCGTGGTTTCGGCGTAGCGGCCCGTTTCGATGTAGTTGGTGCGTTCGGCGTGGGTTCGCCAGCGGTCTGGCAACGGGGCCGGATCGCGTATGGTCGAAAGCGGATCGTGGCAGGCGGTGATGAGAACCGTGAGTGAAAACGCGATGCTAGCGAGATGTCGTGCGTGCATGGGTGTCCCAAATGGCCGGGTCTGCGTATGTGGTCGGCCACAGGGTATCGGTTCGCTTCGTCACAGTCGAGTGGCAGATGTAAGCTGCGTGTGGCGATGAGAATTGGGACGTGCGAGAGGTGTGTGGTGCGTAAGAAGTGTGGGAGCTGGCGCGAGAGTCACTTGAGTAACCGTTGCCGGGGCGCGCGTCCACTCAACGCCGCCGCGCGCAATCGAGCTCAGTGCTACTCTCGCACCAGCCCTTCGCTGCTGGCTTAGAAGATGTTGGCGTCGTTGAGCCACCAGCCAACGAGCACGCCGACGAGCAGCGCGGGCAGCGAAGCGAGAATCCAGTTGAAAATTCCCATGTCTAACCTCCCTCACATTGAGGAAAAGTAGATACCGGTGTGTCCAGCGGCTGCGACCCACCATGGACCGCGACCTCAACCGTCTGGCAGCGTCCGGTAATTCCAAACTGTTGGAATCATATTCGTTCCGATCCCGGATCTCAAACGGTTCCGGGGACATTATGGGGCGAATTTTGCGGCCGCGGCACCCGTCGGTCCACGCCGGGTTGGCAGGTCAATGCCGGCCATGCTACGGGCATGTTATTCGCACGCCGACGCTGACCTGTCTCTCGTCGCCGGTGGCGGGTTGTCCGGTGTCCTGGTCGACGAGGACAATGCGGATGCGGTTGCCATCGAGCGTGATGAGAAACCGGAAGATGAGCTCATCGCTGCCGTCTTCATTGACATCAGCGGGTGAAAGGGAGCGGATCTGGCCAGTCACCGGGTCGGCTGTGGAAATGGACTCGACGTCGAAGCGGAGCTCGTTTTCGTTTTGGATCGTGAACTCGCCGTAGTAGGAAACGAGGAGGCCGAGCGTCGTGGTGGTTGAGAGGGCATAGACGGCGCGGCTCATTTCGCCGGTGTCGGCGTCGAAGGAGAGGAACTCATACTGGTTGGTGCCGTCGAGCGGGATATAGGCGCCGAAGCAGCCATCCAGGCTACTGACATCGTCAACGATGGCGTCCGCCTCGCCGTCGAAGAATGTGTCGTCTTCCTCGACGCGGACGCTGCTGCCGGCGGCGATCACGGCCTCGATGCCGGGGGGGAGCTCCTCAGGGAGTACGTATTGTGTCGCGCCGGTCGGGGTGCAACTGACGCTACTGACTACCAGGCCCCCGGCCAGCACGATCAGACTGGTGTACAGACGATGCATGATACCTCCTTGCTGAGATTCGCGTCGCACGGCTCACGTGCCGGCGTTGCATGCCGCCAAAGCACGGAGCCTACACGACGCGGCGGGAATCGAGCAAGATGCAGATGGGGCCGTCGTTGATGGAGTGCACGCGCATCGCGGCGGCGAAGCGGCCGGTTTCGACGGTGAGGCGGTAGTGGCGCAATTCTTCGGCGAGTTTGTTGATGAGGGGCGCGGCGATTTCGCCGGGGGCGGAGCTGTCGAAGGAAGGGCGGCGGCCCTTGCGGGCGTCGGCCTGGACGGTGAAGGCGCTGACGAGCAGGACGGCGCCGTCGGCGTCGAGCACGGAGAGATTCAGCTTGCCGGCGTCGTCGGGGAAGATGCGCAGGTGGGCGACCTTTTCGGCGATGTAGCGGACGTCTTCTTCGCCGTCGTCGGGGGCTGCGGCGGCGTAGACGAGCAGGCCGCGTTCGATGCGTCCGATGAGTTCGTCACGGACGAGGACGCGTGAATCACCGACGCGTTGGACTACCGCTCTCACAGTGGGATCTCCATTCGGGGCCGTAGAGGTCGGTCAGGAGTTGCTCTGCGATGTGCGCGCGACGTGGGTTCTGATCGATCCACTCGCAGAAGGCAGGAATGCCGCGGGGGTCGCCGGTGAGGGCGAGGAGGCGACCGGCGCCCATGCGGACCTCAGGGATTTCGTCGTCGAGCATGGTGATGAGGAGGTCGGGGTCGAGTACGCCGGGGGGTATCGTTGAGGCGCGTAGTTCGGCTGCGGTGGGGGGCTGCGGGACGGCCGCTGCGTCATAGAGGAGCAGAAGAGCACGGCGGAGCGGTGGATTGGCGTGCTCGCCGAAGAGAGCGCGGTCGATTAGTTCGCGGGCGGTGGGATCACTGGTGAGGGTGGCCGCTACAAACCACCGCTGGTCGGGCGCGGTGACCGGATGTGGGGTGTAGCTGCCGGTCGGGCCGTACGGCGAGCTAACTTGCCACCAGATCTGCGCAGACGCCGGAAGATACGCAACCCGATCGGCGACGGGGGCCTCGTGCCACCACCGGTCGACTTCCTCCCGTGCCAGCGTACCGATCAACCCCTGCATTTGTTGGTAACGGCAATGATCAGCCAGGGCCACGAGCGTGCCACGAACAATGCGTGGGTTGTCATCGTGCAATAGCGTTCGAATGGTCTTGGCCAAATGGACATTTGTTGCGGGGTGTTCGAACAGGCGGACGGAGAACACGTTCTGCGCCTGCGCGCCCCGGATGGGGTGCTTGAGCGTACAGGTGAGCTCTTCGACGAGCCCCCCCGCGCCGGGCAGGTGGGTGATTCCGTAAGCTGCGCCGCCGAACGCTGCCAGCGTCAGGGCCCATGAGGCGATGCGCTGGACCAGGAGCGTCATGCCGTTCAGCTCACTCAGGGGCCGCATCGGTGTCAGAGCCGTGTGTGGCGGGCCTCGCTGTGCAGGCGGATGGTCTTGCGCGTCAGGTCGTGGAAGGCCTTGACGTAGCGGACAGTACGTGAGTGGGCCCGCATGACGACAGAGTGCGTTGTGGCGATCGATCCGTGAATCATGGTGCCGCGCAGCATGGCGTTGTCGGTGATGCCGGTGGCGGCGAAGACAATGTCGTTGGAGCGGGCCATGTCGGCGCTCTTGTAGGTGCGGCCGATGATATCGGCGTAGCCGTCGGCTTCGAGTTGCTTGCGTTCGTCATCATCGCGCGGCCAGACGGCGGAGAGGATCTCGCCGCCGAGGCAGCGAATGGCGGCGGCGGCGAGGACGGCCTCGGGCGAGCCACCTTTACCCATGTAGACATCGACGGGACTGTCAGGCATGCAGGGGGCGATTGCGCCGGCGACGTCGCCGTCGCCGATGAGACGTATAGAGGCGCCGGTTTTGCGAATTTCGGCGATCAGATCTTTGTGACGCGGGCGGTCGAGGACGCAGACGACGAGGTCGCGGACGCGTTTATTGAGCGCGAGGGCGACGATTTCGAGATTCTGCTCAACCGGGGCGTCGAGGCGGACGTTGCCGGTGCTATCGGCGACCTTGGGACCGACGGCGATCTTGTCGACGTAGTAGCTGGGGATGGCCTGCATGGCGCGGGTGTCGGGGCTGTCGCCCACGGCGGCGGCCATGACGCTAAGGGCGCCGGGCAGGCCCTTGGAGGTGAGGGTGGTGCCATCGATGGGGTCGACAGCGATGGTGACGGGGGGGGAGCCGGCCCGCCAGGTGCCGAGCTTCTCGCCGACGAAGATGCCGGGGGCTTCGTCCTTGATGCCTTCGCCGATGGCGCATTCGCCGCACATGTCCATGAGATTGAGCATGCCGCGGATGGCGTCGGTGGCGGCGGCGTCGGCGGAGATTTTGTCGCCCTTGCCGATCCACTGGAAGACGTTGAGGGCAGCGGCCTCGACACACCGCAGGAGGTCCATGCCGATCAGTTTTTCCTGGTCGACCTCGGGGTGCTCGATCTGTTGTTCGACAAAAGTCTCTTCGGGCATTGGTGATTCCTTTACATCCCGTGGGGCGCGTTGTGTGCCAGGTCGTTTGACATGCAACCCTTACCCTACCGCGCCGCGAAGCGCGTTTCCAGCGGGAAGACGGAGCGCGGGGGCGGATTTGGCGTGGGCGCGCGGTGGCGCGGAGGATGAAACGCTTCGGATGGCAGTGCACAACCTTGCAGTGCCGTAATGCCGCACCGCGTGTGTGCACTTTTGCGGTGTTACTCCGGCTGCCAGTCGGGGAAGCGCGTGGGCGTCCAGGGAGCGCCGGCGTCTTCCAATTTTCGCTCGACTGCGGCGAGATCGTCCTCGACGAGGGTCCGCAGTTTCGTGAGAACCGGTGCGAACTGGTCGCTAGCGTGTTGGTACGCGTCGCGTTGGGTTTGGGTGGGCGGCGACGTGGCGTGCCAGACGTTTCTCACGGCGGTCTCGACGCGTTCACGGATCGAGGGTGGCTGGGGCAGGTCGCGTTTGCTGGCCACGGGATCGCCGCGCAGCTCGATGAGCAGGTCCTTCAGGCGACGGTCGAGCTTCTCCAGTTCGGTCAGCGCAGTGAGGTTGGCTGCGGGCGTGTCGAGGGTGGCCTGGCGGAGGTGGTTGATGCGCTGCTGTGCAGCTTGGGCGACCTTCAGGGAGCCGAGCACGGCGCGCCGCAGCCGAGCGAGTTTGCGCTGAAAGGCGTGGACGGCCTGATGGTCTTTGGCGGCGAACGTCGCAGTTCCCAGCGGTATGACGTCGAACGACGCTGGTCCGGCGAGGTCGGTGACATCGCCGTCGACGATTTGGGACATTGTCACGGTATACACGCCGGGCGGGGCGAGTGAGCCCTGCGGCGGCGACCACCAGGGAGCGCGATGCTCAGCAGCGCTCAGATCGACTGGCGTGGTTGCCGGGTACCGCAGATCCCAGGCGATGCGATGTATACCCGCTTCGCGGGGGGCGGTGATACGGCGGACGACTTTGCCGGCGGCGTCGTGGATCGTGAAGAGGAGCTGAGGCTCGCGCTCGCGCTGCTCGGCGCGGAATTCGTCGAGCGTGGGATAGTCGAAATCCTCGCCGGCCTTGACTGCCTGCTCTTCGCGCTCGTGACGCTGTTCTTTGCGGGTTTCGAGCTTGTCGCGGAGGTAATACGTGAAAATAGCGCCGTAGGGCGGATTGGGGGCGGCGTAGAACGACGCGCCTTGCCAGCCGCGGCCGTCGCGACCGCCGAGGCGGGCTTTGGGGATGTAGCGTAGCGCGGGTTTGACGGGGAAGAGCGCCGCGGGGCCGTCCAGCAGCTCTTCGTCGATCAGCCGTAGTGGCGTGTAGTCGTCAAGGATGTAGAAGCTGCGGCCAAAGGTGCCGAGGACGAGATCGTTTTCGCGCCGCTGGATGGCGATATCCTGGGCGGCGATCGTGGGTAGGCCGCCCTTGAGGCGGAGCCAGTGCTCGCCGGCGTTGGGCGAGTAGTAGACGCCGAACTCCGTGCCGACGAACAGCAGGCGCGCTTCGACGTGATCCTCGAGCAGTGTGTAGCAGACCTCGCGTGCCGGGAGGTCTCCGGCGAGGGAGGTCCAGGTGCGGCCGCGGTTGGTGCTCTTGAGGATGTAGGGAGTGAAGTCGCCGCGTTTATGGTTGTCGAAGCAGGCGTAGACCGTGTCGACGTCGTGGAGGGAGGCGGTGAGTCCGCTGACGTAGGTGAGGTCGGGGATGTCGGGGAATGTCTCGATGCGGCGCCAGGTTTCGCCGCTGTCTTCGCTGACTGCGATGACGCCGTCGTCGGTACCGGCATAGAGCAGGCCTGCGGCGATGGGCGATTCGGTCAGCGAGACGATGGTTCCGTATAGGGACGTGGCGTGGTGTTTGGCGACGGCGTCGGGTGGCCAGATGCGGCCCATGATTTCGAGCTGATTGCGGTCGAGCTGCCGGGTGAGGTCGGGGCTGATGACTTGCCAGCTTTTTCCGCCGTCGTTGCTGCGAAAGACTTTGTTAGCGGCGAAGTAGAGGCGTTGGCGGTTGTGGGGGCTGATCAGGAGCGGCGAGTCCCAATTCCAGCGGTAGCCCGCATTGCCGGGGAGTTCGCGGGGCTTGATGTCGACGATTTCGCCGCTACGGCGATCGTGTCGGATGAGACCGCCGTACTGCCATTGGGCGTAGACGATATTGGGGTCCTGGGGATCGATTTGTGGTTCGAAGCCGTCGCCGCCGACGGCGATGAACCAGTGTTCGTTGGCGATGCCGACGCGATCGGTGGTGCGGGAGGGGCCGCCGAGGGTGCTGTTGTCCTGGGTGCCGCCGTAGACGTAGTAGAAGGGTGTCGAGTTGTCGACGGCGACGCGGTAGAACTGGGTGATGGGGAGGTTGGGTTTGAATGCCCAGTTGGTGCCGGCGTCGTAGGATTCGTAGACGCCGCCGTCGCAACCGACGAGCATGTGGCGGGTGTTGGTGGGGTTGATCCAGAGGGCGTGGTCGTCGACGTGGCGGTTCTCGCGTGGGACACGGGTGAAGGTCTGGCCGCCGTCGCGTGTTTCGTGCAGGAAGGTGTCGAGCGAGTAGACGTGGTTCGGGTCGAGCGGGTCGCAGACCAGTTCGTTGTAGTACTGGGGGCTGTTGGACATGTAATCGGAGCGCTTTTCCCAGGTTTCTCCGCGATTGGTCGAGCGGAAGACGCCACCCTTATCGTCGGCGGCTTCGATGATGGCGTAGATGATGTCCGGGTTGGCCGGGGAGATGTCGAGTCCGATGCGGCCGAGGTCGACTTCGGGGAGGCCATGGGTGAGCTTACGCCAGGTTTGGCCGGCGTCCGTACTTTTGTACAAGGCGGATTCGGGGCCGCCGTTGATGAGGGTCCAGACGTGTCGGCGTCGTTGCCAGGCGGAGGCATAAAGGACGTCCGGGTCGCGCGGGTCGAGGTGGACTTCGTTGACGCCGGTGTCGTCGCTGATGTGGAGGATGCGTTGCCAGGTGAGGCCGCCATCAATGGTCTTGTAGAGACCGCGGTCGCCGCCGGCGCGCCAGAGGGGGCCCTGGGCGGCGACGTAGACGACGTCGGAGTCGCGCGGGTCGATAGCGATCATGCCGATGTGTTCGGACTGGGGCAGGCCGAGGTGCTCCCAGGTTGTGCCGCCGTCGCGCGTGCGGTAGACGCCGTCGCCGAAGGAGACGCTGCGCTGGCTGTTATTCTCGCCGGTGCCGACCCAGACGACGTGGGGGTTGTGCGGGTCCATGGCGAGGCAGCCGATGGAGTAGGCGCCCTGGTCGTCGAAGACGGGGGTGAAGGTGGTGCCACCGTTGGTGGTCTTCCAGACGTTTCCGGAGGCGACGGCGACCCAGTAGTGGCTGTGGTCGTTGGGATCGACGGCGAGATCGCTGATGCGGCCGGACATGAGGGCGGGGCCGATCGAGCGGAACTTGAGGCCGGCGAGGGTGTCGGCATTGAAGCGCTCGGCTTCGGCCGGTTGTGTTTCGGTGGCTTGCGTGGTGCTGGCAGGTTCCTGCGACATCAGGAGGGCGGCAACGAGAGCGCTGTAGATGCAGACGTGCATGTAATGACCTCTTTCGACCTGGCAAGGCCTGTGATTCACGGCGGCCGGTCTGAGTGCGGGGGTGTGCCGCGTCATGACGTGACCGGCTTGGCCGACCGGTTGGTCGATTGTAGGCGGATTTATCGGTTTTGCACCGTCTGGGCGTGGGCGTCTGCCAGTGGGCGTGTGGCAGTGGCTCAGTAAGAGTGGTAGGGGCGGCCAGTTGGGTCGACCGTGTCGCTGTTCGGCCAGATGCGTCCGGTGGAGGATTCGTAGATCCAGCCGGGGGCGGGGCCGTCCGGGCTCAGGGATGGCGGGGCGTTCGTTTCGGCGATGAAGACCTCGGCGGCGTGGTCGTCGAAACGGAGCGGGCAGGGAGGGATTCCGTCGCGCAGGTATGGGCCGTAGCCGAACACCTCGTCGGGGGTGTCGGCAACATGCCCGGATGCGTCGGTGTGGCGGGTGAGCTGGGCGCGGAAGGCTTCGGGCGAATTGGGGGGATGGACGCCGTCGCCGCGCTGGGCGGGGTAGAAACCGTGGTCCTGGTAGAAGCGTTCGATGGCGATGCGGAGGAGTTGGAGGTCGCTGCGCAGGACGGAGCGCTGGTCGGGCGCCTCGGCGGCGGTGCTGAAGCGCGGGATGGCGACGGCGGCGACGATGCCGAGCAGGATCACGGCGATAATCACCTCGAGCAGGCTGAATCCGTCTCTGGTGCGCATGGCGGTGTGTTCTCCTAGATCGCCTGGGCCGAGACGGTGTCGTCGCGGGCGAGCCGGCCGAAGCGGGCGTGGAATTCGGTGGGATGGTCTGCCATGAACGCCTGAAGGGTGTCGATGAAGAGACGCGTTACGTCGGGTTCGGTAACCCGGCCGATGCCGTCTTCGAGGGTCTCGAAGGCCTGCTCGACGGTGAACTTGCGGCGATAGGGGCGGGTCGTGGTGAGGGCGTCGAAGATGTCGACGATGTGGATGATGCGCGCTTCGAGTGGCACGTCGCTGCTCTTCAAGCCGTCGGGGTAGCCTGAGCCGTCGTGGTTCTCGTGGTGATAGAGTACGGTGTTGAGCACGGGGTCGAACTGGGTGACGGGCTTGAGCACGTCGTGGCCGATACGGACATGCCGTTTCATTTCTTCGAATTCGATACGGGTGAGGGCGCCAGGCTTGTTGAGGATCTTCTCGGGGATGCCAATCTTGCCGACGTCGTGGAGCAGGCCGGCCCATTCGAGGGCCTGCAGTTGTTCCTGGTTGAGTCCCATGGCAGAGCCCACGAGGCGAGCGTAGCCACCGACGCGTTCGGAGTGATCGGACGTGTAGTTGTCCTTGGCGTCGATGGCGTTGACGAGTGTGCAAACGGTCTCCAGGGCGCTACGTTGGAGGTCACGGATCAGTTTGAGGTTGGCGAGCACCTGGGTCCCGTAGCCCAGCACCGATTCCGAGGCCAGCACGTCGTCGTGTTCGTAGGGAGCCTGGTGGGCGGTACGCAGGGCGATCAGCACGGCCGGTTCGCCACCATCGCGCTGCAATGTGCCGAGTACGACCTGGGCCCCGGCGAGCGACTGTTTCTCGGAGGTGGTGAGCGGTGCAATGACCGTTCGGCGGGCTTGCCGCACCAGTTCGATGTGCTCGGCCAGGGTGGCGCGCACAACGTCCGTGTCCAGTGGCGGGATGCTGTCTTGTGGTGGGGGCTCGGTTGGCAGAATGCGCTGGCAACAGCCATTGTGATCCATGAAGAGGACGCCAGCCGCGAGTACGGAGGCGTAGCGATGCAGGAGTGTGTTTTCGACCTGCTCGGGCTCCTGGAGGTTGGCGATATGGGACGTCGTTTCGAAGACGAGATTGAGTTGCTCCTGGCAGCGCAGCAGGTCGCGTCCGAGTTGCTCCGTCTGGCTTGACGAGGATACGATCTGATTACCTGGCGGCGGGGAATTTGCCATGGTGGTGATGTGGCTCTGTGCCCGGCGCGCCATGTGATCGTGAAGCGACATGTTTTCACTCAGCAACCGGGGTGGCGCAACGTATGCGGACGTTGATTTCCTGACGAAACGACATAGCCATCTTGGGATGATTCGAGGGATTCAGGGTGTGAGTTTTGCGCAGATTCGGCATTGGGCAGCGCAAAACGCGACGCGATGAAATCTTGGACGTGGACGCGCGGGGAGGTCGGATAATGCGCCGACGGGGGGCGGGCTAGCGGCTGGCGCGGAACCAGTCGATCGTCTGGCGGATGCCGTCTGACCGGCTGACACGCGGTTCCCAGTGCAGTAGCTGGCGGGCGCGCGAGATATCGGGCCGACGCACGCTTGGATCATCCTCGGGGCGCGGCAAGTACTCGATCGAACTGGAGCTCTCGGTCAGTGCGATGACCTCTTCGGCGATTTCGCGGACGGTGGCCTCGTGTGGGCTGCCGAGATTGACGGGCTGCGCCACGTTGCTCTCCATCAGGCGGACCAGTCCTTCGACGAGGTCGCTCACGAAGCAGAGGCTGCGGGTCTGGCTGCCGTCGCCGTGGACCGTGAGGGGCTGGCGAGCCAAGGCCTGGTCGATGAAGGTTGGCAACATGCGGCCGTCATCGCGTCGCATGTTGGGGCCGTAGGTGTTGAAGATGCGCGCGATACGGACGGGCACAGCGTAGTACGCGCTATGCGCAACGAGCAGGGCTTCACCGAAACGTTTGCCTTCGTCGTAGCAGGAGCGCGGGCCGATGGGATTGACGTGGCCCCAGTAGCTCTCACTCTGCGGATGTTGCTCGGGGTCGCCGTAGATTTCGCTGGTGCTGGCATGGAGTAGGCGGGTGTTGTGGAGCCTTGCGAGGTCGAGCAGGTTCCAAAGACCGCGGGAGCAGGTGGCGAGGATGTGCAGGCGGCGGGGTCCGAAATCGACCGGTGAAGCGGGGCAGGCCAAATCGTAGATGCGGTCGAGAGGGCTCTCGACATGCAGGGGATTCGTGATATTGTGCTCGCAGAATTGAAACTGTGCCAGCTTTTGCAATGCGGCGGCATTGTGGCGGCTGCCGCTGCTGAAGTCGTCGACGCCGATCACGTGATGCCCGTCTGCCACGAGACGCCGCGTAAGGTGGGTTCCGATGAATCCGGCGCAACCGGCGACGAGGATGTTCATGCGTTGGCTCCAGGCTGGTGCGTGAGGCACGGCCGGACCGCCGGACGCAGTTGGCGGTCGAGAGGCGGCCATTATACGCGGCTGACGACGGCTGCCCATGCGTCTGCTGGGCGAACTCGGTACTTGTCGGAGGTATGAGCGCGATGCAGATCTGCGTAGTCGGAAGTGGGTATGTTGGGTTGGTGACGGCGGCCTGCCTGGCCAATAGCGGGAATCACGTTGTTGCGGTCGACAAGGATCCGCAGAAGATCTCGCTTTTGAACGACGGAAAATGTCCGTTTTTCGAGCCGGGGTTGGACGAACTCGTCGCGCGCAACATGCAGGCCGGGCGGCTGCGCTTTACCACGGAGACGGCGGAAGCCGTCGCGCATGCGCGGGTGGTGTTTCTGGCGGTTGGCACACCGCCGCGTGCAGATGGATCGGCGGATCTGTCGTCGATTGAATCGGCTGCGATTGAAATGGCCCAGGCGCTCACCGGCCCGACGATCGTGGTGATCAAGAGCACCGTGCCGGCGGGTACGGGGGCATGGCTTGAGCGGTTGCTGGCGGAGCATACTCGTCACCGCTGTCCGGTCGTCAGCAATCCGGAGTTTCTGAAGGAGGGGACGGCGCTGAACGACTTTGTGCGGCCGGATCGGGTGGTGATTGGTGCCGAGGATCAGGAAGCGGGGGATGTGATCGCGGAGCTGCATGAGCCGTTCGTCCGGAACAACAAGCCGATTCTGCGGATGAGCCGGACGGCTTCGGAGCTTACGAAGTATGCGGCGAACGCGTACCTTGCGACGCGGATCAGTTTCATCAACGAGATTGCCGACGTTTGTGCCCGGCTGAATGTGGATGTCAACGAGGTGCGGCGGGGGATGGGCTCGGATGCACGCATCGGGCATCATTTTCTGTATCCGGGCCTTGGCTATGGTGGCAGTTGTTTCCCGAAGGATGTGCAGGCGCTGGCGAGTTTCGGTCGCAGTGCGGGTGCGGACTGCCAATTGCTGGAGTCGGTCCATCGCCGGAACATGGCCCAGCGCCATAACATGACCGGATGCATACGCAAGCGGCTGGGCGATGACTTGTCGGGCAAGCGGCTGGCGGTGTGGGGGTTGGCGTTCAAGCCGCAGACGGACGACGTGCGCGAAGCGCCGGCGCTGACGATTGTTGAGTCGCTGCTGGTCGCGGGGGCTGCGGTGGGCGTGCACGATCCGCAGGCGATGAGCACGACGCGCGAGGTGTTTGGTGATCGGATCGCGTATCACGCGGACCCGTACGAGGCGTTACCGGGTGCGGATGCGCTGCTCATCATGACGGAATGGATGGAGTTTCGGAGCCCCGATTTCGAGCGGATCCGTTCGTCGTTGAAGCAACCGCTGATCTTTGACGGACGAAATTTGTATGCCCTTGCGACCATGCGACGCTATAAATTTGAGTATTACAGCGTCGGACGTCCGGCAGTTGGCGGCGATGGTGAGAATATATGCGGTTAAGCATGCCGGACAGCACACGAACGGTTGCCTGCTCGACCGGCGCAGCTGCCCACCGGGGGGTGTCGCCTTTGCCGCTGATGGACGGTGTGCTTTCGCGAGGAGGCCGGCATGACAGTTCAATCTCCGCGAGTCATATCGCTGAAAAAGCTGCTGGGTGAGCATACGGGAGTGGCTGACCCGGCCTTGGTGCGCGACGAAGGGGATGGCGTGGTCCGCTGCCTGGCTTGTGGGCACCGCTGCAAGGTGAAGCCGGGGCGGGAGGGAGTCTGTCGGGTACGTTTCAACCGTGACGGCGAGCTGCAGGTGCCGCGGGGGTATGTGGCCGGGCTGGGCGTCGATCCGATTGAGAAGAAGCCGTTCTATCATGTGCTGCCGGGGGCGCGGGCGCTTTCGTTTGGGATGCTGGGGTGTGATTTTCATTGCTCGTTCTGCCAGAACTGGCTGACAAGTCAGACACTGCGGGACGAGGATGCGATTGCGGAGCCGCAGTTTGTCGAGCCGGAGAATCTGGTGCGGCTGGCGCTCGAGCACGACTGTGCGATCCTGACCAGCACGTACAACGAGCCATTGATCACGTCGGAGTGGGCGGTCGAGGTGTTTCGGCTGGGTCGGCCGCATGGGCTGCGGGGCACGTACGTATCGAACGGACATGCGACGCCGGAAGTGCTCGACTTCATCCGTCCGTACGTGGAGGCGATGAATATTGACCTGAAGGCGTTTCGCGATGCGACCTATCGCCGGCTGGGCGGCGTTCTGGACAATGTGACGGACACGATCCAGCGGTCCAGCGAGATGGGCTTCTGGACTGAGATTGTCACGCTCGTCGTCCCCGGTATGAACGACTCTGACGATGAGCTACGCGAGATGGCAGACTTCATTGCTGGTGTTGGTGTGGACATCCCGTGGCATGTGACGGCGTTTCACCCTACGTACAAGCACACCGAGCCGGCACGGACGTCCGCCGAACAATTGATGCGCGCATGTGAGATTGGGCGCAATGCAGGGCTCCGGCACGTGTATCCTGGCAACGCGCCGGGCCTGTGCGGTGAGCTGGAGAACACGACGTGTCCACATTGCTCGGCAACGCTGATCGAGAGAAGTGGGTTCTTCATTGGCGAGAACCGCATGCGCGGTGATTGCTGCCCTGATTGCGGCACGCCGATCGCGGGGATCTGGTCCCGTGCGAGTTGATGCGACGCACGTAGCGGGATCATGAAGAACGCCGCAGGAACTCGTGTGAGGCCCTGCGGCGTTTGTTGCGATATTCAACTCAGCGGTGCGCTTGCGCGCCCGGCATGGTTTACTGGTCGGGGCGATTCAACAGGTCACCGAAGCCGCCGCCGCCGCCGAATTCGTCGCCGAGGCCGCCGCGGCGCTCCCTGCGATCCTGAGTGGCTTCATCGGGCATTTCGCCGGGGGTTTCGTCGTCGGTGGCCCATTCGGCGCGTTTCTTGGAGAGGCCGATTTTGCGTTCGAGGGTATCGACGCGGAGGATTTTGACATCGAGCTCGTCGCCGATGTTGACCTCGTCCTGTGGGTTCTCGACCTTGTGATCCGCCAACTCGGAGACGTGGAGCAGGCCTTCGAGCTCGGGCTCGAGCTCGACGAACACGCCGAAGTTGGTGATCTTCGTGACCTTGCCGCGGACGACCATGCCGGGCTGATAACGCTCGGGCACTGCCCGCAGCCACGGATCCTCGGTCATTTGCTTGAGGCCGAGACCGATGCGCATCTTTTCCTGATCGACGGAGAGCACGACGCAGCGGAGGGTGTCGCCCTTCTTGACGACCTCGGACGGGTGGCTGACCTTCTTGGTCCAGCTCATGTCGGAGACGTGGAGCAGGCCGTCGATGCCTTCCTCGATTTCGACGAAGGCGCCGTAGTTGGTGAGGTTGCGGACGGTGCCTTCGATGACGGTGCCCTGGGGGTATTTCTGGGCGACGGTGGTCCAGGGGTTGACCTCGGTCTGTTTCATGCCGAGGGAGATTTCCTGCTTGTTCTTGTCCACCTCGAGCACGACGACTTCGACCTCGTCGCTGACGTTGACGAGCTCGGAAGGGTGATTGATACGGCGGGTCCAGCTCATCTCGGAGATGTGGACCAGGCCCTCGATACCGGGCTCGAGCTTCACGAAGGCGCCGTAGTTCATGATGTTGACGACTTCGCCCTTGACGCGGGAACCGACCGGGTAGCGTTCGGCGACCTTTTCCCACGGGTTTTCGGTCTTCTGCTTGAGGCCGAGGGCGATCTTCTCGCGGTCGCGGTCGATGGAGAGGATCTTGACCTCGACATCCTGGTCGACCTTGAGCATCTGACTGGGGTGATCGATGCGGTCCCAGGACATGTCGGTAATGTGCAGCAGACCGTCGATGCCGCCGAGGTCGACGAAGGCGCCGAAGTCGGCGATGTTCTTGACCACGCCGGTGCGTAGCTGATCGATGGCGATTTCCTCGAGCAGTTGGGCCTTCTGCTTGGCGCGTTCTTCCTCGATGAGCTTCCGGCGGGAGATGACGATATTGCGGCGATCGGTATCGATCTTGAGGATCTTGGCTTCGATTTCGTTGCCGATGTACTCGCCGACGTCGGCCGGGCGACGGATGTCGACCTGCGAGGCGGGGAGGAATACCGGCACGCCGATATCGACCAGGAGTCCGCCCTTGATCTTGCGGAGGACGCGGCCCTTGACGGTGTCGCCTTCATTGGTGGTCTCGACGATGCGCTTCCAGTTGAGGATGCGGTCGGCGCGGCGTTTGGAGACGAGGATCATCCCGGTCTCGTCAATATCCTCGACGAGCACGTCGACTTCGTTACCGACCTGTACTTCCGACGGGTCATCCCACTCGTCGAGCGGGACAATACCCTCGCTCTTGAGGCCGATGTCGAGCACGGCTTCGTTACCGCTGATGCCGACGATCTTGGCTTTGAGGATGGAGTCGAAGTCGAGCCCGACGCCGCGGTTGGTGTCAATGGCGGTTTCGAGCAGTTCTTCTTCGGGGGCATCGCCGAAAGCCTCGCGGAATTCGGCATGGATGTCTTCGTCGCTGACCTTGATTTCCTTGAGCAATTCTCGGTTGTTCATGAAGGCTTCCGTGGCCGCGCAGCGTCGAACGCAGCGCCCTCCCGCGTGCCCGCGGCCAGACTGTAAGTGGGGGGTACAGATCAGGGCGTTTGTGCTTCTCGCGCCGGTCCATCCGGCGCCGCTTAAGAAGCGAGCTGCGCAATATAACCGAGGGTTGACGCGACGTGCAAGCGCGGAAGTCCGGAAAAGCGCGTGGTTTACGGTCGACGGGGGGCGGCAGACCCTAGCCGAGCATGAGGCGCAGTCCGGTAATGATCAGCAGGACCTGGAAACCGTAGCGCAAACCGCGGACGGGCAGCTTGTGGGTCAGGCCGGCGCCGAGCCAGCCGCCCAGCAGCGCACCGGGTGCGAGCCACAAGGCGATGCGAAAGCCGCTCCAGGGCGTGACTTGGGGGTAGTCGGGCAGGTGGGTGATGCTGACGGTCAGACTGACGGAGGTGACGACGGCGACAGCCATGACCATGAACGCGGAATTGGCGATCGCGTTGCGAATGCGGATGCCGAGGACCTGCCGCTGCATGGGCACGGCCCATACGCCGCCGCCGATGCCGAGCAGACCGGCGCAGAATCCGGCGGGCAGGCCGACCAGGCTGCCGATGAAGAGCCGACGGTGTGGCATGGGTGAGCTTTTGGTGATGTGCTGGCGGCCGCGGAGCGCGTGGTATTCCTGGTAGAAGTTGCTGATGACGGCGAGTTCGAGGAAGGCGCCGAAGATGCGTTTGAGCCAGACGGTGTACTGGCCGACAAACGTGCTGGCCACGATTACGCCCACGATCACGCCGACGCCGGCGAGCGGCAGAATGCCGGGCAGCATGCGATAGATGGGGGCCTTGGCCTTGGCATGGCGGTAGGTCGCGGGGAAGGAGAGGACGAAGGAGGTGCTGATCGCTGCGAGTTTGTAGATATGGAAGGAGTCCTGGCCGTAGGCGTTGCCGAGGAAGATGACCATGGCGGGAATCATGATGATACCGCCACCCACACCCAACAGGCCGCCGATGAGGCCGGCGAAGAGGCCGACGCCGAGGAGGATCAGGTCCTGAGTGAGCGTGAAGGTTTCGGGCGTCACGGGATCAGCGCTCCTGCAAGAGCTGCACGGCTATCATACCTGGGCGTCGAGGTCGAGCAGTGTGCGAAGGGTCTCCTGAACGCGCGGCGCGGGTCCGGCGAAGCACCACGTGCGACTGACGTCGCGGGTGCGGAAGAAGTTGTCGGCGACGGCGGCGGGTGCGTGGTACTCCATTTCGCCGAAGCCGCCGATGTCGCCGCCGTCGTTGTAGAACTGGAGGGCGATGTCGCGGCGATCGGGCTGGTGGGCGGGAAAGTCGGCGTAAGTGGCGCCGGGGAAGATGCTGGCCTGGCGGATGATCAATGTGGCGCGGCCGTCGGTCAGTGGGCGGTAGTAGCCCATGAGGCCGCGGGCGTCGGCGGGGCGCAGGCCGAGCTTGTGCTGGGCGGTGCCCGTGACGGGGAAGCTGATGTGGTCAGGTTTCGCCTGGCAATGCTCGGTGACGGCGGTGCGAAAGTAGTCCACGCAATCCGGTTGCATGCTGCGCGTCGGGATGATGATGGTGCCGCCTGGGGGAATCTGCATGAGCTGCCACAGGCCATAGCAGGCTTGTGGGCGGTCGGCGGATCGTACGATGAGTTCGGACGACAGCTCGTAGCCGACATAGGCGAGGCCGTCGGTGCTGGTTGGGGGATTGCAGAGATTGATGGCGCGCGTCGTTTCAAAAGTGAACTTCTCGTGTGATCCGAGATTCTCCACTTCGCCGCCGTTGTCGAGGATAAGGCCGTGGGGCGCCTCGTGTCGGAGAGCGTAACGGCCGGGGTCGATCGGCATGGGGACGGCGTAGTCTTTGTGTGAGGGCTTCTTCGGGTTGCGGAAGTGCAACTCCAGTTCCGGTGCGAGCCAGCAGCGGTCGCCACCGAGGTTCCATTCGCCCTGCTGAATGGCAGACCGCGCGATGCTGGCGTCGGTCAGTACGTTGGGATTGGTCCACAGGAGATTCTGTTCGACGCCGCTAAGGAAGATGCCCAGTATGCGCCCGCCGTGGACGGTCACGAGCAGGCCCCCGCTGGCCCCCTGGAGGGGATACGGTTGGAGCTCGGCGTCGCGGGCCGTTGCGAACAAATCGGTCTTGTCGACGTCCATCATGATCTCCACGTCCGGACGGAAGGGGAACCGCCGAATCGTAGCGGTAGGGGGGCGGGCGGTGCAAACGGCGGTGCGTGAAATGTCTGCGTGCACGTCCTATACTCCGCGCAAGGCGAGTGGAGCAAGCGAGATTATGTCGCGAGCAGTAACGAAGAAGCTCTCGGTTGCAGTCGGGGTTGTGGTCCTGGTTGCCGTTGCCGGGGCTGGTGTCTGGTGGCAGGTGACGCGGCTGCCGAAGCGATTTGCGCCGGTGGTTGAGGGTGAGCTCTACCGCAGCGGCGAGGTGACGCCGGCCCATTTGGAGCGGTTGCAGGAGGAGTACGGGATACAACGTGTGATCTCATTGCTGAACCCGGCTGTGCCCGAAAGTATCGCCGAGCGACAGGCTGCGGAACGGCTAGGCATCGAATGGCACAACATTCCGCTGGGCGGTGATGGAGCGAGCGAACCGGGCAAGCGTGATCAGCTTCGCGAACTGGTCCTCGCAGAGGATGCGCCGCCGACGCTGGTGCACTGTGCGGCGGGTGTGAATCGCACGGGTTTGGCGGTTGGCATGTACCGCATTCACGCGCAGGGGTGGAGCTACGAACAGGTGCTCGAAGAGATGCTGCGGTTTGACTTCGATAACCTGCCGAAGCATGAGAATCTGCGGGCCGCGCTGCAGGCGGAGGCTGCGTCGAATGATGCGGTCGCCACGACGCAGCCAGTTACACGCGGCGAATGACCGAAACTGGAATCAGCAAACCGGGCAGGACAGAGTCACCTCGTGGTTGACCCGTGTGCTGGCTGACGCGGCCGAACGCACGGCTCCAGGTGAGGCGTATCCGCAGGTTTTGTACGACTGACCAGAGAACGGTCCAGGATACGTTTCAAGAGAGTTTCTACTGGTGCTCGAATGCCAGCCGGCCCCAGCCGGTGGTTTGCTGTCGGCGGGTACCGACCCGGGCGGACAGTCGCTTCCCGTCCCACTTCACGCTCACCGGCTCGCCGCGTAGGAAGCAGTTGTCCAGTGAGAAGTGTTCCAGTCCGAACTGGAGCGGCTCGATGATTAGCGATCCGTCGAGTTGGGGCTGCAAACCCACCACGTAGCGGATGATCAGATCGATAACGTAGCTGTGCATGTAGTCGTCGGTGGCGCGGAAGAAGGGGGCCTGACCCGTGATCGGATTGTAGTACTCGTAGCTCGTGGGCCGGTCGAGGTCGCGATCGACGAACATCATCTGGATGAAGCGGGTCAGGAATGTGACGGCGTAGGGTTCCAGTTTTGCGTCGAGGGTGAGCGCGGCGTTGGCCAGTGCTTCGGCGATATGTGAGTTGGTCATCAGCCAGGTACGGCCGTTCCAGGGGCAGCACATGCGTTTGCCAATCCAGCGACCGTAGGCGTCGGCATGTTTGTCGTCCAGCGCCGTCGCGGGCACCGGCCATTCGGTCCAGAACGCCTTCGGATCGAACAGATGCTCGTAGAGTGCGGGGAGGTGCTGCTCGGTGGCGAGGTCGGTGAAGAAGGGGTAGAAGTCGGTTGCGGCGCGAACGGGCGAGCGCTTGCCGGTGCGGGGATCAACATCGCAGAACTTGCGGCGGCGGGGATCCCACATCTTGGTCAGAACGGCGTCGGCAGTCTTTTGGGCGCGCAGCTTCCAATTGCGGGCGTCTGCAGGCTTACGCAGTTCGGTAGCCATCCAGGACAGGGCGCTCTGCAACTTGTAGACGTAGACGGTTGCGTCGACGCCCTTGAGCCGGAAGGGGCCCCATTCGTCGGCGCGGGGGTCAACGAACAGGTAGCGACTCATGTATTCCTGGCCCGTCTCGGCCTGGTTGCAGATGTCGTACAGACCGGTGCCATCGGTGTCGCGTTCGCGGTCGAACCACTCGGCATGGCGGCTGAGGGCAGCGTAGCAGGTCTTCAGGAAGCCGCGATCGGGGTGGAGGTTATACACGTCGAGCACAGCGCCGCCCCAGTCGCTGTGATACATGAGGCCGGCGTGCCAGGAGCGCTCCGCCTGTTCGGAAAGCAGCGCACCATGGATGAAGCCGGATTCGTCCTGTGCTTCGATGAAGTTCAGGATGCTGCCGCGGGCGAGCGCGGGATCACGCAGCCAGCGACAGTCCTTGGCCAGGATCTGCGAGCTGTATGAGATCTGGTGGCGGAACCAGCCGGGGTTGATGCCCTCGAATACGCAGGGCAGTCGCAGCGGCGGACGGCCGTAGTCGATGGCGTTGAGGCGGAGGCCGTAGAGCCGGTAGTCGAAGTAGCGCTCGAAGTAGGGGTCGGCACAGCGGAACTGGGGTGCGTCGGCGAAGAACCCTTCCCAGTCGCCGACGGCCGGCTTTGTCTTGGGAGTGGCCTTGGGGGCGGAGACGCGGCAAGCGGCGTTCAGTGTTGTGGAACCGCGCGGGGCCAGCCGGATACGGCGGTGCAGGGCAATGAAGACCCACTTGCGATGTGGGTCGGAATCGGGACGGTGCTCGATGCCGCCTTGCCAGTGGGTGCTGTTGGGCAGGCCGTTATCAAAGAGTTCGTAGAAGGGCGAGACGCGCCAGTCGGGGATCTCGCCGGTGAGTTCGGAGTTTTGGACGGCGTACGAGGTGCAGTCGTCCTTGCGGCCGGCGCTGAGTGTCCATTCGAGGCGGAGGTCGTGGCGTTTGGCGGTTTTCGGTTCGGACCAGAGATAGTTGCCGCGGATACGCCGGCGGCTGGCGGAGACGGGGCCACACTGGATGTCGCCGGTGTCGGTGGCATCGACACGACCCCAAAGGATGACGTCGATGGTGCGGGTCTTGTTAGTGCGATTGCGGAGCGTAAGTTCGCTATTGAAGGCGTCGTCGAGCGTGAGCGTTTTGATTTCGGTGGCGTCGAGGCGCTCAGCACTGAATTCGCTGGTTAGCGCGTCAGGTTGCCAGTGGCGTCCTTTGGCCTGCCAAGGCAGTTCATGGCCATTCTCGAGTAGGGTGTAGGTGAAGAGACTGCCGAGCTTGATTTCGAGGTAAGTGCCGGGGTCCCAGAAGCCGGGGTGCTCCAGAAAGACTGGAAACTCGGGTGCCCACAGGATCCGGCGGCCGCCGCCGACAAACCACTTGTGATTGTTGCCGAGAGACCGGAGCCGTCGCTGTGCCGTCGTCGCCTTTGCCATGCTGACCTCGCTGCGTGCCAAACTGGAAAAGACGGATTGTGCGAAGCGCGAGGCGGTGAAGCAAGGGCGTGCGTGCGCAAAACAACAGGGGGCGGCGCCAAATCAACCGTCCCCTGATGGAGGAGGAGGGAGGTACAGGATTGTGTGGATCGCAGGGCGATGGGACTGTTACGCGACGAGGTCGCAGGCCGCGTTTTCGAAGCGATTGCGCAACTGCTCCACGATTTCGGCGTGTCGCTGGCAAACGCGGGATTCGCTGACGCCCAGGACTGCGCCGATGGCCGCCATGGTGAGTTTCTCGTAGTAGTACAGGGTCAGGATAAGGCGGTCCTGCTCCTTGAGGCCGCGGGTGATGTACTCGCGGATGAGTTCGCGTTCGGTGTGCTGGGTCGGGTCGGGACTGGGGTCGACGGGCACAAGCGCGGCCACGCGGCTGTCGTCGTTGCGGTCGCTGGTGCTTTCGAGGGGGACGTTGTGTGAAGCGGCGACGGTGTTCCGCATCTTGACGAACTTGCTCACCGGCATGTCGAGCTTCTTGGCCAACTCGACCGAGTTCGGCAAGCGGCCTTCCTCGGCCTGGAAGCGTTCCTCGGCGGCCTGCATGCTGCGTTCGAAGTTGCGGCCGGAGCGGCCGAGCGGGTCGATCTCGCGTTGCCAGTCGCGGATGGCACCGACGATGCGTTGGCGGCAGTATGTTTCGAACTTGACGCCGCGTGAGGGGTCGAAGGATGAGACGGCTGCGATCAGACCGTCGTACCCGGCGCTGGCCAACTCGTCTGCGGAGACGCGGGGCCAGAGTCTGCGGGCCATGATTTCGGCCAGTTTGTGTACAAGCGGGACGTAGAGTTCCACCAAGCGGTTTCGCGTTTCGACCGAGCGGGTCTTGGCGAAGTCCTTCCACAGTTTGGCGGCAACGTCCTTCTTGTTCCTGGTCTTGGTAGGCATGGTCGCGAGGCTCCTGGTGGCTGGAAGATCTTTGATGAGTCCTGCGAGCCGGTGCGAATCAGGGGGATGTGGGTGCTCCGACTCGGCGCCTTCTCCTCTGGGTGACGTGTTTGTTATCGAACTGTGCCTGTCGATATCTTGACTCAAACTAACGCACTTGGCCAGTTCAAACTTTATCTATTTTCACATTTCAGGCGGCACCTGATGTAAAATGAGAGTTATGAGGCCTTTATGTCATATGGGAATTTGGGGAAAAATTGTCAAAAGCGTGATTGGGGTGTGACGGTCAGCCGTTATTCGTATCGGCTTGATGGCGTTTATCGCTGAACAGGGCGGATTTCCGTCGCGGCTGGGCTCAGTCAGTGGTTGCGGGACTGCCTATCATGCTGTCAATCTGTGCCGCCGTGCGCGGGCGTGGCTTGGCGGTAAGATAGGTAAGATTGCCTAGTCGGTCAGCGTTCTGGCGTATTGAGCCTGAGTGCCTCGTCGTCGTCGCCCGGATTCGTGAAGAGGCAGGGACGTTTGTACTGCTCGGCGGAACCGCGGCGCTGAGCGAGGAGGTGTCGGTCCATCGTCGTGATCGCGTCGGCTGGCAGGGTGCGGACCTGCAAGATGTCCAGACGATTGGACTTACGTCGAGACTCGTATTCTTCGTTTTCGGCGGCCAGGGCGTGGTCGAGGGCGCGTGCCAAACCGTCGTCCGGTGTGAATGGAGAGCTCAATCGGTATCGGGGGGGGTCAGACCACACGGGAGCGAGCACGAAATCGAACTCAGGCAGTGAGCGCTCGCGGCACACGCGTCGAACGGCGGCAACGACCTGGTTTTCCGTCAGCTTCTCTCCGGCGACGGATGCCACCCGGCCGGCGCGGTGCAAGAACTCGATGATGGGGGTCTGGCCCAGGCGGTCGTGTACCCGGACGATGTCGTCCAACCGATAGCGCAGCAGGCCAGTCGCGTTGCTGAGCACAACTGCATAATCCTGACCGAGCTCCAAGTCACGCCAATTCACGGTGCTCGGTTGCGGAGAGTTGACCACTTCCAGCGGGACGAACTCGTAGACGCCCGCGGTCACGTCGAGGACTCCGTGCGGCGTGCCGTCTTCCAGCGGCAGGCTGACACGGCCCTCGCTGGCCAGAAGGCCTATGTCTCGTACAGGCACCGGACCCCACCAATCAGCAAGGCGATCCAGGTAGTGGCCCATGCTGCCGCCGGTCCAGCAGGCGAGAAAGGTGATATTCCAGTAATCACGCGGGCGAAGGGCGTCATGTTGGTTACGAAGATGGGCCAGTTCGGCGGCGCGGGCGGGATCTGGGCGGAGCGTGCAAGCCAGGTGCTGGTGCAGGCGAGGGTCGTTGATCATTTTCGGATTGAGTGTGCCGTCGCGGACATCACGGATCAGCGTTTCGGCGTGGTCGTTTGCAGTCCGCGCCAACTGGATCAGGGTGGCGGGATTGGCGGTGATGGCGAACGCCACGTCGCGGACAATGCCGAGTCGCATCAGGGTGTAGTAGCGGACCTGCGGGTCAGGCAAGTGGGCGACTTCGGGGCAGCCCACGTAGAACCGGCGGACAATACGCTTCTGGGTCCGGGCGAGGAGGCCGGTGATGGCACCGCAGGGGATGCCAGCGGGCGTGTGGGCGGCGTCGTAGCGGCCGGTTGATTGCAGAATGGGGCGCAAGATGGCTTGCGGGTGGTCCGTCAGCATCTTGAGGCCGAAGACGTTCCATCCGCGGCGATAATCTGTGACGAACGCCGGGGTGACCGGGACGAGCTTGGGCTGCGCGGTCGTGCCGCTGCTGGTGGCGAACATGAGGGGGCGCTGCCGTGGCGTAAAGAGCGCGGCGGTTTCGCCGGCGGCGACGCGGTCAATCCACGGGCGGTAGTCTTCATAAGTCATCAGGGGCAGGGCGCGGCGCAGGTCGTCGGGTTTTCGCACGCGATGGAGGTCGTACTGTCGGGCGAATGCGCTGCCGGTAACAACGGAGCGGGCGCGTGCCAAGGCTGCGTGCTCCGAGCGGGCAACGTCGGCCGTGGCTGCACGGAAACGTTCATACACGCGGCTGGCGTGCAGGTGTGCCAATCGGGCGCCGAGATGTTCCAGGAAGCTTGCCATGTCCGCGTACAGCTTACAGCGCGACGCGCTGGACTTCAGCAACGGGCTCCATGGCGGTGGCGGGAGGTCGGGTCTGCATTGGGGGGTGAGCAACTTCGCAGAGGCCAGCGAGGTGGCGGTCGAAGAAGCGTGTGGTCAAGCCGGCGTAGAACTCCGGGTGACGGATGACGGCCTGATTGTGCCGGGCACCTGGGGCGGTCCAGAGGTACTTGGGTTGTCCCGCCAGGGCATACAGCCGGCGACTTTGCTCAACCGGGAGGTAGGAGTCCTTTTCGCCGTGGATGAAGAGCATCGGTCGCGGGTGCATGCGCTGGATGGCCTTGCGGACCGACGGGAAGCGGCATTTGAACTCGCGGCGCGCGAAGTGGAACATGGACCAGCGGAGAAATCGCCAGAACATCGGGGGGTGGTTTTCATAAATGATGCGGACGCGAGCGTAGATGTAGGCCCAACGTTTCATGAAGTACTCAATCGTCGTGTCGGTGCTGAAGGCTCCGTCGGAGACGATGGCGGCGATGCGGTCGTTTTCGACAGCGACGGCGATGGCGGCGCAGGCGCCACGCGAGATCCCGAATACGCCAAATTCCGTGAGGTAGCCTTGCTCTTCGAGCCAGCGTTCAGCGAACGCGGCGGCGCCGCGCATGTCGTCGAGTTCGCGGTCGGTAATCCACTGGCGGGGCGTGTAGTCCCCGCCGCCGGAGGAAGTCCCGTGTCCGCGGAAATCAAACGTCAGGATATCGTATCCGGTTTGCTGCAAAGGCCGGCAATAGCGGGCGCATGAATGCATGTTAGAGCAGAACTCGTGTGCGAAGATGATCAAGCCGCGGCGGGGCACATCGCGCCGCGCGCGAATCAGCATGCCGTTGAGGGGTAGGCCGTCATAGGCAGGAAACGCGACTGGTTCGCCGCTGAGGGGCTGGTAGTCGAGTGGGCCGTGGGCGAGGGGGGGAGCGGTGGTCCGCATGATGTTGAGAGAGATGCGGACGTACTTCATCAGGATGATGGTGGGTACGATGAGCAGCACAGCCAACGTCGTGAGCATCACGACGAGGGCCCAGTTGCGAACAAGTGCCTCGACGATGGACCACGCCAACATGGGGTCCCGCGTCTCCAGAATTCGGGTCGTTTTTTCGGACCAGACCGCGCCGCTTGGAAAAACTCCGACACGGATGCTACCACGCCGGAGCCGGAGCGCCCAATGGACTCCATGGTTCATATCGGCGAGTCTTTGAAATTTGGACAAGAGCACTTGATACAGGATCAATCATGTGCTATATTTGCGGGTGGAGGCTGAAGGGAGCAGTACGAGACAGACCCGCACCGGTGAGCACAATGCTCGCTGGGTGGGCGTCTCGGCCGAAACAAGGCACGCCGTGTGGATCACCGCACGGCGTGTTATTTTTTTGGAATTTCCTTGTGTTCTAGCGGCTTACGAGCAGCACGCTGGCCCAGGCTGCGAGTGCTTCGCCGCGACCGATGGCGTCGAGGCCCTCGTTCGTGGTCGCTTTCAAGCCCACCTGGTCGATCGCAATGCCACAGGTTTCGGCTATGGACTGGCGGATCGCGTTCTTGTGTGGCTTCAGCCGGGGAACCTGGGCGTGGATAATCACATCGACGTTGCCGATCCGAAGGCCGGCGGTGGCAACGCGACCGAGGGCTTCGGCCACGAACAGGCGGCTATCAACGCCTGACCACTTCGGATCCGAGTCGGGGAATAGCTCGCCGATGTCCGGCTGACCGATGGCGCCGAGGAGCGCGTCGCACAGGGCATGCAGCACGATGTCGGCATCGCTGTGACCCTGTAAGCCGCGATCAAACGGGATGCGCACGCCGCCGAGAATAAGGGGGCGGTTTTGGACGAGTTGATGCAGGTCGTAGCCGATGCCGATGCGCGGGGTCATGAACTGCCTCGGGCGTGTGTGGTTGTGCGATGTGCGGTATGCTAGCGATGGCGTGGGTGAATCGGAAGGTTCGTGAGGCGTTTCGGGGGGTGGTGCGTGAGCGGTCGATGGTCGTCGACATCCGGTTGAGTGATATAATTGCTTTGCTGAGAAGAAGATAAAGGCGAGGAATGGCCCGAGGTCGACGCAACCTGGAGTTGACCGATTATCGGTCGGTGCTGAACACGAGCGGTGACGTCGCTTTTGGTGCGTATGCACGACAGCAACGTCGGCGACGGATCGTCGTGGCGCTTGGTGGTGTGGCACTGATTGCGGCAGCGATATGGCTATTCGTGGCTCTGAGTCCGGGGTCGGACGCCACGAGCGCGGTTCGGTACGCCGTCGTCGTGGAGTGTGTTGAATGCGGTCGGCGAGAGTTGATTGAAGTTGACTTGACGACGGACAGTCTGCCGGCGGTTTGCCCGGATTGTGGTGTGCGATCCTGCTACAAGCTCTGGCAGTGCCGGAGATGTGGTACGGCGTTCCTGCCCAAGGGTCAGTCCGACGTGGTCCGATGTCCGAATTGCGGTAGCACCAGCGTTGGGACGGCTGAGATCCCGCGTCATGAAGATGCGGTTGGTGGAATTGAATCGCAAGGTGCGGCCGGCAACGGTCGATAATATCTGGTGCCCTTGGCGGCGGTTTGCGCGGGCGCCGCAGAGGCGTGGCTTCGGTATCGACAACGTAGTGAACTCGCGCGTGAGCCGGTCGTACAAGGTACCGGCGTAGTCCGATTCGGTTCTGGCTTGCAGCGGAGCGGTCGTATCCGTTCCCGACCAGGCATGGAGGCTGCCAATGCCCAACCGCGACGAAATCCTATCCGTCATTGATCGACACCTCGATACCGAGCAATTCCGCCAACAGCACTGGGAAGGCGGGTTCTTCGACTATCTTGACATGGTGATGGGCAATCCGCGTCTGGCGCGCAACGCATTTCAGCGCGTGTATGACATGGTTCTGCATTTCGGTACTGAGCGTTACCGCTATCTGAAGCAGGATTATGTGCACTACAGGTTTTTCGACGACCCGTTTGACGATGGGGCGGACGGGATCTTCGGGCTCGACATGCCGCTGATGCGGCTGGTGGAGTTCTTCAAGTCGGCCGCCCAGGGCTATGGCACCGATCGTCGTATTCTGCTGTTGCACGGTCCGGTGGGGTCGAGCAAGAGTACGATTGTGCGGCTGTTGAAGAAGGGCATGGAGTATTACTCCACGCTGGATGATGGTGCGCTGTACACGTTCACGTGGAAACTGCCGGGTGAGGATGGTGAGACGGAGTGGCATCCGTGCCCGATGCATGAGGAGCCCCTGAAGCTCATCCCGCGGCTGGCGCGGAAGGACGTGCTGGCGACGCTGAACGCGGACTTGCCGGAGGATCGCAAGCTGCGGATCTTCGGCGATCTGGATCCGTTCTGTCGGCGGACGTTCGAGGACCTGCTGGTCAAGTATGACGGAGACTGGCGGAAGGTGCTGGAGCACGTGGTCGTGCGGCGTGTTTCGCTGTCCGAGAAGGACCGCATCGGTATCGGGACGTTTCAGCCGAAGGATGAGAAGAACCAGGACTCGACCGAGCTGACCGGTGACATCAACTATCGGAAGATTGCGCAGTACGGGTCGGATTCTGATCCGCGGGCGTTCAACTTCGATGGTGAGCTGAACATTTCGAATCGTGGCATCTGCGAGTTCATCGAGGTACTGAAGCTGGACGTGGCGTTCCTGTACGACCTGCTGGGTGCGTCGCAGGAGCACACGATCAAGCCGAAGAAGTTCGCGCAGACGGATATCGACGAGGTCATCATCGGCCACACGAACGAGCCGGAATACAAGAAGCTCCAGAGCAATGAGCTGATGGAGGCGTTCCGGGATCGTACGATCAAGATCGACATTCCATACAACATTCGCTTGACGGACGAAGTGAAGATCTACGAGAAGGACTTCGGCAGCCGGAAAGTGCGTGGGATTCACATTGCGCCGCACACGGTGGAGATGGCGGCGATGTGGGCCGTGTTGACGCGGCTGGAAGAGCCAAAGAAGGCGGGCCTGACGCTACTTCAGAAGTTGAAGCTGTACGACGGCAAGAGTATCCCGGGGTTTACCGAAGACTCGGTGAAGGAGTTGCGGGAAGAGGCGCCGCGCGAGGGTATGCAGGGCATCAGTCCGCGCTATATCCAGGACAAGATCTCGAACTCGCTGGTTGGTGAGCAGGCGCAGGAAGACCGTTGCATCAACCCGTTCATGGTGATGAACGAGCTGGAAGGCGGTTTGAGTCATCACTCGCTGATTACGGACGAGGAGCAGAAGAAGCGCTATCGGGAGCTGCTCAGCGTGGTACGCGAGGAATATGAGGATATTCTGAAGAACGAGGTCCAGCGGGCGATTTCGGCCGACGAGGATGCCATCCAGCGGCTGTGCGCCAACTACATCGAGAATGTGCGGGCGTACACGCAGCACGAAAAGGTGCGGAACAAGTACACCGGGCGGGATGAGGAGCCGGATGAGCGGTTGATGCGATCGATCGAAGAGAAGATCGATATTCCGGACAGTCGCAAGGATGACTTTCGACAGGAGATCATGAACTACATCGGTGCTCTGGCCCTCGATGGGAAGAAGTTCGAATACAACACGAATGCGCGTCTGCAGAAGGCGCTGGAGCTGAAGCTGTTCGAGGATTCGCGCGACACGATCAAGCTCAAGAACGTGGTGAGCGGCGTCGTCGACGACGAGACGCAGGCGAAGATCGACGTCGTCAAGCAGCGGCTGATCAAGTTCTTCGGGTACAACGAAACGAGTGCGACCGACGTATTGAACTATGTCGCCAGCATATTTGCGCGCGGCGACGCCAAGCAGGGAGATGACAGCTAGCGCAGAGCGGAACGCCGGTTGGTTGATGGTGAGGCAGTGCCGTGGGTATTGAAGGCCCGCTGAAAATCGAGAAGGACCACCAGCGGTTCCGCCAGATTGTCAAAGGCAAGATCCGCAAGGATCTGCGCAAGTTTCTCACGCAGGGTGAGCTGCTCGGCAAGGAAGGCAAGCGGATTGTCTCGATTCCGGTGCCGGGCATCGATCTGCCGCGCTTTCGGTACGGCGATAACAATGACCAGGGCGTCGGGCAGGGCGAGGGCGAGCCGGGGCAGGCGGTTGATGGTGATGAGAGCGGCGTCGGGCCGGGCGGGACCGAGCCGGGTCAGCACATCATGGAAGTCGAGGTTTCGCTCGAGGAGCTGGCGGAGATTCTTGGCGAAGAACTGCAACTGCCGCGGATCGAGCCCAAGGGGCATCACAACATCACCACGATCAAGGATCGCTACAGCAGTATCCGACAGACTGGTCCGGAATCGCTGCGGCACTTCAAGCGGACGTTTCGGCGGGCGCTGCGGCGGATGATCATGTCGGGGGCGTACGACCCGACGAATCCGAAGATCGTATTTGAGCGGAGCGACAAGCTCTATCGCAGTTGGAAGCCGGTGCGCAAGCCGCAGTCGAACGCGGTCATCATTTACATGATGGATGTGTCGGGTTCGATGGGCTACGAGCAGAAGGAGTTGGTGCGGCTGGAGGCGTTCTGGATCGATGCCTGGTTGCGCCGTAACTACGACGGGATCGAAAGTCGGTACATCGTGCACGACGTGCATGCGGCGGAGGTGGATCGCGAGACGTTCTTTCACCTGCGCGAGGATGGCGGCACGAAGATTTCGAGTGCGTTCAAGTGCTGCCGTGACGTGCTGGACAAGCACTACGAGCCGGAGGAGTGGAACATCTATCTGTTCCATTTCTCTGATGGGGATAACTCATCCGAGGCCGATTCGCGGGAATGCTGTCAGATCCTGCGTGAACGCCTGTTGCCGCAGTCGAACCAGTTTGGTTACTGCCAGGTGGCCAGTGCGTACGGCAGCGGTCACTTCATCAATGTCCTGCGTGAGCATCTCAATGAAGCCGAGAACATGGTTACGAGCCGGGTGAACACGAAGGACGACATCTACGATTCGATCAAGGAGTTCTTCGCGAAGGGGCGCTGACGCGTTGGGTTGCCGTCCCGGAGGACCCTGTAACGGCCGCAGGCGGGGGGCGTTCAGCGACATATCTAGTTTTTAGTCCCGTCGCACGGCGTGCATAAGCGGGTTTGCGGGGGCGTCAGTACGTTGTCCTGATCCGTTTCCCGAAATTACTGCGCCTCTTCTGCAAGGACCGTGAGAGCGCCTCGACCAAGTAGGCGAAGACGCGCGCGAGATCGGCGACGTGTGGCTGTTCCAGCGGGATTCCGGTCGGCACGGCACTGGCTCGCGTGAAGCCGGATCGGATGTTCCGGTCCGGGAGAGTATGACACGCATCGAAAGTCGTGGGAGGCTGAGAAATGAGAATGCAGCAGAGGAATTTTGGAATCTCGGCGGGGGTCCTGCTCGTGGCGCTGGCGGCGTGGACGCCGACGGCACCCGCGGGGATGTTGGGCGACATGAACTGCGACGGTGTCATGACGTTTGATGACATCGATCCGTTCATTCTGGCGCTGTCCGGGGAGACTGCGTATCACGCTACGTACCCGGATTGTGACTGGCTGAACGGTGACCTCAGTGGTGATGGCATGGTGACGTTTGACGACATCGACGGTTTTATGAGCGCCTTGCTCGCCGGTGGTATGTCGCGACTGGCGCTCGCGTTTGGCGGGCTGGAAGACCTGGGGCCGGACTATGTTTATGAAGGGTGGGTCATCGTGGACGGGGCGCCCGTATCAACCGGTACGTTCGTTATTGACGAGACTGGTCAGCCCAACCCGGCTGAGTTCCTCGTGGCGTACGAGGATGCGGCGGCCGCTGCACTGTTCGTGCTGACGATTGAGCCGGCGGACGATCCGGACCCGGCACCGGCGGCGACGCATGTTCTGGCCGGGCCGTTTTCGAACGGCGTGGCGCCGCTTGACGTTGGTCATCCGGCGGCGATCGGTGATGACTTCACCAGTGCAGCGGGCTACTTTGTTTTGAATACGCCGAGCACGGGCGATATTGCCAGCGACTATCACCAGGGCATCTGGTGGCTGGATCCGATGGGCGGTCCCGGGCCTTCGCTGACGCTGCCAACGCTGCCGGCTGGCTGGGCGTATGAAGGCTGGGTTGTCGGCGATGACGGTCCGATCAGCACGGGTCGGTTTCTGACGGCGAGCGGGGCCGATTCGGATGGCGCGGGTCCCGACGCGGGTCCCGACGCGGCACCGCCGTTTCCCGGCCAAGACTTCATTGATCCGCCGCAATCACTGATTGGCTACGCGGCGGTGATCAGTGTGGAACCGGAGCCCGACAACAGCGCGGCGCCGTTTGCAATCAAGCCGCTGGTGGACATGAGTATCGAAGATGTCACGCCGCCGGCGACGCAGGCGATGGGGAATAATGCGGGCAGTGCTCCGGTTGGAACGGCTGTTTTCCATAATCAGTAACTGATGCAGACGTCGGAGCTTTGGCTTCACGCTGACGCGGGCGGGCACGAGGTCCCTTGCGGGGCCGACTGCCCGTCCGGCTTTGGCGTATGTCGGCAGGGCGGGATCGGGCGGTGGCTGCGGTGCGGACGGGGAAGGCACTCAGGACCAGAATGCGGCGACGGTGATGAGCACCCACATGATGATGCCGACGTAGAGTTTGCCGGCGGTGCCCAGCAGGCGACCGACGCCGGCCCCCATGCCTGAGCGGAAAGAGGCGCGCATCTCGCCACCTTTCCAGAGCTCCATGCCCCAGGCGCCGATGGTAGCGCCGAGACATGCCCCGATCAGTGAGCCGATGAGCGGGAGAAAAGCGAGAACGACGGTTCCGACAATGCCACCGATGAGGCCGCCCAGCAAGGCTCCGATGGCGCCGTGGCGGGTGCCGCCGGCTGTGGATGAGCCGAAGATGCCCGCGAGAAACTCGAGCAATTCGCCGAGCAGCGCGAGGATCAGTGCCACGATGAGGACGCGCAGGCCGATGAGTGGCTGACCAGCAACCGCTTCCCAGCGCCACCAGGCGACGAGCCCCGTCGTAACGAGCATGAGCCAGGTCCCGGGGAGGCCGATCGCCACGAGGAGCAGGAAGACGGCGTTGATGAGTGCCAAGGCTGTTGCGATGAGGTAGTCCATGGATCTTCCGTGTCGTGGCTCTGCCGGACGGAGGCGGCCTGGGCGCCGTCCTGGTGCTGCATATCTTATTCGCTGCTTCGGCAGTTGCCTGCGCGTGTCGTGGCGCGGATGTTAACGATGTTCGTGGGCGGCGGCGCCTTGCGGCCTAGCGCAATCCGCGTATCGTGCGTGAAACTCCTGGTCAAGAGGCCCAACCATGACACAGCAGATGGATGTATCGCAGTTGCCGCGCAACACGCAAGGATCGTTCCGCGAGCTGGCCCAGCTTCTGACACGGCTGGCGGGTGATAACCTGCAATCGTTAAGTGCGTTTGGTGGGTGGCTTTATGAGGACCCGCTGTACGAGGGCACACCGGCGCGCAGCGTGGCGGTGTTGCAACGACACGACTTGCGGTTGCTGGATCAGCTTGGCAACGAGGGTGTTCGTTTTGGGGACCGCGGGGTGGCCGCGCCGCTGATCATGACGCCGAGCTACATCGCGGCGTCGCAAGACGTGTTCCCGTTGGAATTGCTCGAGATTCAACAGACGCTGCACGTAGTTCACGGGCCGAACGCGTTCGCCGAGCTGGAGTTTCAGAAGGCGGATATCCGACTGCAATGCGAACGCGAATTGAAGAGTCAGTTGATTCACCTGCGACAGGGACTGATTGCGGCGGCGGGCGATCACGGACAGCTTGGGCCGTTGTGCCGGGCGGGAGCGGATCGCATCATGCGGGTGCTGCGGGGCGTGCTGGTGCTGAAAGGGCTGGATGTGCCCAGACAGTCGGCCGAGGTATTGGAGCGGGCTGGCGGGGTGATCGACGTGAAGCTTAGCGCATTGGCGGGCTTGGTTCAGCGGCGGGGGGGCGTGGGTTTCTCGGCGTTCGAGTCGTTCTATGACGATATTGCGAGCTTGACGGAATATGTGGATCAAATGGGCAACGAAGGCTGATGGGGGCGGCCGGGTTACAAACCGCGTGGCAGGTTGGAATGGCCGGCCGGCGAAGGGCGGCGGTATATTGGCGAATACCATGATGATGCAGAAGCTACGCAGTTACGGATTGCGCCTCATGACGGTTATGATGCTTGTCCTCTGGCTGGCGATGCCAGCGCTGGGGCAGTCGTTGCCCGATCAGCCGCGGAATCACGTAACCGATCTGGCGAACGTCGTGGATGCAGGGGTCGAGAAGGAGCTGAATCGGTACCTGCTGGAGCTGGAGCAGAAGACGTCGGCGCAGTTGCTGGTCCTGACGGTGCCGACGACCGGGGGTGAGCCGATTCGTCAGTTCGCACTGGGGGTGGCGGAGCGGTGGAAGCTTGGGCAGCAAGGCGAGGATAACGGCGCGTTGATGGTGGTCGCGACGCAGGATCGCAAGTGGACGTTCGAGGTGGGGTATGGCCTGGAGGGCATTCTGCCGGACGCGGTGTGCAACCAGGTGGGCGAGACGCTGATGGTGCCAGCTTTTCGGCAGGGGCGCTACAGTCAGGGAATCCGGGTGGGGGCACTGGCATTGGCAAACCGCGTGGCGGATGCGAAGAACGTCGCGATCGGCGGTATGCCGAAACAAAAGGTGCCGCAGGCCCGCTCGAACAGAAAAGCGCGGCGAGCCCTCGGGGTGTTGGGCGGGAACTGCTTCACGCTCTTTATACTGCTAGTTGTCGTGTCATCAATCTTTGGGCGGGGTGCCCATACCTATCGCAACCGACGCTACACGGGCGGGTCATTCTTGCCATGGCTGATCCTGGGCGGCATGTTGGGCGGCGGTCGGCGCACCTGGGGGGGTGGTAGCTACGGCGGTGGCAGTTGGGGTGGCGGGGGCAGCTTCGGTGGCGGGTTTGGTGGGGGCTTCGGTGGTGGGTCGTTCGGTGGCGGAGGCGGCGGGTCCTTTGGCGGTGGCGGAGCATCCGGGGGCTGGTGAGATTCCAAATGCACAATCAACTGCGAAATGCGGATCACGAAACAGTGGATGAGATGGAAATCAAATCGTCGGTGGCGCGTCCAGCGAGTGCGACGCCGATTCTCCGCGGGTATCTGCGACGCGCGGGGGCGGCAAACTTCCTGCTGATGGTGGTCGCCATTTTTCTGGCGCTGATTGTGCTTGTGGCGATCATTGGCGGGTGTGCGGCATACAGCGGCTATCACCAGGCAGTGCGGCTTGATGAGCAGGTTGATAGCAGTTGGGCGCAGGTCGAGAACGTGTTGCAGCGGCGGTACGACCTGATTCCCAACCTTGTGGAGACCGTCAAGGGCTACGCCAGCCATGAGAAGGAGATCTTCACGAGCATCGCGCAGAGTCGGGAGAAGTACTTTCAGGCGGATACGCGTGGGGCGAAGATGCAGGCGGCTGCCGGGATCGAGCGGGCTCTGTCGCGTTTGCTGATGCTGCGCGAGAACTACCCGGAGTTAAAGGCCCAGCAGAGCTTCAACAACTTGATGGCACAGCTCGAGGGTTCGGAGAATCGCATCGCCGTTGAGCGGAAGCGTTACAATGACGCCGTCCGGCAACTTAATACGTATTGTCGGGGCTTGCTGAGCGGATTGTGGTGTCGGTGGGCAGGGGTTGAGCCGGCGGAGTATTTCGAGTCGGTTGAAGAGGCCGCGGAGGCACCGCGGGTGGACTTTGGCACGCGTGGTGAGGAATGACGCGCGTGGCGACAGCGGCCATTCGGGGCATACGGGTGCTCGCTCGGCGTGAATTGCCGAGTGTGCTTGGACATCGTGCGTGGCTGCTGATCCGATAATGCGCGTAAGGTTCGCACGAGGGCAACAATGCCGGCGACGCGCGTTGTGCGGCGCTGATGCATGACGTCCGATTCTGACAAGAAAAGACAATTTCCGCTTCTGTTGCGCCGATAGCCGCCAGTATGCTGCTTCGTAGCGCGCCCGTTGTTGTAGGTGGGCGGCTTTCGTACCGCTGGGAATGGGATGTGTGCATCATGCGCAACTGGACGACCCTGCTGGCAGGTGTCTTGCTGGCGTGCGGGGGTTGTGGGGGAGATCATGATGGTGAGGCGAAGCGCGCCGTGGTGGACGGGCCGAATGTGCTCTTTGTCACCCTGGATACGACGCGTGCTGATCGACTTGGCTGTTACGGCTATGCGGACGCTACGACGCCGACGCTGGATGCTCTGGCGGCGAGTGGTATCCGCTGTGAGAACGCCTATTGCCAAGTGCCGCTGACGTTGCCATCGCACACGGTGATGTTTACGGCGCTGAATCCGCCGGCGACGGGGATTCATGTGAATGCGGTTGGTGCACTCAGCGAAACGGTGCCGACGCTGGCCGAGCGGTTTGATGCGCGTGGCTATCGGACGGGCGCGTTCATTGCGGCTACGGTGCTGGACTCGCGTTACGGGCTTGACCGGGGCTTTGATCATTACGACGACTCGTTTCAGAACGCGGAGCACAGAGACGTACTCCATGCGATCGAGCGTCCGGCGAACGAAGTCAGTGATGCTGCGCTGGCCTGGTTGGACGACTCGCCGGATGAGCCGTTTCTTGCGTGGGTGCATTACTTCGACCCGCACTCGCCGTATGCGCCGCCAGAAGGTTATGAGGAGTACGGCAATCATCCGTACGACGGTGAAATCGCTTTTATGGATGCGCAACTGGGTCGGCTGATCACGTGGCTGGACGAGCGGAAGCTGCGGGAGAAGACGCTGATTGTGATTGCGGGGGATCATGGCGAGGCGTTTGGCGAGCACGGCGAGGAGGGGCATGGGCTGTTGCTATATGAGCCGACGGTGCGTGTGCCGGTGATCCTGAACTGGCCGGGACGTGTTCCGGCGGGGAAGGTGTTGGATTTTGGCGTCGGACTGGTGGATTTGGCGCCGACGGTGCTGGAACTGCTCGAGATGGACCCGTTGCCGGACGTGCATGGCGAGAGCGTTGCCCAGCTTTTCGGCGTGGAGGAAGCGACATGGCGGCCGATTTATGTTGAATCGGAGTACCCGCTGGTGGGCTTTGGCTGGGCTCCGCTGCGTTCTTTGATTACGGAGAACTGGAAGTACATCGATGCGCCGGCGCCGGAGCTGTACGCGCGTGCGGGTGGACCGGCTGAAGATGAGAATGTGGTTGAGGCGGATGCTGATGTTGCGAAGTCGCTGCAGGAGGAGCTGGATGCGTTTGTGGCGAGTATGCAGCAGCGTGAGGCCGTCGCGGTTGAGTTGAGTGCCGAGGCGATGCAGGAGCTGGAGAGCCTTGGGTATGTTGGGGCCGGTGGTGCTGCGGCGTCGCGTGAAGAGGGCGGAACGCTCAAGAACCCGATGGAGATGATCGACGTTGCGACCGGGTTGATGGCGGCGAAGAAGCTGTCGCTTGGTGGACGGCACGACGAGGTTGTCGCCAAACTGGAACCACTGGTGGCGCGGAGCCCGGAATCGGACGAGCTATATGCCCTGCTGGGGCATGCGTACTTGCAGGTGGGGCGTTACGCTGATGCGGAGCAGGCATTCCTGAAGAGCCTGCGCACGGTTCCGAATGATGCGAAGCGGTTGTGTCATCTTGGTGACGCGCTTGCGGCGCAGAATCGGGTTGACGAGGCGAAGAGGTGCTATGAGAGCGCGATCGCCGCCAACGACGCGCATGTGGCATCTCTCACGCGCCTGGGGCAGTATTACTTTCGATTGCGGCAGTTCAGCAAGGCGAAGGCGCACATGCAGCGGTGCTTGGAGGTGCAGCCGAACGTGCCGCGGGCGCTGAGTAACCTGGCGTACGTCCATCTTCAGAGCGGCGGGGCGGCCAAGGCTGTCGAGTTGTTTCGTCGTGCGCTGGACGAGAATCCGCTGCACCATGCGTCGCATCTGGGATTGTGGCAGGCGTTGAATGCGACGCGCCAGCGCACGGAAGCGATCCAGGCGTTGCGACGGGCGTGCGAAGTGCTCCCGACCCAGATGAGTCTCAAGCAGCATCTGGCGGGACTGCTAGCGACGACGACGCAACTCGGGCCGGCGGCGCAGCAGGAGGCGCTGCGGTTGGCGGAGCAGTGCGTACAGGCGTCGCCGCAGGATCCGAAGGGCCTGAATGTGCTGGCGCTGGCCTGTGCGGCGACGGGTGATTTCGCGCGTGCCCGGGACGTGGCCCGGCAGGCCCTCGCTCGGGCGCAGCAGCAGGGGAACGCGGCGCTGGCACAGCAGATTGCGACGCGATTGCGTGCGTACCAGGCGGGTCGCATGCAGTAGCGAGGGGCAAGGAGGAGCAACACGGCACGGGTGGCGTGAAGGGGGGACAATGGCCGCTGCTGCTTGACAGCCGGCCAGTCCTACTTACAATTTCGACGCTCGTTTACACCGAGGGCCGGCTTTGACGGTGCGGCGTCAGAGCGCTGGGCCGCCTGCGGCTGCGGACGGGCGTCTCCGCAAGTGCTGCTGCCCCGCAACCGCGAGCGAGAGCATCTATAAGTGTAGAGTGCGGGAGGATTTACGCGTGATTGAAGTGCAAGGCCTCTCGAAGTACTACGGCAGCCGTTGTGCGGTCGACAACATTTCGTTCTCCGTGGAATCGGGGACGATCTTCGGGTTTCTGGGGCCCAACGGCGCGGGAAAGACGACGACCATACGGATTCTGACAGGCTATATGCCGCCGTCGTCCGGGCGGGCCCAGGTTGCCGGGTATGACGTGGTGTCGCAGTCGATGGAAGTGCGGCGGGTGGTGGGTTATCTGCCCGAGTCGGTGCCGCTGTATCCGGAGATGCGCACGCGGGAGTACCTCGATTTTCGCGGCAAGCTGCGCGGGCTGGACAAGCCGGGGCGGCGATCGGCGATCGAGCGGGTGACGGAGCGGTGCTGGTTGCGCGATGTGATCGACCGGCCGGTGGGGCAGTTATCCAAGGGCTACCGGCAGCGTGTCGGATTGGCGGATACGTTGTTGCACAATCCAAAGGTGCTGATTCTCGATGAGCCGACGGTGGGGCTGGACCCGACGCAGGTGCGCGAGACGCGCTCGCTGTTGCGGGAGCTGGCGATTGACCATCCGATTCTGTTCTCCAGCCATACGTTGTCGGAGGTCGAGGCGATTTGTCATCGCATCCTGATCCTGTACGAGGGGCGCATCATCGCGCAGGGTCCGGTGGCGGAGCTCAAGGAGCAGGTGGCAGGCCGACGCCGCGTGCAGGCGGAGATCAAGGCGCCGGAGGCGGAGCTGAAGTCGGCGGTAGAGAACCTGTCGGGTGTGGCAGCCGTGCAGACGCGGGCGAACGGGGAGTGGACGCGGCTTGATATGGAGGCGGAACCGGCAGGTCGCGAGGCGATCACGTCTCTGGCACACGAGCGAGGCTGGCCGGTGCGCGAGCTGTACAGCCAGCAGGCGACGTTCGAGGACTTCTTTGTGCAGGCGATTGTGAATGCACGGTCCGGGCAGGCGGCGAGCGCTGCGTCCTGATGTTGTGGGTGGCTGCCGCACGCATGTGACCGGCAACTGAGCAAAGCAGGTTAACGAGGAAGCGGAATGAGCAAGACGATCGCAATCATGCAACGAGAGCTGCTCTCGCTGTTTTGCAGTCCGATCGGCTATATCGTCATCGCCGGCTTCTGGCTGGTGACGGGGGCGATGGCAGTCTTCAATGTGGAGGCGTTTACGCCGGGGCGGCCGGCGGCGCTGCGTGATATCTTCATGTGGACGCCGTTCGTGCTGACGATCATCGTTCCGGCGATGAGTATGCGGACGATTTCGGAGGAATATCGCAGCGGGACATTTGAGACGCTGATGACCGCGCCGGTGTCCGATGGTGAGATGGTCTTTGGCAAGTTCCTGGCTTCGCTGGTGTTCTATCTCATCATGGTCGGCGGCACGCTGATCTACCCTGTGCTGATGGAGGTCTTCGGCAATCCGGATTGGGCGGAGACGGCAGCCGTGTATCTGGGGCTGATCCTGCTGGGGACATTGTTTACGGCGTTCAGTGTGTTTGCGAGCAGTCTGACGCGTGATCAAGCGGTGGCGTGGATCATCGGGGCGATGCCGCTGATGCTGATTGTGCTTTCGGCGCACATGCTCGTGCGCCGGTTTGAGGGCTGGACCCGCGAAGTCGTGCAGGAAGTGAACATCATGGGCCGGTTCGGGCAATTTGCGCGCGGGCAGGTCGATCTCGAATCGGTGGTGTTTTTCATCGGGCTATCAATCGTGTTTCTGTTTGTGACGGTCAAGGTGGTGGAGTCGCGACGATGGCGGTAGCAATGGACGCCCCCCAACGCCGACTGGTATTCGGTTTCAACGTCATTCTTCAGGTCGTGCTCGTGGCGGCGATTGTAATTGCGTTGATCTGGGCGATCGGGCTGGTGAACATTCAGGGGGATTGGACCAGTACCGGCCGCAACAGCCTCAGTTCGCGCACCGTGCGGCTGCTGGAGAATCTCGACCAGAACGTGCGCATCACCGCGGTCTTCGCGGAGCCGGACAAGCGAGATGAACTGGGGCAGAAGCGGCGGCGGCGGCTCGACGACCTGCTGCGGCTGTATGATCAGGCGGGCGGGGCGCGCGTGAGTACGTACATGCTGGATCCGTCGCTGCAGAAGGCGGAGACGGATGAGTTGCTGGTACGGCTACAGGAATTGCCGGCGTATCGTGATGAGGCACAGCCGCACAAAGATGCGCTGGCCCGCTTCGCTGAACTGAATCAACAGATCAGCGCGCTGATCATGTCGGAATACAATGCCGCCGACGATTTGGTGCAAGCAGATCCGCAACTCGCCCAGGACCGCAATTTCAACATCATTCGCAACAATTTCGAGCAGTTGGCCCGCGAGTCGCAACGCATCGCGGAGGAAATCGAGGAGATCAGCGGGGGGGAGATTCCGAAATATGGCGAAGCGCTTGAGGCGGCGCGGCAATACTTGGAGAGTGTTCAAGTCGCGCTCCAGGGTGGTAGCGAGTGGATGACGGGCGAAACATCCGCCAATGCTGATCTGAGTGCGCAGGCTCAGGCGTTCTTTGCCGAGTCGGCCGAGCGATATCAGCCGGTGCTGACTGCGGTGCAGCAACTGCTGGAGGACACGGCCGAACTCGAAGATGTCGAGATTGAAGAGGTGTACGCGGAGTTGACCCGTTGGCGCACGGGGCCGCCGGTACTGGTCGAGACCGAGCAGGAAGCGCATGTCATTCCGTTTTGGGAGTTGTGGACGCGGCCGGCTGATCCGAACGCGCCGGTGGGACCGGAGGGTGAGGATCGGGTGTTTGCTGGCGAACAGGCGATTTCGTCGGCGGTTCTGCGGCTGACGCAGGAGCAGAAGACGGCGGTGATCTTCACGCGGTTCGGCGGTCAGCCACTGTTGACGCCGGACATGAGCCAGTTCAACCCGATGATGCGGCAAATGCCGCGGGCACCGTTTCAGGAACTGAAGGGCGTACTCGAGGATGCGAATTTCCTGACGGCGGAGTGGAATCTTGCGGAGCAGAAGACCCCGCCGAAGGTGGAGGATGCCGCGCGCTTCGTATATGTCGTGTTTCCACCGACGCCGCCGCCCCAGCAGAATCCGATGCAGCCGTCGCGGCAGCCGGCGATGACGGCTGAGGATCGGCAATTGGTACTGGATGCGGTTGGTGCGTCCGGGATGGGGATCTTTCTGGTAGGCTGGCAGCCGCCACCGTCGCCGATGCCCGGGGCGGTCGCAGATTATGAATATGCGGATTACCTGAGGTCGACGTGGGGGGTGGACGTGAATTTCTCGCATCTGACATTGGAGTTTGCACCGCACCCGGAGAAGGATGGGCAGTGGATCCCGGCTTCGCGCGAGCCGCGGATGCTGACCACGCCGCGTGCAGTTGAGCTGACGGACTTTGAGATCGTCGAGCCGTCGCAGACGGATCAGGCGGGATTCTTCGGGGTGGCGCCGCTGAGTTTGCTTGACGGTGAGCTGGCTCCGGAGGGCGTGACGCTGCATGTGCTCGCGCGGGTGCCGGAGACGCGGGATATCTGGGCGGTGTCTGATCTGACGTACTTGCAGCAGCAGTTTCGTCGGAATGAGGGTGTGCGACCGCAGGACGGTGACATTCGGGCGCCGTTTCCGGTCGCGGTCGCCGCGACGAATGCTGAGGAGCAGCGGCTGGTCGTGTTCGGCAGTGAGGATTTTCTGAACGATTCGATTGCACAAGCTACCGGTCTGCGTCAGGCCGGGAATCGTCTGGTGCTGGGTGCGCTGTATCCAGCCAATACCGACATCTTTATTAACACGCTGCACTGGCTCGCGGGCGAGGTGGATCGGATCGCGATTGGTCCGAAATCGGCCGAAGTGCCGCGGCTGACCGAGCTGGACGATGAATGGTCGCGGCGCTTGCCGTGGCTGCTCGTTGGTATCTGGCCGGGCCTGGCGCTCCTGGTTGGTGTGGTGATGTGGATGGTTCGGCGGAGGTAGGGGATGAACTTCAAGACGACACTCGGGCTGGTCTTGTTGCTGGTGGTGGTGGGGGGGACGGTCTGGCTGTTCTTTCCGACCGGCGGGCCGGTGACGGATGTTGTGACGCCGACGGATGAGCCTGCGGACGAACAGCAGCCGATCTTCGATCCGGCGCCGCGGGCGGATGAACTGGTGCGTGTGGAGATGGAGCGGGCGGACAAGCCGAAGTTGGTATTTGAGCGGCAGACGGACGCCACGGCACCGGCAGGTGCCGATGATTGGCGGATCGTGGAGCCGTTTGTAGCGCCGGCTGAGAACGTGCAGGTGATGGGTGTTGCGCGGGCTGTCAGTGGTCTGCGATCACGGACGCGCTTCGAGGCCGGAGCGAAGGGCGAGCCGTCGCTGGTGGATGCCGGACTGGATGAGCCGCAGGCGGTGGTGCGCCTGACGACGGAGGCGGGTGAAACGCACGTGTTGGAGATCGGCGACAAGGTGCCGATGTCGAACGACACGTATGTGCGCGTCGGCGGTGAGAAGACTGTGCACATCGCGATGCGCGATTTGGCGCCGCAGGTGAACAAGGAAGCGGTCGAGTATCGCAGCAAGCGGCTTGCGCGCTTCAATCTTGACGAGGCCGTGCGCGTGCAGGTCGTGCACGATGGGCGGGTCTATGCGTTATCACGCGGTGCAGGGAAGCAATGGGTGTTGGAAAAGCCGGTGCGCGCTCCGGCTGCGGGCGGAGAGATCCGCTCCGGGCTGCTGACGCCGGTCAATACGTTGCGGGCGGTGGAGTTCGTGACAGATACGCCGGAATCGCTGGCACGGTATGGTCTCGACGAGCCATTCCTGCGTGTGGTGATTGAGACGGAAACGGAGCGCGAAGTTTCGTCAGGCGACGAGGGCGTGGATGCCGAGACGCAGCCGGCGGAGCCGGAGGTGGAGACGATTCGCCAGATGCGTGAGGTGGTGATTGGCGGGTATGCCGACCTGAAGCGCGAGCATCGTTATGCAAAGGCTGGCGATAGTGAGGCGGTTGTCACGGTTACACAGACTGACGTCGAGCAGCTCGTGCCGAATCTGGATAATTTGCGTGATCCGCAGATTACGCGTTTTGGCGCGACGGACATCCAGAGAATCGTGCTGACTACGGTGGGGGAAACTGCCACGCTCACACGCGGTGATGATGGATGGAGTGGCTCCGGCGATCTCAGTGAGGTCGACGCCACGGCGGTTGAAGATCTTGTTGATGTCGTTGCCAGCTTGGAGGCGGTGAGCTTCGTGGATGCGCCGGAGGACTTGGCAGAGTATGGGCTTGCCGAGCCGCGGGCGCGGCTGGACGTCACTGCGGCGGGACAGGTGGCGCCGGTCACCCTGCTGGTGGGCGGCGAGTCGGCCAGCGGGATGAATGCGTATGTCAAACGCGGAGATGATCCGACGGTGATGGTGGTGAGTGCGGCACAGGCCGATGCCCTGGCGGTCGAACCGCTGGCGTTACGAGCCCGGGGGGTTTTCACGTTTGCACTGCCGCGGCTACGACGTATCGAGATTGAGCGCGAGCCGATCAGCTACTTGCTCGAGTCGGATTTGCCGGCGTGGAATCTGGTGCAGCCGGAAAAGGCGCCGGTGAATCGCAACGCCGCACGCAACCTCGCGAATGATCTTTCGCGGCTGCGTGCCAGCCAGGTAGTCGGCAAGGGCAATCCGGCGGAGTTCGGTCTTGACGACCCGTTGCTGACCATTCGCTTCGTTTTGGCGCCGGAAACGCCGGAGACACAGCCGAGCGATACGCAGCCGGCCGAAGAAGCACCTGCGACCGAGACCGAGCATGCGCTGTTCGTGTCCGAGCGGGGCGGTACGGCTTATGCCCGGCGGGCTGATTCGCCGTTCATTTTCGAGCTGGACAAGACGGTTTACGACGTCATGACCGCGGAGTTCATCGATCCGCGCGTGTTCAGCTTTGATGCCGACGAGGTGAATGCGGTGACCGTTGAGAGCACGGGCGGCACACTTGGGCTCGAACTGGCGGGTGATCAGTGGAGCTATCCGGCGGATCCGTATGTGGAGCTGTCGCAGAAGGAAGTGCGCGACTTCGTTCGTGATATTGCGGGGATGCGGGCGGAGCGATATTTTGCTAACAGGGATGGTGAGCTTGCTGAATACGGACTCGACGAGCCACCGGCGCGGGTGCGGATCGGGTTGTATACCGGGCAGGAAATCGTGCTGCATCTGACACAGCGCCGTGCGGGCGAGTTGCCGCGGGTGGCGGGCATTCCGAACCAGGGGTGTATTTTCCTGGCACGAGAGGCTGACATTCAGAAGATCATGCGTGGTTTGGATGCGTACTTGAAGCCGGAGAAGCCGGAATAACGTCGGCCCGTGGCGGGCGAGCGGGCTAGAATACGCTTCGGCGGCAGGTTCGGAGTCGCGATGAGGCGATTTCGCGGAGGTCGCGTGCCGCGGCCGACTCAATCGGGAGATTGATGATGAAGAATGTGGCAGTAGTAGTCGTGTTGTTGGCTGGTTTGACGTTCCTGGGTGGCTGTGATGCGCTGATCAGTGCATTGGGGCCGAGCCAGACGACGGTGCGTCTCGTGAACGACGGCGACTACGATGTGATCGTCGAGCTCTACTATCACGACGATCAGAACGTCCTGGAGGCGCTGATCAGTGAGGTGGGGACGGAGCGGAATATCACCGTACCGCCGGGCGAAACGCGGTCGTTCAGTGTGGCGTGTGAGGACTTGCAGGCGATTTTCATTGAAGATGCCGAGCTGTCGTTGATTAACGAGATTGGCCCGGATCAGCAGTCTGAAGAAGTCCGTCGTGACGGTGATGACTTCAATTGCGGGGATACGATCATCTTCACCTTTACTCACGCGGTCACACTGACGTCGCTGAACATCGCTTTCGACACGGAGAGCTCGTCGCCGTTCTGACATGCGAAGCGAAGGGGGGAGTAGCTGCATGGGGGGGGGCAGGAAGTCGTTGCCGCGGACCTGCAACCCGGCTCGGCCATGTGTGGCCGCGCCGGAGACGTCAGGCTGGGGGGGGCTGAGGCTACGTTTCGGCCGGACGCCGGGCGCGGCATCTCCGGGACGACTGCGTGTTGCTACGCTATGGTTCGCCGTCTTCGTCGTAGTGGCGAACCATATTGTAGTTGTCCTGGTACTCTTCGTTATCGGGGAAGAGGTTCAGGGCTTCCTCGAAGTCGTCGACGGCGAGTGTGTAATCCTCGAACTCGTAGTGATACAGGCCACGCGTGTTGTACGCTTCAGCGAGTTTGGATTTGGCGGTGTGATTGTGCGTATTTAGCTGGTACGCCTGGCGGTACGCTTCGACGGCGTTGTCGTATTCGAGTCCGGCTGCGGCTTCATCGCCCCAGGTAATGAAGGCGTTGATGGCCAAGTCGCGGTACTCACGGTTCTGCTCGTACAGCTTGTGCGCGTTGCGGTAGGAGTGGGCAGCCGCCTCGTAGTCGCCCTCAGCCTCGTATACGGCACCCATCTCGATGCGGGCCTCAGCCAGACGCCGTTTGTGCGTGTTGTTTTCCTTGTCGAAGGCATGCGCGATCTTGAAAGCACGCACTTCATCATCACTGATGACGTCGGGGTCTTCACGGCGTCGTTCGAGACGCAAGCCCAGCGAGTAGACGGCGGAGGCGGCCTTCTCGCGCAGCTCCTGCGTGCCGGGCTGGTCTTCTACGAGGTCTGCTGCCCGGTCGTAGTCATCCAGCGCATCATCGAAACTGCCACGCTGCACGTGTTCGCGGGCCCGTGCGATGTACGCCTCGGCCAGGGCTTCCTTGACCGCCGGGTCGGTGGGACTGAGTTCCTTGGCATTCTCGAAGGCGCGGAGTGCGCCGGATACGTCGTGGCGATCGAGACGTTCGTACCCAACGCCCAGATGGGCCTTGGCGACGTCGCGGTCATACGCAGTCGCATTGTCGCCGAGCTGACGGGCCAGGCTGAGTGTTTGCAGTGCTTCGTCCCAACGTTCCTGGCGGAGGTAGACTTTGCCCAGCAACTGGCGGGGGAAGGGGGCATTCGGTGCGCTGTCGACGAGGGCCGCCAGATTGCGCTCGATGCCGCCCAGTTGTGAGAATTCGGCGACGCGAATGGCGGTGTTATATTCCATGAGGCCGTTGAGCGGATCGCCCTCATCGAGGAATGCTTCGCCCAGTGCGACGTGTGCCGCGGTGTAGTCGTCGTTGCGCGCGGTGAGGGCCATCATCAGGCGGATGCCTTCCTGGCGCTGACTGGGGGCCTTCATCATCGTCTGTGCGCGGTTGTACACCTCATCGTCGTCTTTCTGAAGGATGCGGGCGTTTTGAGCATCGTTGTCGTAGCCCGTTTCCGGCTTGATCGCGTGGGCGCGCAAGTACATCTGCTCGGCCTGCTCGTACTTGCCCTCGGTTTGGTAGGCTAGTCCGAGAATGTGGATTGCCTCGGCGTTGGTCTTGTTCTCCGCGAGGACCTGATTGACCAGGCTACGCGCGTCCTCCAACTCGCCGGCGTTGACGAGCTCGAGCGATTTCTTGATGACGGCCTCTTCCCATTTGACCTGTTCTTCTGACCGCGCGGTTTGCGGCACGCCCTGCGTCTGTGCCCCGTAGACCGCTGCGAGGTTGAACTGCGGGATCGAGATTGAGCGGAGATTGGAATACGTACCGTTGGCTTGGGTGGACGAGGTGTTGCCAAGGGAGAGATTGGCCGCCGGTCCGAAAATCGACTGGCCGGAAGATTGGGTCCCGTTTGTCGTTGTGCCTGTCGGGAGCCCGAGTGTGCTGAGCAGGTTCAGGTTGAAGTTTGGGCCAATCTGCATCGCTGTCGTCCAACAAGATCACGCAGGCTCAGTACACACCTCGCCGTAAGATGGAGCATTCAAAACGTCAGTCGTCAACGTCAAATGCGTGGATGCGAATTCACAGGAATGGCAGATCGGACGTGCGTTGTGGCAGTGAGGCGGCGGTTTCCTTTGGATTCGTCGTTTCAGTAGCGGCTGAAGGGAGGGGTGGGCGGCTGGTGTCTGGCGGGATGTAGCGGGACTTGGCAAGTGAGTTTTCAGCATGATTCACGGACCTTGTGTGTCGCGTCGGTGTTGGGGCGCGATATGGGCTTGAAACGGTCCGAAAAACGATGTTCCGAGAATTATGTCTCCAGGTAATTGACTGGGAAGAGTGATAGCTCCACAATCAGCAACATTGTTGGACGTCGCATTTCTGCAAGCGGCGTTGGGAGTTCGGGGGAGGTGAGGGTGTGTCGGGAGCCGCGACGCACCAGAACGGATTGCGGCATGGACGCAGCGGTCCTGAGCATATCGGACGCGAAGGACAACCTGTACCACGCCTCAGGTTCCATATTTTCTGGAGTCGCCCAATGAAAAGCACATGGTGGAAGAACGGAATCAGGTTGCATGCAGTTCTGCTCGGAGCGGCGGTGCTGTTACTGATGGCGGGGTGTCCGCTGTTCCCGCCGGCAGACGGGGGGGATGGTGGTGACGACGGGGATGCCACGGCGACGCTTTCCGGAACCGTAACGAATAGTGCGACGGGAGAGGGTATCGAGGGCATCGAAGTAACGACCGACCCGGCGGTGGAAGATGTTGAGATTGTGACCGACGCAAATGGGGCATACGCGGCGGCCCTGCCGACCGGCATCTACACGCTGACCTTCGAGCATGAATATTACGACGAGGTGACGAAGTCGGTGGCGGTGCTTTCGGGCACGTCCGCCGCCGCGGACGTAGCGCTTGACCCGACGAATCCGGTGGCGCTATCCGTCACGGTTGACGGTGATGCTGCGCCGGGTGCGGCGTTGACGGCGACGGTAACGGCGGAAGTGCTGGATGGCACGACCACGATCAGTGGCTACACCTGGGCGCAGGCGAACAGTGTCACGGTTACGTTCGGGGATGCGGCGGCTGCCAGCACGACGGTGACGCTGCCGGATGTGGCGGCCTATAAGGCCGAGTTGATGACTGTGCTGATGGAGCCGCCGATTACGGAGGCGCAGCTTCCGGATAACGTGCCGTTGCCCGAAACGGAAGATGGCGCGTTCCCCGGTGGCCTCGCGGATCGCTTCCAGGTTGTGGGGATGAGTCCGTTTGCGCTCGAAGAGGCGGGGCTGGTGACCATCGAAGTCACGGTCTCGACGAGCTCGGGCGATTTCACCGAGGAGGCTGAGGTGCACGCCACGCTGCCGTGGAAGTCGAATCCCGGCCTGCGCAATGTACCGATCGGCATCCCGATCCTGCTGCATGGAAAGACGCAGGACTCGTATGACTGGGCTTTGACACCTCCGGGGGGCTCGTCGGCGGCTCTGACTGACGGCACGACGCAGAATCCGTATTTCACGCCGGACGTGGCTGGGCAGTACGTCGTGACGGTGACGAATCTGACGGTGGATCCGGCGGAGATTGTGACTCTGAACATCTATGCCGGCGAGTGGTTTGGTGCGATCAGTGGGCAGGATGCGCAAGGTCTGCCGCAGGCCCAGAACTGCACGATCTGCCACAATGGCAATCTCGCGGAAGCGACGTTTGACGAGTGGAATCAGTCGGGTCACGCGGAGATTTTCACGTACGAGATCGAGGAGGGTGACCACTACCGCACGAGTTGCCTCCCGTGCCACACGGTGGGGTATGACACGGATGTGGACAACGGCGGCTTTGACGATGCGGACGACTACCAGGATTTCCTGGATGCGTTTACTTCGAACGGGACGAACTTCGTGTCGGCTGAGGGCAATTGGGAGACGATGCTGGACGAGATGCCGGATACGGCGCAGCTCGCCAATGTGCAGTGCGAGAACTGTCACGGGCCGAACTCGACCTCGCTGCACTTCAATGAGATCGATGATCCGGAGCGCATCAGCCAGTCTTCGGATGTGTGTGCGGTGTGTCACGGAGAGCCGCTACGGCACGGGCGTTTCCAGCAGTGGCAGCTCAGCGGACACGCGAATTACGAGACGGCGATTGCCGAGGGTACGAGCGGAAGCTGTTCTCGCTGCCACAGCAGTAACGGCTTCCTGGAGTGGTTGCCCGTTCTGCTCGGTGATGAGGCGGGCGATCCGGATGACAGCGTGACGGTTGCGTGGGAAGAGGATGATGTTCATCCGATTACCTGTGTCGTCTGTCACGATCCGCACAATGTCGGTACGACGACCGGCGTCGAGACGGATGCCACAGTCCGGATCTACGGCGATACGCCCGAGCTGATCGCGGGCTTCACGGCCTATGGCGTCGGCAATGCGGCCATCTGCATGACGTGCCACAACTCGCGCCGCGGGCTGCGGAACGACGACACGTTCGCTGACACGGTCGCTGACGAGGACACGGCCCGGGCGCCGCACGGCTCGGCGCAGACGGATGTGCTGTTTGGTCAGAATGCATACTTCGTCACGGTTGGCATTCGCGGCTCGCACGCGCTAGTGGAGAATGCCTGCGTCGAGTGTCACATGACGAGCACGCCGCCGCCGGACATTCTGAGCTACAACCAAGGTGGCACGAATCACACCTTCTTTGCCGCGGACGACATCTGCGCTGAATGTCACAGCGAGGTGCTGACGGCCGGCGGGATTGTGGATGCGGTGGAAGGTGAACTGGCGACACTGCAAGGTCTGATTGAGGATGCCTTGCTCGATCTGATCACCGAGCAAATCGCCGGCGGTAACAAGATCGATGTCGATGGCGAAGTGACGATCACGGATGCCGCGACGATTGCAGACATCGAGTTCACCGAGTACCGCGGTCGACAGGGCATGACTGTGACGTTTACCGACGAGACCAGCGTCGGTCCGGTCCGTCTGCCGGATGTGATGATATTGGATGCAGGCAACAACGAGTTGGGCGAGTTGTATTCCGTCGCCGATGCGCGTTTGCCGAAGGCCGGCTGGAACTACTCCCTGGTACACAACGACGGCAGCCATGGGGTGCACAACCCGTCGTTCGTGTTCGAGGTGCTGAGTGCTTCAGTGAATGCACTGAACAATCTCGCAGCGGAGTAGCATCCCGACCTGGCAGCTCTTGATAATCGAGAACGCACGGGGCTCGGCGGCAGTTGCTTCCGAGCCCCGTGCTTATTTCGGGCGGGTTGAGGTCGGCCGACGGACCCGCGCGGGGATGAGGTCGGCTCGCAGGCGTGTTTCAGCCGGTGCTTTGCATGGCGGCGGCGATGCCGTTGATGCTGACGAAGATGGCCCGGCGGAGCGTAGCGGCGTCGGCCGAGTTCGCGCTTGCTGCGCAACACGCCGCGTACCGCTCGAGCAGTTCGACCTGGAGGACGTTGAGCACGTCCGTGTAGGGGTTGCGGCGTCGAATGGAGCGCTGGATGACGGGGTTGTTGTCCAGCAGCGCCTCTTGCGTGGTGAGCCTCAGGATTGCCGCACGCGTCCGCGCAAACTCCGCCCCGAGGATCTCGATGAAGTCGGCAGGGCTTGTGGCGGCGTAGAGTTGGCCGGCGGCCAGTCGCGCGCGGGCCATCTCGTGCTGGGCGTTGTCGATCACGGCGCGGAAGAAGGGCCAATTGCGGTACCAGTCCTGAAGGTCGGCCAGCGCGTGGGGCTCGGCATGCAGCAGCGCCGTGATTCCCGTTCCGACGCCGTACCAACCGGGCACGGTGTAGCGCATCTGCGTCCAGGCGAACACCCAGGGGATGGCACGCAGGCTATCGAAGTCAACCGAGCCGCCGTGGCGGGCGACCGGACGGGAGGCGATGGGCAGGCGACTGATATGTTCGATTGGCGAGATGGATGCGTACCACGGCCAGAAGTCGGGGGCCGTGATCAACGCGCGGTACGCGGCCATGGCGGCGGAGGCGATGCGATCCATGTGGGGTTCGCTGTCCGCGTGCGGCGTGGAAGTTTCCCGGCTCGGTTCCTCGGAGCGGGCTTCGGCCGTGGCGAGTATGACGGCGTTGACGATCTGCTCCAGGTGGCGTCGTGCGATGGCGGGCAGGGCGTAGCGAAAGGTGATGACCTCGCCCTGCTCCGTGAAGCGAATGCGGCCATTACGACTGTTGGCCGGCGTGGCGCGAATGGCGCGGTTGGCACGTCCGCCGCCGCGACCGACGGTTCCTCCGCGGCCGTGGAAGAGGCGAAAATCGACATCATGCTCATGGCATGCGGCGGAGAGTTGGGCCTGTGCCTGGTGCAGGGCCCAGTTGGACATCCAGTAGCCGCCGTCCTTGTTACTGTCCGAATAGCCGAGCATGAGTTCCTGGAAGCGGCCGTTGGAGCGCAGCACCTGCGCGTAGACGGGGTTTTGAAAGAGGGTGCGCAGTAGCTCCGGGCCACGCGCGAGGTCGTCGATTGTCTCGAACAAGGGCGCTACGTGCAGTCCGGCATGCAGGTTGTTCCCGTCGATGCACCAGAGGCCGCGCTCCTTCATGAGCAGCAAGGCGGCCAGGATGTCGCTGACACGGTGCGTCATGCTGATGATATAGCTGCCGATGGCCCGATCGTCGCGCTGCAACGCTTCCGCGGCAACGGAGAGGGCGTCGAGCACGTCGGCGGTGTCGGGCGTCGGTTGATAGCCGGTGGCCAGCAGCGGACGCGGGTTGCACAGCTCACGCTCCAGCAGGCGGATGCGCTGGGCCTCGTCGAGGGCGGCATAGTTGTCGCAGACATGGCCGGCGGCCAAGAGTTCCGCGACGGCGGATGTGTGCCGGCTGCTATGCTGCCGCAGATCCAGCGCGGCGAGGTGGAAGCCGAAGGTGCGGGCGAGCACGAGTGCGTCCGCGAGCAGGCCACGGTCTGCGATGCGACCGAGCCCGCTGGACTGGAGCGCGCGGGCGAGTAGTTCCAGGTCGGCGAGATAATCGCGTGCGGTGTACGCTGCTGGTGTGTGGCGGGCATGCTCGAGCTTGGCGAGCATGTACTGAATTTTCGTCCGATAGGGCTCGGTCGGATAACGCCTGTGCGCGGCCCCACGGACGGCCTCGTGCACTGCATCGGCGGCCAGGGAGTGGCGCAGTTCGGCTGGCGGTGCCAGCTTGCTGACGGAGATGCTCAATTCGCGGCGCAGCTTCACGAGCATGCGGCGGTGCCCACGCAGGGCCGCGGCGCGCAGGGCCGCGAGCGTCTTACGCGTAACTCCGGCCGTGACGTTGGGATTGCCGTCGCGGTCGCCGCCGATCCACGAACGATAGCGAAGGAACGGTGGGAGGGACGGCCGACGGCCGTAACAGGTTTCGATAGCGTCGGCACAGTCGCGATACAGCAGGGGGATCGTGTTCCAGATGCTGCCGGCGAGGAAGTAGACGCCATGGCGAACTTCGTCGAGCACATGGCGGCGTTCCGTACGGATTTCGTCGGTGGCCAGCAGGACCTCGAGCAACTCGCGCAGGCGGTCAGCGGCCCGACGTTGCTCCAGAGGTGTCGCTTGTTGATCGCAGGCGGTTTGGATGCAGTCGGCGACCTCGCGCTGCTTGTGCAGGATTGTGCGGCGACGGGCTTCGGTGGGGTGTGCGGTCAGCGTCGGCTGGATGTCCAGGCGGGCGAGCAAGCCCTCGACATCGTCGAGGGACCAGCCTTCGCGTTTGAGCGCGAAAATGGCTTCGGCGATGGACTCGGCCCGGGGGGCTTCCGGTGTCGCCGCTCGCTCGCGGGCACGGTTGATGCGGGCGATCTCGAGTTGCTCGGCCTTGTTGACCAGGTGGAAACGGTTGGTCAGGACGTTAAGGACCTGTTCGATCTCGGTGGGCGATAGTTCACGGGCGCGCTGGCGGGCTGCATCCAGGCGTTCTGCATCATGGGTATCCGGCGAGATTTCGCTCGGGGCGGGGCGCACGATATGCACCAGCTCGGCCGCGAGTTCCGGGATGCGGTGATCGAAGCGCGCGGCGGCGGCGTCGGTGAGTGCCGCGTCAAGCATCTGTATGACCTGTTCGAGCGGTGTGGACATGTGGTCGGCCCAAGTCAGGGTGCAGGTAGACTGTTCAGATGATAGCCTCGATTCGCACGGTGGACACTGCGACTGGTTGTTCTTGCTTGGCCAGGGGGCCAGGGGCACAGTCCGCGGGAGGACGGGCGGCAAACTGGCAGACGACGGGCACGTTGTTCCGAGGCCGATCGGCGGATTACAAGCTCCGATCCAGCCGTCGATACTGGATGGCTTCGGCGAGGTGGGTGGCGGTCAGGTGTTTTTCGCCGGCGAGGTCGGCGATGGTGCGGGCTACGCGGAGGACCTTGTCGTGGGCGCGGGCGCTGAGGCCGAGCTCGCTGACGGCCTGCCGCAGAACGCGTTCGCCGTCGCGATCGATCGCGGCGAACTTGCGCAGCTCACGCGATGACATGCTGCCGTTGGTCGTCGTAGTGTCGGGGCCGAAGCGTTCGCGCTGGATGTGCAGAGCAGTGACGACCTGCTCGCGCAGGGTGTGGCACTATCGGTGCCAGAACGCGTGTCGCGCAAGGCCTCGATGGGGACGGCGGGCACTTCGACGTGGAGGTCGATACGCTCCAGCAGGGGGCCGGAGATGCGGGCCAGGTAGCGATCGATCTGCGGCGCGCTGCACTTGCACGCTTTGCGCGGGTCGGTGAAATAGCCGCACGGGCAGGGATTCATGGCGGAGACGAGCATGAAATCGGCGGGGAACTCGACGGCGCTGTGCGCCCGCGAAATCGTGACGACGCGGTCTTCGATGACCTGTCGCATCGATTCGAGGACGCTGCGGTTGAACTCGGGGAATTCGTCGAGAAAGAGGACGCCGTGGTGCGACAGGGATACTTCGCCCGCGGAGGGTACGGTGCCGCCGCCGACGAGCGCGGGCGTGCTGATGGAATGGTGCGGCTGACGGACGGGACGGGTGGCGAGCAGGGGGGTGGCGCGGGGCAGTTTGCCCGAGGCGGAGTAGATCCGGGTGGTTTCCAGCGCTTCCTGCAAGGACATCTGCGGCAGAATGGTCGGTAGCCGCTTGGCGAGCATTGTCTTGCCCGTGCCGGGCGGGCCGATCATCAGGACGTTGTGACGGCCGGCGGCGGCGACGAGGAGGGCACGTTTGACGTGTTCCTGCCCGCGGACGTCGGCGAAGTCGACGTCGTAGCGGGCGGCTTCGTGAAAGACGGCATCGAGGTCGCAGCGGGTAGGTTCCAGGGGCAGTTCGCCGGCCAGCAGGCTGATCGCCTGGGCCAGTGAGTCGACGCCGTAGACCTCGACGGCGTCTACGACGGCGGCCTCCTGGGCGTTTTCGCAGGGCACGATGAGACCGCGGAAGCCGTTGTCGCGGCAGAGAATGGCCAGTGACAGCGCCCCCTTGATGGGTCGGACGCGTCCGTCGAGAGCCAATTCGCCCGCGATGAGATAGTCGTCGGTGACCTCGCTGCGGAACTGGTCGTCCGCCATCAGCAGGCCGAGGGCGATGGGCAGGTCGAAGGCCGGCCCCTCTTTGCGAATGTCGGCGGGGGCGAGATTGATGGTGGAGCGGGACTTGGGGAAGGTGTAGCCGGAATTGGCGAGCGCACTGCGGATACGGTCGACTGACTCCTTGACGGCCGAGTCCGGCAGGCCGACGAGCGTCGGCGTCGCGAACCCCCGTCCGGAGACATCCACCTCGACTTCGCAGGCATGGGCTTCGATACCTGCGAGCGCCATACTGTGCAGGCGGGCGAACATTTAGGGGGATGTTAGCGTATGAGCATTCCGCCTGCAACGGGGGCGAGTGGGGTACCGGAGGGAAGCAGAAAGACCGGAGTCCCGACAAGGACTCCGGTCCGCAATGAGCGGCGCTCAATTGCTGGTGGCGCCGGACACGCCCACGGTTGGTGTCCTAGCGCACGCCGAGCGCACCTGCTCCTCCCGCCATCGGGTTGGAGAACTTCTGCCCGACGATCCAGATGCAGTCGTAGGCCACGAACGGGGTGCCATCGGCAAGTGTGCCGGTCAGCATCAGTTCAACCGAGGTGCCGTTCGGGGTCTCGCAGAGCATCAGGGCGTTTACCACCATTTGCGTGCGGAACTTCATGGTCAAATCCATGAAGCCGTCGCCCATCATTTCATTGCAGCCACAAGGTTCCTCGCCCAGGTACGGCGTGGCGACGTCCTCGTACTCAAACCCCGGGCCGGGAGGGCCGTCGAGTGGCGCAACCGGCTCGCCTTCGCCGTCGGCGCGAGCCAGCCAGAGAGAAGCGAGATCGACGTCCATGACGTCGACGCATTCGGTGCCAAGCAGAGCAACGGGCAGAACGCCATGACTGCGGGGGTTGAACGCGTTCGGACAGGAGCCGGGCTTGATATCGAGTGGCAGCTCGATCGGGTCGTCCGAGGTAATGGTGACCTCGATGTAGGCGACGGTTCCTTCGTGACCGGGTGGGTCCATCAGGTCGCCGGTCTCGCTGAGTGTGCCACTGATCTCGATGCTGAGTCCCATGTCATGACCGGCGGTGCCAGTGAAGGTCCCGCCGAGATAATCGCCGGAGTCCATGTCGATTGTGGCCTGGACGGTCAGAAAGACGTTGGTGAAGTTCGCCGCGTCGCACCAGAGCGTGGGAGCCTGGGCGATCATGAGGTAGGAGGCTCCTGGATCGTCGGGGTTGTAGTAGTCGGTGGTGTAGATGATGGTGCCGTCGCCCTGGGGTTCGCCGGTGGCGGGTTCGACGATCTGGATGCCGCCGAGTGACCACTGCATCTCGTCGTCGGCCATGGCGGTGAGCATTGCGCCCGGCTGGCCAGGGCCCTCGGGACCGTAGACTTCGGTCCAGGTTCCGGGCATCAAGTCGGTGTCGTCGCTGTTCCAGGTGCCCGGGATGACACTGGCGGATACGGCCGCGGTCATCAGCATGACGATGGCGGTTGCCAAGACAGTTGTGCGTTTCACGTGTTGCTCCCATGAAGTAAGCCGAGTCAAGGTGGTTTTCGTTTGAATCGTGGTGACTG
>CAYXTR010000020.1:0-92599 GCA_964468185.1 uncultured Planctomycetales bacterium | reverse complement strand
ACGCACCGGCATCCTAACCAGACCGAGGTGGCTCACTTCATAGCTTCTCCTTTCGGAACAGACGACAACAGGTACTACGGGCTTGCCGCCTACCCTTCCGTCTTCATGCGTTCGGCCTTCTCGGCAGCCATTTCGACGGATCCGACGTACATGAATGCCGACTCTGGCAGGTGATCCCACTTGCCCTCGCACAGCTCCTTGAAGCTGCGGAGCGAGTCTTCACGCTTCGTGTAGTTGCCGGGGAAGCCCGTGAACGTCTCGGCGACGAAGAATGGCTGGCTGAGGAAACGCTCAATCTTACGAGCGCGGGACACGATCTGCTTGTCCTCTTCGCTCAACTCCTCGACGCCGAGAATCGCGATGATGTCCTGCAAGCTGCGATAGCGCTGCAGGATCTCCTGCACACGCCGAGCGATCGCGTAGTGCTCCTCACCAACGACGCCCGGATCCAGCGCACGGCTGTTCGACGCGAGCGGATCAATCGCAGGGTAAATACCCTTCTCCGAGATCGAGCGCTCGAGCACGATGAAAGCATCGAGGTGGGTGAACGTCGTCGCCGGGGCTGGGTCGGTCAGGTCATCCGCCGGCACGTAGACCGCCTGCACAGACGTGACGGCCCCCTTGCTGGTGGACGTAATCCGCTCCTGCAACTCACCCATCTCCGTCGCGAGCGTGGGCTGATACCCGACCGCCGACGGCATGCGGCCCAGCAGGGCCGACACTTCGGAGCCGGCCTGCGAGAAGCGGAAAATGTTGTCTACGAACAGCAGCGTGTCGGTACCGGTGTTGTCGCGGAAATACTCGGCCATGGTGAGGGCACTCAGCGCCGCCCGCAGACGCGAGCCCGGCGGCTCATTCATCTGGCCAAACACCATCGCCGTCTGATCGATGACGGATTTGCCCGTCGTGCCGATCTGCGCTTCCTGCATTTCCAGCCAGAGGTCGTTGCCCTCGCGCGTCCGCTCGCCCACGCCCGCGAACACGGAGTAGCCGCCGTGCTGCGTGGCGATCCGAGCGATGAGTTCCTGAATGACGACCGTCTTGCCCAGGCCCGCACCGCCGAACAGACCGATCTTGCCACCACGCACGAACGGCACCAGCAGGTCGATGACCTTGATGCCGGTTTCAAACTGCTCGGTCTTCGGCGTCAGCTCGTCAAACTCCGGCGGCTCGTGGTGGATCGGCCGGCGTTCCTGCGTCTCGACCGGGCCGCGGCCGTCAATCGGCTCACCCATCAGGTTGAACACGCGGCCGAGCGTGGCCTCACCCACCGGCACGCTGATCGGCTGACCGGTGTCGTGGATGTCCATGCCGCGCACCAGGCCATCAGTGGAACCCAGTGCGACCGCACGCACCTTGCCGCCGCCGAGGTGCTGGGCGACCTCGCACCACAGCGTCTGCTCGCCGGCGAGCTGGGTCGAGAATTCGACGTAGAGGCCGTTGTAGATCTTCGGCAGTTGATCCGGGGCAAACTCCGCGTCAAGCGTGGAGCCAATCACCTGGACAATCTTGCCGACGTTCTTCCCATTGGTCGCCATCACGCTCTCCCGAAAACCACGATCTCAGGCGCCGGGCTGCTGCGATAGGTCGTAACTCGCAAGATCACGGCCACTGACGCACCTGAGTGTCGGTCATGCACTGTCATCAACTCACTGCATTGGCACCGCCGACGATATCCGCCAGCTCGGTGGTAATCTGTGTCTGCCGTGCGCGGTTGTACTGCCGCGTGAGGAATCTGATCATGTCGCCCGCCGCGTCGGTCGCCGCCTTCATCGCGATCATGCGGGACACCTGCTCGCTCACGATTGCGTCATTGAAGAACTGGAACAGGCGGATCTTCACGGCCTCAGGAATCAGCCGCCGCAGGAGCTCATCGGGCGGCGGCGAGAACTCGAACTGTGTGGCAGCCCGCGGCGGCGGCGCCGACTCATCCTCGGCCTTCGGCGGTTCGATCGGCAGTAACTGCGCGACGACCGGCCGCTGGCTGCTGACGCTGTGGAACTGCGTATAGATCACCTCGACCCGCGCGACCTCGCCCCGTCGATACGCCGCCATGTAACGCTCGGCCATCTCGCTGACGCGGCCGAACGCGATGCGGTCCTCAATGTCCGTGATCGCATTCTGATACTCGACCCCCAGAAATCGGAGATAGTTGACACCCTTCTTGCCGACCACCTCCATGGTGGGCATCAGGCCTTCGTCCTTGAGCTTGCGGCGATGTTCCATCAGCGTCCGGAGTACGGCCGCGTTATACGGGCCACAGAGGCCGCGGTTGGACGTGATGACCAGTAACAGGCTCCGCTCGTCGTTCTCATTTGGCTTGAGCAGCGGATGATCCGCCGCCTGCTGACCGCCGAGCGTCTGAATCATCTCCGTGATCTTGCGCGTGTAGGGTTGCGAGGCAGTGGCGCGCTGGAGCGTCTTCTGATAGCGCGCGGTGGCGATAAGCTGCATCGTCTGCGTGATCTTCTTGATGTTCTGCACCGCTTTGCGGCGCTTCACAATCTGACGTGCTTTCGCCATCTCGGTCAGCCCTTCTGATTCACAAGCACACGCTCACGATGTCCATAAGCAGATACCGTGGGTGACGGTGCAGGTTCTCACGCAGTTTGCAGCTTGTCCAGGGTGGGGCGGGCGTCTCGCCCGCCTGGCAATCGGCTCCCGGCGGGCGAGACGCCCGCTGCACCCACGATGTGCAACTTGCGAGCAGATACACTACGCCGTCTCCATATTGGCCATAAATGTCTGCTTGAAGTTCTTCACGACTTCCTTCAGCTTTCCGTCAATTTCGTCCGTCAGCTTGCGCTCCTGCTTGAGCTGCTCGACTACCTCCGGGAACTCGTCGCGATAGTGCCGCAGCAAGGCTTCCTCAAACGCATGCACCTGATCGAGCGGGACATCGTCCAGGAAGCCACGCACACCCGCGTGAATCGCCAGAACCTGATCCCACACGTCCATCGGCTGGTACTGCGGCTGCTTCAGCAGCTCCACCATGCGGCGACCGCGATCGAGCTGCCGCTGGGTCGCGGGGTCAAGCTCCGTACCGAGCTGAGCGAATGCCTCCAGCTCGCGGAACGCCGCCAGGTCCAGTCGTAGCGAGCCGGCGATCTTTTTCATCGCCGGAACCTGCGCGTTACCACCCACACGACTGACGGAAATACCGACGTTGATCGCCGGCCGCACACCGGCGAAGAACAGATCCGGCTCCAGGTAGATCTGGCCATCCGTAATCGAAATCACGTTCGTCGGAATGTACGCCGAGACCTCGCCTTCCAGCGTCTCGATGACCGGCAGGGCCGTCAGGCTGCCGCCCGAGGCCTTGATCTTGCGGGCTTCGTGCTGGTCGGCCCCCAACTGCTCAATGTCCTGTTCCAGGGTCTTCTCGTCCTGCACGCCGATGTAGACCTTGCCGTTGACGCCGTCCTCGTTACCCTCCGGCGTTCCCTTCTTGACGATGACGCGCTTCTCCGCCAGCTTGCACGCCCGCTCCAGCAGACGGCTGTGCAGGTAGAACACGTCGCCGGGATACGCTTCGCGCCCCGGCGGACGCCGCAGCAACAACGAAAGCTGGCGATAGGCCTGGGCCTGCTTGGTCAGGTCGTCATACACGCACAGTGTGTGGCCACCCTGCTCGTACATGAAGTACTCGGCCATCGTGCAGCCGGCGTACGGCGCGATGTACTGGAGCGGGGCCGGATCGGACGCACTGGCCGCGACCACGATCGAGTAGTCCATCGCGTTGTGATGTCGCAGCGTCTCCACGATGCCCGCGACGGTCGATTCCTTTTGCCCGATGGCGACATAAACACAGATGACGTCGCTGCCGCGCTGATTGATGATCGTATCAACCGCGATGGCGGTCTTGCCCGTCTTGCGGTCGCCGATGATCAGCTCACGCTGACCACGTCCGATCGGGATCATGCTGTCGATGGCCTTGAGACCGGTTTGCAGCGGCTCCTTCACCGGCTGACGACCGGCGATGCCCGGTGCGATGATCTCGAGCGGGCGGCGATGCTCCGACTGAATCGGGCCACGGCCATCCAAAGGTCGGCCGAGTGGATCGACCACGCGCCCGACCAGTGCATCGCCCACCGGTACACTCAGCAGCCGGCTCGTCGTGCGCACCTCTTCACCTTCGCGCACGTCCAGGTAATCGCCCAGCACGACGGAACCAATGGAGTTCTCTTCGAGATTGAAGACCGTGCCGACCGCGCCGCTACTGAACTCCAGCATCTCGCCCGCCATCGCCTTCGAGAGGCCAAAGATGCGGACTACGCCGTCGCCAACCTCGAGCACGCGGCCCACTTCGCCGACGTCCAGCTCAGCCTGATACTGGCTGATTTCCTCTTTGATGACGCTGGCGATCTCGTCTGCCTTGAACTTCATGATTCAACCTCAGTCTGCGGTCGGCGACATCACGGGCCACCGACCGCCAACCTGTCTCTCACTGCGCTATGTTGTTGCGGTGGGATCGCCATCGACACCGATGCCGAGCCCGCGATCGCTGCGCTCGAGCAATTGCTCCCGCACGCCGAACAGTTGCCGCCGCAGCGAGTTGTCAAAACGATAGTCACCAATCTGAAGGATGAGTCCGCCCAGGATTTCGGGGTCCACCACGTACTCGAGCAGGGGCACTTTGCCCGAGAGCTGCTCGGCAACACGTTCGACCTGGGCCTTTTCGTCGTCGGTCAACGCGACGGCGCTAATCGCGCTCACCTCGATCTGACCGCGGGCATCCTCGATCCGCAGCACATACGCCCGCAGCAGCGCCGGCAACAGTCCCGCCCGGCCATGCTGGTTCATGACCTGCAGCGTATTGAGAACGTTGTCGCTGAGTCGGCCGCGGAACATCTTCTCGAGGCTCTTCTCGCGCTCGTCCTCATCAACCGAGTCGGAGGCCATGAAGGAGGCGAATTGGGGCTGGTCGCGATAGACCTTGACCAGCTCCTCCAGCTCTTCGCGCACGTCATCCACCACGCCCGCCTCGTCCGCGAGGGCGTACAAGGCAGCCGCGTAGACGTCCGCAACTTCGATGCCGTATTCAACTTCGTGCATCAGCAGGGCCTCGTTCGGCCGCGGCTCAGTTCAGACCCACTCGGCCTGACTCTTCCATCTTCTTCAGCGAATCAGCGACGAACTGGCGGTGATCGTCCGGCGACAGCTCCTTGCGGATAATGCCACCCGCCACGTGCACCGCCAGCTCGGCCGTCTTGTCGTACAGCTCCTTGACCGCACTGTCGGTGGCGAGGCGAATCTCCCGCCGAGCCCGCTCGACAATCTGATCGGCCTGCTCACGGGCTTCCGCCTGCAAGCGTTCGCGGACGACCTCGGCATCGCGGCGACCCTCCGTGACGATCGCCGTCGCCTCCTCGCGGGCCTGCTGGAGCTGCGCTTTGTACTGCTCGAGGAGCTGCTCGGCCTGCTGCCGCTCATCACGCGCGGTCTCCAGTGATTCGCGGATGCTCTTCTCGCGCTCGTTGAGGACGTTGAGGATCGGTGACCAGGCGTATTTCCGCAGCACGCCGATCACGATCAGGAAGATCACCAACGTGACAATCACGTTTGGAATAATCGTGCCCGGATCCATGGGAATTAGTTCCGGCGTCTCGCCGTGACCATTATCCGCAGCCACAGCGGGAGCGATCACCGCAAACGCCAGCATCAACGCACATGTGATCCAGCGCCAAGATCTGTTCACCGTCGCACTCCCTTCTCAATCAACAGCGCGAGCACTCCAATTCCAGCTCACCACAACCTGCGCCAGGGGCCAGCCGCCGACGTAGCTAGATCAACAGGCACACGAGCACGCCGAACAGCGTCGCACCTTCGATCATCGCCGCCGCAATCAGCATCGCCGTGTTGATCGTGCCGGCCGCTTCCGGCTGACGTGCCATCGATTCGACCGCACTACCGCCCACACGACCGATACCCGCGCCGCCACCCATGACCACCAGACCGGCACCAATGCCCTTGCCAATACCCGCGAGGCCTTCGTTGCCCATCAACGGGGTCGTGACGGCCTCCTCGCCGTGCTCCGCTTCCTGTGCGAACGCGAGGTCCGCACCGATGAAGCCAAAGCCGATCGTAATCAGCGACAATGCGATGATTGCCCTTGCCTTACTCATGTTCTCTCGTCCTTTCATCTCGCGTCAGCCGGTGGGGTCGGCCAACTTTCTTTTCGATCTTCGCCGTCGCGTATTCCAGCCTTGCGACCCGTTACCCCACTTACCGGGCACGGCGATCGAAGTTCAGATTGTCCCAGATCCACAGCCAACCGCTGCCAGGCCTAATGTTGGCCCGCAGCCGGCAGTTCGGCGTCCACATCGAGATCCGGCGTGCCAGCGGGCGCCTCGAGGGCCACTTCATGCTCATGCTCGTCTTCATGATGCAGATTCACCGCCTGCCCAATGAACATCGCCGACAAGAACGTAAAAATAAATGCCTGCAGGAACGCGACGAACAACTCGAGAAAGTTCAAGGCCACCGCCCCGAGAATCACCGGAATCGACACCCCGGCTGCCCCCAGTGCGCCATACGCGGCCATTGCCGAACTGACGAATCCAATGATCACCGCCAGCATGACGTGCCCGGCAACCATGTTGGCGAACAAACGCACAGTGAGCGCGAACGTCTTGGCGAGCAGGCCAACGATCTCCAGAAACGCAATGAAGATGTTCAATCCGGGCGGCCCCATCAGGAAGTGCTTCGCATATTCCATGCCGTGCAGCCTGAACCCGTTGAACACGATCATGAACAGCGTGCAGCAGGCCAGCGTGGCCGTCACCCAGATGTTACCCGTGGACGTTCCGCCGATGACGTGCCCACCGCCGATGAAAAACGTCCAATCCGCCAGCGGGATCATCCCCAGTACGTTACAGGTCAGAACGAAGAAAAACGCCGACCAGATGTACGGCATGAACTGATCGGTGTACTGGCCCAGCGCGGGGCGTGCCACGTGCGTGCGCAACGCTTCACACATGCCCTCGATCGCATTCCCCCACCCCTTCGGCACCAGTCGCCCGACGTCGTCATCGCCGGCCCGTATCTTTGCAAACCGCGGGATGAAGATGATCAGCAACGCCGCCGCGATGATCTGCATGATGATGTGATTGCTCAGCAGCAGCACGCCACCCGGCTCGAGCACGGGGTGCTGGACCACATGCGTCAGCGGGTCTTTCGCCGCCAGCAACATCACGAAGCCTCCTTCGCTGCCCGTCGGAGCAATGCGGTTAATCCCGGAACATCCACGCCCAGCAAGACAAACTGCGCCAGCCCCACCCACAATAGTAGCGGCTGCTTGTCGAATGTGTCAGTCGCCCAGACCGCCACCGCCAGCCCAATCGTCACGCCGAACCGTATCCCCAGCCCAAGCATGATCCCGACCAGGTGCTCCTGCGCCGGCTTCTTGAGCCACGCAATCGTCGGTGCGATCCCGGCCCAGGCCCCCACCAGTGCGACCGCGATCCCCACCAGCATCGCCCCGCCGGCCCGCGCACCCGCCAGCGCCGTCGTCGGCCAATACCCCACCACCGCCAGCAACACGGCACCCGCGAGCGCAATCAGCGCCAAACGCGCGAACGCACCGGCTCGCGGAATTCCATTGTTCGCGTTGGCCGGGGCCATGGTGATCAGCGGCGAGATCCTTTCTCGTCGTCATCAGGTTTGTTCGGGCGGTCGCCGACGGCACTACTCATATCGAGCGCTTGCCGAATAAAGTTGTACATCCCGCCCACAATGCCAAGTACCGCGCCAACTGTGAGCCCCACTCGGCCCGTGCCGAAGTGGTGGTCCACCCAATACCCGACCAGCGTCAGACCCACAATCGAAGCTGCCAACTCGATCCCCATGCTCGCATAGCGCAACGATCCTGAAACGCTGCTGCGCGACGGGTCCGAGCCACGCTGGTCGTCCTTCTTCACGCCGATGCCCACAGGGTCGGGACCGGCCCAATACCGGCGAGCCCAATAATCATCCGCTTTCGGCTCGCTGTCGGTCGATCGAAAGCGGGAATGTAGCGTTCGTGAGCGCGTCGCGTCAAGTCAGCCCACCGCCACCCCATCCGCCAATACTGAGTCAGCGTTGTCATTTCAACCTATCTGCTTTGCCGCCATAGACTTGGAACATGATGTACGCGATCAGACCGGACTCGGCAAGTAGCAGGACCAGATAAAGCCCGCTGATGCAGATCAGAACGGGCATCGGCTCAGGCTCCGCCACCAGGTAGTAGGCAAGCCCTGCCAGAGTTGTCAGCAGCACGCGGATGAAGATCCCCGCAAAACCGGCATACGGCACCCACTTGTGGCGATACGTCGCCGTCAGCCCCAGCGGCACCGCCGCCGCCGCCGCGCTCACGTAGCAGATGGCCGCACTCACCAGCAGCACCGTCACGCCGTCACGCCCCCAGAAATTTCGGACTGGCAAGTACCCCGCCGCCACCGACACCACGACTACCGCAGCCAGAATCGCGACCTGTAAAGACGTATACTTCAACTGGGCTGGGCCTCTGCTCGCCGTCGCGTCGCACGTCGTATCATCAAATACGGCTCGCGAAGTCTATTCGCAGCCTGGCAGGGCAACAACCGAGTATGCGTCCGTCGCAGACGGTTCAGAGTGTGCTGCAGGCTTGGAAATTACCGCCGAATGGGGTATACGAGCGGTTTCGGCGCGCCGGCGCCATAGAAAACGGTTTCGGGTAGCGGTCGGATGCACGCTGACACCTCAGGACAAGACGCGCCCCGTGTGTGGATCCTCACGTCGTCGACCGACGCGGTGGCAGATCTGGAGCAGCAGCTCGGCGCAGCGTTCAACACGCAGCGGGCAACGGACCCGCAGCAAGTGCTTGCCAGCCTGCGCGATGGGGAGACCCACTGGCTGCTCGCGGCCCCGGAGCTCGTGCGGCCGCTGGTCGAGCTGGCCGGCCGGGAGCACGCCCACGACATTCTCGACGGCATCGCGCAGGGCGTCTGCGTCGTCGACCTGCAAGGGAACCTCCTGTGGGGCAACGAAGCGCTGCACAAATACCCCGCTGAGACGAGCGATCACATCCGCAAGGCCGTGACGAACCTCGCGGGCGAGCTCGAGGCCGATCACGCGCTGATCACGCGCCGCCGCACGATTCACGTCGACCAGAAGCACTATTTCGACCTGACCACCTCCGCCGTACGTGATAACGAGGGGCACGTGCGCCGGGCGATCGGACTCGTTTGTGATACGACCGCCATCTCGCGCATGCGGGAGAAGCTCGACGCAATCGACGCGGCGGGACGTGAACTGGTCGCACTGGACGTCGATGCCACCTCCCACCTTGACGTGCCGGAACGCCTCCGGCTGCTCGAAGAGCGGTTGATCCGCTATTGCAGTGAGTTGCTCGAATTCAATCACTTCGCGGTGCTGGTGCTTGACCCGAAGACCAACAAGCTCGATACCGTCCTCGCCGGCGGCTTTCCCGAGCAGGCCAAGGCGCACGATCTGTACGCCGAGCCGGAAGGAAACGGCATCTGCGGCTACGTCGCGGCACGCGGGCAGTCATATATCTGCCCAGACGTGGGCGCCGACCCGCTTTACCTGTCCGGTTACGAAGCCGCCCGCTCTTCACTCACCGTCCCGTTGCGCCTGAATGAGCGTGTGGTTGGTGTGCTCAATGTCGAAGCCGACGAGCACGACGCCTTCACCGAGGAGGACCGGCAGGTCGCCGAGATTTTCGGCCGCTACATCGCAGTAGCGTTGCACATGCTCAAGCTGCTGGTGGTCGAGCGCAGTGAGACGGTCGGCCAGGTGGCCGCCGATGTCCGCGCCGAACTGTCGGAACCGCTCAACGACATTATCTCGGAGGCCACGCGCCTGTTGCACCACGACGATCAGAGCGAGGAGACGCGGCGCGGCTTGCGCGCCATCATCGGCTACGTCGATCGGGCCCAGGAAGCTGTCCAACTGCTTACGCGCCCCCAACAGGCTATTCGTGGCCTGGCCGCCGTTGAAACGACTGTTGATCCCGCGCTGGCCAGCAAGCGTGTTCTCATCGCCGACGACGAAGACATCATTCGCGAGACCATCGCCGACGTCATGTCGAAGTCGGGCGCGCTGCCGGTCATGGCCAAGGACGGTGAAGAGGCCCTCCGCATGATCAACACCCAGCATTTCGACCTGGTGCTCTCCGACATCAAGATGCCCTACCGGAACGGCTACGAAGTCTTCGCCGCCGCCAAGGAACACCGCGCCGCCTGCCCGGTCATTCTCATCACCGGCTTCGGCTACGACCCGGAGCACTCGATCGTGCGGGCCAGTCGCGAAGGACTCGCCGGCGTGCTGTTCAAGCCGTTCAAGGTCGAGCAGCTCATGGAACTCGTGCACAAGGCCCTGGGTACACCTGCAACGTAGTCCCTGACTGCCATGCAAAGACCACGGGCGTCGCTTCACACGACCGCTCTTCAGGAATCACGCGATGAATATTCATCTGCCATCCCATATCTGCGCCCACATCCGTCACGCCCTCAGCCGCGAATGGCTCGTCACCAACGGCCATGGCGGTTTCGCCGCGGGCACGGTGGCGGGTGCGCTGACACGTCGCTATCACGGCCTGCTCATTGCGGGGCTCAAGCCGCCCGCCGGCCGCACGCTGCTCGTGGCCAAGCTCGACGACACGGTCTTCCTCGACGGCACGCCATACCAACTCTACACCAACATCTGGAAAAACGGGCTCGAACAGCCAACCGCCTGCCGGCATCTGCAGCACTTTGACCTCACGCTGGGCCTGCCGACATGGACCTTTTGTTGTGATGCCGCTCGCCTGCGCAAACGTGTCTGGATGGAACACCGGCAGGACGTCACCTACGTCCAATACGAACTCCTGCCGGATAGCCCGCCGGTCGAGCTGCTGTGCCGCCTGCTGGTCAACGATCGCCATTATCACTTCCTGGCTCCGGGCGGCGAACGAGCATTTCGCGTCCGCGGGGACAAGACGCAATTGGAAATCGCCACCCCGGACACCCACAGCACGTTGCGTGCCATGTGCCACGGCTCGCCAGCCACAAATGCCGCATGGCAGGTGAACTACACGTGGTGTCATGACTTTCACCTACCGGTCGAACAGGATCGCGGCTTCGACCATCTCGACAGCAACCTCGTAGCCGGCCTATGCAAGGTTGCCCTGACGGCGGATGCCCCAGTCACATTTGTGCTCAGCGCCGGCGACGGCCTACCCAAGGACATTGATGGCGCGTTGTCCCGCCGTACCGCCCGAGCGAAGCGCCTGCTTAGCACATGGGAGGCCTACCAGCCCAGTCAGGCGACCAGCGCACCGCCGCCCGTGCGTCAACTCGTGCTGTCCGCCGACCAGTTCGTCGTGACCCGCCGCACGCGTCACCATGAGCAAGAGCACACAGTCATAGCCGGCTACCCCTGGTTCACCGATTGGGGACGGGACACGATGGTTGCGCTGCCCGGACTGACGCTCGTCACCGGCCGCCATGACATCGCCCGCGAGATCCTCCTGACATGGTCACGCTACGTCGACCAGGGCATGATCCCCAACCGTTTCCCGGATAGTGGCGACGAGCCCGAGTACCACACCGCCGACGCCACTTTGTGGTACCTGTGGGCCATCGACCAATACGTCCGTGCCACCGGCGACATCGAAACCCTCGCGGAGCTCTTCCCCGTCATGCGCGACATCGTCGCCTGGCACCGCCGCGGAACCCGGCACAACATCCACGTGGCCGCTGATGGACTCGTCCATGCGGGTGAGCACGGCATCAACCTGACCTGGATGGACGCCAAGATCGGCAGCCGCGTCGTCACGCCGCGACACGGCAAGCCCGTCGAGCTCAGCGCCCTGTGGTACGACGGTCTGTGCAACATGGCCCGCCTGGCAGACCTCCTCGACGAACCCGCTGATGAGTTCATGGCCCTCGCCCAGCACACGCGCCATGCGTTTCAGCGCTTCTGGAACGAGCCGCGCGGCTGCTGCTTCGACGTGATCGACGGTCCCCACGGCCACGACAATCACATCCGTTGCAACCAGATCTTTGCCGCCAGCCTGACGCACTCGGCCTTGGACTACCGCCAGCAGGACGGCATTGTACAGATGTGCGTGAACAACATGCACACCTGGTTCGGCTTGCGCACCCTTGCCCCCTTCGAGCCGGGTTACCGGCCCCACTACCACGGTGACCCGGTTGTACGTGACGAGGCCTACCACCAGGGCACTGCGTGGGGTTGGCTGCTCGGCCCCTTCGTCCTGGCACACTTTCGGGTTCGCCGCGACGCCGCCGCGGCGCGTCGGATGCTGGAGCCCATGCTCGGGCAGCTCTGGTCGACGGGCATCGGCTCGCTCAGCGAGATCTTCGATGGGGAGGCCCCCTACGCCGCCAATGGCTGCTTCGCCCAGGCCTGGTCGGTCGCCGAGACACTGCGCGCGTGGTTCGTCACGCAAGCGGATGCGGGCACGTGTCGCATCTCATAAGGCGCGGCTATACGCCGATCGGCACTCGATTCCGCATGCGCAGCAGCGTCAATTTCGCGGCGAGTCCGGCCACGGTCCTGAGGTCACGTTCGAAGCGCTGGCAACCGTACTCATACAATGCAATGTCGAGCGCATTCATCTCCTGCAGGCGCGCCAACACGTTCCTGGATAAACCCGCTAGCCGCACAATCGGCTTGGCCGAGACGTTTTCCTTGCGGTACGCCACGGCCAGGCGCCGTTCATGACAGCGCTCGCGCAGCAGCAAGAGCGACTCGTCGAACCGCTCAACCAGCCCGACCATCAGGAACGCCTCGAGTCGATACCTGGCGTCATCCAGATTGCCCGTCGCGCTCAAGTTGTGTACCTGCCAATTCGAGATTGCTCGGTCGTATTTCGGCCGCTCTTCCACGTACTGCTCAAACGGCAACAGCGACACGTGCTGCGCGTCCCGACTGCCCGCGACCTTCCGTTCATAGTGATAGAGCGAAATCGCCCGCCGAATCGGATCACGCAGGAAAGTGAAGTACCGTATTCCATGTTCCGCCGACACCATCGGCGATAGCGGCCGCAGATCGTGACCCGTCAGCGCAGCGGTACCGTCCGGCAGCGTGCTCAAGTAGGCCAGAAACTCGTCATCCGTGAGAAACCGGCCTCGCCTGTGCGTGTAGAACTCCGCTAAGCGGCTCTTGAAGTTGCATTTCAGCAACTGCCGCATCGTCGAGCCGGCGTTCTTCGGAATGTGGATATGGACCAGCACCTGCAAGCTCCGGGGGTTGGCATCTCTGCGTCGCCACCCGTCTGCTTTATCGGCCGAAAACCGCGTATCCGTGAAACTGCCCGCACCCTGCCAGCACTCGGCGTCTCCACGCCGGTCCTCGCAGCCGCTATGATCCGGAGTGATGAGCACAAGGTCCGAAAATCAGCCTGAGCCAATCGTCTTCGCCCGGTCGTTGAACAAACGGTTCAAGGATGTTCACGCCGTCAGGGACGTGTCCTTCGAGATCACGCCCAACGAGTGCGTTGGCTTTCTCGGACCTAACGGCGCCGGCAAGACCACCCTGATGCGGATGATCTATAGCGCGATCGAAGTCACTGACGGAGAGCTCAGTGTCTTTGGTCGCACGCCCATGCGGCACCGCAAACAGATCAACGCCAACGTCGGCGTCGTATTCCAGGACAACAATCTCGACGAGGAGCTCAATGCCTCCGAATGTCTGCTGATTCACGGACTCTATTGCGGATTGTCTCAGCGCGACGCCCGCCGCCGCACGGAGGCCCTGCTCGAATGGATGTCGCTTTCCAGCAAGACGACGAGCACCATCCGGCAGCTTTCCGGCGGCATGGTACGCCGGCTGATGATCGCTCGGGCATTGCTCAACAGCCCGAAGCTCCTCATCCTCGATGAGCCCACCACCGGCCTCGATCCGCAGGTCCGCCATGCCATCTGGGCGTTACTGCGCGAGCTCAAGCGCCAGGGCATGACGATTCTCCTTACCACGCACTACATGGAGGAGGCGCAGCAGCTCAGCGACCGCGTAATGATCATGGACCAGGGCCGCGTCATTCTCTCCGGGCCGCCCAACGCCCTGATCGCGGACCATCTCGAACGCTACGTCCTGCAAACTTCCGGTTTGCAATCCCCGCCGGAGCTCAACGGCGACGTGCGCCACGAACGCGCCGGCGACGCCGACTACTTCTACTCCAACGACGAGCAGCCGCTGCGCCAGCTCTATGATCGCATCGAATCGCCTCATACCGTCCTGCGCCACTCGACGCTTGAAGATGTCTTTCTGAAGTTCACCGGTCGGGGGTTGAACGAATGAGCTCGTCCCCGCAATCCAATCTGCCCATGCTGCGCGAACCGGTGCGGCTGCGCACAGGCGCGTTCTGGAGTCTCTACGGCGTCTGGTACCGCCACTATCGCGTATACTGCAAGACGCTGTTGGCGAATGTCACGCCACCCGTGCTCGAGCCGCTGTTCTTCTTCACCGCGGTCGCAATCGGGTTGGGTAACTACCTGTCGCCGGAGAGTTTCGACGGCCTGCCGTATCGGTCCTACGTGGCCAGTGGGCTGCTTGTCGCCTCGGCAATGTTCACCGCAGTGTTCGAAACCACGTTCAGCACGTTCGTGCGCCTGATCTATCAGAAGACCTACGACGCGATGCTCGGGACGCATCTGCTCATTCGCGAGATGTTCGTCGGAGAAATCCTCTTCGCCGCCAGCAAGGGCGCCGTGTTTTCCACCGTGGTGCTATTGATCACGATGATCTTCGGCGTGCGGCCGTCGTGGTGGTGTCTGCTGATTCCGGTCGTCGGATTCCTGACGGCGTATCTGTTTGCCACGGTCGGACTGATCGTGACGAGCTTCGTGAAGACGATCAACAACTTCTCCTTCTTCACGACCGGCGTGATTACTCCGCTCTTTTTTTTCTCGGGCACGTTCTTCCCGGTCCGCGGGCATCATTGGGCTTTGGACACTATCTCCCTGTTGGTACCGCTGACCCACCCGATTGAGTTGGCCCGCGCGCTGTTCAAGGCCGAGTTCACGCTCATGACGCTCATGCACCTGGGATTTCTGCTCGTCTACACTGCGATCGGCCATGTCATCGCTCTGCGACGTATGACCAGACGTGTGCTGCGCTGATGGCAACTGTATGACTGCGCAACGCTGCGACCGGAACTACCATGCGATCGAGATGGGATATAGCTCCTCATGCCAATACACACCGAATGACACGGCCAGGGTGTACAACACAAAGACGATCATGCCTTGTGCTATCACGCACACGAAGACCGTGAACCCCCGCCAGCCGCGTAGCCGCAGTCGCTTCCAATAGCAGCAAGCCAGCGCCGTCAGCCACAAAGAAAGCTGTGCGACTGACGCCCAGTCCGACCACCACAGTCCTACGATGAACTGCCAGGCCCCATGAAGGCCACTCGTCCACAATGTTGACCACGGCTCAGGGAAGGACAACAAGGGCGGACCACCGAGTTCAGTCGCCATCACTGCCGATGTGTAACAACCAACGGCCAGCCAGAAGCGATACGAGCGACCAGGCTCTCTCCAGTGGGCGACATCCAGCCCGAGCAACACAGCCGCCTGGGCCGGTATGTAACCAGCCGCCGTGAACAGCCAGATGACATGAATATCCCACGAAACGCCGTCAAGATACGACAGGCCGGTCAGTGCGAAGCACACCGCACCAAACATGAGCGCTGCCCGCAACTGTATCCCCTGTGTCGCCTGCCGGGCGAAAACCCAGGGTGCGAATAATGCCGTCACCCATGTGAGCAACCAGCCCGAGAGCCGCCCCCACCCCCGGCTACGCTCAAAAGCAATGACCTGCGGATGCGCGGCTGGCTGCCGTACCGCGTCCCAATCGAATTGCTCCCCACACTCCGGACAACGTGGCTGCAGCAGGCCGGTCAGGTTATAAGCGCAGGCTGGGCAGCGCAGTCCCTCGTCCTCGATCCGGGCGTCTTGCGATGACGCCGAACCGGGAGCGATTTCGGGCAAATCACCTTGCGGACTTGTTGACCGTACCATTTAGCGGATATCTTACACGACTTGACGGTCGTCCGTCACCAAGTGTCCCTGCGTGCCTTCGGTGATCGCGACCGTCCGGGTGCGCTGGCGCGGTGCCCGTCCCTGAGGCGCAGGAGTGGAACTATGCCCGAACCTACCCGGCCGCTGTGCTTGACGCTCGCGTGCCTGGCAATCTTCAGCATGAGCAGCCCGTCTTACGCCCAGCGTCCCGAATACCCACCCTCCCGAACCGTCGCAACCGTTGACGAGATTCACGGCGTTCAGGTCAGCGACCCCTACCGCTGGCTCGAAGAAGGCGCTTCCGATGAGGTGCAACGCTGGACGGACGCCCAGAATGCCCTTACCGATCGGCTGTTAGGGAGATTCGAGACGCAGCGTAATGCCCTGCGCAAACGCCTCGAGGCACTCCATCGCTCGCATGTCGCCTCCACGCCCCGCAACTTCGGCGACCGCTATTTCTACACCAAGCGGACCGCCCTGCAGAATCACCCGACCCTGTACGTTCGCATCGGTGGACTCGACACCGAACCACAAGTCGTGCTCGATCCTAACAACTTCAGCGACGACGGCAGTGTCGCGCTGGATTGGTGGCATCCGTCGCCCAATGGCAAACTCGTCGCCTACGGCAAATCGGCCGGCGGCACCGAGAACAGCACACTCTACGTCCGCAACGTCGACACCGGCGAAGACCTGCCCGTCAAGATCTCGCGCACACGCCATGCCGCGGTCGCGTGGGACGCCGACAGCGGGGGCTTCCTCTACACACGCTACCCCGCGCCCGACGCCGACGCCGCTGCGAACGAAACACTCTATCACCGCCACGTCTACTACCACAAACTCGGTACCGACCCCGTCCTCGACCCGAAGATCTGGGGGAATGGCCGCCCCAAGGAAGAGTGGGTCGACGTCTACAACTCCGACGACAATCGCTATCAGTTCCTCGCCACCTCCCTCGACTGGGCCCGCAACGACCTGTACATGCGACCCATGGGCCAGGACGATTTTACGCCGCTCGCGACCGGACTCGACGGTCAATTCCAGGCCGAAGTGCTGGGAGACCGGCTGTACCTGCGCACGAACTTCGAGGCCCCCCGTTATCGCATCGTCGCCTGCCCGGTCGATAGCCCGGCACAAGACAACTGGCAGGACATCATCCCGCAACAAAAGGGCGTGATCGAGGACTTCGAGCTTGCGGACGAGAAGCTCGTCATCACCGTGATGGAGAATGCCTATTCGCGCGTGCTCATCCACGAGCCCGCGGGTGAACTCGTCAAGGAGGTCACCCTCCCCACCCTCGGCAGTGTCAGCGAACTCACCGGAAGCCCCGGCACCTTTGACCTGTTATTCAGCTTTCAGTCCTTCGCCTATCCGCCCGTCGTGTTCCACTACGACCTCGGCTCACACACGATGAACCCGTTCGACCGCATGGAAGTCGCGGTCGAACTCGCCAACTACGAGACCCGGCAGATCTGGTTCAACTCGAAGGATGGCACCCGCGTACCCATGTTCGTCACGCACCGCAAGGGTCTCGAACTCAACGGTAACAACCCGGCCGTGCTCTGGGGCTACGGCGGCTTCGCCGGCAGCCAAACACCGTTCTTCTACCGCGGCTGCATTCCCTGGCTCGACCGCGGAGGGATCTGGGCCGTGGCGAACATCCGGGGGGGCGGCGAGTTCGGCAAGGAGTGGCACCTCGCCGGCCGCCTGGAGCGGAAGCAGAACACGTTCGACGACTTCATCGCAGCGGCCGAGAAACTGATCGCCGACGGCTACACACGCGCTGAGCGGCTCGGTGCCCGTGGCGGCAGCAATGGCGGTCTGCTAGTCGGCGCGGCGCTCGTCCAACGTCCGGATCTGTTCGGCGCCATTTCCTGCGAGGTGCCGCTGCTCGACATGATTCGCTATCACCGTTTCTCGATCGCTCGCCTTTGGATCCCCGAATACGGCTCCGCCGAGGACCCGGAGCAGTTCGAGACGCTGCTGGCCTACTCGCCATATCACCACGTGGAACAAGGCGTCTCCTACCCTGCGGTCTTGCTCATGACGGCCGAGGGCGATACCCGGGTCGACCCCATGCACGCCCGCAAAATGGCCGCAGCCCTGCAAAACGCCACAGCCTCCGACCAGCCCGTCCTGCTGAAGGTCGAGCGGAAAGCGGGCCACGGTGCCGGCAAGCCACTGAAGATGTATGTCGACAAGCAACTCGACGTGTGGACATTCTTCATGTGGCAACTCGGTGTCTTCGCACCCCCGTCCGCCGACCCGCCCGCCACGCAGCCCGCGGGGAGTCCGCAATGATGCGGATCCCTGAACCTCACCCAACGGTTACAATCTCCCCGGACAGTTGTAGTATCCTCACCGTCTCGCGCGGGTACACTGTAGGTACGGCGGACGACGTGGGTCGCTGCCGCACTCACGGTTCCGGCAACGCAGGAAATCTCGGCACATGTCTCTGACGTGTCCACGTTGCGGCGGCGAAAGCCCTCAACTCGCCCGATTCTGTCGGGTTTGCGGTTTGCTGCTCGCCCAGGGCGACACCGGCCTATTGGGGGCCGGTAACGGACCGCACCCCGAGCCACTCGCTCCACCGGACGGCTTCGAGCCCATCCAGAATAGCGAGAATCTCCACTATTCCTGGTCGGCAACCAGCGGCGGCGAGCGCCTGCTGGGCACCGAACCCGTCGCCGTGCGGATTTGGAACGGCGGCTACGACCTGGCGGAAGTCGCGCTGCGGATCCGTGGACTGGAGCAGTCCGGCCTGGAGATCTTCCGAGCCGAGCGCGCGGTGACAAGCTGGCCGCGCGGCAGCGAAGTGAAGCTCGAGATTGCGTCGTGGGAAATACCGGACCCGGTGCACGCGCTGCATGTGGAGTTGCTCAGCGCGCAATTCGCACTGTGAGCGTAACACGGTGCCCAGAAATCGAAGGGAGGCTGACATGCCACTGCTACTGATCGGATTCGGTGTCCTGTTCATATTCGCACTGATCGTGCTCGCCACGGGCATCTTTACCGTGCAGCAGCAGACCCGCGCCATCGTGGAACGCTTTGGCAAGTTCCACAAGATCGCCGGTCCGGGCCTGAACTTCAAAATCCCGATCTTCGACACAATCGCCGGCAAGGTCACGCACCGTGTACGTGAGCTGGAGATCAACGTCGAGTCCAAAACCAAGGACGACGTGTTCGTCGATCTGCTCATCGCCGTGCAGTTCTTCGTGGAGGAGAACGAAGCTTCCGTGAAGGCGGCCTTCTACCGGCTGACCAACCCGCACCAGCAGATCAGCTCCTACGTATTTGATACGGTCCGCGCCCTCGTCCCCGACATGGGCGTCGACTACGTATTCAGCGAGAAGGACAAGATCGCGTTGGCCGTCAAGGAACGCCTCGAAGACACCATGCAGCAGTTCGGCTATACGATCCTCCAGTCGCTCGTAAACGACATTCAGCCCGCGGCGAAGGTCAAGGAGGCGATGAACGAGGTCAACGCGAGCGCCCGTCTCAAGGAAGCGGCCAAGAACAAGGCCGAGGCCCGCAAGATTCAGGTCATCGCCGAGGCCGAGGCGGAAGCCCGCGCCAAGGAGCTGCAGGGTGTCGGTATCGCGCGGCAGCGATTGGCCATCGCCAACGGTCTCAAGGAATCCGTCGAGGCGTGTTCCGAGGCAGGTATCTCGCCCGAGGAAGCCACGAAGATGGTCTTACTCACGCAGCACTACGACACCGTCACAGCCGTCGGCAGCCATTCCAAGTCCACCATCATGATGGTCCCGTACAGCCCCACCGGCATGACCCAGGTGTCTGAACAGATTACTGCCGCCCTGCTGACCACCGGTGAGGCCGAAAAGGCCGTCGTCGCCGCCAAGACGCCCGGCCTGCCCAAGGACACACCGCCACCGCGCATCCCGCAGGATGAACGTTAAGCACGGCTCGAACGCCCTCCGCGCATGCGATGCCGGAGTCCAAGCGGAGCAGGAATGGAGCGGCTCGAGGACTACCAGCGCGATCATCCCGATCCCCTGGCGGACCACGTGCCGCCCCTGCTGCTCGACCGCCAGCGCATCGTGCACGCAGCGGCCTTCCGTCGACTCCAGCACAAGACCCAGGTCTTTGTCGCACCACGCACAGACCACGTCCGTACCCGCCTGACGCACACTTTGGAGGTCGCACATCAGGCGCGGGTCATCGCCCACCGCCTCGATGCACGCACCGAACTCGCCGAGGTCATCGCCCTGGCCCACGATCTTGGCCACCCACCCTTCGGACACGCCGGCGAGCGCGCCCTCGCCGCCTGCATGCACGACCACGGCGGCTTCGAACACAACCGTCACACACTGCGCGTGGTCGAAGCGCTCGAACACCCCTACCCCGACTTCCATGGCCTCAACCTCACCCGCATCGTGCGCCGCTGCCTCGCCAGCCACGATACACCCTTTGACCAGCCGGCATGGCACCCCTTACGGGACGCGGGGGCACTCCCGATCGAAAGCGGAATCGTGGCGCTCGCCGATCGCCTGGCTTACCTGCTGCACGACTTGCAGGATGGAGTCTATGCCGACCTGCTGAAACCGCAGGCGTTGCTGAGTTGCGAACTTTGGCGACAGGTCTACGACGGGCCACGCGGTAGCGACCTCGCTGCCTGGCGCCCACACCTTCGGCCGGCGCTCGATCGCATCCAAAGCACCGTACTCGACGCAATCGTGTGTCCCGATACGGGGGCCGCCAGTGTACTGCTCACCTCAGCGACCGACGCGCAGGTCGCCGCCCTGGAGCGCATCCTGCGCCAGAATCTCTATGCCAGCGCCGCAGTACAGGAAGCCGACACCAACGCCGCTCGTCGATTGACACACGTCTTCGATGCCTTCACGCACAATCCCACCCTGCTCCCCGAGCGCTACCGGCAGCGCATCCACCAAACCGAACCGCATCGTGTTGTCGCCGACTATGTCGCCGGCATGACAGACCGCTACTGCAATGACGTGTACGAGCGCATCTGCCAATCGCCTGAAGCTTGATCACGAATCGGGTTCCCCCCCTCCCCCTCGCCAGCACTACGCGCTCTGCATCAATCAGGACCGCCGTAGCGGATCTGCACCGTGCGGCGCTCACGCTCCATCACGGCCCCTTCCAGCTTCCCGGACCCGCCACACCGCGGACACCGATTCCCCGCCATGTACATGCCCACGCCGATCATGCTCATGATCAGACCACCGAAGAAGATCTCACGCGTGTTCCATTCCAGGCAGGCTGAGCTGATCATGCCTGCAAGTCCAACCACGACGCAGAGCGACGCGAGATTGTTCCACGGCAGCCAGCTACGATCGCGATGTTTGCCCGTGCCCTGACATCGCGGACACACGCGTCCCTGGGCCCGTCCGCGCCGGGAGCCGTCAGCCGGCCGCACGCCCCGCGGGTCCGTACCCCCGCGCACCGGTGCATCTCCTCCACGCAGCGTCAACCCGCAGTACGAACACAATCGAGTTGTCGGCCCCGCCTGCTGCCCGCATCTTGGACACTTGTTCTCGCTCATGGCGGTCTCGCAGTTGCGCGCGGCGTTCCTGGCGACCCGACCGAGCCGCGGCGCCATCCTCGCACCCCGGGATACGCATTTCGGCGAGGGGTGCTCGCGCACAGAATTGCTGTCGGCAAATTAGCGGCCCCCCTGCAAGTGCATTGATCAGCCGTGCACCCGCACGTTCCTGACGATGCGCCGTGGCCCCACCTCGCAGGTTGTTATCTGACCTGCTCTCGAATCCCTTGCAGGAACCCACCGCGACAGCAGGCCACGGCCCCCCACCGCGCCTTGCCCACCGGTCGCTATGGCCAGTCACGCGGCCCACATGAGATCAGCAGCCCGTCCCCATCAATCGGATACCGAGCGAGATGCTGCATGATCACTTTCGGCGTAACCCGTTCAACCGCCGCCAGTCGCGCATCGGGGCCGCGCGGCCGGTTATAGGTCTCGATATCGTCAATCACCTGCATCAGGCGCGTGCGAGGGTTCTCCGCCTCCAACGCGAGGTGCGTCTTCCGCTGATTCTTGACCCGTCGAACTTCCTCGGACGTGACCCCCTCTGCACCCACTCGGCGGATCTCCGCGCGCAGGGCATCGTGCATGCGCTCCACGTTATCCGGTTCGCCGTCCGCATAAAACGCGAGTACGCCGTTGTCCTCGTACCCGAGCCATACCGCGCCCGCCTGGGTCGCGATACCTTTCTGCACGATGTTCCAGTAGCAACGCGAGTTGTGCCCGCCGAATAGCCCGGTGAAGGCCTCCACGGCCTCCACGTCGCCATCTCCGCGCGGGATCGATGGGTAGAGAATCACGATCGATTGCTGCTTGAACCGCTCCAGCTTGAGTTTGCGCGCCCCCGTAATCGGCTGGGGCGGCACCCCGTTGACGCCGCCTCCGATGTCCTGCCGCGCCCACTGGCCGCAGTAACGCCCGGCCGCGACAAATACAGCTTCCGGGTCAACCGCCCCCGCTGCCACCAGGCACATGTTGTTCGGGGCGTACCGTCGCCGGTGGTACGCCAGCAGCGTCTCATGGGGCAACCTCTGGATCGTCTCCTTCTCGCCGAGAATCTCATGGCCCAGCGGATGCGATTCGAACAACACTTCGTGAATGTAGTTCATGACCGCGTGGTCGAAGCTGTCGTCCTTCATCGCGATCTCTTCGAGAATGACGTTTCGCTCGGTATTGAAGTCATCCGGCGGAAGACTGGGCCGCATCATGTCGGCCAGCAGCTCGATCTGCTCCGCAATTCGGCGAGCCGGTACCCAGCCGTAATAGACCGTGTGCTCCTTTCCCGTGAAAGCGTTGTAGATCGCGCCCAGTTCGTCAAAGCGGACGTTGATGTCGTGCCAGCCTCGTGTGGGCGTCCCCTTGAAGCACATGTGCTCGAGGAAGTGGCTGACACCATGCTCATCTGGTCCTTCGTGCCGTGACCCGGTGCGGGCCAGAAACGCTGCCGCCGCCGAGCGCACCCGCGGCATCACTTCACACACCACACGCAGACCGTTCGGCAGTTCGTGTTCGACAAAAGTGGAGTTCATGTTCCGGATTGTAGCCGCCATCATCATACGGCGCAAGGCGCGCAAGAAGACGGCCGGGACGAGGCCCGGCCGATCACGTCACCCCGAGGATCCCCGTGGCTCAGATGTCGCCAGGATCCTCGTCGTCCTCTTCGCCGTGATATACGAACTCGGCCCCCACCAGGTAGCCGACGTGTGCGCGCGTACAGTGCCGCACGATCGCATGCCCGTAGCAGCTCAGCTCCGGCAGATGAATCGCCAGCGATAGCCGCACGTCACGCGCGATCGGCCGGCGGGCCCGCATGGCCAAACCGTGTGCACTCAGGTTGTGCAGCGTCGCCAGCACGTGGCGATCGCCGTAAGTACCCTCCGGCAGCCAGATTTCAACCGTGCCGGGGAATGGCCAGCGCTCCTCGCGACGCTGTCCAGGCCCGCTCTTGGGGATGACCTCCGCACTCCGGGCGTCCAGCAGCTCCTGGATGGCTTCCGGCGTCAGCTTCACGATCTTCTCGGCATCCATGAATACAACCTCTTGATCGCAATTGCTCCCCCGGTCTGCGAGGGTACCTGCGCCCTGTTTCATCGGATCAAATGACCTGGAAAATCAGCGTCTTGGTGGTTTTGCGGGGGGGAAACCCAGAGCCAGTCTCCGCGACTTTGGCGGCCCCCGCCCGCGTTAGATGCATCCGGACAATCAGATTTCGAGCGGTCTTCCGCCCCGCAGACCCACCAGCCACGGCCGCAAACGGTTCCGGAATCCAGCTTACCGGAAGTCGGCACGAAGCCCGGCGCCTTGCGAGCCCAAAGCGCCCTACCTCCCCGCGTGCAGAGCAGCACGATTATCGCCCGATGCCACCATTCGTGCTCCATACCGGCGATTGTTCACGTCCCCAACCTGTGATTTCGATAGTTCTCCTGGAGCTACTTCCTGCGCGATCGGCCCGGGCTGGCAGGTCCGTACCGATGGCCCAACTGGAACACCAGGCGGACGGCGTGGAGGGCCGGTCGCCGCGGTAGGGAGAGAAGACATGCGGCTTACCCTATGCGTAATCAGTATTTGTGTGGCGGCACTGCCGTTGTTGGGCGGCTGTCCCGGAACGAATCAGGGCGACCCCCTGCCGCTCGTCGCCGGTACGTCCGAATCCATCGACCCGATCGCAGATGACGTCGAGTCGCCCGCACCAGTGGTCGACGCCGAGCCCGAGTCCCCCACAACGCCCGGATCCTACTCCGCGACTGGCAACGTCTCCGGTCAAGGCGACTACGAACTCTTCGCCCTGGGCGCAGCCCAGCCGGGTGACAAGTGGACGATCACCGCCGAGGATCGCGACGCGTTTCTCGTGGTCCTGCTCGACGAACAGTACGAGTTGCTCTACCGCGAGCGCGTTTCGCGTTCCGCCAGCCTCGAACACATCATTCGCCAGGCCACGTCCGACGTGTTCCTCGGCGTGGCGCCCGCCTACGGCGACGCCGGCGGAAACTACGATCTATTCGTTCGACGCGAACCCGCTGCCACCATCCCTGCACCTGCCCAACAGGTCGTATATCTCAATTTCGCGGGTGGATCCGACGTCCGCATTCACGGCGAACACCCCATCTCGTTCGGTGCGTTCGATGCGGCACTACTCGGCGACCGCTACGCTGGCGCAACCGACTTCATCAAACAGGAAGCCGTCGCCGCCATGCGGGCTGACTACAGTGACTTCAACGTCGTTCTCATGACCTCCGACGAGGGGCCGCCGCCCGGAGGGCCCCACGCCACCGTGCATTTTGGTGGCAACGACAGCCGCCTGCTCGGTCTGGCCGACAGCGTCGACCAGTACAACGCCGACCCCTGGCAGGCCGCCATCATTTACGTCGAGGCATTCACCTACTTCGACGTCATGCAACTCGCGGACGACGAGATTGCCCAGTTGCTCGGCAACGTCGCCAGCCACGAGCTGGGCCATCTGCTCGGGCTGTTCCATACCCAGGTGCCCGAAGACCTCATGGACACCACCGGCACGGCTTGGGACCTCGTCCAGGACCAGAGCTTTGCGGGCGGTGCACTGGAAGCGAGTGTCTTCCCCATCGGCTTCGAAAATCCCGAGCTGCGCCTGGCGGAAACCGTCGGCTATAGCGCGGCACGCCGCCAGGAGGACGTGACAAGACCCATCGTCACGGAGAAAATGGCCCGCAAAGCGCTGCTGCGGAAGATGGTCGAGCAGGAGTTGCATTGCCGGTGCGGCAACTGCCTCAATCCCGATTGAGCCGCACGCGTGTCGCCCATCCGGTAGTCGCCGCGGTCCACCAGGAGACCCCCGTGCCCGCACATCGCCGCTTGTGCCTCAGTCTGCTCTCTATCCTGTTGGCGTGCTGTCTTGGCTGCCCGCTGGGCACCATCCCGGCAGGCGGGGACCATGGTGATCTCCGCACAGCCGAAGACCTCACCCCTGACTCCTCCGGCACGATGCGCCATAACGACGCCATCGCAAGCAGCAACGAGTTCGACATCTTCAGCGTCGGAACGCTCGAGCCCGGCGACCGCATCATCATCGACGTCCAGACGACCAGCGGCTCACTGGACCCCGTCGCCGCGCTCCTGGACAGCCGCGCCTATGTCATCGCCTTGAATGATGACCGCACCCCCGACGGCAGCAATACCAATCCACTGATCGATGTCATCATCCGTGGCGACGCGGACGAGCATTTCGTCGCCGTCAGCCCGTACGCCGGCGAATTCAATATCGGACAATACGACTTGACTGTGCGCATCCAGCGCGGTGTCAGCAATCCGTCGTCGCAGGCACAAATCGTGTTTCTGAACTGGGTCGGCGGCGACAACGTCGCAATTGACAACGTCGGCACCTTCGACCTCGCTCCCTTCCGTGCCAGCGATGTCGGCTTCTCGGATTCCCTCACCTCCACGCTGAAGCAGCGCGTCGCACAAATCGTCGCCGATCGCTTCGACAACTTCAACTTGCTGCTGCTGAACTCAGATGCCCACGACGTGCCCCTGCTGCCACATTCAACCATCTACTTCGGCGGCTTCACGGTGCAGGCCTTCGCCATCACCGAGCAGGTCGACACGTTCAACGCCAACCCCGCCGACAATGCTCTGATCCTCACGGGCAGCTTCCGCGCCGCGTTCGGTCAGGGCGTCAGCCTCGAGCAGATGGCCCAAGCGCTCGGCAACACCATCGCGCACGAAATCGCCCACCTGCTCGGACTGGTCCACACGGACGGCGACTGCACGGAACTGATGAACGCCACGTGCACCGACGACCGCCTGCTCTCGACCCAGTCGTTCTCCGTGGCGGAAGTCGACCCGGATGTCTTTCCCATCGGCTACCAGGCCGCCGGCGAAATCCTCGCGTGGCTGTTGGGGTTGAGCGACTGAAGCAGCAGCGGATGCGCGTCTTCGCGATCGCACCCGCCGCCACAGCTCTCCACCCGCCTTGCCACTCGAAAACGTGAAGCGGAGAGTGGTACCCCCCCTATCCAGCCATCCCCAGCAAACCAACAAACGCGGCTACATCGTCGAAATCCACGGCGCCGTCCTGGTTGGCATCGGCCTGGCGCCAGTCACAATCAGGATACGCCGCCTCATACTCCGCCTCGCCATTCAGCGCAAGCACGAACGGATCGATGTCATCAAAGTCCACCTCGAAGTCACAGTCCATATCGCCCAGCACCATGACGGGACCGCGCACCGGTCGAACATAGTTATAGATGCGCACTTCATCGCCCTGCGGGCCATGGCCGTACGCCCACTCATCCGGGTCACCACTCTTCGGGTCGCTGCGCTGCGCACCGGCGCCGTGCACATTCATCCACTGCTCCTGCCCGGGCGGACCGAAGTAGCCCCAGGCCTGACCGAAGCACACGTACGCCGCCCACCGCAGGTCCGGCCCGTCCTTGTGCGTCGTACCCGTCCAGCACCACGATTCCTCCTCGTGCACCACGAAGATCGGATCAATCGCCGGCCCCTGCTGAGCCGGATCTTGTGCGTCCGGGGCCCGCGTATAGTCGACAATGCTCTGCAGTTCCTTGGCATTCGGCAGCCGCCAGTCCGTGTATCCCCCAAGCTCCAGCTCCTCCGCATAAGCCAGGGCATCCTCCCAGTTCATCGTCGCCGCGCTGTCCGCTTGTGCCCACATGAGCCCGGATCCGCGATCGGTGACCGTCCCGTCCCCATTGTCGACCAGATCGTTCTCACCGTAACCCACCGGCCCGCGCACACACCGCACGAACTGCTGCATGGGCTCACCCCCCGGCCCCATCTCATTGGGATACCCTTTGATGCGCCCATCGGCGAAGTTGACGCCGAACGTCGTCGCGTCGCCCATCATGGTCAGGCCGACATACTCGGTGCTCGACCAGTACTGGGCATCGATGAAACGCTCTCCCGCCGACTCGTCACCATACTCGAAGTCGAAATAGTCGGTATGGATGTACGGGCTCGAGCTGGCGGCATCCATACCGGTGTGCCCGCTGAAATCGATCAGTGAATATAGCTCCTTGATCGTGGGCAATCGCCAGTCATCGTAGCCACCCAGCGCGAGCTGGTCCGCATAGTCAAACGCGTCCAGCCACGTCATCTTCGCCGGCGGCGTCTGCTGCCACGTGAGGCCGGTAACCAGATCCGTGACCGTTCCGTCGCCGTGATCGACGTAGCTCATTTGCGGCCCGTCATACTGCGCGTCCTGGCCGTAGAAGGCCTCACCCGGCGCAGGTGCGTCGATTTCGTAGTAGTCGTCCGTACAAATCACCTGCCCGGTATCCGGAATCGTGAACCCGTCCGCCAGCGTCGTCGGCGGGCGCGAGCATGCCAGTGTGCCAATCGCGACAGCCATCAAACAACGGATTCCCACCTCACGCAGCATCATTCGTCCAGCCATGCCCAGTCCTCCTGCGTTTGGCGTTCCCAGGCGTCTCGCACAAGGAGACTGCCTATCCCTGTGACGTTCACCGTAGAAAACGTGCGGTCACCCGCATTATTCAGTGGGAATCGCAACAGACACCGCCTGGCCGCTTTTCAACCCCGCCCCTACGCGGACCATGAACTGTAACACACTATCATCAAATTACTTACGATAATTCCCCTCGCAAGACAGCCAACCGATGCGTGTGCAGCCCGATGCACTTGTCGCCTTATCGGCATGACGAGTTCGGCAATTGCCTGCATCTGCCTGATGCCCGCCGAACCGTCGAAGGCGAGCAATGAACAGCCGGAGAATATCAATGAGCACGACTGTGACCACTTCTGCGTTGATCAACGGGATCGATGTTGATGCCCTGGGTGAGTACATCACGGCCGCCGTTCCGACCAACTCGCGACTGATCATCGAATCCGCCTGACCTGCTGCCTGCGCGCATTCCGCAGCCCGCTCAGGCACGCCTCGAGCACGCCCGCTGTTTCCTCCCGAACCAGCGGGCGTGTGCTCGACCTGCCACCCCGGGCGCGGTACCCTCACCGCCCCTTTGACATCCTCGAATCGCAATCAACGGCAGGACCATCAGTGACCAACTGGCAACGCTTCTTCGACTCCCATGCCCCAAAGTACGACGCTGAAGTATTCACGCAAAACACAGCAGCCGAGATCCCCTTCATTATCGAGCACCTCCAGCCCCCAGCCGGCGGCACGATCCTCGATCTCGGCTGCGGCACCGGCCGGCACAGTGTACCACTCGCGCAGCAGGGCTATCAGGTCACCGGCGTGGATCTCTCCGCCGGCATGCTCAGCCAGGCCGCGGAGCGCGCCCGACAGGCCAACGTGCAAGTCGAGTGGGTCCACGAAAATGCGGAGGTGTTCACACGTCCTGACGCCTTTGACGTCACAATCTGCCTCTGCGAAGGCGCCATGTGCCTGCTGGGCGCCGACGACGATCCACTCGATCGCGATGTGCGCATTCTGGAGAACGTGCGTACTTCTTTGCGGCCCGGCGGCCGCTTCATGCTCAACGTGCTGCATGCCGCCCGTATGATCCGCAAAGCGACGGACGCGGACGTCGCCGCCGGCCGTTTCGACCTCACCAACCTGACCGAGGTCAGTGACGCGCCCGGGCTTGATTCTGCACCCGCCGATCAGGCCACGTTGCGTGAGCGCGGCTACACTGCTCCGGAGCTTGCTCGTATGCTCCGCCTCGCGGGCTTCGAGGTGGTTGGCATCCACGGCGGCACGGCGGGTGACTGGGGCCTGCGCCCGCCCAAGCTCGACGAGTACGAGCTGATGGCGTTCGCTCGTAAACCACTTGAATAACTACATTTACCATCCAACTAGCTGCTGCCGCGGCGGGCAGTTGCTCGGAGCTGATCAAATATTCAGTCGTGAATTGGCCGACCGGCTGTCCCTCAACTGCGCCCAGGTCTGTATGACGTGACGCATCTCGGCAGCGCTGTCAAGAACTGTCGGAGTTGATTGCCACGCTTGTGGCACCGTTCTTAGAGTGGCACTGTGTTGATCGCGACGCCGTGTTCCTCTTACCAGGCGGTGCAAACATGTCCCGTTACGCTTCCCTCGAACTACAACGCATGCTGGATCGTGTCAGTCGGCGAGATTTCTTGCGCTATAGCGCGATCGGAGCCGGCGCCGTCTTGGGCACGCCCAGGCTCTGGGCACAGGAGGCCACACGCCACGCACCGCCGGCCAAGCCAAAGACCAATGTCGCTGAGGCCCTGAAGGTGCCACGTACGAAGCATTCGCTGCCCGGCGCCTTCCCCGGCCGCGTCGCGCACGTACAGAACGACAAGGCGATCAGTGACGGCAAGTTCGATCCCCGCGTCATCGAGCATATGTTCACGCAAGGCCTCCAGGCACTGGCCCGCCAGGAGCCGGACCAACTCTTCAAACAGCTCTTCGACACCGACGACGTCGTCGGCATCAAGGTCAACCCCGTCGGGGCCGGTCTTATCAGCACGCGCCTCGAAGTGGTCGATGCCATCATCAACTGGCTGACCGCAAACGGCCTGCCACGCAAAAACGTCGTTATCTGGGATCGCTTCGACTATATGCTCGCGGAGGCCGGCTACACCTCGCAACGCTTCCCCGAGGTGCAGATCGCGGGCCTCCAGACCATGGCCATGCAGGTCGGCGAGGAGCAACCGGACGGCGACCGCAAGTGGCGCGACGACGCGGGCAATCACATCAGCGCCCCGAACTTCGACCGCGCTGTCTACTACTGGGCGGACGTGGAAGGCCCGAAGGACCTCCCCTACCTGAACCAGCACGTCTTCAATGGCAAACACTCCTACTACGGCAAGCTGCTCACCGAGAAGCTGACCAAGATCATCAACGTCCCGGTCTTCAAGAACGCCGGCAACGGCATCTCGATGGCCACCAAAAACCTCGGTTACGGCGCCATCTGCAATACGAACCGGCTGCATCGCCCGCTGTTCTTCGACGTATGTGTCGAGGTGCTCGCATTCCCGGTCATCCGTGACAAGCTGGTCTTGAACGTCATTGACGGCCTGCGCGCCCAGTACGACGCCGGCCCGATGCCCGCTCCGCAATTCGCTTATGAGTATAATTCGCTCTTCTTCGCGACCGATCCCTTCGCCGTCGACTCCGTCTGCCACAACCTCATGGTGGAAAAGCGCAAGGAGATGGAAGTCAAAGTCAGCGCGCACCCGCGCTACACCGATTACTTCCGTTACGCCGAGAAGCTCGGACTCGGCGTCACCGATCCAAAGAAGGTGCAAGTCGTCCACGTGTAGGTTACCAGCGCTCAGTGTGATGAAGCCCTGCCTGATACACCTGCTCCTGACATCGCTTGTACTGCTGCCCCTTGGCTGTCAGATGGGCGCGCCCGCGACCTCACCATCCGCGCCACCGCGCGCGAACACGAGCGCAGGGCCGACCATGTCCCGGCTGCCTCAGACATGCGGCCACGGCTGGGAACGCGCTGCCCCGCCCCACGTCTTCGTCGGCCCCGATTTATTCAACCACATCAACGGCGCCGCCGAGCTGTTTGTCGAACTCGGCTTTCGCCGCGTGCGTGTCGCCGAATACCAGCGCGACGGGCACGAGCTTGATCTCGATCTATACGAGATGACCTCACCAACCGCCGCCCGCGCCCTGTTCTACCACTTTCGCGGCCGTGGTCAGCCCGCCGCGAATGTCCCGGGCCGTAACGTCGGCAACGCCTATCAGGTCATCCTGCAGAAAGGCCCCTGTTTCGTGCAGGTCAGTAATGCCACCGGCAGCGCCGAACTCGTCCCCGCGATGGCCACGCTGGCGGCTGAAATCTGGCACCGTCTGCCGACCGACCAGCCCATTCCCCTCCTGGACCGCCTGCCGGCCACCGACCGCATCGCAAACACCGCGCGCATCATCCGCGGCCCCGTCGGACTCGACGCCCTCTTCCCGCTCGGTCAGGGCGACGTTCTGAAGCTCGGCGGACGTACGTTCGCCGTCGCCGCCGATTATCAGACCCCCCGCGATGAGACCTACACCCTGCTCATCGTGCCCTATGACTCACCGGCGGCGGCCCGGGCCGCACTCGACCATCTGCGGATGAACCTCGACGCCTACTACCAGATCATCACCGACGAACGGCGACGCCTGGTCTTCCGCGATCTCGACGACCGCTTTGGCATCGTGACCCGAAAGGACCATGTGCTCGCGCTGAAGCTCGCGGCCCCTACCCCTCCGTAACCCCGTCAGGCTGCGCCACCCCGTCACGCTGCCCCGTCGCATGCTGACGAATCGTCTCGATGAGCTGTCGGCGATCGATCGGCTTGGCCGCATAATCATCACAGCCCGCATCCAGACAACGCTCCCGATCCGAAGCCATGGCATGCGCCGTCAACGCCACAATCGCCCCCGTGTAGCCGGATTTCCGCAGCCGCGCCGCGGCTTCGTACCCGTCCAGCACCGGCATCTGCATGTCCATCAGAATCACGTCAAACGGCATGCCCTCCTCCCGTGCCGCCAACGCCGCCTCGCATGCCTGCTGCCCGTTCTCGACAACCACCACCTCAGCCCCCGCCTTACGCAACAGATGGTTGATCAGCCGTTGATTATCCGGACCATCCTCAGCGAGCAAAAGCCGGCAATTCAGCAGAGCAACGGGCTGCGCGTCCCCTTCGTTCCGGTGCTCCGGCCGCACGACCGTCGCATCGGCCGGATCGTCCAGCATGCGGACGCCATCCAGCGATCCGGTGGCGATCGTCACGCGGAAGGTGCTGCCGCCGCCGGGCGTACTCTCGACCGCAATCTCGCCCCCCAGCACTTCGGTCAACCGCTTGCTGATCAGCAGGCCTAGCCCCGTGCCGCCGAACTTCCGCGTCGTGGACGTGTCCGCCTGCCCGAACGCCTCAAACAGCCGCCCCATCTGTTCCGGCGTCATGCCAATGCCGGTGTCCTTCACCTCGAATTGCAGTTTGGGCTCCGTCGCACCGTGCTCACCGCCGCGGTCGCACTCCACACACTGGACGACAATACGCACCTCCCCGGCTTCGGTGAACTTGATCGCATTACCCACCAGGTTCATCAGGATCTGTTTCAGCCGCGTCGGATCCGTCTCGATGCGCTCCGGCACAGCGCCGGCATACTCGACGACAAACGCCAGCCCCTTGCCATCCGCCCGCACCCGCATCAGCGACGATACGTCCGCCACCACCTGCACCGGAGAGCAGACAATCTTCTCGAGACTCATCCGCCCCGCCTCGATCTTCGAGATGTCGAGGATGTCGTTGATGATCTGCAAAAGGTGATCACTGTTCCGCTGCACAACCTCGATATGCTTCGGCAATTCCGTCTCACCGAACGTGCAGCGCTGCGGACATCCCTCACGGATCATGTCAATGTACCCGAGCACGGCCGTCATCGGCGTGCGAATCTCGTGGCTCATGCTCGCCAGAAACTCACTCTTGGCAATGCTCGCCAGTTCCGCCTGGGCCGCCAGACTCCGCGCGCGCGCCGTCGCGTGTTCAAGCTCCTCGTTGGCCGCCTGTAGCTCCTCCTCACCCCGCTTGCGCTCCGTAATGTCGTCGATAATCCACACGGCCCCTTTCGACAGATCCGGCGGCGCAATCGCGCGCCCGCTGAACTGACACCAGACCGTATGGCCATCCTTGTGCCGCAGCGGGTATTCAATCTGTACAGTGTCGCGCTCGGCCAGCCGCCAGTAGTACTTCTCCCCAAACTCGATGAAGTGCACTTCCGAAAGGTGCAACTGTCGGGGACCCTGCCCCACCAACTCGTCCGGCTCATAGCCCAGCATCTCTGCCATCCGACGATTCACCTTCGTCAGAATCCGATTCTCGAGCACCATGATTCCCACCAGACTGGTGTCGAAGATCGCTTCCTGCTCATCAAGCGCGCGGCGCAGCCGGTCCTCATTCTGCTTGCGCTCGGTGATGTCGCGCAGAATCTCGACGACCAATTCCACATTCCCCTCCTCGTCAAGAACCGGAATCCCACGCGTCTCCAGGTATATGCCGGCTTGCGACACCGGCTTCTCAACTTCCGCCACGCGTTTCGTCCGACACGCCTCCGCCGTCGAACATGGCGAGCACGGATGATCCCGGCCAATCAGCTCATAGCACTTCTTCCCATCCACCTCCTCCGGCGACTTCCCAAGCAGCTCATACCCGGCCTGGTTGTAGAACATGATGGTGTGATCCGGCCGCTGCAGCGCCACGACATCCGGAATTCCGTCAATCAGCGTGCGCAACAGGTTGACCTGCTGTCGCAGCTCTTCCCGCGCCTGGTATTGCTCCGTCACGTCGGAGAAGACCAGCACCGCCCCGACAATCTCGCCCGCAGCGTCTCGGATTGGTGCCGCACTGTCAGCGATCTGCCGAACACTGCCGTCGCGCGCCACCAGCGAAGTGTCATTCGCCAGTTCAACGACGTCACCCGTCGCGAGCGCCTCAGTAACCGGACTCGCCACCCGTGTTCCCGTGCGCGCGTGCACGATGTTGAATATGTCCCCAAGCGCACGCCCCGTCGCCTCGACCTGCTCCCAACCTGTGAGTCGCTCCGCCGCCGGATTCATCCTCACGATCCGGCCCGCCGCATCCGTGGTGATCACGCCATCGCCGATCGAATCCAGCGTAACCGCAAGCCTTGTCTCAGACGCGCGGCGTTGTTCCGCTTCTTGCTCCCGCGCCGCGAACGCGCTCGCCAACCGCTGCTCCGCCCGCGCTACCGCGATCCATAAGACACCCACCAGCGCCAACGCCAACAGCGCTCCCGCCCCAACCTCCTTCGCAATCGCCAGCCGTCCAGCCGACATCTGCGCCGTGACGTCGCGCATGACCAGAATCCGCGCCACGGGCCGCCCGGCCGCGTCCGGAACGATCAGCGGACAACATGAGTAGTCCAGATCCTGATGCGCAACTGAGAACACCGCGCCACAATTACTTGCGTTCAGCCGACCAATGACGTCCGTTGGCAGACGGGGCAACGTCTGATTGACGACGACCACGGATTCGTGCGCATCCCAGTGCCCGGACAAGCCGATTGCCTCCCGACCGGCCTCGAACTTCTCTCGGGTCGTATATTGCTTGTCCAGGATCGTGACGATCTCGCAATCAAAGCTCCGCGCCAACTCTGCGGCCAGCGGCTCGATCTCCTTCCCCAGTTCGAGGTAACCGAGTAGTTCCCCCTCAGCGACCCACGGTCGGACATACCGCAGGGTAAAAGTCCCCAGCGGGCCGAGTTCGATTCCCCAGGCATCACCCCCCGTCTGCGCCGCCGTCAGCATCGTGTGCCGATCGATCACATCACCGTGCCGTGGCGGATGGTGCACTCGAAGAAAACAGGTCCGATCACGGTCGACAAAATAGAAGTGTGTGATCGCGTGCTGTTCCCGCAGATGCAGGTATAGTCCTTCCGCCCGGGCCAGCAGTTCATCGCGCTCGCGCAGGATGAACGCCTCGGCAAGCTGTTGCTCTTCTGCAACATGCGCGAGCTCGGCAGCCAGGCAGCGTGCCTCCATGTCCAGCAGTTGCTGCCATTCTCCCTGCGCCTGCTGTCCAAGCTGACGCGTCTGCTGCTCGACCTGACTCACCTGCCGGCCATGCTCCCCCCACGCAAACAGGATGAAACCCGCCAGTACGGCAATTGCGACCGGCAACAGGATTGCGCATTTCAACGATCCCGCGCGCGAAAGCTGTTTGATTTGTTGGCTGCTACGGCGCTCCATCCGCTACAGTCTCCCGTCGCGATACACCTGTTGAGACTGCGACGCCAATCGCGTTGGTGCCGGACGCTGGGGCTGGCGGCAGAACCATCAGGAAGCGGTTCCTGCGCGCAGGTGCCGTACAGATATCTGGACGAACCAGTCACGTGCCCAGTGACGCGTCTCTACGGTTCCATCGGATGGGAAATACCACACAGTTTGCGAAATCCCTCACACCCCGCTTCTGCCACCTTCCCGGCGTCGCGCAGCCCGCTTTCGTCCGACAATCTCCTGATGTCCGTCCGAGAAATCGCATGTGCCCGAATCCGGAGCCCAGAACTCCGCCAGTCAGCACATGGAGCCGTCGAGCGATGCTGAATCACCCCTCGTCCTCCGTTAGCATTTTGTTCGCGCTCACGACCTCGTCCCCCTTGCCACGCGGACAGCTCGACTCTGCGCGCAGCCGCGGCGCGGCGTTATCATGCACCGGTGGCCGAATGCGCCACGTGGCCAGCCTCCGTCCCCAACCGTGGGAGCCAGCTCATGCGCAACCCGATCATCTCGTGCCGCACCGCCAGTTATAAGGGTTTCGCGGACCGCGCTCCGGCCCACCTGGCCTCGCTCGGCATCCGCTACGTCGAGGTTATCGCCCCGCCTCCCGAGGACGTTGACCGCCTGCGGGATTCGCTCGCCGAACACGGCCTCAAAGCGGCCACGGTCCACGGCCAGTGTGACGTCAGTCACGCCCATTGCGCCGAACAGGTTCAGGCCCAACTGCCGGTACTGGACGCACTTGGCTCGCAGTACCTGTTTGTGTCCTGCAAAGCCGGCGATACGCCCCTGGACGATGTCTACGGTCGTCTCCGAGCCGCGGGCGACGTAGCCGCCACCGCCAATGTCACCATTGTCATGGAAACCCATCCCGACCTCGTCACCAACGGCGACGTCGCCTTGAAGACCATGCAGGCCGTCGACCATCCCAACGTCCGCGTAAACTACGACACCGCTAATGTGTACTTCTACAACGAGGGCGCCGACGCGGTCACCGAGTTGAAGAAGATTCTCGCCTACGTCGCCGCGGTGCATCTCAAGGAGACGAACGGTGCTTATCGGACTTGGCACTTCCCGGCGCTCGGTCGCGGAATCGTCGACTTCCCCGCCATCTTCCGCGTGCTGGACAACGCCGGCTTCACCGGTCCCATGACCCTCGAAATCGAGGGGATTGAAGGCGAACCCGAGGACGAACGCACCATTTGTGACCGCATCGCCGAGTCCGCCGGCTATCTCCGAGCCCTCGGCCGCCTCCAATAGACGACCCGCCGTGCGCACTTGCCATTACAATGACCCGGTCGTGTAATGCACTGCCAAGTGGCTTTCCGCAGTGCATCGCAACCGAAACCCCGCAGGCACAATCATGCCAAACATCTGCTTCCTCGGCGCCGGCAGCGGCTTCACCACCCCCCTCAGCACCGACGTCATGCAGGTCGACGCCATCGGCGGCGGCGAATTCCGCCTGGTCGACATCGACTCACGTCGGCTGAAACTCGCTTACGGCGTCGTCAGCCGCATTGCGGATCGCCTCGGCCGCGGCCGCTGGTCCGTCAGCGCAACCACCGATCGCCGCGCCGCCCTGCGTGACGCGGACTATGTCATCAACTGCATCGAAGTCAGCGGCATCGAAACCGTCCGGCTCGATAACGACATTCCACTCAAGTACGGCATATCGCAATGTATCGGCGACACGATCGGACCCGGCGGACTGATGAAGGCCCTGCGGACGGCCCCGGTCTGGCTCGACGTGCTGCGCGATTGCGAGGAGTTATGCCCCGCTGCGCTCGTCCTCAACTACACGAATCCGATGAGCATCCTGTGCTTGGTCGCGCAGCAACAGTCACGCATGCAGGTCGTCGGCCTGTGCCATTCCGTGCAGCACACCAGCCGGCAGCTCGCCGACTACTTGAACATCCCGTACGAAGAGCTCGCGTGGCAATGCGCCGGCATTAACCACATGGCGTGGTTCACGCAGCTCACACATCGCGGCCGCGATCTCTATCCTGAGTTGAAGGCGCGCGCCGCCGCCGAAGAGAGCCTATGGGAGCAGGATCCCGTCCGCTTCGATCTCATGCAGCACTGCGGCGCGTTTGTGACCGAGTCCAGCGGCCACATGTCCGAATATGTCCCGTACTACCGCAAGCGTCCCGACCTCCGCGAGCGCTACTGCCGCGAGCGTTACCTGGGCGAGGACTCGTTCTACGCCGACAACTGGCCGACCTGGCGCGCCGAGTGCGACGAAAAGCGCCAGCGGCTGATCGACGGGACCGAGCCGTTGGCGACCGAGCGGACCACCGAATACGCCTCCTACATCATCGAATCACACCTGGCCGGTCGTCCATATACCATCCACGGCAACGTCGCCAATCGCGGACTGATCGACAATCTGCCCGCCGACGGCTGCGTCGAAGTTGCCTGCGTTGTGGACCAACACGGCGTCCAGCCCCAGCCCTTCGGCCCCCTGCCACCACAACTCGCCGCCCTTTGCCGTTCGAACATGGCCATGTTCGAGCTGGCCGCCGCCGCCCTCACCGAGCGCAGCCGCGATGCAGCCATCCACGCGCTCATGCTGGACCCCCTCACCGCCGCCGTGTGCAGCCCGGCGGAAATCCGTGCCATGACCAATGAGCTGCTGGCGGCCCAGGCGGCTTATGTCCCCGAGTTGAAGTAGAGTTGCCGTATACTCTTCACCTCGCAGGGGCGCCGCCATCCCGATCCCCCGTTCGTGACCACTGCGCGCCCGCGCCGCCAACGACCGGCTCGAAAGCCGACACGACTACAAAATCAAGTCCGCGCTAACGCTCTCCTGCGTTCAGGTAATCCACAACCGCCTCAGCCACAGCGTACATGCGACGAATTCCACCGAAGGTCCGCGCCGCAATGTGTGGCGTAAGGACGCAGTTGTTACATTTGAAGAGGACGTGCTCGACCGGCAGTGGCTCCGGATCCACGACATCCAGCCCGGCCCCGCCGATCCGCCGCTGCGCCAGCGCTTCCGTCAATGCCCCGGTATCAACGACTGGCCCGCGGGCGGTGTTGATCAACAGTGCCGTCGGCTTCATCAGTGCCAAGACGTCACGATTGACAAGGCCACGCGTCTCATCGGTCAGCGGCACATGCAGCGAGATAACATCAGACTCACCCCAGATTTCGTCCTTCGACGCGGGGTCAGCGGCGAATGGGAACGGCCCCACGTCGGCGATATCGTTGTACAGCACGCGTGCCCCGAACCCCGCCGCGCAGCGCCTCCCGACGGCCGACCCGATCCGGCCCATCCCGACAATCCCCACCGTCAACTCACGCAACTCATGTCCGTGTGGCTCCAGGCGTGCGGCCTGGAAATGGCCCCCGCGATACTGATCGCAAAGCTGCGGAATCGGCCGCAGAAGTTGCAGCATCATTGCCAGGGTCAGGTCCGCCACCGCGTCCGTCGCGGCGCCGGGTGTATTGAGCACTTCGACTCCGAACGCGCGCGCGGCATCGACGTCGACCTTGTCCACGCCGACTCCGGCTACGCCAACCACACGCAACTTGCGTCCGGCTGCGAGAATCTCACGTGTAATTGCAATATGGGTACGGGCAATCAGCGCGTCGCAATCCGCGATCAACCGCTTCAATTCGTCGGCGTTCACACCGCTCGTGCGAACGACGGTGGCAACCGCGTCAAGTCTCGCTTCAGTTTCCGGATCCAACCCCCCGGCCACCAGAATGCGCCAGCGATCGCTCAACCCTGCCAACCCTCCGCGCCCCCACTGCCCTCCCCAGCCGCCCGTCGGCGTAGCTGCCCGCACGCCGCGTCGATGTCCCGCCCGCGTGACGTTCGAATATGGGCATTGACGCCCAGTTCGCGAAGCTGCTGCTGAAACTGATAAGCCGTCTCCGCACTCGGCCGACCAAAGGGCAGTCCCGGCACCGGGTTATAGCGCAGCAGATTCACGTTGCACCGCAATCGGCGACAGATCTTCGCGAGCTGCGCCGCGTGCGCCTGCTCCATATTGACGCTGTCCAGCAGAATGTACTCGAGCGTGATTTCCCGCCCCGTCCGCTCGAAGTAATACCCACAAGCATCGAGCAACTCATCCAGCGGCACACGCCCCCACGGGATGAGCTCCTCCCGCAGCCGCTGATTCGGCGCGTGCAGCGACAAAGCCAAACTGATCTGAAGCCCCTCTTCCGCCAGGTGGCGAATCTGCTTTGGCAAACCCACCGTGCTGACCGTGATCCGGCGCGCACCGATCTTCCCCCCCCAATCCGCATTGATAATGCGAATCGCTTGCAAAACCTCGTCATAATTCGCCAGCGGCTCACCCATCCCCATGAATACGATGTTGGTCACCCGATCCGGCCCCAGCAGCTCGCCCGCCGCCGCCCGATCCGCGATCCGTCGGCGTATTCGCATGACCTGCTCGACAATCTCGCCGGCGGTCAGATTTCGCTGCACACCACCCATCCCGCTGGCACAGAAGCGGCACCCCACCGGACAACCCACCTGTGACGAGATGCACACCGTATTCCGCTCGCGGTCGGGAATCCAGACCGTCTCGACCAACGCCTCGCCCGGAAACCGCGACAGAAGCTTCAGGGTGCCATCCTCCGACACCGGCTCCGCGATGACCTCGCCACGGTAGAGATCAGCATGCGCGGACAACCACGCCCGCGTCTTCTTCGACAGATTACTCATCTCATCAAACGACTGCGCATGCTTGTTATAGATCCAGTCGAAGATCTGATCGACGCGATAGCGCTGCTCGCCCGCGGCCGTCAGCCACTCCAGCAGCGTCTCGCGCGCCTCACCCAACACGTGGCGGCGCGGCTCACCCGCACCCGCCGCGCCATGCTTGTCAACGATCGGGTGCGTGTCGGATTTCACATCAGCCATAAAGCGGTGTCACCATTGCGCAATGCGCGTCAACGCGCGTGTCATCTAGCCTCCGGCGAGCAGTGCGACGAACGGGTTGATATCATCGAAGTCAACCGTGCCATCGCCATCGACGTCGGCCGCCTCCCACTCACAATCCGGGTACGCCGCCTCATAACCCGCCTGGCCACTCAGCGCTAGCACAAACGGGTTGATATCGTCGAAGTCGACGTCGCCGTCGCAATCCATGTCGCCGGTGATGTAATTCGGCAACTCGATACCCCAGATCTGCACATCGTCGATGTTCCAACCGCAGAATTGCCAGCTCGAATCCGTGGTCCCCATTGTCCAGCGCACATAGACGTCCGACTGACCATCGGCGATCGCCGCAATGTCGTACTCGTGCCGGCTCCACGAGGCATCCGACACCTGCCCGCCATTCTCCCAGATCGTCGACCAGTTCAAACCGTTGTTGCTCACACGCACATAGGCGTGGTCGTACGTCGACGTCTCGACCCCCAGCCAACGCCAGAAGCTCAGCGTGGTCGCCGAGAGGGCTGAGCAATCGAACGGCCCCGCGGTCAGGTGCCGCTCCGGCAGGTTGTTCTCGTAATCGCCAAACAGGTTGTACCCGTACACGTTCGGGCCGGTGTGGCCGCCGGTGGGATCCGGGTTGCCGTATTGTCCGCCGCCGCCGGTCGGCTGTCCGTACGCCCACAGGCCCTCAGTCGTCCAGCCCGGATTGGCATCCAGCGGAAAGTCGTAGACCAGTTGCGGACCCTGATCGGTGATCGTGAAATCGGCGTCGGAAACCGCTTCGCCGACGGACAAGTCATCGTAATGAGCCACGATCTTCACCCGGCACTGCGTGGAGGGCGTATCCGGAATCGTCCACGCATAGACCCCGTCATGCGTTTCGCCCAAGGCAATCACGTGCGGGAAGGTACTGCCGCCGTCGGTCGAGTAGTACAGGTCGATACTCGTCACCGTACCGCCGTGCGCAAACCAGCGGATCTCCTGGATCTGGTCAACGCTCCACGTCTCACCACCCGCAGGCGAGAGCACGGCCTCAGGGGTACCCATGTAGTCCGCGTAGAACATCAGGGCCGGCACGACCTCCTCGCACTGCGGGAGGATCTGCTCCGGCGGCAGGAGGAAGCCATACTGCCCCGTGTCCCGCAGTTCGTAGCCAAACGCTGTGACACCCGCGGCACCATACACCCAGTCGCGCGACGCACCGCTCACCTGATACACCACGTCATATCCCCGGCCGTACGTGTAGCTCTTGCCATGCACACTGTAGACAATGTCGGCCATCGCCTCGGCCAGATATTGATAATCCGCCAGATCCGGCTGCGGCGGCCACAGATCCGTATAGCTGTAGGGATAGAAGATCACCTGTGAATAGCTGTGCAGGTCGGTGTAGGCAACGATGTTGGGGTGGGCCAGGATCCAGTCGCGGACGGCGGCGGTTTCGGGCTCTGAGAACGCCGCCGTACCACGATACGTTTCGCTGCACGGGTTGCCGCTGGAGCCGTTGCCGCCCCAGCCCACGCCCCAGTTGCGGTTGAGGTCCACGCCATAGCACCCGCCGTCATTCAGCCGCCGGTTCTTGCGCCACATGCGATCCACGTCGTGCGTGTGCACATAGCCATCCGCGTTGAGTACGGGGATCAGCCACCACTCGAAATCATCGACGAGGTGCTGCACGAACGGGTCTTCGTCGTAGTCGCGAATGAGCGTGTCAGCCAGGTAGATGATGACCGGCACCGTGATCCACTCGCGGGCGTGCTGGCATCCATGAAAGAGAATGCCCGGCTTGTCGTCACCCTCGGGCCCGGTGATGTGGATGGCGACGATGTCGCGTCCTTCGATCGTCTGGCCAATCGTAACCGTTTCGGCCAGGTCGGGACGTAGGGCGACGAGGGTGTCCAGGTACTCGAGCACCTCGTTATAGCTCATGTAATGGTCAAACGTATCGAGCGCCGGCCCGCTCCGTTCGGCCTCGATCAACTGCTGCACGTCATCGATCAGAATTTCGAATTTGAGTCCGGATTGCGCGAGGCGCAGGTACTGCTCCGGGGAAACCCGGACATCGATGCGGCCATTCGCAAGCGACTCACTCCAGATGTCGTCGGTCAGGGACCGCAATAATTCGACGTCCACCACTGACGTCACGGTGACGCGCGCCACGCGGTGGCCGTCGTACCGAACCGGTTCATCCTCGGCAAAAACCGCAATCGAGAGTAACAGACTCGTCAGCACCATAGCCAACGACAGGCATCGGATACGCATCATTCGCCCTCCAGAACCTCAGGGGGTACAGGGTCAGCCTAGTTTCTGCTAATCCCGCTATTGTAGCACTTCGCGCCACCCACTCATATTACAATCGACAAGCGATTTCGGACCTTCAAGCGTGTCCCCGCGGAACCGCGGCGGATTGACTTGCACCCGCCAATCGGCCGCCATATCCTCAAGGTGTGATTGCATGTGGGTTTCATTCCAACGTCTTCAGCGTTGTGTGCACGCCGCGGACTGACGCAGACACTTCCGGCTTCTTCAGCCCCCGGCAAAACACCACGCTGCAGCACCAATCAGGAGAGCCCCGATGAGTATTCTGTCAGGCAATCGGCGAGTGGGCGCCACGGAGAACGACGTGACCAAAGCGGACCTTGATTGGGCCAATCTCGAGTTCGGGTATCGCAAGACCGACTGCAACATCCGCTACACGTGGAAGAACGGAGCGTGGGATGAGGGGGAGCTCGTCGACGGTGAGACCATCCCCGTGCACATCGCCGCCACCTGCCTGCATTACGGGCAACAGTGTTTCGAGGGGTTGAAAGTGTTCGAGACACGACGCGGCGACGTCGTGGTCTTCCGCATCGACGAGAACGCAAAACGCCTTATCCGCTCTTGCAGGAAGATCCACATGCAACCGCCGACCGAGGAGATGTTTATCGATGCCGTCGAGCGGGTCGTGAATGCCAATCGACGCTTCGTCCCGCCATATGGCACGGGCGCCAGCCTCTACATCCGGCCCATCGTCCTGGGCACCGGTCCGCAGGTCGGCGTCAAACCGGCTACCGAATACCTGTTCATGGTATTCGTCACGCCCGTCGGCCCCTACTTCAAAACCGGCTTCAAACCAGTCGACCTGATCGTCGAGGAGGAAGTCGATCGGGCCGCGCCCCTCGGTGTCGGTGATGCCAAGGTCGGCGGCAACTACGCCGCCGGTATGCGGGCCACACTGGGAGCCAAGGAAAAGGGCTACACCGAAGTGCTCTACCTCGATGCCAAGGAGAAGCGCTACATCGACGAATCCGGCCCGGCCAACTTCTTCGCCATCACCAAGGACGGCCAATACGTGACCCCGGAAAGCCCGTCCATCCTGCCTTCAATCACGAACAAATCGCTGCTTACGCTGGCCGAGGAGATGGGCATGCGGCCGCAACGCCGCCCCATCGACATCGAAGAGATCTTCGAGTTCACCGAAGCCGGCTGCTGTGGAACCGCCGCCGTCATCACCCCAGTCGGGTCCATCACCTATCGCGATCGCAAGATGCAGTACTCGCAGGACGGCAAACCCGGCCGCTACTGCACGGAGCTCTATCAGCGCCTCAAGGCCATCCAGCTCGGCGACATGCCCGACAAGTACGGCTGGGTCCGCAAAATCGGTTAATCGCGACGGGTTTGCCGCAAGGCGAGCGGCGAGAAGCCTGCGCATCACAAGCGGGCGGTGCTCGAGTCGAGTGCCGCCCGCGTTGTTTGTGCTGCCCAGTAGAGCCGGGCTACGATCCCGTCGCCGCCGCGCCCGTCGCAGCGGTCGTGCCCGTCGCAGCGGCGTCGCCCTCATCCGGATCTGCGATCGCAAACACGCCGTCCAGCAGACCGTCGACAACCGCGTTCACCCCACTTTCGATCGAGCCCACGGCGGCTGATCGAAACTCCCGTTCCAACTCGTCTCCGCACCCCGTAGCGAGGCCGGTCACAACCAGCAACAATGCCAGTGCTGCGCCCATCGCGCGACCGCTGCGCTTCGAGCCCACCTTCAGTCCGTTACATCGCGCTTCGTGATTCATCGTAAGCTCCGCTTGCGATGCCTGTTACGTAGACTGACCCCGTCTCCGAGGTCCAACCTGATGTCAGGTTCCACACCCCAAACTGCACGCGGCGCGCCACAGCCCACTGCCATCCCGAAAATTGCCGGTCGCAGTCGCAGCAAGTCGACCACTGCCGTAAACTACCCGCCATGTTCATCCCTCCAGTCAGAATGCTCGCTCAACTCGTCCAGGCCGAGCTTCGGCAACGCACCGAAGAAGGCTGCCCCGTCGGCGCCCTGACCGAACAGTTATCGGCAGCCGAAGACGACCAATCCGCCCTGCTGGCCATCTACCAGCGGCTCCGGACCCTGCATCCCGCAGCCGACTGGCCATACCGCGAACCGACCAATCTCCCTGACATTCGTGACGCGCGCCCGGTCAGCCGCCCGCTGGAGCAAATCTCGTGCGACGCCGTCGATGCCGACGTCGCTGATCGGATCCGCGGCGGCTGGTTTGGTCGCTGTGCCGGCATGGTTCTCGGCAAGCCGGTCGAGATGGCCCCATTCATGGATCAGCGCGGTGCCTTGCGGCGTTATCTCGAAGCCGCGCGCGTGTATCCCTTATCGGACTATATCCCATTCGATGCGGACGCTGCCGACGCAGTCGGTGTCACCGAGTTGCGTTTCCCCAATTCCCAACGCGGCAACATCCGCTACGTCGAAAGCGACGATGACATCCGCTATACCATCATGGGCCTTGAAATCCTCGAGCGCAAGGGCGCCGCCTTCCGAACCGCCGACGTCGCCCATTGGTGGACCCACCGACTCCCGGCCGCCGAGTGCTTCACCGCCGAAGAAGCTGCCTATCGCAATCTGATGTGGATCGGCGGACACCACGAACCACACCGCCTGACCTCCGACGACTGGATTCACGTGCGGACCTGGCTGAATCCCTATCGCGAGTGGATCGGTGCGCAGATTCGGGCCGACGGCTGGGCGCTCGCCTGCCCCGGTCGCCCCGCACTGGCCGCGGAGTTCGCGTGGCGCGACGGGATGCTGTCGCACGAGCGGAATGGCGTCTACGGCGAGATGTTCTGCGCTGCCATGCTCGCCGCCGCAGCGGTCCAGGACGATCCCCGCGCAATCGTGCACGCCGGGCTCGAGCAGATCCCAGAGCGGTCGCGTCTCACGGAAGCGGTGCGTCGGACAATGGAGAAATGCGAAGAAGTGGACCGCGCCGCCGATCGCTTTGAGGAAATCCACGATTGGCTGTGGGACAGGTTCGGTCACTACCACTGCGTACACACCATCAACAACGCCGCCGCAGTCGTCGCGGCGCTGCTGCTGGGCGGGCATGACTTTGGAAAAGTCATCACGCTGGCAGTACAGGTCGGCTGGGATACAGACTGCAACGGTGCCACCGCGGGCGCCATCTGCGGCACCATGCTCGGCTCGCGACGCCTCCCGCCACCCTGGATCGAGCCGCTCGGTGACCGGCTGCTTGCTGAATTGCCCGGTTTCCATCCCATCGAAATCAGCGCATGTGCTCGACGACACGTCGCCGTCGCGCGCGTCATCACGGGGGCCGAATCCTGACGGAGGGTGCTGTGCACGACGTGATCAGCGAGACCGGTAAGACGTACCTGCGGTGGGCGCTTACGGACGGGGTCGGCCCCCTCACGTTCTCAAGACTGCTCATTCAACTCGGCGATCCGGCCCACGCACTCGGCGCGCCCGTGTCGACACTCGAGACGGTACACGGTATCGGAACCGCGAAAGCGGACGCGATCGCACGCAGCCGTGATGCGGCGCCCGTCGACGCCGAAGTGGCAGCAGCCACAGAACACGGCGTGCGCATCATCTGCCGCGCTGACGCGGACTATCCACCCGGCTTGCAGCAGATCCCCGACGCCCCCATCGTCCTCTACCTCAAAGGCACGTTACGCGAAACGGATGCAATCTCGGTCGCCATCGTCGGCAGTCGCCGTTGCTCAATCTATGGCGGTGAGCAGGCCCGCCGCTTCGGCGAACTGCTGGCGGGTGCCGGCTTCACTGTCGTGAGTGGCCTGGCCCGCGGCGTCGACGCCTTCGCCCATCATGGAGCAGTGGACGCCGGTGGGCGCTCCCTCGCCGTCATGGGACGCGGCCTCAGCGACATCTACCCGCCCGAGAACCGCCCGCTGGCCGAGAAGTTGCTCGAGCATGGCGCCTGGATCAGCGAATTACCCTTGCAGGCCGCGACGCGCGCCGAGAATTTCCCCGGCCGCAATCGGATCATCGCGGGGATGACGCTCGGCACGATCGTAGTCGAAGCCGCTAAGCGCAGCGGGGCACTGATTACGGCCCGCCTGGCCAGCGAGTACAACCGCGAGGTTTTTGCCGTGCCGGGCCGCGTGCAGGATCCGATGTCACAGGGCACCAACGCCCTGATCCGCGACGGCTATGCCAAACTGATCACTTGCCTCGAGGACGTGCTCACCGAACTCGGCGAGGTCGGCGAGCGGATGACGCATAACCCCCCAGGCGCAGATGTGGACCAGACCGCTTCACCCGCACACGTCGAGAAGCACGAAAGACCGCCAGCCAGCGCCCCCCGCCCCCTATCCGCCGCCGAATCCCGCGTCTACGACGTCATTCCCGCCGAACCCGTCTTGCAGGATGTCGTCTTGCGCGCCGCGGAATTACCCGCCGGCGAGGTGCTCGCCGCCTTGACCGCACTCGAATTGAAGGGTCTCGTCCGAAGACTGCCCGGCAATCTCGTAGCCCGACACGGCGTCGCCTGAACAACGGTCAGTCCAAATGGTCCGGCCAATCGCGCTTGATCAGCCGTTCATTTCGACAACTGCTCCGCGATGACGGCCTCAAAGCCGCCCTTGATCACCAACTCTTGCGCAACTTCTCCAAGGGCCGAGAAACCATGCACGCGCCCGGCCGCATCACCACTTGCCGAGTCGACTCGTACCTGCGACTGCTTGAAATCAACCGTCACCTGCCAGCCGCTGCGAATCGTCGCAGCCGACTGATCTGCGAGCGCCGCCCGCAAATCGTCGACCAGTTGCGGACACTCGATGCAGATGTATCCATTGTTGAACGCGTTGCGCTTGTAGGTCTGACTGAACGAGCCCGCAATGATCATCTGAATGCCACGGTACTTCAGCGCCGTCGCCGCCTGCTCCCGGCTCGACCCCGTACCAAAGTTGTAGCCACCCACGAGCATGTCACCCGCCCGCGCGCGCTGCTGGAAATCGGGATCGTAGTTCTCCATGGCAACCCGCGCCATTTCCTCCGGCGGGAGGTCCCGGTAGGTATAGTCCTTGCCGTAAATGCCGTCGGTATTGAGATTGTCGGCGGGCACCAGCAGCAACTCACCGACAAGCTGCTCCGGGAACCCGGGAAGAATGTTCACGGCCCGTCTCCCCACCCCCGGCCGCTCGTTCACGGAAACACGCGCCGCCTGCTGGAGCCGCTGCTGGTACTCGGCAGGTCGCCGGCTGCGGTCCAGAGTTTCCGGGCCGGCAATCCGGCCCGCGACGGCACTGGCCGCGACGACGGCGGGGCTGCCAAGATACACATTGGCATCACGCGAGCCCATGCGGCCCTTGAAGTTGCGGTTCGTGGCTGAGATGCCCACCTCCCCAGCCTCCAGCGTACCCTCACCCAGACCAATGCAAGCGCCACAGCCCGGCGGTAGCGGGATCGCGCCGGCGCTCAGCAGGACCTGCCAGTAGCCGAGATTCCTGGCCTGCTCCTCGACCTCGCTCGAGGCGGCCGCGATATAGAACTTGGCGTGGGCGGCAACCTTGCGCCCCTTGATAACGGCAGCCGCAGCCTCGAAGTCCTGGAGACGCGCGTTGACGCAGCTCATGAGATACGCCTTGTCGACGCGCACGTCGCGTGCCTCGATCTCGGGTAACGCGGTCATCGTCTTGACCGTGTCCGGGCCGGAAACAAAGGGCGTGACCGCAGCCAGATCGAGGGCAAGCTCCTTGCTGTAGAACGCATCAGGATCCGCCTGCGGGGCATTCTTGATGGCCTCGGCCACGGAGTCAGGTGTCAGCCGTGGGCGTTTATCGCCGCGCCGGGCAAGGTGCTCAGCGCGTGAGGCGAGGTAGCTCCGTGTGGTATCGTCGCACGGAAACACGCCCGCCAACGCCCCCCACTCGGTCGTCATGTTGCTGATGGTCATGCGCTCTTCGATGCTGAGCGTGCGGACACCGTCGCCGGCGAACTCGATGCAGCAGTTCAGCACTTCGTCCTGGTTGAAGATGCCGCACAGCGCGACAATCACGTCCTTACCCACGACTCCCGGCGACATCTTGCCCTTCAGCGTAACGCGAACGATCTCCGGCACCTGCCACCACGTGCGCCCCGTCGCCCAGATCGCGGCCGCATCCGTTCGAACTACCGGCGTCCCCAGTGCGCCCAGTGCGCCGTAGAGATTGGAGTGCGAGTCCGATCCGACCACGAACGTGCCCGGCAACACGAAGCCTTCCTCGACCATGACCTGGTGGCCGATGCCCCGGCCGGCCGGATGAAACGCAACGCCGTGCTTTCTTGCGAACGCCTCGATCTTCTTGTACTTCGCGAGGTTGTCGGCCGAGGTGTTCTGGATATCGTGATCGAGCGCAAACACCGGCTGCTGCGGGTCCTTCACGCGCGTCGCACCCATCGCCTCGAATTTCGGAATCACCGCGGCCGAATTGTCATGCGTCATGACGTGCGCGGGGCAAATGGAGAGATAGTCGCCGGACTGCACCACGTGACCATCGGAGAGTCCAACGGCGAAACGCTGAGCGATCTTCTCGATGAGGTTCTGAGGCATCTTCATTCACTCCGCAGAAGTGACGTTCGCAGGAAGCCCGCGCGTACCGCTATTGGTGCTCGGTGTCGGCCGCGAAGGGCCAACGCTACGCGCGGTCGCGCGCTGGTTCACAGTTCGGACGGCGGCTACAGCTTTGCAATGATCGCGTCCGTCATTTCGACGGTATTGGCGGCACCCTGCTTCAACACGTCCGGACCACCCTTGAGCTTGAGCATGTCGTACATCCGCACCCGGCCTTCCTCAACCACGGCGGCAATGGCACCGCGAATGCGCGCGGCCTTCTGCTCCTCGCCAATGTGGTCGAGCATCATGCACGCTGTCAGAATCATGGCAATCGGGTTGACAATGGGCGGGTCAAGGTGCTCATACTTCGGCGCACTGCCATGCGTTGGCTCGAAAACCGCCACCTCATCACCAATGTTCGCACTGCACGCGAAACCCAGCCCGCCGACCAGACCGGCGAACCCGTCTGACACGATGTCGCCAAACATGTTGCCGGCCACGATGACGCCATAATCCTCCGGGTTCTTCGTCAGCCACATCATCTGCGCGTCGATATTCGTCTCCCAAACATCGATGCCCGGATAATCCGCGGCCAGCTTCATGACTTCAGCCGTCAGCATCCCCGAAGTCTCGCGAATCACGTTCGGCTTCTCACAAATCGTCACCCCCTTGTACCCAAACTTCTTCGCATATTCGAGCGCAGCCCGCCCAATGCGGCGACACGCCTCGCGGGTGAAGATACGTGTAGAAATGGCCAAGTCCTCGCGCGGACAAGTCTTGAACCGTCCGAATTTCGGGTGCGTGCCAAGTGCCTCATACACCTGATCCGGCGGGTTGGTCCACTCGACACCACCGTACAGGCCCTCCGTGTTCTGCCGGAAGATCACCGCGTTCACCAGCGGCTCTTCGACGGTGTCATTGGTGCCTTTGCGGATGAAGTTCAGCGGATTGCCCTTGAAGGTCTGGCAGGGGCGGATCGACACATCCAGGTTGAAGCGTTGTCGCAAGCCCACAATCGGGCTGTAATATACGTAGCCCTTGTCGCGCAGCTCCGGCTTGATCTCCGCCGCGGCCTTGTCCTTCGGCTTGGAAGTGATGGCACCGAACAGGCCCAGCTTGTGCTCCGCAAGCAGGTCAATCGTGCGGTCGGGCAGCGGATTGCCCTCCGTCACCCAAAACTCCCAGCCGATGTCAGCGTGCACATAGTCCGCCTCGAAACCCACCGCCTCCAGCACTCGAATCGCCTCAGGCAGCACGACTTTGCCGATGCCGTCGCCCGGCATGCTCACCACGGTACGCTTGGCCACGTGAATCTCTCCTCTCGAACGGGGTCGCCGCTTCGCCATCGCCCGCTTTACGCGCTCCAGCACCGCACAGGCCTGGACGGGCTAGCATTCCTCACTCTACGGGCCGCCGCGCTGGGACGCAACGGCCCCCACCGGCTCACGCTCGCTATAATCGGGACATTATGGCCAGATCGCCCCGGCTGCGCGTCAATGAAATCTTTCATTCGATCCAGGGAGAGGGCACGCGCGCCGGCCTGCCGTGTGTCTTTGTCCGCACAACCGGCTGCCACCTGCGGTGCGCCTGGTGCGATACCGCGTACGCCTTCTACCAGGGCGACTGGATGTCGGCGGACGCGCTGCTCGAGCGCGTCCGCAGCTACGGTTGCCCGACGGTCGAAGTCACCGGCGGTGAGCCGCTACTCCAGCCCGATACGCCAGAACTGTTGCGGCAGCTGGCGGACGAATTCCAAACGGTGCTGCTCGAAACGAGCGGGGCCGTGTCGATCGAGGCCATCGACCCGCGCGTCGTCCGTATCATGGACATCAAATGCCCCGGCAGCGGGGAAGTCGAGCGCAACCACTGGCCGAATATCGACTTGCTCACGCCGCGCGACGAGGTGAAGTTCGTCCTGATCGACCGGGCCGACTACGACTGGGCCTGCGCCGTCGTGAACCGCTACGAACTTCCGGACCGCTGTACAGTCCTGTTCTCGCCCGCCCATGACACGCTGAGTCCGCTGGAGCTGACAAATTGGATCCTCGCCGACCACCTGAACGTCCGCCTCGGCTTACAATTGCACAAGTTCATCTGGTCGCCAGAGACGCGCGGCGTTTGACCCTCTCGGAGACACATGCTCATGCAGGTTGAGTTGTCGAAGACCTTCACGTTTGAGGCAGCCCACAGCCTGCCAACCTTTCCCGAAGGGCACAAATGCCGGCGATTGCACGGCCACAGCTTCAAAATAGAGGTCCGCGTCGCCGGCGAAGTCGACGCACGGCAGGGCTATCTGGTGGATTACGGCGACATCAAAGCCGCGTGTGAGCCGATTCGCAAGCAACTCGATCACTACTACCTGAATGACATAGACGGGCTCGAAAACCCCACCGCCGAGAATCTGTCACGCTGGGTCTGGCAGCGGCTCAAACCCGCCTTGCCTCAGTTATCAGCCGTCATCGTCTACGAGACCTGCACCAGCGGCTGCACGTATCGGGGCACCTGACAGCCTGTTTCTGCTGGGACGACCGAACCATGGCTTGGCAGCAGGCCCCAAACAGGCTCAACTGCTTCGCGATTCCTCGATCTCACGCAGCGCGATCCGGGCACGCTCGAGATCCGATGCGGGTACGAACACGTCAACACCAGCCGAGAACTCCGAGCGAAACTCGGAGACGAGACCACCGGCATGCCGCGCACTGATGCCGCGCTGGTCAAGACCAGCGACGATCAACGCCGCTTCCATTTCCGTATTCACGCGCGTGAGCTTGACGTACTCCTGACCTTCGGCAGTCATGGTCAATCTCCTGGCAGGCCCCGACGGGTCAGCCGGTCACAATTCTGTAGAGGGCAATACCGACACCCGTGAGGCTCTCACCCGCAATGATACCGGCGCAGAGCGTAATGAAGTAGCGGCTCGTCCACGCCTTGCATGTCCGGGCCAGCAGCACGGCGATCATCGCACCGATGAACATCGTCGCACTCGTATGGGCATGGATGACGAATGCCAGCCCAAGACTCGCCGGGCTGAGCATGTACGGACGCCACTTCTGCGGGACAACCTTCTCCACAACGGCCAGCGCAATCGCGGCTATGCCCGCGATCAGCATTGCCAGGGGCGTGCCGGCCGGTATGGCGTCGAAACCGACCGCGAAGAGCTCCGCCACGGCTTTCCAGGCAGCCACGGCCGGTGCCGCCCACTCCTCGCTGATGAGTTGCTCACCCGGGTTCGGAATCAGGATCAGATACACCGCCGACCCCGCGAGTGCGCCGGCAAGTGCGCCGAAAACCTGCGCGAGTGCCTGTAGCCGCGGCGAGGCGCCCATCAGATAACCGCACTTCAAATCGTGCAGCATGTCGGCACACTGGCTCGCAGCACCTCCCGTCACATTCGCGGCCATGAGGTTGCCACTCATCATATTGCTTGCCCCGAGCCAGGGGACGGTGGTCTTGTTGACCATCGCACCAAACAGCAACTGCGTGACCTTGCCCATGGCACCGACCGGCGTGATGTTCGTTTCGCCGGAAACGCGTGCCGCCACGATGGCCAGCACGAATGTCAGCAGCACGCCGGCAATCGCCGCCCACCACAGGATCTTGAACAACGAGATCTGGAGAACCAGTGACAGCACGAGGGCACTGCCGAGGGCGATGATGAACCACTTGCGCGTTACTTCGCCCGTGTCGGCCGACCGGGTGCCCTTCACGTCGCCATCGGCGCCCTTGACTCCCATAAAGGCGTTGAGCATGGAGCGCCAGGAGAACGCGAATGATGTGAGCGACGCAACCACCATGAGTGTCACGCCCGGCCACAGCAGCCAGGTCACCAGGTCCTTGAAGTTCGGCTCCACGGGTCGATACTGCGTACCGGCCACCAGACGTCCCACTACCTGCAAGTAATCGGCTCGGCCTGCCGCATCGCCAGGGGCGGCATCACGAAGTAAGGCAATGTCCGCAGGAGCGTCGCCGATAGATCTCCGCGTGAGCACGCCGCGGGCGCGCAAGGTCTTGGTCGCGTCGTCGTATTCGACAATACCGGCCAGTTCCGGCGGGATCCGCGTGCCGGGTGGCAGATATGAAGTGTCCGCACGCCCGTGCAGCTCGACGAGCGCCGCCATGAACGCCTCGCAGGCGGGGCGCCGCTTGGGATGCTCGGCCATAAGCTGTTCAGCCCTGGAGCGCATATCCTCAACACACTCGTCCGACACCGGACCGCTCGCGATCAGCACGTTTCGCGACTTGTTGTACTTTAGAAAAGGCGCCCACCGTTTCGGTACGTGCAGGCCGCGGGGCATGCGTTCCAGTGGCGCGCTGACTTGCAGGCGGCGCGTCGTCTGATAATCGAAGTCATCATACAAGTCGGCCAGCGCCGCCTGATACGCCGGATCGTCGCTCATCGTGCGCAGCCGGTCATAGCTGTGCCGATCCAGGCCCCGCTCGACCACCAGCACCTCGCCCTCCGCATCATGCCGCACCGGATCGCCTTCGGCCAGTACGACCCCCGGCGGCAGTTCCACCAGCGGCGCCGTGAGCTCCAGCTGCGAAAAGATATACAGCTTGCGAACGGCCTGCCGGTAGAACGGGTCGTCCGCCTGGGCCAGCAGTTCGTCACGCTGCGCCCGCGTCATCTCCCCCTTGAACACCAGATCCGACTTGTTCGGCTCAAAGCTGGTGTAACCCTCAGGCTCGGGCGGCAGCTCCACATCTGCTGGCAACACTGCCAGCGGCTGATGTACCGCGAGGCGCAGATGACCGCTATGAATGAGATTCGGCGCCATCCAGGCCCAGGCGATGATCGAGCCAATCAGCATGGACACGCCTGCGCGCGGTCCGATCAGGCCGCCCACGGCGTACATGAGCAGCGTCGCGTTGGTGCCAAGCGTGAGTGACTTGGCTGCAAAGCCCTTGATCGTCACACCAAGCGGGAAATAGCCGGGCAAACCGAACGCCGGCAGTTGGAACTTCGAGAACCAGAGAATCGGGGACGCCACCACCGCCGCGCCAACCAGCGTCAACACCCGGCGCATCGCATCCGAGCCTTCCGCATACAACTCGCGCAGGGTTTCCGCGCTGGCGATACCCGACACGAATGGCAGTTTGTCGACCAGCAGCATCTGTCGACGCAGGGCGATGGCGACGGTGATGCCCACCAGGCAGACCGAAAACACCCACAGCGCCAGAAAGTGCCAGTCCAGCGTCTGACCGGTCAACATCGCCAAGGCCGGGATCGGAGCCACGAGGCCGGCCGAAGAAACCGACGCGCCCGACGAGCAGGCGGTCTGGTTGATGTTGTTCTCCAGCATCCCGAACTTGCGCGTCCGGAAGACGCCGTGCGCCGTCATCCAAAAGCCATAGCCAATCAAGGCGGCGGTGATCGACATGTTGAGGCTCCAGCCGATGCTGAGCCCCGTATAAATATTGCAAGCCGACAGTACCGCAGCGAGCAGCATCCCGGTCAGGATGGCCCGCAGCGTGAACTGCGGCGAAGTATGATCCAGCGGCCGCGGCTTGAGCTCGTGTGCCGAGGTGTCCGCGGGTTGCTCGCGTGGCGTGGCCGGCTCCGCAGGCGGCGTCTCTTTGGCTCGCGACTGTAAGTCTTTGGGATCTTGAGGTTTATCGCTCACGCGCCAGCCTCCAGGAGAGCATCCGTTCTCCAACCCGGGGCAGAATCCACCCTGCGGGGCCTCTGCACCATCTCGTCGCCCAGTCCCTGCGCGACCCTACCAACGAATTGACGGTGACAGCCGAGCACCCGTGGCCCGACCCTCTCGGCTCGCCGGATCATATTCAGCCAGGCTCGAAATCGTCAACGGATGGCGAAGCGTTGACATGCAGTTCACCCCCCCGGCCCGGATTACGCCGTTGCGCGAACTTTCTCACGCACAGGCTCCCGGCCAGCGGCCTGGCCGTTCTGCTTGACAGTAAGCACGTAAAAGCTGCCGTACGTAGCCGATCTGTCCGCAGCAAGCAGTTCGCGGGCCAACGTGTCATGCCGCTCGACATGTTCCAGGATCGACGCCGGCGGATCAAACTCATAGCTGCCGCTGCGGTAGATGATCGTCGCGCCCGGCGCCGCCGCCCGTAGCACGCTTTGCAGCGTGCTTTCGAACATCTCCGGCGTCATCCAGTCGAAGATGTCCAGCAGATTGAACTTGGTGATCGAGCCCGCCGGCTGCGTGTCCAGGAATGGCCCCAACCAGCCATTGACAACCAACACACGATCAAGCCCCTCGCGCAGGGCCTCGTAATTCTCCTCCAGCAGGTACGGCGGAACATGCTGGCCGCGGAAACGTCCGGTAATGGCCTGGCTCAGAAAGTAGTTGTTCTTGGCGGGTACTCTCGTCAGTACGTGCTCGATGCGCTCCTTGACATACTCGTACATGTCATGGCGACCGTTGACGAGACGATACTGCTCGGGATGCACACCCGACAAATACAGCATCGGGCGAAACATCACGAAACGGCGCGACCACGGTCCCCACAGCCGCGGGGCGGCGAATCTCTCGTACCAGTGCTCCTGCTCTTCGAGCGTATCCAGTTCGAAAAAGCCATCGATGTGTCGCTGCTTGATCCCCAGCACCGTGAAGAAGTTCCGCAGAATCCGGCAGAACAGTCCCATCCGTCCAAACTGGTAGATGCCGCGGGCGGCCATCCACAGATTACGGTCCCAGAACGCCTGGCTGCGCGGCGAGAGATGCTCCCGCAATCGCGGGCGATAGTGCCTCGTGACAATCCCGGGATTCCGAGCCGCGAAGATGTCGAAGAAATCCGGGTGCGGCAGCGTGCGAATCGCCGCCAGCTTCAGCTCCAGAATCGCATTCTGCGCGGGGTTACCGTCGATGCTGATGAGCTTGTGCGGCCGCTGCGCCAAAAAATTGAGCGGATTGCAGCCCGCACTACTAATTGAGATCACCGTATCATCCGACGTCAAGTCGAATGCCTGCCGATCCATCTCAGGGTCCTCCCAGGACATGTTGAACACGATGCCCCGGAACACCAGACTCTCAAGCCAATCCCGTTTTTCGGACATGGGCATGTCGAGCACATCGACCACGCTCAGTCTCCTTTACGACCGATCGCTGTGAAGTTGTAGCCCCCAAGCCAGTAATTCACGGTCACCCGATCAAAGCGGGCCCGCAATTCATCTTCATACGGAGGTAATGTATCGACGTGATTCAGCCGCAGCCACGTGCGCATCGCCGGCCCCAACGGGCCCCAGCCGTGAAAGCGGCTGAAGTCGAGCACGACCAGCGTTCCGCCGGTCACGAGGTGCTCCCGCGCCCGATCGAGTGCAGCCCGCCAGTCTGGAATCATCGTCAGGCTGTAACCAAAGAAAAGGGCATCGAACTGGCGCCCCAGATCCATCGTCGTGGCGTCGCCCTGCACGAGTTCGATGTTGCTCCAGCCACGGCGCGTCACACGCTTATCCGCCCGCACCAGCATATCGTGCGAGAAATCCAGCCCGGTGAGCCGCCCCTCGCGCGGATCAAGCTGCTCCTGCAAATAGCGGAAATTCAGCCCGGTCCCACACCCCACCTCGAGCACCCGGCTGTTGGGGCGCAGACCCAGCGCCGCCGCGGCGCGGCGGCGACCATGCAGGATCATCCACCGGGTGCTGTCGTAGACGTACGCATGAAAGCGATAGAAACGTTGAACAGCGGTGTCGGACAAGTTGTCTGCTCCCGGTGCTGCTGCTGTGTACCTGCTGCGGGTTGGCGTGAAGCGAAACCTCTCGCCGCCCCGCGCGGCTCCCCCGGACCGCGCATACTTGAATCACGTTAGTTTAGCAAGCATGCGCACGGCGCCAAATCCACCGCCTCCCTGACATGGTCGCTCACGCCACCCCCAGCAGCGTCACGCATGACGCCGACAACGCGGGCCACGGGCCCACGGCGCCGCTGACGTGCGGTTGACACGGCCGCCTGGGTGGCAAAGAATCAGTGGATTCAGTACGTTCCGACCAGCACTGGCCCGCAGAAATCGGTCCGCATCGCGCTGCATCGCGATCTGAGCCGGATCCGGCGGCAGCACTTGGAGGTAAGCGCGCCCATGGAGCAGCCCTCGTCCCACCTGAAAATCAAGCGCGAAGACCGCGTCGTCATCGTCGAATTCGCCGACCGAAAAATCCTGGAAGAGCTCTCGATCCAGGAAATCGGCGACGAGCTCCGGAAGGTCGCCGAATCACAGCCGGGGATCAAGCTCGTGCTGAACTTCGAGAACGTCGATCACCTCGCCAGTGCCGCCCTCGGCATGCTCATCACCCTGCACAAGAAGGTCCAGGAGCAGAACGGCGAATTGAAGCTGTCGAACATCAATCGGCAGATTTATCAGGTCTTCCGCATCACGCGTCTGAATCGCGTCTTCGACATCCACGACACCGTGGACGAAGCGCTGCAGGCGTTCGGCAAGGCATAACGTGCTTTTCCTCACGTGCGGGCCACGGCAAGACCATGAAGGTGCCTCCCGATTTTGGTGTGGATGATCGCAAGCTCGTCGGCGTGAGGCTGCCCAGCGACCTTCATCGCCTCAAAGAGCCCGAACTGCGCATCATCCAGGAACTCAAGCAGTCGGGCTATGACGAAGACATCATCTTCGCCATCAAGCTCGCCTATGAGGAGGCGGTAACCAACGCCGTCAAGCACGGCAATTGCAACGATCCCACCAAGCATATCGATTTGCGGTGGTTCGTCGCCCCGGACCGCTTCGTACTCATGGTACGGGATGAGGGCTGTGGATTCCGTCCGGCAGACGTCCCCGACCCCACCGCCGACGAAAACCTCGAACGTCCCTGCGGCCGAGGGCTCATGTTGATGCAATCCTACATGACCAAAGTCCGCTACAGTCGCGCGGGCAACGAGGTATGGCTACTGAAAGAGAACCCGGCCGGCAAATGACACCCGCACCGTCGCGCGTCTTGCGGGCCAGCGAAACCAGACAGATTGGTCAACAGAAGCCCGCGTTTGCTAGCGCCGATAATCCACCCGCCCCCGCCCATTTCCAATGCCTGCCCAAGAAGATCAGGCCTACAACACACACCATCATCGTCACGCCGCAGATTGACGAAACACTGCTTGCCGGCAGATGGCGTTGTTGAGTCCAGCTTCTCAAGAACGTGCCGGCTGGCAGTCGGCCGCACGCAGCCAAATGAGCACATCACCCTCAAGCTCATCGGCGGCAAGTTGCCGATTTGCAGAGAACTACTTTCCAAATAACAACTTACGAGCCGTCTCCGCCGAAGATGCACGTACCGCGCCAACCCGCTGACACAATCGTGTGCCCCCCCCGCTTCTCATCGGCATTGTCGACACAGACGTCGCGTCGGCGTGTTGCTTCACCGGCTCCGGCCCGCCTACGGGCCGGGCGTTGCCGGCTAAGCACACCCACGACAGTTCGACAACGACTGGATCGCTCTCGCGGGCACTGAGAGGCGATTTTCACTTCCGATGCACTTGTCGTGTTGCCACGGACTGATATACTGCATGGTCTGCCGCTATTGGCGGGCAGACAGTGCATGCACGTTTGGTTCAGCAGGAGCTGCTACGCAATGCCAACCATCAATCAACTGGTGCGCAACCCGCGACGCGACGTCTCGCGCAAGTCCAAGGTGCGCGACCTGGAGGAGTGTCCGCAGCGGCGCGGCGTGTGCCTCCAGGTAAAGACCCAGACGCCCAAGAAGCCCAATTCGGCGCTTCGTAAGGTCGCCCGTGTGCGCCTGACCAACGGCAAGGAAGTCACCGCCTATATTCCCGGTGTCGACCACAACCTCCAGGAGCACTCCATCGTGCTCGTGCGTGGCGGCCGTGTCCGCGACCTCCCCGGCGTACGCTACCACATCGTCCGCGGTAAGCTCGACTGTGCCGGCGTCAACACGGATAAGGAAGGTAAGGCCCGTAACCGCAGCCGTAGCAAGTACGGCGTGAAGCTCAAGAAATAGGCGGGAGTCGTTGACCTATGGCGTACAAGCGTTTTACGCATTCGACCAAGCAGCTTCGGGGCGACCCGCGTTTCAACAACAAAGTCGCATCCAAGTTCATCAACTGCCTGATGTGGGACGGGAAAAAGTCCGTCGCCCAGCGCGTCTTCTACGACGCCATGGATCGCATCAGCAAGAAGATCAACGATGTCACTCCCATCGAGGTCTTCGAAAAGGCCCTCGACAACATCAAACCTGACGTCGAAGTCCGGTCCAAGCGCGTCGGCGGTGCCAACTACCAGGTGCCGATGCAGGTCAACCCCAAACGGCGCCAGTCGCTGGCAATCCGCTGGATCCTCCAGTCCATTCGCGGCAAGAGCGGCCGCCCGACCGCCCACCGCCTCGCGGATGAGCTGATGGCCGCCTACAACCGCGAAGGCGACGCGATGAACCAGCGCGAAATGGTCCACCGCATGGCCGACGCCAATAAGGCCTTCGCTCACTTCGGCTGGTCGCGCTAGACTCACAAGACTATTCAGCTGGTCGCGCTAGACTCACAAGACTATTCAACTGCAAGCACACGGCCGGGTCTCATGACCCGGCCTTCTATTTGAAACGCTTGCGGCCGGCCACCGCGTCAGCACACCTTCTCCGGCAACCGGCCGCGACGGCGTTCGCATTTGGCCAACCGGGCCCTACAATCTACCAACATGCGAGCGCCCCTGCTCGACCCGGCGGTAGTGCAGTAGCCGTCACCGCCGACACGTTCCCGGCCCGATACAGAAAGGAGTATCCGATTAATATGCCAAGATTGAATGTAGTCGACCCGAAAGACGCAACCGGAAAGGCCAAAGAGCTCTTCGACGGCCCGCTCAAGGGTATGCATCTGAACATCTTCAAAGGGATGGCCAATTCACCTGCCGCCCTCGAGGCCTACCTGAGCCTGAGTGGCGCTCTCAAATCCGGCCTGCTCAGCGATCGTGAGCGCGAGACCATCGCGCTGGCCATCGCTGAAATGAACGACTGCGACTACTGTCGCGCGGCCCACACGTACCTGGGCAAGAGCGTCGGCCTCACAACGGATCAAATGCTCGGCGCCCGCCGCGGCGAAGTGAACGATCCCAAGCTCAATGCACTCACCCGTTTCGCGCAGGCCATGAACGAGAAACGCGGCTTCGTCAGCGATGAAGATCTCGCCACACTACGTCAGGCCGGCTACGACGATGGCCACGTCGCCGAAATCGTCGCGGTCTACGCCCTCAATACGTTCACGAACTACTTCAACCATGTAAACCAGACCGACATCGACCTGCCGCCGGCCCCGCCGCTGGAATAGCGGCGGCACGTCGGCTGCACCCACTCCGTGCATCCCCAAAAAAGCGAAGCGCCGCCCGACCGGACCGGGCGCACGCTTCGCCTTTCTACAGCGCTCCACCTGCGCTGGTGCAAGCTAACGAATCAACGACAAGCCCGGGCCGGCGGGACGCTCCATGGGCCGCATGTCATGCGGCACCGCTACGGTCACCGTCTCCGTCACACCGTTGCCGGCATCGTCGACGCACTCAACCGTGATCGTGTACACGCGACCGTCGTACATGCCCAGGCGCTGCGCCCGCAGTTCGAGCGTCAGCGGCCCCGTGATCACCCAATCCGGTGCCGGATCGCCAGGATTGCTCTGCTCCGGCTCCGTGCTGGTCACCTCGATGATCTCGCAGATCACCTCACTGCTGCACGCATCCTCCACCGTGACGGTCACGGTGACCGGGATCATCTGTCGATTCGGCGGCCACAACATGTTCGGATCCGCCAAGATCTCCGTAATCACCGGCGGAACCGTATCCACCACCGTGACGATGCCGGTATCTTCGGCGGTGACGAGCACACCGTCCCAGGCAGCCGTATACTCGCCTGTCTCGCCGTAGGTGAGCACACTCTCAACCTCCACCTGCGCGACGCCATCGGCATTCGTGAGCGCCGCAAAGGTTTCGGATTCGCCGTCACCATCGGCATCGAACGTAAACACAACCTCCTGGTCGGCAATGCCGCCCAGCGGATTGGTCAGCACAGCCGCCAGCGTCCCGACCGAACCAGCACTCGTGCACTCGAAGTCAACGTCTTCGGCGACGAGCGTCGCCTCGTCGATGGCATCGCCGATGCCGTCATGATCTCCATCGGACTGATCCGGATTGCTCACCGTCGGGGCGTTGTCGAAGGCCACCGCCAGGGCGTAGTCGCCGAGCGTCATCGGCTGGCCGTTGAAGTTGACAAAGTCGAGCAGTTCGAGCCAGAGCGCCCACCGCTCCAGGTCAACCATGTTGTTCTCGCGGTTGATCCCGCCGGGCGCCTCCTCACACGGCACCAGCCGCGGCAGATCATTGCAGTAACGGGTCGACCACTCGACTTCCTCGATTAACCACGTATTCAAGCTGCCCCACTCCGTAATGGACGCGAGGTACTCCGTATAGGTCATTCCATCCGGCACTTCCGGATCGACCTGCAAGTCAGCACTCGCATGGAACATGCCAAACTGATCGAACAGCTCGTGGTGCGAGCCCTCCGGTGTGAAGATCTCGCTCTGTTCCTCGAAGATGGACGCGCTGAACTGCACGAAACCCAGCCGCGACGTCGCATCCCGACCGTTTGGATCCGACGTGTTGTATGGCGGCGCAAATGAAATCAACGGATTGGCCGCGCTGGCAAAGTCAATCTCCGGCGACTCGCCCGGCACCGCCCCCGACTGCTGGATCCACGGATCGACGGCGTACTGCCCGCGCATCGTCCGCTCACCGATGCGGAGATACTGGAACATCTCCGCCACAGTGAAGCCGCACATCTCGCACGACCAGAAGTCGTAGTCGGGGTCGTTCGCCCAGTCGCCCAGCGGCGTGTTGTTCGCGTGATATGTCCCGTGTTGGCCGATCTCGAGCGTGTCGTAGAGCAAGCGATCGTTCAGCCACTGTACGGGGTCGGGATCGCCAAAGGCATTCCAGATCTGCTTGGGAATGACCACCAGGGAGAGCGGGACCTCCTTACCGCCCGGCAGATCCGCCGGAACCTGATAGCCAGGTTCAGCCGGTTCATCGCCGATGCCGTTGTAGTTGTCGAACTTCTTCACCTCCCAGTCTTCCGGTGTCAGGATGGCGCCATCCGTTAGCGTCTGCGTGAATTCGTTCTGAAACACGCGTCCGAGCGCATCAATGCGAACAATGAAGTGTGTATCACTCTGTGACCACACCCCCTTTGCTTCCTGTGCGAGCGCAAACAACACCGCATCCACCGGCCCATCGGTCACACCATCACCATCCGTATCAATGTCATTCAACGGATCGCAGGCGTCACCCCGCCCATCGCCGTCAAAATCGAGCTGATCCGGGTTGGGCGTGAATGGACAGTTGTCGACGTCATCCGGAATCCCGTCTTCGTCGTCATCGGCGTCTGCCGGATCGCCAACACCATCGTGATCATTGTCGAGTTGATCGAGGTAGTTGATGCCTCCGTCCGTATTCATATCAAGCCGCGGCGCATTCGGATGCAGCGGAGCATTGTCGAAACGATCTACAATCAGGTCACCATCGCTGTCGGTCAGATCTGCGAACAGCCCGTTCAGGTTCCCTTCGAAATTGCCGAATACCAGGTCGCGGTAATCGTCTTCGAGGAAGTTAAGCTGCCCCACGGCCAGGCCGCGAGCATCCGAGCCATCGCCACCAATGATGCCACCATTGATGAACTGCGGTCGGCCATCGTCGTCATTGCCTACGTTGAGCCACAGATCGACCTGCCCCTCCCAGACACCATCCGTCCCGCCCGTAGCAAAATCGACCAGTCCGTCGCCGTTCAAGTCGCCGGCCGCCAGCGTAAGTTGCGACGCAAACGTCTCATGGATGCGGTCAAACGCGAATGGACGCGTACCAATCGCGTCATAGCGCACCGCTGCAAAGGTGCCCAACCCGTCGTTCCTGTACACGTACAAGTAACTGGCCCGATCACCCACGAGCAGATCCAGAGCACCATCCCCGTCAACATCACCCAACGCCAGCCCATAGCCGGTCAGGTAACCGGTCGGCGGGAAGTACGGCGGCTGCTCCGGATCAGGCGGGATGTCCGGCGCCGAAATGACCGTCTCTGCCTGCCACGTCGGCTGACCCGATCCATTGTTGCCCATATTACGGAACAGTGTCACATCCGCGGCACCATTTTCTGACGCCGTAATGTCACCCGCGATCAGGTCCACGTCCCCGTCACCATCCACATCACCGGCAGCCGCAACCACGACATCCGTCCCAGCGTCACCCACGACCAAGCCGAGCTGCGGGAACCCCTCCGACTCAAACGTCCCGTCACCGTTGCCGAGGTACAGCAGTACGCTGCCGTCCTCCGGTGGCGTGGCGCCCCCGCCTGTGCGTGTCAATACAAAGTCCTGGTTGCCATCGCCATTGAAGTCGCCGGCAGCCAGGCCATACGCGTCATGGTAAGTCAAGTTGATCACGACGCCTTGATCGGCAAACGTGCCATCGCCATTGCCCAAATACAGATGTGCGTCGCCAAAGGTGTCGCCGGAGATGATGTCATCGAATCCATCGTTGTTGAAATCGGCCACGTCCACCCCCCAGGCACGTGTCCGCCCGTCGACATCATCCAGAAACTCCTGATCGAATCCAGGTTGCAGGACATCTGCCGACGCGTGACCGAGCGCGAATGCCAGGACTCCAAGCAGCAGACATGCTCGCAGCATGGTCGTCGTCGAATGCCATAACCGTAATGTGTAACTTCGTGCGCGCAGCGTGGGATCCATGCGGGACTTCTCCTTCATCATCAGGCTGGTAGAACGCTCTTTCCACAACACCCTAGGATCCTAGCACTTGCGGGCAGCGCCCCCGGAATGAATTAGACGGCTCTAATCTGCACGAAAACAACCCCCGACCGAACGTCTGCACCATCTGCAATAGCTGGCGCGGTCCGCCCCTCATTCGCGCCCGGCATCGGGATCGCGCGCTCCATTCGTCCTCTGCTGCCGCTCCATCGCCATGCCGATGCGCTTCCGCAACACAGCAGCCAGAAGCCGGTTGTGCTGCGCGCCGGAATCGCTGGCGCGGCCGTGGACAAACGCGTTCAACCGCTGCATCAATGCACGCCAGCCCGTTGGGGCCGTGTAGGCTCGCAGCACCTCGGCCAGATCCGCACCAAGTTCACCCGCAGTCGTATACCGACGTCCTTTCGTCTTGCGCAGCGCCGTCGCGATCACCACCGACACGCAATACCGAAACTCGTCGCCGGGCAACTGCCGGTCAGCCCCGTCCAGCCGCAGCTTCCGCAGATCCAGCATCAGTTCCCCATCGCGCCGCCGGGGCAACCGCCCGGTAAGCAGTTCATGCGCAATCAGTCCAAGCGTGTAGACGTCAGACGCCGGTGTCAAAGGGTGACCGTGCGACGCGCGTTGCTCAGGGCTGCAATACGCCAACGTGCCTGCAAATTGCCGCGGTTTCGCACCGGCAACCACGCTCGACTCGAACGTCTGCACTTCCGCGATGCCGAAATCAAGCACCTTTGGCTGCCCGGTCTCGTCAACAAGAATATTATCAGGCTTCAGGTCGCGATGGACGACCCCGCGGTGGTGCGCGTACTCGACTGCCTCACAAACACGCGTGAACAGTTCCAGTCGCTCCAACGCCCCCAGTTCATGCTCGTCCGCGTACCGCGTCAGCGGCCGCCCCTGCACATACTCCATAACGAAATACGGGCGCTCCTCTTCGGCTGTACCGTCGTACGTGTGACGAATGATGCGCGCCAGACCGCCGTGCAGCAGTCGCGCGATGCCCGGGTGCCGCAGTTGTCGCAGCACCTCCTCTTCATACTTGAAGCGCCGCCAGTGCTCCTGAGAGTGCAATCGGCGACGCAAAATCTTAATGGCCACCCCACCCACCCGAGTCCGGTGCTCGGCGCGATACACAACCCCCATGCCGCCACGACCGATAATCTCCTTCACCGTGTACGGCGCAATCGAGAACGGCGGCTGCCATTCAAGCTCATCCCCCTCCTCCTGCGCCATGCGCGTGAACGTAGTCGTTCCCGGAACACGCAGCAGCGACCGCTCCGGACCGCCAGGATCAAACTCACCCAATTGGATGTAGTGCGGCAAAAGAGCCCGAACTTCGGCCAGCAGCCGCTCGTCCTCACCACATAACTCGGCCAGGCAGGCATCCTGCTGTTCGGGCGCCGCGGCCAGGACGGCGTCGATCACCTCCCGCACACGAACATGAAACTCAGTCGACATGCGGACCCGTACCGGCCAGCCGGCGGTTGAGCCAGGCGAGGGCGTAACGGAAGTCCTTTTCAGCCGTGCTCGAACTGATCCCCAAGTACTCTCCCACTTCGCGATACGTCAGACCCCCGAACCAGTGCAGCGTGACAACGTCTGATAATCGCTTACTCTCGCTGGCCAACTCGACCATCGCATCAGCCAGGTCTAGCAGATCCAGTTCACCATCACGCCATTCGATCGTGATGCGATCCAACGGCACCCGTTGCCACACCCGGGGTGCCCGACCCGCCGACGCTGACGCATCGGCCGTGGCGGCGGGTGCTCCGGGGGGCGTCGTCGCAGATCTCGGCTTGCGGATCCCTCCGCCGCCGCGCTTCTGCGCATGCCGCTGCTTCAGGTGGTCGACGACAACCTGCCACATCTTCTTCGTGGCGATGGCCCGGAAGTGCTGCGAGCTCGTGAAGTCGACATTACCGTGCTCGATCAGATGTGCACACGCCTCGTGCACGATTTCCGTCGGCCGCAATGTAAACCCCCGCGGCTGACGTCGGAAGTAAAGATCCGCCACCCGCCGAAGCTCGTCGTAGACGAGCGGCGTCAGGTAGTCCAATTCAGCCCGGCGTCGATCCTCGTCAGGTGGCTTGTCCATATCCGCCCACCGTTAAAAAAATCACATTTCCAAATGTGGCTTGCATCGCCTTTGTCGTAGTCATTCTACGAAGGCCGCTTCAGTCGTGTCAAAAGTCGTCTACCGGCACGTCGAAGCGGGATGCGCTGGCGGCGCGGGGAATCGGGCGCTCACAGGTGGGTGCCCCACGTGCGAGCCGCGCATCCATCTGAGCCGATCCGAGGAGCACGATGTGAATAGATCCGAGATCCACTGTGATGTGCCAACGCGCGGATCGCCACTGCCCTCCCGCGTAGCCGACACGCGCGCGATGCTCAGACACTGCCAGATGTGTGAGTTGCGCTGTGGCGCCAATCGTCTGGCGGGAGAACGCGGTCTCTGCGGCCTGTCCGCTGATACCTTCGCCTACAAGCGCTATGTCAGCGCCAACGAAGAGCCCGAGATCTTACCTGCCCTGCGTGTGTTCTTCGGCGGCTGCAACATGCGGTGCCTGTTCTGTGATGAGGCCCCCGACGCCTTCGCCCCCGAGGCAGGCGAGTTGGTCGATCCCGCGGCGTTGGCATGCAAAATGAGCGCGGCGGTTCGCCGCGGCGTCCGCAGCATCAGCATCCTCGGCGGCGAGCCCGGCCTGCACGCGCACACGCTGGTCGCGATCGCGGCCGCCGCTCCACACCCTCTGCCCATCGCCCTCAACACCAACATGTACATGACACCTCCGGTGCTGGCGCTACTCGTCGACGTCGTCCGGTGGTACTTGGCGGACCTGAAATTCGGTAACGACCACTGCGCGCAGCACATCGCCAAGATCGAAAACTACTCGGCCGTCGTACGTCGCAACATCCGCCTCGCGGCGACGCAAACGGATGTCATCGTCCGGCACGTGCTGCTGCCGGGACACCTTGACTGCTGTTTCCGCCCCCTCGTCGCATGGCTGTCCGATACATTGCCGGGCATTCGTTTTCAACTCTATCCCGGCTACGTCCCGTGCGGTCGTGCTTCAAAGGACGCCAAGCTGGGCCGGCTGAATACGAGGCATGCCGTCGAGGCGGCTGAGGACATCCTGAAGCACTCCACGCTGGCTTGGTGCAGTCCGGCCACCTCCGTGCAGTCCGGGCCGGCGTCACGGCTCCGCCATCCGACCACGACCGCAAGTATCACCATCGGCGCCGACGGCCGACTCTACTGCCACGATCTGGCGCCACAACTCGTGCCCGTCCTGGCAGCGCTCTGTCCCGACGATCCAGTCCTGGCCGCCCGTGCCGGCTTGTGCGTCAAGTTGTCCAAGGAACAGGCATGACCACGCTCACGACACCAGCACGTACGCAGCAGGACGTCCACGATGAGCTCGAAACGCTCATCCGCGCCCGCTACCCCATCCTGTACGTCGTCACGTGGGAAGAACGACGGGTCGAAGACCAACTGGCCGCTCTCGCCGAACACCGCAACAAGCAACTTTACAACTGGTCGATCACCACCGGCCTGACCAAGGCGGGCAGCAAGCCCGGCGGACCGCGCTCCAAAGGCCTGGCCGACCCGATCGAAGCTTTGTCCGCCGTCATCGACCACAAAGAGCCGGCAATCTACCTGTTCAAGGACTTCCACGCCCTCATGCGGCCGCGGGACTGCAACGTCGGCGTGATCAGGAAACTCCGCGAGGTCTCCGCGGCTCTGAGTGACAGCTACAAGACCCTCGTCATCACCGCCCCACTACTCGATGTCGCGCCCGAGCTCGAGAAGGACATCTGCGTGCTCGACTACCCCCTGCCGGCTGCCGACGAGTTCGAGTTGCTGCTCCATCGCATCTGTGAGGACGTCGCCGAAGCCACCAACATCAACATCGCGCTCGACCAGCATGACCGCGAGCGGCTGATTCAGGCGGCATTGGGCCTGACGTTGCAGGAGGCCGAGAACGTCTTCGCCAAGACCATCGTTAATGACGGCACCCTGAGCGCCAACGACATCTCCGTCGTCTTCTCAGAGAAACGTCAGATCATTCGCAAGAGCGGCCTGCTCGACTATTACGACTCGGAAACAGCGATCAACGACGTGGGCGGACTGGAACTCCTGAAAGAATGGCTCGCAAAACGCTCGGCCGCGTTTTCCCTGGAAGCCCGCGATTTCGGCCTCCCCTGCCCCAAGGGCGTGCTGCTCGTCGGCGTGCAGGGCTGCGGAAAGAGCCTCTGTGCCAAGGCCGTCAGTCAGATGTGGAACATGCCGCTGCTCCGTTTCGACGTCGGCCGCATGTTCTCCAGCCTGGTCGGCTCCTCCGAGGAAAATGTCCGCCGGGCCATCAACGTCGCCGAGAGCATCTCCCCCGTCGTCCTGTGGGTCGACGAGATCGACAAGGCCTTGAGCGGCTCATCCGGCTCCGCCAATACCGACGGCGGCACGACCGCCCGCGTCATGAGCACGTTTCTGACGTGGCTCAGCGAGAAGAAAAAACCCGTTTTCGTACTCGCAACCGCCAACAATATCACGCACCTGCCGCCAGAACTGCTCCGCAAGGGCCGCCTCGACGAGATCTTCTTCGTCGATCTGCCCGCTGCCACGGAACGCGAACAGATCTTCACGATCCATCTGGCCAAGCGCCAGCGCGACCCCGAGCAGTTCGACCTGCCCAGACTGGCCGAGGCAGCCGAGGGCTTCAGTGGCGCCGAAATCGAAGAGGCCGTGATCAGCGCGCTTTACGACGTGTTCTACCTGCAGCGCGACGTCATGACCGATGACATCGTCAACGCGATCCGCGCGACGGTTCCGTTGTCGAAAACAATGTCCGAGGAAATCACCGCGCTGCGCACCTGGGCACAGGGCCGGGCGCGCTTCGCATCGCCGCGCGACACCGAGCAGTACCCGCAAATGCGCCGCAAGCTCGAAATGGACACGTAGCGCGCAACCGAGAAGGAGCGAACATGAGTGCCGTAATCGTACTGACGCCGATCGTGATCGCGTCCTGGCCGGCCATCGCCGCGGCGGTCGTGGGGGCCACAGCGTCGATGGGCTTCTCCCTACAGGGCCACAAGACCTACGAGGAGGAAGACGCCGCCCCGACCACGAGCGTGGAAACCGAGTTGGAAGAGAGTGAAATCGTCGCCGAATCCATGGCCCGCGGACAGAAAATCGTGGTGCAGCGCGACGATGTGCGCATCGCATTCGGCCAGGACGACCGCGGCCGCTGTACGGTGTGTGTCAGCGGGCAAGGACGCTCCAAGCGCCAACTCCAGAACCTGGCCGACGAAGTCGCCGGCCGCGTGGCTCAGCAGTTCATCTACAACAAGCTCCTGACGGAACTGAAGGACCGCGATTACGCGGTGCTCACTGAAGAGCGTCTCGCGGATGAGTCGGTCCGCGTGCGCGTCCGCCTGTAACCGTCACTAGGCGAGGTCGGTGTCATGGAACATACCGAATTCGAAATCACGATCAGCAAGCAAGGCAAGGTCTCGATCGAGATCAGCGGCGCACCGGGACCACGCTGCCTGAAATACGCCGAACTGCTCGCCGAGATCGTCGGCCGCGAGGAAGAGCGGCACTTGACGTCCGAATACTACGAACCCGACCGCCAGGTGCACATCGACGCTGACGTGCGTGCCCGTCGGGAGTCATGACTGCGGCGTCGCGGAGAGCCGACCATGCAGTGTCCAAGCTGCACCTTCGAAAACCTGCCCCACCTGGCAAACTGTGCACGCTGCGGCAGTCCCCTCATGCTCGCAGAAGTCTGCGTCGAGCCGCCACGGGCCGGACGTTTTCGCGTTGCGACGCGCGCGGCGCGCCTTGCCCGTAACCTGCGATATCGGATACCCGACGTCACCGGCCTTGGCCGGTGGCTGCACGACCTCTCCCCCGAACCCGTGTCCGGCAAGGCCCTGGCCTGGACACTGATCCCGGGCCTTGGCCACCTCGTGATCGGCCGTCATCGGACCGGTTTCATCCTCCTTGGGGTCTGGCTCATGCTGATGATGAGCGCGCTGGCCCTGATCGGCGTGAATATGGCCTGGTTTCTGATGAGTCTCGCCATTGCGGTTCATGCCGCCGCATTCACAACGCTCTTCGCCGCAAGTCTGGCGTATGAGCGCTTCCTCATGCGGCTCGCTTTCGGCGGAGTGCTATTCGTCCTCGCGTATCTGCTGCTGTATTGGCCGCCCATCTGGTTCGTCGGCCACTTCGCCCATTTCGTCCCGCTTGTACACGTACCAGGCGGAGGCCCGCTGGCCGCGGACGACGTGCTGCTCACCGAGGCAGCGTGGACCAGGTCCGAATCGTTCACCTACGGGGACATCGTGCTGTATCGGGTGCATCGCCTGATCAGGCCGGATGTGTACGGGACCGCAGGCCACGGAATAGACCGTGTCGTGGGCTTGCCGGGCGATCACATCGTCGTGCAAGACGGTACGTTGCTCGTCAACGGAACCGCTCCGCCGGCCTTCCCGCTGGGCCCAATAAACCCGCAGTTCGTCCTCGATCACCATATTCGCCCCGCTGAATACGCCATCATCCCTTCGCAATTCGGGTTTCATTTGGGCGACTTACCAGGTGGCCGCGCGGAAGCCGAAATCGTTTCGGCATCCATCATCTGCGTCGCGGAACGCAACGTCGCAGGCAAGGTGCTCTACCGCGTGCGGCCCTGGTCCCGTTTCGGACCCCTGGAGTGATCCAATCCATGGCAGGACGCTTCACCAATCTCGAATTCGACCACCACCGCGAAGAACCCCTGGCAAGAAACGCCACCAACCGCCAGATCGTCGACAATATCGCCGATCGCTATCTTACCCAGGCGATCGAAGCTCGCCGTTGGGGACGCTTCGAGGAAGCACTGCGGCTATACACCCGCCTGCTCGGCGAGGATCGCACCTGCGTGACGGCCTGGGTCGGCCAGATCCAGATGCTGGTCGAGCTCGACGAATGCCACGAAGCACGCGTCTGGAGCGACAAGGCCCTCGAGCTGTTTCGCGACAATGGCGAACTGCTGGCCGCCAAGGCACAAGCCTGCGCGCGTCTCAGGGACCACAAGACCGCCCTCGCCTGCAGCGATGGTGCCCTGCGCACCGCCGGCGAATCCCCCTGGCGCTGGCAGGCGCGTGGCGAAGTGCTGCTGGCCAAGGGCGAGCGCTTCTACGACGAGTGCTTCCATAAAGCGGTCGCGCTCCCCACTGCCGATTGGTTCGACCGGGTCATCGTCGCGCGGATCCTCCAGTATTACGGCCGCCTCACCGGCGCCCTGCACTACCTCAAACAGACCGTCGAGCGCGAACCAGGGCATGGCTACCCATGGCTGGTCATGGGCGAGTGTCAATGGGCACTGGCGCTGAAAAACCCCGCCCGCGCAAGTTTCGAACGCTGCTTGGAACTGCGCCCCGATTGGACGGACGCGCATCAGGCCTTGGATGAACTCGACCGCAGCGGGTCGCTACTGGGGCAGTTGGGGCGGCTGCTCGTTCGGAGACGCCGTCCATGAACATCAGGAGTCTGTTACTCGCCGGTCGCAAGCACAACGCCAGCGACATTCACGTCGTCGCCGGCCTGCCGCCCCTGTTCCGCATCGACGGCGAAGTCATCACGGCCAAGGGCGCGGCTGTTACGCCCGAACAACTTCAGGCGATCACCGACGCCTGCCTGAATGACGAGCAGAAGCAACGCCTGACACGCGACTGGCGGCTGTGCTTCTCCGCGACTTTCAGTGCACTGGACCGCGCCCGCGTGGCCGTCTACATGCGCAACGGCCTACCCGAGCTTTCCATCCGCCTCAGCGAACAGAACATCCGCAGCCGGGAAGAACTGCGCCTGCCCAAGATCATCGATGACCTGGCCCGTCGCCCCAACGGGCTGGTGCTGTTCACCGGCCCCACCGGCGTCGGCAAAACCACGACGTTTCACTATGTCGTCGACCTGATCAACCAGGAACGTCGCAAGAAGATCGTCACCATCGAAGACCCGATCGAATACACCCACGTATCCAAGCGCTCACTCGTCATCCAGCAGGAGGTGCTCACGGACGTCCGCTCGTTTCACGACGCGCTGATGCACGTACTGCGGCAGGACCCCGACGTCATCGGTATCGGCGAAATGCGCGATCGCGAGACGATCTACACGGCGCTACTGGCCGCCGAAACCGGCCACCTCGTCATCGGCACGCTGCACACCCCCGACACCGTGCAGTCCATTCAGCGCATCATCTCGGCGTTCCCCGCCGCGCAGCAGACCGAGGTGCGACTCATGCTCGCCAACACCGTCCAGGCCGTCATCTCGCAACAGCTCTTTCCGTGTGCCCAGCAGAAGCGCCGCGTCCTGTGCTGCGAGATCCTCATCGGCACGCACGGCGTACGCCACAACATCCGTGACAACACGATCCACAAGCTCTACACCGAACTCCAGGCGGGCCGTAAGTTCGGCATGCTCACGATGGACCACGCCCTGCTCGATCTCTATCACCAGGGCGAAATCACCTATGACACCGCCATGAGTGCCGCCCGCGACCCTTCCGCGATCCAGGCCCGCAGCGCGTAAGTGAATTGACACGCCGGGCGGGACTCGATCCAGGGGCCTTCGCAAAGACCGACGCAGCCCGTAGGATCTGCTTTGGGCAGCCGACGCGCAGACGCGGTCAGGACTGAGGCACAAGTGAAGAGCATACTTCGTACCAGTTTCGTTCTGTTCATGCTGACGTTGAGCCACGGCTGCGGCTCCTTGTCCAGCGCGGATGACGGCGCACACTCGGACCTCGAATTACTCATATGCAGCCTGACAAACTGCCCCGTACAGATGATACGGTGCCTGTTCGACCCGGCTTGCCGCGCGACACTCGCATGCAACGCGGCATGCGGTTCAGGAGGGGCGCAGAGTGAGCAACAGGCGTGCCACCTGGCTTGCCAGCTTTCCCAAGGAGCACAGAGCGACGTATACAACTCCCTGGTTCAGTGCTTTGCCGACCATGGTTGCCTGCCGACTCTGCCCGCAGGCACGGATGGTCGCTGTGTGGTCACCAGCGAGAACAGCCACCAGGTGCAGGTGCTCGAGAGCCTCGCCGAGATCGCCGGTACCTGGCTGGAAATACGGGGCCTCAACTGTGGCGTTCCGGGATCACATTGGGAGGGCGGCTACGATGCGCTTCCGTGCCGAGCGAGCTCCTGGGTCTATTGCGCGCAGCAGTGGTGGTATCACACGTCCTTTTGTGCTCCGGGAGGAAACAGCAGGTGCGACGGAACGAGAGCTGTGTACCTGATCGCCGAGCCCAGGCTGAGCAACGAGGAACCGGGTTTGCTGGAAGTCTCCTACATCAACTCAGCCCTGCAACCGCAGCATGAACGCTGGTACGTTCTGTGCCGGCCGGACCCCGACTGGATCATGTATGCCTATTGCGGCTCGACCCCGGCGGGTGAATACGCCGGGGTGAATATCATGACGCGTGTACCCAACCCGTCCAATGCCGCGCTGCCGGCGGAGGTTGACGCGGCGTTTCGACAAGCCGCCATGGAATATGACTTCTCCTACGACGACATGTGCATCACGGATCAGTCACACTGCCCGCCCGTGACTGCGGACGAGGATGTGCGAAACTGGGTCATTGACTGTGCAGAGCAATGACGGCTGCGGTTCGGACAAGGTAACCTGTGGCCAGATGGACGCTGGGGAGTCTACGTGACGCCGTGACAGGATTGGCCGACACGCTCCTAAAACTCAGGCTCCGGCGGAAACAGCGCATCGCCATTCGCCATCAGCTCGTCGCAGGTCCCGATGTCATCTGAAACCGGTATCAGGATGATCGGGTTCAGCCCGGGATCGCGCCGCTGCGGCGGATTGTTGGGCGTGTCCAGAATTCCAAGTGAGGCCCCAATCACAAGCTGCTCCGAGTCGTCGATGACATTGCCCCGCAGGCTGCCGTCGGAGTAGAGAGTCAGCTCGTTTGCGAATATCTCGCGGCGCGCAATGTAGATTTCACCGTGAATGAAGCCATACAGCACGACCCGCACGGTCACGCCCGGCTTCCCGTCGTTATCGTCGTCGCTGATCAGGGGGTCGTTGCGGTCCATCGACAGCGGCACGTTCGGGTCACCATCGATACCGATCAGCGTCGGCGTCGCGGGACGATACACCTTCCAGGCTCCGTCCTCCTGAACCACGTCGAGCACTGCCCCAGGCGGCTGGATCGCCCGGGTGGCTGCATCTGAGAAGATCGTGTCGAAGGGCTGATTCGCGATATACTCGGCATGGCAGAAGCTGTCGTACGCGACCAGCTCCCCATCCTCGATGACCAGATCCGTGAATCCGTACGAGATGACAAACGCGGCCAGCGAACCGTTAATGGTCTCGCCGTCGTAGGCGACGATGTCGTAGTGAGCATAATGCCCCGCCATCGCCGCCAGGGCCTCTTCCTTGGTGGCAGGTGCGACCCAGTTCGGGTCGTTGGCGGGCTCTTCATAGAGCGGGCTTTCCGGCCACGGCTGCGGAACCGAGCAGCCAATCAGCAGCAGGCAACCGCCTGCTACCACGGTAACGATCAGGATGGCCGCGGACATCGGCATTGGAGAGCTCCAGGCTCGCATTGGTTATTCTCGAACTCGGGTGATTATACGGCGTCACCCCGCCCGATAACGAACCGCGTAACCCCGAGCACAACTCCTGCCCGAAATCACCGTGCGAATGCCACGCGCCCGGGGGAGAGGCGTGCGCGAATCGTAAGTCCTGACAAGACCAACGCGCCCGGAGGGACTCGAACCCCCAACCCTCGGTTCCGAAGACCGATGCTCTATCCAATTGAGCTACAGGCGCCAGAACCTAACTATACACGCGCTGGTGAAGTCCCGGTAGCATAATCTCGCCGGCGCAAGTCACATCCTGTCTGCCACCCACGCACCTGAGCAAAGAACGACCAGATCGTGAATATCAAGCTGAAAACCCCGCGAGACACTACGAGCTGCAACCAGCCGATGCCAGGCCACTCACGCGCCCGAGCGGTTACGACTTGAGACAGTCGCTACGCCTAAGCGACGTTCACCCGGCGACCAACGCGACGCTTGCGATTGATGATCTTGCGACCACTCGTGGTGCGCATCCGCGCGCGAAACCCACACTTGCGCTTGCGCTTGATCTTGCTGATACGGTGCGGATAGTGCATCACTACTCCCAAAGCTACAAGTCAGCCACTGACGACTGATAAGGACTTCTCAAGTATACGCAGACCATTTAGTATGCCATCCAGAGACCGCGGCGCCAAGTCCCCGCGACGCCTCGCTCGCCTTGCTCGTCCCCGCGCCCATCGCTAAACTGCCCACTTTTCACCGCCCCGCGAGGCGAAATCCCCCCTTGGAGGTACCGAAGAATGAGCAGCGCCGCAGCAATTCAGCAAAAAGCGGCTGAACTGGGAAAACTGGCGGTCCGCATGACGACCAAAGCCGGCTCCGGACATCCCTCCAGTGCCCTGTCGCTGGCTCATATCGTAACCTCCCTCATGTATCGCCAAATGCGCTGGAGCCCCGCCGACCCCTGGCACGTCAGCGCCGATCGGCTCGTACTCTCCGAGGGCCACGCCGTTCCGATCGTCTACGCCGCCCTGATCGACCTTGAGGCCAAGGTCGGCCGCGAACGTGCCGCCGCGGAACTGCTCACCCCCGCCGAGGTCGACCAGCTCCGCGTGCTCGGGAGCGTGCTCGACGGCCACCCCAATCCCGCCGAGGGCGTCCCCTTCTTCGACGCCGCCACTGGCAGTCTCGGGCAGGGCCTCAGCGTCGCCGCCGGCCTGGCACTGGCCGCCCGCCTCGACCAGTCCGACCGCCGCGTGTACTGCATCATCGGCGACGGTGAGAGCCGCGAGGGGCAAATCTGGGAGGCGGCCGATTTTATCGTCGACCACCAACTCACCAACATCTGTGCCATCTTCAACGCCAACGGCGAAGGCCAGGCAGACATCGTCTCCGAACAACAATCCGGTGAACGCCTCGTATCCAAGCTGACCGCCTTCGGTTGGGACGTCGTCGCCATTGACGGGCACGATCCGGACTCGATCACTGGCGCGCTGGAATCGTTCGGAAAGCTGGATAAGCCGCTCGCCATTGTCGCCCGCACCGTCAAAGGATGGGGGATTGACCAGTTACAGGACGGCAACTGGCACGGCAAGCCTCTGCCGGCAGACAAGCTTGAGGAAGCCTGCGCCGCCCTCGACCAGACCGTCGCCGAGTTCAAAGCCGCCGGTGAGCCACCAACGCCACCCACCGCGCCAGCCGCTGGCAAACCCAAGCGCGGCGACGTGCGGAAATTGGAATGGCCCTCTTTCGCCGCGGCGATGGAAGCAGCTGGCTTGAGCGCCGCCCTGGAAAAGGGCAAATGTGCGACGCGACGAGCTTACGGCGCCGCGCTACAGGCCGCCGGCCAGCTCGTCCCACAAGTCGTTGCCCTCGATGGCGACGTCAGCAACTCGACGTTCGCCAACCTGTTCGCCAGGGCCTGTCCCGACCGCTTCTTCGAGTGCAAAATCGCCGAGCAGAACATGGTCTCCACCGCGGCCGGCCTATCCGCCGCCGGCTTCATCCCATTCGTCAATTCGTTCGCCAAGTTCCTGTCACGGGCCTACGACCAGGTGGAGATGGCCAATATCTCACGCGCGAACATCAAAATCGTCGGCTCACACGCCGGAGTATCCCTCGCTGCTGATGGCCCCAGCCAAATGGGTCTGCTCGATGTCGCGTTCTTCGGCTCGTACACGACCGTCCGCGCCGACGACCGCGAGTCGCCGCTCTGCTGGTTCTTCCATCCGGCTGACGCCGTGGCGGCTTACCATCTCACGCGCTTGATGGTCGAGCTACCCGGCATGTGCTACATGCGGACACACCGCCCGGACGTGCCGCTCATCTACGACCCCCAGGCGGAGTTCGAGCCGGGTGGCTTCAACGTCCTGAGTCCGGGCGAAGACCTGGCGCTACTCGCCTCCGGATACATGGTGCACGCTGCCAAACAGGCCGCCACGCTGCTGGCGAAACAGAACATCCGGGCCATGGTCATTGATACCTATGCCCTGCCGCTCCAGCGCGATAAGCTGATCGACACGCTGCGACGCGCTGGCCGTATCGGCCTGGTCGTCGAGGATAACTATGGCGGTGGCTTCGGAGCCGCCGTGTGTGAAGCAGCCGCGTTCGCCGGCGACGTACGCGTCGGCTCGCTGCACGTGCAGCGAATTCCCAAGTCGACGTTGACGCCGGATGAGGCACTCGAGTATGCCGGCGTGGCGCCGTCACAAATCGCCGACCACGCACTGGCGATGCTGCGAACGCCGGAATGAGCAGGGCAGTTCTCAAAACGCGAGACGTGCGGCTGATCGCAGAGCCGCCGACCAGCTCGCTGAACGGAATCGCACAATCATGAATCTCGTCACAGGCGCAACCGGTCTCCTCGGCAGCCATATCGTCGAACAGCTTCGCAAGCGTGATCGCCCGACGCGCGTACTCGTACGCCCGGGCAGCGATATCGAATGGCTGCGCACCCAGGGCGTCGAGTTTGCCGAAGGCGACGTCACCCGCCCCGAAACGCTGGCCGCCGCGTGCGCTGGCGTGGACGCCGTCTATCACTCCGCGGCCAAGGTCGGCGACTGGGGCCCCTGGGAGGAATTCCAGCGCGTCACCATCGACGGCACCCGCAACATCCTCGAAGCCGCCATCGCCGCCCAGGTCCGCCGCTTCGTCCACATCAGCTCAATCAGCACCTACGGCTACTACACCAAGGACCAGGTCATCGACGAGACCGCCGACCTCGGCTACAAGCTCTACAAGTGGGCCTACTACAGCAAGTCCAAAGTCGCCGCCGAGAAAATCGTCTGGCAGGCCCACCGCCAGAACCGCATCGAGCTCTCCGTCATTCGCCCCGCCTGGATCTACGGCCCGCGCGACCGCACAACGATCGCCCGCCTCTATCGCATGATCAAAGCCGGCCAGGCCAAGATTCTCGGACGTGGCGACAACCGCCTGAACGTCGTCTACGCCGGCAACGTCGCCGAGGGTGCCATCCTCGCCGCCGACAAGCCCGAGGCCAACGGCGAAGCCTTCAATTGCAGCAACGACGGCGAAATCACACAGCAGGAATACTTCGACCTGCTGGCACGCACCATCGGCGCCCCGTCGGTGAAACGCCACGTCCCCTACCGCGTCGCCTACAACGCCGGCTTCTTCCTCGAATGCCTCGGCCACCTCTTCAACTGGCAGAAACCGCCCTTCATCACACGCTACGCCGTCTGGCTGATGGGCCGCCGATCCTACTTCTCGACCGAAAAAGCCCGACGCGTACTGGGCTGGGAGCCACGCGTGCAGTACGAGCAAGGCGTGCCGATGACGGTGCAGTGGTATCGCGAGCACGCCGGCGTCGAATAGCTGCTGCCCCGCCCCCCACTGCCCCCGAATCAGGTACGACCAGGTCCCCCGAGCGGTCGTGCATACATCTGCTCAATGTACGGCCGATACGTCGGCCCGCAATTGATCGTGCAGAACGGGTACATCCCGTCCGGCGTGCTGTACAGAATCACGCACCGCTTGATCCGCTCCGTGTCGAAGTTGTACCGATCCATGAAGTGCATCCCCGCCGCCATAAGCGTCCGAAAGGTCTTCGTTCCAGACGCGCCACGGCCAACGGCCTTATCCGTCAGACCCCGCAGAGTGTGCGCAAATGTAAACGGCGTCACCCGAAAGTCGCGCTCACTCCAGCGATAACTGCGCAGGAATGTCAGCAGAATGTCGAGCTTGTCACGCCAGTTGGCCATCTTCTCCGGCCGCGTCCGCTCGATCCGCGCCGCCAGGTCATTAAACCCGTCCATCAGCCGCGCCATATCAAACAGCTTCGGCACCGGAATCACCTGCCGGTCCGGCGTCACAAAAAAGTACGTCCCGAACGCACAATCACTATGGCAACTCGGACGAATCTTGGGCTTGCCATCGATCGTCTGAAGGATGCGTGACAGCGGCGTCATGAAATTCAGCGGGAAGAAGTCGCGCTGCAGATCAGCCCCGCTGCACGCCGCCACGTCGTGCGCCAAATCGCCCAGCGTATAGCGCTGCTGTTCCAATTGCTCTCGACTGATCCGTCCACTGAACGACACCGGCTGGTACGAAATCGCGCTGACCACGTCGATATTGTCCACCGCACAGCGGAAGATGCGCTCCACCTGGTGATCATTCACACCGTTCACGATCGTCGGCACAAAGCAGATCTTCATCCCCGTTGCCCGACAGTTCTCAATCACCTGCATCTTCTTCTCGAGCAGCCGCACACCGCGCAGTTTCACGTAGTCGGCATCATCGAGTCCATCGAATTGCAGGTACAGCGTGTGCAAACCAGCCTCCGCCGCCCGCTCGGCAAACGACCGCTCGGCGATGCGCAGGCCATTCGTCGCGATCTGCACATGCGAAAAACCCATCTCGACCGCAGTCTTGACAATGCGAAAGAAATCCGGATGCAGCGTCGGCTCACCACCCGTGAACTGAATGGCCGTCGCCGGATGCGGATCTTGCCGGCGCAAACTGCGCAACATTTCCACGACCATCTCATACGTCGGCTCGGCCACATAACCCGCCGAATTGGCACTCGCAAAACACACCGGGCAGTTCAAATTGCACCGATTCGTCAGGTCAATCTGCGCCAGACACGACGTACTGTGATGCTGTTCACACAAACCGCAATCGGTCGGACACGCACTGCCGCCCTTGACCTGCGGCCGCTCGGCGCCACGCTCATCCTGATACCCTGCTTCCGTCGCCCGCAGATACAGGGCAACATCCGTATTGATCTTGTCGCGAAAGTACCCATGCTCCGGGCAGGTCTTCTCGATATAAACCGTCTTGTCCCGCACGTAATAGCGGCCAAGAATCAGACACGCACACTCCGGACACAACGTCTCCACAGTCCGCGGCAACGTCGTCAGAATCGGCCGAATCGGCACCCCACCGAACGTGCGCTCCGGCTGACGCGCGTGCCGCGCCAACCCCCGCGGCTGCTTCACGAACAGCACGTCATACAGCGCCGTACGCCGCTCGCCACACGTCGGACAGTCCTGCCGCAAGTACACCGTGTCACGCTCGGCATCGTGACAGAGCGCGCCCGACACACGCGCATCGCAACCGTCACATTGCCACCACCCCGCCCACGGCAACGCATCACGCCCGATCTGCACCGGCGCATACTTGCGCATCCGGACCTTGTACTTCTCCAATTCCGTCTGCGCATCCCCGGCCCGCACGGCCACGCGGTCAATTCGGTCGAACGGACGACACAAAACCCCCGAACGCTGCGGCGCACCATCTCTGCCAGACGCCGGCACATGCACCGGCGGCGGCTCGGTTACCGGTACCTGCGGCTGAAGTGAGCCATCCTGCACCGGCACATCCCTGTCCGACACAGGCCGGGGCGTCCTTTCATGAATCGCGTCGCGATCATCCTGCGACATATCCGGCTCTCCCGGCGATCAGCAAGCTCAACAGAAACCGGCGCACAGCCTACTCGAAGTAGTCCGGATATACACGCTGCTTGCGCTTACGCCGTTGATAGGCCCGCGCCAGATCGAGGAAGATCTCCAGATCGCGCTCGATCTGACCGCCCACCTTGTCAAAGTAGAGCGATCGCACCGGAATATCATCGTGATCCGCACTCAGAGCCGGATAGACGGCTTCACTCGCGATTCCGTTCATGCAGGTGAAGGGGCTGATGTCAATGATGCCGTCCGCACCCTTGTTGTACAGGTAGACCGCCTTGCCCACGCTCAGCGTCATCTCGCCCAGCGCCCCGGTCGCCGGCAGATAGGGCTCCGACCCCTCCAAAATGTCGCGGACATCGTGCGGCTCTTCATACCCCGTGAAGTCATCGTGCACCGACGCCAGCAGCTTGTGCTCGTAGCGATGCTGGAAGAAGTCCTTGAGCTTCAGCTTCAAAAACTCCAGATTCATCCAGCCGTGATCGCGATTCCACTCGTGCTCTCGCGACCAGTTCGTGTACCAGATCCACTCCGAAATATCGGATAGCCAACACTCGCCACCCAGCCGCTCGATCTTCCGGACCGCGTCCTCATTGCTGAACGTGTTCAGCCGACAGTAGATTTCGCCAACCACGCCAATCAGTGGCCGCCCCTTCTCATAACGCGCCGGCACCGCCCGAAAACGATCGCGGACACCCAGCATCGCGTCAGCCAGCATGGCAATGCGCTCGTTTACCGACAGGTCCCGCCGCTCCAGAATGCGCCCGAACTCACTGATTGCGACCTGAAACGCGTCCTCGGCGTCACCCTCATTCGTCTCGTACGGCCGCGTCTTCAGCAGAAACCGCGTACACGTGTCCCCGCACACAATCGCCAGCCACGCCGTCGTCGTCAGGTCCTCGGCGTGGACGCCGATGCTGTCATAGCCCTCACCGCTGCACGGCGATACGATCAGCGCGTCCTCGAGGCCCTGTTCTCGCAGAACCTGCTCGAGGTAGGGTGCATACTGGCCAAAGCGACACGGCCCCGGCGCCCGAGGCATGAACAGTGCCAGCTTCTTCGGGTCCGCCCCCGGCGCCTGACACAGCTTGATGAAATCACCCAGCGTGATCTTGTGCGGCAAACACTCCTCGCCGCTGCTGTACAAGCCGCCTAGCTCCAGCGTATCGCCATCCGAATCCGGCGTAACCTCGGCAGCCACCCCGATCGAGCGGAACGCCGCGGCCATCAACCGGGCACTGGCGTACGCCATTTGGGGGATGTAGAGGATTCTTCCGGCAAGACTGCCTGAGCCGGTTTGCTCTTGCACGTTCGCCACCATCGCAGGATTCCCTTGCTATCGAGGTACGCCTCGCAGCGGGTCATCATCCCCGCGTCGTTCGAATGGCCATCGAACTGGAGCGTGAGGAATGGCTTGCCCGAAGCGGGACGGATAAAGCCCTTCAGGAACGAATCCGGGCCACACTTGAAGTTCGTAACATAAATCAGGTGCAGATTCTCGTGCCGCGACACCAGCTTGCCGGCCGCCAGAATCTTGCGTCCATACGCCCAGTACATGTTGTCGCACACATCATCAAACTCGATGTCGTCCAGCGGCAGCGCATCGATCGGCAGCAGGTTCACACCATACTGCTCACGCAGCTTGCGCGCCACCGACAGACTGACACCCGCGTCATGCGTGTTGTACGGCCGCCCCACCAGCACCATCGCCGGCGCATTCATACGCAGAACCGTGTCCAGCGCCTCACGACCGGCCGCTGCATAATCCCGGCGGAATACCCGCAACGCCTCCAGCGCTCGCCCGAACGCCCGCCGCGCTCGACCGGCCCCCACGCCCAGCTCACCGACTACCTGCACCAACGCCTTGCGCAGCGCCGCCTCGCCATCTTGGAAACTGATCGTCGGGCACAGAATGCGCCCCGACCAGCCCCGGAACGTCGGCGTCTGCCGGACAACATAGGGCAACGTCTGCCCCCATGGACACACGAACGCGTCAAGCTTCGGGTCCTGTCGCTCATTCGTCGTGATCTGATTCGGAATCCAGATGAAGTCGACACCACGCTGCGCCAACTCGACGGCGTGACCATGCGCAACAATGATCGGGAAGCACGGCTCGGAAACAACCGCCTCCAACCCGTTGCGAATCGTCTGCCGATTCGTCTCCGACGACACGACGACCTTGAACCCGCAATCCCGGAAGAAGCGCCGGTAGAACGGCAGCAGATCCCACGTATACATCGCCAGCGGAATACCGATGGCCTGCCGCGCATCCGACGGATCGCCGTCGTCGTCAGCCACCATCAACTCGTTGCGCACCGCAACCAGATCTGGAATGACCGGCTTCTGCGGGCTCTTCACCTGCTTGCGGAACCGCTCGGAACACTTGTCCCCCCAGAACGTCTTCTCGCCCTCGACGCTGAACTCCTGCACCGCGCAGTGATTGCCGCAGCCCTTGCACGTGAATTCGCGCAGCGTGTAGTCCACCTGCGTCATGTCATAGCCACGGAAACGCGTCGCATTGCCCGTCGCCGCATTCTTGTCCCGCGCGATCAGGGCCGCCCCGATCGCCCCCAGAATCGCGTTGTGCGGCGGAACGATGATCTCCTTGCCGGCGATCATGCTGAACGCCGCCGCCACCGCATCGTTGTAGGCCGTACCGCCCTGGAAGAAGATGCAATCCCCGATCTTGCGGCCCCGCACCACGCGATTGATGTAGTTGTACGCGATCGAGTACGCGAGGCCCGCAATAACGTCCTTTCGCTCGGCCCCACGCTGCATGTACGTGTTGACATCGCGTTCCATGAACACGGTGCAGCGCTCACCCAGCTTGATCGGCGCCTGCGATTCCAGTGCAAGCTGCGCAAACTCCCCCTTGATCGACACGCCCAGCTCTTCCGCCCGTTCCTCCAGAAAACTGCCCGTCCCCGCCGCACAGGCCTCGTTCATCTGAAAATCGACCACGATCGACTCGCCCGGCCCGTGCGCCGCAGCCACCGCGGTAGCAGCGTCGCCAGCCTGCCCATCCCCATTGCCACCATTGACCGCTGCCACATCGCCCGTCTCCACCCGGGCCGCCCCGTCGCCGGCCGCCTCGGTTTCCAGGCTGATGTACTTGCTATCCTGCCCGCCAATCTCAAAAATCGTGTCCGGACGCTTGCCGAGCAGCCGATCGCCCACAAACGTCGCCCCCGACTTGTGACACGTGATCTCGTCCGTAATGGCATCCGCCCCGACCAGTTCGCCGATCAACTCGCGTCCGCTGCCCGTCGTGCCTACGCCGCGAATGTCCACCGCCCAACCAACCGCCTCCTCGATCTCGCGCAGACAGCGCGTGACCACTTCAATCGGCCGCCCCTCCGTCCGCGTAAAGATCGAGTGAATAACATCGCCCTGATCATCGATCAGCACGAGCTTCGTACCCACCGAACCGATGTCCAACCCCAGGTATGCATCGATCTTGTCGCCGTTCTTCGGCAGCACATACTCGCGCGCCTCATCCCGCAACAGCGTGACACGCTCCAGACTCAGGCGCCGCGTGCGCGGAAAGGTGTCCGGCTCTCCATGCGTCATCGCCCGCAGTCGGTCAACCTGCCTTGACGCATCGCGCTGCTCACTGGCCTTCAACTCACGCGCCGCACACGCCGCCCCTACCGCCGGCAACGACTCCGCCGCCGTCGGCACAAACAACTCTCCATCATCCAGCTCGAACGTCTCGCGCAACCCCCGCACCACCGCGCTGTTGTTCGCCACCCCACCCAGAAACGCCACCGGCGGCACCGGCTGCCGGCCCTTCACCACCGCGGTCTTGAAGTTCGTCGCCACCGCGTTGCACAGGCCACGCAGTACCTCCGGCGGCGCAAAGCCCTTCTGCTGCGCGTGAATCATGTCACTCTTGGCAAACACACTGCAACGGCCCGCAATCTGCGCCGCCCGCTCCGCTTCCTCCACAATGCCCCCGATGTCTTCGATCTTGTACTTCAGCCGTCCCGCTTGCTGATCGAGAAACGCCCCCGTCCCCGCGGCACAATCACCATTCACGCCATAATCGAGAATACCGAGCGTCCCGCTCCCCGGGTCAGGCGCCAGCCGAATGAACCGACTCGTCTCGCCACCCAGTTCGAAAACAGTCCGCACATCCGGATGCAGCAGATTCACCGCCCGCGCACAGGCCTGAAACTCATTGCACGTCTGCGCCTGCATCGCCTGCGCCACCATCTGCCCCCCCGAGCCGGTCACCACCAGCGCCGCCACGCAATCCTGCCCCACCAGACCCAGCACTTCATCCAGTACCGCCCGCGCTACATCCAGCGGCTGACCCCGCGTGCGGCGCACCGGCCAGATCAGCACGCCTTCTTCGGACTCTGCATGCGGCTGCAAGCGAACCAGTCCAACCCCCGCACGTTGTGCAATCTCGTCCACCGTCCCGGACGCAGCCAGTACCGCCGTCTTGACACTGACCGCCCCAACGTCGATCCCCAGGTATACACTCATGCGTGTTCTTTCCGCTTACAAGGCTCGCTTAAGTGTCAGAAGCTGGAGCAACCCAAAAACTTGAATGCACTGCGTGCCGCACCATCACGCGCACAGTACTCACCCGGCGGCTCTGCGACCCGAACGGGCCAGTAGCATAGCAAAGCCGGAAACACCACACGAGTCAAGGCTTTCTCGGACCTCATCGCAATTCACGTCAACGTTGCGTAAATGAGATTCATTCAACAACTTCTCCCGCATCTGACGTAGCCCACCAAAGCGCTGCTCACACCATGAACGCCTGCATCGTTCCGGACTTGTCACACCCGAATGTCCGGTAAGCCCGCGCCAGCGTCCTATAGACTGCCTGACCCCACGCAACCAGTGACCATGACTGCCGCACGCTCACATCCCCGCCACCACCCGATCAAGCCATCCGCCTTTCGGGACGAAGTCTCAAGACGGAGTCCCCTCGCGCACCAGCCGCACACCAGTGCGCCGTGCGCACCCGTACGATACCGGCAACACACCAACCCCGGAAAGGCGACCCAACCGCATGCCCTTCACCGGCTCACGAGTGCTGCTCTTCGACGCCAGCCCACAAGCTTCACGCGACCTCTGCCAGCGTCTCGAGCAACGCGGCCTCCCCGCCACCCGCGTCGAGCTCGACCACACCTCAAGCCTGGGCGTCGAGCCCCATACCGGCGACGTCGCCATCATTCTCGTCGATCCGCAACGCCTCGGCGTCAACGAATGCCAGGTCGCGTCCATCCTCAACAAACTCGTGTCCGGAAAAATCGCCACCGTCGTGCACGGCGACGCCCCAGCACTCAAACGCGAGAGCGGCCCACTCATCGAATGGCTCGATCCCCAAACCAGTCTGGACGAGCTCGCCGGCAAGGTCTCAACCCTCGCCCGCTACGTCCCCCTCGTACAAGGGCTCGAACGCGAGCTGAGCCACTTGCACCGCCTCGGCGAGCAACTCAACCGCTACTTCGGCGAGATTGACCAGGAAATGCGCCTGGCCGGCCGCCTCCAGCGCGACTTCCTGCCCCACGACATTCCGCAAATCGCACCCTATTCATTCGCCGTCTTCTATCGGCCCGCCAGCTGGGTCAGCGGCGACATGTACGACGTCTTCCGCATCGATGAGCACCACCTCGGCATGTTCGTCTCCGATGCAATGGGCCACGGCGTCGCCGCCGGCCTGCTCACCATGTTCCTGCGACAAGCCCTCGTCGCCAAACGCATCGAGGACGATCACTACACGATTGTTCGACCCGCGGAGGCACTGGACACACTGCACAACTGCCTCGTCCGCCAACAATTGCCCAACTCGCAATTCGTCACCGCCGCCTACGCGGTGCTGAACACCCGCTCCGGCGTGTGCACCCTCGCCCGGGCCGGTCATCCCTATCCACTGCTCATGAAACGCGACGGCGCCATCCGCGAAGTCCGCTCCGGCGGCAGCTTGCTCGGCCTGCCCGACTTCCCCGCCGAGTTCGAAGAAGTGCAGATTCAACTGGAAGCCGGCGACAAACTCGCCTTCTATACCGACGGCATCGAGGAGGTCGTCGTCGTACCTGGCGCGGGCACCGAAGACGACCCGGTCTTTACCGATCAACTGAAACACTGGGCCACCCTGCCGGCCGAACAGATCAGCCGCGCCGTCGGCGACTACCTCGACTGCCGCGAAGGTTCACTTCACCCCGCCGACGATGTCACCGTCCTTTTGCTCGAAGTGGACCCATGAACTGAGCAACCGAACCGAAAATCTCACCCAATAAATACACCCACCACGCATCCCCTACCGCCCCCCTCTTGTGCAATACCGACTACCCCTTGATCTGATTGATCTCGACGCGGAGCATCCGCTGCCGATGGCCCCAGTGCTTGGCATGACCCTTCCGGCGTTTGAACTTGATACCATGCACCTTCGGCATCTTCAGCTCTTCGACGACTTTGGCAGTCACCGTGGCACCATCCACCCAGGGCGTGCCAACCTTCGCATCTTCTCCCTCGCCAAGCATGAGTACCTTGTCAAAGGTAAGCTCATTCTGACCGTCGTCGAGATCCTGCCGCTCGATCAGCAGGGTATCCCCGGTGGAGACCTTGTACTGTTTGCCGCCGTCTTCGAAAATCGCGTACACGTTCGTTCCTCCGCGGATTACGCGGTTTGCGTCAGAATCCGAGCCAAGTAGTTTACGTCCGATCGGCGACGGACGCAAGGGGTGAACGGCCCCAACCAACCGCGACAACAACTTGCCGCCAGCCACGCCAGAGCAACTCCAACACATGATAGCCAGTTATCACCCCCGAGAATCAGACGGAGACGCCCGGCGACCATAGCATTTGTTGACGTTGCCCCGTCCCGGGCTACGCTTATCCGACTGGTGTTTCGACCGCCCGCTGACCAACGAGGCCGATCATGCCCGAACAGACTGAAACGAATACCGGGGACATCCTCCCCAACGACCCCAACCCCATCGAGACCGCCGAGTGGATCGCCTCGTTGGAAGCCGTGCACCACCACGACGGCGAACGCCGGGCCAAATTCCTGCTCGAGGCACTGCACCGCTGGTCACTCCGCCGACAGGTCGAACTGCCCTTCGTCGCGAATACCCCCTACGTGAACACCATCCCCAAACGCGAGCAGGCACCCTACCCCGGCGATCGGCAGATCGAACGACGGATCAAAAGCTACGCACGCTGGAATGCCATGGCCATGGTCGTGCGGGCAAATCGCCAGTCCGACGGCATCGGCGGTCACATCTCGAGCTTCGCCTCGTCCGCGACCCTCTACGAAGTGGCGTTCAATCACTTCTTTCGAGCGCGGACCGATAAGTCCGCCGGCGACCACATCTTCTTCCAGGGTCACGCCGCCCCGGGCATGTATGCCCGGGCCTACCTCGAGGGTCGCATCGATGCTCACTTGCTGCACCACTTTCGGCGCGAACTCGCGGACGGTGGCGGACTCTCCTCTTATCCACACCCGTGGCTCATGCCCGATTTCTGGCAATTCCCCACGGTGTCAATGGGCCTCGGACCCCTGAATTCGATCTACCAGGCCCGGTTCAACCGCTACGTCGAGGATCGCGGCCTGCAAAGGACAGCGGCCTCACGCGTGTGGGCCTTTCTCGGCGACGGCGAGATGGACGAGCCGGAGAGCCTCGGCGCAATCCATCTGGCCTCGCGCGAAGAGCTCGACAACCTGACCTGGGTCATCAACTGCAACTTGCAACGCCTGGATGGCCCCGTGCGCGGCAACGGCAACGTCATCCAGGAACTCGAGCGCGTCTTCCGCGGTGCCGGCTGGAACGTCATCAAGGTCATCTGGGGCAGTGATTGGGATCCCCTCTTCGCCGCCGATGATGAAGGACTGCTGATCGAGCACATGGCCGACATCGTCGACGGACAGTGGCAACGCTTCACGGTCGAATCCGGCGCATACGCCCGCGAGCACTTCTTCGGACGGGACCCGCAACTGCTCAAGCTCGTCGATCGACTCACCGACGAAGAGATTCGAACCCTGCGACTCGGCGGCCACGACCCGGTCAAGGTCTACAACGCGTACGCCGCGGCAACGTCACACACCGGCCAGCCCACCGTCATCCTGGCGCGGACGATCAAGGGCTACGGGCTGGGCGAGGCCGGCGAAGGCAAGAACATCACCCACCAGCAGAAGAAACTCAGTGAGGACGAATTGCGGACGTTCCGCGATCGCTTCGATATCCCCGTAACCGATGAAGAAATCGCCGAGGCACCATTCTGCCGCTTCAAGGAAGGCTCCGCCGAATACGATTATCTGCACGAACGCCGGAAGAAACTCGGCGGCTATCTGCCTAAGCGCACCGTGAACGCCCAGCCGCTGGATCCACCGGAGCAAAAGCTGTTCGATGAGTTTCTGGGTGGCAGCGACGGCCGCGACGTAGCCACGACCATGGCACTGGTCCGGATGCTGAATCGCCTGCTGTCAGACCAGCGACTCGGCAAGCTGATCGTGCCAATCGTGCCGGACGAAGCGCGCACCTTCGGCATGGACGCCCTGTTCCGATCGTACGGAATCTACGCCCACGCCGGCCAGTTGTACGAACCGGTGGACGCACACTTGCTGATGCGCTATGAGGAGCGGCAGAATGGCCAGATCCTGGAAGAGGGCATCACCGAGGCCGGGTCCATGGCCTCATTCATCGCGGCGGGCAGCGCCTACGCCACCCATGGACTGAATACGATCCCATTCTTCCTGTTCTATTCCATGTTCGGATTCCAGCGCGTCGGCGACAGCATCTGGCTCGCCGGCGATCAACGCTGCAAGGGCTTCCTGATCGGTGCGACGGCCGGCCGCACAACACTCGCCGGCGAGGGCCTCCAGCACCAGGACGGCCACAGCCTCTTGCACGCCAGCACCGTGCCCAACTGTGTCTCGTACGATTGCGCTTACGCATACGAACTGGCCATCGTCGTACGCGACGGGCTGCGGCGCATGTATCAAAACGACGAGAACGTCTTCTATTACCTGACCGTCTACAACGAAACCTACCCGCAGCCCCCGCTGCCCGACGGCGTTGAAGAAGGGATTCGCAAGGGACTATACAAAGTGCGGCCTGCCGAGGACCCGGAACAGCGGCCGCGGGTCCACATCTTCGGCAGCGGCCCTCTTATCAACGAGGCGCTGCGCGCGCAGGAATTGCTGCGCGAGCGGTACAACGTCGCGGCGGATGTCTGGAGCGCCACCAGCTACAACGAACTCTACCGCGATGCACTCGCCTGCACCCGTTGGAACCGGCTGCACCCCGACCAGAAACCACGCGTGCCCTATATCACCCAGACGCTCGAGCGCGAGCCGTGGCCCGTTGTGGTCACGTCCGATTACGTAAGTTCGGTCGCGGAGCGCCTCTGCCCCTGGACACCAGCCGGCATGTGTATCCTCAGTACCGACGGTTTCGGACGCAGCGAAGCCCGACGCGACCTTCGGCGTTTCTTCGAAACCGACGCCGAGCACGTGGCACTGGGGGCATTGACGCAACTGGCAAAGCAAGATCAATTCGATACAAGCCAACTGCCGGCCATCATCGACGAGCTGGGAATCAACGCCGATAAGCCGGATCCGGCTGTGTCATAGCCGCCGCACGTCAATAAACCGCCTCCCGCCACACGCGAAACTACCGGAACATCGCATTGCCGGACGTGCAACGTGAGATTTTTCGTCTCAGGTGCACGACGCACTTCGGACGGCGAGTGGGGGCCATTACGTCACCTCTGCGATTGGCAACCGCCTTTATGAGACTTCACTGAGATCGACATGATCAAAATTCGGTTAAAGCCGCTGGAACCCGCAAAACGGGCTTTGGAATCGCGCACGGAGTGCTATACTTGGGCAAGGTGTTCGAGCGACGCGCTCTTGGCGCGGTGGATTGAGGCGACGATTTCCCGCAAGTTGCCGCAGATTGCCGTAACCGGTTCCATTTCGGTGGATCCGCCAGGCAGTGTCGAAGCTCGCTGAGTCGGTGGCGCTGGAGAGCGCTGCTTCGGTATTGGATGGGAGAGAAGTTTCTGGTCTTCTGATAGCGACCTACTCCTGAGGCAGCCAAGAAAGCCGGAGAGGTCGGAGGGCAAATTGTGATGAAGAATGCTTTGATCATTTTGGGGGCGGTCAGTCTGCTCGCTACGCCGGCACTTGCCGATCTGAGCGGCTCGCTGGACGCCCATTACGACGGCTCGTTCTACAACAGCAACATCAACGTCCGCGTCTTCGGCGCGGATCTCAACGGCTCGCGCATCTACGCCTGGGAGTCGGAGTTCAACAACGTCCAGAATGCGACTGGTGACGCAACGGCGTTGGGGAACCCGTTCAACGGGTTCTGCATCGATCTCGAAGACGAAATCACCCCCGGCAATTACTCCTGGGATCTGGTGGATCTTGAGGACGCCCCGGACGGTTCCTACCAGATGACCACCACGCAGGCGAATCGTATCGCCGAGCTGTGGGGTCGTCACTATGCCGACGTCAACAACGGCTTCACCGCCGCGGCATTCCAGCTCGCGGTCTGGGAGATCGTCTACGAGCCCGCCAATGCCGACATCTCCAGCTACGACGTGACGGACGGCTATTCGGGTGCGAACCCGGGTGGCGGCTTCGAGGTCAACGCGGCGTGGAACGCAAACTTCGCGAACCTGACGTCGCTGGCGAATTCGTGGCTGGGCAACCTCGACGGTGCCGGCCCGACGGCAGTCCTCGGCGCCCTGACCAGCTCGGCCACGCAGGACTTCGTGGTCGCCGTCCCGGCTCCTGGCGCTGCGGTACTGGGCATGCTCGGCCTGGGCATCATGGGCTGGGTCAAGCGCCGCATGGCGTAACACCCACCGCAGGCTAAGCAGCAAAACCAAAAACCCCGTCCGGTGGTTCCGACGGGGCAGAAACGGCGTAAGCGGTTTATTTAAAACTGCTTACGCCGCTTCCTTATACCCACTCTGGACGTCACAGTAGCTCCTTCTTGGAGTCCCCAGGACGTGCCCGGTGGACACCCACGGACACCGGCCCGAGTGCCCAACAACGCGCCATCGGCCGCGTGGGGACTCCATCCTGCGGCAATACAAACGGGATCCGACACACAACGTGCCGATTCCCGGATGAGTCTCAAAGTGCCACAGAATCAGGACGTAGCTACATGGCCACTCGCCGTACACGACGACTCACCCTCACCACCAGCAGCCTCAAGCTTGAACCGGTGCTTCCTCAACAGGACTGATGGCGACTGACTCAGCCGTTCATTCGCCACAAATGTCCCGGGCAGCCCTTGCGGCACTCCAAGCCGCCAAAGCTGCGTACCGACATCCATGGGCCTCCGTCGTCGTGACCACCCGGCTCCTCCATGAACGCCCACTCGATCCCACCACCAACCAGATGCTCGCCAACCGCTCGCACATCAGCGAGAAGACAGTGAAGATCCTCCGCGGCCGCTTCAGGGGAAAAATGCACCCCGCTTCGCTCGCCGAACTCGTGCTGCTGGCGCAACGGGCCGGGGTCCATACGACCAAGGGCCTATCCGAGTAGGCACATTGCCCGATTGCATCCGCGCCTTCATTCCCATCAGATAGCTTGGTGAGTGTTTGCCGATCACGAGCCTTGAATGCACCGTAAGCAAGGGAGACGATACATGCGCATCCTGATCATTGAAGACAACGAACGCCTGGCCGACCTCACCCGCAGAGGGCTGGAAGAGCAGGGCTACGCGGCCGATACCACGCCTTCCGGCCGTCAAGGTGAGGAAATGGCCGCCCGCGAGCAGTACGACGTTATCATCCTGGACTTGATGCTGCCCGACCACGACGGCGTCCAGGTTTGTCGCGAGTTACGCCGCCGCGGCGTCAGTACCCCTGTGTTGATGCTGACCGCTCTAGCCTCGACCGACGACAAGGTATCCGGGCTTGAAGCCGGCGCCGACGATTACCTGACCAAGCCCTTCGACTTCGAGGAGCTCATCGCGCGCGTGCGCGCCCTGCTGCGTCGCTCTCAGTCGTCCGAGGGCGCCACGCTCCACTTCGAGAACATCGAAATGGACCTCGTCAAACGCAAGGTCACCCGCGCGGGCCGTCCCGTCGATCTGACTAGCAAGGAATTCGCCCTGCTCGAGTACTTCATGCGCAACCCCGAGCGCGTTCTCACCCGAACCAACATCGGCGAACGCGTTTGGGACCTGCTCTTCCAGGACGAGAGCAACGTCATCGAAGTCTACGTCTCACGCCTGCGCAGCAAGATCGACAAAGGCTTCGACAAACAGCTCATCCACACCGTCGTGGGGACAGGCTATGTGCTTAGTCAGGAACGTACCGTCGCAGCCGCGCCTGCATAACGCCCGCCCCGGAAACCCTGTGGCACCGTTCTTCACCCGGTAGACCATAAGACCCGGTGGCACCGGTTTGTAACCAATACTGTCCGGCACGGCACTTGCGGGGGGTAGTGATTGAGACGTTGTGG
>CAYXTR010000019.1:0-103706 GCA_964468185.1 uncultured Planctomycetales bacterium | reverse complement strand
AACTGGCCGGTATTAACCCGCCCACCACTGGCCGGTTTTAACCTGCCCGGTGACAACCTGTGCCTCGGCGATCTTGAGTTGAGGAATACGCCGCGACGGGCGGAGCGCCGTCCACAAGAACGGCGCTCCCGACGTCAGCGAAATATGATGTGCGACAAACAGGGGGTTGGTCAACTACCGGACAGTAACGCCACGAAGCCCGCAATGTCGTCAAAACTGATGTTTCCGTCACCGTTGATGTCCGCGTTATACCAGTTGCAATCGGGGTACGCGGCGTGGTAGGCGTCGTAGCCCGACAAGGCGAGCACGAACGGGCTGATATCGTCGAAATCGATCATGCCATCGCAGTTCAGGTCGCCCGGTAGCGTGCAGTCACCCATGCCCGAGAAGTCCGAGTTATAGAATTCACTCGGCACGCCAGCACCCTGCGAAAGCCCGACAATCGCATCCGGGGCCGAAATCGCTTGGTATGCGATGACCAGTGTGCCATCGAAGTGCATTTCGACCTGGAAGGTGTTGGCACCAGTTGAGTAGTATTCAGGCACGTCTTGCCACGTGACCGCCACGCGATCGGCAAGCTGCTTGTAGCTGATCGTGCCACCAGAATTGGGGTTCAGATCATCAAACAACGCCGAAATGCGTGGCAGATCGAAATGATCTTCCAGCGACTCCGTGTAGTCCGTATCGCCCGAGCCGAAGGTGATGTAACCATTGCTGCCGACGAAGAAGCTGCTGTAGGCGGTGTCGTACAGGAAGACCTGATTGCCGCCGTTGACGTTGATCTGCTCAAAGTCGTCGTCACTGAGCGGGATGTTGGTTCCGCCGGCCGGGTCGGTGGGTAGCGCGTCGGTCGCTTCGGCACAACCTCGATAGCCGTCGAAAGTGTCCGTCGGCGTGAGTGATACCATCATGTTGGCCAGATCGAAGCCCGCTGGGAATTCTTCGGTGAAGAAGTTCGGAATGTCAGGGGTCTCGAACATGTAGCAGAGACCACCGTTATCACTCGTGGCAACGTTGCCGGCCTGATCTTCAGCGTCGACGACGAAGAAGTAGGTCGTGGCGTCTTCAAGCCCGCTGAGCACGACCACATTTTCGGTGTAAAAGCCGCTGCCGCTGGCGGTCTCGGTGAGCGCGTCGCAGGACAAGCCGTAGCGGACGGTGCCGCGGGCGAGCTCATTGGTGTCGAAAAGAATCGAGGCGGTGCGCGGGCCGAGGCCGGTCACGTCTACGTTCGAGATTACCGGCGGCGCGCAATCGACGGCGGCACTGACGGTGACCTCGACGTTGTAGTTGCCCTGACCGTCATCCTCGTCGATATACATGACGGTCACCATGTCACCCTCAGTGACGAGAAGGACGCCATCGCCACCGTCGGCGCTCAATGCGACGCTGCCCACGAACTCGGCAGAATCGGGGCCGGTTTCCGTCAGCACGACAGGCAGCCCCGTCGGATCGGACGTCGATGTGATCGCCACGATCGCCGTCTCGATGACATTGTGATCCTGATCCAGGCCGCAGTCGTTCACGAGCAACGTCGCACTCGATTCGCAGGCGTACGCCGGGCGGTCGAGCTGCACGACGCCGGCATCGGAGCAGACGTCATTGGCCGCGTATGCGTCAAGGATGCCATAGCCGTACACGTAGTACGGATCGTACGTGCCGTGCTCGACGAAGTAGTCGGCGGTTTCGAACAGGTTTTCCCGCATTTGATCAACCGTCCAGTAGGGGCGTGCCTCGATGAGGCAGGCGACGGCGCATGCGACGAGCGGCGTGGACAGCGACGTGCCACTGGCGCTGGTGTAACCCGACGCATTGAACGGGTCGACGGTCGCCGTGCTAACGCCGCGGGCACAGATTTCCGGCTTGACGCGGCCGTCGGCGGTGGGACCGTCAGAGCTGAAGCTGGCAATCTCGCCACTGCTGCTGACGGCACCGCATGTGATGCCCTGGAACGCATCCGCCGGTGCGATCAGGTGCGAGGTCTGCGGGTTCGTGTCGTGGTATTCGTTGCCGGCTGCGTTGCAGTGGTGTACGCCAAGGCTGGTCGAAATATTCACGGCGATGGTGGTGACGGCGGTCTGGCCGTCGAGATCGGCCTGGGTATACCAGTCAATATAGCCGAGCGAGGCGGTGGACATGTCGCCGCCGTTGGCCTCGATGAATTCCAGACCGGCGACGTAGTTGTCTTCCTCGGCCGGATACTCGCCCGTCTTGTCCTCGGTCTTGCACAAGATGAAGGAAGCGTCGTAAGCACCGCCGACGAGCGTACCGGGCATGTAAGCGCCGATGCAGCCAAGGATCATCGTGCCGTGGTCGTGTTGGTTGTAGGGGTCGCCAGGCTCCGACTGCGTATTGCCGTCGTTGTCGATGAAGTCGTACTCGGCGACGACCTGCACGGGATTGACCGGGTTATTGAACGCCTCATGCACGCGGTGGAAGCCAGTGTCGAGAATGCCGACGATGACACCCTGGCCGGTGTAACCCTCGTTGTGCAGGTTGATCAGGTTGATTTGGGAAAGTTGGGCGCTGGCATTGCCGTAGTCAATGAGGCGTCCACCCTTGTCCGGCGCGGCGGCGTCCCGCTTCACGTCCTGGTCGACGGGCTGCACGTCGAGCGGCTGAATCCCGCGGCTGCGGCCCACCGCTTCCAAACGCTCGACGAACGGCAGGACGGAGATCTGCTCGGCCTGCTCCTGTGTGACATAGGCGCTGGCCGCGTTCAACCAGCGGCTGGTGATGTGAATCTGTGCGCCCCGGGCACGAACCTCGTCGAGGTAGTCGTCGTGGACCGGCAGGTCGCGGGCCGTGAAGAGTGGCTCACCACGTTTGGCGGCGAGACTGCGCATCTGGCGGCGCTGGACGGCACGGGGATTGTAGTTCGCGGCGACTTCGGCAATCGCAGCCTGGACGTCGGCTGCTGAGGTGAGGCCCTTGTCGGTAAAGAAGATCCACGCCTTGGCGGGGCCGGGCTCGCCAGCAAGGCGCTCGAGCAGCCGCGGGTGAATGTTGCCGGGCGTTTCGTCGCCGGCGAGGCTACTGCCCGTAGCGCCGAGACTCAGAACAAGGCCAAGGGTCACGATCAACGTTCGCTGGTGCAGCATTATCAGTCTCTCCTGAAACATATCCGCCAAACGCCCCGGCATGGTGTCCTCCCGGCGTCTGGGGCCGACTCTAGTGGAATAAGTTCACGTAAGGGGGTCGCTTCCTGATCTCCATCCAACGCATGCGTGGGCATGCCAGCCCAGCGCTTCCCAGGTGCTCATCGTACCTGCGAACGTGGGCACAGAGCAAGGCAAACGTTGCGCCTCGGGGCAGCACCGCGTACATGCCGCTGTCCGCACGCGAAACAACGCCACTCGCTCCGCTGAACGCCGCTGTTATTCGGACTTTTGCGGGCGACTACGAGCCAATGAGGTCAACAAAGGGGTTGATATCGTCGAAGTCGACTTCGCCGTCCTGGTTCGCGTCGGCGAGAAGCCAGTCGCAGTCGGGGTACTCGGCTTCGTACGCAGCCTGGCCACTGAGGGCAAGCACAAACGGGCTGATATCGTCAAAATCGACGTCGCCGTCGCAGTTGAGATCGCCAATCTGGCGCACGCTGATCGTCATGCGCGCAAACTCACGCGTGCCGCCGTCACGATCTGCCCGCGCTGAAATAAGTGGCGCGTCCATGCCCCGCCCTGGGTCCGTGGGGATTTCAACAGTGGCCATGACGACCGTAGAAGCACCGGGATCGACTGAGGGCGTCTGCGGCGGCGTGAAGGTGACGGGGAAAACGTTGTCTTCGACGAGCAGGGTGAAGCTCGTCGCGAAGTCGCCGGTGTTGTAGACAGTGAACGCGAGATTGAACGTCGTGCCCGGCGCACCTGCCAGGTCGACCTGATCAGGCACCAGTTCGATGCCAGGATCGAAATAGGACGTGTCGTAGCTGGCGTTGGCGAGATATTCAGGACCCCACACTTCGCGCCAGGCAACTTGCTGGTCCTTCAGGTACAGATCGAAGAAGTCGCGCAGCAGCGCATGCGTCAGTGCGAGTTGCTCCTCACGCGGAAGTGAGCCGGAGTCGCAGAAAATGATGTCGCTATCCAGAAACCCGCAATGGCTCGCACCGTATATGACCGGCATCTGTCGCGGCGAATTGGCAGCGTTGAACATGAGCAGCGTATGATCTTCCAGTGGGACAATCGTATCTTCGTCACCGACGATGAGCCGGACGGGGACGTCGATGGCAGGCATCGCCGCGACCGCGGAAGGATCAGTTTCAGCTGCGGCCAGGTTGGCCAGCGCCTTGATGCGCGGGTCGCCCGCCGTGGCGAGAATGCTGGCGCCGCCACCCATGGAGTGACCCGACAATCCGAAAGCATCTGTGTCGACTTGCTCGAAGAGGGGCGCGCCCGGGTCGCCATTCTGCTGTTCGAGCCAGTCGAAGCAGCGACGCATGTCAAGCGCGTACTCGGCGTGGTCGGGCAGGGGGAAAAGTGACTCCCACGACCGCGGGGCAAGCACGAAGTAGCCCCAGGAGGTGAGGTGCTCGAGCGTGCTGAGGTACTTCGTCGCCGGTGTAACGAAACCGTGGCCAAACACAACCGCCGGGTACGGGGCGCCGCTGCCATCATACGGAGCGCCTTCGCCGGCTGCCGTCGCCGGATAATACACCAGTACGTCGAAATCGCTGTTATCGGGGCGTTCAAGTGAAATCGTCGTGTAGCCCGGCTCATAAGGGCCCGGGTCAGACGTTGGTACCTGCGCCGGGCAGAGCGTGCAGCCGACGGCCGCGGTGGCCGCAATGAGAACGATAGTGGTGCTGTTGTGCAACGCGGTTGGCGTACGTGATGCTGACATGTGGCCCTCTCCTTCGATGCCGAATTTGGTCCGATGACCCTACTTCGATTATACGCCGCTAGGCCGGCGTAATTCAAAGCACCCGCCTGTATTCACCGCCTTCGGTCTGCGGGTACGATGTTCGGCCGGCATGGCGATTCAGGCATGGAACAGGCATAACGAGTCGAACTGGGCCGGCACTGCGCTCGCCTGCGCCGTCGTGACATTGCTGGCGGTTGTGCCCGGATACGCTCTCGTCGTCGCAATATCGGCCATCGCCGGCGCGAACGAATCGCTACAGGACATCCTGGCGCCAGAGCGCTGGGCGAAGCTGCTGGGCAACACCCTGGTCGTTTCAGGACTCGCTGTTGCGACTTCCGTAATCATCGGCGGCAGCCTGGGATTTCTCGTCGCACGCACGAATCTCCCTGGACGGCGGCTGCTGATTGCCGTTCTGCTGCTCGCTGCTTGTGTGCCAGTGTACGTTCTGACGACGGCGTTCTTTGCGTTGATTCCGTCGTATCACCTCATGGGATCGGCGGCCACGTGTGGCGTGCTACACGGGGCGATCAGGACGCCACTCGTAGCGCTATTGCTCGGCCTGGCGTTTCGACTGGTCGATCGGGAGCAGGAGGACCTTGCGCTGCTGGATACTTCAGCCGGCTGGGTATGGCTGCGCGTGACGTTGCCGCAGTCGTCATGGGCCATCGTGTCGGCGACGGTGCTGGTCTTTCTCCTGGTGGCGACGGACATAACAATCACCGATGTGCTGGCCGTGCGCACGTTCGCGGAGGAGTCATATACCCAATACGCCCTCGCACATCGAAGTGCGGGGCCGCTCCTGACGGCTTTGCCAGTTGCGGGGGTGCTGGCGATTGTGTTGGGTGTCATGCAGACGCGCGTTGGACGGTATGGGACGGGTAATGATTGGACCGCGGGAGCGCTGCCACGCATTCACACGCTGGGATGGATACGCGTACCGCTTGGCGGTGTTTGCTGGTTGCTGGCGCTGGCTGCGGTCGGGACCCCGCTCGCGGCGCTGGGTCGCTACCTGCAACCGGCAAGTGAGATTGCCAGCGCATTTTGGGGGGTACAGCGGGAGGTATGGACTTCCCTGGGGCTGGGCGCCGCGGGCGCGACCGTGATCGTACTGGTAGCCATCGGATTGGCACAGACTGTGCTGCGTGGCGGCTGGCTGCGCTGGCCAGCGGTGGTGGTGCTGATTGTGGTACTCGCGCTGCCGGCACCAGTGGTGGGAATCAGTCTGAAAGAGATGTTCAACCGTCCCGGGTTGCTGGGCTGGATTCATGATTCGCCGGCGATGGTATGCGTCGGATACGTCGTACGCTACCTGCCACTGGGCGTGCTGCTATTGCTGTCGGGCGTTCGGCGGTTGGCACGCGATGTGGACGATGCGGCGCGCCTGGATGGCTGCGGCCTGTTGCGTCTGTGGTGGCACGTTCGCTGGCCGACAATCCGCTGGGACGTTGCCCTCGCGTGGCTGGTGGTGCTGATCTTCTGCTTCGCGGAGGTAGGGACCACCGTGTTGCTGCACGCCCCGGGCTGGCCAACCGCCTCGGTGCGGTTTGCAACGTTGATCCACTTCGGCGTCTATCGCGATCTGGCGGCTCTGGCGCTGCTATCGGCCGCGGCGATCTTGATCCCGTGGGCCCTGCTGATATGGTTGCTGAAAAATGGGTTGCGCACGACGCAACGAGTCTGGTGACGGGAGTTTCCAAGGGAGTGTGACAATGCGAACGATCCTGAGCTCGCTTATTCTGCTGCTGAGTATCGCCGGCTGTGAGCGACAAGTGGAGGACACGAAGGCCGGCCGCGAACCAGCGGCTGCCGACGAGGTGATTGTCTACACGGCCCTGGATCGCCAATTCTCCGAGCCAATTCTGGCTGACTTCACGAAGAAGACCGGCATCACGGCCCAGGCGGTGTACGACACGGAGTCGACCAAGACGGTCGGCCTGACGAATCGGATCATCGCCGAGGGGGACCGTCCGCGCTGCGACGTGTTCTGGAATAACGAGATTCTGAACACGCTCAGGCTGAAGCAGAAGGGCCTGTTGCAGCCGTGCAAACCCGAGCAGGCCAAGCACTACCCGGCCGGCTTCCGCGATGATGAGGGCTACTGGTACGGTTTCGCTGCCCGGGCGCGCGTCCTGATCGTGAATACCGACCTGGTACCGGCAGATGAACACCCTGACTCGGTACGCGCCTTGGCGGACCCGCAGTGGGAGAGCCGGTGTGGGATGGCCAAGCCGCTATTCGGCACGACGGCATCACACGTCGCGTGTCTGTATGAGAAACTGGGGGTGGGGCCGGCCGAAGAACTGCTGATGTCGTTCAAGCAGAACGACGTCCAGATCTTGGCGGGGAACAAGACGTGCGCGGTTATGGTGGGGGGCGGCACGCTGGCCTTCGGCATGACCGATACGGACGACGCGATCATCGAACTGGAGGAGGGAAAGCCCGTAGTGATCGTGTTCCCGGATAGCGGTCCCGACGAGATGGGCACGCTGCTGCTGCCCAATACGCTGGCGCTGATCAAGGGCTGCCCGCATCCGAAAGCTGGCGAGGCGTTAATCAACTACCTGCTATCGCCGGAGGTGGAGGCCCACCTGGCCGAGGGCCCCTCGGCGCAGATTCCGCTGCATGCCGAGACGCCAGTAGATTCACGCGTGGTCAACCTCGATGAAATCCGCGTGATGGAGGTCGGCTTCGAAGCGGCGGCAGCGCAGTTCGAGCAGGCGGCGGACTTCATTGCGGATCAGTTTCTGACAGAATAGCATCGCGCGACGCTGGCCGCACACCAGGCAGCAGTGTGTGGCGTTAACAGTCTTTGCGCCGCGCGCGTGTGGTCGAGTATCGCTTCTCATAAATGTCGCCGCGCGAAATGAGGCTGCGAAATGTCCGCCAGATCACGGTCAGGTCGGTACGCAGGCTGATCTGCTGGACGTACTGCACATCGAGTTCAAGCTTCTCCTCGAGCGTCAGGCTGCCGCGGCCACGCACCTGCGCGTAGCCGGTTAGCCCAGGTTTGACGAGCAATCGGCACCGCTGGCGGGCATCCCACTCGGCGATCTGCTGGATATATAGCGGACGCGGGCCGACGAGCGACATGTCACCCCGCAGTACGTTGATGAGTTGGGGCAACTCGTCCAGGCTGGTCTCGCGCAGCCAGCGACCGATTCGCGTGATGCGTGGATCCTCTCCGGTCTGCGGCGAATCGCCGTAGGGATCGGCGTCGGGGTTCATCGTACGGAGCTTGAGGAGCGTAAACGCTTGGCCGTGAAGCCCGGCGCGAACCTGCCGAAAGAGGGCCGGGTGGCCGTCGCGGCGCACGAGAAAGATCAGGACCAGCAGTAGGGGGGCCGCAGCGAGAAGCGCACAGGCTGCCAGCGTGCGATCCATGGCGGCTTTGAATGCGAGGTAGCCGAAGCTGGCGCCGCAGTGGACCGGAGCCGACGCGGGGTCGAAGGCGTTCGCCGGGGAGTGCCGGCTCTCATTGGGGCTGTCAGGTCCGCATGCCATCAGGCGTGCAGTCTAGTGCGTCTGGTGAGAATGTGCAGTAGGAGCACGCGCGGCCGGCCTGAAGGCCTGGCGGAGTTACCGCGGGGCGTCAGACGCCGCCAACGTCCGCAAAAAACGCCGCGTAGGGGCCGGGTATTTTGGACCTTGCAGAATCCTGAAGAATCGGCTAGATATACATGTTCCCGCCGGGCGGCGTCCCGGCAAACGCGATGCGGGTGTAGCTCAGTGGTAGAGCTTCACGTTGCCAACGTGAATGTCGTGGGTTCGAATCCCATCACCCGCTGTTGAGCATGGCCCCGCCGACCTTGGGCGGGGTTTTCTTATGCGCAGTCCCGCCGGTACGCCCCCGGTTGTCACGCGCGGCATGACCGACGCAATCGAACCGCTCAAATGACCACCGCCGGCGAGCGAGGTTCGGGGCCGGAGCACGGGACAGCGGGGGCATGACGCCGTTAGGATATTGGGCGGTGACCGGGTCAAGGTCGGCGCGTGTTCGCGACGGAACAACATGCGCGCCGCTAGGTCAGCTTCTGGAGGGCCACGACATGTCCACATTATCAACGCTCCGCTCTCACGGAACGTCGCTCGGGTTGCTGTGCGTTACGCTTTTCACCCTGCCCGGTTGCGAGGCGTCAACCGGGCAGAACCGTGATTCGGCTTCCGGCAATGCCTCGATCAGCGCGCTGCCAGAGCCGGATTCCGACAACGGCGGGCTGACGCTGCCCGACGGCTTTCGCGCACTCGTCGTCGCCGACAACCTGGGTCGCGCACGCCATATCGTCGTTCGCGGCAACGGTGACATTTACGTAGCCCTGCGGCAGCCAAGCAACGGCGGCGGGATTGTCTGCCTGCGCGACACCAATAATGACGGCCGGGCGGACGTGCAGAAGTACTTCGGCGACGTCAGCGGCACCGGCATCGACATCTACCGCGGCTATCTCTACTTCGGCGAGCGGACGCGGATCGTGCGTTACCGACTGCGGCCGGACGCGCTGGTGCCCGATGCGAATCTGGAGGTCGTGGTCGACGGCTTCCCGCGTCAGCAATCCCATGCCGCCAAACCTATCGCGTTTGACGATCGTGGCCATCTGTATGTGAACCTCGGCGTGCCGTCCAACGCCTGCCAGGAGCAGATCCGCACGCCGGGATCTCCGGGGCAACGCCCGTGCCCTGAACTCGACGGTCGCGGCATCTATCGATACGACGCTGACCGCCTGAACCAGCAGCACCCTGACGACGGGTTGCACTTCGCCACCGGTCTGCGTCAGACGGTCGCGCTCGCGTGGAATCCGCATGTCAAGCATCTGTACCTGGTCATGCACGGCCGGGATCAGCTCAATACGCTGTTTCCCGAGCATTACAGCGACCGTGACAATGCCGAGCTGCCGGCCGAGGAATTCCACCTTGTCCGGCGGGGGCTCGATGCAGGTTGGCCGTACACGTATTGGGACCCGCGCAAGGCGGCGCGAATGATGGCGCCCGAGTACGGCGGCGACGGCCAGACGCGGGCGGACATCGGAAAGTACGCCGTGCCGATCCAGGCATTTCCGGCACATTGGGCGCCAAACGACCTGATCTTCTACGCGTTCCCCCGCGCGTCCGCGGATTCGCCCAGGCCTGCGATGTTTCCGGAGCGCTATCGAAACGGGGCGTTCGTCGCCTTTCATGGCTCATGGAATCGGGCACCATTGCCACAGGCGGGGTATCAGGTGACATTCACGCCGTTCGACGGGGCCTTGCCGGTAAAGGCCGGCGCGGCGGTTGACGCCGATGGTGAAGAATCACCGGAACGCTCAGACAAGGGTTGGGAGGTTTTCGCGGACGGCTTCGCCGGCCAGGAGCGGCTGGCCTCGCCGGGAGAGGCCGAGCACCGGCCGATGGGTCTCGCACGCGGTCCGGATGGCTCCCTCTATATCGCCGACTCCGTCCGCGGGACCATCTGGCGGGTGATGTACTCGGGGGAGTAGGGGGGGGGGGCGTCCTGACATCCGAGCTTGGGTTGCGCTCGACAAGAACACCGGTCATGTAGATCAAGTCGATTCAACACAAAGCTCAAGGGACAGAACGCTCGTGCGATTCACTGTGGCGCAAGCGAGGGGCACGCATGATAACCCCGCGCCCACTCGACGGAGCCGGCGTGCCAGCGACAACCGGGCGTGCGGCGTCTACGAAAACGGCGTACAATTCGTAATGTTAGAGTTGACGCCGAGGTGCGTGGGTGTCAGGACGCATCGAATCTGGTTCGTGCGGGGGTGTGGATGATGGAGTAATGATGAACGTGCGATTTGTGTTCCCTGCGGTTGCTGGTCGTCGTATCGTGGTGGGTTTGCTGGAGTCAGGCGGTCGCGGTTGGATTCGTACCGGTCTATTAGTCCTTGCCGCCGGGCTGCTGACTGGCGTCGCCGGCTGCACGCAGAGGTCGACTGCTCCCGCGTCGTCGCCGCTGGTCTATCCCGAGACACGGACCGTGGATCAGGTCGATGTGCTCCATGGCGTGGAAGTCGCCGACCCGTACCGCTGGCTGGAAGATCTGGATGCGGACGAGACCGCCGAGTGGGTCGCGGCGCAGAATGAGCTGACATTTGGCTGGCTGGAGGAAGTGGAAGCCCGCGACGACATTCGCCAGCGCCTGACCGAGTTGTGGAACTACGCGAAATACGGCATCCCATTCGAGAAGGGGGGGCGGTATTTCTACAAACGCAATGACGGCCTGCAAAACCAGTCGGTGCTGTACGTGACGGAGTCGCTCGATGCCGAGCCGCGCGTGCTGCTTGATCCGAACCAGCTCTCGGAAGACGGCACCGTCGCAATGTCCACGTATTCGATCAGCGATGATGGCAAGCTCATGGCATACGCGCTGTCGGACGCCGGCTCGGACTGGATTGAGTTCCACGTGCGTAACGTCGATACGGGCGAAGATCTTGATGATCACTTGAAGTGGGTGAAGTTCTCGGGGGCGTCATGGGACCGGAAAGGGGAGGGGTTCTATTACAGCCGCTACGACGAGCCGCAGGGCGACAGGCTCGAGGAGGTCAACCGCTTCCCCAAGCTCTACTATCACAGGATCGGAACGCCGCAGTCCGAAGATCGCCTGATCTACCATCGGCCGGATCAGCCGGACTGGGGCTTCGGCGGCTACGTGACCGAGGACGGACGCTACCTCATCATTTCAATCAGCAAAGGGACGGAGCGCGCCAACCGCATCTCATATATCGATTTGGACGCGGAAGCGCAGACGCCCGTCGATCTGCTGACGGAATTCGACGCGCTGTATTCGTTCGTTGGCAATGACGGGCCGGTGTTCTGGTTCTTCACCAATTACGAGGCTCCGCTTGGCCGGCTGATCGCGATTGACACGCGCAATCCCGACCGTGAGTTCTGGGTCGAGGTGATTCCCGAATCCGAGGATACGCTGCGCGGCGTGTCACTGGTCGGCGACTTCTTCATCGGCTCGTACCTGCACGACGCACACGCCCGCATCGAGGTCTTCGATCTGGCCGGCAGCCCGTTGCGCGACGTCGCATTGCCGGGCCTGGGCAGTGCCTCCGGCTTCGGCGGCGATCGCAGTGACACAGAGACGTTCTACGCCTTCACCAGATTCAGCGTGCCGACCACGATTCATCGGTACGATCTCACCACGGGCCGGAGCACGGTGTTCCGCAAGCCCGAGGTAGACTTCGACCCCGACGCCTATGTCACGCGGCAGGTCTTCTATCGCAGCAAGGATGGCACGCGGGTGCCCATGTTCATCACGCATAAGCGCGGGCTGGCGTTGGATGGCGACAATCCGACGCTGCTGTATGCCTACGGCGGCTTCAATATCCCGCTCACGCCGAGCTTTTCCATCAGTCGGCTCGTCTGGATGGAGATGGGGGGGGTGTATGCCATCGCAAACGTCCGCGGCGGCGGCGAGTACGGCAAGGCTTGGCACGACGCCGGTAAGCTGCACAACAAGCAGAATACGTTTGACGACCTGATCGCGGCGGGGGAGTGGCTGATCGCGAATGACTATACGCGCAGCGAAAAGCTGGCCATCCTCGGCGGTTCCAACGGCGGTATGGTCGTGGGGGCTTGCATTACGCAGCGTCCGGACTTGTTTGGCGCCGCTATCCCGGTCGTGGGCGTGATGGACATGCTGCGCTTCCACAAGTTCACGATCGGCTGGGCGTGGGTATCGGACTTCGGCTCGCCCGATGATCCGGACGACTTCGAGGTGATCTACGCCTACAGTCCGCTGCACAACATCGAGCTGGGGACGTGTTATCCGGCGGTGTTTGCGATGACCGCGGATCATGACGACCGTGTGGTGCCATCGCACAGCTTCAAGTTCATCTCGGCGATGCAGGCGGCGCAGGCGTGCGCGAATCCGATCCTGATCCGGATCGAGACAAAAGCCGGTCACGGAGCGGGCAAACCGACCAGCAAGCGGATCGACGAAGCAGCCGATATGTGGGCCTTCCTGGTCCGCGCGCTGGATGTGGACGTCGCGGGTTGGTGAGCAGGGCTCGGCAGGGCGGCGTGCGTCGCGAGCTATCGGGCGTGGCCCGGCGTCCGTGAGCGGCTCTGACCGGCTTCTGTTAATGTTGAACGGATAACTGATAAGGTCGCACACGTAGCCCGATGTTGATAGCGTCGCTTCTGTGCGCGTGAGGCTGGGCTCCTCGCGCGATCACGTGCTATCGAGGATCGGCTGGTGCCTGATCTACCGCGCTGGATTCTGAGACGTTCCCCGGGATCGCTGGGGCACGTATTCGAGGGCGGGGGGAACAGTCTGTACCTGCGCATGAACTCCTGGACGGCACGCGTCATGCCGCGGAGTTGTCCGGTCGACGTTCGGCTGGTGGCTTGGGACGCCCGGCCCGTGTTCGTCTGTGCGCTGATGGTGCGGCTGAAGGACGAGGATCGCCTGACCTTCGTGGACTGGCTCAACGCGGGGTATGAGTACGGCCGTGACGCACTCAAGGCACTGGGCGGGCGGGAGCCGCTGAACGTGTTTGTGGTGGACGACCGAATCCGTCGTCGCTATGCACTCGACAATGTTGTGCATCAGGTGGCACTGAGCTTGTATCGACGGGCGAATGCGTATGCGGATGCGTGGAATACACGGTGTTATGACCGGTTGTTTCAGACGCTGACCAAGCGCTATCCTTCGAACGAGCTTTTGTGGAAGGCCGGTCTCTCCGGAGCGATTCACTCGGGCGCATAGTACGATACATTCACCCGGCCCGTATCCCGCAAAGCGATGACTGCTATTGGCTTTCGTCACCTCTTGCGGGCGTCGCGCGGGGTGCCCGGCGCGGGCGTCGGTCGAATTTCACGATTGGCACTTCCATACGGTGATACTGCGACGACGCATCGTCTGTCGTGATGATCAATCGGTAGCCATCTTCGGGCATGTCTGCAAACGGTGGAACCTGTACCTCGATCGTATAGAAGCTCAGTACTGTGCCCCTGGCGCCCGTCGGCCGATTGATTGTCAGTGGCAGCTGATTGGGTTCGGTGTACGCTCCTGTAATCTGAAGCGGCTTGGAAGTGCGGTACTTGAGACGCACGGAGCGTTTGCGCGTCTCCGTGTGGCCGGGCGTCACAGCGATGCGTCCGGGTGAGACCATCGCGCGCGGGGGGACGCTTAGCGAGCAGTGAACGCGAAAGCTCGGCAGCTCATCCGGCGCAGTGGCCAGCACGACGTTCACCGCGTTGCGCCCCTCAACCAATGGCGGTACTGACGTGATTGTCAGCCGGTAGAGATCACCTTTCTTGATCTCCTCGAGCTTGACGTTGAACCTGTCCGCCTGACCAGTCAGCTTCTCGATGCGCAGCGGCACAGGCTTGTCATACAGATTCTTGAGCATCACCACCTCGGTACGGACCGTCTGTTCGTCGGCATCACCAAGAAAGAGCTTCTTGCGCGGATCGGCTTCGAAGAGTGGTTTGACGTGGCCTTCCACCTTGATGATCTGCGTGGATTTCCTCGGGTCGTTGGTCAGGACGGTGACGCGCTTCTGCGCCCGCCCTTCACGACCCGTGTCGTAGGAAATCTCGATCGTGTCGGACTCGCCGGGATTCAGCGGCGACTTCGGATGCGTCACGAGCGTGCAGCCGCAAGAACTGCGGACACTGACCGTCAATGGAGCATCGCCAACGTTCTTGACCGTGAAGTTCTTCTTGGCCTCGGTACCCTCCCAGACGGTGCCAAAGTCAAACTTGAGTGACGAGAGCTCGACCCGCGGACCTTGCTGCGCTTGGCCTTGTTCCGGGTTGGACACGGCAGGCGACGGGCTTCCCTTCACAGCGGGCTTCCCGTCGCTGGCCTGGGCCAGCGCGGCCGATGCCAGGCACGCAGCGAGCACGATATTCCTGTATTTGAGTAACAACATGGGCTGCTCCTTCTCTCTGGCGTAAGACACCTCTGTCCAGGCCAGGCAGACCCTCAAAGCTACGAAATGGGTAGGGGGGCCGTCAATGTCGTCAACAACGCGTTTCGATGCCGCCGTAACAAGAAAACCCCGTGCCGAACGTACGGACCCGGTCGACACGGGGATGCGTGTATGGCGCAATCTGTTACCAATGCACGTCGACTGGCTGACCTCGCCTCCGTCACCGCACCCGGCAAGCTAGGAAACGGCCTTCTTGATCGCCGCCGCCAACTGGCCCGGCTGCTGCTCTTCCAACTCGTACAGCACGCGGGCGCTCGGCTTGTTGATATTCAACATGCGACCAAGATCGATGGGCGTACCGATAATGACGGCGTCGCAATCCACCTTGTTGATCGTGTCCTCGAGCTCTTTCATCTGCTTGTCGCCGTACCCCATCGCCGGCAGCACTTCGCGGACGTGCGTGTACTTCGCGAACGTATCCTTGATGCTGCCAACGGCGTAGGGGCGCGGCTCGACGATCTGACTGGCCTTGTGCTTCTGGGCCGCGACGTGCCCGGCACCATACTCCATTTCGCCGTGCGTGAGGGTGGGACCGTCTTCAACCACCAGCACGCGCTTACCCTCGATGAGTTCCGGCTGCTCGACGGTAACCGGCGAATTCGCCTTAATGACCGTTGCCTTCGGATTCACCGCGGCGATGTTCTTGAGGACCGTATCGATCCCGTCAGCCGTCGCTGTGTCCATCTTATTGATAATGATCGCGTCAGACATGTAGAGATTCGTCTCGCCGGGGTAATACGCACGTTCATGACCTGGTCGATGCGGGTCGGCGACGGTGATGTACAGGTCGGGCTTGATGAACGACATGTCGTTATTGCCACCGTCCCAGAGAATCACGTCCGCCTCTTTCTCGGCCTCACGCAGGATCTTCTCATAATCGACGCCGGCGTAGATGACATTGCCGGCAGCAATGTGCGGTTCATACTCCTCGCGCTCCTCGATCGTGCACTCATGCTTGTCGAGGTCGCTGAGTTCGGCAAAACGCTGGCAGATTTGCTTCGACAGATCACCGTAGGGCATGGGGTGCCGAATCGCAGCCACCTTCTTGCCGAGGTCCTTGAGGATCTTCACGACAGCCCGCGAGGTCTGGCTTTTGCCGCACCCGGTCCGGACGGCGCAAACGGCGATGACGGGTTTGGTGCTCTTCAGCATCGTGTGGCGATGACCGAGAATCACGAAATCCGCGCCGCAGGCATTCACCAGTGATGCCTTGTGCATCACGACGGGGTGGGGCAGGTCGGAATAAGCGATGGTGCACAGGTCCACATCGTGCTTCCTGATGAGCTCCGGGAGTTCGCCCTCATCGTAGATGGGAATACCCTTGGGATACTTCGGCCCGGCCAGCTCGGGCGGGTAGGTACGACCCTCGATGTCCGGGATCTGCGTGGCCGTAAACGCAACGACCTCATACGCGTCATTGTCCCGCCAGTAGGTGTTGAAATCGTGAAAATCGCGCCCGGCGGCGCCCAGAATGATGACTTTCCGCGCTGTGGTGCTCATACAGTGCTTCCGCTCTGCTTACTCGAAGTCCCGTGGTGAATCGTTTGAGCAGCCGGCTGGTGTGCCTGTCCGGTCGCGCGGTTCCCAACGCACGACCTCATCCTGCCGGCCGAGAACATAGCGGGCCGGGGACGTTTGCTCAAGTCGGCAGGGGGGCGGAGCGCGAATTCACTCTTGCCCGCCACCCTGGGCAAAGCTACGATGCTCGCGGAATCTGTGTCCGTCCATTGGGAGAATGTGCGCATGAGGCGGTATCTGCCACGCAGGATCATTCGCTGGGGGTTGGCGCTGGTGATGGCGTTTACGCTGACCGGGGCACCGGCTCCCGCCGTCGCGCAGGACGATGAAAAACCCCGGCCATTCTTCGAGGAAGGTATTACGCCCAAGACCCCGTACCGCAAGCCATACATCGAATGGCTGTTCGGCACGTTGATCATTGTGGCCGTACTGATGGTCGCGGCGAAAAACCCCCATCGGTCACACTTGGACTAGCCGATCCCGTCACGTCGCCGCGACGCCCGGGCAACGGCACGCCTGTGGGAGAGTCCGAAAATGAACAAGACCACCGTGCTCAGCATCCTCGTATGTATCAACCTGATACTGGTCGCAACCACTCTCGTGATCGGCACAACACTGCGGACGGCCGTCGCTCAAGGCACGGGCCTCCACGGCAACTACATGGTCGTGTCTGGCGAGATCCAGGACGAGTTTGACGCGCTCTACCTGCTCGATCTCAAGGAGCGGACGCTTCACACCTTTTACTTCATCAAGGGCGGCAACGAGCTCCAGTATGCCGGCTATCGCAGCCTCGAGCGGGATTTTCGGCATAACCAGTAGGGAGGTGACACGATGCACTCGACACTCGACAATCGTAGCCTCGCCATCAGCGTTCTCGCGGTCACCGCATCTGTGCTGTTTGTCGGCTTGATGCTGGTATCTCAGCAACCTGCACAGGCGATCGGCATGAATGACCGCGGCGGCGACTACATCATGCTGACGCAGCAGATTTCGAACACTGACGAGGCCGTGGTCCTGATCGACGCCGCCGCCAAGCAGATGATCATCTACAATTTTGACTACAACAACAAAACCCTCGAGATGATCACGCCAGCCATACCGCTTCAGCAATTGCCGAAGCCGCAGGCTCCCAATCCTGAACGTCCACGCCGCCGGCGGTGACATCGTAGGTACGCACATCCGTTAGCGCAGACCGAGACCCCGCCCAGCACACGGGCCCCGAGCTCCTCGGCCAAATCGCCGCCACTGACGCCGTCGAGCAGCCATTCAAGGGGTACATGCGTCGCGCTGCTTCCGCACTGCGCGGCCGAGCCCGGCAGGACCTGATACATACCTGGGCGATGAGCTTCGCCCGGGTTGTTTGGCCCGACCAGGCGGTCGAATCGCCGCCGGCCGTGGCCGATTTGGACGATATCGAGGGCAGTTCGTAGGGCCTTCGACGTGCAATTGACGGGCGACTAACTCGCCCTTTTTGTTAGGGGCTGCTCGCGGCCTGCGGGAGGGGTCTGCGCTGATTTCTAGCCGGAATTTCGCTGCACGTTAGCCGGAATTTCGATGCGCGGTTCAGCGGTACAGCGGTACAAAGAGACGAGGCTGGTAGCTTGGTCACCGCGAACCAAAACGTCCGATAAGATAGATTATGTTGCAAATCGGGAGCGTATTCGATCGATCGCATCCGCGGGCATCCTCGCCCGTTGCGAGGCCCGGCGTGCCAACGCTATACCACAACCTGCGTCTGGTCGCGCAACAAGCCCTACTGTGCTCGCAGCCCAATGACGCCATCGTTCGCTGTTCCAGCCCTATGTCTGTCCGTCATCGTCCCAGCCGCTCGGCAGCAACGGCAACGGAATGCCGTGACGGTCTTGCTGCGGCTGCGTGGCAGCTTTCTTCCGCGGCCGCCGGGCTCCCGGTCGCGCCTTCAATCCCGGACGACGGCGGCCTTTGCCATTACCGCGCGTACGGGCGTTGAAATGCGCACGAATGTAATCGTCCAGGTGCTCCGGACAAGTGAAATGATGCTCCCAGCCGTAATCACCGGAGTGGTAATCGCAGTTATCCGTCGTATATGCCCGGCAGATCTTCGGGCGGGTCTCGTAAATGCCGCAGCGATAATCGTCCTGAAGATGCCGGCACACCGTGTGAAAAGAGATGAACCACTCGCCATCCTCGACAAAAACGGTGATGTTGTTGTGAATGAGATACCAGCGAATGTCCTCAAAATCGGACCGGGTGGTCGGCTCATCGATTGGCAGTGCCACGTAGTGGCAACACGCGGCAGTGCAATGTTCGCAGAGAATTCCGGGCATGGCGACTATTCCTTGAGACTGGATCCTTCGTCTTCGCACGTTTGTTCCGTGTTTCCGGGCGCGACCGGCGTTGCCGCAGCGTCTGACAGGTCACCCCCCCTGCCGGCAAACGACCGGGACCGCGCACGGAACGACCTTTCACGCCAATCGCACCGGCGCTTCCTCCGCTGGCAGGCAGGGTCGCGTAAGCAAACGCAGCGTACGCAACGCAGATGCTGAGCCACGACAGCAGTTCAACACCGGCTTCCATGCGCTGCCGAAAGGCGATGTTCGCATCCGGCACGGCGGGTAACACCTCAGCTTCAACGTGATACCACAGGTACAGCACGCCCGCCAGCAAAATCCCGCCAATGAGGCAGGCTGTGTTGCGCACCCAACTGCGCAGCGGAATGTCGCGCGCCACGATGGCAATGAAGCTGCCCGCGAGCCCCCCTACCAACAGCGCCGTGAGCGCCAGCAATTCGCGTGGCGGCAGATTCGCGAAGCGCATGACGAAGATCATCAACACGATACCGCCCGCGAACCAGGCGGCCGCCAGCGTTCGCCTAAGCATGTTCAAACTGCCGCATCAGTCGTTTGCATCCCCCATGCACGTGCCAACGGCGCGGGCCGTCTGAATCAGCATATCGTCCAGCGGTACGAGGCGCTGGCGGCCCGCCACATCCTGGATCGGAACCGTCGTGATTTCGCCGCGCTGGTGCACCACCATCTGATTCCACGCATCTTCTGCCACCAGCTCCACGGCTTGATAACCAAACTGCGAGGCCAGCACGCGGTCAAATGCGACGGGCGTTCCGCCGCGCTGCACATGCCCGAGAATGGTCGCGCGGGTTTCCTGATGCGAGCGGGCCGCAATCTGCTCCGCTAATACAGCACTCACTCCACCGAGCCGGATCGGATCCGGACTGTCGTGGACGACCTTGTCCACCGTCTGGTGTCCGCCTTTTGGGGCCGCGCCTTCGGAAACCGCGATCAGCGTGAATCGCTTACCGCGCATGCTGCGTCGCACACATGTCTCGCAGATCACGTCCACGCTATATGGTATCTCCGGGATTAGGATGACATCCGCCCCGCTCGCCAGCCCGGCATGCAAGGTCAGCCAGCCTGCGTTGCGCCCCATCAATTCGACCAGCATGACACGGTGATGACTCGACGCGGTCGAGTGAATCCGATCCAGCGCCTCCGTCGCCGTCTCAAGGGCCGTCGTAAAGCCGAACGTCACATCCGTGTGCATCAGGTCGTTATCGATCGTCTTGGGCACGCCGATGCATGGTACGCCGCGCCGGACCAGCTCTGCCGCGCCGGTCATCGTCCCGTCGCCGCCGATACAGACGATGCCATCCAGTCGCTGCGCGCGAATATGCTCCAAGACGCGCGCGGTGACATCCTCGAAGATCGGGTTGCCATCCCCATCCTGGCCGACTACGAATCTCGCCGGATTCGCCTTATTCGATGTGCCGAGGATGGTGCCGCCAGCCGTGAGAATATTGGATACATCTTCGAAGCTTAGCGGGCGCATGCGATTGCGAATCAGCCCCAGAAACCCGTCCTCGATTCCGATCACTTCAATGCCCAGTTTGGTCAGCGCCGCCTTCGTCACAACGCGGATCACGGCGTTGAGCCCCGGGCAATCGCCACCACCGGTCATGATGCCGATACGTGAGACCTTCGGTTTCGCGGACACACTCACCTCCAGAAGCGCAGGTCGCGAAGGGCCGGCTTGCACACAGCAGTGTAGCGACTGAACCGACGGATGTGGGCCCCCTGCCGCCCCACAGCGCTACATGTGCAAGCCGCCGTCGACGACGAATACCTGACCCGTGATGTAGGCCGCGTCTGGGCCAGCCAGGAACGCTACCAGTGCCGCAACCTCACTCGCCTTACCGAAGCGTTGCAACGGGATCAACTGCTTGACGTCAGTCTTGAGCTTCGCGGGCAAGTCATCGGTCATGTCGGTTTCGATGAAGCCTGGCGCGACGACGTTGCACGTGACGCCGCGCTTACCCAGTTCCTTCGCGGCCGCTTTCGTCAGGCCGACGAGGCCCGCCTTGGCGGCGGAGTAATTCGCCTGCCCCGGGTTACCCATCAGACCAGAAACGCTGCCGACGTTGATAATCCGGCCCCGCCGCGCCCGCAGCATGTGCCGACTCGCCGCCCGCATTGCCCAGAACGCCGCCCGCAGATTCGTGTCGATGACCTGGTCGAACTGGTCATCTTCCATCGCCATCAGCAGCCCGTCACGCGTAATCCCGGCATTGTTCACCAGAATGTCCAGCCGACCGTGCGCGTCGATCAGTTCGTCGATGGCGCCATTCAGTTGCGCACGGTCCGTGACATCCAGGGCGAGTGGCTGGATGCGCTCGGCGAACTCACCACCGGCTTCTTTCATCCAGGCCTCAGTGCGTTCGGTGCTGCGGGCGGCTGCCACCACCGTGGCGCCGCGGCGGGCAAGGTCCTTGCAGATGGCCTGACCGATCCCGCGCGAGCCGCCGGTCACAAGCGCGACTTGCTGTTCAAGAAACGTGGTCATGCGATACCTCGGATTCAGTTCGCTGCGGGCCTGAGGTTCTCAACAGTGCTGACGTTCGTCGTCGGCATCTTCCGATTGATCTTGCGCATCATGCCGGTCAGGTGGCGATTCGGGCCCACTTCATGGAACTGCTCGCAACCGTCGGCCATGAGCCGCTCGACACAGGCTTGCCACCGCACCGGGCTCACCACCTGCTGCACCAGCAGGTCCCGAATCGTGTCCGGCTCGTCGTGGTATTCCGCGTTGACGTTGGCAACAACCCGCACCTGCGGCCGTCTGATTTCAGTCTCCGCAAGCACAGTACGCAAACCATCCGCCGCGGACTGCATATGTGCACTATGGAAGGCACCTGCCACAGGCAACGCCACGGCACGCAGCCCCAGTTCACTGGCTGCTTCGGCTGCTGCGGTACAGGCCGCCTGATCGCCCGAAATCACGATCTGCCCGGGGCAGTTGAAGTTCGCCGGCTGAACGCGGCCCTGACTCGCGACCTGTTCGCATAGCGCCAGGGCCTTGTCTTCGTCCGCCCCGATCAGTGAGACCATCCCGCCGGCGTTTGCCTCGGCCGCCTGCTGCATGAGCTGACCCCGCCGTGCGACGAGCTGCAGCGCATCCGCGAACACGATGGCATCCGCCAGATGCAATGCGGTGTATTCGCCGAGGCTGAGCCCCCCCATCGCCGCGAAGTCCGTCTTCGCGAACACCTTCGCATCGCAAGCCGCGCGAAACAGCGCCACGCTCGTGGTGAAGATCGCCGGCTGTTGCATATCCGTTGCGTTCAGCCGCTCTTCCGGTCCGTCAAAGCAGAGCCTGGACAATTCGAAGCCCAGCACCGCGTCAGCTTGTGAGAAGGTCTCGGCCGCGACGGAATACACGTCCGCAACATCCCGCCCCATGCCAACCAGTTGGGCCCCCTGTCCCGGATAGATTCCTGCCAGTCGTGTCACATCAAGCCCTCAGCAAAACAGAACCCCAGGTCAGGCCGGCGCCGAATGCGACCAGCATGACCAGATCCCCCGGTTCGATTCTCCCAGCCGCCCGGGCTTCGTGCAAAGCCACGGCCACCGAGGCGGCGGATGTGTTGCCATAGCGATCGATATTGACGATCACGCGTTCCATCGGCACGCCGGCCTTGTGCGCGGCGGATTCGATGATTCTCAAATTGGATTGGTGCGGGACGATGAGCTTCAGATCATCTGCCGTAACGCCGGCGTCCTTGCAGGTCTCGTGAATGATGCTGTACATCTGCGTGACGGCGAACTTGTACACCTCGCGGCCCTGCATGCGCATGTAGTGCAGGCGCTGGTCGATCGTCTCGTGCGATGCCGGGTGCCGAGCACCACCGGCCGGGATGTAGATGAGTCGTCCGCGGGCGCCGTCCGCACCCCAGCGCGATGCCAGAATCCTCCGGCTCGATTCCCCCGAATTGCGAATGACCGCAGCGCCGGCCGCGTCGCCGAACAGAATGCACGTAGCCCGATCGTCCGGATCCGTAATCGTGCTCAGCGTTTCCGCACCGACGACCAGCACATTCCGCGCCATCCCATTGAAGATCTGCTGCGCGCCATTGATGAACGCCCACACGAATCCGCTGCATGCCGCCGACAGATCAAAGGCCGGCACCCAGCGACAACCCAACTCCGCCTGCAACAGGCATGCCGTCGACGGCAGCGTATGCTCTGGCGTGATCGTCGCCACGACGATCAGATCGATGTCCTCGGGTGAAAGTCCCGCATCAGCCAGCGCCGTACGGCTCGCATCAGCGGACATGTGCAGCGTGGATTGCTCCGGCGTGGTCCAGCGTCGCTCGCGAATGCCGGTACGCTGCAGAATCCACTCATTCGATGTGTCCACGACCTTGCCAAGGTCGTCATTCGTAACGACTTTCTCGGGGATATGTACGCCGGTGCCGACGATTTCGATCGGCCAGTCCAGCCTCATGCCACTTCCCCGGCCTTCTCCCGGAATGTGTCCGACAGCAGTTTAATCAGCCCATGCTCATGCTGTTCGCCGGCGACGCGGATTGCGTTACCGATCGCCCGCCGATCGCTCCGGCCATGGCAGATGATGGCAACCTTGCGCAGCCCCAGCAGCGGCGCACCCCCGTACTCGGCGAAGTCGTGGCGCTTCCAGATCTTGTCGATGATGGGTTCAAAACGCGGGAGGAGTTCTTCGCTCTCCAGTTTGATCTCATGGACAATGGTCTTGAAGAGGCCCTCGGCAAGGCCCTCGGTGAGTTTGAGTATGACATTGCCGACGAAACCATCACAGACCGCAATGTCGCACTGCCCGCCGAAGATGTCACGCCCCTCAACGTTGCCCACAAGATGGAGCACCGGATCCGCCTGCATCAGTGCCCGCGCCTCCTTCACCAGCGGACTTCCCTTGGCGGCTTCCTCCCCGATCGAGATGACGCCGATGCGCGGCGCTTCGACGTTCAGAATCCGGTTGGCATAGCACTGACACAGATGCGCGTACTGATGAAGATGGTGTGGCTTCGGGACCGGGTTGGCGCCGACGTCACAGATTAGCACCGGACCGTGAAACGTGGGCATCACCACAGCGATACCGGGACGGGCCACGCCCTCCAGTGCACCGATCTTGAGCTGGCAGGCCCCCGCAAACGCACCCGTGTTGCCCGCGGAAATCACTGCATCCAACTGCTCATCCGCCGCATCCAACGCCAGTCGCACAATGCTGGATTGCTTCTTGTGACGCAACGCTTCCATGGGCGCCTCGTCCATGCCGACTACCTGTGGACAATCGACGATGGAGATGCGCTCGTCATCCAGTTCGGCGGATTCGAGCTCGGCCGCGATGACGGCCTCCTGGCCGTAGAGCACGACCCGGTCGTCAGGCTTCAGGAAGCACAACCCCGCCTCAACACCGCGTACGATCTCGCCCGGGGCGTGATCGCCACCCATCGCATCCATGCCAATTCGCACGGAGTCCGCTCCTAGGATTCTTCAGCGCCCAACTCGACGCGTGTGTGCGTGTTGACATACCCGCAATTGCCGCAGGTTGCATGCGGCAGTTTGGCTTGGCCACACTGCGGGCAGGCGATCAGATGTACCGCCTTGAGCGCATGGTGGGACCGACGGGTGCGTTTTCGCATTTTGCTTGTACGTCTGACAGGTAGCATATCGCGTTCCTTGTAAACCTGCCGCGGCCGCCGGCCAACGGCGCACATCCGCCGGGCCGACTGCGCGCAATCCTCCGGCAGCGGGCAGCAAGCCTGCAATAGAATATTGCAAATTAAGAGGTTGCATCCCCACTGTCAAGCCGTAAAGCGGCCTCCCTGTGCGGGTGCCAGGGCGCGCCGCCATGGGGCCCGCCTCGAGTTCGCCCCTCGCGACCCGCCTGCATTCCTCGACATAAGCGTCCGAAATTGCTCCCCCGCCCCCCCGGTTTGTACTAGACGTCGGCCGCGTCCCCGTCCGAGTCGCCATCCACCGCCGCCGGACGCTTGCGGGCCGGCGTCTGGCGCGCCTTCGTCAGCTTGAATTCGCCGACCGGAGCGACCTTGCGGTACCCCAGATACAGCACAATGTCCAGCACCTCGGTCAAACTCGGAAACGCGCGATCATTGACCCGCTTGTACTCGTCCACCGCCTTGAGGAAGTCGAGTTGCTCCTCATTCATGTGGCCTTCTTCGGCGGCACGACGATAGTCCGTCCGTCGACGCCCGGGGCCACGTCGTCGGTCGAGATTGGATCGGCGATCAGTACCGCTGCGCCGATCGGCTTGGCGGCGTTCAACCGTCTCCGCATCCGCTTCGCGCGCCGCGTCCGCACTCCGCTTGGGGTCGCTACCGTCGTTGTTCATGTTGGGGATTATCGGCGTGCTACTCGGAAGAACTGTAGCTGCCGTTGGTCGTGCCCCATGCGCCCGACACCGCGGTTGAGCGCAAATCCAGCGCTACTTCGACCTGGAGACCAGCCGCCCGCCACAAAAAACATCGCGCCCGGCTCGAATGAACCTCGCCGCTATAGGTCTTCGTCCTCGTCGAGGTCATCGTCAAAGTCGTCGTCATCGTCGAAGTCTTCGTCGAAGTCCTCGTCGAGATCGTCGTCAAAATCATCGTCATCGTCGTCGAAATCGTCATCGTCATCATCGAAATCGTCATCGTCGACGCGACGCTTGGCCGATCCCTGCAAACCAAGCGCGCCTCGGACTTCCTCGACCCCTTCCTCTTCCACGGCTTCACCCTCCGTTTCACCGCCTGCACGCTGCATGAACGGCGGAGCCCATTCGTACAGCGTTTCGGCCTCCGGATCGAGAAGGTGGGTTCCTGCGGCGTCCGGCCGCTCCATTTCAGTCCAGTCGGTGTTCTGGAACATTGGGCTGCTCCTTGCGTTGCCGTTCTTCTGACGCGATGCGCGGCTAGATAATGGCCACAAGCCACTTCGTCAACCCCCCTTTCCGGCTCCAGTTTTTATGTTCTCCAAACGGCCATTTCCAGCGCGCCATCGTACGGCCGATGCTTATAATGAGAGGTCAGGTAACGCAAGCGAGGCAGAGTATTATGTCAGCACTTTTCGATCGTTTCTCGAGACGCTTTCACGACCGCCAGGAGCGCAAGCAACGAGAAGAGCGCGAGAAAACGGATGCCGAAGTTGTCGATCCCGACGCTCCTCCCATTCCCGATGCCCCGGTTGAACAGGCACAAAGCGAGCGTGTCGCCGGCCGAAACGACCCCTGCCCATGCGGTTCCGGCAAGAAGTTCAAGAAATGCTGCGGAAAGGCGCCGTGACCGGTTCCATGCGTGCGTCACCTTGGTACGCCGATGGCCTCCGCTTTGCTTGCACCCAGTGTGGCAATTGCTGTAGCGGCGCCCCAGGTTATGTCTGGGTTGATCAGGCCGAAATCAACAATATCGCCGCCCATCTCAAACTGACGCCTGACGAATTCCGCCACAAGCACGTGCGACGCGCCGGCCGCGGGTACAGCCTGCTCGAAGAGCCGAATGGAGACTGCGATTTCCTCGAACGCACTGAGGACGGGGCCACCCGCTGCCGGATCCATCCCGTACGGCCGGTTCAGTGCCGCACTTGGCCATTCTGGAAATCGAATCTCAGTTCTCGGAAGGCCTGGAACGACGCCGGCCGGGACTGCCCGGGAATCAACGCCGGCCCACACCACACCATCGACGAGATTACCGCCGCCTTGGCCGATAACGGTTGCCGCCCCCTCTGATCGCCCGGAGCATCTGCACCTTGGATAGCCCCCTTTCACCCTGATCTGTCATTCCCAGCAGTGGTCTTACTGCCAGACGGCCGACGCCCGGGCCAGGCGATCAGCAGCCAGCCGGCGACACCCAGACACAATCCCGCATAACTCAGCATCGGCTCTTCGGCCAGCGGCCCTGGGCCACTACCAGCCCGACGCAGGAAGACCAGCATCAGGAGCAACAATGCCCCCCCGGCCAAGCCACGCCAAAACCGCATGCGCGGATGCAATGTCAATGCAACCGCCGCCAGCAGAATCAGCAATTCGCGCCCGAGCGGAAAAACCGCGACGCCGAATGACATCGCTCGCCCGATGTTGCGGATCGTCCCCCAGTCCAGTCGTGCCCGCGTGCCGCCATCAGCACTTGCCACCAGCGTCTTCTCGCCTGCCCCCGGCGACATGAACTCGTGCTGTTGAGGCGACTCCGCCTCCCGGTCAGATGTCACGACCCACATATGTTGCAAGTCCGTAACCAGCAGCGCTTCGTAGCCAAGGTTTTGCAGCAGCGAAGCTGCCACAACCGCGCGACCATCACAATCCTCCCGACCGCAAGCGAGTACCTCGTCGACCGTCGGCAGATAGTCCATTACCCCCCACGTTTCCCAGTCCCACGCGTACGGGACGCGATCGTATACAATCAACTCGACCGCGCGGGCGACATCCGAAAGCTCCGCCTCAGCCGGCAGCTCTGCACGCACCCGCTCTGCCAACGGCGTCAATCCCGGATGGTCCGGATCGATCACGCTTCTGAGATCGTGAACGCGCCCCACCCACGTGGGCAGCAACCACACCTTGGGATACAGCACAAGGCCGACGGCGAGCGCGAATAGCATGAGCTTGGCTGACCAGCGCGGCCACGCAGGACGCCTGTGCAGTCGCGACCATGCGCAATACAGGTTCACGGTAAACGTCTCCGGGGAGATACCCTGGGAATACAGGTGTTTACCCGTATGCGTCTGCCCCGACCTCTAAGGGGCCGCGCCAGTGCATCGCGTGGTGCCCGCGGCGTAGTACAGCATGATACAGGCCAACGCACCATGTCCCGTAAGCGCACCACCCCCGATGTCGCTCGTGCCCAGCAGATCGTTCGTATCAACCGCGTTTTGCCTTTTTTCGCCGCGGCGGAGCTTTCGGCGTTGGCCGACTACCTGGAGCAGCGCTTTGCATGGCGAGCTCGGCCCCCTGCACAAAATCACGAATCTGCTCCTCAGAAGCATCCGCGTACTCGGCTTCCCACTCGCGAAGACGATTGAGAGCCCGCATTCGGGTGACCGGATCCTCCACCATCAGCAGCAGGCCGGCGGCACAAAACCGCGCGACCCAATGCCCGGAGCTCTTGGCCTCCTCATAGAGCGTCTTCATGGACTCGTCCACTTGGAAGTTGATCTGCGGTCGGCGTGTCGGCATCCGTGATCCTTTCAAGGAATGCTCTGTTTCCTAGGGGCTGCTATTCTGCACATTCACGGCCGCGTTGCAAAGACCAGAGCATTGCAAATTGGCGCGCCGTGCTACCCGAATACCGCGCGGCGCGTAGAATGGGCACCGCGCGGGTGGCGCTGCGCTACGTCGTGCATCTTCAATGCCGCCCGGTTCATGCTGTGAGACCACGCGCATGCCTTTCTCGCCGGACGACGAAATCCGGGAGAACACCCCAACGAATCCGCCCGCACACGGGCCGGATAACGCCGGGGATGCCTCCACCAGTGCCGATGCGCCCACACGCGTACCAACCGACGGGAGCGCCCCCGACGACGCCGAAGCCGCCCCCATTCCGCTCGGTCCCAGCATTGAGGGCTATCACCTGAAGGAGGAGATCCACCGGGGCGGCCAGGGCATCGTTTATCGGGCCATTCAGTTAGGTACCAAGCGCGAAGTCGCCCTCAAAGTGCTGCTGGAGGGGGCGCTCGCCGGCAAGACCACCCGTCGTCGCTTCGAACGCGAGGTCGAACTCGCCGCCTCACTCCGGCACCCCCACATCGTCAATATCCTCGATTCGGGGCTTAGTTTCGACCGGTACTACTTCGCGATGGAATTCATCCACGGCATCCGCCTGGATCGCTACCTCGCCCAACACCGCCCGCCACTCGACGACATCCTGCGCCTGTTCATCGCCGTTTGCGATGCCGTCAATTACGCCCATCAACGGGGCGTGATCCACCGTGACCTCAAACCCGCCAATGTCCTCGTCGACCCAGAGGGCCAGCCCCACATCCTCGATTTCGGACTGGCCAAACCAGTGCACGAACATGCCGCTGGCGACTCCACCATGCAGGCCCTCTCCCTCAGCGGGCAGCTCCTCGGCACGATCGCGTACATGTCGCCGGAGCAGGCGGCCGGCTCCCATGACGTGGATGTCCGCAGCGATGTATACGCCTTGGGGATGATCTTCTACGAGGCGCTCGTGGGCCAACCTCCCTACGTCGTTGACGGCCCCCTCGGCGATACGTTACAGCGGATCGCCAGGGATGAGCCAGCCCACCCGCGCCAGTACCGTCACGTTGCACCCAGTGGACAGCAGGTGGACGACGAGCTCGCTACCATCCTCCTCAAGGCGCTCGAGAAAGAGCCCGTTCGCCGTTATCAGACGGCAGGTGAACTTGCCCGCGATCTGACGCATCGGCTGCACGGTGAGCCGATTGAGGCCAAACGCGCCAGCGGGCTCTACATGCTGCGCAAAATGATCGGGCGGTATCGCTGGCAGGCCGCCGCCTTGGGCCTGTTCCTCGTCATGCTGCTGACGTTTCTGATCACTTTCGCGATCCTGTTTACGAGTGAGCGCCAGGCTCGCGAGCACGCCGACCGCCTCGCGACCGAATCACTACGGGCCGAGCGCAAGGCCCGCGAAGCCGAGCACGAGGCCCGCATTCAGCGCCGGGATGCACTGCGCGCTCAAGATCAGTTACGCCGGGCACTCGTCCGGCAACATATTCGACGCGGTGATCTCGCACTCGAACGCGCCGAGTTGGTCGACGCGCGCGATAGCTACTGGCGTGCACTGGCAGTTGACACGAGCCCGGCCGCAATCTGGGCGTTACGTCGTTACTACGTCCAGACTGCCGATCACGGCGCAACACTGCTCTCGCTCCTGCCACATGGACCGACCTCGCTTTCTCAGGATGCCGCCGTCGCTGCGATTGCCTCCACCCACGAGACCATCAACGTTCTACAACTTGCCACAGGTGAGCCGCTCGGCTGGGTGCACGCCCCAGGACCGGTGACCCAGGTGCACGTCGGGCCGGACGGCGCCCTGGCAGCATCCGGCGAAAACTGGGTACGGGCGTGGCCTCCGGCCCAATTCGCGCCGTCGGTCGCAGCCCGGGTCGACTCTCCGGCCGACCTCCAGGCACTCATCGTCACCGAGCAGGCGGCCGCCACCTTCCTGGTCGAAGCGCAGCGCGTACGCCTCGTCACCGGTGTGGACAGCGCGGCTGAGCTGGCGGTCCCCCTGACGGGTACGGTCAGTGGCCAGCCCGCTTATCATAGTGCAACGGGGCGCCTGGCGGTGCCCACCACAAGCGGGATTGAGCTGGTGGAGCAGACGGCGGCGGGCGAATTGCGCAGTCGCCTGGTTTGGAACGCCACCCCCCCGATTCGCGCCGTCCATTTCGCTGACGAGGACGTGCTGGCAGTGCTGAGCACTTCCGTACATTTGCTGACTCTGCCACAACGCGGCTCCCCCGAACGCTTCACGCTGATCGGCAATACCACCAACTGGCAACAGATGGACATTCGTGGCGAGGCCGGCCTGGTCGGCTGCGCCATCCAAACCGGCGGCCAGGCGGCCTATGACCTCGGGCTTTTCAGTAGCGGCGACGAGCCTCGAACCTGGCCCTTCGCCGTCGAGCAGATTCGACATTTGCGACTGAAAGCACGCGAAGATGTACTGGTGACGGTGGATAGCCGCGATACAGTAACTTCCTGGGTAGCACCAGAGCGCAAGGACCATCGCCGCTTGGTGGACAACATCGTTCCATCCAGTTGGGCGACGGCCGCCGATGGGTCGGTCGTGCTGCTGGCGGACGACCGCGGTCGGCTGGTGGCCCTCAACGCCGACCATGACGCGACCGTCCGGCCCATTCTGCGACCGCGCCTCTTCGGGCTTGGCAGTACCGAGCTGTCCCTGGCGATCGATCACGCCGGCCAGCGCGCCGTCGTGCGCGACGGAACGAAGCTCCGCTTTATCGAGTTGGACACGCCCACCGATGTGGCACGCAACTGGAACCACACCGAGTTCGTGGTGCCCGAACGCGTCGCACTAAGTAGCGCTGGCACCCTCGCCGCCCTGCTCTCCCGCACGCAAGTCGGCGAACGCCAACGCGTGTACTTCATGCCTTGGCCGGCAGCCGACCGTGGTCCCCTCCCCCTGGCGGACGCTCCCCCACCCTATGAACTTGTCGGCGCCCTGGTGCGCAGTCTTGCGTTTCTGCCGCACACCGACGAACTGTTGGTCGCACGCTCGAATGGAGAATTGCTCCGGGTCGCGCCTGCCGATGCAGCTCATCCCGGCAGTGATCCGTGGCTCAAGATCGATGCCGCCCCGGTAGACCTCGCTTTCAGCCGAACCGGTGAGTATCTCGCGGTCGTGGCCGACGATCATGTCATCCGGGTGATTTCAGTCCCGCAGGCAGCCGTCATCCATCGCATACCCCTGGAACAGCCTGTGGCATCGCTCTCGTTCAATCCACGTGACGATGTCCTGCTGACCCGCGGCACGGACGGCGCAGTCAGCCTGCTCGATCCGGCCACCGGCGAACGTATCGCCCATTGGCGCCTCCCGGCAAACACCACGCGCCCCCTCGCTACCTGGCTGGGGACCATGGACGCCTTCGTGTTCTCAACCGATGACGCCGTATATGCCTACCGTTACGCCACTGCGGATCGTCTCATCGAGCACAATCGCCCCTACGCCGTGCAGAAGCGCATCGCCCAGCAGCTCGCGGAAGGCGACGCCGCGGCGGCCTGGGAAGCCGCAGTTGAGCTCGCCGAACTCGACCCGGCCAAGTCATTGGAGGCGCAGCTCACCATCGCTGAAGTCGCGGTACGCCGCGGTAGCACAGCGTATCAGCCGGCATGGGCAGAAACCCTGCTGGAAGCGCAACAACCGTCCCGCTACTTCCGGCTCGGACACGCAGCCTACGACGGCGAGCAGTTTGAAATCGCCCGTCGTTGGTTGCATCGCGGTCGCGAACTGGCCGCGGGTAGCCTCGACCCCACCACGCGGCTGCGGCTGGCCCAGTGCGATTATCTCGCCCAGACATATGAGCGGGCTGCCGCGGGTTTTGCCCTCGTCCTCGCTGATGGCGCTCTCGACCCGGGCCAACGCCCCCTTGTCGCGCTGCAATACACGGCTGCACTACTCATGGCGGAACAGCCGCACGCTGCCCGGGCAGCGGCTCGTGACATCACGCGGCAGGATCCAGGTAGCACAACAGATATCGTGGCGACGACGTTCGCAAGCGTGATCGCCCGGCAAATCACCGGCGTCGCACGCGAAAACCCACAGGCCGTCGCGCTCGACAGCCTCGTCGGGAGCATCGGCGTCCGTTCGCTGCTGTTCCGCGACGATGAGCACTTCTTCGCCGGCGAGTTGGCCCGCCTGCGTGGCGAAGATGCGAAAGCCACACTTGCCTATCAACGCTGCATCGACTTGTCACGCGATACCTGGCCCGCCAACTGGGCCCGCTATAGGCTCCAGCAAATGGCACCCGCAGGTAATGATAGCTGAAAGAGAGAAGGCGCCGCACGGCGTCCAACCAGCAAGGAGTCTGCATGAACGTATTGGTGATTGGTTCCGGCGGCCGGGAACACGCGCTCTGTCACGCGCTGCGACGATCCTCCGACCTCGACCAGTTGTTCATCCTGCCCGGCAATGCCGGCACAGCACAACTGGGCACCAACATCGCCGGTCAGGCCGAGGATGTCGCGCTGGCACTCGAAGTCGCCCGCCGCGAGCACATCGGCTTGACCATCGTCGGCCCTGAGGACCCGCTGGCTGCCGGCGCCGTCGACGCCTTCGAGCAGGCCGGCCTGCGCGTCTTCGGTCCGCGCGCCGCGGCGGCCCGCCTCGAATCCGACAAGTCCTTTGCCAAAGAGCTCATGCGCCAATACGCCATTCCCACAGCCGACTCACGCACCTTCACAGATTTCGAAAGCGCACGCCATTTCATCGCCACCCGGGACGAACCCGTCGTCGTCAAGGCCTCCGGCTTGGCCAAGGGAAAAGGCGCGATCGTCTGTGACGATCCAGCGGACGCCATCCTCGCCGCCGAGCGCATGCTGGAAAAGCGCGAGTTCGGCGAGGCCGGCGCGAAAATCGTCGTGGAAGAACGCCTGCTGGGCCGCGAAGCGTCACTGCTCGCGATCGTGGACGGTCATACCTCCTACCTGCTCGAACCCGCACAAGACCACAAACGCCTTCGTGACAACGACCAGGGCCCGAACACCGGCGGCATGGGCTCGTACTGCCCGACCCCCGCCATCACCGATGACATCATCCGTCAGGTCCAGGGCGAGATCCTCGTCCCGACCCTCGACGGTCTCGTCCGACAGGACATTCACTACCGTGGCGTGCTGTATATCGGATTGATGCTGACCGCCGCCGGTCCGCGCGTGCTGGAGTTCAATTGTCGCTTCGGCGATCCGGAAACACAGGCAATCCTCCTGAGACTGCGGTCGGACTTGCTGGCGCTCCTCAACGCCGCGGTCGACGGCAAACTCGAAGATGCCGATGTCACCTGGGATCCCCGGCACGCCCTCACGGTCGTCATGGCTTCCCAGGGCTACCCGGGCACGTATCCAAAGGGTCTGCCAATCAGCGGCTTGCCCGAGAATGCAGACGATCTTGCCGTCTTCCACGCCGGCACCGCGCTCGAACGCGGACAGGTGGTAACTGCCGGTGGGCGCGTGCTCGGCGTCACCGGCCTGGGCGATACGCTGGAAGACGCGCGAAGACGCACTTACGCCGCTGTCGAGCTGATCCACTTCGAAGGGGCGCAATACCGCACCGATCTTGGCACCTGACCACGTTGCCAAACGAGTGCCGGCAGCCGACACTGTGGCTGCGACGCTCGGCACGCCGGACATCTTCTGACTATCGGCCTTCTCCAGCAACTTGGGAGCTTGGCATGCTCTTTGTCGGCGACATTCACATCTACGTCAGTGACTTCACCCTGGGGCTGCGCTTCTGGGCCGACGGACTCGGGCTGGAAGTCGCCGAGCGCGAGGGCGACTTCGCGCGGCTCGACTTCCCGGACGGCGGCTCTTCGCTGCGGCTGTTGTCAGCTGTTAGTCCGTGGCCGAACGAGCAACAGCCCCCCCCGGACGTCTACCCGTCGATCCGTTTCGATTTGACGACGACGGACTTCGATAGCGTGCTGGCCCGACTGATCGAGTATGGCGGGCGGCGCGTCGGCGAAGTCGAGAGCTACAACCAACTGCGAGCCGTGACAGTGGCCGATCCGGACGGCAACCTGTTTGAACTGCTGGAAATCAATGAGCCGGCCTGACGCCTACCGCGGGTATCGAGTGGGCACATTTGCGGTCTTGCCGCAGCGAGGCTAGGCTTAGGTCGGTCCGGCCGGCCATGGGATTACCCGCACGTTGGGGCCGGATGGCCGCCGTCGCTTCCGCGCGCCGCAGCGTATACTGAATCAACATCAAACCTGGAGGGAAATCGTGGACGCCCTACTCGATCGCTTCACGCGTTATGTCAAGGTCGAAACTACCGCCGTCGAGGAAACCGACCAGTACCCCAGCAGTCCGGGCCAGCTTGAGCTCGGCAAGGTGCTGGCAGATGAACTCCGCTCCGTCGGCGTACAGGACATCCATATCGACGAGCACGGGATTGTCATGGGTACCATCCCCGGCAATGTCGACGGCGCCCCGACCATCGCCTGGCTTGCGCACATGGATACGTCACCCGAAGCCAGCGGCAAGAACGTGAAGCCCAACATCATCCGCGACTACGATGGCCAGGATATCGTCCTCGCCGGCGATCAGAGCAAGGTCATCAAAGTCGCCGAAACAGAAGGACTTGCCGACCTCAAGGGCAAGACCGTCATCACCTCCGACGGCACGACCCTTCTGGGTGCCGACGACAAGGCCGGCGTCGCCGTCATCATGACCGCCGCCGACGAATTGCACAAAAATCCCAACCTCAAACACGGCCCCATCCGCATCGTCTACACCTGCGACGAAGAGGTCGGCCGCGGCACCGACAAGGTCGATATCAAGAAAATCAACGCCACCTGCGCCTACACGCTCGATGGCGAAGGTGCCGGCGGCATCGAAAATGAGACGTTCTCCGCCGACCAGGCCATCGTCACGATCACCGGCGTCAACATCCACCCCGGCCTCGCTTATGACAAGATGGTCAATGCGATTCGGCTGACCGGCGAATTCCTGGAGCAACTGCCCAAGGAAATCTCACCGGAGAAGACCCGCGGCCGCGACGGCTTCCTGCATCCCTACGTCATCGAGGGCGGCGTCCCGGAGGTCAAGGTCAAGATCCTGCTGCGCAGTTTCGTTACTGCCGAGCTCGAGAAATGGGCGAGCATCCTCGGTGATGCAGCCAAGGCCGTCATGGAGCGCCACCCGCAGGCGCAGATCAGGGTCGACATCAAGAAGCAGTACCGCAACATGCTCGAACACCTCCAGCAGGAGCCCCGCGCCGTCAAGCTCGCCGAACAGGCCATGCGGAATATCGGCATCGAGCCGAAGTTCGAGGCCATTCGCGGCGGCACGGATGGCGCCCGCCTGAGTGAAATGGGTCTTCCGACACCGAACATTTCCACCGGCATGCACAACTTCCACTCGCCGCTGGAATTCGCGTGTCTTGAAGAGATGCAGACGGCGGTGAAGGTGCTGGTCGAGCTCGCGCAGCTCTGGGGCAAGGAGAAGTAGCCAGCACCGTATGGTGCACCAAACTCACGATAGGCCAGGGGGGACCCGCCTCTGGTCGGCCATGTTCGACGCCGCAGGATTACACGCAGGATTCGGAACCCCCTCTACGGCTTGATGGCCTCGACCAGCCCATCCATGCCCCGCCCGGCCTGGATCAAACTGATCTTGTCGAAACCCGCCTCACGCAGACCGGTCTCGCAATCTGCGTAGGAATACGTGCTGCCGCCCGCTGTCCGCACCAGCATATTGATCGCAAACACCGCCCCCGGCCGTGGCGCGGTATGGTCATCACTCATGATATAATCACGAATAACCAGCCGGCCGCCGGGCATCAATGCCCGGTGCACCTTGCGGTAGAGTTCGACATTCTGCGCTGGACTGTTCTGGTGGATGATGGCCGACAGCAGAGCCAGATCGTGGCCCCCTGGCAGTTCATCATCGTAGAAATCGCCGCCCACCAGGTTGACGCGCTCCAGCAGCCCCTCCGCTTCCAGCCGCTCGCGAGCGAAACCGAGCACTTCAGGCAGATCGAACAGTGTGGCCTGCATCCCTGGACAGGCGCGTAGAAACGCGCGCACATACGTGCCCGCAGCGCCGCCAATATCCAGCAGCGCCCGTGCCCGTCCCGGATTGATCGCCGCCACGACCTTCGGCGCCAGCGGCGACGCGACCACGTGCATCGCCTTGATGAACGCCTCCGTGTCCGCCTCATCACGTCCCGCCCGGGCCCGCTTACCGGCCGCCGCGTCGCCTTGCACCACGCCCGTCAGCGCTGACCAGCTATCCCACAGCCGATCCATGTGCCGCAGCATCGGTCGCACACTCTGCGGCGTATCCTGCGTCAGCAGCGGCGCGAGCCCACGCGGCGTCTGATAACGGTCGTCCCGCTTGACCAGCAGTTCCATCCCCACCAGCGCATCCAGCAGCTTCCGCACCGCACGCTCGTCACCGTCAACCTTCGTCGCCGTCGCCTCCGCAGCAAGCGGCTCCGGCGCCAGCAATGTAAACAAGTCCAGCTCCGCCGCAGTCAGCAATATGCGACTTTCCATGAACTGACGGGCCAGCGCGAGTAAGCCATCGGCATCAGGTGTCATTCCAGCTTCTCCGGAAACTAACATGGGTGTCAGAGGGCGCGTCGTGGCGACACAAGTAGCTTATGCGCGTGATTCCCCGACTTCCGGCGACGCCAGGCGCTCCAGCCGCTCGATAACGCCGCCCTCGCGCAATTGCACAAAAGACTCGACGAACCACTCGATCAGCGCCTCAGCCGGATCGCGCCGCGGCAAGACCTCGACCACAGATCGCAGCCGGTGTAGCAGCGGCCAGGCATCATCACGCGCAATGTACTGCCAACCCTGTTCCTGAAAGCGCTGGCCGAAGTGTGTCAGCAGCTCGCGCAGCGACGCACGCACACCCGCTGCCTGTGGATTGGTTTCCAGCCAGAAGCGCAGCCACGGGAAGCGCTCATCATACCGGCGGGGCAGCGGCGTCTCAGCATGCTCGCCCGGGCTGCGATCGAACAACACGCCAAAGCATGCGTTCACCTTGCCCCACGTGGCATGCGTGACGAAGCGGTTGTATTGATAGAGCTGCACATAGAATGCCGCCTGCCGCTCGGCCAATGACCCGCCCCAGAAGCCCGCCGACGGATGTTGCCCCTCAATTCGCTCCGCTGCCTCCTGGACCACGCGGTGCACCAGGCGAACGGCTAATGGGACATGCTGACTCGCGGCCAGCAGGGGCAGCGTCACAGGTGGCATCGACATGGTGTAACTCCGACGCACAACGCGTATCGAGGCGCCAGTCGCAGTCTACCGATTCCACGTCGGGAGAACACCCGTTGCGTCGTACGCCGACCAGAAAACGGCAACCCCAGGTGTCTCTGACACCCGCGGTCGTGACCATAACGCTTCAGATTCCCGCCCCCTGAATCAACGGCGTCGCGTCACGCCTGCCACTGCCACCACGAACGGCCACATCGTGGCCGGTTCAGGAATGTTATACCACGCAATCGTCCCCCACTCGGTTTCCGATGGCGGATTCTCGGCAATGGGCGTAAAGGCAATGCGGATGTCGGGTCGGAACGGCTCACCGGTATCACCGTCGTAGGCAATCACGCCGAGTGTGCCCAAGCCCAGTTGCAGGGCGCCAACCGCACCGGGCTCAATCTGGGCCTCGAAGGCGCCGAGCAGGAATGTGCCCGTCTCAGGGTCCTGGATATCATTCGTCGGTTGGCCCGGTTGATAAAACTCGATCCCTTCACCAGTGACGGCCGCGGCCGGGTCACCGGCGAGCGCGATCGGATCCGAATTGTCCCAGCGCTTGAAAAACTCTGTCGGGATTCCATCGTAGCCATGCCGATAGATGAGATTCTGACCAATGGGGACGGGGACATTCTCCGCACGCAGGTCAAAGTGCACGCCATAGATCTGTGTGTGAGGCGCCTCGTCGATGAAGCGTCCCCACACGAAAAACGTGTGCCACACGGGTTCATCGAGTTCGAGCATATTCGGCTGGCTGGGTTCTCCGCTCGGGTAACCGACGACATCTTCCCTGAAGTCCCGCTCCTCCGTGTTGAATGTGCTGGTGGGAACGTAATTGAAATCTGCGGCCGCCGTGGCCCATAGTACGATCTCTGCTTGTGCCATAGTCGCCAGTACGCATAACAACCCCGTGGCGACTATCCCGCGCTGTGCCTTCAGCATCATGACACCCCGTTCTCCAAAAGACCCGTTGCGGTACAGCCGCGACGATCTCGCCGATCATCCACCGACCCGCCACTTCATACCATCATAACCCCGAAAGCTGCAATCCGCGTCGGCCCGCGCTGATGCGTCGCGTTGAACCACAAGTAGTACGCGACGCCACTGCACAACAACCCGAGGAAGCTCACGGCTATGAACGCTTTCAGCGACGGCGTCCCGCGAACGACGCCAACGTGGGCCGTTAACAGTACACAAACCAGCGCCGCGGCCGACATCGCCACCGCGGTAACACGCAACGTCCCGTTTCGCCGCGTTACCCCTACCCCGCCCAACGTATAAACCGCCCACGTGAAACATGCCGTAATCTGAAGGAAGTCGCCAAAATGAGCGTGCGCGAAGTTCGCCGGCTCGACTGCCGTCACCAGCAGCACACCGGCGGTACCCGTCGCAACCCCCAGCCAGCCGACCGGTCGCAGCCTCTGCTGCCCCAGCAGTTGTGCCCCCACCGCCACCGTCACCGGAATGAAGCCGATGATCCACCCCGTGTGGATCGCCGAGGTGTACAACAGCCCGTACGCCTGGATCAACAGATGTGCCGCCAGCACGAGCCCCAGTGCACCACAGCCCAGCCAGTCGCGACGGTCCTTCAGCAGCCCCCCGCCCTGCCAGCGTACAACCAGCAACAGCAGTCCCGCCCCAAGGACCAGACGCATCGCAACCAGTGCGAAGGGATGAAACGCCTCCAGCGCAACGCGCGTCGCAACAAACGACGCCCCCCACATGACAACTGCGAATAGTCCACCGGGTGACAGCGCCGCGCGTAAGCGCTCAACCCGCATACCGTCCGACTACAGTCGCCGCGGGCCCGCGTCGATAACGGAACGCTCGCTGCCTTCCGCGAACTGCTTGAAATTCTCGATGAAGCGCTCCGCCAGGCCGTCGTACCGCGTCCAGTATTCGTCCTTGTTCTCCCAGGTGTTCAGCGGATCGAGAATCTCGTCCGGCACTTCCGGACACGAAGTCGGCACCTCAAACCCGAACAGCTTGTCCTTGCGATACTCGACCTTGTCGAGCAGACCATCGAGTGCGGCATTCAGCAGTGACCGCGTGTGGGCGATGCTGATCCGATGCCCCACACCGTACGGCCCGCCGGTCCAGCCCGTGTTGATCAACCAGCAGCGCGCATTGTGCTTCGACATGCGTTCCGCCAGCATCTTTGCGTACACGAACGGGTGGTGCACCATGAACGGCGCCCCGAAACACGCACTGAACGTCATCGTCGGCGAATCCACGCCCATCTCCGTCCCGCCGATCTTCGACGTGTACCCGCTGATGAAGTGATACATGGCCTGGTCGGGCGTCAAACGTGATATCGGCGGCAGCACGCCGCCGGCATCACACGTGAGGAACACGATGTTCTTCGGATGCGTCGTAACCATGCCCTCCGGCACGATATTCGGAATGAACGTCAGCGGATACGACGCCCGCGTGTTCTCGGTGATCGCATCGTCATCCAGATCAACCTCACGCGTCACCGGGTCGTATACGACGTTCTCGAGAATGGTCCCGAACCGCCGCGTCGCATCCCAGATCTGCGGCTCATTCTCTTGCGAAAGCCGAATGACCTTCGCGTAACACCCTCCCTCGAAATTGAAGACACCGCGGTCACCCCACCCGTGCTCATCATCACCAATGAGCCGCCGTTTCGGATCCGCCGACAGCGACGTCTTGCCGGTGCCCGACAGGCCGAAGAACAACGCCACATCGCCATCCTTGCCGACATTCGCCGAACAGTGCATCGGCAGAATGTCCTTTAGCGGCAACAGGTAATTCTGCACCGTGAACATGCTCTTCTTGATCTCGCCACCATACTCCGCATGCACCACAATGCCCATGTTGTCGGCAAAGTTCAGCAGAATGGACGTATCGGACCGCAGCTCGTCCACTTCCGGATCCGACTGCATCCCCGTGGTCACAATCATCGTGAACTCGGGCACGTGCCGCCGCGCCGCGTCCCGTGCACCCACCGGAATGAACATGTTGCGCGCAAACAAACTTGCCCACGCCGACTCGGTAATGATGCGAATCGGCATGCGATACTCCGGGTCCGCCCCGATATAGCAATCCTGCACGAAGAGATCACGCCCCTGCACGTAAGCCATCTGCCGCTTGCGCAAGCGCTCATACTGCTCGACCGAACACGGCTGGTTGTAGTTCCCCCACCAGACCTTGTCTTCGCTGCCGGACTCCTTCACGACGAACTTGTCCTTCGCCGACCGCGCCGTGTGCTTGCCCGTCCGTACCAGCAGTGGACCACCTTCAACCACCTCCCCCTCACGTCGCCAGACCGCCTCTTCGTAGAGTGCCGCGGCCGGCAGGTTCCAATACACGTGACCCAGGTTCTTGAGCCCGTGCCGATCGAGCCCATGCGCGCTCGCAAGCTCGTCTTTTTGTCCGACCGCCGGCGTCTCCACTTCCCGATACTTGCTCATATCCCTTCAGCCTCTCCCACAGCCCCTAACAATTGGCCGTCTTCTCTGGTGCATAAGCGGGCAATGCCGCGGCAATTCGCTCGATGCCCTCACGCATCGCCGACGCCGCCCCGCAGAAACTTATTCGTAAATGCCCGTCCAGCCCGAATGCCGCACCCGGAATCGTGACCACCTTGGCCTCCTCCAATAGGTACTGCGCCAAACGAACCGAGTTGGAATCATAGCGCGAAAAGTCTACCAGGCAATAAAACGTCCCATCCGGCGGAATCGCCTGAACCCCTTCAATCCCCTGAAGACACTCCATGAGCACCGCACGATTCTCGAGCAGATCATCCCGCAATTGGGTCACGCAGTCCTGCGGCCCTTCCAGCGCACCAATCGCCGCACGCTGCGCCAGCACCGACGAGCCCGACGTCTGGTGCCCCTGAATCCGGGACATCACCTTGATCAGTTCCGCCGGCCCCACAGCCCAACCCAGCCGAAAGCCCGTCATCGCATACTGCTTGGACACGCCATTGACCACAACCATCGGCACATCTTCAACATCGCAGCCGGCGATCTCGTAGCAGCTTACGGGCCCCGCGTCCGTGAACACGAGCCGCTGATAAATGTCATCCATGATCAGGCAAATGTCGCGTTGCCGACAGAGCCCGATCACGTCCGCCAGGAACGCCTTCTCATACACCACGCCACTCGGATTGTTCGGACTGTTGATGATGATCGCGCGTGTGCGCGGCGTCACGGCGGCTTCGATGTCCTGCAGGCAAGGGCGATAATGTGGACCACTTGGCTGCACCGGCACCGGCGCGGCTCCACAAAGCCGCGCCATGTCCGGATAGCTCACCCAATATGGAATCGGAAACAGCACCTCGTCACCCGCACCGGCAACCGCTTGCAGCGCCACCATGATCGCCTGCTTCGCCCCACCCGAGGCCATGACCTGTTCCCGCGATGGTTCACGTCGATAGTGCTCATGCGTGTAGCTGATAATGGCGCCTTTCATCGCTGGAATGCCGCCCGCAGGCGCATACCGAATCTCGCCCGTCTTCAGCAACTCACTGGCGGCCGCGATCGCGCTGGCCGGCGCCTTGCTGACTGGCTCACCCCCTCCAAGGTGAATCACCGGCTCACCACGAGACTTTAGAGCCGCTGCGGTCGCATTGAGCTTGAGTGTGGCGGATTCCCCGATGCTGCGTGCGATGTCGCTGATCTGCATGGCTTGGGCTTCCCGGTGCGTTCGAGTTCGCTCCTGGAGGAGTGACTCCGGGGGAAAAGATCTACCGTACCGAGCGGACATGGCCGCGTCAACGGTCGCTCCGCATGCCGGTACGCGCCGCACCATCTGCCCCCCCACACCCAGTCCGGATTGCCCCAGCGTGCCCAGCGGCTTAGCATCTTCCTGACCGCTTGGCGTGGTTGAGAACGCGGATTCGGGCGGACTGAAGGAGTCAAAGCATGATCATCGACATTCATGCCCAGTTCAGCCAACAGGGATCTCATGCCGCCCCCGCCGGCCGCCTCGCCGCCTACGCCGGCGTTTGCCGCGTAGACGCCGTACTGGTCTCCAATCAGGACGCCGACGTCCCCCCACCAGGTCAAGACCTGGACGAGGCTGAGGCCAACACGATCTGCCTGGAGAACTGTGCCGTACACGCCCCCCTTCTTCCGCTCTACCGCCTGCGACCCACGCGGCCGGATAGCAACGTCCGAGTCCTTGCCGGCGCCCTTTCGATGGAGCCATTCACTGGTGCTGCCCTCAGCCCAGCCGGCATGAATTTGTACGCGGACGACGAGCGCCTGGATCCATATTTGACTGTGCTGGCGGGCCGTGGATGCCCGCTGATCATCTACGTCGATAGCGATGAGCGATCATCTCCGGCCCGTGTTCGCCGCCTCGCGCAACGCCACCAACAGGTGCCGGTCATTCTCTGCGCCCATGGCTCAAGGCCGCCCCGCGCCGCCATCCTTGACGAGGTCGGCCACGCCATCCGAAACCAGGACGCGAACCTCTACCTGGACACCGCCCATGCCGGTCCGCGTGACGTGCGCACCGCAGTCGATGCCGTCGGCGCAGACCGCGTGCTGTTCGGTTCCGATGCCCTCGCCGGCGGCGACTCGCACCATTCACATGTCATCGCGCTTCTGGATGGAATGAAACAAACCCTTAACCCACAGGAACTTGCGCTTCTGGCGACCGAGAATGCCCGACGCTTGTTCACCCTCGATGAGCACACCTAGCTGCGGCTCGGCTGCCAAACGACTCCAAAGTGCGGATCCATCATGCTAGTCTTTGAAGAAAAAGAGCTTACGGTCACGTATTCAGCGTCGCCCGCGGCCCCACCGATGGTCCGAATAACGAACTTCCTCCACAATTGTCGACAAAAACCGAATCCTAACCCGCCAGGCGCGAACTGGCCCATGCTCGCCCCGTAACACAGGAAGGATGTGGTGAAAGAAAAGCGCGACGAAGAACTGCTCGCCGACCACCTCGCCGGTCAGGCTGGCGCATTCGACGAGCTCGTCGCTCGCTACGCTGAAGATCTGTTCAACTTCTTCCAGAGGTTCGTCGGGAACGCCGCCGCGGCGGACGACCTCGTCCAGGAGACATTCTTGCAGGTCCACATGGCCGCCAGCTCGTTTGACCCGACCCGCACGTTCAAGCCGTGGCTGTACACCATCGCGGCGAACAAGGGTCGTGACCTCATGCGGGCCCGCGGCCGTAAGCCTGCTCAGTCGCTCGATGCGACCGGACGTGACCCGGACGCTCCGTCCCCGGCTGGTTTGATTGCCGCCGACAGCCCGTCGGCGGCCGATACATTCGAGTCCCAGGAGCGGAAAGAGCTCGTGCGTCAGACTGTCGCACAAATGCCCGAACACTTGCGCCTGATCCTGATCCTCGGGCATTTTCAGAAGCTGCCCTATGCCGAGATCGCTCGTATCCTCGATATCCCCCTCGGCACCGTCAAGTCGCGGCTACATGCCGCTGTCGGGCACTTCACCAAGCTCTGGCTGGCGCACCCGCAGGCACAATCGCCTGATTCCTGACCCGGAGGCTGACTGCATGTCGGATGATACACGCGGACCAGATACAGACTTCGATGGCAATTTGCTCGATCTCCACCTCGGCCATCTCTCGACGGCGGAGCGCGAGCAGCTTCAGCAACGTATTGCCAACGACCCCGAACTCAGCGCCCAGCACAATGCCCTCTCTTCCGCCTTTGCCGCCCTGCGTATCGATACCACCGAGCCCATGCCGCCGGACCTGATCCAACGCACCCGCGCCCGTGTCCGTGCGGCCGGCCCGGCCCCGCGCGTCATCCGCCCCGCCGACGACCTTACGCGTGCCGTCGAGGAGCGCAGTGAGCGCGTCATCAAGCTCGGCAACCTGCGGCAGATCGTCGGCCTCGCTGCCATGATCGTGCTGGCCATCGGCGTCGGCGTCCCCAGTCTCCTCCACATGCGCGAACGCGCACAACGCATTGGCTGCTCCCGCAACCTCCAGGCCCTTGGCTATGCCGTACAGCAGTACGCAACCACGTTCAATGCCAGCCTCCCCTTCGCCGGCTGGACAAAACATGCCTCCTGGCAGCCAAACGGCGCACCGGACGTTGTCACCATTCCGAATCGGCGGCACGTCTACCCCCTGTTGCAGGCCCGCTTCGTAGCCGATCCAGGCGTATTCGTCTGCCCCGCACGCCGCGATGTGCCCATGCCCAGCGATCAGATCCTCCGCCGAAATGACTTTCCGGAGGCTCGCAATCTGAGCTACGCCTACCAGAACATGGCCGGCGTGCGGCCTTCCGCCAAGGGCGATCCGAATCTCCCCATCATGAGCGACGATAATCCGCTCTTCGACGGCGGCCTGGCAGTCTTCAGTGGACGCAGCCCGGACACGACCAACTCCCGCGCGCACCGCGGTGCCGGGCAGAATATCCTGACCCTCCGTGGCGAAGTGAAGTGGGCCACCACCCCCCGCGCCGGGATCAACGGCGACAACATCTGGATCCTCCAGCAGGTCACCGATTACACCGGCCGCGAAGGCCCGACGTCGCCCACCGACTCACACTTGCTCAAGTAGGCACCGAACAACGCGCTGCCAGTTGTCGCTGGCGCACAACTCGGCACGCGCCCCCCAAGAAGAACACCAAAAAGGAGACGCCCCGGGAAAACTCACCGGGGCGCCACCAGCGCATTGAAAGTCGGCGTGAAGCGCACAGTGCGGCGCTATCTCAGGCAGGTTGCGCTCGCTGTGCGCCAGCGTCAGGCACACCCAGTTTCCGCAGAATCGTCATCGCCGGACACCAGTTCGTAAACGCAGATTGAAGCAGGTTCAGCCCAACAAAAGCCGTCAGTACGTGCCACGCCGAATGATGCCAGTAACCCAGCCCCAGACTCACCAGCACAATCGTGCCAGCCATCAATCGCAAATATCGTTCAACAGTCATGATCTCGCCTTCTTCCATCTCGGCTCTGCGCTACCACCCCCGTTCTCCTGCTGCACGACGTACCCTGGCTCGCACGCCCCAACCAGCGTTCCGGCCTACGAGAACGGGCACTGGCCCGTCGGACACGACTGCGGCGACGCGCACGCACCCTTCCCCGCACTCTGATGCACCGCTGGCGCCGAGGTCGCCCGCTCGATGTTCTTGCTGTTGCAGTGCTCGCAACGCCGCGTCTCCGGCTCACCTCCCATCCGCGCCACGAAAAACTCGGAAACCTTCCTGCAGTCGCTGCACAGGTACTCATAAATGGGCATCGCCTGGCTCCTTTGTGAAAGCCGCAGGGGGCGTGATACGACCGCGAATGCGCACCAAAACGGCCGCATCACGCCACCCCCCTAATTCCAGCAAGAGGCATGCCTACCGCGAACTGCCGACCAAAGGACGAGGCCATGACGAATATAACATTATTTATTAACAATGACTTACAATAACACCCGCGCGAAACGCACACTCTCGGCCAAGCCAGCGCCTCGACAATATCTGAACACTATTGAACATCACACCTGAACACTTATGTCCACACTGTTCAGATGTGCACGCGCACCCCGCAGCCCCTGCTACGCTGTCGCCCCAGCGGCACCGAGCCGGGCCGCCTCAGACGCATTCGCTGGACGTGACGGCAACCGAACAGTGAAAACGGTACCGCCCGTATCCCCCGGCCGAACATCGAGCGTTCCCTCGTGCGCGTCCACGATTCGAGCCGCGATTGCGAGCCCCAGCCCCGTCCCTTTGCCCCCCGGCTTGGTCGTGAAGAACGGTTCAAAAATATGCGGTAGCACGTCTTCGGGTATGCCGCTGCCGGTATCCGCCACCCGAACATGCAGATCGTCCGCCTGGTCTGCGGCTGAACCAGCCGTACGACCGATCGTGATCGTCAGCTGCCCGCCCGCGGGCATGCTGTCAGCCGCATTCAGCATGAGGTTCACGAAAACCTGCTCCAGCAGCGCATGATCAACGACTGCCCGATCGTCCTCGGTTTCCATCTCGTGGATTAGCCGAATACTACGGCTCTCGATCTTGGGCGCGATGACCTGCACGGCCCCGGCCACCACCTCACGCAACCGCGTCTCACTCGGCCGAATCACATGTTCGCGCGCCAACGTCAGCAGTCGCCGCACAATCAACTCAATGCGCTCCAGCCCATTATCAATCAGATCCAACATCTGTGCCGCCCGCTGCGGATCATCGCTCGAGCGACGCAGAATGCGGGCGCAATTCTGAATGCCATCAAGCGGGTTGTTAACCTCATGCGCAACGCTGGCCGCCAGTTCACCCAGGAAGGCCAGGCGCTCCCGGCGACGCAGCTCTTCATGAAGACGTTTCTCCTCCCGGCTGGCTTCGGCGAGGCGTTGGGCCAACAGGTTCACCGCTGACGCCAGCTTATACATATCATCGCCCGGTTGCGTTTCAAACTGCGTTCCCGTCCGGCCGTGCCCCACATCCTCCGCCACCCGACGCAGTCCGCCAAGTGTGGCATGCAGATATTTCCGAGCAACCCGCCCCACCACCAACGCCACGAGCACCGACCCGAGCGTACAGATCAGCACCGCACGCCACGCAGCCGGCTCGACCAATACTGCTATGAGCCCACTCAGCAGAATGCCGGCTTGCAGCAGCAGCAGCAGTTTGTGGCGAAAGCGGCGAAACATCCTATCCTCAATTATCCGCGGTCCGGCCGGGGCGACAAGCACGTAATCCGACGAGGTCGCACAACCGCCGCGCTCGGTGGATAATCCAGACCGGAGGTGGCCCCCATGGCCAATGAACGGCAGCACCACGATACGGACGACGCTGGCCTACACCCTGCGAATCGCCTCGGGCTCGACTATCGCGCAACGACCCCACGCAAGGTCGACTGCCGTATCGTCGACGTGCACACGCACGTGTATGACACATCCACCACGCCGCTCTTCCTCGCAGCCGCCGACCTGTACGGCATCGACAAGATCGTCACGATGACACCGCTGGATCAGATCGACGCCCTCCGGGCCCGCCTCGGCGATCGACTGGAATTCATCGCCATCCCCAGTTGGCGCCACATGAGCAGCGCCGACAGCTTTCAGAGACAATGGCTGGCCGACCTCGAGTCCTTCCGCGAGAAAGGCGCCCGGCGCATGAAGTTCTGGGTCGCGCCGCCCTTGCGGGGCAATCACGGCCTGACGTTGCAGGACCCGTTTTTCCAGCCCCTGATCGACAAAGGCCTGGAACTGGATTTTGACTTCATGATCCATGTTGGCGACCCGAGCATGTGGTTCCAGCCCGGCGAACGCTATGCCAATGCATCCGTTTTCGGAACCAAGCACGAGCAATACGCGCAGCTCGAGTTCCTGATGGAGCGGGTAAGGCCACGAAACGTTATCGCTGCACACATGGGCGGAAACATCGAAGAGCCCGATTTCCTACAGCATCTTCTGGATCGCTACCCCAACCTCTCCCTCGACAGCAGCGCCACCAAGTGGATCGTGCGCGAGGTCGCCCGACAGCCCGAGCGCGTCCACCGCTTCGTCATCGAGAACGCCGACCGCATCCTCTTTGGCAGCGACCTCGTCGTCGCCGAGAAATTCGATTTCGACCATTACGCCAGCCGCTACTGGGCCCATCAAATCATGTGGGAGACGGATTATCGGGGCGAGAGTCCCATCGAAGACCCCGACGGCGAGCACCCGCCGAAACTCGCCGGCCTCGACCTCCCCCCCGCCGTTCTGCACAAGCTGTACCACGAAAATGCCGAGCGACTGGGATACTGAAGGTAAATGAAGCACCCCCCCTCTCGCCGGTCATGTACCGGCCCCGTAAGCACCGGCCCTGACCCCGCGAGCCCATCGGGGGCACTGATCTCACACTTCCCGAGTGAACCCGCAGCCTGCGGATCACGTATCATCAGAGTATTAGTCAGGCCATGATTCTGACCCGATAATTCCCGCCGTCGCCTTCCCGAACAAAGTCATGCGACGCGACGGTCGATAACGACGTTGAACCCGTTTCGGAGGATTGCGTGAGCGCGGACTCGCCCACATTCGTCGACGTCGAACAGGTCGCGATACGGCGCGTCCATCCCGCGTTGCGCCTGCGCCGCCTCCGAACCCGCGCGCGTCTGGTCGGCCGCCAACTCGTCACTTGGTCCTGGCGCCTCGTGCCGCTCGCGCTTGTCCTGCTGTGTGCCGCAGGAATCGCCGTCCGGCTGCTGGTCCAGGACGCGTTCGGCCCCCGCCTGGCCGCGTTCTACTATGCGACTCCCCCGGTCGTGCTGGCCGGCGTGGCCCTGTTCGCCGGTCTGCTCTGGCTCGCCCGGCGGCAATTCCTCGTGGCCGCTATCACACTTGGGCTATCTGCCACCTGTGGCGTATGGACCTGGTCCACCGCCTGGTTCGACAACACGCCACTGGCGATCACCGACACCCACAGGCGGGTAGTGTTCTGGAATGCGGCCCGTGGTGCGCGCGGCTGGGACAACGTCGCCCATACCGTATTGCATCAGGACGCGGACCTCATCGCACTGGCCGAGTCAGGCGCCAACCTACCGAAGATGAACGCACTTTGGCGCCAGATACTTCCGGACGGCTATCGTTACGTAGTATTCGGCAGTGGCCTGACCCTGATCGCCAAAGCAGATATCACACCTGTGGCCAGCGGCCGGTTGCATGCCACCTACGGCTGGTACGAGCACAGCGTGTTGCATTTCGACGACGGCCCGGTGCACGTGGTCATTGTTGATATCAAGAGCAATCCCATGCGGGCCCGCTGGATACCGCTCGAAGCCCTCCAGGACGTGCTCGAACCGCTGGCAGGCCAGCCCGTCATTGTCCTCGGCGATTTCAATACGCCGACCGATTCAATCCATCTCGCCTCACTCCGCCAGCACTACCGCAACGCCTTCGAAATCGCCGGCCAAGGCTACGCCGCGACCTGGCCACTCCCGCTTCCCGTCCTCGCCATCGACCACATCTGGGTCAGCAACGAAATCGCCGCCGCCGCCTGCGAAATGCGCTCCACAACAGTCTCCGACCACCGCATGGTCATTGCCGAGTTGACTTGGTGATTCGACCCCGTTACGCGAACACAGGTTAGCACAGTTACTTCGCCGCCAGCCAGTTCTCACCGGTGGCTACGTCGACTTTCAGCGGCACGCGGAGTTGCATGGCACCGGACATGACTTCGCGCACAACGTCGGCCAGCTCTTCAACCCGCGCGCGCGGCCCCTCGCACACCAGCTCATCATGCACCTGAAGGAGCATGCGCAAGGGTAACGCATCAGCCTCAATCCGCCCCCGCAGATTGACCATGGCAATCTTGATCAGGTCCGCCGCCGACCCCTGAATCACCGTATTCACCGCGAAGCGCTCCGCCTGCGCCCGGATGTTGTTATTACGCGCGTTGATATTCTCGATCGGCCGCTTGCGCCCCAGAATCGTCCGCACCAGCCCGTCACGCTTCGCATCCGCAATGCAGCGCTCAATGAACTCGCGAATACGCGGATAGCGTGCAAAATAGGCGTCTATAAACGCCTGCGCCTCAGTGCGTCCCATCCCCGTCGCCTGCGACAATCCGAACGCCGTCTGACCATACACAATGCCGAAGTTCACCGCCTTCGCCCGGCTCCGCATCTCCGGCGTCACCTCAGCCACGTCAACATCGTTAACCTGCGCCGCAACAAACGCGTGAATGTCCTGATCCTCCCGAAACGCCCGAACCAGCGCCTCATCCTCGCTGAAATGCGCCAGTACCCGCAGCTCCACCTGCGAGTAGTCCGCCACAATCAACAGCTCGTCCGCACTACGTGGCACGAACGCCTTCCGAATCCGCCGCCCCACCTCCGTCCGAATCGGAATGTTCTGCAAATTCGGCTCACTACTCGACAGCCGCCCCGTGATCGCACCCGTCTGATGAAAACACGTATGCACGCGCTCCGTCCGGCGACTCAGGTCATTCGGCAGCGCATCGACATACGTTCCCCGCAGCTTCTGAATCTCCCGATACTCCAGGATGAGTCCGAACAGCGCATCGCCAGTCTCCCGGCGCAGCACTTCCAGCGTGTCCGCATCCGTCGACCGCGACGTCTTCGTCTTGCGCACTACGCGAAAACCCAGCTCATCAAACAGCACTTCGGCCAACTGCTTCGGCGAATCCAGATTGAACGCCCGCCCGACGCGCCGGTGCACCTGCTCGGCCAGCGCCTCCGCCCGCCGCGCCATCTCCCCACTCATCCTCTTCAGAAAATCAACATCAACGCTGATGCCGTGCCGCTCCATCTCGGTCAGCACGACCAGCAGCGGCATTTCAACCGCATGAAACAGCTTCTCGACCCCCGCCGGCTCGAGCTGCGGCTCAAACAGCTCCTTCAGCCGCCACGTATAATCGGCATCCTCCGCCGCGTATTCGGCTACATGCTCCAGCGGAACCTGGTCCATCTGCAACTGCTGCCGCCCCTTCCCGATCAGATCCGTAATCGGAACCATCCGGTGGCCAAGCCAGAACTCCACCAGCTTGTCCAGCCCGTACGACCCCCGCGCCGGATCCAGCACAAACGCCGCAATCATCGTATCAAACAGCGGTCCCGCGACCGGCAATCCCGTATGGTGCAGCACATTCAAATCGTACTTCAGGTTTTGTCCAACCTTCCGCACCTTCTCATTTGCGAAAACCGGCCCGAGCTGCTCGCGGACGTCGTCGAGCTCCAGCGCCCCCCCATAAGCACACCGCACCGGCACGTAATACCCCCGTCCCACTTCCCATGCCACACAGATGCCCACCAACTCACTGTCAATCGCACTCAGCCCGGTCGTCTCCGTATCCAGCGCAAACTCGTTTTGCCGCGCGAGCTCGCCCGCCAACGCCCATAACGCTTCACGCGTATTCACCAGCGTGTATGTGCCGCCATCCGGGTACCGCAGCTTATCAGCCAGTGCGCGGGGCTCTGCCGCACTGGCTTCCGTAATCGCGGTGGCCGCCGTCGGTCCCTCCGGCTGATTCCCACGGCTCTCCGCCACGTCGCCGGCAGCCGCCGGTTCCGCCGCCACACCCCCAGCACCGCCCGGCAATTGCTCCTGCAATCGCCGGAATCCAAGCTCATCGAAAATCGGCACCAGCCGCGCCCATGAGAAACGGCCCGTGCCAGCCCGCGCCAAATCAAACTCGATCGGCACATCCGTGCGCAGCGTGACCAACCCCCGCACCATTTCGACCTGGTCAGCAAAGTTCGCCACATTCTCACGCTGCTTTGGCGTTAGCTCGTCAACATGCTCCAGGATCGCCTGAACCGACCCATACTTGTTCAGCAGCTTCGCAGCGGTCTTCGGCCCGATCCCCGGCACACCGGGCACATTGTCGACCGCGTCGCCCGTGAGAATCTGCGCATCAATCGCCTGCGCCGGCGTCCACCCCTTCTTCTCCTTCAACGACTCCGGCGTAATCACCTCATTCTTCAGCGGGTCATACATGTGCACGCGATCGGAGAGCAGTTGCTCGAGGTCCTTGTCGCGACTGACGAGGCGGATGTCGAGATCATCGCCGACCAGTTGGGCGACCAGCGTCGCAATCAGGTCGTCCGCCTCATACCCTTCCTGCCGCAGCATCGGGATCGACGCCGCCGAGATGATCGACAGAATGCGCTCTTCCTGCGGTGGTAGATCATCCGGCGGCGGCTCGCGCTGCGCTTTGTAATCGGGGAAGATCCGGCGTCGCTCCAGCTTGCTCTCATCCGCATCCAGCGCCACCACCAGGTAGTCCGGCTGCCGATCACGGACCAGATTCAGCAACATCTGCGTAAACACATACGTCGCCCGCGTCGGCTCGCCACCGGGTGACGTCAGATTGCGAAACGGAGCATAATACGCGCGGTAGATCTGCGAATGACCATCTACGATATAGAGCGTCTTCGGCATGCGAGCATGATACGGCGGGCGCTCGTGACCGTCACGCTTGCCGCCACCATAGCACCGCGCACACGAGGAGCACACTCCATGACCGCCAACGCATTCGAACGCATGAAAATCCAGCAGGGCGATATCACCACACTCGACGTCGATGCCATTGTCAACGCCGCCAATACACGCCTCGCCGGCGGCGGCGGCGTCGACGGCGCGATTCACCGCGCGGCCGGCGCCGACCAGCTCCAGGAAGCCTGTCGCAAGCTCGGTGGCTGCGAGACCGGCGACGCCAAAATCACCCCCGGCTTCAACCTGCCTGCCAGGCACATCATCCACACCGTCGGCCCCGTCTACAGCGGCGGCAGCGAGCGGGAGGCGGAGCTTCTCGCGTCTTGCTATCGGCGGTCACTTGAGGTCGCCGCCGAAAACGATGCCCAGACCATCGCCTTCCCCGCCATCAGCACCGGCGTCTACGGCTACCCGTTCTCGGAAGCCACCGAAATTGCCCTCCGCACCACCGCCAAAGCACTCGCAGCCCACCATGAAATTCGCCGCGTCATCTTCATCTTCTTCAGCCAGTCTGACTATGAACAGGCCCAAGACATCTTCGCTCGAGTTTCAGAATAGAAACTCGCCGCGCGGCGCGCCGCGCGCTGCTCCAAGTGCACAGGCAGACACACGTTAGCTTTCCAACTCAGAGCGCGTGCTTGCGGGCGGTGCGCTCAGCTTGACCCTCAACCGCGTTTCGGCCACCATGCCGCCACATCCTATCCACATGCAGCGCTGCGCAGCGCGGTGACGCAGAGACCGTTCGCCGGTCCAACAGCAGAGCGAGTGCAGACCCATGGCTTTGAAACAACTGACCGAAGAGCAGGTGCGAACCTGGACCCTGGAGCAGAAGGACCGCTGGTGGCTGGAGAACGTCTACCAGGGTGACGTGCCGCAGTTCACCTTCCGGGCCGGTCTCACTGGCTTCCTGCTGGGATTCGTCCTCTCCGTCACCAACTTATACGTCGGTGCGAAGACGGGCTGGACACTCGGTGTGGGCATTACGTCGGTCATCCTGGCGTACACGTTGTTCAAAGCCTTCACCGGCACGTGGAACCGCGTCTTTCCAGGGAATCCGGCCCGGCCCTATCACGTGCTCGAAAACAACATCATGCAATCGATCGCCTGTGCCGCAGGCTACATGACCGCCCCCCTCATCTCGTCCCTCGCCGCTTACATGATCGTGATGAGTGAGGCCGCCGGTGAGCCGGTAATCATCCCCCAGTGGCAGGCGTTCATCTGGCTCTTCGTCTTGGCAATCCTGGGCGTGCTGTTCGCCTTTCCCATGAAACGCCGCTTCATCAACGACGAACAACACCCCTTCCCCGAGGGCCGCGCCGCCGGCGTCGTCATGCATACTCTGCACGAACAGACCGACGGGCAGGTCAGCGCCGCGCCCAAGCTCCTCATCTGGACCGGCGTCGTGGCGGCAATCGTAAAGCTCGGTCAGGCCGAAGGGCTGATGACTGCGTTCTGGCACGGCTTGCTGCGCGTTCCGGAACGTGTCGCCGTGTGGCTGCGCATCCCCGAGTACCTCGACTATCCACTATACGCCTTCGGCTTCACCCCCAGGATACTTGGCACACCCCTCCGCGAGCTGACCGTCCGGCCCGAACTCGATGTGGCCATGATCGGTGCCGGCGGCCTCATGGGCATCCGCACCGGCGTCTCACTGATGATCGACGCCGTTCTGAACTACATCATCCTTGCCCCTCTCATGATTCACGCCGGCGATATCCAGGGCGTACCCGACCCGGAAACTGGCGTGCTGCACTTCGGCTTCCGCAAGATCACCGAGTGGGCTTTGTGGGGCGGCGTTGCCATGATGACCACCGCCTCACTCTTCGCCTTCTTCTCCAAGCCCCAGATGCTCATCAAGGCCTTCAAGAGCATGGTCGGCGGCAGCAGCGGCGGCGAGGATCCCATCAAGCACATCGAACTCCCCATGTGGGTCTTCTTCGTCGGTATCCCGGTCATCGGCGTCCTGACCGTCATCATGGCGCAGTGGTTCTTCGGCGTGCCCTGGTACTGGGCGACCATCGCCATCCCCATGGTGTTCGTCTTCTGCCTCATCGCGGCAAACTCAACGGCCCTCACATCAATCACCCCCACCGGCGCCATGGGCAAGCTGACCCAGCTCACCTTCGGCATCCTCGCCCGCGGCGACATCGGCACAAACCTCATGACCGCTGGCATCACCGGCGAGGTCGCCAGCAACTCCTCCAACCTGCTCATGAACATCAAGCCCGGCTACATGCTGGGTGCCAAGCCACGTCTCCAGGCCCTCGGGCACGCCTTGGGGGCCGTCTCCGGCGCCCTTGCCGCCGTGGTCATCTTCTATCCCATCTTCCTCCGCGGCGATCCGCGGACGCTGATCAGCGAATCGTATCCGTTCCCCGCGGCCGCGATCTGGAAAGCAGTCGCCGAGATCCTGACCGAAGGCTTGGATCAACTCCCTCAAAGTGCGATGTGGGCCGCCATTATCGGCGCCGTCCTCGGTATCGTCATGGAAATCGTGAAGCTGATCAGCAAGGGTAAGTTCACGATCTCAGCCGTCGGCATCGGCCTGGCATTCGTCATTCCGTTCACCACTTGTCTGGCAATGTTCTTCGGCGCCTTCATCTTCTGGCTGACCGGCAAGTGGTTCGCCACCGAAAGCCGTTTCCGTAGGACAATGCTCGACAATCAGGAGCCCATCTGTGCCGGCGTAATCGCCGGTGCCGCCCTCATGGGCATCGCGGTCATCGCGTTCGAGCGCTTCGTGCTCAACCTCTAGCCGCCCACCGACAACTTGTCGCGCCTCCGCCGCCGACGTAGCATCAGTCCGCCCGCACCGGGAACTGCCGCAGGAGGTGACACGGAGGCGCGATGGATCGCTCAGTCGAATTCTTGCTAACCGACCTCAACGCCCCCCAACGCGCGGCCGTTACACATCGCGACGGCCCACTCCTCGTCATTGCCGGACCCGGCAGTGGCAAGACCCGCGTGATTACACGCCGCGCCGCGCACCTGGTGCACACGGACGTCCCCGCCCACAACATCCTCGCCATCACCTTCACCAACAAAGCCGCCGACGAAATGCGCCGCCGCATCGCAGACCTCGGCGTCGGTCGTGGCATGTGGGTCTACACCTTTCACGCCCTCGGCGCCCGTCTGCTGCGCGAATTCGGCCCACTCGCGCGCGTCGAGCCCGGCTTCACGATCTACGACGAGGCGGACGCCCTCCGCGTCATCAAGGACGCCATGGCGGCCTGCAAGATCAGCGAAGCGGCCATCCGTCCCGACACCGCCCGCAAGGCCATCAGCGACGCCAAGAGCCGCCTCGACACGCCGGACGACTGCTACGCCGCCGCCGAGTGGTACGAAGACCGCGACGTCGCCCGCATCTACGAGGCGTATCAAGACCTGCTCGAGCAGCGCAACGCCGTCGATTTCGACGATCTGCTGATGCGCATCGCCGTCGTTCTGCGCGACCATCCCGACATCGCCGAGCGCCTCAACATTCGCTTTCGCTACGTGCTCATCGACGAATACCAGGACACCAATCACGCCCAATACCTGATCGCCCGCCTACTCTCGCAGCATCACCACAACATCTGCGTCACCGGCGACCCGGACCAGAGCATCTACGCCTGGCGCGGGGCCGACCTGAGCAACATCCTCGAGTTCGAACGCGACTACCCCGACGCCCGCGTCGTCCGGCTGGAGCAGAACTACCGTTCCACCCCCCAGATCCTCCAGATCGCCTCGCGCCTCATCGCCGCCAACCGACAGCGCAAGCACAAGGACTTGTGGACCGAGAATTCTGCTGGTACCGCCGTTCGTGTCTGGGAATTCAGCGAGGACCGCGACGAAGCCGACCGCGTCGCCACCACCATCCGCGAAATGCACGCCGCCGGCCGCAGCTACGACGACTTCGCCATCTTCTATCGCGTCAATGCCCTGTCACGCGGATTCGAAGAAGCCCTCCGCAACCGCGGCATACCCTACAAGATCGCCCGCGGCGTCGAGTTCTACAATCGCAAGGAAATCCGCGACGTCCTGGCCTACCTGCGCCTCCTCGTCAACCCCAGCGACGAGGTCGCCCTCCTCCGCGTCATCAACACCCCCGCCCGCGGCATCGGCAAGACCACGATCGAACGCCTGCGCACCCGCGCCAACGAGACCAACCAACCCCTGATGGACATCGTCCGCCACAGCGACCAGGTCCCCGCCCTCAAAGCCGCCGCCAAACGCGTCCACGCTTTCGCCCAACTCGTCGACGACCTCCAGCCGCTCCTGCAACTCCCCGTATCAACCGCCGTCGGCGAAGTCCTCGCCAAATCCGGCCTGGAGCAGATGTACCGCGAAGAACGCGAAAGTGGGGGTGAAGACCGCCTCGCCAACATCCAGGAACTCGTCACCGCCGCCATTCGCTACGAACAGGAAGTCGAGCAACCCGCCCTCAGCGACTTCCTCAACCGCATCAGCCTCACCAGCGACCAGGACGCCGTCGACGAGCATGGCGGCTGTGTCATGCTCATGACCCTCCACGCCGCCAAAGGCCTTGAATTCCCCGTCGTCTTCCTCGCCGGCCTCGAACAGGGCCTGCTGCCCCACGAACGCTCGCTCGGACTTCACGGCGACGTCGAGGAAGAACGCCGCCTCTGCTTCGTCGGCGTCACCCGCGCCGAGCAACAGCTCTTCCTCTCCCGCGCCCAGCAACGCCTCATCCGCGGCCAACCCACCCCGCGCCCCGCCTCCCAGTTCCTCACCGAACTCGACGACGGCACGCTCACGTGGGAAAACCACCAAAAGCCGTCCTTCGGCCCGCGCGGCTACGGCTTTGAGGACGGCTTCGAGCCGGACGTCAGCGACCTCCCGCCCGAGGAAGCCGCCCGCCTGGTGTCCAGACGCCGACTCCGCAGCCGCCGCGGCTTCAATACGCCGGACGGCTTCGACGCGTCACAAGTGCCGGAATACGACGAACCGGCGGATCCTGACGCCCAAACACGCCCCCTGCGACGCACGTCCCACCCCCGCAATGACGAGCCCGAATCCGCCGGCAACTGGTCCGTTGGCACCGTCCTGAAACACGAATCCTATGGCGTCGGTCAGATCCTCTGGCTCCGCGCCGCCGCCGGCCAGACCCGCGCCGGCGTCCGCTTCGCCGGCCTGGGTGAGAAAACCCTCATCCTCGAAATCGCCCCCATCGAGCGCCTGTCGCGGCATTCATGAACGGGTCCGGGGGCAGCCCCACGATGTCAGATCTTGCGTTTTCGTTTCCGCGGACGGTTGGGAATCCAGTAGAATCAGTTCCGGACACAAACCTGCTGTTTCTGTGAAGGAGGCCGGAAGCCATGTTGAGCCGCGCTGTACTCGCCCTGTTCGTTCTTTCAGTCGCCGTCGCCGCCCCGGGTCAGGTGCCGTATCCCACTTCGCCCGACTGGGAGTCCCTCGATACCCCCGTCAGCACCGGCGCGGCACTGGTCGACCTGAATCACGACGGCTGGCTCGACCTCGTCGTCGGCAACGGCAACGACATCCACGCGCAGCACCTCGCCGTCTACTACAACACCGGACTCGGCAGCTTCCCTTCCACCCCCACCTGGCAGTCCTCCGACTTCGAATACAACGGCCATCTCGACATCGCCGACGTGAACGGCGACGGCTGGATGGACGTCGCCGTGGCCACACTCGGAACCTGGGACAGCACGGCTCCCGTCGCACGGGTCTACCTCAATAACGCCGGCACCCTTTCATCAACACCCGACTGGGAGGCCGATCTCATCGACAACGCCTTCGGCTGCGCGTTCGGCGACATGAACAACGACGGCTGGCCCGATCTCGCCGTCGCCACCGGCTGGGCCTACGGCACGCCCAACGAGACCCAGAACCTCGTGTACATGAACACCGGCGGCGCGCTGGAGGCGTCAGCAAGCTGGGGCTCGAGCGACACCTTCGACTATCAGGGGATGGTCTGGGTCGACATGGACCAGGACGGCTGGCTCGATCTCGCCTGCGCCGCCGCCAACACCCGGTGCCGCACCTACCGAAACCTCGGCGGCATGCTGGAGACCACTGCAAGCTGGTTCCCGGCCGATACGTCATTTCAGGATGCCATCATGGTCACTGCGGGCGACGTCAACAGCGACGGCGCACCCGAACTCTTCGTTGCCGACAATAGCCAGCTCGGTGGCACGGGCCGTTTCCGCCGCTACAACGGCCAACCCGACGCGTCCTTCGCCACCTCCGCATCATGGACCTACAACGAAGGCTACTGCTCCGTCGTCGCCCTCGCCGATGTCGACGCCGACGGCGATCTCGACCTCGCCACCGGCGGCTGGTGGGACCCGACCCGCATCTTCCTGAATCAGGACGGCGTCTTCAGCACCAGCCCAAGCTGGAGCTCCTCACCCCAGCCCGTCAACGAGATGGTCGTCTTCGGCGACGTTGACCGCGACGGCCTGTACGCCGTAACCGATAGTTTCACCCCCAATCCCGACCAGCGGCTATTCTGGCTCAGCCGCCAGCAGATTCAGACACTGAACAGCATTTCAGTTGACGGCGAAGTGCTTCAGTCCGGCGAGTTCCATTTCAATCGCAAACTGGGCTGGATCACCCTCGGCGTCGACGGCGAAAGCGCAGTCGTCGTCGAATACACCGCGTCGAGCAAGCTCGACATGGCCGTGACCGACTGGGACGACGGCGGCAATCTGCTGTACTACAACACGCTCGTGATCATGGGCGATGCCAACTGTGACGGGCAGGTCGACTTCGACGACCTCAATCCGTTTGTCCTCATGCTCACCGGCGGCTACGAACAGCAATATCCCGGCTGCGCCGGCCGCACCCAATGCGATTTCGACCAAAGCGGCCAGGTCGACTTCGACGACATTGCACCATTCGTAGCAGCATTGGGTGGATAGTCACGTACCGTTTCGTACAATCACAGGCCCCAATAACCTGATCATGACGAAGGCCCGAGTTCGCATACTCGAGCCCATCACCACGCATACACCACTTTCCGCCCACTCCCACTGGGCCGCACAATCTGCCCATCGACCAGCCGCACACTCCGCCGCCGATCCGCGGCGTGCGACGTGAGCGATCCACGCCCGACCGCCGAAACCTGAATCGGCTCATCCCGCGGTCCACCAATCGGAATCCGCACAATCGCCCGCGTCGTGCACTCAACAAACGCCTTGCCATTGCGCTGCACGCGTAACCCCGCATCAAGCTCCACGTCATACACATCCCGACCCAGCCGCACCCGCCGCAGGCCCGCGGCCGGAAACCCCAACGACCCCACCCGCAAATACCCCGTCGGCTCCACGTCGATCAACTCCTGCATCGCGATAAACGCCAGCAACCCGCCCCAGTGATACAGCCGCGCCGCATTCCACACGTCCGCCCCCTGCCCCGTGTCGGCGTTGTAATTCTCGTACACGCCGCCGTCCTCGCGCCAATTCTTCATGAATAGCGTCAGGCTCTTCTCCGCCAGCTCCGCCGCCGCATCATCAAATCGATATCGTCGCAACCCCTCCGCCACCAGGAAGTTGAACGGACCCCAGATGCGCCCGCGCCAATAGTCATTATCCGGATACGCCTTGTCGAACCGTGCGATCGACGGAATCACCCACGTACCCCAGAACTCACGCGAATTCAGCAGATGCTCCTGCACCAGCCGCTGCGCCCGCTCCAACGGCGCTACCCCCGCGATCAGCGGAAACAGCGACGTCGGCGACCAGCGCATCGACACCCGCCCGTCCCAATGCCGGTTGCAGTAGATCCCGTGCGCATCATCCCACAACTCGTCATTAATCCGCCGCGCCATCTGCTCATGCTCCCGGCGATAGCGCTGCGCATCGCGCTCATGTCCGAGAAATGCGGCCATGTGGGCCAGTGCCTCACAGTCCATCGCGTAATAACTACTCAACGCGACGTCATCGATCCGCAGCGTATTGGCGTACTCATCAAAATCGACGTCATCGTACATCGGCGAGTTGTCGAGTCCCGACTCGTAGATCGCCGCCTGACGCGTATGTTGGAGCTTCTGGTTATACGGCACGAGTTGCGGAAACTCATACGCGACCGGATTCGACCCCCACGATAGCAAACCATTCCCGTTCCCGTCGCGATGCTTCATCCAGTACTTGTGCCAGCGCGTCAGTTGCGGATAAACCTGCTTCAGCCACGCCCGATCCGGCGCCAGACACTGCGTCTTCCAGATCATGTAGCTGCCCAGCGGCGGCATCGACCGATCCCGCGACGCCGCCCCATGCGCCATGTAGTAATTCGGCACATGCCCCAGCTCATCAATCGCGGCATTCACCGCCTCGAAATTCAGCCGCGAAAGCTCCGGCGTCTCGTACGACATGAACGTCGCGACCAGATACGTGTCCCAGCAGAACACCAGCACACCCCGCCAGTCATAGCACCAGTCGCGGCTCACCGGCGAGGACACCAGCTTTCGCCGCGTGTCATACAGCGTGTTCCAGCAGATCGCCTGCATCATCGCGCCCGGCGCATCTGCCAGCGCCCCCTCCCCCACCACTGCCTCCCTTTCGAGCGCCTTGACAGTCCCGGCCGCCTTAGACGCGGCCTTCGCCGGCGTGACAATCAGCGTCGCGCCCCGTCCCGCCTTGCCCACCGCATACGGCTCAGCAACATTCACGAAGTAATCCTCAGGCCAGGTCGCACCCTTCATTCGAACATCACAGCCGGCGAACGTGCCACGGTTCTTGGATGCCGCCACAATCGTCTCGCCAACCGGCGCGACAAACTGAAACACAACACGCTGCACACTCTCCTGCTCCGGCGTAACACGCAGATGCAACGCGCCATCCTTATCCACCCCCTCAAAGTCATACGTCACATCGCCAACCCTGAACTTCAGGCATGCCGGCAAACCCAACGGCGCATGCGGCCCGAGCTGCGTCACATCCCCCCACCGAAAACGCTCGCTCAACCGCCCGGTCTGCTTGCTTTCAGGTGCCGGCGGCGGCACAGACTCATCCCAGATCGCAACCTGCACGCCGACCACGGTGCGCCCGTTGCGCAGGTACACCAGCCGGTTGAAGCCCTGAAAATCCCACGTGTTCCAGCCCGTCGGCTTGTGAATCGTCGTCATGCCATGCCTCGCTATGCTGCTGCGTGTCACCTGCGGACCGCGGCAAGATGCGAACATCTGGTCGCGGGTACCCATCGCGAGCCGGGATCATAGGCGTTAGAATGCGGACGTGCACCTGCCTACGTCCATCAGTACGTCCACCCTCACGTCGGAAGGAGTCATCCCAATGAACCGTATCATACCGCTGCTTTTCGCACTTTCCATGCTGCTGACCCCACCGGCCGCCACTAGCGACACCCTCAAGCTCGCCGATGGCACCATGATCGAAGACTGCTACGTCCGCGACGAAGGCGTCCAGCTCACCGTCTGGACCGACCTCGACAACGTCGGCACCCCACCCAAGGTCTACCGCCGCAACGCCGTCGACAGTTGGGAGGTCAAGCGTGACCCCGCCTGGGACGAGCGCCCCAACCTCCCGGATCTCACCCTCACCTACATCGAAGTCACGCCCAAGCTCGCCGGGCTGCACGGCCGCGTCCAATACGACAAGTTCGGCCGCGCCTGGATCGCCGGCGACTCCCCGAAGCTCATCGACCTGGGCGACGAGAAATTCACCAACCCCCAGGGCGCCGTCAAGAATCTCAAGTTGTCCTACAAACCGGGTGAAGAGCTCACCTTGACGGCACACGTCAAGAACATCGGCTTCAAAGCAGCCCAGCCCTTCGAGGTGGTCTGGCTCATCGACGACCAAGTCGTCGGCCGCGATCGCTACGACCAATCCTTGGCCGAAATGGACGAGACCACCTTCGTCCTTAAATGGAACTGGCAGGCAGGCTTTCACGAGGTCACGCTCCGCATCGTCGCCGACGAGCCGGAAATCGCCAAAATCAACAATGAAGCAACCGACCCCCTCTGGGCCTTCACGTTCACGTACGTCGTCTCGAACGGTCGCGTCGACGCCTGGCATCAATTCCGCAGCGCCTACGGCACCTTCAGCTTCGAGGATTTCTACCGCTGGCACATCGACATCATGAACCTCCTCTTCGAGCACAGCGTCTACCCCGCCGCACCACAAGGTTGCCTGGCCCGCGTCCGGCTCGACCGCATCATCTACGCCGACCACGTCAAGGACAACACGCCGCACATTGACGGCGCGCCACGCAGCCTCTTCGCCGGCGACGGCATCCGCTATGACCAGGGCGGCTGGGTCTGGAACGACAGCCCCCAGGAAATCGAGACCGGCCAGTGGAATCAGACCGACCCCGATTGGCGCAACCGGACCGAATGGTCACTCCCCCACGAACTCGGCCACCAACTCGGACTCGTCGACTGGTACGCCCTCGACTACGCCGGCGCCGACCACCACGTCTGGCCCGATAACGGCGAGCAAGTCACCCACTTCATGCGGCATCCGGTCCAGATGATGCACTGGCACGGCCCGCAGCCCTATGGCGAAGTCGACGCCGCCTACCTGAACCACACCATCGACAAGCCCCGTGGCTACTTCGGCGACTTCTACTTCCAGAACCCCCGCGAGTGCTACTTGCAGGTGTTCGACATCAATGGTCGCCCACTGCCCGACGCCAAGGTCGCGATCTATCAGCGCGGCACCAAAGTAGACACATCCAAGCCACCGGGCGACGACGAGGGCGTGCAGTACTATCACGTGATTGAGGACGGTGACTTCTACGGACCACCCACTTCGAAACACCCGGTAATCGTCGGCCAGACCAACGACCGCGGCGTGCTGCGCCTGCCGAATCGCCCCGCCGCCGAGGTCATCACACTGAACGGCTTCCACCGCAAGAACAACCCCTGGGGCAACATGAACGTCGTCGGCCCGCGCAACCTGATGATGGTCAAGGTAACCAAGGACGACCACACCTGCTTCTTCTGGCTGGAGCAGCACGACTTTGTCGCGGCGTGGTTCCGGGGTGAGAAGGATCGCTACGTCACGCCGCTGCACACGACATGTGGCTCCACCGCGTCACCCCCGGCTCCCGTCGAGGTTCAGGTTGCGCGCATCAACGCCGACCGCGTGCAGGTCACGTGGGCAGCCCCCGAGCAGCGCGACCAGCACTACCTCGACAACGTCATCGGCTACAAGGTCTATCGCCGCGTCGGCAATGATGGACTGGACGATCGACCCTGGTTCCCAGTGGCCACCGTCGGGCCACAAACCCACAAGGTGCTCGTCAATCTCAACGAGCTGCCCGAAGACGTCTACTGGTTCAAGCCACGCACGGAGCGCTTCGCCGTCACGAGCCTGGGGGCGCTCTCGATTGAGAGCGAGCTGATCCCGCACGTACTCGAGTAGCTGGCCCGGCGACCAACGTCCGACGCCCTGCACCAATTCGCGCAAAACCGGAGCAGGAACCTCCTGTTATGCGCTCACTGCGCAGACGTTCAATTCTCGGTACCCCCAGGGCCGAGAATCCCTGCATCCTGCCATCGCACCCCGTAACGCGCCGTGCTCATCCGCTCATAACTGAGCAATTGCTGCGCGACCAGAACAGAAAGCTGCCACCCCGGACGATTTTCTCTTGACCTCCCTCGCCAGTACACGATAATTCAAGTAGCGGGAGCTGTGTTGGTGTGCCTGGTGCTTCCAAAAGCGCCTGGGAGTATCACGCTCCAACCCCTCTTGCTACGGGCGATGCTCGGATCAGTATCGTTCGTTGGGTTTGCCGGCGACGGCTGGTGAACGGGAAGCAGCCCGCCCCGCAGCGCACCACACTGCGGATCGCGGGAAGTTGGCCCGTTTTGAAAGGAGGTGATCCAGTGAAGGGTGGTAAACATTAGGCTGCGAATGAGCAGCGAACGTGGCTGTGATTCGCAGCCGAAAAAGCATAGGCCCGCCGGCGACAACCACGTCCCGGCGGGCTCTTTTGGTTTCGCATCGCTTTCGCCGGCCCTTCCTACCCCCTCTATGCCGGAGGCGGCGAAGCCCCTCCCGACGTCCCCGGCTTACCCGGCCCGGCATGCCCGGCCGGCATGAGCGATTTCCCGCAGGTCGGACACACTACGTTCGACTGCCGACGCTCTTCGTCAAGCTGCGGCACCCACGCCCCGTCTGCCACCCGGATCTTCTCAATCTTCCCGTCAGTGGTGTACCGGAAGTACACCGGAAACTCCCCGTGATCCGGACACTTGAAAGTCACGCTGGGCCAGTATTCCATCTCACCACAATCCGGGCACGCCCGCGGGCCAACCGCAGCCTTGTCCTGCTCGGCATGATCGCAAGCCAGGCAGCGCCACGTCACGTCAAAATCGAACGCCGATTGCACCTTCGCCTTGACGAACAAGCGCTCCCCACAAATCGGGCAGTGCGGACCCGCATCGTCGCGCGCGTCGACCCACTCCCCCTGGCCCACGCGAAAACGAACGGGCTCGCCGGCCTCGTTCTCCTCGACAACCACCGGCACGGCTCCATGCTCGCGGCACGTATAGAGAATCGAAACCGTCGACCCACCCCGTTCCTGCTGCCCCACGGTGGCGTCACGCTGGCCCTCCTGCGATGCCCCGCCCGTCGCGGTCACGCCCTCATCCTGCGCCCCGCCATGGCCTGCCGGCGCTTGTTGGCGTTCACACGCCACCACTAGCAAGCACAGCATCCCCAGCAGTCCGCCCAGCATCCATCTCGATCGCATTGCGCCCTCGCTTTCTTGGCTCGCACCACCGACGCCGTCCGCGCGCCTCAACGCGTCCCTGCCGGTGGTTCTTTCACGAGAACCAGGTACTCTCCATGATCCGCGTGCCCCCGCCAGTATGCAAGATTGAAATCCGTAATATCCAGAAAGCCAACCAGCGGCTCATCCGCTTCACTGGGCTCCGCTGTTCGCGGATACACGTGAAACATGATCACACCGTTGTTCCCCCAGATGAACACGTGCGGCCACGGATTCGCCTCGATCGTCGCCTCACCGCGCGCATTCGTAAACCCCGACATCGTCGGGCCCTCGTTCATCCCACAGCACCGATACCCCAACCCCTTTCCAATGAACACGTCCACCTTGGCACCCGCGATGGGACGTCGGTCCATCCCATAGAACGTAAACGTGTTCTTCGCCGGCACGTCGAACAAATACTCCCCGAACAATCCGCGACGCCGCCCGAGATCCCGGTTGAGCGATGCCGCCGTGTGCTCACTATAAAAGCGGTACGTCGAATCCCACTTCTTCTGATTCATGCCGATCGCATGGTCATGTGCGTAGTTGCCATGGTGCATCATCCCGCGACGTACGTCTTCCGGCAGCCGATAACCAAGCCCGGGCAGTGCCGCGTTCGCATCTTCGTCCAGGCAGATCAAGTAGTTGTCGATGCGCCCCAACTGGTGCCCCAGCTCATGGTGTAGCGGCCACTCCGAACCCGTCACCCACCGATGCTGCTTCGTGTAGAAATGCTTCCCGTCCGGCCCCTCCTTGAGCAGATCGACCGTGAACCCCCACACGCCGTCAACACCGCCATTGACATTGTTGAACACCTCGACCGATTCGATGCCCTCCGGCGGGTCATTCGCGTTGTACAGCTCGGGTTCCTCAAAATTCACCGGCGTACGCACACCCGGCGTATGCATGCCCGCCTTGTGCCCCCAGCCATCCGGGATTACGAAAACACGGTCAAGCCGCACGCGCTCTTGGATCCCCCCTGGTGAGCTGGGATAAATCGTGTCACGAAACTCCTTGTTGCATTGCCGTACCTGAAACTGCGCCCAGTCGACGAAATCGTAGCTGCCCAACCCGTTCCGCAGCGTCTGGAATTCCTCGCGCACGCTCTCCTCGACGAAAAACGCGTACGAAAGGGCATCCGTCGGATCGATGACCCAGTTGTTCTCCTCGCTGATCTCATCAATCAACTCCGCACGATCAACCTGGAATGTGATGTAATGCCGCCCGGCCTCCCAGGGACGCACCAGAATGAACTCGACCTGCTCATCCGGCGCCAGCCGCTGCATGCAGCGCCCCGCCTCGACGTCGCGACCATCATACATCCAGTGCCAGTTGAACCAGGGCGCGGGTCTGGCCCCGACATTGCGTACCACCACCGTGTACGTGATGCTCTCGCCCGGTGCCGGCCATCGCTGCGCCCCCTCATTGACGATGGTCACCGGGCCGGCTTCTCCGGTGCCCAGCGACGCGTCCTCGATCTTCACGTACTCGGGCTTGAGCCCTGGATAATGCGGCGAGCGCATGATGTACTGGACGGAGAGATCCGGCTTCTCCGGACGTGGCGCATTCCAGAGCTTGTCCTTCCCGATCATCACATACGCGTCCTCACCCGAACTCGCCATCACACCGACCAGCGGGACAATCAATAACAAAAAAGCTCGCATCGGGGCATCCTCATACAATCCGGTGTAAACAGAATCCAACCCTTTATTATGGGCCCATCCCCGCGGCCGGTCGAGCCCCGCGTCAGCCGCCAGGCGCGATGCGCCAGGATAACGCGTATGCACCCTCGCGAACTGCATTTCAGCAGCTACGACGACATTCGCCGCGACATCGCGACGTTGCATGCCGGTAGCTACCGCGCACTCCGCAACTGGAATCTGAGCCAGGTTTGTGGCCACTTGGCATACTTCTTCCACGGCTCGTTGGAAGGCTTCGATCAGCGACTGCCCTGGCTGATCCGCAAACTGATCGGACGTCCCCTGCTCCACGCCATACTGCGCTCCGGGAAAATGAGCACGCGACTGCCAACCCTTCCCGCCGCCGTGTCGCCGCCGGACCTCGACGAAGCCGCCGCAGTAAACGCGGCGCTCACCCTCCTCGCACGTCTCGCGGCACACCGCGGCGCACTACAGCCCTCGCCGATTTTCGGGGACCTGACTGTGGAGGAATGGCGTCGCCTGCACATGATTCACGCCGCCCACCACCTGCGCTTCCTTGTGCCTTCCGAATACGCCGCGCACGAGCCTCCGCCCTAGCCCCTACCAGTTATCGGGTCAGCCCGCAGCGCGGTCTCCGCAGCATATTCCGGGACTGGCCGCTGATATGTGAATCTCGCAACGAATGATTCGCACCAACCAACCGAAATATGCAGTATTGAAGTACGTTCTGCCGTCCCCTCGACTCGCACCCGGAGGCCACTGTGTCCCAGGCCGGAAAAATCGTCGACGCGCTGCGAACCTCCGAAGAGGAGCAGGCGGCCATTCTCGGCGAGCTCGAAGCCGCTGCACGCATGCATGCCGAGCCCGAGCAACGTACCAGCACACGTTATCGCTACACCGCCTCCGGCGGACTCACCTTTCGAATTGCTGGCGCCACCGCTAGCTACATCGTCCGACCACGTAATCTCTCAACCGGCGGGATCAGCATTCTGCACGGGAGCTTCGTCTACCCCCGCTCTACTTGCTCGCTCATGCTCAAGACCATCACCAAAGAGGATGCCCTCGTCAGCGGGAAAGTCGTGAGTTGTCGCTGCGTCCGCGGTCGTGTACACGAGATCGGCATTCAGTTCGATCATCCGATCAAAATCGAAGACTTCATCCCCGTCGAAGTGGAGGCGCCACCCGCACAGCCCGCGCCCAGTATGGCCGCCATGTCCTACCCGGGGCGCGAAGTAACTCGTCTGGCACGTGAACTCGTCGCGCTCGCTCGTGACGATGCACCGGGGGCACAAGTGCACCGCAAGGTTATGGAAATTCTGTTGTTGTTACGCCAGGCCAAGTAGTTTGTAAGCGGTCAGCGTGGCGACGGACGGGAGGTCCGGCCACGGCTGGCGCGCACAGCCCTGGAGAGTACCGTGTCATCTTCCCGTAACAGCGTCGACTCCCTTCGTCTATCCGTACAGGAACACCAGGCCATCCTGGAACAGATGGAGCAGCACAGCGGCGTGCACCCCAAAGCCGAGTTACGCAGTAGCAGGCGTTTTCGGTACGTCGTGCCTGATGGCATTATCGTCCAGGTGTCCGGCGCCACAACCAGCTACCTCGTGCGTCCTCGCAACCTCTCCGAAACCGGTATCAGCTTCCTCCACGGCAGCTTCCTGTATCCCGGCACTGCCTGTTCGGTCACCCTCAAAACCATCGACGGCGAACAGGTCCTCGCCGGCGGTCGCATTGTTCGTTGCCGTTGCGTCCGCGGGCGCGTGCACGAAGTCGCCGTGCAGTTCGATTCTCCCATCGATATCGCCAACTTCGTACGTATCGACTCAGCCCGCGAAATACAGAAACAACCCCCAGCCGCCCCCCTTGCCGATTACCCCCAGGCGGAAGTCGTAGCACTGGCCAACAAGTTCTCGCAGTTGAGTGCCGCCGCCGCGCCGCGGGCCAAGCTGCGCATCCTGCTGCGCCAGTTGGTCGAGCTGCTCTCGGATTCTCCCCCGACGGCCTCGACGGACTGATTCCGGGCGTTACGTCTCACGCAATCTCCCTCAGCCGATCGCCACGGCAAGGGTGCTGCTGACATGCTGCCAGAAAATGTGGACTCCCTGCGACAATGCCCAGTCCGAACATCACCGGCAGGGCCATCAGGATCGCGTAACTCGCGGTAACGACGCGGACGTTTCGCATGATACAACCTTCCTCGAGGTCTGACGGACGCGACCGACACCACGCGGTCAAGCATACACTTTGCATATCTCTTTAGCCCCAAACCAGCCGCCCCGTCCACGTCACATAATCCGCCCTGACGATCATCTCACGCCCAGATGACCAATGCAGTTGTTACCAGACGGCGCGGCGCGAAAACCTCAGAAATCCAGCCCAATATCCAGAGACGGCGCCGAGTGCGTCAAAGCACCGACCGATATGCGATCCACGCCGGTTGCAGCCAGCTCTCTCACCGTCTCCAGTGAGACCTTCCCGCTGCACTCCAACCGCAGCTTGCCCCGCAACCCCTCGGCGTCCCGATACTGCACGGCCGCACGCAACTGCTCGGGCGTGAAGTTGTCCAGCAGCACGATATCCACTTCGCGGACCTTGCACACCTCCGCAAACTGCTCGAGGTTGTCCACCTCGACTTCGACGAACGAAGGCCCCTTCCCGAGCTCATCCTCGGCACCCGCATCGCTTTCCGCCCGTGCCTCACGCCAATCTACCGCAAGCATGGTCTCAAGTTCCTCGGCCAGGCGCGCCAGCGGAATCTCCGCCAGGTGATTGTCCTTCAGCAGAATCGCGTCATAAAGCCCCATGCGGTGATTGCGGCCACCACCAACGCCAACGGCATACTTGTCCAGCTCCCGCCAGCCGGGAATCGTCTTGCGCGTGTCCAGGATTCGAACGCCGGGATTCGCAGCCTGAGCCGCCTCCACAAACTGCCGCGTCAGCGTCGCCACCCCACTCATCCGCCCCAGGAAGTTCAGTAACGTTCGCTCCACGGCCAGCACCGCGCTGTGCGGGCCGCGAATCTCGGCGACAGACTGCCCCCCCACGACCGATGCTCCATCAACCACGCCGCCCTGCGCCGCCGGCCGCACGCCGAAGACAAGCGGCTGCCCCAGGTGTTTCTCAAACACCCCACAAATCGCCGGTGCCAGCGTCAGCCCGCAGATCACCCCGCCCTGTCGCACGACCACCTGGGCGGAAACGTGGGCCTTACCCATTCCCAGGAGCGACGAAGTCAAATCACCGGCAGCGCCGAGATCTTCCTGACAGGCGAGCTCAATCAACTGCCGTGTCTGCTGTGACCACATATCGACCGAGGACCCTCCAATGCCGCCCTATTCGTCCGTCACGCCAAACTGCGGCGAACGCTTCTCGAGCATGGCACGCACACCCTCGCGATGATCCGCCGTGCGACCCGCCGTCGCCTGCATGTACGCCTCGTAGCGAAGCTGCTCGTCGAGTTCTGCCGACCAGGCGTGGTTCAGCGCCCGCTTCGTCAACGCAACAGCCTTCACCGGCAGCTCTGTCAGGCGACGCGCGAGTTGCTGAGTGGCATCCGGCAATTCCTGGTCGTCCACCACGCGATTCACCAGGCCGATACGCAAGGCCTGCTCCGCCCACACCTCATCACCCAACAGACACAACTCGGCCGCCCGGCCATAGCCCACGTGCTGCATCAATGTCAACGTGCAGCCCGCATCGGGCACCAGACCCACTTGCAGAAACGCGAGCTTGAAGAGCGCATTACGCGCGCAAATCCGCAGATCACATGCCAGCGCAAAGCTGACACCCGCACCTGCCGCCACACCATTGACCGCCGCAATGACCGGCTTCTCCAGCGACCGGATCCGCGTCGCAAGCGGATTCACATACTCGCGCAAGTACGCCCCCAGGTCGTACGCCGCCGCCTCACCCGCATCACCACCGACCGGCGTTGGAAACTCACGAACATCCTGCCCAGCGCAGAAGCCCCGGCCGGCGCCCGTCAGCACCACGCAACGCGTATTGTCATCGCGCTGCGCCGTGCGCAACGCCGCAGCCAGCTCCACCCCCATCTCACGGTTGAACGCGTTCAGCGCGCTCGGCCGATTGAGACGGATCGTCATGACCCGCTCCTGACGCTCGATCTCGATGGTCGAAAACGTACCGGCCATTCGTCGGTTCCTTCACGCAATCATGCGGTTCAACGCCCGGCAAAGATAGGCGCGCGCTTCTCCAGGTACGCCCGCATACCCTCTTTCTGATCATCCGTTCCGAAGAGCATGTAGCACGCCCGCCGCTCGACCGCGAGCCCTTCCTCCAATGAAAGCTCGTGCGCACGTCGCAACACCTCACGCGCCGCCCGCACCGCCAGCGGCGCCCGCTCGGCAATCGCGCCGGCGATCTCACGCGCCACCGCCTCACAGTTCTCCCGCGGAACAACCCGACTGACCAATCCCGCCCGAGCGGCCTCATTCGCCGTCAAGGTCCGCCCCGTCAGAATCAGGTCGGATGCGAGCGCAGGACCGACTAGCCGCATCAGACGCTGTGTGCCACCGGCGCCCGGAATGATGCCCAGGTTGATCTGCGGGAAACCAAATCGCGCATCCTCCCCCGCAACAACGATGTCACACAACAAGGCCAGTTCACACCCGCTCCCCAGCGCATATCCGTTGACGGCTGCGACAATCGGCTTGCGGCGCCGCGCCACCCGATCCCACGCCGCAAACGGATCCCGCTGCTGAATCTCGACCATCGAGAGATCAGTCACTTCCCGCAAATCCAGACCGGTGGAAAACGCCCGCTCACCACCAAGCAGCAGCAGGCAGCGCACGTCCCCAGCAGCATCCAGCTCCAGGAATGCGTCCGCAAGCCGCCGCATCGTCGCCAGATTCAGTGTGTTCAGCGACTCCGGACGGTACATCCGCACGATCCCGAGCGACCCTTCGCGCGTCGTAATCACTTCCTCGGCCATGTCGGCATCCTATGTCCGCCGTCGCGCGGGCTCAATCCCCCACGTCCGTTTCTGATCGCTTGGCAGCCGCTTCCGGGTTCGTCAGACCCACACGCCATGCCACGACCCCCGTTAGTACACAGATGACCACGAACACCAGGACGCCAAAGCGAAGCCGCAGGACGGCGCCATCGTCCCCCACCCACGTCAGCAACAATCCCACCGCGGCGTAGAAGACCGTCAGCATATAACACACGGCGACCGTCTGCCGCACACTGAGCCCCCGCTGAACAAGCTGATCATAGAAATGACTGCGGTCCCCCTCGAATATCGACCGCCCCGCCCGCCAGCGGCGAAACATCGCCAGCGCCGTGTCGAACACCGGCAACGCAAAGATCATCAGGGCCCCCACAACCCATCGCAGCGTCCCACGCTCGGCGAACAACAGAATCAACATGCCACAGTTATAGCCCAGCAGCATGCTGCCGGCGTCCCCCATGAAGATCCGGGCCGGGTTGAAGTTCCACGGCAAAAAACCGATCGCCGCCCCCAACATCGCCACCGCCAGCACCAGCCGTACCGGGTCGTGTGTTTGACTGTAGTCCCACACGGCCAGATGCGCGGCCAGCAAGAAGAACCCAAAAGAGATGATCGCCGTCACACCGGTGGCCAGACCGTCCAGGCCGTCGATCAGGTTCGTCGAGTTACAAGCCCCCAGCACAATGAAGACACCTGCCACCACCGACGCAGGCACGGATATGGCCGCCGGCAACAGTATCTCCGTACCCAGCACAGACGAAATGCCCACCGTGGCCGCCTCCGCCAGCCTCAGCCCCGCCCCACTAAGCAGAATCGCCCCCGTGATCGCAATGGTCCCGACGAGCAACCGTGTCTTCGGCGGCACGTCGTACACATCATCCGCGAGCCCCAATAGCGACATTACGACACCACCCAGCAGCAACGGCAACGTCATCTGCCAGTCGCACACCCCCGTGAGCATGGCGACTAGCAGCGCCGCACTCCACGCCGCGCAAATCGCCGTCCCCCCCAAATACGGAATCGGTCGCGCATGCGGCTTCAGTACCTGATCGGGCATGTCCAGTACCCGATACCGGTGGGCCGCCCGAATTGCGACCGGCGTCAAGAACACCGTCGCCAGCAGCGCCAGCCACCCGAAGTACTGATACTCCTGAACAACATCAATCAGTGCATTCATGAGGCGTAGGAGTATAACGCCGTCAGCCCGCCTGCAAAGCGCGCGGCGTCACCGGCCCCCGACCAGCAGCCGCCCGCCGACCAGGCTCCAACAAAGCGCTGGAAACCGGATGACGAACCGGGCATAATGTCCCCGGGTTGCAACGGAATGCAACGCGGTCCGTCGTTGCGTAGAGCGAGGTGGAACCATGGGTCTTTACGCGGCACTCACTTTCTGGCTCCTGGTCATCATGTTTGCGGCATGGGGTGTGCACCAGATCTGGAGCACACTGACCAAGCCACGTGTCGTCAATGCCATCCTGCTGCCCGGTACATTGGTCGCCCAGCTCGGCCATGTGCTCGGCCTGCTCCTTTCTGGCAATTCGGTGCAGAACACCAAGCTGATGGGCGATGACGAAAGCGGGGACCCGCAATCCGACACGCCCAGCCAACAGCGCCTGCCAGTCATTGGCCCCATCCTCATCGGCCTGCTGCCACTCGTCGCGTGCGCTATCTGCCTGTACGTCGTCGCACAATGGTTGGGCGACAGCATTATCGCCGGTGCAGGTGGACTGGCCCTGCCGCAGGAACTGCCGCTCTCTCTGGCCGGCTTCTGGGATCTGCTGCACAGCGGCGTCGATCTCATGGAGGCGCTGCTCAACGCCATCTTGCGCAGCAACCTGCTGCACTGGCCCACGCTCCTGTTCCTCTACCTGGCCATCTGCCTGACCGTCCGCATGGCTCCCTTCGAGGACAATCGCCGCGGTGCCATCGGTGCGATTTTCCTCGCCGCCATCATCATCGCGATCCTCGCCGCCGCAATTCCTCCCGCCAGGAGCTTCGTCTTGTCAAGCTGGCCCATCCTGAGTTTCGCGGTCGGCATGTTATTGTTCCTGTTGCTGTTCAGCTTGGTTGTCGCCGGCATCGTCGGCTTGGTCCGCATCCTCGCCGGGAAGACCTGAAACAACGCGCCGGGCGGTCTTTGAGCGATTTTTTACGGACCCGACCTCGCGCAGCCCCTGCGCGGGCCGCCGGACCATTTTGCCCACCTTTGACCCGGCCCGTACGATGATACGATGGAATAGCAGAGCCTCTCCGGAGGCAGTGGCGGCAGATCTTCTCACTCCAGGAGCACTTGATGGCTTCGCTTGCAAAAACTCACAAACTCCGCTCGCTCATCTCCTTGTGCTTCGTCTCCGTGGCGGCACTCGTCCTCCTCGGCGGCGGCTGCCCAGGCGGTGGCGACCCTGCACCTGACGACGGCAACGATAACGGTAACGTCGACGACGGCTCCGGAGACGACAGCAGTGGAGATGATGGCTCCGGTGATGACGGCTCCGGCGACGACGGCTCCGGAGGCGGCGACACCGGCGGCGGCATCGAGGACCCTGATAGTGGTGGCGGAGACGACGGCGGCGACGGCGACGCTGGCGACGACGGCGACGAGCAACCCGACCCCGAGCCCCCCGCCTCGATCACCCGCACGCGTATCATTCAGACCGGCGACGCCGTCCCTGATCAGCCCGATGGCGTAACCTTCGACGAATTCTCCGACCCCATCATCGATGCCGACGGCCGCGTCGCCTTCTGGGGCAGCTTCAGCGGCAGCGCTGCGAATGGCTCATTCGGTCTGTACGTCTGGGCCGACGGAACGCTCACTAGGGCAATTCACGACGACCCCGCCACCGAGGGCATCGTCCCCAACCGTGACGTACCCTCCTATTTCGGCTGGGACACTACATCCGAATGGGACCCCCTCGCCCAGGACATCGCCTGGGGCTCGGGCGGACGCCTCCTGTTCGTCTCCGAAGTCGACAGCTCCCAGTCCGGCGGCCGCTCAAAGGGTATCTACCGCTGGCGTGCCTCAGACGCCAACATCGTACGCGTCGCTGACCTCGAACTCGTCGCCGCCTTCTACCCGGATGCGCCCTCCGGGGCATTCGTCCCGACGTTCTACCAACCCGGCGTCAGCGATGGCGGCACGGCAATCTTCGGCGTCGATTACCTCTACCTCACATCCGGCGTCGTCAGCGGCACCGCCATCTACACCACCACCAATGGCCAGACGCTCAACCAGATCGCCGACACGGTCGCCAGCGAGGACGACCCCGGCGATGTACCCGACCAGGGCGCCGCAGCCTACTTCGCCGAAGTCGATGTCGTCTCGACCATCAACGAAGACGGCAAGGCCCTTTTCCAGGCCTATTACACGTCCGGAACAGGGTCGGCCGGTATCTACCTGATTCAAAACGGCACGAAGTACCGCGTCATCGACAATCGCCCCAACGCCTCCTGGCCCGGGCTCCCGTCAGTCACCCGCGTCAATTCGGCAGAGGACCTGTACACGCTCGCCATCGGACCCGACGGCCACATCGCCGTGGATACGACCGTCACTGTCAGTGGCTCATCACGCGCTGCCGTCCTCATGTGGGACTTCACCACACTCGAATGGACCGAACTCACCGGCGGCGGTTCCACCGCTTCCGCACTCCTCTCTGGTGTCGATGACGATGGTCGGACACTCATCAAAGTCGGTCAAGACGTGTACGTCGCCTCGACCACCGCCAGCACCCGCGTCACCGGCACCCTCCCGACCGAACTCCAGGGCGCTTCGTTCAGTTGGGCCAATGCCGGCGGCGCAATCAACAACTTCGGCCACGCCGTCGTCCCCTTCACCGAAAGCAACGGTGACCGCGGCCTCGCTTTCTGGACCGGCAGCGAACTGCTCACCCTCGCATACGTCGGCGGTAACATCCCCGCGACCGGCCTCGACAAGATCTCCACCATCGAAGACGCCCGCCTCGACCGGCCCAACCTGACGGGCATGCTGAACGACGCAGACCAGATGGTGTTCAGGGGCGAGTTCACGTCCGGAGACCACGTAATCTGGGTCGCCACCGCCCAATAAAAACTGGCCCGGATTCAGTCCTGTTGTACTATCAGGCCTCCAAGCCTGACGGCCCCTGCAAGCGGCTCAGTGCATCGCCCGCCGGATCAGAAGTGACGGCTCCAGCCAAAGCAACGCCGGAGCCGTTCGCGTTTCGCTGCGTCCGTTCCTCACAGAGTCCAGTTATCGGTCCTCACCAGGTTCCCCCAGCGCCGTCCCACCATCGTCCCAACGTCGTAACCGCCGGCAGCGTCTCATAACTCCTATCCCTAAAAACCTTTATGAACGAAAACTGCGGCGCAGGGTTGGTTTCCTTATGAGCGCGGCGTAGACTTAGTTAGTGCTGATACGTACTCCGAACGGCATGGCGGCCGCAGCCGCAACCGGTTGCCCCGCCGCCGTTTTCAGGAATATGCGCTGGGTCCTGATGGCTCGGCTGGTCGCGGGGGCGGGCCTTTATCGCGACCAGCTCTGCCGTGACCCCACTCTGAAATAATCCGGCTGTGGGTGCGCTGCCTTTGCAGCACCCGCGAGAGTCACGAAATGACCCTGGATACCTCACCGGCGGCCTTATTAGTGCCTGGTCGCCCAGAGATTAAGCCACGACGCGACGAGGAGCCCGCGAAAATGCTAAAACCACATCGTACATTCGCCGCCTTCTACATCCTCCTGACCCTCCTGGTTGTCTTCGGATGCGTGAGCGCCACCAGGGCCGCCGCTGCCGAATCCGCGTTTGGCCCACCGATCCACTTCCGCGGCGAGACCGTCACACTGGAGGCACGCACAGCCGACGCCATTGAATCCCGGCTGACCGCAATCTCGCAGGAGAAATCTGCAGCCCCCGCGTACATGCTCGTGCAATTCACGCACCCACTGACCAGCGACCAAAAGGCTATGCTCGCGGACAACGGCGTGCGGCTCACGAGCTACCTCGGCGCGCATGCCTGGTTCGCCCGCGTAACCCCGCAACACCTGAATCCCGCCGCGGCTGTGACCGCCGGCCTCACCGGCCTCCGCGACATCGCCCCAGCCTGGAAGATCCACCCGCGCTTGGCGGACTCCGCTCCTGAATGGTCTGTCGTGGCCGACGTCGCCGGCGACCGACTGGTCGGTGCCTACGTCATGTTCCACCGCGATGTCCCCTTGGCTGACGGCGTGGCGCTGGCCGAGTCCTTCGGTGCCACCGTCCGCGACACCCTCGAATCGGTGAACAGCCTCGTGATCGAGCTCCCCGAAGACACCATCCCCCTGCTCGCGGAAGTACCAGAGGTACAGTGGCTGGAGCCGCCCCTGCCACCCCTCGCGGACCTGAACAACAGTAACCGCGCCATCACGCAAGCCGACCTCGTCCAGTACGCCCCGTACAACCTCTCCGGTCTCGGCGTCAATGTCATGGTCTACGACGGCGGCGTCGCCAATCCCAACCACCTGGATTTCTCCGGTCGCCTCAGCGTCCGCGACGGCGCGCAGCTCTCTGACCATGCCACTCACGTCTCCGGCACGATTGGCGGCGACGGCATAACAAACCCCTTCCGCCTCTATCGTGGCATGGCCCCCGACGTCTCGATCCAGTCCTACGGGTTCGAATGGGACGGTGAGGGCGTCTTCCTCTATAGCAACCCCGGCGATATGGAGAACGACTACGGCGACGCCATCAACAACTACGGCGTTGATCTCGCCAACAACTCCATTGGCACGAACACCGCCCTCCACTGGGACTGCGATCTGACCGGTGAGTACGGCATTACCTCCGCCATGATCGACAGCATCGTCCGCGGCGGTGTAAGCGACGGCACACCCTTCCGTATCATCTGGGCCGGCGGCAATGAGCGTCAGACTCCACGTTGTGGTGCCGAGTTTCACACGACCGCCCCGCCCGCCGGCGCCAAGAACCACATCGCCGTCGGCGCTGTCAATTCCAATGACGACAGCATGACCAGTTTCAGTAGCTGGGGCCCCGTCAACGACGGTCGCATCCGTCCCGATATCGTCGCTCCGGGCTGCCAGAGTGACCTTGATAGTGGCGTAACCTCGACGTCAGCGTGGGGCTCCAACAACTACACCACGATGTGTGGCACCTCGATGGCCTGCCCCACTGTCACCGGCCTGTGCGCACTCCTGCTCGAGGACTTCCGCGTACAGTTCCCCGACCTCGACGACCCGCGCAACGCACTACTCAAGATTCTCCTCGCCCACAATGCCATCGACCTCGGCAACACCGGCCCTGATTACAAGTTCGGCTACGGCTCGGTCCGTATCAAGGACACCATCGACTTCATGCGGCTCGGGTTCTTCCTCGAAGACCAGCTCAGCCAAGGGCAGGTGCAGCAGTACCAGGTCGTCATTCCGGCCGCTACCGCTGCGCTCAAGGTCACCATCGCCTGGGACGACCCGCCTGCGACGCCAAACGTTGCCGACGCGCTGATCAACGACCTTGACCTGCGCGTCGTCGGTCCGCAAGGCGAGGAATACTTGCCGTGGACGCTGAATCCGGCCTCTCCGGCCGATCCGGCCCTACAAACCGAGCCCAACCGCGTCGACAATGTGGAACAGGTCTACGTGGCCCTGCCCGCAACCGGCGTCTACACAATCGAAGTCTCCGGCTATGAAATACCGGAAGGCCCTCAGATCTTCGCGCTGTGCGCCTCGCCCAACCTGACAACGGTCACGCCCGGCGATCTGAACTGCGACGGCATCGTCACCTTCGACGACATCCAGCCCTTCGTGAAGGCCCTTTCCGGACAGGCTGCTTATGAGGCCGCCTATCCCGATTGCGAGTGGTACAACGCCGACATCAATGGTGACGGCAGCATAGATTTCGACGACATCTTCGCTTTCGTCGGCATGCTGGATTAACCCCCCGCCACACGTTGATCGCCATTGCGGCCAATCGCCATTGAACTGCCTGATCATGGGCGGCCACCAACTCCTGGTGGCCGCCTCTTCATTGGACAGACATCGCCTCAGATTCCATGCTATGATCCACAGCTTATCGACCGGGTAACCCGAATCGCCTGCATGTGACGAAGGAGGCCAACGTGGGCGCGACCGTAAAACCACGTCTGATGCGCGGTTTGCAGGATCTCTTTGCCGAGCAGATGCACGCCCGCCAGTGGATCATCGACACCATCCGCGGCGTCTACGAGCGCTATGGCTATGTCCCGCTCAACACCCCCGCCATTGAGTATCTCGACGTCCTGAGCGGCTCGGCTGGCGAAGACACCCAGAAGGAACTCTTCGAGGTCAGCGGCCCCGAGGAAGACCCCCTTGGCCTTCGCTTTGACCAAACCGTCCCACTCGCACGTGTCTTCGCCCAATACCGCAACCTCCCCCGCCCCTACCGCCGCTACCAGGTCGCGCCCGTCTGGCGCTGCGAAATGCGGCCCAACGAGAAACGCGGTCGTCTCCGCGAATTCACCCAATTCGACATCGACGCCGTCGGCGTGAAGAGCGAAGTCGCCGATGTCGAAATGATCGCCGCCATGTGCGACACACTCACCGCGCTCGATCCCGGCCCCTACCGCGTGCGCGTCTCCAGCCGCCGCGTACTGAACCTGCTGCTGCCCTACGCCGGCATCGCCGCCGACCGCGCCCACGACGTCTTCCGCGTGCTCGACAAACTCGAGAAGCTCGGCCCCGAAAAAGTCCGCCTCGAACTGACCACCGGCTACAAGGACGAGTCCGGCAGCCCCATCCCCGGCCTCGGCTTCTCCGACGACCAGGTCGACCGCATCGACGAATTCCTCGCCATCCAGGGCGCGCAGCGCGACGAAGTCCTCGCCCAGGTGCGCCAGCTGTTCAGCGAAGTCCCTGGCGCCTCCGCGGAGCTCGCTAGCCTGGCCAACATGTCACGCCAGCTCAACGCCCTCGGCTACGGCGACAACGTCGTCCAGTTCGACCCCCGCCTCGCCCGCGGCCTCGCCTACTACACCGGCACCATCTTCGAAGCCGAACTGCTCCAACTCCGCGAATTCGGCACCATCGGCGGCGGCGGCCGCTACGACGACCTCGTCACCCGCTTCTCCGGCGAAAAAGTCCCCGCGGTCGGTACATCATTCGGCGTCGACCGGTTGTTGATCGCCCTTATCGAACTCGGCCGCGCGCCATTGCGCAAGGCGACCGCCGACGTCCTCGTCACCGTCTTCGACCGCAAGCTCATGGACGAATATCTCAAGATGACCTACGAGCTCCGCCGCGCCGGCATCAACACCGAACTATACCTCGGCAACGCCAAACGCGTCGGCAAGCAGGTCCAGTACGGCGACCAGTATGAAATCCCCGTGCTTGTCATCTGCGGCGAAGACGAGCTGAACAGCGGCAACGTGCAACTGAAGGACATGGCAGTCGGCCGCGAGAAAACCGACGACATCACCGACCGCGACGAATGGAAGGCTGAACGCCCCGGACAATTCGATGTGCCGCGCAGCGAGCTCGTCCCGGCGGTACAGAAGCTCCTGGCCGATATTCGCGCTGCGTCGCCGCACGCGTGCTAGCATCCGTTTCGCGGTGTATCGCATAGTCCCCCCAACCCGGCGCTTTGACCACCCATGCCGCATTCCGCTATCCTCTTGAAGCAACCCTATCAAGAGGTCAGCCATGGACGTCCACGAGGCCATCAACGTCCGTCGCAGCGTGCGCAGCTACGATTCTCGCCCCATCCCGCCAGAGATTATCGAGAAACTGCGCGTCGCCCTGCGCTCCGCACCATCCGCCTGTAACTTCCAGCCCTGGCACTTCGTCTTCGTCACCGACACGTCCCTGCGCCGGCAGGTAGCCGAGGCCTCTCACGGCCAGTTATGGATGGCCGCTGCACCCCTCACCGTCGTGGCTTGTGGCATGCCGCAGCAGGCCTTTCAACGCATGTCCGGCCGATCGCGCAGCAGCGACATCGACGTCGCCATCGCGGTCGACCACCTGACGCTCGCCGCGGTGGCCGAGGGTCTGGGCACCTGCTGGATCGGCGCTTTCGATGCCGACGCGGTCGCAAAGCTGATCGCCCTGCCCAACGATTGGCAAGTTGTCGCGCTCACCCCCGTCGGTTACCCCTCCTCACCCGACCTGAACCACCCACTCGTAAAGACCGCCCGCAAACCACCACGCGAGATCTTCAGCGAAAACCGCTACGGCAACCCGACCAGGTAACCTGGCGTCAGGCCTCCGCGCCTGACGTCCGACAACGTCTCACCCCTGCCCGATCACGCAGTCGCCAACAACGCCGCAGCCCCCGTCGGTCGTACCTACCTCGCGGGCTCATCACGCTCGCACGCCCCGCGTCAAAACTCAAACGCCCCCTCACGCCACTCCGGGTTCACTTCAACCTCCGTCATCGTATAACTACCCAACAGCACCCGCGCCTTTTCATCCGCATACGTGTAGATCCCCACCGGCAACAACCACTCCTGGTCAAGGTGCAGCACCAGGTGCGCATTCGGATAACCAACACCCGGATCCCGGTCGCCGTACGGCAGATACCGCGACAGCACATATGTCGGCCGGCCATCAATCGTACCCATCCCCACAAAGTCGAGTTCCAACTCCTCACGCGACATCGCCAGGGCATGCACGCGTTCCAGCGAACTGAATGTCCCCACGAAACCCACATGGTCCAGCGTATGCCGACTCGCTGCCCGCGCATCCGCACCATTCACCGCCACGCGCGCACACGACACGAACAACCGTGCAATGCACCCCGCCGGCTCGATCAACGCTACCTCCTCACCCCGCGCATTCGCATGCCGCCCCCGCACATAAACGGCCCGCCGCGCCTTCCCGGCATTCTCGATCCAGCGCATATACACGCTGTGCGGCTCCACCCGATACCGCAATTCGACCCGCTGTACCTTCCCCAGCACCCCGTCCAGCCGCTCCTGCTTCACCAGCACGCACCGATACCCAGTGATCTTCTCCGCACACTGCTCACGCGCTATGCGCAGCAACTCCAGCGGCGCATCCTCCGCCAGGAGCCGCAACGCCGCCCGGAAACTGCGGTCCACATCACGCTCAGCCGCGCCGTCCCCACCCCGAGCTGGCAACGCCGCCAGCCTGACTGTCTCTTCCTCCCCGCAGCCGTCCTCCGCCTTGCCATCATCCGGACGGGCCACATGTAGGGTCGGTCCGATCAGCATGGCCAAGACCGCTGACCAGGTCAGAGCCCGCCCCCGCGCGATAAACCGAAAAGGGCACATAGGGTTCTCTCCAGCCTAAGTGTCGGAAACGCTCCCGATTCCCGCAAACCCGGCTGAAGATGTCCGTTTCGATTCCCCCCGCCGCCCGAGAATCACCCCAATGCCCCCGTCGAAACCGCTCAGTAGCCCCAGTGCTTGAACTCCGGCGTCCACGCCACGTCACGCCGGCTCCCCGTCCACAGCGAGTTATTGCCCTCCACACCAATCTTCCCGTCACTATCGTGGACGTACCCCAGCTCCTCCATCGTAAACGCCGCCGTGTGACCGTCCACCCACGCAACATTCGCCTTGCCCCGATGTCGCGGGTCCGCCGTGGACGGCGCATACGGATCATTCTCCGCGACCTCCCCGTTATTCGTGTCCAGTCGCGGCGGATCGAGGTTGAACCCCTCGTTGCCAAACCGCTCCGCATCCCGCGAATTGTTGTCATAGGGCCGACGCTGCTCCGGCGGGAAGCCCGCCGCCGTCCCCATGCAATCCCCCATCAACACCGTACTGCCCGGCCGCTTGATCTGCGTGATCAGCACCGGCCAGTTCTTGTACGACGTCCGATCACTGTCGTCCATCAACCGCGAATTGCCCAGAAACTGATAGTTGTACCCATAGCTCCCATTCCGCTCATCCGTCCAATCCGCCACCGACGGGCACACATAGCCCGCGTACGAGTAGTTCTGCCGATCCCCCTTCTCACCGAACATGTCAAACGACGTCTTGCACTCCTGTGGATCCTCGAACGGCGGTACACCAACGGACGGACTCATCGACGCGACAAACGTCGGCCGATACTTCTTGCGCCCATAAATAATGCCGTAAGGATCACACGAACTGCTCGAGTCCTTCGGCAAGCGGCTGGGCGGCAGAACATCCCGGTTCTGATTCTGATAGATGACGACACCCTGCGCCAGCGTGCGCAACTGCGTCGCACACTGCACACCCCGCGCCTGCTGACGAGCCGACGAAAGCGTGGGCAGCAAAATACTGATCAGCAGCGCGATAATCGCGACAACCACCAGCAGCTCGATCAGCGTGAATCCACGCCGCTCGCACCCCTCCGCACGCCCCGACCCGCGAACCGTCCGGCCCGCCACGGCACCCCGCAACTTATGATACCGACTACTCATAAACGAATCCGTTCCTGCGCACGTACGAATCACGGCCATTGCACCACTGCCCTTAACTCGGCATAAACCGATTGCGCGTTCTGCATACTTGTGCCGACGGTTCCCATCCCTCGCGCATCAGTATGCCCGCTCGCATCGATTATACGACTTGCGCGATGACACACCAAACGCGCACGGCGACTCCTGTAACGCCCGATAACGCCCAAGCACGCATCAGACGCCATCACCAGACTATCAGTCAGACAGAAGCCAAAGGGATTAGATCATCGCTGCCGGTAGGTGATCCGGCCACGCTTCAGATCATAAGGCGAGAGTTCCACCGTCACCCGATCGCCGGGCAGGATGCGAATGAAGTGCTTGCGCATACGTCCGGAAACGTGGGCCAGCACCTCATGCTTGCCGGCACCTTCGATTTCCGCTTCAACGAGAAACATGGCGTTGGGCAACGCCTTGAGGACGGTCGCTTCGAGGACTAGGGCATCATCCTGGGCCAAGGGCACTCCTGCTATTCAACTGCTCGTCCGCAATACGGCAGCGGACGCCGGGCACATGGATCTCATTTCGCGGTCACGGCGACCGCGTTATCGATTCAGGAATCACCGGCAGCGCGGGAGGGCCGCCGGAAGACTCGCCGACAAGCTCCGCGATGGTAGCAACGCCTGGCGAATCGGTCAATGCGGACCTTCCTCCGGCCGCTTGAGCCACTCAGACCCTGGCCGGTACGCTTATGTCAGAAAGTGTCACCCGGACGCAATGTATGACATTCCGGTTCGTTTTCTCCTGTGTACGCACCGGATTATGCCGGGCCGACACTCGCCGCGGGGCGCGTGTCGCGGACCTTTGCAACCAGAACCCGTCAGATCAGACCGGACCGGTCCCCGGCCAGCCTGTGACGGCAAGGAGAGCAAGACATGAAACGCTGGATGATACCGATCGTAGCTTTCGCAGTCGTAGCCGCTGCCAGCGCCCAACAGGGCACCGGACGTGAAGATGGCAATCGTCGTGGCCGCGGCGGCGCCCCCGCCTTCCGCGGCGATCGCGGCGAGGACGGTTTCCGCGGTCAGCGGGGCGAACGCGGTCGTCGTGGCGGCCCCGGCCGTCGTGGACGCGGCATGCCCGTCAACGTCCTGATCGAGCGCCTCGCCAATCAACTCGAACTGACCGACGCCCAGCGCACCGAGTACGACGCTATCGCCGACCGCATCCGCAACGAAGCCGGCCAACGCGGCGACATGCGCAACCTGATGGAGCAGATGCGCCAGGCCCGCGAATCCGGCGACGAGACCCGCGCTGCGGAGCTGCGCCATGAGATGCGTGCCCTCGGACAGCAGCGCCGCCAGATGGTCGGGCAGTTCTTCGACGAAGTCTCCGTCATCCTGGACGACACGCAGCTCGAACGCCTTACCGACATCCGCACGCGGCTCGAACAGCGCGAAGACCGCATGCGCGACCGCCGGATGATGCGCGACCTCATGGAAGACCTTCCCAATGAACTCGAGCTCAGCGAGGATCAGGTCGTGCAATACGAGGCCCTCCGCGAGCAGATGCGCGCACAGCGCCGCGCCATGCGCGAGCAGTGGCGCGAGCTGCGCCCCCTCATGGAGGAGCTGCGTGCCGCCCACCAGGCCGGCGACGAGCAGCTCGCCGAAGAGCTGCGCGCCGAGTTCGAAGCCCGTCGCCCGCAGCCCCCGGGCCCCGAGGCCTTCCTCAACGGCCTGCGCGAGATCCTCAACAGCGATCAGCAAGCCCACCTCGACGAAATGATCGCTGAGCTCGGCCCCAGGGCCGGTCAGGGCCGTGGCTTCGCCCAGCAGGGCGGCAAGCCCGCCGACATGCGGACGATCATGCGGGCCGTCCGCCGCCTCGACCTGACCAGTGATCAGCAGACGCAGGTCAAGGACATCATCCGCGAAGCCCGCCGCAATCGCGGCGACGTGTCGAGCGACGATGCCAGCCGCTTCGTGCAGGAGGAAATCAACAAGATCCTCACCGCCGACCAGAAATCGCAGTTCGACCGCCTGCTCGCCAACGAAGGCCGCCCACAACGCGGTGAGCGACGCGGGGATCACGACCGGCGTCACGGTGACCGTCGCGGCCGAGGTGCACAGAATCGCGGCGCCGGCCTGTACTAGTCCCTCGCGGCACACGTTCGCAACTTGTGCGAACCCTGTGGCACAGGTTTGTAACCTGTGTACGAATGAGGTGCCGAAACCGGCTGTGCCCGTTCGGCACCCACCCCCGGACCAACCCGCACATCCCTCCTCGACACCCACGTCGAAGAAAATGTGACCACAACACGGCCGCGTCCCACACCGCGGCCCTCTTCGCGTTTGCATGACGGTCGGAACACGCTTTGAGTGATACGCGGTCGGCAGGTACAATCGCCAGGTCAATGGGAAAAGGGGACTCCTGCGTGCCCACGCCCCGTGCCCATGCGTTACAACTCGACGCTCCACGCGCCGCAGGGTTTCTCATGCACGTGGTAAGCTGGATTGAAAGGGCGGCGTGGCTGGTGACGGCCGCGTTGGGGCTACTGATGATACTTCTGTGCATTTGGATGGGTACGGCACTCGGCCAGGACGTGACGTGGGGGTGGACCGTGCTGGGCGCATGCGTCGTGCTGGAAATCCTGGCGGCGACCGGCTCGTGGTACCTCGGAGCCAGGCGGAGGCGCGACCACGGAGACTGAGACGAAACCTGGTAGTGAGCACGCGACAGCCGACGTCAGCCTCCAAGGCCTGACGCCACGCCCCTACCCCTCCCTCAATTCCGCATGCCGCCACGCCTCCAGGAACCGATCTAGCCGCCCCCGCAGCACATCTCGCAAATGCGGCGCCACCACCCCCGTACGCGGATCACGCGCCCCCGTCCCATCCTCATTGTACACCCGCGCCGGACGCACCGGCGACACCGGCTCCCTCCACGCCCGCTCGAGATCCGCCAGCAGATGCGCCAACACCGGCGCCGTCTCACCCAGCAACTCGCACGTCAACCCACGCTGCGCAAGCGCGATCCGCCCCCGCGCCGTCGGCCGCACGTTGAACGGCCCCCGCCGACGCGGATGCACCGCCTCAACCATGTCCGTATCCGCCGGCGGCTCCCCCTTCTCAATCACCTCGACACTCGCCCGCAAATCACCCTCCGGCCGCCGACAGAACCGATGCCCACCCGCCTCCATACTCAGAAACGCATGCGCCCCCGGCCCCGCCGCATCAATCACCGCCCGCACCAGCTTCTCCTCCGGCGTCACCTCATACGCCGCAATACTCGCCGTCAGGTGCAGCAAACGACACCACGCCAATTCGAGCCGTGTCAACTCGTCAATCCACCGATCCGCCGGCGCCAGCGGGTCGGCACTGCTGATCACCAGCCACACCGAAGCCGGACCCTCATCCGCAATCCGATCCTGCCAGTCCCGCAGCGCCTGCGCCGCCTGCTCCAGCAACCGCGCGAACCGCTCGACCTCGCGCTGCGTATCAAGCGGCTCCTCCACCTGGTCGGCCAACCGCCGCAAGGGCGCCGCCAGCCGCTCCTCAGCGCGCAGCGCCACATCCAACGCTCGAAACCTCTCCAGCCGCTCCGCCTGCCGACCGCTCCGATCCCAGAAGCCCGGCTCGTTCATCTGGTTCAGCAGTTCGCTATATTCCCCGCGCTTCGCTTCGATGCTCTCCAGATGCGTGGCGGCCGAGACGAGCAGTTGCTCGGCCTCCTCTCGCAGCGCATCGCCATCCATCCGCCGCGTCTGCGCCGTCGTTCCATGCGGCAGTGTAATCGCCGCTCGCCGCGGTGCCGCCTCCACCCGCGGCTCCTGCACACGTGCCACGATCCGATTCTGACGCACCGTCAGCTCGATGCGGCTACCCGCCGGCGGATTCCGCCGCACGACCGCCTCCGCCAGCACCGTCGTCACATCCCGCTCGATCTTCCGCCGCAGAAAACGCGCCCCGTAATCCGCGTCATAGCCGTTGACCGCCAGCCAATCAAGCACGGCATCGTCAATGTCCACGCGCAAACCGCGCTGCTGAAGCCCCTCGCGCGCGCGGACCTGCGCCAACTCTCGCAATGCAATCGTCCGAATATCCTCCCGCGACAGCGGATGAAAATGGACGACCTGATCGAACCGGTTGAGAAACTCGAAGCGGAAAAACTGCTGCAACCGCCGATCCAGCTCGCGATCCCGCGCCTCCAGATCAATCGTCCGGGCGAAACCGAAGTTCGGCTCCCGGTAAATCTCCGCCCCCGCATTCGACGTCGCAATCACAATCGTCGATCGACAGGACACGGTCTCGCCGGCCCCATTGATGAAGCTACCCTCATCGAAAAGCTGCAGGAACGCGTCATGCACCTTCGTGTGAGCCTTCTCAAACTCATCCAGCAGCAGCACCGCCAAGGGATGCCCCATCAGGCGCCGCGTGAGCAAACCCCGCGCCGCCCAGCCATGCTGCTCCGGCATGCCAAACAGCAACCGCACCGCTTCATCACCCGCAAAGTCCGCCATGTTGAACCGCACGAGCCGATCGCGACCACCGAACAGATACTCAGCCAGCATCTGCGCAATATGCGTCTTGCCCACGCCGGTCGGCCCGACGAACAGAAACACGCCGAACGGCCGCCGCATGTCGCTGAGCCCCGCCTTCGCCAAACCGATCATCCTAATAACCGCCTGCACCGCCTCGGGCTGTCCCAGCACACGCGACGCAAACCGCGCCTCGAGCTTATCCAGATCGAGTGGCACCTCGGGATCCACCAGCACCCGCGGCACACGATGATTCGTGCAGAAGCGCTCGATGACATCCCCCGCCGTCACGGCTTCACCGCCCGGACTGCCCAACTGCCCGAGAAAATCGAGCACCTTCCGCGGCATCCGGCCGCGGCCAACAAAGCGATGCAGCAGACTGAGCGCCAGGGTCAGCGCCAGCGAGTCATACCGCCGGTCGAATTGCTCCGCCTGAAATGCCGCCCACTGCGCCAGAATCTGCTGCGTACGCTCGAGACCCGGCTCCTCCAGATGCAGCGGCGCAAAGTACTTCTCCAGATCCGGTGTCCCCTCCAGCATCGAGTCGATATACGCCCGATCTCCCTCCGCGAGGATGATCACCCCCGACCGCGCGGCGAGACGATGCAGATGCGGCTCCAGGTCACAATAGTACGCCAGATGCACGTCGGAGAAGACCGGCACCACCCGCCCGCGCTCGGCATGCAGCGCCTCCACCAGCCGGTGCATCTCCTCACCGATGTTATCCGCCGCCTTGCTCAGCGAAGCATACCGCTGCCGGATGGAAAACTGCAGAAAGCGTCGCTCCGTCAGCGGTGCCGGTGCGTCGCCCTGCGCCGCGCGCCGCGCCAACTCGTGCAGCGCCGCCGTCTTCCCCACCCCCGCATCACCCGTCAGAATCGGATATCGGCCGGCGGACAGCAGCCCCAGAATCTGCATCAGCACATGGTCCACTTCGAATGCCGGCGCGAGATGTCCGTCCAGCGCATCCTGCGTCAGGTCACGCTCGAGCCAGTTCCGAATGACGGTGTTCGTGATCGGCATCGTCTTGTCAGCACACGGCTGGGCGAAGGTGGTTACCCCTTGCTACGGACGTCAGATGTGCCGCCCGGTATAGCTGATTCGCCAGATTTGAGCAATACCACCCGGGCGAAGGCCGCTAGCCCAGCAAATCGATAAACGGCGCGATGTCGTCAAAATCGACGTCACCGTCCAGGTCGCAGTCGGCATTCAGCCACTGGCACGTCGGCCATTGCGCTTCATATTCCGCCTGCCCGCTGATCGCCGTCACAAACGGCTGAATGTCGTCGAACGTCACAAAGCCGTCACAATTCGCGTCGCCGGCCAACAAATCACCCTCACACTCGTCCGGAATCCCGTTCCCGTTCGCATCGTCGGAATACCCCGACACGATATCGCACAAGTCCGGCACGCCATTGCCGTTGCAGTCATCCGGACCGACCGCCTGATAGGCGACGCTCACGACCACGTGCGACTCCGTGCATAGATCCGGGTTGACCTGCTCAGTCGGCAGCATGTCAATCAGCAGATCACCACCGCCGAGTATGTCGTTGTACGCTTCCGCCTCAATCACCAGCGATGCCACGTCCGGCTCTTCGGGACAGTCATGCCCCCCGGTCATCAGGATCAATCCGATCGCAATACCATTCAGTTCGATATCCAGCCATTCCACCAACGCCTCGAAGTCGCCCACCACCTCGAACGTCAACATCACTTCATCCCCGGCATCCGGCGGCGCGACGATCAGGTAGCTTTGCGGGCTGCCCGCTCCAATCGGCCCCAGCTCAGGCGAAGTCCGCGCGAACGTACCCAGCACCTCACACTCGTCCGGCACCTCGTCGCCGTCACAATCCTCACTCGTGCCATCCCGCACATCGCACTCATCCGGCACCCCGTTCTCATTGCAGTCCCCACTGAACCCCTGGGCGATGTCATAACTGTCCGGAATCCCGTTGTCGTTGCAGTCCTCCTCGCATTCATCCGGCACACCATTGCCATTGACATCATTGGACGTACCATCCGCAATGTCGCATTCGTCGGGCAGACCGTTGAGGTTGCAGTCATCGCTGAGCCCGTCGGCAATATCGCACAGATCAATAACCCCGTTACTGTTGCAGTCCGCCAAACCTGCGAACACGTAGGCCGCCCCGGCATTACTGCCCATGTCATCGTCGCTCGGCGAGCCGATCAGCGCTATGTGCGCACTCAATGCCACCGCCGTCCCAAACCCATCCGCCAGCCCAGCATCCGATGCCGTCAGCTTGGCCTTCTCAACCCAGGTGAGGCCATCATGAAAGAACAGATACGCCGCACCCGAATTCGACGGCCCCTCATCGGCCGCGCTGGCCCCCACCACCACCGCATCACCGCTCATCGCGACGCCACTACCAAAATTGTCGCCCTGCTCGGCGTCCGAAGCCACCAGGCGCACCTCCTGCACCCAGCTTTCTCCGTCGTCGTGAAACACGTATGCGGCCCCCGAATTCACCCCGCCATCATCTGCCAGCCACGCCCCCACCACCGCCACGTTACCATCGAGTGCGACCGACCAGCCAAAGTTGTCGCCCTCAGCGGCGTCATCAGCTAGCAGCTTCTGCTCCTCGAGCCACGCCGCGCCGTCGAACCGGAACACGTAGGCGGCGCCCGCATCCGTGCCGAAAGCATGGTCGTCCAGCCAGGCACCAATCAGCACCACACTGCCACTCACCGCCACTGCGTCGCCAAAGCTGTCACCCCCGTCACCATCGGCCGCAATCAGCTTGTCCTCAAACGCCCACGTCGACCCGTTGTAGCGATACACATACGCCGATCCGGTCGACACCGTGTCAATGCGATCACCCGGTGCGCCAACCACAATGACGTTGTCATGTATGCCCACCGCCGCTCCATAGCGATCACCGGTGGCACCGTCCGGTGCCAGCAGTTTATCCACCTCGACCCATTGGCCGCCATTGTGGAAGAACACGTACGCAGCCCCGGTCGCTCCAGCGTCGTCCGGCGCACCAACCACCAGCCAGCTTCCGCTGACACCCACCGACGCCCCAAACGAAGCACCCGCCTCCGAATCGGACGCCGTCAATCGCGTCTGTAAACTCCACGCCGCACCGCTGATCGTGTAAACATACGCCGCGCCAGCTCCCGACCCGGCCGCGTCACTGTTCTCCGCCCCAATGACGGCTGTTTCCAAATCAAGCGCACAGGCAAAGCCGAAGCCGTCCTGCGCCATGCCATCGCTGGCAGTAATCTTGGTAGACTCACTTGCATCACACTGCGCACTGACGCGCACCGCCGACCACGCGACAATCAGGGTTACCCCGATCGCGTACAAGGTAGTTCGTGCTTTCATTTCCCACTCTCCAAACGAGCGCATGACATGGCGCTCGATTATGTGACGGCTCGGGATGAATCGGACCCCACTGGGGCGCCACGCCTGACGCCGGTTCGACCCAAGTCCGGTAGAAACCGTTCCCAACGCAGGTATGTTAGCGTTTTACCGGGTGCGAAGCAAAGCAGTTCCTGGTGCCAGCTATTATCGGCGCATAAAAAAGTGGGCGGGGTGCCGGTGGCGAAGCCTGCCCCTCCGCCCACGAGGGGGGAAAGAAGTAGTCTCATAATATGTAGATCGGCTCAGCGTTGTAAACACGTTCGGCCGATAATTCTCGCCCCATCTGAACGCAGACCGATAATGTTACCGCTCTCGCCGCATGCCGCCTGCCAGCACCGGGAACGCACGCAGAAATACGTCCGAAAATTCCGTGCCAGGCGTACGGCCTCGACCACTCAACGCGTCCGCGCTACTCGAGAAGTCACGCTCGCCAATCAAACGGAAGAGACTCTTCGAGTGGCGGGGCGAACAGGCCGGGGAAAGAAACCTGTAGACGCCGCGCACCACTCGAATGCTTTCGCTATCGAGCCCCCGAGCCCGCTTCACCATGGACCGTTATGTCCATTTGCCTACTGCCCCGAAACAAAGCCCAGCACACCAGGCTGTCCCACTCGCCAGCCTCGTCAGACCCGCTGCGAATCCGCGCCGGCGTCGATCAATGGCGCCAACTCCGGATACGGCGAGATCAGTGTGTCGATCTCATCGGGAAGCGCGGAAATGCGCCCGAGTTGGGCCAGCAACGCCAGCTTGATCGCCGGCCCGTGTGACGTCCACCGCTGAAACAGGTGATCCAACAGACCAAAGCGATGCGGGGGGAGTTTCGCGCCCTCCTGTGCAGCGCGCAGATTCGCCTCGAGTTGCGGACGCATCGTGAAGACCATCCGGTCGAGCGATTGCTCAAGCGTCCGAACCTCCGCCGGCGGTATCGCCAACAGAGCCTCCTGAAACCGCCCGACTTCGCCAAGAAACTCCGGCATGGCGCACCTCCCGCCCCGCGTTTCGATTCATAAGAAAAAACGGAACCCAGCCACCAGGGAAGCCCTCGGAGGACGTCGAGGCGCGACCACAGGCCAGGTTCCGTGGGGCAGCAACTCACCGATGATCGAGCAAGCCCTGGCGGAATAGCCGCCGCAGACCGCTCGAAGACCTCCGGCAGGACCCTTGAGACGGACGCATCAAAACCGTCCCACCGATGTCACATTCAAATTATCGACCAACGCTCCAAATCGCGGTATGGGCAATTGAGTCCAGTCTGTCGCAGTTCCGGCCACTTCCGCCTGCCAGCAGTGCCCGCTGACCTCACCCAACGCGCAAGCCCTGCGCCACGCACCCACCCGATAACCATGCCAGGTCCCGACCTGCGTCACCGTCCGCTGCAACCCATCTCCGCCCTCGCGTCCGCCTCAATCCTCCATCTGAAACAACTCGAGTTGCTTGCGATCCGGCGGCTCCGGCGCCTCGCGTCGCCGCCGCCATTCTTGTCCGCCATCCAGCCCATACCGTGTCGCCATCGTCTCGAATAGACGCCGCACGCTCTTCCAGTACGCCCCATCCGCCGACATGCGACACTCAAACCCGGGATCATTCAGCCGCCCTCCCCGCATCTCACGAATCCGCGCCTCCACCCGCCGCGCCTCCAGCGGCCGCCTCGCCCGCAACCGTGACAGAAACACCTCCCCCACGGAGCCCGGCAGCCGCACCGGCGCATAGCCGACCATCCCCGCCCCCGCCTCCGCCGCGCGCTTCAGAATCGCCGGTATCTCCCGGTCGTTCAGTCCCGGAATAACCGGGTTCAACAACAAACCCACCGCCACACCGGCCTCCGCCAGACCCCGCATCGCCGCAAACCGCCGACTCGGCGACGCCGCCCCCGGCTCGATATCCCGCGCAAGCCCATCGTCCGCAAACGGAATCGAGAACATCACGCACACCTCACTTCGCCGACCAATCTCCCGCAACAACTCCGCGTCGCGCAGTACCAGATCCGATTTCGTCGCGATGTTCACCGGCTGCGCCCGCGCGCAGCAAACCTCCAGGCATCGCCGCGTTAGCTCACGCCGCCCCTCCAACGGCTGATAACAATCGGTCACCCCCGAAAACGCCAGCGCCTCCCGTCGCCAACTAGGCCGCCGCAACTCCGCCGCCAACAACTCCGCCGCATTCACCTTGACGATCAGCGTACACTCAAAATCGCGCCCGGCCCCCAGTTCCAGGTACTCATGCGTTCGCCGCGCATAACAGTAGGCGCACGCATGCTGGCACCCCCGATACGGATTGACCGACCAGCGATACGGAATATCCGGACTCTTGTTCTGCGTAATGATCGACCGCGCGCACTCCTCCACAATCCGCACCCGCCCCACGCCCTCGTCAGCATCCGGCACAAGACTCCGCCCGGTCAACGCATTGACCGGATTACCACTCCGCCGCATCACAAGCCTCCAACAACCCGGCCAGGATAACACGATATTCGGTTTTTGTTAGCATGTCAACCCGCACCGCCCGCAGGGATTCACCGCGTATCCAAAGCGCGCGCTAATGCGGGGACCTCCCCCCCTAGACCTCCATCAACTCTCTCGTCTTGTCCTCGACGAGCTTGTCAATGTGGTTGCAGTACTTGTCCGTCAACTTCTGCACCTCATCCTCGCCACTGGACACGTCATCTTCGGTGAGCGTCTTGTCCTTCTTCGCCGCCTCCAGCGCCTTGTTCGCATCACGGCGGGCGTTACGGACCGACACCTTCTGCTGCTCCGCAACCTGCTTCACCCGTCCGACCAGTTGATTCCGCCGCTCGGTCGATAACGCCGGCACCGGCAGCCGGATCATCTTCCCATCACTCTGCGGATTGATCCCCAATTCACTCTTCTCGATCGCCTTCTGAATGTCCTTGATCGTGCTCGGATCAAACGGCTTGATCACGATCACGTTGCCTTCCGCCACGGCTATGTTGGCCAGCTCCTTCAGCGACATCGTCGATCCATAAGACTCGACCTCGACCTTTAGCCCGTCCACCAGCCCCGTCGACGCACGCCCGGTCCGCACGGCCCGCAACTCCCCGCGCAGGTGCTCCAACGCCTTCTCCATCTGCTCCTCAGTCTCCAGCAGGATCTCATCCATCGCCATGGCCGTCACTCCGGTGCTCGCAAGATCAATTCGAAATGGTGCCCAATCTGTGTAGCCCGCCAAGCATAGCGACCGTCAACTGCCGCCTCAACCCACCACGCAGAATCGGAACCGCTTCCATGTGCCGACTCACCCACAATCACGACATAAGCGATCCGGAAATCTACTCGATTACCGTACAACTCACGCTCCCGTGATGCCGATAGTACCCCCTGTAGGGGCAGAAAAATCCGGATTCGCGTGTTGGCGGCGACGGTCAGCTACCACGCGCGAGTGGGAGGACGACTCGTGCAGACCGTGTTTGTCTCTGGCGCTGAAGGGTTTCTGGGGAGCCGCCTCGGCGCGGCTTTACGTAATGAAGGTTACGCCGTCGTCTCCGGCGTCCGCAACCGAGCGCGAAAACTCGCCATCGAACGCGAGCAGCACAAGGCACTCGTCTGCGACGTCAGTGATCCGATCAACGTCGCCCGCGTCATCGCCAGCGTGCAGCCCGACGCCGTCATTCACCTCGCCAGCATGGCCACCGCAACCCACGCCGCCGACGAGCCACTCCTCGGCTACCAATCCATCGTCACGGCGTGGGCCAACATGCTCGACGCCGTCCGCCGAACCGTACCGCGCGCCCACGTCGTGCTCGCCAGTGCTTGTGACGTCTACGGTACCGCCGGCGACAACGGTCAGCCACTGACCGAGATTACCCCCACCAAGCCCATCACGACTTTCGGCTCGCTCAAACGCGCCGCCGAGAGCATCGCACACACTTTCTATCGCGACTTCCATCTTAACATCACCATCGCCCGCCCATTCCACTACGTAGGCGCCGGCCAGCCGGGACACTTCTTCTTCGGCGCCGTCGCACGCCAACTGGCCGCGTGGGACCCGTCGGCACAGGGCCAAACACTTCGCCTGCCCGATCTCAGCTGCCAGCGCGACCTGCTCCACGTCGACGACGTGGCCAAGGCGTATCTGGCCCTGTTGAAAGACGGCCGGCCGAACGAGATCTACAACATCGCCTCAGGCCAGGGTCGGGAATGCCGTGAGATCGTGCAGATCATGTTGCGAAACCTGAATCTCTCATTGCAGTTGGAAGAGACCCCGCCGGGCGCCCATGACTCCCAGATTCGCTCGCTGGTTGGCGATCACACCAGGATCACGAGCGACACCGGCTGGCAGCCGACCAGCACCATCGAGGCGGCAATCGCCGACCTGACCGGATCCGCACGATCCGCCGTCGCACAATTGCAACACGCTTCATCCTGAAGATCGATTCGAGGAAGTGGTGGTGATTCCTTGGGTGACGGGCTCGCCCGGATTTCGGGCGAGCCCAACTCATTATCGGGGGATCCCGCAGGCCCTTGACGACGTTAAAAGATTCGGGCACCACGGGTTGCCAGCCCTTGACCCGTGCATTATAGTAAGGGGCTCCGCGTTGCACTGGGCACCGCGGACCAGTGTGGGACTGGCCACGTCCGGCCACCGCGAGGTTGCAAAGCACGCTATGGCAGTCAAGCTTCGTCTCAAGAGAATGGGTCGCCGACACCGGGCCTTCTTCCGCCTGGCCGCAATGGATGGCCGCGCCCAGCGCGATGGCCGTGTCCTCGAAGAGCTGGGCACCTACGACCCTGTCGAAAAAGACAAAGAGAAGCAGGTCCAGTTGAATGCCGAGCGCATTCAACACTGGCTCAACGTCGGCGCCGTCCCGACCGAGACCGTCGCCAGTCTGCTCAAAAAGCAGGGAATCACCTCCAAGTGAATCGCTGCCAGCGTCCCATGATGGGTACTATTCGATGCGCATCGACGTCATCACGTTGTTCCCCGAGGTCTTGCAGCCGTACTTCACGGCCAGCATCCTCGGCCGCGCGCAAGCCGCGGGCATCGCTGAAATCCACACCCACCAACTCCGCGACTATTCCCTCGACACACACAACAAAGTAGACGACCGACCCTTCGGCGGCGGCCCGGGCATGGTCCTGATGTGTCAGCCCGTCATCGCTGCCGTCAATGCCGTCGAGCAGATGGACACCCGGCCGGCCCTGCGGATCTTGCCAAGCCCGCAGGGCCGTTCGTTTACCCAGGCGGTCGCGCAGGAACTTGCCGCGCGTGATCGCCTGTTGCTCATCTGCGGCCACTACGAAGGATTCGACGAGCGCATCGTCGAGCTGCTGGAGCCCGATGAAATCAGCATCGGTGACTTCGTCCTCAGCGGCGGCGAACCCGCCACGCTGGCCATGATCGACGCAATCGTGCGGCTGCTGCCCGGTGCCCTGGGCAACGAAGCCGCCACCGCCGACGAATCCTTCAACAACAACCGTCTCGAATACCCGCAGTATACGCGCCCGCGTGACTTCGGCGGCCGTAGCGTGCCCGAGGTCCTGCTCTCCGGCAATCATGCCGAGATTGAAGCGTGGCGTCGGGCACAATCAGAAGAACGGACCCGCAGGCGGCGCCCGGATCTCTTGGAAGATCGCGCCGCCTCGGTTGTAGATATGACCTGGTCTCGCTCCTCCGGATGCTCGCAGGCGGTCGTCGCCTCGAGCGCTTCGGCCGAGGCATTGCGGTAAGCAGCAGAAAGTGAGGCGCTCGATGCAAAACCCCCTGATCAACGCCGTGGAAAGCAAGTATCACCGTTCAAATCATATTGATTTCGAGATCGGTGATACCGTCATCGTCACCATCCGTATCGTCGAGGGCACCAAGGAGCGTTTGCAGGACTTTGAAGGAACCGTCATCGCGCGCAAGGGCCGTGGCCTGGACGAGATGTTCACCGTCCGCCGCCTGATCGCGGACGAGGGTGTCGAACGCACGTTCCCGCTGCATTCGCCGCGCATCGCTTCGGTCAAGACCGTTCGCAGCGGCAAGGTCCGCCGCTGCAAGCTCTACTTCCTGCGTGACCGCGTTGGTAAGGCCCGTCGCCTGCGTGAACGCCGCATCTCGGCTGCCGCGCGTGAGGCCGCCGCCAAGGCCCGTGCCGAAAAGGCCCGCGCCCTGCGCGAGGCCCAGGAAGCGGTCGACGCCGCCAAGAGCAACGATCCGCACACGGAGAGCGAAAGCAACGAGATGGCATCCGCGCCCACGAGCTAGTACCGTTGTCCGCACGATCGGCCCCGCAAAGTAGCATCGGGATACAACGCCAGGCCTCCAACTCCAAACGCCCGCGATGCAGCACTCCCAACGCAGCGCCAGGCCTCCGAGCCTGGCGCGAACGCACAGCGGTCCTTCCCCCGGTACCACCGGAAGACGTAAACGCGCGCCCCTTCCTGTCGCACCGAGGGCGCCAGCGCATGACGACGTAAACAGCAGGACAACCAGAGACCACATGCCCGCGAGTCAGGACCCCCGCCAAACACTCGGCCGCGCCGGCGAGAAACATGCCGAGCGCTTTCTCAAGAAGAAACGCTACCACCTGCTTGCCCGCCGCTACAGCACGCCATTCGGCGAGATCGACCTGATCATGCGCGACAGTGCCACAATCGTCTTTGTCGAGGTCAAGACGCGTCGCGACCGCCGATATACCGACCCCGAGGAGGCGGTTCGCGCCGACAAGATCCGCCGCATGACCCGTACAGCCCGCACCTACCTCAAACAAAAACGCATCGATGACGCTCCTGCCCGCTTTGACGTCGTCAGTGTCATCCTGCCCGCAGAAGGCCCCCCCGAAATCGAACATTTCGAAGACGCTTTCCCGCCCAGCGGCTGAACACCACCCTCTCGCGTACGCACGCCGCGTGAAATAGCCTCTTTTGACACAACCTCCCGCCCGGCGCTACAATGCGCGGTCAATATGACGGCCACGACCAGGCCGCCACCGACGAAAATGTCCGTGAAAGTAACACTTACCAAACTTTGCGAGGCAATCCGCCAATACGGCATGGAGGCCGAGATCGATGGCGATCCCGACGCCACCGTCGAGCGCGTTGCCACCCTGGAGGATGCCCGGCCCGGCGATGTCTCCTTCCTCTCCAATCCCAAGTACGAGAAGCACCTTCACACCACTCACGCCTCGGCCGTCGTTCTGGGACCGGACGTCGAAGCCCCGCAACACCTGAACCTGATTCGTACCAAAGACCCCTACGCCGCAATCACCGTCCTCATCGTAACACTGCACGGCTATCGCGAACATCGCAAAGCCCCGCCCAACCCCGCCTGCACCTATATCCACGAAACCGCCCAAATCGGCGAGAACGCAACCATCCATCCCGGCGCAACCATCGATGAACACGCAACAATCGGGGATAACGCCATCATCTACCCGGGCTGCTACATCGGCCCGCGCTGCCGCCTCGGCCATAACGTCCTCCTCTTCCCAAACGTCGTCCTGTACGACGACACCATCCTCGGCAACAACGTCACCATCCACGCCAACAGCGTCATCGGCGAGGACGGCCTCGGCTACGCCCCCGTCGGCGGGAAATGGGTAAAAATCCCGCAGATCGGCCACGTTGAAATCGCGGACGACGTCGAAATCGGCGCCGCCTGCACGATCGACCGCGCCACCCTCGGCCGCACGCGCGTCGGCCGCGGCACGAAATGCAGCAACCTCATCGCCGTCGGACACGGCACGCAAATCGGCGAGGATTGCCTCCTCGTGGCCCAGGTCGGTCTCGCCGGCTCCGTCACCGTTGGTAATCACGTGACCATGGCCGGCCAGGTCGGTGTCGTCGGACACATCCGTGTAGGCGATAACACCACGATCGGTGCGAAGGCCGGCGTGATCAACGATGTCCCGGATGGCGAAACCTACCTCGGCCAGCCGGCCATCCCCATCACCGACATGCGCCGTCAGGTCGTGTACACCCAACGCCTCCCGGATCTGACCAAGACCGTCAAGTCGCTGCAAAAGCGCCTGACCGACCTGGAAAGCCAATTACAGGAACAACGACCGCCGACGGCGACCTGAGTCGAGTTCGGCAAGAGCTACATCCGGCCTGAACAGTGCCCCTGACGCGTTCAGGTCTGCGAAAGGCCAAACAGAGTAACCACCGACTGAACCGTATCAGTCGCCCTGCTTAACACAATCCGAGGTCGTCTTCATGCTCCCGACGCTGCGCGCTCCGATCCGTTTCACGCTCACCTACATCCTGCTGCTCTCAGCCTCCGCTTTCGCCGACAACGCCACCGTGCCCATCCCCATCCCCGTCGCCGAACGCGTCGCCAGTGTCGAAACCACCGCGCGCGACATCGGCGCTCCCGCCCTGCTCTTCGACAACGACCCCCGTACGCTGATCCGCACCCCATCGATCAATCCCGCATACGTCGAAGTCGAGTTCACCGAGCCCATCTCCTTCGAAATCTTCCGCGTGCAGATCTGGGCACGCTCCGACTACACCTTGGCAGCCGCCGACAATCTCGCCGACCTGCGCAGCAAGTCCGGCTCCTACCGGGTGCTCATCCCCACCCGTGAGAACGGCGAAAAAGGCTGGGGCCAGGTCACCTTCGATGAGCCCGTCACCGCCCGTGCCTTCCGTCTCGATACGACCCGCAAGGAGGGCGACGACTACGTCCACATCTCGGAAATGCAGTTCTGCCGCCCTGGTCAGGTCGAGGACATCGTCCTCCACCGCGTCGTCGACCGCCGCATGGCCGACCAGCCTCAGGGACAGGAACCCGTCGACGGTCCCATCGAAACCTGGGTTCAAACCGTCGTCTGGATTAAAGCCGCCGGCATCGCCGGCGGTGCGACGCTCGAACTCGCCGACAACGTAGCTTGGGAGGCGCTGGACGCCGGCGTCGAGCCTTTCGGTCAAGAGAAAGGCATGTTCCTGCTGACAGAACCGGGCGCGCACCGCGTCCGGGTCAAGACCGGAGACTTCGAGAAAACCATCACCCTCGTCGCCAAGCCACGCCAACTCCTCAACCGCGAACCCGATATCGAAATCGCCTACATCGAACGGCTGCCACGCATCGACTATCCCCCCGCCGATAACGAAGACCCACGCGCCGGCTGGCCGAAACCCGGCGCTGAAGTCACCTGGCGCGGTCACTTGTACAACTGGGGCACGTCGGCCGTCGACGCCCGCTACATCTGGAAACTGGACGGCCGCGTTGTGAACGAAGGTGAAGTCACGATTCCAGTCGGCCCGCCCCATACCGACTTCACCACCGTCGACCTGCCGTGGAAATGGGAATTCGCGCGTCACGATGTCACCCTGACCATCCGTCCAACTGCGCCGCTCGACGAGCTCAACGCGGTCAATAACGAACTCACCATCCAGACCGACGCCATCACCGTCGGCTTCTACGTCGAGCAGTCCATCTGGGAGTTCCACCACAAGCACCAGTACCGCCTGCCCACGCGCGATGCCAACAGCTTCGCCGGTTGGTCCCAACGCATGATGGCCCGCTGGAACAACATGTTCCGCGAGGCCGTCTTCCCCGGCATCTATCCCGACGGCATCGTCGAACGCGTCCGACTCGATCGCCTCGTCATCGTCCCGGATTTCGCCCTCCCGCTGGCCGGCGGCATCCCGTCGAACAACCCCAACCTCGCGGACAAGACCATCGATATGCAATGGGGACACGAGGAAATCACCATCCGCCCCCCCTACCACCTGCCCGCCAAACACTGGTGGTCACCGGACCGCACGCTGAATGTCTTCGCCAGCGGCCGCGTCGACGCAGAGAAAGAGGATCCACCCTTCTGGTGCGGACTCGGCTTCATCCACGAAATGGCCCACGCGCGCTACCTCGTCGACGCTTACGGCTTCAACGTGCACACCGGCCACGGCGAGAATCTCTCCGAACGCACCATCCCCATCAAGGTCGACGGCAAACCACTCTTCGGCACCTACATGCGCTGGGAGGACGACATTCAGCACTGGCGCAAGTACCCCGGACAAATGGGCGGCGATTATTGGCACTGGAGCCTCTTCGACGCCATGTGCTGGAATCGCCGCGCCGGCTGGCGCGCTCGTGGCGGCAACTGTAACAGCCCACCCACCATCGGCGAATTCCTTCAGGACATTCCCACGCGCTGCATCTACAAATACGTCGACCAGGCCGGCAACCCACTCGCCAACGCCGACGTCCGCATCTATCAGGCACGCGGCACCGGAAAGGACTGGTACAGCAAACTGTACCCGGCCGAACCCGACCTGCGCGCCACCACCGCTAGCGATGGTACGCTCATCCTCGATCGCACCCTCTGGTCCGCCGATGGCGTCATCCGTCACACGTACGGCCATGCCAATGGCGTCGCCCTGGTCCAGGTCATCCACGACGGCCAGCATTACTTCCTCTTCGAAGAGGTCACTGACGCCAATATCGCCTACAACCTCGGCCACCATGACGAGTACACCTTCGTCCGCCAGATCAAGCTCCGTGACGCACCCCCCTCACCGTCGGAATGGGACGTCGACAATCGCTGGGAACCACCCGGCGGCGGATTCTCTGGGCGCAGGTGATACTCCCCGATTGACCCGCGGCCCCGGCAACAATCGCCGAATTGCATCAATTGCAGCTCTGCAATGACTGCTATACCGGACCTCTGCCTCCCCTTCCCGCTCCAGCGTGAATAGGGAACTCAATCCATGCTGGCATCCAATTGCCCAAATTGCTATCATGAAGTCCGTTAATGTGCGGGGATTGGAGCACAATTCTCACGTCTCCCCGCCTTGGGCCGCCCCACGTCGGACGGCACGTCTTTGGCCTTATAGCGATCGGAGAAGGACATGAAGAGAGGGTGTGCACGTACATCAATGATCATCAACTGCGGCTGTATTCTGTCCGTCGCCCTGCTTGCGGCGCTGCCAGCGACCACCGTGGCGGCGGACCGCGTAGTGATATGTGAGGAATTCACGGCAACCTGGTGCGGGTACTGCGCCGATGTCGGCCCGATCTTCGGGCAGCTCATCGACAACTACCCCGACACCTTCGCCTTCGTCCAGATTCACCACGGCGACAGCTACGCTACCGGGTGGGGCAACGCCCGCGCCAACTTCTACACCGACTTCAGCGGCTATCCCACGTCATACTTCGATGGTGGCCTTATCCTCCGCGTCGGCGCACACAACTATGCCACGCTCGAAGGCGACTATCTCGATCGCCGCGCAGATCTGACCGACGTCACCATGGAACTCGGCGGCGTCGAGGTCGGCGCCCAGACCTATGACATCACGGTCGAAGTCTGCATCGAGGAAGGTGGCACCGCCAAGACCATGCGCATCTACATGGTCGAGCTCCTGGACAACTGGCCGTCAAGCTGCACCTGGTGCCGCACTGGGTTCCGCCAGGCCGCCACGACGCAGGACGTGACCCTCTCTCCCGGCGAGTGCGTTCAGGTCACCCGTACCTTCACGTTCGACAGCACCAGTTGGGCCAACCAGAGCGATATCCGCATGGTCGCCTGGGCGCAGGAACCCCAGTCCAGCAGCCCGCCGAGCAACCGCGCCGAAATCTACCAGGGTGTCATCGAATTCTGGCCCCTCGAGCCCCTCGGCGCCCCGAACGACATGTGTGAGATGGCCATCAATCTCACGAATGAGGACTACGCCAACTCCACCGAACTCGCCACCAATGACGGCGATGCCTCCTGCGGCGACGCTTCGGACGCACCCGACGTCTGGTTCCGCTACCGCGCACCGGCCACCGGCGTCCTCCGCGTCGATAGCTGCACATCCGCCTTCGACACCGTCCTTTCGGCGCACACCGACTGCCCGCAGTCCGGCGGTACCGAAATCGTCTGCAACGATGACAGCGACTTCTGCATGCAGGGCTCCAACCTCGCGTCGATTGAACTCGCCGTCGAGGAAGGCCTCGAGTACGTGATCCGTCTCGCCGGCCACGCCGGCGATGTCGGCGAATACGTCGTGAATTTCGACGGCCCCATCGACATCACGCCGCCGACCCCCGACCCGATGACATTTGATGTCGCTCCCGTCGGCGCAGGTGCCGGTGCTGTCGAAATGACCGCTACCGAAGCCTACGACAACGGCTCGCCCGCCATCGAGTACTACTTCAACTTCGTCGAAGGCGGTGCCGGCGGCGCCGACAGCGGCTGGATCAGCGAGCAAAGCTATACCCAGACCGAACTGACGCCGAATGCCGCCTACACCTACCAGGTCAAGGCCCGCGACGGCTCCGACAACGAAACCGCCTACAGCGACAGCTACATGGCCTATACCGGCGCCAATACGCCGGAACGCCCCATCGCGTCGAACATCGGCGGCTCAACCATGGACCTCGAGGTCGACCCGAACGGCAACCCGGCCTACACGGAGTTCACCCTGAGCTGCGCCTTCACCCAGGACGACACCTGGAATCTGAAGTACATCGGCCTCGACGGCTACCCCACCGACACGCCAGTGTGGATGACCGCCGCCGACTGGGGCACCTTCACGGTCCGTGGCCTCTCAACCACCACGCTGTACTGCTGGCGCTGCCAGGCCCGTAACGAGGACGGCGTCGCGACCGACTGGAGCGCCTGGCGCTGTGTAAGCACGACGGAAGAAACCTACACCCTCGGCGATCTCAATTGTGACGGCGCCGTCGACTTCGACGACATCTCGCCGTTCGTCACGGCGCTTTCCGGCGAGTCGGCCTACAACGCCGCCTATCCGGACTGCGAGTGGCTCAACGCCGACTGCAACCAAGACGGCACCGTCGACTTCGACGATATCAGTGCCTTCGTCGCGCTCCTCAGCGGCAAGTAAGCCCACGCGCGTCAGATAACGCTTCCAAAGATCGGCCGATCCGCGCACCGCCGCGGATCGGCCGATTTCTCTTCGTCCGCCCGCCCGCCGCTGCCATCCACCGCCCAGCATCGCAACCCGCCTCGTAGACCGATAAGAGCCCCCCGCGCAATCGGTCATGAGGAGACAATGCGCTATTGGGCTTGCAGATCTACTACTCCGGATGGTACCCTCAGTACATTCTGTGATCGGAGATGGCTGGGGGGGAGCTGGGTGACAGGGTGCTTGGGAGGCACACAACCGCTCGTCACGCGATTTGGCCAGCGACGAGTCCCTGCGCTTTCCCATCGCCCCCTTGTTGGACAGTTGGACAATACCACGCGCATTCCCGCGCCGGCGTTCCACCAAAAGACCAGCTATAGGCAGTCAAGGGTGAAGTAGAAGAATTCGGTTTGTTTGA
>CAYXTR010000018.1:73362-108300 GCA_964468185.1 uncultured Planctomycetales bacterium | reverse complement strand
AGTAGAAGTCGTAACCAGAAACCGTGCAGTGGTTCACTGCACTATATGAGGAGAGAGTATCATGAGAGCTGCGCCCCTGTTGTCGCGCATTTGCGCCGCCACCTTCATGGCCGCGTTGATGCTGTGTCCGTCCATCGCGGTTGCTGACGCCTTCACCGTCGAAGTCGTCGATAGCAGCCCCGGCCGCATCGTCCTCGAATACACCTTCGCGGACCCCACCCTCGCAGCCGTGGAAATCGACGGCCAACGTTTTCTGAAAGCTAACCTCGGCCGCGAACCCGTCCTCAAGACAGCGGGCCTGCCTGAGCTGCCGCTCGTCGCCGAGAGCATCATCCTCTCCGACGTCGGCACACCCGAGATCCGCGTCCTCGACGCGCGCTGGCGCGGCCTGCACGACGTCGACTTCGTCCCATCGAAGGGCCCGATTTCCCGTCAGCTCGACCCCGCCAGGGTCCCCTACCCACCCCTCGCAGCCACGTACAGCCAGGACGCCCTCTTCCCGGCCGCACCCGCCGAACTGGGCACACCCTACATCCTCCGCGACTTCCGCGGCGTAACGGTGAAGACCTACCCCATCCAATACAACCCGGCCCGTCACGAGGCCCGCATCTGCGACTACATGCTGGTCGAAATCACGACCAGCGGCACCGGCGGCATCAACCCACTCGACCCCGCCACGCCGCGCACCAGCCTCGATACAACATTCAACGAGATCTACGGCCACCATTTCCTCAACTTCGACGAAGCGCTGCTGCGCTACGATCCGCTCAACGAGGATGGCAACCTCTTGATCATCTGCCATGACGCCTGGCTGCCCAACATCCAGCCGCTCGTCAACCACAAGAACATGCGCGGCATCCCCACCACTGCCGTCGGCGTTTCAACCATCGGCAACAACGCCACCGCTATCAAGGCCTACATCCAGAACGTCTATGACACGTCGGATCTGGCGTATGTCCTGCTCGTCGGCGACGCCGAGCAGGTAGCGACACCTTCCGCATCCGGCGGCGCGTCCGACCCGACCTATTCCAAGCTCGCCGGCAGCGACGACTACCCCGAGATCATCATCGGGCGCTTCGCCGCGGATACCGCCGCTCAGGTCGACACGCAGGTCGCGCGCACCCTCACCTACGAGACGACGCCCGCCCCCACGACCGACTGGTTCTGGAAAGGCACCGGCATCGCCTCCGCCCAGGGCGCCGGCCAGGGTGACGAAGGTCAGGCCGACTACGTCCACATGGACGAAATCCGTGACTGGCTCCTGGCCTTCGGCTACACCGAAGTCGATCAGATCTACGACACCAACGGCGGCAACGCCCAGCAGGTGACCGACGCCCTCAACGAAGGCCGCGGCGTCATCAACTACTGCGGCCACGGCAGCCCCACCTCCTGGGGTACCACCGGCTTCAACAACTCCGACATCTTCGCCCTCCAGAACGACAACATGCTGCCGTTCATCATCACCGTCGCCTGCAACAATGGCGAATTCGACAACTACGACCCCTGCTTCGCCGAAGCCTGGCTCCAGGCCACCAACGGCGGCATACCAACCGGCGCCATCGGCTGCTACGCGTCCAGCATCAGCCAGTCCTGGGCCCCACCCATGGAAGCCCAGGATGAGTTCAACTTGCTGCTCACCGGCGAAGCCTACGTCAGCTATGGCGCCCTCTGCTACGCCGGCTCCTGCTCCATGATGGATGACTACGGCAGCTCCGGCGTCTCCATGTTTAATACATGGCATCTCTTCGGCGACCCGACGCTCCGCATCACGATCACCTGCACGGACGAGGGCACGATCACGCTCGACTCGGCCAAGTATGCCTGTGAGGACGTGCTGGCCGTTTCGGTCATCGATTGCGGCCTGAACCTCGACGACGAGATCATCGACACCGCAGTCATCGACGTATTCTCAACCACCGAACCCGAGGGCGAGCAGGTCACCATCACCGAGCTCGGCCCCGCCAGTGGTCAGTTCGAGGGCACCTTGCAAATCGCCGAGGTCGACGGCGACGGCATCCTCGCCGTCATGCCGGGCGATACGATCACCGCGCAATACGTCGACGAAGACGATGGTCAGGGCGGCTACAACGTGGTGGTAACCGACACCGCCCTCGTCGACTGCACCGGCCCGACCATCGACAACGTCCAGACGATCGACATCGAGCCGCGCAGCGCCACCGTCGTTTTCGACAGCGACGAGATTGCCCGCGGCATCGTCCACTACGGCCTCGACTGCGAATCGCTGACCGAAGTTGCCATGGGCGGCTTCTCGGGTGCACCTGCCGTGCCGCTTTCCGGTCTGCAGGACAGCACCACCTACTACTACATGGTCGAAGCCGAGGACGAGGCCGGTAACGTCACCGCCGACCCGCAGTGCTACAGCTTCACCACCCCCGAAGTCCCTGACTTCTTCACGGAACTCTTTGAGAGCAGCGACAACGACCTCGACTACCTGAGCCTCACGTTCGCCCCGAACGGCTCGGTGGATTACTACGCCGGCTGCACCGAAGAGATTACGATGCTGCCGACCGACCCCGCCGGCGGCACCCCGATCGTCCTCAGCCTCGACGATTACGAGACGATCACCCTCCCCGACGAAGTCGTCTGGCTCTACGGCGTCTCATACTCTCAGTTCCACGTCTCCAGCAAGGCATACATCACCTTCGAGTCCGGCGACACGACCTGGACCGAATCGCTGGAAAACCACTTCGAGCAGCCCCGCATCTCCGGCCTGTTCGATGACCTCAACCCCAGCAGCAGCGGCAGCGTCAGCTATAAGCTGCTCAGCGATCGCGTGGCCGTCACCTGGCTCAACATCCCCGAGTATGGGGCGTCCAATCAGAACACCGTCCAGATCGAGATGTTCTTCGACGGCACCATCCGCATCAGCTACCTCAACATCGACGCAACTGACGGTCTCGCCGGTTTGTCCGAAGGCGAAGGCGTCGATCCCGACTACTTCGAGAGTGACCTCTCGAACATGGGGAGCTGCGGCCCACGTCCGCCCAGCGCCGCCGGCGCAGCGGTCCAGACCCCCGTCAACACCGACGTCGAGATCGAGCTCGTCGCCACCGACGACGGCCTGCCCGATCCTCCCGGCGCTCTGACATTCTACGTCATGTCGCTCCCGGCGCACGGCACGCTGCTCGATGGTGCCTGCGGCCCGATCGAAGAAGTTCCCCACGAAGTCTGCGGCGGAAACGTCGTGGTCTACGACCCTGACGCAATGTTCTCCGGCGTGGATACCTTCACCTTCAAGGCCAACGACGGCGGCGAGCCACCCGCGGGCGGCGACTCCAATATCGCGACCGTCGAAATTACCGTCGGCGGCCCGCAGGCGATGTACACGTTCATGCTCGACGACGATCCCGCCTGGCCCATCGAAGGGCAGTGGGAATTCGGCATCCCAACCGGCCAGGGTGGCAGTTCCCACGGAAACCCCGACCCGACCAGCGGTGCCACCGGCCCCTACGTCTACGGCGTCAATCTCAACGGCGATTACAGCACGACCCAGGGCGGCCCCTACTATCTCACGCTCGGGCCAGTCACGATGCACGGCGCCCTCGACTGCTCGCTGATGTTCCAGCGCTGGCTGAACTCCGACTACCAGCCTTACGTCACCGCGACCATCGAGGTCTCCACCGACGGCTCCACTTGGACGACCGTCTGGGACAACGGTACGTCGTCAATCGCCGACGCCGCCTGGCAGCCCGTCGAACTCGACCTCTCCAACGAGGTCGACGGCGCCGATCAGCTCTACGTCCGCTGGGGCTACGCGATCGGGAGTGGCGCCTTCGCCTATTCCGGCTGGAATATCGACGACATCGAGATCTGGGGCATGACGCCGTTCATCGGCCCCGACATGAACTGCGACGGTGCCGTCGATTTCGACGACATCAACCCGTTCGTCCTCGCCCTCAGCGGCGAAGCAGCCTATAACGCCGCGTACCCCGACTGCAACTGGCTCAACGGCGACTGCAACAACAGCGGCGACGTCGACTTCGATGACATCAACTGCTTCGTCGAGGCCCTGCAAGGCTGATCACAGGCAGTTGGCGGACTGAGATCATCAGTCCGCACAACGTGATGACATGAAACGAGCCGCGTGGCTGCGAACTCCGCAAACCACGCGGCTCGTTCGTTTCCCGCGCATCTTTCAGTCGCTGCCTAATCGCCGAACTTGATGCCCTGCGCCAGCGGCAGCTCCGTGCTCCAGTTGATCGTATTCGTCTGGCGACGCATGTAGGCCTTCCACGCGTCCGAGCCCGACTCACGTCCGCCGCCGGTCTCCTTCTCACCGCCGAACGCCCCACCAATCTCGGCACCGCTCGTCCCAATATTCACGTTCGCGATGCCGCAGTCACTGCCCAAGTGCGACAGGAAGTACTCGGTCTCCAGCACGTTCGTACTGAAAATCGCCGAGCTCAGCCCCTGCGGCACATCATTGTGCAGATTCACCGCCTCCTCGATCTCCTCAACCGCCGTCGCCGGAGCACTGCCCTTGTTCCCATACCCGATGATGTACAGGATCGGCGCGAACGTCTCCTCCTGCACGATCTTGTACGAGTTCTTCGCCGCCGCGATACACGGCTTCACATAATGCCCACCCGGATAGTCCGGCCCATCCAGCGTCTGCCCGCCATACAGAATCGCCCCACCCTCATCTTCCAGCCGCTTCAACGCAGTCTGCATATCGCTCACCGCGTCCCGCGTGACCAGCGGCCCCATCAGCGTCCCTTCCTTCAGCGGGTCGCCAATCCGCACCGACTCGTATCCCTTGATCAGCCGGCTGACCAGGATCTCGCGAATCGACTCATGCACAATAATCCGCCGCGTACTTGTGCAACGCTGCCCCGCCGTCCCCACCGCACCAAACAGAATCGCCCGGATCGACATCTCCAGATTCGCGCTCGGCGTCACGATGATCGCGTTGTTCCCGCCCAGCTCCAGAATCGTCCGTCCCAGCCGCTTACCAACCACCTCCCCAACCCGATACCCCATCTCGCACGAACCCGTCGCCGACACCAACGGAATCCGCTTGTCATGCAGCAGCCGGTCGCCCACCGTCGAGCCCTTCCCGACCACCAGCGAGAAAATCGCCGGATCGACCCCATTCTCCTCACAAACCTGCTGTGCAATCTTGATGCACGCCACCGCCGTCAGCGGCGTCTTGCTCGCCGGCTTCCACAACGTCGCGTTCCCACACACCGCCGACAACGCACAATTCCAGCTCCATACCGCCACCGGAAAGTTGAACGCACTGATCACACCCACCACCCCCAGCGGATGCCACTGCTCGTACATCCGGTGATGCGGCCGCTCCGAGTGCATCGTCAGACCATAAAGCTGCCGCGACAGCCCCGTCGCGAAGTCGCAGATGTCAATCATCTCCTGGACTTCGCCCTCGCCCTCTGCCCGGATCTTCCCCATCTCCAGCGCGACAAGCTGCCCCAGCTCACGCTTGTACTCCCGCAGCCGATTGCCGAGCTGCCGCACAACCTCGCCCCGCTTCGGCGCCGGAATCTCCCGCCACTTCAGAAACGCCTCATGCGACCGCGCCACAATCTGGTCATACTCCTCCTCGGTCACCTGCTTCACAGTGCCGATCTTCGTGGCATCAATCGGCGTAATCACATCAAGCTCCGGCCCGGAACCGAGCCACTCGCCGCTAAAACCGCCGGGTTGCATGTCTTCAATACCGAGTTTCTTGACGAAGTCGTACATGGGCGCACCTGCCTGAAAGACGGAATGTGGGGGAACAACCGGCACCGGCCACCAACCGGCACCGCTGAGCCCGTCACTGTAGCCGGAACAGCCGCAAGGGTCGAGGGCCGCCGCACGGCCGCAACCCACCCGCAGTTCCCCCGCGACGAGCCTCCCAAACCCCTAAAGCCCGAACACGCCAGCGCCCGATAACGCGACAGGTACCGGTGCACCGCGCGCCGGCTGCTCCACCGTAAGCGTTCACTTCGATTGGAGGACGACCATGAACCGTAACCTGCTGCGCTATTGCATGTTACTGCCCTGCTTCCTCGCCCTCAGCCTGCTGGTCGCCGGCTGCCCCGCAGAGCAGACCCCCTCAGGCACCACCGGCACCGACGACGACGGGACCACGACCGATTCGCTGACCTCTACGGAACAGGACGCCGTCCAGGCCGGTCTCGATGCCGGCACCGCCCTGACGACCTCCTTCCAGGCCACCCAGAGCCCCATGAGCACCGAGGAAGATGACCAGTCGTCCTTCGCCCTGCCCGACGAGATTCCCGTCGGCTCCGTCGAGTACAACTTCGGCACCTGCCCCAACGTCGACCTCGCCGCCAACAACGAAGGCGTGCTCTACTTCGACATCACCATCGACTTCGGCACCACCGGCTGCAACCCGATCTGGGACACCGAGCACACCTACGCCGGCAGTGCCAGCGGCACGTTCAGCCAGGCCCAGCAGGAAATCGACCTGACCTTCACCGACTACAGCATCGACGACTACACCATCGACGGCTCCATCGAAGCGGAATACGACCGCACCACTACCGAAGTCTCGCTCGAAGGTGCCTGGGACATCACGACCACCGCCGACGGCGTACAGCTCGACACCTCCGGCAACGGCTCCGGCACGTACGACACCGAAAACTACGTCACGACGATCACGACATTCACGGGCTCGGTCACCGATGACGTCTTCGACTTCACCGTCTCAATGACCGGCGTCAAGATGTCCTTCGCAACGTACGACCGCTTCATGCCCTACGCCGGTACGCTCCAGCTCGCCGGCCAGGACATCCGCACGATCAGCGTGCGCTTCGACGAAGACTCGCCGACCACCGGCGTTGTCGAAGTCAGCATCGGCGGCTCGCCGTACGTCGAGTACAACGTCTACGAGGCCGCGCAAGGCTCGTAGAAGCCTCTCAGGCACCGGTCACCCCTGTGGCACCGGGTCTCCCTGTGGCACCGGGTCTCCCTGTGGCACCGGTTTCACTGTGGCACCGGTTTTGCGCTACGCTTCGCCTCCGGCGTGTAACCGGTGCAAGCCACCCGCGCCACTGGCCCGCAATGAATCGATCGCATCGGTCGGAAGCAGTAAACATCGACCATGCGACCGAAAGCCGAACGAAGAATGTCACATACACCCACGGGTCGCGCCACCACGCGCGACCCGTGGCGCTATCTGATCAAGCTAGTGTACCGTCTCGCAAGTACGCTGGCTTAACAAGGGTGGGGCGGGCGTCCCGCCCGCCGTGTCATGGACCCCAGGGCTGCGTGCGCCATGTCAGCCGATTAGCGAGACAGTACACTAGCCCATCCGCCGGTCAGGCAAATCCGTCGCAGTGCGCCGCGGCCCGGCGTCAGCAACGTCGGCCCGCTCGCAAATCCAACTGCCGCCGGTCTTAATAGGCGGATTCGCAGCCAACCCACGCTTCACGCACCGGCAACCATCGCCATATCACTCACCCGAACTCAACATCTCCACAAACGGCATAATGTCCTTGAAGTCCACCACGCCATCTGCATCCATATCCGCATTGCGCCAGTGGCAGTGCGGGTGATCATCTTCATAATCCTCCGGATCCGTCAGCGCCGCCACAAAATTGCTGATATCGTCAAACCCGACCTCCCCATCACAGTTCATATCGCCCGGCGTCACCAGGAAGAACTGATCTTCCGCCAGCCACGTCAGACCGCCGAGGACCCAGTAACCACCCGAAATCAAAGCCGGCGGCAGGCCCAGTTCATCAACCTGCTCGAACGTCTCCGCATCATACACCTCCAGCGTGTTGTAAAGTGGCCGCAGGAAGAAATGCAGCCCCTCACCCGCCGCAAACCCCTGCAACGCCGGCGCCTGACCGAATGGATCATCATTCAACCACTGCTGTACCAGCGTCAGCTCCTCAGTCACGAAGTCGTACGCATACACGCCCAGCGGCCCACCCGGATACGACGCATTCGACAGCAAGAGCATCCTATCATTCACCGCGTCATAGTGCAGATCCCAAACCTCGTACTCGCTCGGAAACTCCGCCACCAGCGATACCGACGCTGACGCCGGATCGACCTGATAGAGCCCCTCCGGCTGCGGCGGACTCCCGCCGACCGACCACGGAATCGTCGCGAACAGCTCGCCATTGCGAACCGCCATTCCGCTCAGCGTCGCCGAGTTCCGACCGAAGTAGTCCAGGAACCCGATTTCCTCCAGCCGCAACGTGTCATACGGCAGCTTCGCCAGCATGCCGCTCTCGCCGCTCTGCAACCAGAAACACCCATTCAGCGAATCCGCCGCGATCGCGAACGCCGGCACATCGCGGACCAGCTTCGTCCACACACCGGTGTCCGCGTCATACAGCAACAGCGGCTGATCCAGGCCATTCGCTTCGCTGCCATCGTCCTTCACGGCCACCACCAACCGACCATTATCCGTCGGCGGCTCTGGCGGCTCACCCGGACGCTCAAACGCGCCCATGTCGACCGTGCCGCCCAGAATCCGCGGCATACCGTCCAGATCCACCTGCAAATACGACGGTACACGACCATTCGTACCGGTGTTCTCCGAAGGCGAGCCCTCCTGAAGCCGGAAGTCATTCGCCGCCGGATCAACGAACAACGGGTCCGCATCGATCACACCCGGCCCGTTGCCGCCACCCTCGATGTTGCTGAATTCCGGCACCAGCCCGACGCTGTAACCTACGATCGGATCCGCGCCGTTGTCCCGCACAATGCAGTTGCGCGTGAGTGAATACGAACCGATGCCGCGAATCAGCCCCCCTTCGATGGTGGCCATGTTCCGTACAATCGTGCTGTTCACGAAAACCCCGTCGTCGTAGTCGAGCGCAAACGCTCCGCCGCGCTCGGCCACGTTGTCGCGAACGAGTGACCCGATGAAATACGGCTTGGCCCCGGACCCGGCATACGCCCCCCCATTCGTCCCGGCCACATTCTCTGCCACAATACTGTCCTTGATCCGCACACTCGCAGTGTTGGCCGCAATCGCGCCCCCTTCACTCGAAGCAGTGTTGCCGATCAACTCGCAGCTCTCGAACCGCGCCAACGTGCCATACCGCACATACGCCGCCCCGCCCTTCGTGGCAACGTTCGCCTCGAAACGACAATCCACGAACAGCGCCGAACTCACCTCAAGATAAGCCGCCCCACCGCGTGATGCTGAATTCTCCCTGAAAACGCAGCGCCGAATCGTCGGGTCTGCATCATAAATCGCCACGCCGCCACCCTGACTCGATGTACCGTTCACAATCGTGAACCCGTCAATCACGGTATCCGGACGCTCGAAGAAGATCACCTCCAGCACGCGATTCACACCCTCCCCATCCAGCATCGTGGCGTCCACCACCGCCGGATCCGACGGATCGGTGCTGCGCAGCGTAATCGCCTTGCCCAGCGTGTTGATCGTCCCCGTATACGTCCCCGGCCCCACAATGATCACATCCCCATCCACCGCGACACCAATCGCCTCCTGAATCGTCTCGTACTCCCCCGGCACCTGCAGCTCCGCGGCCCGCACCTCCGCCACCAGCCCAAGCACCAATCCGAACGATGCCAGCACGCCCACCCATCGCGATACATGTATCTGAACATCTCTCACTGCGCTTCTCATGTGAACTCCTTCACGACCACGTTTAGCTCGTCAGAGGCAGCCATGCTCCCAGCAAGACACCTGCTCATCTGTATCACCTCACCGAACGACGTGCGCGCCCCAACATCGGTACAATCCTGGCCGCACGACTCACCGCATGCCACGCTCATCACCAACACACGGCAACGCGGGCCGGTACCAGTGGCACCGGCCCGCTATGGAAGTCGACTGCCGTCAAGGGCCTATCGGCAATCGTCAATCTCTATTACACCATCGTCGGTGTGTTGCCTTCTAGCCATCGCTGCCCAACAACTCGACGAACGGCGCGATGTCGTCAAACGTCACCCAACCGTCACCGTCAATATCCGCCAGCAGCCAGTCACAATCCGGATACTCGGCCTCGTAGGCGGCTTGACCACTCAACGCCGTGATGAACGCGTTGATGTCGAAGAAGTGGATGAACCCGTCACAGTTGATATCACCCAGACGGAAGTCCTGCGCATCGACACTCGCCACAGCCTGCAGCGGCGGCAGATTCGGGTCGCCCACCGAGCCCATCGCGTAGATCGTGTACACGGTGTATGCCGTCAGCGTCACGCCCGGCACCTCCAGCACCAGGTTATTCGTGTCGGCCACGTAGACTTCGAGATCGTACGTCGCCGGCGCCACCGTCAGGTATTCACTGGCCTGCTGGAACGAGATGTTGTCAAACAGCTCGGGGCCACCATCCGCAACGCGAATGTCAACGGCCGGCGCGTCCGGCGAAAGGTGGATGAACCGCACCCGCGCCGCGTCATAAATCAACGTGTTGTCATCGACAAAGACCAGCGGCGTGATATCCGCCAAAAAGTCCGACGCGATCACGCTGTAATCCGTACGGACCGCCAGCGGCACATCGGCATCAATCACCACCGGATCCATCGCACCCGTCGGAACCACCTTGAAATTGTACGTCGCGTTCGGAACCGACAGATAGTCCGTTACGCCCGTGAAAGGCAGATCCACGATCGCCGGCATCCCAAAGTCATCATTCACGACGACGTCAACATTCGGCGCGTCCGGCGACGCGTGCACCACCCGCACATTCGGGCCCGTCGCATCAACGCTCAGCACAGCCTGAAGCGGATTGTCATCCGCACCGACCAGCCCCATCGCGTACGCCGTGTAAACCGTGTTGTTCTCGAGCGTCACACCCGGAATGCTCAACACGACCGTCTCAGTGCCCGCCAAACGGGCCTCCAGGTCATACGTCCCACCCGGAACCTCGATGTAGCCACCCGACTGCTGAAACTCGACACCCGGGAACAAAACCGGACCGCCGTCGGCCAGCGCGATGTCAACCGCCGGCGCATTCGGCGACAGGTGAATGAAACGCACCTTGGCCGCATCACCCACCGTGTCATTGTCATCCACGAACACCAGCGGCGTGATCTCCGCCAGTACGTCCGAAGCGATGATCGTGTAATCGTTCGCCTCGTCAATCATGGCGTCCGCATCAATGACCACTGGCTCATCCGCACCCGCCGGCACAACCTTGAAGTTGTAAGTGCCCGACGGCAGAAAGATGTACGGCGTAATGCCAGTGAATGCCAAGTCCGTGATCGGCCGATTCATGAAATCGTCATTGACAATGACGTCGACTGCCGGTGCGTCCGGCGACGCGTGGATCACACGCACCTCAGCCTGCGCCCCCGCGACGAAACCGAGTACTGCTACTGTTGACAAGATGGTCATCAATCGAGTCTTCATGATTTGTGCCTCCTTGAGTCTTCCCTGTTATTGTTTCCCTGAACTGTCAGCTTCCGCCAGGCACCGCTCCTCGGTGCCAATCTGGCGGTGGCGGGTCGCGCCTCCGCGCGGACTCCCCGCGCCCGGCTCCGGCCGGGTTTACGCACACCGCGAGCAACACACTCGCACGGTGCCTTCACACTTGAGCGGTGCTGGCCGCCACAGCGGCTTTGCCCGAACACCTTGCCACCACTTGCAAGTCTGCCACCAGCCATAAGCCCGAGGCCGGCACGCGTCGACTCACAAGTCGCAGCCGCTCAAACCAATCAGCAAGGGAACACTGGAACGCTTCGTCTGCCCTTGCACGAGAATACTAGGACACCCCAAGGGGAAGTCAACGGAAAACGGCCTAAAATATCGTTCAAATCGGTCCCGCAAACGCTCAATAGAAGGAAACGTCTGCTACAGCTCATCTTACGCGAACCGCCCGCGGCACGCCCCCATACAAGCGGACAATCGCACTATTCAGGACAATATTCACTAGAAATAAAGTCAACCTCCCCGATGGCCAGCTCGAAACCGCAGAACCCTACGCCGGAAAGGCGCCACCGCTCTGTTCATCCCAATCGTTCATTCCGGTCACTCGCTCTCCGCAACAGCAACCACGTCCGCTTCATCAGCGGTAAAACGTCCGCGGCCCCACCTCATCCTCCCAGCCACCCCGCGCACACAGGAACCGCCGCACATCCATGCACAGATGACACTTGCTCGCATACCCCGCCACCCGCGGCCGATACCCGACTGCCACCGCACGCCGCATCAACGCGTAACTCCCCCCACCGGTCACCGCGTCAACCACACGGTGCTCACGCCACCTCTCACCCAATCGCAGCCAGAGCCGCTCGACCTCGTCGGGCCCCGCATCAGGCCCGACATTCCCCAGGATGATCCCCGCGCACATCCCGGGAAACACATTCCCAATCGGGTCAATGTGAATATGCCGGCTCTGTAACACCTCCTCCACGCACCGCTCATCCGCAAACGCCTCCGCCGGCTGCAACGCGGCATACCGACTCAGTTCATCCGCCGCCCGCCCGTTCAAGCGATCGGGGTGCTGTTGCAACGCGGCGGCAAATACCTGCTCACGCTCCGCCGCCGACAACGCCTGCGTATCCACCGGCTCCTGAAAGAAATCCCACCACCGCACAATCACCCGCCCCTGCCCCAGCACCTGCCGCGCCATTTCCACACACCGCCGCACCCGCTCGAATGGCACAAACTGCTGATGAAATACGTCCGCACTCACCACCAGCCGTTCCATCCCCAGCGCCGCCAGTTGCTCCAGCCGCGCCCGCGCCACCCCATCGCTCGTCGCCCAGAACGCATTCGTCTCCACCTTCTCCAGCGGCGTCAGGCCGGCATCCCGCGCCGCACGCACCATCCCCAACAGCCGCGGCCAGTCACCGAATGGCTCACCCCCCGCCAAGTGAATCCGCATCGTCTTCCCGTGCCCCCCCGCCAGCCGATCCAGCCCCCGCCACAGCGTGACCGCGTGCTCAACAGTCATCCAGTCCCGCTGCTCCGGCCCCGCACAAACATAGCAGAACGCACACCGACTGTTACACCAGTAGCTCAGCATGAGCCCCGCGAATTCCCACACCGCAAGTGCGGGCGGTGCCGACACCCCAGCCGGTTCTGGCAGATTGCGTTTCACACGCGCATCTTACAACACCTGCCTCCAATTTGACGGACAATCCCCGGGCAAGTAGCGTAAATAGCTGTTCATGCGATTCCCGTTCCTTTTTCATTCGTTACGATGCACACTCCATGAAACGCCGGCGCATAAGAGCATGGGCCCACCAATACGCGGCTGTCGCCGCGACGGACCGCCTCGCACGCGCTAACCGGCGCCTCCAGGACGACCCGCGCTGCGCCGTCAGCCGCTACGTCGCCGGCTGCGCCTGCTTCGACCGCGACTCCGCGGCCACCGGCGTCCGCCATTTCATGATCGCCCATCATGCCGAACACCGCTTCCACTCCGCCGCCCTGCTCGCCTTCGCCGGTCTCAACTGGATCGCTCGCCCCCACGATCCGCTACTGGACGTGCTGCTGGCTACCTGCGACGAATACCCGCGCCTCATCTGGGACCACGATCCCCTCGAGCGCCTGCTGCTCGATGCCTTTACCCAGGACGCCCCCGCACGCACTGCCCAGGCACCGCGCCTGAAACAACTGGCGCGGCTTCCCATCAGCAACCTGCGCAAGCAAATCGCCGCCCAACGCACCACAGCACATGCCCCGCCGTCCGGTTCGTTGACGGCCCCGGCCTGAATATAGAACAGGAGCCGACTGTCCCTATGCTGCTATCCGTCGTCATACCCGTCTACAACGAAGAGCACACCCTCTTCGAGATCATCCGCCGCGTCCTCGACGCCCCCATCACCCTCGACCGTGAAATCATCCTCGTCGACGACGCCTCAACCGACGGCACCCCCCATCTCTACCCCCTGCTCTCCCAGGAATTCCCCAACGCCACCATCCGCCTCTTCAAGCAGCCCGTAAACCAGGGGAAAGGCGCCGCCATCCGCCGCGGCTTCGCCGAGGCCAACGGCGACATCATCGTCGTCCAGGACGCCGACCTCGAATACAGCCCCCAGGACTACCCCAAGCTCCTCAAGCCCATCCTCGACGGCCGCGCCGACGTCGTCTACGGCTCGCGCTTCGTCGGCGGCGATGAGCACCGCGTCCTGTACTTCTGGCACTACGTCGGCAACCGCTTCCTCACACTGCTTTCCAACATGTGCACCAACCTCAATCTGACCGACATGGAAACCTGCTATAAGACCTTTCGCGCCGAAGTGCTCAAGAACATCCGTCTGCGCTCCGATCGCTTCGGCATCGAACCGGAAGTCACCGCCAAAGTCGCTCGCGGCGGCTGGCGCGTCTACGAAGTCGGCATCAGCTATTCCGGCCGCTCATACGAAGAAGGTAAGAAGATCACCTGGCGCGACGGCGCTCGCGCCATCTTCAGCATCCTGCGCTTCGCGATATCCGATTAAACGCACGCTTTCCGACTTCCCCGCGCCAGCAGCACGAAATGTCATGAAATAACGCATACATGTACACCCCACCCGCCCCGCTGAGCATCGTCGTCCCGACCTTCAATGAGCGCGAGAACATCGCGCCACTTGCCCGCCGCATCTTCCAGGCCGTCGACCCCGCCCACACCGACCTCCTGCTTGTCGACGACAACTCGCCCGACGGCACCGCCCAGGTCGCCACCGCCCTCGCCAGCGATTACCCCGTGCGCTCCCTCGTCCGCACCACTGACCGTGGCCTCGCCACCGCCGTCATCGCCGGCCTCCGCGCCGCCCGGGGCGACCTCATCGTCTCCATGGACGCCGACCTCTCGCACCCCCCCGAACGCATCCCCGCCCTCCTCGAACCCCTCAACGACCCCACCGTCAACATGACCATCGGCAGCCGCTTCGTCCCCGGCGGCAAGGTCGACCTCCACTGGCCCGCCCATCGCCGCCTGAACAGTTGGGTCGCCCGCATGCTCGCACGCCCCCTCACCCCCGTTCGCGACATGATGGCCGGCTTCTTCGCCGTTCGCCGTGACAGTCTGCGCCTCGATGGCCTCCACCCCATCGGCTACAAAATCGCCCTCGAACTGATCGTCCGCCACCGCTGGAGAAACGTCGTCGAAGTCCCCATCACCTTCTCCGACCGCCACGCCGGCCAGACCAAGCTCAACCTCGCCGAGCAACTCCGCTATCTGCGCCACCTGGCCCGCCTCTACGCCTTCGCCCTCGTTCACGGCCGCTCGTCATGACCCCACCACCCCAACCCAAACCCGCCCCCATCCCTCCCGGCTGGCTGCCTCTCGTCATCGCCGGCGGCATCTACTCCGTCATCATCCTCCTCATCGTCATCCTCCGTGCCGAGACCGGCACCGACTTCCGTGACTTCTGGGAGAACGCCGTCCACTTCCGCGAAACCGGCGAAATCGCCGCCGACCTCGGCGTACACAACTACCTCCCCTTTTTCACCATCCTCATGCTCCCCTGGAGCTTCCTGCCGCTCCAGGTGTCAATCGCGATCTTCACCATCCTCTCACTCGGCTGCCTGGCCACCACCGTCGTCATGGTCGAAGACCTGCTCAATGACGGCCTCGGCCCGCGCCCCCGCATGGCTACCTACATCGCGCTGGCGCTGATGCTGCCCTACATCACCTCCTGCGCCATCCTCGGCAACCTCGGCCTCCTCCTCGTCTTCCTCATCGTCATGGCTTGGTTCTTCGTCGAACGCGGCCACGAATGGCAGGCCGGCGCCGCCCTCGGCCTCGCCACCCTCATCAAGCTCCTCCCCGCCGCCCTCATCATCTACTTCCTCATCAAACGCCGCTTCCGCGTAGCCGGCATGGCCATCGCCGTCTTCATCGTCCTCGGCTTCACCTTCCCCCTCGCCACGCTCGGCTACGAACGCACCATCGCCCAGCACCGTGCCTTCTTCGACCGCGCCGCCCGCCAGCACTCCGCCTACGTCACCATCACCGGCGACGCCCCCAAGAAGGCCAACTTCAGCAACAATGCCGTCCCCATGGTCCTTCGCCGACTCCTCACGCCCACCGACGGCGGCAAGGAGACCATCCCCCAGCCGCTATACGTCAACTTCGCCAGCTTCCCCCGCAACGCCATCTTCACCATCTATATCGTCCTCATGCTCGTCGTCGCCGGCCTCAGCATCGTCGCGGCCCTGCGCGCTTCTACTACCTGGCCTCCCCCCAGCGTCGAAGTCGGCCGCAACATCCGCGCCCAGTTCGGCATCTGGTGCTGCCTGATGCTGCTGGCCTCCCCCCTCGTTTGGACACACTACCTCCCGTTGGTCTACTGGCCGATCGCACTGCTGGCCGATCGCGCCGCGCGCCAACACCGCGCCACACGCCGCCGCCTTACACCGACCACCTTGGCCCTCACATGCTGGCTGCTCGGCGCCTTCCTGCTCGCTTGGCCCGCCGCCCGCGCCGCCGGCGCGCAAATCGCCAGCGTACTCATCCTCTGGACCGCCCTCATTTGGATCACCCTCCGCACCAATCTGCACGCGCCCCAACCGCACAAGCCCCCAACCCTGCACCACCCCGACGAATCCCACGATTCTTCAGAGCATTGATGCAGAACTGATGTACCGTCTCGCAAGTACGCTGGCTCATCAAGGGTGGGGCGGGCGTCCCGCCCGCCGTGTCATGACCCCCACGGCTGTGTGCGCCATGTCAGCCTCTTAGCAAGACAGCACACTAGGCGGCATGGAGGAACTCGAGCACGGCGGACCAGAACGCGCCGCGGGGTGTGTCGGCGTAGTGCTCGACCAACTGCTCAACCAGCGCCACGAACGTCTCCAACTGCTCGTCCGCCAGGTAGGCCAGGAACACTTCGGCGGCCGCGTACGGATCCTCCGGCAAACGCTCGGCGCCGTCTTCACCGCCGGCAGCGCAGGCGGGACACGTTTCGCAGTTATGCGCAATCGTCTTGGGAATATCAGGCAGCGGGGAATTCCAGCGGGAGGACAAAAGTGTCAGCGAAATAGGTGGCTGTCCCTACTTATCCAGTAATCATGTTTGCGCCGTTCACATACTGTGAGCCAGATAACAAAACCAACAACAGCATTGCGAGTGCTCTGAAACCGTTCATCTTGTTCTCCTCATAATGCACGGCCACTGCGATATGTCCTGGCGCCCAACGCGCACAGGATCAGTAATGCCAGTAGTTGAGATGGTTCCGGAACGACGCCGAAGCGAAAGTAATCCCAGTCATGCAGGCTGGCGGCGCCTTGGACGCCATCGCCCCAGGCGATTCGCGACTGCAGCCCTCCAGACTGGATCAGAGTCCCCTCGTGAACGAGAGTGCCGTCCACATAAAACGCGTAGTCCTCCATGTCAGATGTCTCGACGCGGTAGACGTGAAATACCTCGGGCGTGATCGGGACGGTCATGCTCTCGTCGTATCCACTGCGGATCTCATCGTAGGCGCACTCAAACCCGAGAATCCGTGACTGGTCACTGGCCAAGGCCACGCTGGAGTCGTAGCTCCCCACAAGCTCGCGAACGTTGAGTCGCCATTCCATAACGAACATCTCGCCAGGCTCAGGATCCAATTCGCCTGGACGAGACATGATCGAACCGTCGAAGATGCCATCATCCTGCCGCGAATCGTATGTCATGACGCCGTCGTTGAGGGTGCGAATCGCGCCATCGCCTTCGTACGGGCCGTCCCAGTTGCCCCAGTGGCGTTCCCAGCCCTGATTCTCCGGAAAGTCGTCGCCTTCCCACGCGATCCAGTACGGCTCCGCGACCGCCGGGGCGACGATGCAGATGGCGACAAGCAGCAACAGCAGACGTGATTTCACGACATGCTCCTCCTTCGGCCGCGGCCCCGGACGTCAGGCTCGCAGGCCTGACGCTACACGGGGCGGGCACAACGTTGCATACGGGCGTGTGACGCGCTGACCCGCCCGTTTGTGGTCCCGCCGATTGGTGACACAAGTAGCCTAACCAATCAACGACCGAAATCCCAATATAAAAGTGCGATTACGCACGCGCTGCCCTGGTGCGATTCCCGATCTCGCACCTGCCCGCCTGCCCCCCCACACACACTCGCCTGTCACTCGACCCCACCGGCGCACCGCGCTTACCCCAGCGTCTCCTCAATAATCCGACCAGCCACCTCCCGCCCATGCTTCAGTGCCGCCTCTGACCCCCGCGGAACCAGCGTCGCCGGCGCCGGCGTCTCCTCCTGATGCAGATGAATCGTCTGCGTCGGGAAGGCGAACTCCACCTCAAGCCGCTGCGCCAGCCGAATAATGTCCAGGTACAGCCGATGCCGCTCGCGCAGCTCCGTCGCCCAATCCGGACATTCATGAAAGCAATAAAGCATGATCCCAATGTACGAATCGCCAAACTCACTCACATACACATGGAAGTAGTCTTTCCGTGTGAACGGGTGCTGTCGAATAATCTCCCGAATCCCCTCACAAAACGCATCCAACTGCTCCGGCGTCGTCGAATACGTTACCGACAGCGTCGTAAACGTCCGCCGATAGCGCCGCCGCCCCAGGTTATCGACGGTCGCATTCATGATCTCCGAATTCGGAATCGTCAGTTGCGAGTTATAGAACGTCCGAATGCGCGAACTCCGCAACCCCACCGATTCAACCGTCCCCTCCGAGTCGCCAATCTTCACCCAATCCCCCACCTGAAACGGCCGATCCAGTACGACGTTGACCGACCCGAAATAATTCTTCAGCGTATCCTGCGCCGCCAGACCAAACGCCAGACCACCAACACCCAGACCAGCCAGCAACGGCGTGACCTCAAAACCAACCGTCGTCGCCACCGCCACACAGCCCACGGCTACCACGACGACCTTCATGGTCTTCTGCACCAGTGGCACGAGCACGTCATCCAGCCGCGAACGCGTCTTCGCCGCCCGTTCCCGGAAGTACAGCGCAATCAGATCGATCAGTCGGTAGACCGTAAACACCGCCGTGACCGCCAGCACGATCTTGAGCACGAACCACGTCCAGCTCATGAGCGGCGCACCCAGGTCCAGCATCTGCAAGCCGCCCCACCACGCCGCCAGCATCGCCAGCAGCGACATCGGCAACACCGCCCGCCGAGCGATGTCACGCGACATCGTCTCCGTCGCGCGCGACCGCATCCATCCCGCCACCAGCGACGATAGAATCCGCTGCGAGACCCATAGCACCAGCAGCCCCAGCAGCACCACCAGCAACACGCCGATCCACTGCCACACCCGCAGCGTCCCCACCTGCGCACCAAGCCACTTCGGCCACTTCCCCTCCCGCGTATAACGCGTAACCTCGCCCGTCTCCGGATCCGTTACCTTGAACGTCCGGTCATAGATCTGCGCGTTGATCAGCTCCCGCACATACAACGCCGGCAGCGACACAAACCGCACTTGCACATCCTGCCAGCTCTCATGAATCGGCTCACTCTCAACCGCCTCGTACAACTTCTCGATATCCCGCACCGTGCGCGACGTGAATAGCCACTGCTCCACCCGCGCCTCATTCCAAACCCGATCCAGCTCAATCCGTCCCTCCGGCCGGCTCAGTAGCTCATACGCATCCCCCGCCGGATCATCCGGCACCGTCGCCAACGGCACCTGCTCATGCCGCATCATCACCAGCCACAACTTCCCCGCCAGTGTGTGCGCCAGCTCCCGCTCCGTATCCGTAAGCTGCGACAGGTCCAGACAGTCCACCGCCGTCGTCAGATCCCCCATCCGCATCGCCTTCCGAAATGTCCCCAACGTCGCCCGCGGCGACCGAAACTGCTTCGGCGCCCGCGACGCCGGTCGCGGCTCGCGCACCACCGGCGCCGGCGTCTCTTTTGCGGCGGGCTCCTGTACAGCAGCCGCCGGCGGCGGGACAACCTCGGCCGGCCCCGCTTCAACCGGCTTCTTCAGCGACTCGTCCATCTCCAGCGCTTTGCGCACCGTGTCCGCGCTGAAGCGCCACCGCCCGTCCGCATGCCGCACCAGCAACAGCTCCAGCGGCTTCCGCCCCAACGCCCAATATCCCTTATGCTCCTCCGGCAAAGACTTCGGCAGCTTCTCCAGATCCAGATCCCCTGTGTCCTGCAACGCCCCCAGAATGCGCGCCAGCGCATCCACATACTGCACGCCATTCTCAGTGACATACTGCTGAACAAAATCCGCCCCACGCCGCCGCACTTCCATTTCCACCGCGGCCGGATCCTCGAGCTTGCTCTCCTTCCGCACCGCCGCCGCAATCACCGCCGAAAAATCCAGGCAGGCGAACGCCTTCCGATACAGCTCGCCCCCTTCCTCCTGCGCCGCCCGCGCCGTATCCAGAAAATACGTCACCGTATCAAATGGCGAACCCAGCGCCCCCTCTTTCACATCCCCCGCCGCTGCTGGCGTCGGCACCGACGGCTTGACCGCCTCGCCCATCCGCTCCAGCAGCCGCGCCAGATCACTGTGCCATTCCGGGATGCGCGCCACCGTCGACGTCGAAAACCGCCACTCCTGCAACGTCGCCAGCACCTCCCCCTTCTCGTCCCGAATCACCCGTGGAATTCGCTCCAACACCAGCACAATCGGATCTCGTCCGAACGACTGGAGCTTCCCACTCTCCAGCGCCGGCTCATCCGGCAAGACCTCCTCATCCTCCGAATCAAAATACCCCGCAGCCTGCATCGCCACGAGAATCTCGAAAAGCTGCCCCGCCAGTTCCGGCCCCTTCGCCTTGCGCACCTCCGGGTCCAGCGCGCTCAGGTCCAGACACACCGTCGCTCGCCCAAAACGCTCCGGCCCCGCCTCGTCATCCTCCACGATCCCGAGAAAATGCTGCACCGCTTGATAAGGCGTCGCCAGCTTGTTCTCTGGAACCTTCGTCGGCTGCGTCGTCGCCTCTCCCGTCGTCGCCTGCGTCTCAGGCGGCGGCGCCTCCGCAGTCTGCGCAGCTACCGTCGACACGGCGCAGCACACCACAGCCAGCATCCCCAGCCGACAGAATAAACCACGCCAACCGCGCGGCAGCACTTCGCTCACATCAGTTCCTCAACCAGCCACACCAGACCTTTCCCAACACCCTGCGGCACCGGCCTTTCCTGTGGCACCGCTTTTTAACCGGTGCATCCCGCCACTATCTCCTGTGGCACCGGTCTTCAACCCGTGTACCCAACCAGTCCCCCAAGCAGCCTCTCGTCTGCCAACGTACTCTAGCCCACGATCGCGCAGTCCTCAACGCACACACCGCCCCCCCCATGCCCCGCCTTGCACTTCGCGCACGCATCCCCGTATACTGATTCAGCACCATCACCAACAGGCACAATCGCCACCGCGCTTCGCCGGCGGAACTGAGCCCACATGAACGAATCCGACCCGCCCGTCCTCGGCATGGCCAGCCGCTACAGCGTGCGTCCCCACCGCGGCGCACTCATCCTCACCTTCGGCATCGTCGGCCTCTTCGGCGGTCTCCTCAGCCTCGGTTGCTGCCAGGGACTCCTGGTACTCGAAGTCTTCGGCATCCTCGCCATACTCTTCGCCCGCGAAGACCTCAGGCAAATGCGCGCCGGTCGCATGGACACGTCGGGTGACGGCCCCACCCGTGCCGGCCTCATTCTCGCCATCATCGGCCTCGTATTCGCGGCCCTCAGCATCGCCATCCTCCTGCTCATGCTCATATTCGTCGGCATCTCTGCCGCAATCCCCGCCGTCTCGGGCAGCTTCTGAACACCGCTGACCAGCCGCACAGACGCACGCAACGATACCCCCCAACACTGATTGATTCTTCGCAATAGCGCTTGCGACATTACCGGACCATTGCGTATAGTCTCCCAAGCGGTCGTAACCAGCGCGGTCTCGGGAGTTCAAAACTCGATCGGAGGAGCAATCTCATGAGCGACATGCCCACCCCCGGCGGAATGTCTGGCCCGTCCGGCATGCAGCCCCATCGCGGAACCCTCATCCTCGTCCTCGGCATCCTCGGACTACTCGTCTGCCAGATCCTCGGCATCGTCGCGTGGGTCATGGGCAACGGCGACCTCCGAGCCATGCAGGAAGGCCGCATGGACCCCACCGGCGAAGGCATGACCAAGGCCGGAAAAATCCTCGGCATCATCTCGGTCGTCCTACTGATCGTCGGAGTCGGGCTCACCATTCTCATGATGGCCATAGGCGGGTTCGCAGCGGCCGCGTCGGCCAATAGCGTCGGCTAGTACCTACCCGCAGTCCTGTAAGTAACCGACCTCTGGTCGGCCACAGACCGGTTTCGTGACGACTACCGATCAGGCTCCGACGAACAAGCCTATCGGTCCACTGGCCAAGCGAGATTCCTCGCGGAGCGACTCAATCGGTCGCGCCACGCTTCCGTGCCGCACCACGCTACCATTGTGCCCGCGCGCGTCGTACACTCACGCATCATGCGCCTCGTCCGCGTTCAGCGCCGCTTCCCCCACATTCCCGCATGGGCAATCGCCCTCGTTCTGTTTCACCTCGCGCTGGTCGGCTTATACGTCCTGCTCTCCGCCGGCACGGGCGAACAGCCGGCGCCACTTTGCAACTTCCGCCGCCTCACTGGCCTCCCCTGCCCCACCTGTGGCACCACCCGCATGGTCCTCGCCCTCGGCCGCGCCGACTTCACCGCCGCGCTTGCTTATAACCCCCTCGCACTTCTGCTGCTGGCCGTTGCGGTCGCCTGGCTGGTGCTGCGCACCGTGTTCCGGCGCCGCATCGTCCTGATGACGTCAACGGCCGCACGGCGCGCGTGGACCGCCGTCCTGATTGTGCTGGTGCTCGCGAACTGGGCGTATTTGATCACCTGCTTGCCAGCATAGCGCCCCCGGCGCCAGCACGGATATCCGCGCAGCCGTCAGAGAGGGCGCGCCGGGCACGCCCTCACCGCATCTGAGCAGCTCAGACCCCCGGCGCTTGTTCCCCCGACGTCCGCAGCGCCTAAGCACCCGTCGCAGAGTTCACAATCTGCGTCGCCGCCTCCGCCGCAAACGCCTGCGCCAGAAAATACGCAAAGTCGTACCCGCAAGCCGAAAGCTGCAAGAGAAATCCACCGGAAACTACCAGCCCCGCCAACTTCCATCTCTTCATCGTGGTCTCCATCAGTGTTCACACAACGTACGTCAGCCGCCCCATAGGAGCGCACTATAGCCACCGTCCGCCGCGACACAAGCACCCGACCAAACTTGATCCTGTCCCGGCGGCATGGATAATGCCCACCCAACCAACCCCGGAGATGTGTTTTGCTCAGTCGTACCCCCCCGCCCAATATCGTCCCGCACCGTCGCAATTCCCCGTACGCCCCCGCGCACGCCTTCCCCGTTCTCGCCCTGCTGTTACTCTCAATCACCGGCTGCGGCCTCAACGAACCCCTTTCCGCTAAGCTGCGCCCAGACGTCATCCGCCCCAATCCCGGCGTCCTCATCCTCCTCGTCGACGGCCTCCCGCCCCGCATCGTCGAGCAAGGCTGCCAACAAGGCTGGCTCCCCAACATCAGCAAGTACTTCCACGCCGGCGGTACCCGCGTCCAACACGCCACCACCTGCGTCCCCTCCATCACCTACGCCGCCATCGCCACCCTTAGCACCGGCGTCGGCCCCGACCGCCACGGCATCATCGGCAACCAGTGGTTCGATCCCCACGATCGCCTGTTCCGCTCCTATATGACAATCCCCACCTACGATCTCGTCGACAACGACTACGACGCCCCCCTGCTCTACGAGATGATCCAACCCCACGACTCAGCCGTCATACAGGCCGTCCATCGCCGCGGCGCCGGCCGCATCTACCGCAATTGGGCCATCTCCGGCACCCTTTGGTATTTCCAGAAGTACAGCACCGTCGACAAACTCTCCGCCACCACACTCAATACGATCGCCATCCGCGCAAACATGCGCGGCCAATGGCCCGATGCCATCATGTGTTACATGCCCGGCCTCGACTCAGTCGGCCACACCTTCGGCGTGTCCTCACCCGAGTTCCACGACGCCACCCTCGTTATCGACCACCAGGTCGGCCGCATCTTCGACTGGCTCCACACCCAACACCTCGCCGACACCACCTGCGTCATCCTCGTCAGCGATCACGGTATGGTCGACGTCGACCACCACATCAACCTTGTCCGTCACATGAAAGATCACTGGGATCGCCGCATCACCAGCGAACCCATGCACAACGAAAACCCACAGACGCGCCAGGCCCACTTCGACAACTTCGACCTCATCCTCAGCGCCGGCGACGGACGCCGCGCCTCCATCTACCTCCCCGGCAAAGCCGGCTGGGATAGCCAACCCACGCCGACAGCAGTTGAGCATTTCCTCACGCAACCACCCCCCGCCGCCCGCTTGTGGAACATCCCTGGCATGAACGTCGTCACCTGGCTCACCGACAACCACACCGCCATCCTCCGCACACCAAACGGCCAGGCCCGCATCAAGCACCGCCGCAACGCCGGCACCGACGAGTACGCCTACCTCCCCGATCCCGACGACATCTTCGCCTACACCAGCGATCCCGATCTGGCCGCTTTCATCAACGCCGGCTACCACCCCACCCAAGCCTGGCTTGCCGCCACAGCGCACACCACCTGCCCCAACATCGTCCCCCAGATCATCCCCCTCCTCCGCCAGCCCCGCGCCGGCCAGGTGGTCATGTTCCCACAACCCGGCTACAGTTTCATCGCAGAGCACGGCGGCCACGGTGGCCTGCACCGCGACGAGATGCTGATGACCTTCATGCTCCACGGCCCCGGCATCGAACCCGGTGGCGTCATCCCGCACGCCCGCGCCGTCGACCTCGTCCCCACCGTGCTCGATCTGCTGCACGTAAGGCAGGATCAGCAGCTATGTCTGTCCGGCAACTCACTCTTGAGCACAACACAAGTCGCCACCGAAGCCGCCTCCGCGGAGCCGCGCCAGTGAGAGTCCTGATCGGCTTGGCCTTGGCCTGCACCGCCGGCGGCCTGGTCGCCTGGCTCGGCTATAGCACGCCAACCAAACCCGCCCCCTCCACAACCACACTTGCAGAAGACGCTCACAACTTCCCCACCACACGCATCGCCGCCGAAATGCGCTACCGCGGCCTCGCCATCCAGGTCGCCTCCGGCTACAAGCCCGTCGATCAGTACGGGCCCCTGCTGCGCGAGATCCGCGACCTCGGCGCCAACGCAGTCCTTTTCAGCGTCGCCGGCTACATGGAACACGCCCAATCCCAGTCCATCTACATCGACTCCCGCAAAGTCCCCTCCCGCGCCGACTTCCACCGCCTCATCCACCTCGCTCACGAAAACGACCTGCGCACCATCGTCATGCCCATCGTCCTCCTCAAGAACCCGCGCGGCAGCGAATGGCGCGGCCTCATCGAACCGCCCGATTGGGACGAATGGTGGCGCCAATACACACAGTTCGTCCTCTACTTCACCGACATCGCCCGTGATGCCGATGCCGAAGCCCTCATCATCGGCTCCGAACTCGTCAGCACCGAAAAGCAAACCTCCCGCTGGACAAAACTCATCGCCGACGTGCGCCCCCGCTTCTACGGCGGCCAGCTCGGCTACTCCGCTAACTGGGACCACTACCGCCCCATCCAGTTCTGGGCCCAGCTCGACTTCATCGGCATGACCAGCTACTACACCCTCGCCGACCAGGAAAACCCCACCGTCGACGAGATCGTCGCCCGCTGGCGCCCCATCAGGAAAGACGTCCTCGCCTGGCAACGCCGCATCGGCAAACCCATCCTCCTCACCGAAGTCGGCTGGTGCAGCCAGGAAGGCGCCGCCATGGCCCCCTGGAACTACTACCAGAACCAACACGCCACCCCCGCCGGTCTCGAGGAACAACGCCGCCTCTACGAGGCCTTCATCCGCGTCTGGAACGACACCCCCGAACTCCTCGGCGTCATTTGGTGGGAATGGAAAGCCAACGGCGGCGGCCCGGGCGATTTCGGCTACACGCCCAAGAACAAGCCCGCCGAGCAAGTCCTGCGAAACTGGTTTGCCGAACTGCGCCAACCGCCCACAACCGCGCCCACCACGACACCGGCGCACTGAAGCGGTTTATCGCATCTTTTTCACTTTTTCACTACACCATCCCCCCGCACCGCGCTGTATAATTGTCCACAGAGCCGGGGGCCGTCCGGGGACGGGGGTTCGTCCAGGGACTGCCTCTCCGGACAATTCTTGCCATGCAACGACGGAGGCAACATGTCATCGCACAACCGCTCGCGTCACATCGCGACGTGCATCGCCCTCGCAATGCTCACACTCCCCCTACGCGCCCAGGCTGAAGACGAGCCGCCCAGGAAGGGCGACCCCTTCCCCGACTTGGAGCTGAAGGACCTCCGCACCGAAAAGCCCATCGAGCTCATCAAGCTCCGCGGAAAGGTCATCCTCATCGACTTCTGGGCCACCTGGTCCAGCGAATCCCGCGAAGCCACGCCGAAAATCAAGGAGCTCTACAAACAGCACCACGAAGACGGCCTCGAGATCATCGGCATCTCGCTCGACTACAACAAATCAAAAGCCAGGGTCTACATCCAGCGCGAAAACCTCGCTTGGCACCACGTCGCCGACGGCGCCGGCTGGACCGGCACGCTCGCTAAGAAATTCGAAGTCGAGGAACTGCCCCGCTTCCTCCTTGTCGACAAGTACGGCAAGCTCCTCGAGCTCAACGTCGAGCTCGACAAGCTCGACGAACGCGTCACCAAAGCCCTCGAGCAGAAATGGGACGGACCCACCTTCGAGGAACTCGGCCTCAAAGCCGCCAGCCAACTCGGTGCCGCCTCAAACAAGGCACCACCCAAGACCGAGCAATCCCAGGCCGAGCGCAACGCCATCGCCGAGCAGCATTGCAGCAAGTGGCTCAAAATTGCGCGCCGCTTCACCGAATCCGAGAACTACAGCCTCGCCCGCCGCTACTACCAGAAAATCATCGACGCCTACCCCGAAACCGACATCGGCAAGACCGCCAAAGAGGAGCTCGACAAACTGCCCACCGACCAATAGCACAGACCACCGGTCTCGCCGCGGCCAGATCACCGACTGACGACCTTCCCGGGTCGACCTTGGCGGGCGCTGCCTCCACCCGCAGCGTCCGCCGCTTCTTCCTCGCCAAACCTCCGGCTCTACGCACAATTACGTATATCCACCCCCCAATTCAACGGTTACAATCAAACTCGGCGGAGTGGGCCAGGCGACCGCCGGCGAGACTTGTGCTCGTCGGAGGAAAGTCCGAACTGGACAGGGCACGGTGGTGGCTAACGGCCACCGGGCGCGAGCCCAGGGAAAGTGCCACAGAAAGTAAACCGCCAACGGACTGCGTGGGCGCCTGTGCATGAGGAACCAGCGCGATTGAAACGCGCCCTCCGTGCAGACGCCCACGCAGTTGCGGGCAAGGGTGAAAGGGTGCGGTAAGAGCGCACCGCGCGGGCGGTGACGTCCGCGGCATGGTAAACCCCACCGCCAGCAAGCCCAAATAGAGGGCGAGAGTCGGCCCGACTCGTCATCAGCCCTGGGTAGGGTGCTGGAGCCCGTCGGTAACGGCGGGCCTAGATGAATGGTCGCCCCCCACGCCGGAGCAATCCGGCCGGGAACAGAATTCGGCTTACCGGCCCACTCCGCCACTTGTTTCGCCCCGGCCCACTCCGCCACTTGTTTCGCCCCGGCCGGCGCCGGCACGATGTAGCGTCAGGTCCCAAACCCGACGGGTGGGGCGGGCGTCTCGCCCGCCAAGAATGTAGCGTCAGGCCTCCGAGCCTGACGTCACCGTACCGGCCAACCGACTCGACACGGATGTCGCCATGTTCGAAAAACGACTCACCTGGTTCTGGCTCCTCCTCACCGCCGTCGCCGTCCTCATCATCGGCCGCCTCGTGCAAATCCAGGTCGTCCAGGCCGAAGACTACCAGCAGCTCGCCGACCGCATCCTCTCCCTCCCCGTCCAGTACATCGGCGCCCCCCGTGGCACCGTCCGCGACCGCCACGGCACGCCGCTCCTCAGCACCGAACCCGGCTTCAACATCAGCATCCACTACGCCCTCCTCGAAGACCCCGCCGAACCCCGCGCCAGCTACCTCCGCGAAGCCGCCCGCCGCCTCCGCAAACGCGGCCACTTCCCCGATACGCAAACACTCGCCGAAATCGCCCCCATCATCACAACCGAGCTGTTGCCGACCTTCTGGCAACGACTCTCCGACTTGACCAACACCCCCATCGACGAGCTATACGAGCGGGCCGCCACCATCCGCACCCGCGTCGAGCGCATCCGCGCCGTCGTCCAGCGTAGCTCCCCCAACGTCCGCCAGATCGCCGAAGAGCAGGACCACCTCCCGCTCCTCACCAACATCAACAACGAAACCGCCCTCAACGTCCGCCTCGAAATGGAGCACCTCCCCTGGCTTCGCGTCGAGCCCGACTCCTACCGCACCGCTCAGAACGCCGACACCCTCGTCCACCTCCTCGGCCGCACCGGCCAGGCCAGCGCCGAACGTATCGTCCAGGACCCCCTCCGCGGCGACGAGCTCCGCCAGCTCCGCCCCGGCGATCAATGCGGCACCAGCGGCGTCGAACGCCTCGCCGAAACCTCCCTCCGCGGCACCCGCGGCCGCGTCGTCCTCGACTTCGACGGCACCGAGGTCAGCCGCACCCACGCCATCCCCGGCCGCGACGTCTTCCTCACCATCGACCTCGACCTCCAGGAGCACGTCCTCAACCTCCTCGAACAAGCCGTCGCCAACCGCCCCGACCCCGCCGGCGCCGCCGCCGTCGTCATCGACGTAGAATCGCGCGAGATCCTCGCCCTCGTCAGCTACCCCACCTACCATTACGACACCTTCAGCGAAGACTACGACGACCTCCGCCGCGACGCGAAACGCCTCCCCCTCATGTTCCGCGCCGTCCAGGCCCAGTACCCCCCCGGCTCCATCTGCAAAGCCATCACCCTCATCGCCGGACTCTCCGAAAATGTCATCACCCCCCACACCCGCATCCACTGCACCGGCTACCTCCTCCCCTCCCAACCCAATCGCTTCCGCTGCTGGATCTACAACATGCACCCCGGCGTCACGCACGACATGACCGACGATCCCAACGGCCAGACCGGCGAAAGCGCCGTCCGCAACTCCTGCAACATCTACTTCTTCAAGGTCGGCGGCATGCTCGGCCCCCAACGCCTCTGCGAGTGGTTCAGCCGCTTCGGCATGGGTCAGACCACCGGCACCGGCCTCATCGAGGAAAGCCCCGCCATCGTCCCCGACGAGCAATGGATGCACCACCACGGCCGCGACCACCGCGCCTCCGACGCCTGGAACTTCTCCATCGGCCAGGGCGAAGTCACCATCACCCCGGTGCAGGCCGCCAACGTCGTCGCTAGCGTCGCGACCGGCGAGTGGCAGCCCGTCCGCCTCGCCTACGACGATCAGGGCCGCGCCTTCGGCGCCCCACCCGCACCCCCGCGCGCCTTCAACGAAGACCACCTCCGCGTCCTCCGCCGCGGCATGTGGCGCGTCGTTAACGAACAGGGCGGCACCGCCACCCGCGCCCGCATCGACGTCCCCGACCACGAACTCTGCGGCAAGACCGGCTCCGCCCAGACCCAGCCCCGCCCCGTGCTCTATCGCTACACCTACGAATGGCCCGACGGCACCCGCGCGCAACGCTTCGCCTACGTCGAGGACGACGCCCTCGCCACCTTCGGCGACGAAAAGCCAAAGCGCGTCGGCCGCCACACCGCCCAACGCTACCCCGCCATCCCCGAAGGCGGCAAGCTCCCCGCCCACGCCTGGTTCGTCGGCTTCACCCAGAGCAAAGCAACCCCCCGCGGCGAGCGCCCGCTGGGCAAGTGCTACGGCATCAGCGTCCTCATCGAGTTTGGCGGCAGCGGCGGCCGCGTCGCCGGCCCCGTAGCCAAACAGATCGCCGAATACCTCCTCACCACCCCCGAAGCAAACGAGTAGCGCGGTAGCGTTGCCACTTGTAATCCGGTCAAAAGCAGACGCTGGGTGGGTCGGGCGTCTCGCCCGACGTCGACGCCTCAAACTTCCGCCGGGCCCACATCAACATGGACCAGTCGCCACCGCACGACGGTCATTCCTCAGCGTTCCGCGGCTGGCTCGTCACCCCCAAGCCGCTCATCCACCACCCGACACAATCCCTCGCGCTCCTCCCCCGCATACTCGCGACAAAGCACGCCAAGCGCACCTGCATTCCCATTCTCCGCCCCCAACGCAACGAGCGCACGATACAGCCGGTCCGCCTCGCCCGGCCCCAGTGGCAAACTCATCTCAGCCCCGTCCCGCGAAAACACCAGCAATACATCCTCCGGATCATGAACAACCTGTGAATACTGCGAGTTCGGCAGCAGGATGCTCTGAATCGAACTCCGCTGAAAGATCACACCGCGCTGCTCGAACTCCGGCCCCGCCGTCTCAACGACCGCCAGCACGTTCCGCTCCCGATCAACGAACACAAACGTCTCTTCCGGACTGACCCGCCCAAATGCAGGCCGCCAATACCCCCCCATCTCCGACGGCTCCCACTCACAAAACAACGGCCGCGGCTGAAACCAGGCGAGCGTACTGCCAAACTGCACCACGAAGAACGCAGCGACCGCCAGCAGCACGCCACAGCCCAACAGCAACCGCCAATGCCGCTCAAGAAACCCACGGCCCGGCCCCTTCCCACCACCTTGACCATTCATCAAATCCGACACGACAACTCCCGATCACCGATTCGCGGCATCGCACTCTTCCGCCGACTCAACCTCCGCTCTACAGACGCGATCCACGGCCAGTTACTCCAAATGATCCCTCCGCAACACCACCGTCACCCCATCATACCCGTTCCGCCTGACCACGCCGACCCGCTCCTCAACCCCTTTCCCCCGTCGCTTCTCCCACACTCGAATCCTCAGATCCTCAACCCCTCAGATCCTCTCTTCCCCAATCCCTCGCTCTCTCCCCCTCCCCCCGCTATCCTCCACCAACCATGGCCAAAGAATCCTTCACCACCCTCCTCGAACAGTTCCACCGTTCCAAGCAGCTCATCCTCGACGAGCTCTCCCAACGCATCATCGGCCAACGTGCCGTCGTCGAGCAGATGCTCGCCGCCATCCTCACCCGCGGCCACTGCCTCCTCGTCGGCGTCCCCGGCTTGGCCAAAACCCTCATGGTCTCCTCGCTCGCGCACATCACTTCGCTGAGCTTCAAACGCATCCAGTTCACGCCCGACCTCATGCCGTCCGATATCACCGGCACCCACGTCATCGACGAGCTGCCCGACGGCCGCCGCGGCTTCCGCTTCGTCCGCGGCCCCGTCTTCGCCAACATCCTCCTCGCCGACGAGATCAACCGCACGCCACCTAAGACCCAGGCCGCCCTGCTCCAGTCCATGCAGGAGCGTGAGGTCAGCGCCGGCTCCGAGACCTATCCCCTGCCAAACCCCTTCTTCGTCATCGCCACGCAAAACCCCATCGAGCAGGAAGGCACCTACCCCCTGCCCGAAGCCCAGCTCGACCGCTTCATGTTCAACGTCTGGGTCGACTACCCCACGCTCGACGAAGAGCAGCGCATCCTCTCGCGCACCACCCAGGACGAGCCCCCGCCGCTCCGCACCGTCCTCAGCGACCGCCAGATCCTCAACATGCAGAAACTCATCGCCGCCATCCCGGCGACCGAGTATGTGATTGACTACGCCACGCGCCTCACCCGCGCCTCACGTCCCAACGATCCGAGCGCACCCGACTTCGTAAAGAAGTTCGTCGATTGGGGCGCCGGCCCGCGGGCGGGTCAGTTTCTGATCTGGGGCGGCAAGGCCTTTGCGGCGATGGACGGACGTTACAGCGTGAGCCTCGACGACATCCGCAACGTCGCGATCCCCGTCCTCCGCCACCGCATCGCCTGCAACTTCGCCGCCCAGGCTCAGGACCTCGACAGCGTCAAGATCGTCCAGCAGCTCATCGACACAATCCCCGAGCCCGACATCCCCAAGTACGAACCCAAGCCCCCCAAAGAAGTCCAACAAACCGACGCCTGACCACCCGCCAACCCCATGAAGGACCGACCTCCCGTCCAACGGGGTAGCATGGGCCTCCGGCCCGTACGTGCGGGACCGACCGCATCGGCATCGGTGATTGGCGACCGGGCTCACCTCCGGCCCGTCCGTGCGGGACCGACCCCCGGTCGGTCAATTGTCACCTCCCTCCCCCACAGGGAGGGACAAAGGGAGGGTGACCCGCTGTGGCACCGGTATGTAATTCGATGCTTCTGCACGCATTGCCGATGCAAGCCACCGCAGGCGAAGCGCAGCGCAGCCCGCACCACCCCGCAACAACCGCGCGCCACCCGCGCAGAGTCCACTGGAACCCGCCACTTCGTACGACCACGCCGACTTCAGCCACGCGCAAGGGCACGTAGCCCCCGCCGAGCCACACGCTCTACTTCTCCTCCGTCAACGAATCCGACGCCGAGCTCGGCAGCGCGAACTTGTTGTACAGCACGAAGATCAGCGCCGTCACAAACATCAGCGCCCCAAACACCAGCCACATCAGATCCGGCCGCTGCATGTCGCGCGCCAGGTTGCCGTACAACTGCCCCGACAGAATCCCACCGAACAGATTCCCCAGCGCGATCGCCACGAAGTAATACCCCATATACAGCGCCTTCTTGTCCCCCGGCGCAATCCGCCCCACATACTCCTGACTCGTCGGACTCGCCATCATCTCACCGAACGAGAACGTCAACAGCCCCAGCGCGACGATCCACACAACCGCCCCCGCCCCGAAGAAACCCTCCCCGCCGGCCACCGCTGACAGCCCGATGCCCACGCCGGCCACCACCATGCCCACAATCATCGTCGTAAACCGATGAAATCGCCCCATCACAAACGAGACCAGCACCTGAAACAGGACAATCGACAACGCATTGATATTGACGATGAACTCCGGGTTGAACTGCCGCCCCATCGTAATCGCCTCATCCGTGATCTGCTCGATATCGCCATCGTGCTCAGCCAGCAGGGTCTTCAACTCCTCCGGCGTCACCCGCACCTTACTCGCCAGTAGCTCGTGCACGCCATACTTCGCGACCGTCCAGTCCAGCCGCTCCAGATCGTGCAGATGCGCCGCCTCATTGATCAGCGACTTGCGATACTGCAGCACGGCGTCACTCGCCGCCGCCGTCGCTTCATCCGTCTCCCCCACAATCCCGCGCATCTTCGGCCCCGACAGGCGAACACCGAGACTCCACAACTCGCGCGCGCCCTCGTTCGTCAGCGCCTTGATTTCATCGTCCGGCAACACCTCTTCCGTATCCAGCGCTTCGTCCAGCGCCCTAACCGCCGCAACGATGGCGGTCCAGTTCACCATCTCCCGCGGCGGAGTCGTCACCGACGCCGCCTCCAGCACGCGATCATCCAGCGGCTCCGTCGGCCCCTCCTCGTTCAACACCGCCCGTAGCCGCTCCGGCGGAATCACCACGCCGGCGCGCTCCAGCCGATAGCTCAACTCGCTGAGCATCGCATCATCGAGCCGCCCGTCCTCGTGCGCACTGGCCATCCCATGCACCGTCCGCACAATCGTCTCACGCTCATCGTCATTGATCGTCGCAACCTTCTCCGCGATCCCCTCCCCAAACACACTCTCGAAAGTACGAATCAGCGGCTTGGTCTCGGTGAAGTCACGGATGTACTCCGGCATCGTGATGAAAATCTGATTGAACGCCGTCCAAAACCCCGACATGATCAACAGAAACAGCGCAAAGCGCCAGTTGCTGCAATACATGCGCTGCGCAAACCACGGCCGCCGCGCCTCGCCCTGCACCGCCTTCTTCCCACTCCCCGGCGGCATCAGCAGGTCAAAGACCATGTTGGCGAAGATCCACGCCGGCACGAAAATCGCGCAGTGCACCAGCGTAAACCACTCGTACCCGAGCCCGGCAATCATCAGCGCGACGAGTGCCACGCCGCAGGTCAGCACAAATCGGAAGTTGCCGAGCACCTCGGCCGCATTGCGAAACACCTGTCCCAGCGCCGCGCCGATCGTCCCCTCCTTCTTCTGCACGACCCCGTCTACCGGTGCCGGCTCACGATAGAACAGCAGCACGATAATCAGGTTCATCAGCGCCCAGAACGAGCACGCGATGAACACCCAGTCCCAGTCCCAGCCACGGACGATGCCCGCCACAATCGGTCCCAGGAAGCCGCCGACGTTTACCATCATGTAGAAGATGCCGAACCCCGTCGCCGAGTTCGACTCATCGGTCACCCGCGCGACCGTGCCCACCACTACCGGCTTGAAAATCGCCGCCCCCACCGCCACAAACATGAACGCCAGGAAAAACGTCGGCAGCGTCGTGAACTGCCCCAGCAGGTAATACGACAGAATCATCACGATGTACGCGATGATGAACATCCGCTTGAACCCGAACCGGTCCGCCAGCGCACCGGTAATCACCGGGAAAAGATACAGAAAGAACGGTACGATCCCCTGCAAATTGCCACGCACCTCGGTCGAGAACCCCAGCCCGCCGTTCTCCGGCGGCGCCGTCACGTACAGCGCCATGACAGTGAACCACCCGTACCAGGAGAGCCGCTCGAAGATCTCCATCGTGTTGGCGACCCAGAACTGGGCCGGAAAGCTGCGAATCTGCGACATGAAACCGCGTTTGGCAGGTGGAGCGCTCACGGTGGTTCTCCTCAACTCAATCCACCCCGGCCACGTCGGCGTGCACAGTCAGCCGGCGACCGCGGGCGACGAATTCGGATGTCATGACATGGCTGCGCGCCTCCCGTCCTCCACAGGCCGCGCCGCAACCCAAGGCAGCCCAATACCGTACCGCCTCCCCCCACCCGAAGCAATCCGGCGGCAAGCCCGGTGCCACTGCCCGGTGCCACTGCCGTGTCGGCAGTGCTCCCCACCCACGCGCAGCAGCCCGGTGCCACTGCCGTGTCGGCAGTGCTCTCCACCCCCGCGCAGCAGCCCGGTGCCACTGCCGTGTCGGCAGTGCTCTCCACCCACCAAACACCACCACCCCCGCGTAGCGGCCAACAACTCCGCGCCCTGAACCCGTTCCCACGTTCCC
>CAYXTR010000018.1:0-73262 GCA_964468185.1 uncultured Planctomycetales bacterium | reverse complement strand
CCACCCCCGCGTAGCGGCCAACAACTCCGCGCCCTGAACCCGTTCCCACGTTCCCCCACGCACCTGGACCCCTCGGCCCCTCGACCCTTGGGCCCTCTCCACTCCGAAGAAATCGACCTCAAGATCAACCACGAAAGCTACCCCAAAGCCCATCCGCGACCAACCTCCAGTCGGTCACGAACAGCCCTTGGGATAGCTCCGTTGCTATTCGGCGGCTACGTCAAATCCCATCCAGCAGCCCAATGAACGGCTGAATATCATCAAACGTAACCCAGCCGTCGCCGTCGATGTCGCCAGTCTTTCGGTGCTCGGTCTCAATCGTGGCTGAACCCCCAGGGGAGCCGTCACCGTCTCCGTCGAAATTGTTGCCCGTGGCGACAGATATGATCGTGTCCGCCAGAACGATTGTGTAGATGTCACCGAACATTGGCACGTCAAAGTTGATAGTCATCAGCGCTGTACCACTCCCATCCACGGTGCAGGGAACCACGAACCCACTCCGATTGGTGATCTGAACATCTGCAAGGCCGTCAAATTCAACGGGCTCCGTGAACAACACATGCATCGTTGACACACTATTCTCGCCGGTGTAGGTGAGCGGCGTGGCCGCGCTAGGGAGGATGAGTTGAGGACATTCTTCAGAACGACGAGACAACACGGCAACGCCGGGGCCTTCTCCCGGCAGGGGTACAAACGCTTTCGATCCGTCCGCTGTCCACACGGGGCGGAACTTAGTCGGCGCATATCCTTCGTCCGCCACCAGCTCTTGCACAACCGCTTCGGTCACGATCGAGAAAATGCGAATCACGTTGCCGCCGCTCGCCAGAATCGCGTATCTGCCCTGAGGCTCCACGTAGAATCCCCATTCGGCCCCCGCGTCGCCCGTCACCGGCAGAGCATCAACTTCCGTCATCGAATCGGTGTCCACAACGCGCACGACACTCGCTGAGCGATCGGGCACGTATACGCGACTACCATCGGGATACACCGAGATCCCGGCATCACCAATTCCGGGAAGGTCCAGCGAACCAGTAATGACCCAGGATCCGCACTCAATCTGGTACAGACGCTCCGTGCCCACGTTCCGGGTTGCCACGTAGATGTAGTCGTCCCCGATCGCTCGCGCAAATCGACCCGGCTCGCCGTTGAGCAGGATGCCGGTCACGTTCTGACAGTTCCAGGTGTCGACCACTTGTATGGACCCTACGGCACCAGTGCCTGGGTCGTTCTCTGCTGCCAGAAGGTAACGTCGCCCCCCGCAGAAAATCAGGTCGTCTGTCCAGCTACCCACGTCGAGGTTGCAGTAAAACTCCTCCGTTGCCAGATCCACTTCTGTCACGTATCCCCCATAATAGCGACTGGTCCACACAGTGCCGCCGTCGCTCGCATACCGTCCGGCCCAGGGCGTCCCGGAAACGTGGCATTCACTCAGAGGCGCGTAAGTCGCCGCATCGTACTCGAGGTAGCCGATGTCATAGGGTCCGACAAACGCGTGTCGCAGGGCCAGTCGTGTTTCGTCAGGTGACAGGTCCACACTCGTACAGTCAGTCGCCGGCAGAATGGCCTCAACACCATAGATCCCTGAACTACCAGATGCCTTCGTGCTCAGGCAGAAGAGAGTTACCAGTAATCCCGCACTCACAGCAAACGTCCTTAAACGCAACATCGCCACTCTCCTTCTTTTCATACATCGCAGAGGTTTATGCTCGGCCCACGCCGAGCGTGATTATGGTGCCTTCCTGGCACACACCCTGAAATGCGCCATCCGCCGTTGCACTGTTCACAAAATGCGCGCGCCACTTCAGCGCGCAGCACCCACGCGCTTCTTCCGTAACTTCCTCAGCACTTGCCAAGCCGCCAAGGCCCTCCGTTGACCACTTCCGTGTGCGCTGATCCCGGCATTCGCCTCACTTGTTACCACACCCCAAAAACCGCTACCATGGACGTTCAGAACGGATACGCCGCGACCAACGGCTGCCGGCCGCTTCGCAGCGCCTCGAAAACCGGGGAGTACGCCCGTGCACGAGCCACGCACACAAATCACAAGACTCCTCAACGCCGTCGGAAGTGGCGATGGCGCCGCCGCCGAGCAACTGTGGCACGTCGTCTATGACGAACTCCACCGCGTCGCCCACGCCCGCATGACTCGCGAGGCCCGCCGCGGCGACGTGAATACCACCGTCCTCGTCCAGGAGGTTTACCTGCGGCTCATGGGCCGCGACGGGACGCCCAGTTTCGCCAATCGCCGACATTTCTTCGCCGCCGCCGCAAATGCCATGCGCCAATTCCTCGTCGATGACGCACGTAAGAGAGGAAGAGCCAAGCGTGGCGGCGGACGAGCACCGCTGGAGCTCGGCGCCGGCGACGCGGTCGTTGACTACGACCCGGCCGACGTGCTGGCACTCGACGAGGCCCTGGTCAGGCTGCGCGCCCAGGACGCCCGCCAGGCCGAAATCGTCGCGCTCCGCTACTTCGCCGGGCTGACCGTCGACGAAACCGCCGAGGTGCTGGACATCTCGCCCAGTCTGGTGACCAGAGAATGGCGACACGCAAGAGCAATGCTGCACCGCGAGTTGGGGGCACCGCCCCCTGAACGCTCACCGTCGTAGCTGTGCACGACCGGAATGGGACGTGCCGGACCAGGAGTGCCAGCGCAACCAACAACAGACGGCGCCAGCCGGCAGCGTGCGGGAGACCACGAACATGAAGACCGAAGATCGCCAACGCATCAAGGATATCTTCGTCCGTGTCGCCGCCGCTTCACCCGCCGAACGCCCCGCCCTGCTCGACGAAGCCTGCGGCGACGATGCAGCCCTGCGGGCCGAAGTCGAATCACTGCTCGCCCACGACAGTGAGGCCGGGGAGAGCTTCCTCGTCTCACCGCTGAGCAGCCTGCGCACCCGTAAAGCCGTCGCCGACTGGGCCGCCAACTTCATCGGCCGCCAGATCGGTCGTTACACAATCACCCGCCTGATCGGCCGCGGCGGGATGGGCTGCATCTTCGAGGCACAGCAGGAGCAACCCGCCCGCTCGGTCGCGCTCAAAGTACTCCAGCCCGGCTTCAGTGCTCCCACGACGCTGGCCCGTTTCCGCCTGGAACCCGAAGTATTGGGCCGCCTCCAGCATCCCAACATCGCGCAAGTCTATGAAGCGGGCATCCACGAGGATCAGCGCGGCTCGGTGCCGTACTTTGCAATGGAATTGATCCCCGGTGCGCAGCCGCTGATTGCTTTCGCCGAGGAGCACCAGTTGACCACCCGCCAGCGGCTGGAGCTGTTTGCCAAAGTCTGCGACGCCGTCCAGCATGGCCACCAGAAGGGCATCATCCATCGCGACCTCAAGCCCGCCAACATTCTTGTCGGCCAGGACGGCGAGCCCAAGGTCATCGACTTCGGCGTGGCCCGCTCGACCGATGCCGATATCCTGATCACGACGCAGCAGACCAACGTCGGCGACCTGATCGGCACCGTGCACTACATGAGCCCCGAGCAGTGTGACGGCGACTCCGGCGATATTGATACGCGTAGCGACGTCTATTCGCTGGGCGTGGTGCTGTTCGAACTGCTGACCGGCTTGGCGCCCTACAAGAAAACTACCACGACCGTCTATGCCACCATCTGCATGATCAAGGACAGCCCCGTTCGCCGACTGAGTGAAGCAAATCGTCGCTTCCGCGGCAACCTCGATGCGATCTTGCTGAAGGCGTTGGAGAAGGACCCGCAACGCCGCTACAGCTCCGCCGCCGACCTGGCCCAGGACATTCGGCGACACGTGGCTGGCGAGCCGATCGAAGCTCGGACACCCACGCCCTGGCAGCGGGCCCTGTACTGGGCCGGCCGTCATCCGCAGATGACGGGCATTGCCAACGTGCTGCTCGTGGCAGCGCTGGCTGCGTTGGGGGTCTACGTGACGATGGAGGCGTATATCGATTACACGCTCGGCAAGCCTTATCGGATGGTACGGCTGGAAGATGGCAAGTGGATCGAGGTCATCTCACGACAGCAGATTCCGTTGGCGCACTGGACGACTGATGATGGCGCGATCTCAAACGCCCGCCTGCTCAAACTCGACCCGTACGAGGAGGGCCCCACGCACGCCTTGCTCGCGTACGACAGTCATTGCGAGGCTGATCTGAAAGGGCGTTTGTGTCTGTATGACTTGTATGCTGACAATCCGGAGATTGCGGTCGCGAGCTGGAGAGTGCAAGCTGAACACCTGCCGAACCGGCCGGAATTCCGCGACCAGAAGCCCGCCAGCTTCGCTCCTCAACTGCTCTGGTTGCTGGACGTCTTCCCCGACTACGGGAACCCGGGCCAGCCCGAAGTCGTCTGCGCGATCGCCAGCAACCACAACTCGCTGCGGGCGTTGTGCATCTTCGGCGTCGGTGAAGAATCGGCCGAGCTCGAGTTGTTGTACAGCTTCTGGCACGACGGCGGACTCTTCGATTGCTATTGGCTGGCGGATTCTGAAGTGCTGGTCGTGGCGGCCGAGAATTGGGAAAACGCCGTTCGCCGGGACGTGTGTCCCCAGAACTTCAGCAGCGACCATCCGGCCCCCATCATGGTTCTGTTTGCGGTGCAGCCTGAGCAATACAAGACCGCTGCCCGCATGCTGACGCCCGCCACGCCGGACCGCGAAACGGATCTGCTCTGGTACAAACGGTTCCGGGCCTGTCCGGAACGCGGCGTCTTCTGGACGCTCAAGCTCCGTAAGCCGCGCGAGCGCGATCCCCGCACCGAATTGGGAGTAGCGCTGACCATCGAAGGCGATGACGAGATAAGCTACGAATACGGCTGGCTCATGGATGCCAAGGGCGAGACCATCCCCGGCACCGTATCCGACTACTACTACCTGCGCGGTCTGGGATCGCACGAGTGGCTTCCGCCCGTCGAAGATCTGGACCTCGTCGACATCCTTCCGCCGGCGAACCGCACCGCCGACGATTGACCAACCAACGCGCCCGGCAGGATTCGAACCTGCGACCTGCGGATTAGAAGTCCGCTGCTCTATCCGAACTGAGCTACGAGCGCTGCTGTGGGGCATGATACCCGCAAGCCGCGGGGCGTGGGTAGCGTCGTTCACCGTGCCGGGCGGGGAACGGCTGGCGTAACTCACGGCGCTGCGCGGGGTCGTCGGGTGGTCGGTCGTCGGGCGCGCGGGCCGCCGACAACGGCGTTTCACGTGAAACGCTCCGGCTGCGGGGCGGGCTATTCGAGCAGGTGGGTGCGGATGGCTTGCTGGGTGTCGTGGGAAACGCCAATGTCCGCCAGATACCGCTCGATGCCGCCACGTTGTTCGATTCTGTCGAGCAGTGCGTTCATCGCCGGGAGACTGCCGGGGAGATCGACCTGCTCCGATAAGCGGAAGTCGGCGATGATGGTGTCGCGCTCCACGCCGAGCAGCGCTAGCAGCAGCGCAGTCATGACGCCGGTGCGATCGGTGCCGGCGGCGCAGTGGTAGAGGACGGGGTAGTTTTCGGCGTCGGCGAGGAGCTCGAATGCTTTGCGATACTGCTCTGCGTTTTCGCGCACGCCGCGGGTGTAGAACTCCTCGCGCGGGCCGTCCTTGCTGAAGCTCATGGGGCAGCCGTGGACGGTGGCGGCGAAGTGGACGCTCCAGGCGTCGCCGCCGAATAGTGGCCAGGGGGTGATTCGGTTGCAGAAGTCGATGACGGTGTTGACGCCGAGGTCGTGGAAGGCGTCGCCGCCGGCGGAGGAGAGGCGATTGAGCTTGGCGGAGCGGTAGACCATTTGGCGGCGGACGGTTTGGCCAGTGGTGGTTGTGTAGCCGCCGACGTCGCGGGTGTTGGCGGCGCCCTCGATGTGGACCCAGCGGCCGGGCTCGGCGCCGGCGGGCGGCGGCGTGATAACGAGGGGGCCCTCGGGGATGGAGCCGTAGATGAGGATGCCGAGGATGATGGCGAGGGGGATGGTGATTTTCAGCCAGGTGCGGCGTGGGGGCGGCGTTTTCCTTGTCGGGGGTTTTTCGGTCATTGCGTTGTTGGTTGGTGCGTTCACTGTGTTCACTGCGTATTTGGCTCGGCTGTTGGTGAGAGGCTATCGTGGGGGGCGGTGGTTGTTAAGGGGAAACGGGACGCGACTAATGGTCAGCCAGGCGTTCGGAGCGTTGTTGGAATTCGCGTCAAACGATGTCCCGCATTCCGGGCAGCGGTTGTTTTGCAGGAAGCGGACGTCGTAACCACACGTGCGGCATTGGTGTGGGCCCGGTACGAAGATGGGCGACAACAAGACGCCCAGCAGCGTCCAGATGGCAGCCAATCCGACTAGCGCATGTGGATCGGTGGGGCCGCGCAGCAAGCTGAGGGCGCCGAGGCTGAGTCCCGCGCACGCGGCAGCGGCGACGCTGGCGAGGCATCTGGAGGCTATGGTGCTGGCGTTCAGGAATACCTCGACGCACTTACGCTCAGTGGAACAAGCACTTCGCGGCGCCGGCCAAGAGCTTGAGCCATGACCGCGCGGCCTGGTCATCTCCCACGACGTAGCAGATGTTGTGAGCGGTGTCCGCGTTCACTCCAAGTGCCTCCATGTCAACCAAGTGGGCTACGACTCCACCCGCAGTGGTGTATTGTCTTACAAATACTGCATTTTCACGGGGCATGCCAGCGTGTGGCAGGGATGGCGGGCGAGACGCCCGCCCCACCCCGATGAGCCGACGTTTCCGTGAGACAGCACCCTACCTGCACATGGTTAACGATAGTCGAGGGAGACGCCGGAAAGTCGCTTACCGCTGACATGGCAGCCAAATCTGTGACGCGGGTTCGTCGGGGGCTGCTTGCGGCGAACCGGTGTTCGTACGGGGCGCGTGTTGCTGCGGCGTCGGTTGCACGGCGGAGGCGAAGGGTGGCGTGAAGCCGGCGCCACAGGTTTGAGAGGGAGGGGGAGATTGTCGTTGCGCCCACCATCCCGCTCTGGGGAAGAGCGGGGATCTGGTTATCCTCCCTGTGTCCCTCCCTGGGAGGAAGGGAGGTTGGGAGTCGCGGTGTCGTTGTCCGCTGCGCGGGGATGGCGGTGTTTGGTGGGTGAAGAGCACCGCCGACACGGCAGCGGCACACTTGCACTGCCGACGCGGCAGTGGCACACTTGGGCGGTGTTGGTGACGGCCGGCCGACGCGGAGGTCGGGCGGTACCTCTCTGACTGACCAGAGGTCGGTCCCCCCGTATGGAGGTTGGCCGCTACGGCGAAGGTTGGCATTATGCCGCGATCGGCTGCTTTGCGGGCTACTTTTGTTGCGATTGGCGCGAATGTGTTGCTGCTGGCGCTGAAAGCGAGTGCCAGCGGGCTGTCGGATAGCCTGACGATCTTCTCGGAAACGCTGAACTCATTGGCGGACGTGGTCGCCGCCGTGGTCGTGTTGATCTGTGTACGGTGGGCGTGGCAGCACCCGGATGAGGATCATCCGTTCGGCCACCGGCGGGCGGAGCCGATCGCCGGGCTCGTGGTGGCGATCTTCACGGGGATTCTCGGGTTTGAAGTGTGCAAGACGGCGGTGCTGGACCTGATGGGTGGCACGTCGCCGGAACGCATCGGGCCGTGGCCGATCGGGGCGTTGTGCATTACGGTCGGGCTGAAGGCGGTGTTGTATGCGTACTTCAATCGGCGTGGGCGGGAGCTGAACAGTCCGGCTTTGCGGGCGACGGCGATTGATTGCCGGAATGATGTGTTCATTGCGCTACAGGGGCTGATTGCGGTGACGGTGGCGGAGTTGCGGCTACCGGTGCTGGATGTTGTCGCGGCGCTGCTGGTCGGGGTGTACATCCTGTATTCGGCGCATCACATCGGGATGGAGAATGTGGATTACCTGATGGGGCGGGCGCCGGGGCCGGAACTGTTGGAGCGGGTAAGGCGGGCGGCGGAGGGGATTGAGGGGGTGCAGGCGGTGCGCGATGTGCGCGGGCACTATGTGGGAACATTCGTACACGTTGAGCTGACGGTGAAGGTGGACGGCGATCTGCTGACGCATACTTCGCATGATCTGAGCGAGGCGACGCGGGCGGCGGTGGAGGCGCTGGAGCCGATTGATCGGGCGTTTGTGCATGTTTCGCCGGTGGGGGTTGGGGGTGGGGCAAGAGCGGGCGAATAGTGTTGAGGCATGACCGACCTGGAGGTCGGTCCCCCATGTGCAGGCGCACCGCTTGAAAAGCGGTGCCACAGGTGGGGGAGAGATTGTCTGGATCACCCTCCCCCTGCCGCTCCGCGAGAACGAGGTCGGTAAAAGATGCGCTGCACTACCCCCCTACCAAGTCGTGCCTTGGGGGCCGTCTTTCAGTTCTATACCGATGGCGGTGAGGCGGTCGCGGATCTGGTCGCTGAGGGCGAAGTTCTTTTCTTTGCGAGCGTCGTTGCGGAGATCGACGAGTAACTGAATCAACTCGTCGCGGGCTTCCTGGCTGGCGCCGCCGCCGAGGGGTTCGGACCACTTGAGCCCGAGGACGTTGTGAACGTAGTTGCGCATCATGTTGTTGGCGGCGCGGAGCTCGCCCCGGCCCACGCCGCTGCGCATCCATTCCTGGGTCTGCTTGCCGAGATCGAAGACGGTCGCGAGGGCCGCGGCGGTGTTGAAGTCGTCGTTCATGGCGGCATTGAAACGTTGCTCCACGTCGCGGAGGGCGGCGCGGACCTGCTCGTTGCGTTCCTTTTCCGGCGTTTGCTCGGCGGCACGGCCGAGCTCGCGGACCTGGTCGCGGAGCTTGTTGCTGCCGGACTCGGCGGCCTTCAGGGCTTCGTTGGAGAAGTCGAGGGGCGTCCGATAATGGCTGCTGAGGATGAATTGCCGGACGACGACGGGATCGAAGGTCTTTTCGAGGAGGCGGTGGCCTTCGTAAAACATCTCCTTCAGGGAGATGGCGTTGCCGAGGCTCTTGCCCATCTTCTGGCCGTTGAGGGTGACCATGTTGTTGTGTAGCCAGTAGCGGACGAACTGCCGGCCCGTGACGGACTCGGCCTGGGCGATTTCGCACTCGTGGTGGGGGAACTGGTTTTCGAGGCCGCCGCCGTGGATGTCGAGCGTGTCGCCGATGTATTTCTGGCTCATGACGGAGCATTCGAGGTGCCAGCCGGGGTAGCCGGGGCCCCAGGGGCTGGGCCATTGCATGATGTGGCCGGACTCGGCGCGTTTCCAGAGGGCGAAGTCGGCGGGGTGGCGTTTTTCCTGCTTCACTTCGACGCGGGCGCCGGCTTCCATCTCGGCGACGTTGCGGCCGCTGAGCTTGCCGTAGTTCTTGAAGGAGGCGACGTCGAAGTAGACGGAGCCGTCGACCTCGTAGGCGTGGCCTTTGTCGAGGAGCTGGCGGACGCATTCGATCTGCTCGGGGATGTGTCCGCTGGCGCGGGGCATGATGTCGGGGCGGAGGAGGTTGAGGGCGTCCATGTCCTCGAGATAGCTCTGCATGAAGATCTCGACGACCGCCATGGGGTGCAGGCCGCGGCGGCGGGCTTCGGCGACGACCTTGTCCTCGCCGGCGTCCGCGTCGTCGGTGAGGTGACCGACGTCGGTGATGTTCTGGACGTAGTTGACCTGGTAGGCGGAGAAGCGGAGCCAGCGGACGATGGCGTCGAAGCTGACGTAGCTCTTGGCGTGGCCGAGGTGGCTGTGTCCGTAGACGGTGGGGCCGCAGACGTACATGCCGACCTTGGGGGGGTTGAGCGGAGTGAACTCCTCGACCTGGCGGCCAAGCGTGTTGAAGATCTTCAGGGCCATGATGCGTCCTCGGGCGCTGTTGCGGGGTAAACACGTTATGTTATTCGAACGGGGCGAAGAGATCGAGAGAGAAAGGGGTCGAGGGCCCCAGGGACCGAGGGGTCCAGGCTGGGGGTCTACGTTGGTTGGTTGGCGAGGCGATCAATTGGGAACGTGGGAAAGTGGGAACGGGTGCGGGGTGGGCGTTGGTTGGCCGCTGGCGCGGGGTGGGGGTGGTTGGTTGCCTACGTCCGGCACGGAGTCCGGCCGCTACGAGACTGACCGAGCAGCGGTCGGTCGCCCACGCGGAGGCCTGGCGCTGCATCCTCGGCTGACCGACCGGAGGTCGGTCCTCCACGTACGGGCCGGAGGGCCATGCTCCCCCGCGGAGAGACGGTGCGTTAGCTGCCGAGGAGGTTGATGAAGGGGGTGATGTCGTCGAAGTCGACCTGGCCGTTGTCGTCGAGGTCGCCGTTGAGCCAGCGGCAGTCGGGCCACTGGGCGTCGTAGGCGACCTGGCCGCTGAGGGCGAGAACGAAGGGGCCGATATCGTCGAAGTCCACGACGCCGTCGCAGTTCAGGTCGCCGGGCTGGGCCTGATCGTCGTAGCGGACGACGAGCGTGGGCGGATAGATGCCCTCGGCCGAGGCACAGTGCCAGGCGTCGGAGCCGGTGGGCAGGAGGGCCCAACCGTAGTTGGGAGCCTGATCCTCGATCCAGGCCTTGAGCGAGTCGGTGACGTCGAGGTCGAGCCAGACGCCGCTCTGGCCGGTGGCGACGAGCGTGGCGTCGGGGGAGATCGTGGCTTCGATGCCGTCGGGTTGGATGCCGCCCGTGAAGCTGTTCCAGGTGGCGGTATCCTCCCAGGGGATCAGCATGCGGTGGAAGTTGACGTCGTTGTTGGAAGTGGGATTGGTGGAGAAGAAGCGCAACTCGGCCGAGGCGATCGTGGCGCCGGGCGGGATCCGGCCGAGGTCATCGCCGATGAGGTCTTCGAAGCGCAGGAGCGCGTGCGTATGGCCACTGGAGGCGGCACCGATTTCGAGGAAGTAATTGTCACCGAGCGGCGTATCGGGCGTGGCCGCCGCGAGGTGGGTGTCGCGGGTGCCGGTGTATCCGGCGAGGCCCTGCTGGAAGATGGCCTGCGGGAGGGGTGTGGCGGTCATGTCGTATTCGATGGTGAACTGGCTGTCCCAGTCGGTCTCCCACAGGTCGAGCCAGGGGGAGTAGGTCTTGACCTGGATGACGTGCTCGTCAGGACGGAACTCGAGGATGCGGAGCCAGCCCTGGCCACCGTCGGGACGCCCCTGGTAGTCGGCGAGCAGGGTGTGGATCACGCCGCCGCCGTAGGTGTCGGTGCGCGTGGTTTCGCCGATGATGTGACCGCACATCATGAGGAAGAGGTTGGGGTTGTGCTTGACGGCGTGGTAAAGGGCGCTGCCCTGGGAACCCCAGGCGGCGGAGGCGTTGATGAGGTAGTGCGCGTTGATGATGGCGCGGCGATGGCTGTAAAGCGCTAGCAGGTCGTTGACCCAGGCGAGGACATCGGGGTTGGCGTTGGCGTCGTATTCGAGGTGGATGGCGATGAACTCGAGGTCGGCCGACTCGAAGAGGACGAAGTGGTTATCGTTGTCGTCGCCGTAGTGGCCGCCATACCAGGTGGTGTTGGCCTCATAGCGGGTGTAGGGGAAGAAGAGGTTGTAGGCGCTGGTGCCGTCGGGGTCGGTCATGGGGTGTTGATCGTGGTTGCCGACGCAGAGGCCGTAGGGCAGATCCCAGCCGTCGTCGAGGATGTGGATCGCGTCGTAGGCGTTGAACCACTGGTAGGTCTCGTTGGCGTACTGGACGATGTCGCCAAGGTGGGCGACGTAGACGATGTTGTATTCGTCGCGGTGGTCCCTGATCCACTGGGTCTGAACGGCGAAGATGTCGGGGTAGGTCTGGGAGTAGAACTGGGTGTCGGGGAGGGCGACGATGGAGAAGGGCTCGCGTTCGGCCCATGTCGCAGGTGCGAAACACGTGCTCAGGATGAGAATTGCCAGCAAGCCGCAAGTGCCGCACATGGCCTCTTTCCGCATCGTTGTCCTCCAGGTGCTGGATTGTTCTGAAGTCGTCACGGTTGAATCGTGAGCGACGTAGATTTGCGGGAAGTTAGCGTGACAATGTTGCCAGTGTGTTAGGAATGTCAGAGGCTGGTGTCAGGACGATGACAGTACTGTGTGGAAGCAGGTAGCGCTTTGCGTTTCTGACGCGCAGCGCGTGGCACCTCGCCGCCCATTCCTGACCGACCGGAGGCCGGTCCCCCATTGTACCGGAGGTGGGACGTGCCTTGCGTGCGGGATTCTTCTCAGAGTTCGTACTGGCTGCGTTCCTCATCGTCGATGATGTCGGCGAGGCGCATGCGGACGTAGTCGACGTCGATGCCGACCTCCTTGTTGGCGGCGTCGGAAGCGTTGAAGGCGATTTCCTCGACGACTTTTTCCATGATGGTGTAGAGCCGGCGGGCACCGATGTTCTCGAGCAGTTGGTTGGCGCGATAGGCCATCTCGGCCATCTCGTGCACGGCTTCGTCGGTGAAGGTGAGGGCGACGCCTTCGGTTTGCATGAGCGCGACCTGTTGTTTGATCAGGGCGTTCTCAGGTTCGGTAAGGATGCGGTAGTAGTCGTCGGATTCGAGGTCGTCGAGGCGAACGCGGAGCGGGAAGCGGCCCTGCAATTCGGGCATGAGGTCGCTGGGGTGCGACTGGGTGAATGCGCCGGCGGCGATGAACAGGATGTGGTCGGTGCGGACGAGGCCGTAGCGGGTGCTGACGGCGGAGCCTTCAACGAGGGGCAGCAGGTCGCGCTGGACGCCGCTGCGGGAGACCTCGGGGCCGGCGCCTTCCATGAGGCCGCCGCCGCAGACTTTGTCGATTTCGTCGACGAAGACCATGCCGGATTCCTCGGCGCGGCGGATGGCGGCCTGCTGGATGGCGTCCTGGTCGAGGAGGCGGTCGATTTCCTGCTGGGTCATGACGTCGATGGCCTCGCCGACGGGTAGTCGGCGGCGTTTGGAGCGGGAGGGCATGACGCGTTCGAGGAGTTGCTCGAAGTCGGGTCCCATCTGGTCGAGGCCCATATTGCTCATGACGTGCGTTGGGACGCTGCGCTCATCGACGGAAACTTCGACGGTGCGTTCGGCGAGGCCGCCGGCGTGGAGTTGGGTGCGGAGTTTTTCGCGGGTGCGGCGACGGCGTTCGGCCTGCTCCTGGTCGTCGCTGTCGAAAGTGGAGTTGCCGGGGAGGAGCTGGTCGATGACGCGGTCTTCGGCGAGGCGGGCGGCGCGTTCGCGGACGCTGTGGGCAGCCTGTTGGCGTTCCATGGCCACGGCGCGTTCGACGAGGTCGCGGATGATGCTGTCGACGTCGCGGCCGACGTAGCCGACTTCGGTGAACTTGGTGGCTTCGATCTTGATGAAAGGTGCCTCGATGAGCTGCGCGAGGCGCCGGGCGATTTCGGTTTTCCCCACCCCGGTGGGTCCCATCATGAGGATGTTCTTGGGGACGACGTCGTTGCGGAGGTTCTTGGGTAGCTGGATGCGGCGCCAGCGATTGCGGATGGCGACGGCGACGGCGCGTTTGGCCTCTTCCTGTCCGATGATGAAGCGGTCAAGGGCGGCAACGATTTCGCGAGGCGTGAGTTCGTGCATGCGTGTCCTTCGTCTTCAGAACGAGTGCGTTGACGGCGCGGTATTCGCCGCAATCGTCTATGATATTCGGGTTGGCGGCGATGTCGCAAATCGTGGGCTGGCGGCAGACGACGGTCCGGCGTGTGCGTAAAATGGAGTGCGCACGAACAGTGAGGCGCCTGGCAGGATGCAGACCATGAATGTGCAAGAGATTCGGCGGCAGTTCCCGATCACGAGCCGGTTCAACTTTCAGGATCACGCGGCCGTGGCGCCGTTGTCTGCACCGGCGGTGCGGGCGCTGACGGCTTATGCGCGGGAGCAGTCTGAGCAGAGTTATCTGGCGGAGGATTACCTGCGTAGTCCCGACCAAGTGCGGCATGCATTTGCGAAGCTGCTCAACGCGGGGACGGATGAGCTCACCTTCGTGAAGAACACGTCGGAGGGGCTGAACTACGTGGCCAACGGCGTGCAGTGGGTCACGGGGGATAATGTCGTGCTGAACACGATGGAGTTTCCGGCCAACGTGACGCCGTGGCTGCACCTGGAGCAGCGGGGTGTGCACGCGAAGTTCGTGCGGGAAGAGGATGGGCGGATACCCTTTGACCGGCTGGCGGAGGCGATTGATCGGCGGACGCGGGTGCTGGCGATCTCGGCGGTGCAGTGGAGCAATGGGTTTCGCGTTGATCTGACACGGTTGGGGGAGCTGTGTCAGGAGAAGGGTGTGCTGCTGTGCGTGGATGCGATTCAGGCGCTGGGGGTACACCCGATGGACGTGCGGGCGATGAATATCGATTTTCTGGCGGCGGATGGGCACAAGTGGTTGTGCGGGCCGGATGGGGCCGGGGTGTTTTTCTGTCGGCGGGAGCTCCTGGGGCATTTGCGGCCGTCGGAGCCGGGCTATTTGTGCATGAAGTATGACTTTGACACGGCGGAGCCACGGCTGGATTTTCGGGATGATGCGCGGCGGTTTGACAGTGGGGCTTACAACCTGGCGGGGATTCGGGCGTTGGGTGCTTCGGTGAATTTGTTGCTGGAATCGGGAATTGAAGAGATTCAAAGACGGATTAAGCACCTGACGGATCGGCTGGTGGAGGGTGCGCGTCGGAAGGGGTGGACGATCAGCAGCCCCCGGACGCCGAGTGAGTGGAGCGGCATCGTGTCGCTGTGGTCTGATAAACAGGATCTGGTGGCGCTGCGCAAGCACTTGCGCGAGGAGTTTCGGATTGTGGCGTCACTACGTCTGGGGCGTTTGCGGCTAAGTCCGCATTTCTACAACACCGAGGACGAAGTGGATCAGGTAATCGACGCGCTGCCAGCCCATTAAGCGTATCAAAACGAAAAACTATCGGGCTATTTGCGCGGCGATTGAACTCTGGGATTGCCGTTTACGTATAATAGTTGTAGAGACGACGAATACCCTGTCGTCGCGGTGAAGAGCCATGAAGAAGACCGCATTGATGATCCGCTGTGTTCCGCGATTCGGCTTCGAGAACACCGAAGTCCGGACCATCGATCTGGACGTATCGCGTCATGCTGAGGAGCAAGAATTGCGCGAGGCCGTGACGTTCTTCTTTGCGTCACACGGTATCGCGGACGCGTTGTACGACATCGATGTCGATGACGACGGGTTTTTCGCGATCATCAATGACGAAGTTTATGATGCGGTGTGGGGCACGCCAGTGCTGTAGTTCCGCCGCTCACAAGCCTCTTTGTCTCACCTGCTGCTGAGACGGAAGTCCGCGCTCTCCCCGGGCCGGGCTTCCTGCGCGTGTTCATGAAACGCATCAGTTGGCGTTGATGCGGGTTCCCTCACGCTGGCAGGAAATCGCCGCGCTGCATTTGGCGGAGTCGGTCATTGGGGGCCATGACCAGCATGACGTCGCCGTGGTTGAAGGTGTAGTCGGCGCTGGGTACGGCGTTGACGGGATCGGCGCCTGGCGCCGTTCGGTGACGGACCAGCAGGACGGTCGCGTCGTAGCGATTGCGCACGTCGAGGCTGCCGAGCGTTTTGCCGACGAAGGCGGGTGGTACGGGCATTTCGACGAGGCTGGTGTCCTTGGCGACGGGCAGCGGCTCGACGCGTGGGTGGTCGTTCACTGTGGCGGCCATTCCGGCGGCCATATCGCGTTTGAAGACCTCGGCGTTGTAGCGTTCGATCACGTCTTCGGGCCAGATGGCACCGACGAGGCGGCCGTCTTCGATGACGGGGACCTCACCGCGATAGCGGGCAAGACGGCGCATGGCGTCGGCGAGGGTATCGTCCGGGCTGACGGTGGGGAAGCCGGTCTCCTGCATGATGTCCTGAGCGATGATGAAGGGCTCGTAGGACTTCGGATCGGTGAGGACGGCGCGGCTTTGATGGGCGGTGATGAGGCCCTGGAGCCGGCGACTGTCATCGACGACGAACAGGGTCGTGCCGGCGTGGCTGACGAACTTCGAGATGACGTCCATGACACCGGCGCCGGGGCGGACGGTGACGGGATCGGTGCGCATTTGATCGCGGACGGACAGGTGTTTGAGGACGGAGATGTCGTGGCCTTTGTGGATATCCACGCCGCGGCGGAGGAGCTTGATGGTGTAGATCGAGCCGTATTGGAGCTGTGTGGCGAGCAAGGTAGCGATGGTCGTGCTGATCATCAGCGGAAGCATGAGCTTATAGTCGCTGGTGAGCTCGAAGATGATGACGATGGCGGTGATGGGAGCATGCGTGGCGGCGCCGACAACGGCGGCCATACCAACCAGGGCATAGGCACCGGGGGGAGCCGTGGCACCTGGCCAGAACTGATTTACAACGGTACCCACGGCGCCGCCGGCCATGGCGCCGATGAACAGCGAGGGCGCGAAGATGCCACCGGAACCGCCGGAGCCGATGGTGATTCCGACGGCGGCGATCTTCACGATGACGAGGATCAGCAGCATGTGCCAGAGCATCTCGCCGCGGAGCGCGCTCTCGATCGCTTCGTAGCCGACGCCGTAGATCTCGGGGAACCAGAGTGCGATGATGCCGATGATGGCGCCGCCGACGACGGCTTTGAGCGGTGGCCAGACTTTGATGTTGTCGAAGAAATCCTCGGTGAAATACAGGAGGCGGACGAACAGGAGTGCGGCCAGCCCGGCGAGGATGCCGAGTACGACGTAGGCCCCGAGTTCGCCGTAGTTCACGACGCGGTACTTTTCGACCTGGAAGGCGGGGATGTCGCCAAAGAAGTAGTGCCCCACCACCGTGCCGGCGACGGATGCGATGACGATCGGTGAGAACTGGACGACGCGGAAGTCGGCCAGGATGACCTCGACGGCGAAGAGCGCGCCGGCGACGGGGGCGTTGAAGGTGCCGGCGATGCCGGCGGCGGCGCCGCAGCCGACGAGCGTGCGGAGGCGGCGTTCGTCGAGGTTGAACCACTGGCCGATGGTTGAGCCGAAGGCGGAGCCGATCTGGACGATGGGGCCTTCGCGGCCAACTGATCCACCTGACGCAATGCTGATCGCCGAGGCGAACAATTTGGCGAAGACGACGCGCGGGCGGATGCGGCCGCCGCGGAGCGCGACGGCTTCCATGACTTCGGGGACGCCGTGGCCCTTGGCTTCGCGGGCGAAGTAGTAGACGATGCAAGCGCAGAGGAAGCCGCCGACGGCAGGCGCGAGGATTTTCCACCAGGCGGGGAGGCTGCGGATGTAATCGAGTGTGTATTCGGCGTCGCGCCAAGCGAGCCAGTTTCCGCCCGAAATCAGGTAGCGGAACCCCACCGCCGCGAAACCGCCGCCGATCCCGATGAGTAGCGCGAGTAGCACCATCTGGAGGTGCTCAGACTCGCGGAGTCCGTTAAACCAGCGGCCGGGGGTTTTTGATAGTTTTGCAATCATGCAGCTTTTCGCCGAACCAAGCTCTGCACGATGGGTGACAATGAACAGTTCACTGTCAGGCAGACATCCTGATACGTGGTGTTGGTGCGGGACCCTGAGGCGGAATGATGCGAACTGACCCGCGTGGTGCGAAGACCGGCTCGCCGCCCGGATCGACACGAGAAGGGGGATCGTAACGGGAATGCTGGAGATTTGCCAGCGGAGCCGCTATCGTCGAATATCCATCGAGAATTCGCAGCCCGCCGGTCCTGGTCGGGGTGCACTGTCCTTGAAGGAGACATGCGATGGCCGACCCACAGAACCCGACGCCCGGGGTACCACCTCGTCCGACCACCCCCCTGCCGGGTGTCCGCCACGTGATTGCGGTGGGTGCGGGCAAGGGCGGGGTGGGCAAGAGCACGGTCGCGCTGGTGGCGGCACTGGGGTTGCGCCGGCTCGGGAAGCGGGTGGCGCTGCTGGACGCGGATGTGTACGGGCCATCACTGCCGACGCTGACGGGGACGGCCGACAAGCAGCTTCAGATGGACGACGACGGGCGTGTGAATCCGCCGAGCTTTGAGGATATCAAGGTGACCAGTATTGGACATATGCTGGGGCCGGATCAGGCGGTGATCTGGCGTGGGCCGATGGCGCAGAAATATGTGGCGGAGTTTCTGGAGCGGACGAACTGGGGTGAGCTGGATGTGCTGGTGGTCGATCTGCCGCCGGGGACGGGGGACATACCGCTCACGCTGGCGCAGACGATTCCGCTGACGGGGGCGGTGGTGGTGTGTACGCCGCAGAAGGTTGCGCTGCTGGATGCGGTGCGGGCACTGCGGATGTATCAGAAGCTGGGCGTACCGCCGCTGGGGATGGTGGAGAACATGAGCTATTACCTGTGTCCGCACTGCGGTCATCGGGATGAGATCTTCGACCATGGCGGGGCTGAGCATGCGGCGCAGATGCTGGAGACGCGTTTCCTGGGGGCGATTCCGCTGAACGTGGGAATTCGCGCGCACGGCGATGCCGGTGAGCCACAGGCGTTGATGACGAACGTGGAACCCCCGGTGCGGGCGGCGTTCGAGCAGCTTGCGCAGCAGTTGCTGGAGACAATCAAGGAGCAGGAGAAACAGGGGACGCCGCTACCGCAGCTACGCGTTAACGACTAGCGCTGGCGTCTGATTCACCGGCGATGCGTGTGCAGGGGGACTGGCCGAGGTCATGCGGGCAGGGGGAGAGTTGTCCGCGAGGGCCCGGGAGGGTTACATATTGGACATGGGTGGGCGTCGGATTCTGTGTTCCCAGGAGGTGCGGGGGTGGTCAGATTCGTTGCGGGGGGCTCGCTGAACGTGGTAGAATGGTGACATCGTCTCCCTCGACTCACTTCCTGGCAGTTGGAGGCGGTATGTGCGGGCCTCAGGAATCTGAGCTTGGCCATGGGGTGGGGGATATCATTGTTGGCCCGTGGGATGTGCGCAGGATGGTGGAGCGGGCGCGGGGTGCATTGCTGGTGGCGGCTGGTGCGCGGGAAGTGTTGACGCCGCGCGACGTGGCAGGCGTGGTCGCGCGGGCGTTGCCTGATGCTACGGGGCGCTCCTTGTTCGGCGCGCTGGAGGCGCTGGATTGGCTGGGGCCGCGTGCGGTGATTGCATTTGATGCAGTGGAGGGTGCGCGGTGTCCGGCGAGGCTGCGGCCATTTCCGCGCGAGCTGGTACGTCTGGCCGTGTTTGGGCTACCGGGACAGGGCCTGTCGTCGCGCGACAAGCACCGCCAGGCGGTCTATCAACGGCTGTGTGCCGAATTGATGAGCAGTGCGATTGATGAGCAGTCGCTGGCAACGGCGGCCAAGCGGGTCATGAATCACACGGACGTACGGGGCGATGGGATGCTGGCATCGATGTTGCGGAGCTTCATTGCGCAGCGGGAGGCGGCACTGCGCAGCTCACGAGCCACGCCGGACCAGACCTATCACGCGGAATCCGAACGTTCGAAGCTCACGCATGCGTTCGGAGGCGCGGGCCCGGCGGAAGCGCCGTCGCGTGAAGACGTGCAGCACATCTGGCAGCGGATGCAACGTGAATATGAGGGTTACCTGGCGCAGTTCGAGGAGAGCTATGCGCATGACATGCTGGTGAAGCTGCGGCAGATGCGGCATCGGTTTCCGGGGTTTATTCGGGCGGTGGATCTGCAGGAGTGCGAAGAGAAGTTCGACCGGCTGTCGGTGCGGGCCGGTCAGTATCGGCGACAGATTGAGGAGCTGGCCTTGCGGGGTGCGGAGGGAGCGCTTGAGGGGGATGAGCGGACGGCCGCGTGGGTAATACGCCGATTGCATGCGATTCACACGCTGTTGCCGAACCTGCTGCCGCTGACGGAGTTCAAGGGTCTGCGTGAGCAGATTACGCGCAGCAGTGTCACGCACGAGAGTGAGGAGGCGGCGCGGGAATTGATCGAGCGGCAGCAGGAGGTGATGCGGAAGATCAAGCACCTGGCCAGTGCGATTCACCGCTTTCATGAGGTGTCGCGACGCTACGCGCGGGAATCGAATACGTATCGTCGAGCCGAGTTGAATTATCAGGCGGCGTTGCAGGACATCCGCAGCATGGACACGGATTGGCTGACGAGCCTGGTGATCGAGTTGGAGGGTCTGCTGGAAGACCTGGATGATCCGGGCGAGCAGATGCAGAGTCGGCTGGACGGGTTCATCGCGACGGTGCGGGATGCCCTCAACCGCCTGTGCCGCGAGGTGCGGGCGCATCAGAAATCGGCCCGGCGCACGAACAGCCGCAAGCGCAAGGATGGGGATGGGGGCGATGTACCGGCACAGCCGGCGTGAATGTGGGGGGTGGCGGAAACGGGCGGGCCGACCCGCTATGCTATTGCGTGTCCGGAGTGAAGGGCCCACAATGTGGGGTCGTAACGCTGCGCAGAGCGATTTTGGTAGTGGTAGCATGACGCGCGCTGAGTCGATGCTGGAAAACGCGCCTACGCAAACCTCGGCCCCCCCGGCTGAGCGTCGTACCGAAAGGCAGGTCGGCTGGTATGAGCGCGCGAAGTTTTCGCTCGTGCGGTGGTTTCTGGCGGCCTGGGTTTACGTGTTCAGTCTGAAGGGGTTGTATCTGCTGGGGCGGTGGTTCGGGTTCTTTGAATACCTGATCAACTTCAAGCGGCGGGCGCGATACCGGCGTGAGCTGGAACAGGCGTTTCCTGAAGGGCTGAGCAAGGCGCGGCGGCAGAAGATCATCCGTGACTATTTTCGGCGGACGCGGTGCGACAAGCTGTTTTATCTGATTTTCGACCGTCTGCCGCGTGAGAAGATCATGCGGCGGATTCGGTTTCATGGGCGGCAGCATCTGGATGCGGCGCTGGAGCGGGGGCATGGTGTTTACGTGATGCTGAGTCACCACGGTTCGCACCATGTGGCGGCGTTATTGATGGCGCTGCTGGGGTATCGGTGTGCGGGGGTGCGGGATCGGAACGAGGGCAAGATCCGGCTGTACGTGCAGGAGAAGTACGCGAAGACGTTTCCCGAGTATGCCGCGGTGCGTGTGCTGTACGCGGACAGCTTTCCGCGGGATATTTATCGCTGCTTTCATGAGAACCGGGTGGTGGGCAGCGCGCTGGATGTAAACCGGGTGCGCGGGGTAGCGCTGAAGACGTGTCCGGTGGAGATTTTCGGGCAGCAGCGGGATTTTCTGATCGGGACGGCACAGGTGGCCTTGCGGTGCAAGGCGACCATCTGCCAGGCGTTTGTTGTGTCGCGGCCGAACTTCTACTACCGGCTGGTGGTCAAGGAGCCGCTGCACGCGCCTGCGGACGGCAGTCGTGACAATCGACCGGAGTTGATTCAGGAGATCATGCAGCGATATGCAGACGGGATTGCGGCGCACGTTCGGGAGCATCCGGATCACATCAGTCGTGTTTGAGAGTTGAGAATCAAAACGGGTGATTGGCTGGCACGACAGCCCTTGTGGGGGTAGAATCCGCGGCGTGAGTGAGCGAATGTTGAGCGGCCACGCTGAGCGGCGCGGTTCGGCGTGGTTAGACTGTTTGATCAGGCTCAAGGCGTGAAGTTTATATTGATTGACCGCATTACGGCGCTCGAATCGGGTGAGCGGATTACGGCGTGCAAGGCCGTTTCGCTGGCCGAGGAGTACCTCGCGGACCATTTTCCGACGTTCCCGGTGCTGCCCGGGGTGTTGATGGTGGAGGCGATGGTACAGGCGAGTGCGTGGCTGGTGCGGGAGCGGCTGGATTTCGGGCCGAGTCTGGTGTTGCTGAAAGAGGCCCGGAACGTTACGTATAAGAGTTTTACGGTTCCCGGGCAGGTATTGACGATCGAGTCGAGCTGCCGGAGCCTGGATGCGCAGCAGAGTGAGTTCGCGGCCCGTGGTGAGATGGACGGGCGCGAGATGGTCAAAGGTCGCCTGGTACTGCGGCATCTGACCCTGGCAGACGTCGACCCGCAGCATGCGGCGCTGGATGAGCGGCTGCGGGCTGAGCAACGTGCCCGGTTTCAGATGTTGTGGAAGGGAAGCCCGCAGCATCAGCCGGCGGCAATGTCATTGGATAGCTAACCACGAACCGAGCGGAGGGAGCCGTACATGGCCACGATGCCCCGGGAAGAGATTTTTGAGAAGGTCCAACAGGCGCTGGTAGACGCGCTGAGCGTCGAGGAAGACGAGGTCACGGAAGACGCCACGCTCACGGGTGATTTGCAAGCCGAGTCGATTGACATTCTGGATATCGTGTTCCGGCTGGAAAAGGCCTTCAGCATCAAGATCTCCCAGGAGGAGCTGACCCCCCGGGATGTATTGAGCAATCCGGAGTATGTGAACAATCGCAAGCTGAATGAAGCCGGGCTGGCGGCGATGAAGGAGCGTGTGAAGCACGCTGACTGGTCGAAGTTCGAGCAGGATCCCGACATCGACAAGATTCTGGACGTGTTCACCGTGGGGACGATCGTCAACTTCGTCGAGGACAAACTGGCCGAGACCAAGAGCTGAGGATGCCGGTGTGCGCTGGATCTGGGTTGATCGCTTTGAGGAGTTTACGCCCGGCGAGCGGGCGGTGGGCGTGAAGAACGTCAGTCTGGCGGAGGATCATCTGCACGACCATTTCCCGGGTTTTCCGGTGGTGCCGGCGAGCCTGATGATCGAGGGGATGGCGCAGACGGCGGGAATACTGGTGGGGCACGCGCGCGACTTTTCGGAGAAGGTCATTCTGGCGAAGGTCAAGCGCGCGACGTTCCACGAGTTGGTGCGGCCGGGCGATCAGATCCGTTTTCATGTGGAGATCGAGCACATTCACGACGCGGGCGCGACGACGCGGGGGGAGATTCGACGGGCGGGTGTCAGTATCGGCGAGGTGGACATCGTGTTTTCGCATATTGACCGCAACGCGAGCGGACTAGAATTCCCGGAAGACAACTTCGTGTTCACCGAAGATTTCATGGCGCTGCTCAATACGTACACGCAGGGCGGCACGGAAAGGATCAAGCTGTGAGTGACCGCCGCGTCGTCATCACCGGACTGGGGCCCGTCACGCCACTGGGGATCGGCGTGACCGACTTCTGGAGCGCGCTGCTGGAGGGGCGCAGCGGGATTCGGCGTTTAGAGGCTTTTGATCCGACGCGGTTTGCGTCGCAAATCGGGGGTGAGATTGATGATCTGAAGGTCGCCAACTATGTGCCGAAGAGCTATCGCAAGGCGGCGAAGATCATGGCGCGGGACATTGTGCTGGCGGTGGCGGCGGCACACCAGGCGGTGAGTGACGCGGGGCTCAAGACCAAGTGTCTGGTGGAGCGGGGTGAGGTCGATGGGGATCCGAACGTCGACAACGCTCGTTTCGGGGCGAACATCGGGGCGGGGCTGATATGTGCTGATCTACACGAGCTCGCAGAAGTGCTGCACGGATCGAGCGACGAGGGGCGGTTTGACATTGGGCAATGGGGCCGGGAGGGGATGTTCAACCTGACACCGCTATGGCTGCTGAAGTTCCTGCCCAACATGCTGGCCTGTCACGTGACGATCGTGCATGACGCGCAGGGGCCGAGCAATACGATCACGTGCGGGGAGGCGAGCAGTCATCTGGCGATCGGCGAGGCGTTCCGCACGATCAAGCGGGGCTGTGCGGAGGTGTGCATCTGTGGCGGGGCGGAGAGCAAAGACAACCCGATGGCCCTTCTGCGACAGCAGCTTGGGGAACGGCTGAGCACGCGCAACGATGAGCCGGCGGCGGCGTGCCGGCCATTTGCTGCGGATCGTGACGGTACGGTGGTTTCCGAGGGTGGCGGGCTCGTTATTCTCGAGGAACTGGCGCATGCGAAGGGGCGCGGGGCGCGGATCTACGCGGAGTTGTTGAGCTTTGGGGCGGGGCACGATGCGTATGCGGCGCATCAGCCCACCAAGCCGCATCCGGCGGGCCGCGGCGCCCAGGTGGCGATGCGGAAGGCGCTGAAGAATGGGGAGGTTTCGCCGGCGAACATCGACCTGTTGGCAACCGGCGCGGCGGGACTGGTCGCCCATGATCGTGCGGAAGCGACTGCCTATGAACAGGTGCTCGGGGAACGGGCGGCGGAGATTCCGGCGCTGAACGTCAAGGCCGGGCTTGGCAATAATGGTGCCGGCAGTGGCGCGATCGACTTCATCGCGGCGGTGCTGGCTTTGCACTACGGCACGGTGCCGGCGGCGATCAACAGCAGCCCCCGGGATGCGGCGTGCAAGCTGGGGGTGGTGGAACAGGGGCCAGTGGACGCGCGGATCGATCACGCGCTGTCGCTTTCGTATGCACTGGGTGGTGGTCAGAACGCGTGCCTGGTCATGCGTCGTTATCGGGACTGATGCGTTGCGAGCTAACAGAAGCTGACCGCCGGGTCGGTGCGATGAATAGGCGGAAACCATGAATCGACGCGTTGTCATCACAGGAATGGGCTGGGTCACGCCGCTCGGACATGAGATTGAGGGCGTCTGGCGGCGGCTGCTCGCGGGTGAGAGCGGCGTGGCGCCGACGACGATTTTCGATGCGGGGACCTATCCGACGCAATTCAGTGCGGAGGTGAAGGAGTTCGACCTGAAGAACTTCATGGGTGCGCACTACGAGAACCACGCGGGGTGCAGCCGGAACGCGGGTTTCGCCCTGGCGGCGGCGGAGATGGCGTGGAAGCACGCCGGGCTGAATGGTGCGCCGCATGTGGATGCGGAAATGGTGGGCGTGTATCTGGGTGGTGGTGAGGGGCCGATCGACTTCGACAACTTTGTGGCGGCGGCGATTGCGGGGTGGGATCCGGAAGCTCGTGATCTGAACGCAGTGCGGTGGGCGGAGGTCGCGCGAGAGCGCCTGACGGCGGTCAAGGAGTTCGAGCAGGATCCGAACTGTGCGGCGGGCCATATCGCGGTGCGCTTCAACGCGCAGGGGCCGAACTTCAATACGCTGACGGCGTGCGCGGCGAGCACGCAGGCGCTCGGTGAAGCGGCGACGATCATCCGGCATGGCGATGCGGATGTCATGATCTCGGGCGGTGCACACAGCATGATTCACCCGCTGGGCGTGACGGGCTTCAATCGCCTCACGGCGCTGTCCACGCGGAATGACACGTGCCAGACGGCATCGCGGCCGTTCGATCGGTCCCGCGACGGTTTTGTACTTGGTGAGGGAGCGGGCATTCTCATTTTGGAAGAGATGGAGAATGCGACGCGCCGCGGGGCGCCGATTCTGGGGGAGATCATCGGTTACGGATCGACGGCGGATGCGTTCCGCGTGACGGACATGCACGAAGGTGGGCGCGGTGCAATTGCGGCAATGCAGGATGCGCTACGGGATGCGGACGTCACGATCGCGGACATCGACTACATTTCGGCCCACGGCACGGGTACGGTCGAGAATGACAAGGTGGAGACGGCCGCGATCCGATCGGTCTTCGCGGAACGCGCGAAGCAGGTGCCGATCAGCAGCGTGAAGAGCATGCTGGGGCACCTGATCGCGGGTGCGGGTGCGGTGGAACTCATCACGTGCGTGCTGGCGATGCGGGATGGTGTGGTGCCGCCTACGATCAACTATACCGAGCCGGATCCGAACTGCGATCTGGACTATGTGCCGAACGAAGCGCGTGAACTGTCTGTGCGTACCTGTCTGAGCAACAGTTTTGGCTTTGGTGGACAGAATGATACGCTGATTGTGCGGACGCCCAAGTAAGCACGGCATCGGGGGGCTGGTGATGTAGCGTGGGGAAAGCTGGCGTGGCGGAGCAACACCCTCATCCAACGGAGATTCGGCGCGGGTTGGAGGAGATGCGCGTCCGCTGGCGGCTGGTGTGGTTTGTTTCGATTTCGCTGCTCGTCGTATTCATCGTATTTGCTGCATGGGCCATTATTGAGCGTCGCTGGGAGGAGGAGTGGCGCGAGCACCTCGGGGGTTTGGCGCTGAGTACGCTGGTCATGAACATTGCGTGGTTGCGGGCGGTGATTTGCCGGTGTCCGCGCTGCGGGGAGTGGTTTTACTGGCGCAGCGCGGGGATTCCACCGCTGCGGCATATTCTGGCGGGACGTTGCGTGCACTGCGCGATGCCGTTGCGGGCACGGGCGCGAGAGTGAAGCGCGTGCCGCCCCCCTGCTACTGGCAATCTTGCGCGGCACGCCGCTACCCGACCGCCTCTTGACGGCTGACGGGACGCAGGCGCCAATGCCGGCATGTGGATCGCAGTTGCTCAGACTCCGGGTACCGCGCTCGAGGAGTGGCAGGCGACGCTGGGACTGATTCGCGAGATGATCCGCGATGCGGCTGCGCGGGGTGCGGAGCTGGTCGTCCTGCCCGAGTGCGTGTTTCCGGCATATTGCATCGGATCGGCGCGTGCGTATTGGGCGGCCCGTGAGGCGGGATTGCCGGGGCCGGAGCAGTTTCTAGGTCAGTTGTGCGGGTGGGCTGCCGAGAGCGAGATTACGGTCTGTGCGGGGCATGTGGCGGAAGATGGCGATCGGCTGCGCAATACTGCGACCGTGGTGCTGGCGGATGGGAGGGTGGCGGGCGCGCGTGACAAATCGTTCTTGTGGGCGTTTGATAACGACTACTTCACCGCGGGTAAGCGGATCGAGCCGGTGGAGACGCCCTGCGGGCGGCTGGGAGTGATGATCTGCGCGGATGCCCGGTTGCCGGAGATCGCGGCAACGCTGGCGGCGAAGGGGGTGGAGCTGATCGTACAGCCGACGGGCTGGGTAAACGGCGGCACTCGGGAGGAGCCGTGGAATCCGCAGCCGGACTTTCTGATTGCGGCGCGCGCTCTGGAGCATGGGGTGCCGATTGCTTCGGCGAGCAAGTGGGGGCGGGAACTCGACACGGATTTTGTGGGATCGAGTCTGATTTGTGACGGCGAAGGGCACGTTGTGGCCCAGTGTGGAAGGACCGTTACGGATCTGGTGCTGGCTGACGTTGAGCCGGGGCGGTCGCGGCGGCCAGTGGTGACTGACCTGGAGCGTGAACGCCTGCTGAGCGATGTGTCGCCGACGTTGCCGCGGGAAGACGTGCGGGCATTACGGGTTGTGTTTACGGCTGGCGAAGAGTCGGATGAGCGGGTCGGGTGCCGCCCGGTCGAACCGATGCTCGTCATTCGCCGGACGGGCCGTTCGCGAGCTGCTGGTCAAGCCGCCCCGCTGGTGGATGGTTTGAGGTTGGAGTTGTGCGGGCGGAGCGCGGATGCCATCGATCTGGCGGGGATCAGGATCGTGGCTTGTGACGCCGAGGAGTTGGTGCGCTTCGCGGCTGCGCGGGTGGCTGCGCTGGAGGGCGCGCACTTGCTGGTGGCGTTTGATGGCGGCGTGGCCGAAGACGGGGTGACGCGGAACTGGGAGGCACTCTGGACGTTGTCGCGAGCGCGGGCGTGTGAGAATCGGGTCTTTGTGGTGCTCGCCGGTCGGGACGGCTGGTTGATCGCCGACCCGAACGGCAGACTGGCAGGATGTGGCACGTGGTCTGACGCGCGTCGGGAGCCGGGAACAGAGTTGGAGGTTGGGTCGTCAGCGTCGAAAACGGTAACGGACCGGACAGATATGGTGTGCGGGCGTCGCCCGGCGATTTACAGGTTTTGAACTCTGCTTTAACGCCTTGGAAACTGTAACCGGTACGTCGTGACGGAGCGGGTGCGCGTACCGACATTTCATTGACTTGCGCATGAGCTTTGTGTTAAGCTCTGATGGGCCGAGCCAGGAGGAGTACCAAATCTGCTTCAGACGTGCGGTGTAGCCGTTGGCGTCTGTTTTGGTGCGCCTTCTCTGTCTTCAGGACCGTGAGGTGGAACAGGGCTGATCCACAGGCACGGAGAGACACTTCCAGGAGGAGGTAAGTCATGAGGAGAATGAGTGCGTTAGTTGTCGTATTGATGCTGTCGGGTTTCGCGTTTGCGCAGCCGTCAGCAATCGACTTGGGCACCCTGACCGGTGACGTACAGGTCACGGGTTCGATCGCCCCGAATGAGATCGTCTGGTACACGTTCAATCTGCCGGGTGATGCCTTGATGGCGGATGGTACGTACCTGGACATCGACAGCAACGATAGCGGGTTTGATACCGAAATCGGGCTGTACGATGACATCGGGCTGCTCGTCGACGACAATGACGACGACGGCTTCGGGCTCCAGAGTGTGCTGACGTTCGGCAGTGGCTCCGAACTGGAGTTGGGCGACCCGTTCAACCTGGGCGGCAATGGCATCGCCGAGGGTGAGAACGGCGATCTGTCGGCCGGTGTGTACTACGTCGGTCTGGGTGAGTTCAACGTTGACTGGGGCGAGACCGATTGGGGCGCGGTGAGCACGGGCACGGACACCGGCGGTGAGTACGTACTGACGCTCCGGACGAACATTCCGGAGCCGGCGTCGCTGCTGCTGCTCGGTTTCGGGTTGCTGCTGCGTCGGCGTTAGGTCAGTCGCGTCAGAGAATCCTTATGCTAGCATGGCGGGAGGCGTTCCTGATGGGACGCCTCCCGTTTTGTTGGTTTTGTGCGGATGCGGTTAATGAAATCTGGGGGACAGACCAGCCGGGGGGATTCGCACGATTGCACGGCTGCTGATATCGGGCGAAGGGTCGGCAGGGGATGCTAACGGCTATCTCGTTATCAATTCGTGACTTACAGGGGTCAGTTTTCCGGCCGATAAGCCAGGATGAACGGACAAGGTTTTACATTTCTGCATTGACGCACACGCTCCCGTTTGGTTAGGATCGCGCCAGGTTAAGAGGAGTAGGAAAAGCACCATTCCCAGTTTCTGCCTAGTGGTCTTGTCCACGTGCTGAAGGTTTGGCGCACCTGCTGGTAAGTACCGGTCGTGGTATGGAAGCGGTTCTGAGCCACGCATCGGGCATGGTTTTCTGAGGAGGAGAACGGTTATGAAGAGAATCAGTGCAATTGCTCTCATGCTAGCGCTGTCGGGCTTCGCGTTTGCGCAGCCGGCGGCAATCGATCTGGGCACGCTCACGGGCGACGTCCAGGTCACCGGGACGAACAACCCCGGTGAGATCGTCTGGTACATGTTCAATCTGCCGGGCGATGCGTTGATGGCCGACGGGACCTATCTCGACATCGATAGCAATGACAGTGCTTTCGATACCGAGTTGGGCCTGTACACCGACATCGGTGCGCTGGTTGACAACAACGATGACGATGGCTTCAGCCTGCAGAGCTGCCTCACGTTCGGCAGCGGCTCGGGTCTGGAGCTGGGCGACTCGTACAACCTCGGCGGCAATGGCCTGGCCGAAGGTGAGAATGGTGACCTGATGGCGGGGACCTACTACGTCGCTCTGGGTCAGTACAACACCACATTTGGTGCGGACAACTGGGACGTTTCGACCACTGGTAGCAGCGGTGGCGATTACGTGGTCACGTTCCACACCAATATTCCCGAGCCGGCCTCGCTGCTGCTGCTCGGTCTGGGTGCGTTGCTCCGTCGTCGCTAAGTCGGCGCACAACGGCTGAATGACCAGAAGATGGGAGCTGCTTCGCGTGCGGAGCAGCTCTCTTTTCTTTACTGCATCCGCGGCGGCTTGGGATGCTAGTCGTCGGCGGCATCCTTGTTGGTCCGAGGCCTAGGCTGCTGGACGTAGGGTTGCTCGTCTTCGTAAAGGGTCTGGCGCAACATGAACTCGTCGACAATCGCCTCCTGACCGGCCTTGCGGGCGAGGTCGATCGCCTGGGCGATCCAGCGGCGGGCCTGTTCGAACTCGCCCTGGGCAGCGTAGGCGGCGGCGAGCGTGTCGAGAAATTCGAAGTCCTCGTACTGCGCCAATTCGTTGGCTTTTCTGGCCCACTTGACGGCTTCATCGGGGTTACGGACCGTTGGGTCGGGGCAGGTGGCGAGCAACCAGCCGTAAGCATTGACGAGTACGGCGTCCTCGGGAGTGCGGCGGACACCCTGACGCAGCAGTTCCTCGACGCGTACGTAGTCGTCGTATTTGACGGCCAGGGCGACGAGTGCCAAGCGGGGTTGAAGGTAGCGCGGCTGGATGCGCAGGGCCTCTTTCCAAGCGGCGCGGGCGGCTTCATCGTCGCCGGCGTCGTTGCGCAACAGGCCGAGGTGGTGGTAGGCGGGGGCGTATTCGGGGTCGAGCTCGAGAGCGTGCTGCGTGTTGGCGAGGCTCTTCTGCATGGAGCCGATTTCGGCGAGGAGTTGCGCAGCGCGGAGAAAAGCGGAAGCCGTACCGGGGGCGGTCGCGAGTGCAGCGTCGATGCGCTGTTCCGCATCTGCGATGCGGCCCTGGTCGGCCATCAGCATGCCGTACTGCTCCAGGGCGCGGAGATTGCCCGGCTGCTGGTCGAGGACTTCGGTGAGCAACGCCGCGGCGCGCTGCACCTGTGGCTCCTCAAGGCGGAGCAGGGTGTAGGCGAGGTCCACTTTGGAGGTGACGTGTGTCGGATCGCGCTCCAACACGCGCTGGAACTCTTCGGTCGCGGCGGTGAACTTGCCCTGCATGCCCAGCAGGCGGCCATAGGCGTGTCGTGTGTCGACGTTCTGCTCATCGACGAGGAGGGCGTCGACGAGCAGCTCTTCGGCCTCGGCAAGCCCCCCCTGCTCGACGTAGAAGTTGGCGATGTTCAATAGCGCTTCGCGGTCGAGGCCGGTGCGTAGCAAGACCCCCTCAAGCGGATCCATGGCGGGAATGACCGCGTCGTCGCGGTCGCCCGCCTGCTGGCGGTGCTGCACGGCCTGCTCGGTCTTTCCTTGCTCGGCAAGGACATCGGCGAGGGCAGCGTGTGCGGGGGCGTACGTTGGCATGGCTTCGAGCGCGGCCTGGTAGTGGGCGACCGCGTCTTTCAAATTGCCGGCCTGACGAGCGCAGTGGCCCAGGCCCAATTCGGCGGCGGGGCTGCGCGGTTCCATTGCGATGACCTGGGTGAAGAGTTCCTGGGCACGCTCCGGGTCTGTTGCGAGGAGTAACGCCGCCAGGCGGATGCGGGCGGGCAGGTAGTCACTCTGAAAGGACAATGCGTTTTCATAGGCCGCGACCGCGGGGCCGGTGTTCTCAAGCGCTTCGTGGGCACGGGCGAGGGCGTACCACCACTTGAACTCCTCGGGCTCGAGCTGGAGGGCGTACTCGAAGCAGTCGACGGACGCGTCGGGGAAGCCGTGGGCATAGTACAGCGAGCCGAGTTCCACGGCGCGCCAGGCCGTGTCGCCTTCCCCGGCGAGTGAAGCGCGGACCTGGCTGATGCGTTCCTGGAGGCCGGGCGAAAGTGCGGTTGTGTCCACGTCCGGCAAAGTCGGCTGCGTAGCTGCGGCCGGTTGGGTCGCGGGTGAGTGCGCATCGTCGGCATTGCCAGCGGTTCGTTCGCAGCCACTGGCCACTAGAAGCAGAGACGGGAGGAGTAGCATGCTGCTGAGTCGGAACGTCATGTTGCACCTGAAGATCGTCTTGCGTTTCGGGAGCTTTGCGACCCACGTGCGCGGGCGGCGAGTAAGCGCGCATCGTAGCGAGGGCGACGAGAAGCTGCCACGATGCAGGTCAGGACAAAAAGAGACCCGCGCACGTCAAGCGGACGCGCGCGGGCCCTTTACGCATCGCATGAATCAGATTCAGTTGGCAGCGGTCTCGACTGGACGGACGGAGACGAAGCGCCCCTTGAACTCGACGATGCCGTCGTCGAGCGCAAACAGGGTGTCGTCACGGCCGCGGCCAACGTTCTTGCCGGGTTTGAAGGGTGTGCCGCACTGGCGAATGATGATGGAACCGGCGCGGGCCGTCTGACCACCGTAGAGTTTCACGCCGCGAAACTGCGGGTTACTGTCGCGTCCGTTACGGGTCGAGCCCTGACCTTTCTTGTGAGCCATAGTCTTGTACTTCCCTGCATCCCGAGCGTGTCGGGAGACAATCAAGAACCGTGCGGCGGGCACGGGCCGGCCGCGTCAGCGCATAATCCAGCGTACCCCGTCACGCTCCGGCAATACGCCGGGGCGTGCCTGAGGCGAACCCGGGAGAGTATAGCGGATTTCAAGCGTCTTGCGAAGGGTGAAATACTCGGGGTTGACGGTGATTTCCTTCTGGCGGCGGTCGGGACCGATAACGACGAGTGTCTCGTCCTTCTCCGGGTCGTAGGCGGGGTTCTTGACGAAGCGGGTTTCGCCGCTGAGCCCTTCGACGAAGACGCTGAACTCGTTTACGTCGAGGTCGATTTGCCGCCAGATGGCGACGGACTCACGCGCGTTATCGGATCCGGAAAGCAGGGCGCCGATGGCCTTGGTGGGGTGCACCAGATAAGGATGCGTGATCTTGTGCCGTTCCTTGATGGCGTCGAACACCAGGGCGCTGATGCCGACATCGGTTTCAAAGACGTCGAGATCCTCGGTGACGATCTCAAAGGTGGGGAAAAAACGCTGGCTGCGCGGGCTGGTGTTGGTGACGGTGTAGACCATATACCAGAACACTTCCGGCTCGGAGCGCCCGGGCAACCGGATTTCGAGGCGACGGGGATCGAGGAATTTGAACTCGAGCTCCCACGCGATGGGGGTTGGGGCCGGCTGCGGTCCGATGCCGGCCTCCTGCTCGGCCTGGGCCGGCAGCAGCATCGCGAGGACTATGGGCAGGATCGTCTGAAACATCCGTTTGCTCCGAACTAGCCGCGATATTGATTTCGGATGATTTCGCTGGCCGGCTCACCAGACACGCTGAGGGATCCGAGAGCCTGTGACGCCGCTTCACGGATGGGCGGGGCCTCCGCCGTCTCCACCAGGTTCACGATCTGGTCAACCAGAGCGGGGGGCAGGAGGTTGCCCCGTCGTTTGGCGGCGGCGGCGAGGGCCGCGAACATGTCGACACGCATTTGCTCGGGCTCGGTATCGTCGAGTGCGATCCGCGCGATGGCCTCTTGTGCCTTCTGCGAGCCGAGAAAGCCCAACACGCGCGCCACGGTGACGCGCAACTCGGCGTTTTCACTGGTGAGGGCTTCGAGGAGGGCATCTTCGGCGGCGGCGATGTCGCAGACCGGATTGTTGGTCAGGGCGAGTTCCAGCAATACCTCGGCGGCGTCCTGGGCCAATGCGGCGCCGAGCTCGGGCGTGATCGCCTCAGCGCCGACCGCTTTCATGACCATGGCGACGGCGCGGCCGATGTCGGTCGGCCCCGGCTCGACCGGGACCGACTCGATGCGGTGGTCCGACCGCGCGAGATCGTTGACGAGGTTGGCATCGCCAGGTTTGCTGACCAGCACGACGGGGGTGAATGCGAAGCGGTATTCATCGCGGAGGGCGTTGATGCCCTCGATGAGGCCGGGCTGCTCGATGTCGCTGGCGATGAAGATCACGTCAATGCCAGAGAGGGTGTCACGGACCTTTTGCAAGCCGTTGTAGAGTGAGGCATCGGTGAGCACGTCGAATCCCTGGGCGCGGAGGACGCCTGCGACCTTGTTGGCACCCTCGCTGTCCGGGTCGACGACCAAAGCGTTCTTGGCGCCGGCGTGGAGCACCAGCGCTTCGGCGAGGACCGGCATGAGGTTCTGATAGCCCTGGAAGGTCTGCTGGGGGTTGGCGGCGCCGAGCGTCAGTGCGGCGCGAATGCGGACCATGCGGTCGGGGAAGGTCAGCGCCTCAGCGAGCGGGAGGCGACCCTCGGCATCCGTCGTCAGGCTGGCCGGGCCGGCGGTCTGTCGCAGGGCGTCGATGGCGCCAAGCGCGACGGCGGGATCACCAGCGTCGACGGCGCGGGCCAGTGCCATGAGGCAGTATTCCGCGCCAGCGGACTTCGCGAAGTACGACGCTGAGGGGTAGCCGTCCGGCTTGGTCGGGTCGTCTTCTCCGAAGCCAAGCTGGGCGGTGCGACGGAAGTTTGCCGCGAGCCAGAGTGCGAGCGAAGGCTTGTGGTTGGGCTGCAAGAGGAGGGCCTCCTCGCAGCACCGCATGCACATGACTTCGTCGAAGATCTGCGTCGGGACGGGGACGTTCTGCAAGATGCCGTCGCGCCAGTACCAGACGTTGGCCGTTTCCAGCCGCGGATCCGCGGCGAGTGAGGGCGTGTTTTCGTAATAGCGTTCGGCAAGGCGGTAGAAGCCTTCAGCGGCGGCGGAAGACGTTGCCAGCGCACCGCCGGACTGGGCGCGGATCTGGGCGAGTGCGGACTGCGTCGCCGTGCGGACCTGATCGGACGGATTGTCCTGGAGGAGTCGCAACAGGTACGGGACGGCCTGAGCGTAGCCGATGTCACCGAGGGCTTCGACGAGGTAGACCTTGGTGGCCTGATCTTCCATCCGCAGGGCCATGACCATGGGGTTCAGACCGGGGCGATCGAGCTTGGGGAGGAAGCGGAGAATCGGCTGGAGCAGGTGATCCTGGTCCGGGTCGCGCATGAACTGGACGAGGAACGGCACGGCGTATTCCCCGCTTTGCTTCAGGGCTTGCGAGGCGTTTTCGAAGCCGCGCGGTGGACCGCCGAGGCGCCGGATGTTCTTCTTGACGCGGGTTGGGTCGGCCTTGACGATCTCCTCGCCCTCGGCGAGCAGGTCGAGAATACGACGGGCGGCGTCGCCGACGATCGGGTTGTCGAGTACGCGGATCAGGATGGCTTCGCGTTTCGGTACGCGGTCGGCGAACTCGAGGAGTGCGACCGGGTCGGGGTCGGAGGCGATGAGGGCTTCGAAGTTGGCGGCGGCGACGTCGAAGCGGCCGATCTGACAGAAGTACCACCCGTCATCGGCCTGGTTTTTCTGCTCGCGGCCGGTGGCAAGCAGTTCGGCGATTTGGCGGCCATTGTCGGAGAGCGCCTCCGCCTCGCGATCCTGCTCGAAGAGCAATACGGCACCACCAATGGGCGTATTGACCGTGCGATCGGCAAGGAGGGCGATACGGAGAGGCGACGGATTTAGTTCGAGCAACTCGCCAAAGGCGGCCTCCGCCTGTTCCGGCTCGCGGGCGAGAATGGCCTGCATCGCCGCTTCCCATTTTTCCCACGCCTCGGCCGCGCGACCGGTGAGGAATTCCATGGAAGTGACTTGGGCAACGCCGGGGCTGCTCGTGAGCAGTAACAGAGCCAATCCGAAGAGAATCCCCGCAGTGCGCGCGAGACCGGCGGTCTTGAACATAGAAGCCTCCAGTGGACGCAACGCGGGTGTCCGGTTGCGTGGTCGCAGGAGCGTACAAAAATCAGGCCGCGATTATAGCGCCGTGGTACGGGGTGTCAAACAATGGGGTTCGGTGCGCGGAGCCGCCGGACCGCGGCGATATTGCGGTTCTGGTCGGCCGGCACAGAGTCTCCGGCAAGCCCGCGGCGTGTTGCACAGTCGCGCGCGAGCACGTAGCCTAATGTGCATGACAACCGCCGTCGCACATCCATCTACCGCGGAGAATGTCTGGGTGCGTCGCGTGCGCTTCGCCGGCGCGACGGCGATCGCCTGGGCTGCATTTCACTGGGTGGGCGGCGTGATTCTACCCGCGGGCTTCGAGCGCGCCCCCGTACTCATCGCCGGTCCAATGGGGTTTGGCGGCGGGTTGCTCGTGACACTACTGATTTGCCTGGCGGCGGGGGCGGCGCGGCTTGTTGTGGGGCCGGATATCGGTCGGCGTCCGCTCATGGCCGTCGCGCTGGGACTGGCCTTGTGGGCCGCGGAAGGCGGGCGTCTGGGCGGCACGATGGATGACTGGTTGATTCACGTGAATGAGGAGGTCGCGGCCCCGGTTGGCACGCCCTATTGGCAGTTGCTGCCGGACTACCTGCTGCTGATCGTCGGATTCGGGGGGGCGTGGCTGGTGGTTCGCCGACTGGGTGGGACACCGCGGTCGGGCTCGGCCGTGGTGAATGCGAAGCCTGCGTCGCCCGGGCCGGTGTCGCTGAAGGATGGCCTGACGGCGCTCGTCACGACGACGCTCGTGGGCGCCCTGGCGATTCACCTGCTGACGGGTCCGGCTGATTACTGGACTTATCGCGGTCAGGTGTATTTCGCGGTGGGGGTCGGGTTCCTGCTGGCTTCGTATGCGGGACGATGGACGGCGAAGGTATACGACCCACTGTGGTACCTGCCGGCGCCGTTCGTCGTGGGTCTGCTCGGCGTGGTTGTGGCGGGTATGCGCCCTGAATTCTCGCTGTCGAGCGCCTATGGTCAAATAAACAGTCTGCCCGCCTGGGCCTTGGTCCGCGCTTTGCCGATCGAGATGGTCGGGATGGGGCTGGTCGGGGTGCTCCTCAAGCTGCGGGCCCCGGACGACCCTTCAGCATCGACCGCCTGAGCGGAGCGTTGGGATGAATCGCTTTCGCAAACGATCGCGCGACGAGGACTGGGAGGAAATGCGCGCCCGGCTCGTCGCCGAGACGTCTGCGTTCCTCACGGAGGGGTTGCGGCATCCGGAGGTGGCGGTACGGATTCCGATGATACCGGCGGAAACGGGGCGGTTTCCGCCTTCGATGACGCGGTCGTTCTGGGAACCCGTGCTGTTTGATTGATGCGGGGTCGTTTTGGGGGATGCCTGTTTTTCAGCGTCGGCGGCGTAATTCGCGGTCCATATCGCGTCGCTGGTCGCGTTTCTTGATGTCGTGGCGTTTGTCGGAATGTGTTTTGCCGCGGACGAGGGCGACTTCAACCTTGGCGATTCCCCGATCATTGAAGTAGAGCGATTTGGGTACGACGGTGAGGCCGCGTTGCTGGACTTTATCGGACCATTTTTTGAGTTGTCGGCGATGCAACAACAGCTTGCGGGGGCGCGTTGGCTCGTGCTGACCGTAACTCGCCCAAGGATAAGGAGATATATTGCATCCGAGCAGATACAGCTCGCCGTCGCGAAAGTGGGCGTACGCCTCCTCCAGCGAGGCTTTGCCGGCTCGGAGGCTCTTGACTTCGCTACCCATGAGGGCGATGCCGGCTTCGAGCGTATCGAGCACCTCGAAGCTATATCGGATCTTCTTGTTCCTGATTCGAGGGGGTTCTTGTGGACGCTTGGTCATCGCGAAGCTATTTTATAGTGTGCAGGTGAGAGCCTGCAACTTACTGGCCCTGCGCGGGTAAAAGGTGACGAATCGTGGATCAGTGGACACCTGAGTCCCAGCCGAACGTTATGAGCCGGAGCAAGGAAAAGGCGTTGATCTCGCGCGCCAAGCGCGGCAATCCAGAGGCGTTCCGCGCCCTCGTGGAGGCCTACAAGGAGCGGTTGTTCGCGTTTGTCTGGCGGATGGTGCGGGATCATCACGAGGCTGAGGACATTGCACAGGCGACTTTTGTAAAGGCATATGAGGCACTGGCGAGTTATAACGAGAAGTACGCGTTCAGCACGTGGCTGTTCACGATCGGTTATCGGCTGTGCCTCAACCGTCTGCGCAAGCGGAAAGCGTATTCGGGAGAAGTGGACTTCTCCCATATTGGGCGTGACGAAGATGATGCGCCCCACACCCTTGCGAACACCGAGGAGGCCCGCCGGCTGCGGGACCGCATCTGGGCCGCGGTGGACGAGCTCAAGCCCGCGCAGAAGTCGGCGGTACTGCTGTTCTATCGTGAGGGCCGCAGTTGTGAGGAAATCGGCCGGGTATTGAAGATGCCGGCTGTGACGGTGAAGAGTCACCTGCACCGTGCGAGAGCGAAGTTGAAGGATGCCTTGAGTGCTGAGTTGGTGGATGACTGGATGTCATTGGATTTTCACCGCGCGTCGCACTCGGCGTGAGTAACAGAGATGAACTGCTGGGAATGCGAACAACTTTTTGACGCGTATCTCGACGGCCAGCTTGCCGGCTCGTTGCGGCTGGAGTTCGAGGCACATCGGCTGCACTGTCAGCATTGTCAGCAGTCGCTGGCCATGCTGGAGACGGTCGGATCGGTGATTGCGTCGGACAACGACGCGCCCGAGCTCGCGGAGGATTTTACCGAGCGCGTCATGCAGCAGGTTGAGCGCGGGGGGCAGGCGCGCATCCTGCGGCTGCCACGACGACGAACGTGGTGGGCGGCTGGCGGGTTGGCCAGTGCGGCGGCGGCAGTTGCGTTGGCATTCCTGGTTCCGTGGCAGAGTCCGGAACCGCTCTCCGCTACTCCCGGCATGGGAGATTCGGTCGCACCCGAATTGGCGGAAGGCAATCTTGATCGTGAGCATATTGTGCGACTGATTGCGGAGGGGGTTGAGGATCGGTTCTGGGAGATGCACGCGGCGGGCAATCAACTGTCCAACGACCTGGCCGCGCTCGCGCAATACCTGGATATCGCGGTGCCGGCGGATGTCGTCGCCGAATCGGAGAAGCTGGCCGAGAACCCATGGACCGGGTTCTGGCAACCGGCGCTGCCGCCTGAGGACGCTGAGCTTGACGACACGTCGTCGAGCGATGGGCTGCATTCGATCTAGTCGCAACAGCGACGGCCCGGTATGGTCGCCGGGCCTATTGTGAGATTCACCATTGAATACTCGTCCGACAACTAACCGCGTGCGGCGCGGCTGCGCTCTTGTTCTGGCCATGCTGGCTGCTTCAGGCGTGGCCGGGGCGGATGGATCGCTGGCTGAACGGGTGCCGACGGATGTGGGTTTCTACGTTGAGCTGCGTAACGCCGACGATCTGCTGCTGCCACTGACGGATCCGCATGCCTGGCTGACACTGGCGGAACTGGGTGGCCAGCCCGCGCGACTGGAGGAGAGTGAGCGGTGGTCTGCGCGGGTGGAGGATACGATTCGCATGTCTCCCGCGCAGGCGATTCGGGTATTGCTGTCGGACCGCGTGGCGTTCGTAAGCGCGGGGGTGCGGAAGACGCAGGATGCGGTGGTGCTATGCAAGCCGCGGATTAGGCCCGCGAGTCTGATCCAGCGCTGGCATGCCAACCCCCTGCCGACGACGGGGCGGACTGCGGTGTATCGGCTGCCACATCGGATCGGGCTGGGTTTGCATGATGACACGCTGGTATTCGGGGACTTTACCGCACAAGGGATGTTTGATCATCTGGTTGCGCATCTCGACGCGCCGGAAGTACCTTCACTGGCAGAGAATGATATCTACAACAAGTTGCTGGCGCGGGTGCCAGCGGCCCCGGACGGCGTGCTGTTTGCGCGCCTGGGGGAGGGGCGATCGCCGACGACTAACCCGGCCCCGCTGGCGACGCGGCCGGCGCCGGGGCCGGTGCCGCAGCTACCGCGGCTGATGCGACATTCGGATAATCTGCTGGTAGCGCTACACCGGAATGACCGGGCGCTGCGCTTCACGATTGTGGGGGATGCGGCGGGTTTCACGCCGCCGCGGCCCGACAGTCTGACCGATATCGTGAGTCGGCTTCCGGAACAGACACTACTGACCTGGGCGGGGCACCTGGATTATGCGACGCTGCTGCGGGCGACGCGGGCGCTGCCCGAGCGCAACATCTTCCGCATGACCTATGAGTTGCAGGAGCGCGTCGGGACGTTGCAGGAACTGGTGTCGGCGCTGAATTCGACCACGTGTGTGGCGGTGGGCGCAGTGAATCCGTCGTCGCGTTCGGTACCGGCGCCGCCGGTGCCGGCGATAGCGCTGCTCATCAAGGCGCATGATGCGGAGAAGGTACGGGAGGAATGGAGTGGGTTGTGTCATTCCACGGTGGCGTTGTACAAACTGCTATCGCTCAAGGTGACCGAGTCGCCGCGGCTGGCGCCGATCGAACCACTGAAGGTGTCCGGGGTAGCGTGTGAACAACTCGACCTGAGTGACCTGGTGGATCCGGCGCTCGAGAAGACGGCGCTCGGTGAGGTTCATCTCAGTTGGGCGGTTGACGATGACATGCTCATCATTGCTTCGCATACGGCGTGGCTGCGGCAGATCATTCGTGCCCGGCACCGGGAGATTCCGAATCTGACGCGCGTGTTCGAGATGGCCGGCCGACCGCCGGCGGAGCATCAGGAGAGTATCCTGATCGCTCGGACGGGGGCGATCTCGGATCTGAGTGCGTTTTGGCTGCGGTATTTTGAGGCGACGATGCCGGAGGTACTCGATGAGTACTGGTGGCGCGGGTATCAGCCGGGCGCGCGCGATGTACGGCTGGGGGTACAAGTGCGGGTCGACGAGCGTCGGCCGGTGTTGCATGTCGAATCCGTTACGCCGAACACGCCGGCAGATGGGATTCTGCGGCCGGGAGACGTGATCGTGGGATGCAGCGGTCGGCGATTTGCGACGACGCAGCCGGTGTCGGAGATTCAGCGCTGCATTACCCGGCGGCCGAATGCGCGGTGGGTTGATTTGTGGGTGGAGCGCAATCGCAGCATCCGCGAATGGCGGATTCCGATTCCGTTCGTGGATCCGATTCAGGTATTGCGGCGTGTGCAGTCGGTCGGGAAGCTGGTGAAGAGCGTCATTTACCTTGATGATGTGCCGGACGCGGCTGGTTCGCGCAGTTATCTGACGGTTGAGCTTCGTCAGGATGACACCCCCCTATTCGAGTTTCCGCCGCTGCCGGGGCTGGTGTTGCCGATGCGCGGCGCGACGGCGTCGGGGCCGGTGCCGGTGGAATAACCCCCCTACCGCGGCATGATTCCGCCGCCCGCTGACCGCAGACGCGGATGCGGCTACACTTCCGTATGCTGCCTGGCGGCGTGAACGGCGCTCGGGCGGCCGAGAAGTACTTCCGCCCAGACTGACTCAGGGAGCGCGATGCAATGTCGAAAGCCAAAGTGGCGGTGCTGAAGACGACGCCGCAGACTGTGCTGAGTGACTATCACGAATTACTGAACCTCGCGGGTTATCAGGATGTTGTCGCCAAAGATGCTGATACGGCGCTGAAGATCAACATTTCGTGGCATTTCTTCTTTCCGGGGTCGAGCACGACGCCGTGGCAGCTAGATGGCGTGATCCGCGCGATGCAGCAGGATGGGTATGATCCGGAGTTGATTCACGGCTGCCACAATCGGACGGTTGTGATTGATGCGCACCTGGGCGAGCGGGAAAACAAGCAGCTCAATGTGATTGAGCGGCACGGGTTGCGGAATGTGCACCTCTATGAGGGCGAAGACTGGATCAACATCAAGGACGCGGTCGGGGATCTGACGAAGGACTTCCTGTGTCTCAATGAGGTCTACCCCCAGGGGTTCATGATTCCCCGGCGATTCATCGGCGAGAACATCATTCACCTGCCGACGGTGAAGACGCACGTCTTCACGACGACGACGGGGGCGATGAAGAATGCCTTCGGCGGGCTGCTCAATGAGCGGCGGCATTGGACACATCCGGTCATTCACGAAACACTGGTCGATCTGCTGATGATTCAGAAGAAGATCCATCGCGGCGTGTTTGCGGTGATGGACGGGACGTTTGCGGGTGATGGCCCGGGACCGCGGTGCATGATCCCGCACGTGAAGGATGTGATTCTGGCCAGCAGTGATCAAACGGCGATCGATGCGGTGGCGGCGAAGCTGATGGGCTTTGACCCGCTGTCGATCAAGTTCATTCGGCTGGCGCATGAGCTGGGGCTGGGGGTCGGTGATCCGCGCGAGATCGAGTTGGTGGGCGACGTCGAGGCGGGGCAGGAAAACTGGCACTTCGCGGGGCCGTTTCAGAAGATGACATTTGCCAGCAGTATGCAGCACAAAATCTACTGGGGACCGTTGAAGGGGCCGATCGAGTGGTCATTGAAGACGGTGCTGGCACCGTGGGCGTATGCGGCGAGTGTTCTGTATCACGACAGCTACTGGTACCCGACGCGCGGCAAACGCATGATGGAAGACGTTCTGGCGAGTGAATGGGGACGGCTGTTTCAGAATTGGGAGCGGGTGCAGGCGGACGAGCGCGGCTACCCGGATATCGGCAGTGAGGCAGCCACGCTCCATCGCACAGGCTGGGCCGCATTCACGAAGTCGCTGGGGATTCTGGGGACGTGCCTGCGGGAGGCGCCGGAATTCGCGGCGAAGAAGAGGCACATGCGGAATGTGCCAGCAGCAAAGTGACAACGTGACAAGGTAACAAAGGGTGCGGTGCCCGGCGGGCGTCGGTCGGCGGCGCTGCACTCACTCGTATCCTCAGATCCTCGCCCCCTCAGATCCTCCCTTGTCGCGCGCAGGACAAGCGGCGGCCAAGGCGAACTTGACCGCCGCTCTCGTTTGCGCTGCGCTATAACGTGTTCACCTGCCGTCCGGTGGCTGTCCACCTCCGGGCGGGTCGGGCGTCCCGCCCGACACCGACGCCTTGATGTTCCAAGCGGGCGAGACGCCCGCTCCACCCTGCCAGGGGGCACCGGAACGAATGTGAAGCTGCTCCGGTAGTTGCTGGGTCTTACGTGCCTTCGCCGTAGGAGGAGAGATAGACCTTTTGTTCGGACGTGAGCCTGTCGATCTTGACGCCCATGGCGTGGAGTTTGAGCTTGGCGACCTGCTCCTCAATCTTGCGTGGGACGTCGTGGACGTCGACGGGGAGCTTCTTGCGGAGCTTGGCGATCCACTCGGCGGTGAGGGCCTGCGTGGCGAAGCTCATGTCCATGACGCTGGCGGGGTGGCCGGTCGCGGCACTGAGGTTGACGAGGCGGCCGTCGGCGAGGACGTGGATACTGCGTTTGCTGTTGATCTGATACTCGGTCACCATCGGGCGGATGTTGGGGATGACCTTCTGTGACAGGCGTTTGAGGCCGGGGATGTCGATTTCGACGTCGAAGTGGCCGCTGTTGCATACGATGGCGCCGTCACGCATTTTGCGGAAGTGCTCGGGCCGCAAGACGTGCTTGTTACCCGTCACCGTGATGAAGACCTCGCCGATGGCGGCGGCTTCACTCATGGGTCGGACGTCGAAGCCGTCCATGACCGCCTCGAGCCCCTTGAGCGGATCGATCTCGGTGACGGTGACGATGGCGCCGGCACCACGGGCGCGGAGCGCCACGCCGCGGCCACACCAGCCGTAGCCGATGACGACGACGCGTTTGCCGGCGAGGAGGATGTCCGTCGCGCGGACGACGCCGTCGAGCGTGCTCTGACCGGTGCCGTAGCGGTTGTCGAACAGGTGCTTGGTGTCAGCGTCATTGACGGCGACGACGGGGAAGTTGAGATCGCCGTTGTTGGCCATGGCCCGCAGGCGGATGACGCCGGTGGTGGTTTCTTCCATGCTGGCGAGGATGTTGGCGGCTTCCTTGGTACGCTTGGTGTGCAGGGTGTTGACCAAGTCGGCGCCGTCATCCATGGTGATTTGGGGTTTGGTGTCGATCACGCTGTTGAGGTGATCGTAGAAGACCTTGACGCTTTCGGCGCGGCGGGCAAAGACGGAGATGCCGAAGTCCTTGACCAGGCTGGCGGCGGTGGGGTCCTGCGTACTGAGGGGGTTGGACGCACAGAGGGACACTTTGGCGCCCCCGGCGGCGAGGGCCCGCATGAGGTTGGCGGTTTCGCTGGTCACATGCATGCAGCAGCCAACGGTCATGCCTTTGAGCGGCTTCTCCTTCTTGAAGCGCTCGTGGATGAGCGTGAGCACCGGCATGTCGCGGTCGGCCCACAGGATCTTCTTTTTACCGTCAGCGGCGAGCTTCAGGTCAGTTACATCTGATTTGACTTTCGCCATTCAGTCACACTCCTCGTGCTCTCGAGGCGCTGGCGGGCGCCCCAAAGTTCGCAATACCTCGACTCAAGCGCAGGACATTACCGCGCGATCCGCATCGCACTGGTGGGACAACACGTGCTCCCGACCGTGGTAGTCAACCGCACCCACTTCCAATAGACGGAGCACCATAACACGCCGGCGTGCAGAGCACAACCGCGCGGCAGCATTGCTGCGTGCATTGATGCACGTACGTCTCTATGGAAAGGCGACGCTCGCGTGCGATATTCACACATGAGCGTCGCCGTTTGTGGTTCAGCCCGCGTCGCGTCAGACGGCTGGGCTGGGCTGGTTACCGTCAATTGGCAGGTCGGATATCCGACACTGGCAGATCGTCAGGCTCGGAGGCGGGAGGCTACACACTTACGCGCAGCGCTACTCACCTACGCAAACTGTGAAACGGCTACGCGCGCTGTTCTAACTCGCGGCCTGCTGCGGCGCCTTCGGCGGCTTCAGGGCGAGGCCGATGCCGGCGGCGACGAGGCAAGCGATGCCGGCGATGATGAACGCCGGGAACCACGCGTCCACACCCTTGTCAGCACCGGCGTCCTTGAACATACCAGCCATGATCGGGCCGACGATGCCACCGACGCCGTAAGCGGTGAACATCCAACCGTAGTTCTTGCCGACGTTCTTGTTGCCGAAGTAGTCGGCGGTGGCGGCGGGGAAGAGGGCGAAGTTGCCGCCGAAGTTGAAGCCGATGAGGGCTGCGCCGAGGTAGAGCAGCCACGCCTGGCCGCCCATGTAGAAGAACACAAGCATGACGACACCCTGAACGGCCATCATCAGGACGAGAGACATCTTGCGGCCGAGCTTGTCAGACATCATGCCCCAGATAATGCGGCCGAGTCCGTTGGCGAGGGCGTAGAAGAGGGCCATGGCGGTGCCGGCGGTTGCGGAGGCTTCGACGGGGTCCATGCCGTTGGCCTTGAGGGCGTCGATGCCGAACAGCTTGATGATGCCGATGACCATGAGGCCGGCGAGGGCGCCGAAGATGAACATGACCCAGAGCATGTAGAACTGGGGGGAGCGGAGCATCTGGCCGGATTCGAACTGCACGCCGGCACCGGTGGCGGCCGCCTTGGCGTCGGTTGCGACGGGTGGGGTCCAGCCAGCGGGTTGCCAGCCTTCGGGCGGATTCTTCATCCAGACCGACCCAATCAACACCAGCACGAGGAAGGCGATGCCGTAGACCCAGAACGTGGTCGAGACGCCGGCCGTAGCGATGAGCCCGGGGATGGCGAGACCGGTCCAGGACGGGGGGCCCTGACCGAGATAGATCCAGATGAGGGCGCCGAAGCCGAAGCCGGCGACGGCGAGTCCGGTGATCATGCCCTTCTTGTCGGGGAACCACTTGACGCCGACGGCGATTGGGACGACGTAGGCGAGGCCGATGCCAGCGCCGCCGATCAGGCCGATGGCGAGAAGGATGGCGTAGAAAGCGGACGTGCCCTCGAGTGTACTGCTGGCGAGGCCGCCGAGGATGTAGCCGATGCCCAGCACGATACCGCCGAGGCGGGCGACGAGCGTGGGGCCGGCGGAAGCTTGCCAGCGGCCGGCGAGGATCATGACGAAAGCGAAGGTGGCCAGGCCGACGGCGAAGATGATCTGTGTCTGCGTGGCGGAGAAGCCAAACCGGCCCTGGCGAAAGACGATCACGTTGCCATCGCCTTTGGGCCGCTCGATGATGAAGGTCTCGGGATCGTCGGTGATCAGCCAGCGGCGACCGGCTTCGGTGGTCGTGACAGTCGCGGCGTCCGAGAGCGGTTTGACGGTCACCTTTTCGCCCAGGACCTTGAAATCGGAGATGTAGCCGGCGAATTCATCACGGAAGGTTGCGGGGATTTCGCCGTTCTCGAGCGAACTGGTGACGGTGGCGCTGGTTTCGAAGATCTTCTGCGGGCGCAGTGGTGGCGTGAAGACCGACCACGCATAGATGGCCCCCAAGCACAATTGAATCAGGATGGCACCGACCACGACCAGGCTCCGGTTCATGACCGGAGGTGTCGCCGCCTGCGCTCCGCCTTGTGGCGCGTCAGTCATAGCGGTCTCCTCCCTGCGGCCGGCCGACATGGGGGGCCGCACATGGTTGAGGGTTCCCGCCAAACGTAGGAGCGTGACCGCGCGTCGGCTCCCGCGTTCGGTCAGAATGTGGAATTGTCGGCGGCCGCGGGGAGAAATCGGATTTCCACGCCGCGGCCGCCACACGTCGTCAGGCTGTGCCTGACACTTCAAGTCCAGTCATGCGGCGGCGACGCCGCACACGTGGCAGCGGCGCTATGCGCTGCTACTTGTTCTGAATCAGGTTCTCGACCACGCTCGGGTCGGCCAGGGTCGAGACGTCGCCGACCTGATCCGGCTGGCCCTCGGCGATCTTGCGCAGAATGCGGCGCATGATCTTGCCGGAGCGCGTCTTGGGCAGACCCGGCGCCCAGTGGACGACATCGGGCGTCGCGATCGGGCCGATCTCGCTGCGAACGTGCTTGACGAGTTCCTTCTTCAGGTCGTCGGTGTATTCCTGGCCGGTGACGAGGGTGACGTAGGCATAGATGCCCTGCCCCTTGATCTCGTGCGGGAAGCCGACGACCGCGGCCTCGGCGACCGCGGGGTGCGACACGAGGGCGCTTTCGACCTCGGCGGTGCCCATGCGGTGACCGGAGACGTTGATGACGTCGTCAATACGGCCGGTGATCCAGTAGTAGCCGTCCTCGTCGCGGCGGCAACCGTCGCCGGTGAAGTAGAAGCCCGGCACGCGGCTGAAATACGTCTCCTTGAAACGCTCGTGCTGACCGTAAACCGTACGCATGATGCCCGGCCACGGCTCGGCAATGAACAGGGCGCCTTCGGTGGCCCCGGTCTTCTCCTCGCCCTTGTCGTCGAGGATCATGGGCTTGACGCCGAAGAACGGCAGCGTGGCCGAACCGGGCTTAAGCGGGGTGACGCCGGGGAGTGGGGTGATGAGGATACCGCCGGTCTCGGTCTGCCACCAGGTATCGACGATGGGGCAGCGCTCTTTGCCGACGTTGCGGTGATACCACATCCAGGCTTCGGGGTTGATGGGCTCACCGACGCTGCCGAGCAGGCGGAGGCTGGACAGGTCGCGCTTCTTGACCGGCTCCTCGCCTTCACGCATCAGGGCGCGGATGGCGGTCGGCGCGGTGTAGAACTGATTGACCTTGAACTTGTCGACGACGTCCCAGAAGCGGCCGGCGTCGGGGTAGGTTGGAATACCCTCGAACATGAGCGTCGTGGCGCCGTTGCAGAGCGGGCCGTAGACGATGTAGGAGTGGCCGGTGACCCAGCCGATGTCGGCGGTGCACCAGTAGATGTCGCCGTCATGATAATCGAAGACGTACTTGTGGGTGACGGCGGTGTAGACCATGTAGCCGCCGACGGTGTGCAGGACGCCCTTGGGCTTGCCGGTCGAGCCGGAGGTGTAGAGGATGAAGAGGGGGTCTTCGCTGTCCATCCACTCGCACTCGCACTGGGGCGAGGCTTCTTTCATGACATCGTGCCACCAGTGGTCGCGGCCGGACTGCATGTTAATGGAGACCTTGTCGCCGACGCGCTGGTAGACGACACAGGTCTTAACGTTGACGCCCTGCTTGGCGGCAAGCTCCATCGCGGCGTCGGCGTTGGCCTTGAGGGTGACAGCCTTGGCGCCGCGCATGACGCCGTCGGTGGTGATGAGGAACTCGCAGGTCGAGTCGACGATGCGGTCGGCCAGCGAGTCGGGTGAGAAACCGCCGAAGACGATGCTGTGGATGGCACCGATGCGAGCACAGGCGAGCATGGCGATGGCGAGTTCCTTGACCATCGGCATGTAGATGGAGACGCGGTCGCCCTTCTTGACGCCGTTGCTCTTGAGCACGTTGGCGAATTTGCAGACCTCGGCGTGGAGCTCTTTGTAAGTGAGTTTGGCGTCTTCGCCGGGCTCATTGCCTTCCCAGATGATTGCAACCTGATCACCGCGGGTATCGAGATGCCGGTCGAGGCAGTTGTAGGTGATGTTGGTCTTGGCCCCGAGGAACCACTTGATCTCGATCTTGTCCTTGAAGTCGTACTCGCGGACCTTGGTCCACGGCTGCTGCCAGTAGAACCCGTTGGCGACTTCGCCCCAGAAGCCCTCGGGGTCGCTGATGGACTTTTCGTACATGCGCTTGTAGTCGTCCATCGACTTGAGGTGGGCCTGCTTGGAGAACTCAGCGGGTGGGTTGAAAACATCCTGCGGCATCGTCATCTCCTCAATCCAGCTTCCTTATCGCTAGCTTTGAAAGAACAACCGTCCGCGCTCGCGGCCCGCCCGCACGCCCGGTGCGTACTGCCTTTGGACGCGGCGCTCGATTTTCTGCACTTCTGTCTGCGGTCCTGACGCGAGGCGTTCTGCCGGGTCGCCCGTGGAACCGGGTAACGAACTGAACCTCCCACCGTCCGGGGAGCCGCCATCACGTCATCGGGTCCGTAGAACGTACGCAACGGCGTCCTTACTCACCGGACTCCTGCGAGCCGTCGCCGGGTGCGCCGGACGGACCAACGGCGGCGCACCGCCCTACCAATGGACGGGCTCACAAAATAAGACGTCATTTATAGCGGTTACTCTGGATCGTCGCAAGCGGGCGCGGTGGCCGCGAACGTGCTTTGAATCGCGGTTGCAGCCCCGGAAGCAGGACAGCGGGAACCTGCGCCAGTACCATTGGCGGGGTCAACGCTGGATGTTTCGGAATCGGTACGGAGACCTGCGTGATGGCGGCCGACGCGCGGCAAATCGAACCGGTCATTGGCCTCGAAGTCCACGTTCAGCTCGCCACGCAGACGAAGCTCTGGTGCGGCTGCGCGGTGGACGGCGCGGCGGCGCCCAACACGCGTGTGTGTCCGGTCTGCCTGGGGTTACCTGGGGCGCTGCCGGTGCTGAACCGGGAGGCGGTCGCGCTGGCCATGCAGACCGCGCTGGCTCTCAAGTGCGAGATTTCTCCGCGGACGCGTTGGGATCGGAAGAACTACTTCTATCCCGACCTGCCGAAGGGCTATCAGATCTCTCAGCACGTACTGCCGTTGGCACAGGACGGCGTCTTCGAGTTTCCGCACGAGGACCGGTTCGTGCGCGTGCGGATTCGAAGGACCCATCTCGAGGATGACGCCGGCAAGAATGTGCATGAGTTGGACGGTCTTACGGGGATCGACCTGAACCGAGCCGGCACCCCCCTGCTGGAGATTGTCACCGAGCCGGATTTGCGTTCGGCTGATGAGGTGCAGGAGTTTGCGATCCAGCTCCGCCGGCTGGTACGTTACCTGGGTGTTAGCGAAGCGGTCATGCAGCGGGGGCAGATGCGGTTTGAGCCGAATATCAATGTGCGCGTTCATCAGGACGGTCACAGCGTTGCGACACCGATCGTTGAAGTAAAAAATCTTAATTCGTTTCAGGCGCTGCACGCTGTGGTGGCACATGAAATCGAACGCCAGGTCGCATGCTGGGAGGCGGATGGCGTCGAGGCCCGACCTGGCAACAAGGCGAATCGTGGCTGGGACCCGGAGCGGGGCGCAACCGTGCCACAACGCCGGAAGGAAGAGGCGGACGATTATCGGTTCTTTCCGGATCCGGATCTGCCAGCCCATGAGCCAGATCCGGAGTGGTTGGAAGTGTTGCGTTCGCGGCGGCCGGAGCTGCCGGTGCCGCGGATGGCGCGATTCTCGGCGGAGTATCGGATTCCGCCGCGGGAAGTGCATGTATTGGTCGATGACCTGCCCACGGCGAATCTGTTGGATGAGGCGGCGGGATGTGGGGGCGACAAGATGATCCTGGGCAAGCACTTTCTGGGGATCTGGCTGGGGCATGCCCGGCGACGTCATACGACGATTTCGCGGCTGGGCATCTCGCCGGGTCGCTTGGCGGCCCTGGCAAACATGCAGGCTGAGGGAGAGATCAACGCTACGGGGGCCGTACGCATCGCGGAGGAGATGTTACAGAATCATGATCCTCCGCGGGGCATTGCCGAGCGGCTGGGCGTGTTGCAGACGCGCGACGACGCTGCCGTGGCCCGCTGGGTGACGGAGGTGTTGGAAGCGCCGGGCAATGCTGGGGCGATGCAGGATGCATTGTCGCATCCCAAGAAGTGGAAGGCAGCCCGAGGATACCTCGTGGGCCAGGTGATGAAGCTCTCGGGTGGGCAGGCGGACGCCCGTCAGGTGTGGAACATCCTCGAAGCGCGGCTGTCGCATATTGCCGCCCAAGAAGAGCGGGTGGAGCGCTCCGAGGATGCTACTCGCGAGTAGTCACCGCAGCTATCGCCGACGCAGGAGTAGCGGGCCGGCTGCGAGGAGCAGGACGCCGGCGGGTTCGGGGACTACGGCGATGCCGGACAGCGAGCCGGTGGGTACGAGTGGATGGGGGCTGACCAACTCGCCCGTATAGGAATCGAGTTCGAAGAGTCCGACGCCTTCGGCATGCGCGAACAGGCGGTCACCGAGGAAGACCATGTCCTGAAAGATGGGCACGTTGCCAATGGTATTGAAGGCCGGCGGATCGATGTCGATCTCGAAGAGCTCGGCGTCGTTCCCATCGTTGTCGACACCGAAGATTTGCCCGTCGGTCTCGCGGAGGCCGAGTGCTTCCATATCGGCATCAGGGGCGAGCGCGGCGTAATCGAAGGCGTCGAAGATGAAGCCGGTCGTCGGGGTGACGCGGCCGAGTGCGTTGGAGGCCAGCGGATCGCCCTGCGTATCGATGCTGTCGAAGCTGACATAGAGGTTGTTACCGCTGCGGGTGAGCCCCTCGGCGTTGGTGACGAATTCGCCCTGGTGGTGCAGACGGATCGGGCCGGAGCCCACGCCGGTCTCGGGGTTGATGGGCACGATCTCGGCAGGGCTGCCAAACTGGTTGTTGAGCGCATACAGGACGCCATTGAAGTAGGTGAGGTCCACCTCGACCATGTCCTGCCCGATGGCACCGACTGTTTCGATGTTGCCATTCTGCGTGTCGACCCTGACGAGTTCATCGCTCTGGGTGTCAACGCTGTAGAAGACCTCGGCGCCAGCCGTGGAAACGAGAGAAACTGCGATAGACAAGCACCCCAGTACATTCGTCAATGTGCATCCCCGCACCGCCATACCGTCCTTTCCTCCTGCGCTGCACGGCAGCGACCCGCGTCGCACAGCTAGACCATTTCGGCGAATCCGCGCAGGCGGACATCGCACGCAAGTCGCTGCCCCTACAGGGCTTGCAACAGGGCTGTTAACGCGAACACACCTACCCCAGGGTGTCCGTACCCGTCAGGTTCTAGGCGTGCGAATTCCGGAAAGGCAAGCGTGACGCCGCGATTTCCGGGATATTCTGGGACCCCCTGGCCAGATGCGTGTAGAAGTGTTCCGGCGCCAAGCGGCGCTCAGGCCTCTTCGCGGGCGCGTTTGCCGGCCCAGAGGGTGGCGTTGTAGAGGATTTTGCGCACGTCGGGGTTGAAGTAGGTGGGGACGGACTCATGACCGGGACGGAAGTAGAAGACACGTCCGATGCCACTGCCCTGTCCGACGCCCCCGCCGGGGCCTGACTCGAACTCGGCCTTGATGCCCTCCCCGACCGTCCAGAGAAGACCGGAGGGGAAGCAGATGTCTTCGTTGGGGAAGTAGGATTGCAGGACGACGACCTCGGGCGGCGGAACGTCGAAGGGAGCGCCGTACATTTCCTCTTCGGCAAGCGTGAAGTCCTTGACGCCGTGGACGATGGGATGATGCGGGGCGCAAACGTGGATTTCCTCATGCTGGTCATCTTCGCGCCAGCCGCCCCGGAGGTGTCCAGTGCAGCCCAGCAGTTGCCTGAACGGCTTGGCATAGTGGGCGGAATGCAGCGCGACGAACCCGAGGCCATGCGTCTTGACGCGGTCGACAATGCGGCGGGCAAGCTCGTCGCCGACTTCGTCGTGGCGGATATGGCCCCACCACAGGAGCACATCGGTTTCGGCCAGAAGCCCTTCAGGGAGGCCCTGATCCTGCTCGTCGAGATGGGCGACGCGGACGTGCAGGCACTCCAGATCATCCGCTTCGAGCAGACCCTCAGCGACCGCGCCGCGGATGTTCTCGGGGTAGACCTCGACGGGGGCGTGCGAGGGGTTCTCGTCCCAGACGACGACGTTGAGGGGCTGGTCACTCATTGGCGTGCTCCTTGGGCTGGTCGGCGTGGTTTCACTATTGAGTTATGAGACCACCAATTCGTGCCACGTCAAGTGGGCCTCTTCGACCCGGTCGTCGAGTGGCAGCGCCGGCCGGTCCTTCTCGCCATCGTAGACGGCAACGAGCTTGAATGGCGAAGCGGCGATGAGCGCCCCCCACTCCTCCCAGCTCCATTTGCGGAGGATGTGCTCGTCCTCATAGACCTCGCCGGCATCGGGGCCGCCCAGGAGCTCGAAGCGTACGCGTTCGGTTTGCAGGCCGCTGCCAGCATCAAACGAGACCGCCTGCCAGGTCGTGCGCAGCCGGACGTCCGCGTACTCGACCTCCCACTGCTGGTAGTCATCGCGGGCATAGTCGACGGACACGCTCGTGTCCATCAGGTCGAGCTGGACCATGTAGCGGGCATCGGGAACGAGGTGCCGGGCGACGGATTCGAGGTGCCAGAGCACGGCGTCGCGGCCCAGCAGGTAGTTTAGTGAGTTGATCGGGCAGAGGGCGGCGTCGAACGCCTCGTGCAGGTCAAAGCGGGTCATGTCGGCCTGGTGGATGATCGGAGCCGGCAATCCGAATGACGCCATGCGCTGCCGAGCGCGGTCAATCATGGTTGGTGAGCGCTCGACGCCGACGACCTCGACGCCACGGTGCTGAAAGGCCGGAAACATGCGGCCGGACCCGCAGGCTGGTTCGAGGATGCGTCGCACGTTTGCGCCACAGCGAGCGAGCAGCCAGTCCACCTCCTCTGCGATGTCCCAAGCAAAGGCGAGATCGTAGAGGTGGGCGAGCCGGTCGTAGGTATCCTGTCGGGGTGGTGGTTGCATCAGATTACTTCAGGGGCTCGAGCTGAACGCGCAGCGTGAGGATCTCCTTCGGGCCGAATGACACGGTAACACGGCGCCCGCGGGGGGCCAATGCCTGTGCGGGTTGTTCCAGCAGGTTGGCGCGCTGGGCAGATCTGATACGGGAGACGAACTCGAAACGCTGGCTGGCCTTCTTGTCGGTTGGGTTGAAGGCCCGCACGACCAGGGCCTTGCCGTCTTCGGAGCGTTTGCAGGCGGCGATGACGGCGGGGCCACCGTCGGTCTTGAGCCAGGAGCCGACGGCCGGGAGGACGGCTTTGGCTGGCAGACGCGACAAGCGGGTACGGTCCGTATAGATACAGGCGACGCCGCCAGCGAGTCGCTGACCCAGATGGCACAGCTCGGACACAGGCACAGGGCCCTGAAAGGGATAAACCCAGTACGTATGGGCGGTGGGGCCGAGCATCTGCCCACCCTCGTTACGCTCGTTGGCAACGACGCGGGTGAAGCCGCGGAACAGCGTGAGGGCGATGGCGCGGTCAGCACGGTCGCAAACGGCAGATTCGGGCTGGCCGGGTGCGATGACGGCCAAGCCGCGCTGGTCGTCGCTGAGGGCTGTGAAGGTGTACTGCGGTTTGGTTTCCAACTCGGGCTCGTACAATTCATGTGAATCGGGACGAACGCCAACCTGGCGCTGCATGACGTCGAACGGGGAATCGGCGTGATAGGTCGCGGCGTCGAGGTGGGTGGGCATCAGCACCCGGACACGGTGGTCGCGGGCGGTATTGTCGATATGCGTGTGGATTTTCAGCAGCGACGAGCCGGCCCGCATGGTGATGTCATTGGTAATGACCAATGGCGTAAGGCGCTGGCTGCGCTCCATGACCTGCTTGTCGAGCAGAAAACGCGCGGGCACGTTCATGACGAGCCGAACACGCAGGGTGGTCTGGGCGGGACCGTCATGCAGGACCGCCACGTCGGCCGCAGATCCGAAGCTGCTGTGGATATGGTCGTTGACCGCGGTGCCGTGGTACCAGCCGTCGCCGATGTCGGCCCGTTCCTCGAAGGTGAGAACGTTCCGGTAGGTATGGTCCGTGCGGCGATCGTGGATATCGAGCGTGCCATTGGGATTGACGGTGACGCGCAGCAGCGCATTCTCCATCGTGTGGTCGTCGACGAGCTGCGAGCCGGCGGTGCGTGTGCGGTCCATCGTCGGTCGGCAGGTGAGCGTGGTCCAGCCGCGCGGCGGGATCTTCAGATGCGTCGCGACGCGGACGCGTTCGCACTTTTCGCCCCAGTAGCCGACCAGCGGGTCGAAGGTCTTCTGCGGGGCGAGTTTCCGTACGTCGAGCCGTTGATAGCGTTGCTCGCGGCCTTTCGGATCGTACAGGCGAAATCCGATGACGGGCTCGTAGCCGAACCAATCCGTGTAGCGATAGGGCGTGTCTCGTCGGAAGTAGAGCGGGATGTCGACGACCTCGTCCAGCTCGCGGTCGGAGGGGTTGAACACCGTAACCGCGAAGTCTTCATCGCCGGCGAGTTGCGGGAGCGGGGTGTGGTCGGCGATGGCGCGCAGGCTCATCTGGGTGGTACGTTCGCTGATAAGGCGACACTGGTCGAAGCGGTACATCATGTCCTGATGCACCTGGTCGATGCTGCAACCGCAGATACTGTCGTGGGGGTGATTGTGCAGCAGGTGCTTCCAGGCGTGCGCGAGCAGGCGATCGGGATAGCGTTCTCCGAGCAGGCTCGCGCAAACGCCGAACGGTTCGCTCCATTGCAGCAGGCTGCTTTCGCAGCGGGCGTTGTATTGCTTGAGGTAGATGCGGCTCGACAGCACACCCTGGATGACCTCACCTGCGCGGATGGCCGGGGCGCGCAGTTCGCCGGCGAAGGTCTTGAGGCGGAGCTTCTGGTCGCGTACAGCGGCGAAGAAGTCGCTGAGGGTGCCATGTACGGCGCGCAGGCGTGACTTGCGGGCCCGTGCGAGCAGTTCACTTGTCGCCGGTTCGGGCATGATGTGATCCATGCCGTCGAACAGGAGAATCGCGTTGCCGGGGACGCGCTCGGCCTCCATTTTGTAGAGTTTGCGGAGACCTTCCAGGGCGTGATCAAGGTCGAGGGTTCCATCCGATCGATGGCCGAGGTTGCGGACTTCAAACTGATACTGCCCGTAACCACGGTCCTCGAAGGTGTACGTGAGCACGTCGCTGCCATCGGCGCCACGCCAGCGAAACAGGCCGGGATGGGTCGGTTCGTTGGTCCCGCGCCAGACGATCGCCGTGTCGATGCCGAAACCACGGAGGATCTGTGGCATTTGCGAGTGGTGGCCGAAGATGTCGCTCATGAAGCCGTGCTTCATCGGCGGGCCGAACTGGGCGGCGACCTGAAAGCCGCGGAGCAGATTGCGGACGAGCGATTCGCCGCAGGGGATGAACTCATCGGGCATGACGTACCACGGCCCGGCCTGGAGGCGGCCGGCGTCGAAGAGAGCCTGAAGGCGCTCGCGCTGCTCAGGGCGGATTTCGAGGTAGTCTTCGAGGATGCAGCTCTGGCCGTCGGTCATGAAATACTGGTAATCCGCATCGCGTTCCATGAGGTCGATGAGGGTGTCGAAGAGGTGGAGCAGGCGGATACGGTAGTGCTGAAACGGTTCGTACCACTCACGGTCCCAGTGTGTGCTGGCCACGTAGAAACCGGTCATGGTGCGGCGGGAAGACGTAGAGGCCGACGGACTCATCCGATTACTCCTGCAAGTAACAGCCTTGTAACTTCAACGGCATTAGAAGTGCTCCTCCTGTACGGGACAACCGTGCCGGCGGTGCATTCCTCACAGTTTGTTAGGGATTCGTGAGCAAGGTTGACATCCTCATGCGACTGCCCGAAGATCGGCTCGGGTTTCGACGCGGTCGCCCGGCGGCCAGTTCCTCTAACCGGTTATGCGGGAAAACGTTGTGAGTGAGACCCCGCGCAGAATCGTGCTGCTGGCCGTCATCGCGATTGTCGTTCTGGCGGTCGCCGGCTGGCGGTTGATGAAGCTGATGCAGCCCCGCGAGCACACGCTGACCAGCGCAACCATCACGAAGCTCGACGTCACCGATCGCACGGCCGAAGTCGAGTTTATCCACCCCAAGAGCGGACAGATGATTACCGTCGCGGGCGTCGTACCGGAGGGTTGTGACATTCAGATCAACGGCGCGCCGGCCACGATGGCGGACCTGCGGATTGGTGATATTGCGGAAGTGCGGGGCATGATCTACCCCGATCGGTCGGTCGAGCCGATCTGGGTGCGCGTGAGGCGTGCGTCGGCGACGACGCAGCCCGCGTCTCCCGACACACCGCCGGCCGGCGCTGATTCGTCACCGACCACGCAGCCCGAACGCGAGCATGTGCCCGGATAAGTCTGAAGCTGGTGCCGCGGTCTGGCAGCCGGGGCGACCGGCTGTGTGGCCGTATCTGCTGATAGCGGCGTTGTTGCTGCTGGGGGGCGCCGTCACCCATTTTTGGTATCTGATTGATCATTGTCCGCTGGACCTTTCCGGCGATGAGGCCCACTACTGGGAGTGGGCGCGGCGGCCGGCGCTCAGTTACTACAGCAAGGGACCGTTGGTGGCGTACGTTATTGCATTGGGGCGGCTGCCGCTGGCGGGATGGTCCGAGCAACTACTGGGACACGAGGCGCTGGCCGTACGGGTGCCGGCGATTTTGCTTTCGATTGGAACGGGACTGGGCATTTTTACGTTGGCGCAGCGCACGATGCGTGATCCGCGGTTGGCGCTGGCAGTGGTTGCGGTGACATTCACGGTACCGATTCTCGCAGTCGGCGCCATTCTGATGACGATTGATGCCCCCCTGGCGTTTCTGTACGTGTGGACATTGGTGGCGGTTGAGCAGGGGCTGCGCAAGGCGACACCGCTACCGTGGCTGGTGGCGGGGCTGCTGATCGCGCTGGGGATTCTGGCGAAGTATACGATGGTGCTGATCTTCGGGGCCGTTGGGCTGACGCTGCTGGTTGAGCCGCATTATCGGGCAGTCCTGCGCACGCCGTGGCCGTGGCTCGCGGCGCTGATCAGCGCACTCGGTTTCGCCCCTATCGTCGTTTGGAACGCGCAGCATGACTGGGTGAGTTTCCGGCACGTTGCGGGGCAGGCGGGCGTGTCCGACGGGCCGGGCTTTGACCCGCTCGGGCCGCTGACGATGGTTGGCGGACAGCTGGGGGTCGTGAGTCCGGTCTGGTTTGTCAGCATGGTGTGGGCCGTCGTCGCACTCTGGCGACAGCCACAGCGGCAGCAGGACGAACGGCATGAGCCGAGTGTCCTGCGGTTTCTGTTGTGTGCAACGGTGACGCCGTGGCTCGTCTTTCTGGGATTCAGCTTCATCACGAAGATACAGCCGAACTGGCCGATGCTCGCGCTTCTGAGCGGGATCATCGTGCTGGTCATGTGGCTGGCGCGGTTGTGGCGGCATGGTGCATGTGCGGCGCGGCGGCTGGCGCGGGGGATAACGATTGCCGGTGCGAGCATTGGCGTGACGCTCGTGCTGCTAATTCACATGATGCACTGGATGACACCGGCGTTGAAATGGCTCGCCCGTAACGAACCGCCGTGGAACCTCACGCCGATCGCGCAGTATGACCCGACGTCGCGACTGCGGGGCTGGTCTGAATTGGGAGCCGCCGTCGGTGAGGTGCTGGAAGCGGAGCGTGCTGGCGGGCGCGACCCGTTCATTGCGACGGACGACTATCAGGTAGCCAGCCAGATCGCGTTCTATTGCCCGGGTGAGCCCACGACATATTGCCTGCAGGCAGCCCTTGGTGATCGGCGTAGTCAGTACGACATCTGGCGGCCGAATCCGCTGTTCGACCCGCAGGCCTTTATCGGCCGTGCCTGTATCTATGTGGGCAGCCGCAAGCCGGAGTTGTTTGGCGAGCCACCCTACGCGCACGTGGCGCTGCCGGGGGCGCTCGAGCCGGTGCGGGTGGTGACGGCGAAGATGGGTGGCGCGCCGGTGCAGGTCTGGGCGATTTATGTGAGTGTGGCGTATGCCGGCCTGCCGGAGCAGGTGCATGTGGATGGGGAGCGTTATTGATGTGGCATGAAGCACGAAAGACAGATTGGGTATTGTGGCGGCGGCGGGCGCTGGCGGCGGCGATGGTTGTGGCGGCGGTCGGATTCTTCGGGCTGGACGGGTGGTTCTATGAGAACATCTCGCTAGCGCTGGAGACGCCGACGCATGGCGATCGCGACTTCTACAGCCGGACATGGCCGTTGTGGTATCTGCTGCGCGGGGCTTTTGCGCATTTCTGGGGGATGCTGTTGATCTTCGTGGTACTTGTGATTCTGCGACCGTGGCGCTGGCGATCGTTGGCGCTGGCGCTGTCGTCGGCTGCGATAGCGGGGCTCGTTGTCAATATCCTGCAGGCTGCGATCGGTCGTCTACGGCCCAACGTCGGGGAGGATCCGCTGGCATTCGCCACGCCGTTCTCCGAACTGTTCACCAAGGAGAGCGTGTGCTTTCCATCCGGCGAAGCGGCGCTGGCGCTGGCGCTGGCTACGGCGCTGACCTACGTCTTTCCGCGCTATTCAGCGTGGTTTTGTGCGGTGGGGATGCTGACGGCGCTGAGTCGCCTGGTGAATGGGGCCCACTACGTCAGCGACGTGGTTGCCGGCGGAGCGCTCGGCGTGATGCTCACGCACACTTCCATCAAGCTTGGCGGGGCGCTTCTTGAACGGCTCGACCTGGCGACGGGGGTGCCTGCGCGTGAGGCGGAATACGCGCGGCAGTCATCCAGCGGGGCAGAGGAATCCTGAATTGTGGCACGATCCACCCGGGCTCAACCCATTGCGCGGCTGGCGGTAGGAGTTCAGTCCTCGGCTTCGGATAGTGCAGCGCTCACCTCGATCGGCTGCGGTTGTGATGTGGGCTGCGGTTTCTCACCTTGCGGTGTAACTTCGATGGCCGGCCTTGCGGCCTGGGCAACGATACCACGACGAAGCCGACGGGCGGACCAGTAGTTCATGGCGAACGACTGCCGAATCTTCGGCATACGTGGTGAGCCGTGCGGGGTGAAACCGAAGTTCTCGGCGTCGCGCGGGGCCTGGACGCGGGCCATGCGTTTCCAGCCCTGGTTCATGCCATAGACGAAGGCGGCCGTGCTGAGCGAGCGGGTACGCAGGAAGGTGCGCAGGGCGCGTTTCCAGACCCACGGCTCGTTGGCGGCGGCGTAGCGCAGCTCATAGATGGCTTCGTCCAGCTCACGGGCGGTCATGCGCCTGGGTTTGTAGACCGTCTCGGTGAAGGTGAAACGTTCCCAGTCGTCGGGATACTGTGAGGTCAACAGGCGCCCGTTCTCCTCGAGCCGGTCGAAGTAGCGTGTGCCGGGTAGCGGTGTCAGATTCGTGATCTGGATGATGTCCACGCCGAGCTCCACGGCCTGTTGCGCCGTGGCGGCCACTGTCTCCGGTGTGTCCTCCTCCGAGCCAATGATGAAGCCGCCGAAGACGGCGATGCCGGCGCGATGGAAGCCGTTGACGAGGCGGGGGTAGTCGGCGAGGTTCTTCCGGTTGATGCCTTTGTGGAAGTCCTTGAGCGCGGCCTCGCTGAACGTCTCGAAGCCGACAAGCATACCGCGGCAGCCGGCCTGGTAGGCAAGCCGGAGACCTTCGGGGTCATCCCCCATATTAATGGTGGTCTGGCTGAACCACAGGCGGCGCTTGCCGTGCCTGATCAGGGCGCGCAACAACTCCTTGGCCCACGCGGCGTGTTGCGGCCCGACGCCGAAGAAATTGTCGTCGACGACGAAGACGAACTTGCGGTCAATGCTATTCCATTCGTCGACGATATCGGCGATGTCGCGCCGCCGGATTTTGGGGCCATTGAACTGTGTTACCGAGCAATACTCACAGCCGACCGGGCAGCCGCGTGATGTCTGGATGGCGGCGACATCGTAGCGGCCATTCAGCGGGCGGAGGTTCTGGCGACCGCGACCGAGGCCGGGCGCCTCCAGGTCGGACAGCCTGCCGTCATAGCGCCGTTGCAGGCGACCAGCGGCGGCGTCGGCGATGATCTGCGGCCAGACTTCGTCGCATTCCCCTACGGCGACCGAATCACAATGTTGGGCGACCTCGTCGGGGCGGGCCCAGGCGTGCGGGCCACCCATGATCGTGGCGACGCCCAACGATCGGCAGTAGCGCGCGAGTTCATACGCCCGCGTGGCGCCGCTGGTGTAGGAAGTTATTCCGACCACGTCATAGGCACCTTGCTTGAGCAATTGCTCGGTCTCTGCGGTGCCGAAGACCTCGTCGATGATGTCGACGTGGTGTTCCGGAGGTACGCGCTCAGCAAGTACCTGGAGGCCGAGCTGCGGAATGTAGGTGCCGATTGTGTGATAGCCCTGTGACCGGCGTGTCACGGGGTTGAGTAGCGCGATCCGCAAGAGTCGCTCCTTCGGCGTCAGATCATCCGTGAAATCGCGCGTCCCGACACGGAACCCGCTCCCACTGGCATGTCATGCTTATCGTAACGTCGTCGTGAACGAATGAAACGGGGAAGTTCAGGGTAGCTGGGATTCAGGTGTCGGGGAAGAGCGGGAATCCGGACAAGACCAGTCGGTTGTCAGATGGACGGCGGTCGATCAGGCGCGTTCGCGGACCTTGGTCGCCGTAAGGCCGCGCGGGCCTTTCGTCAACTCGAAGCTCACGCGTTGGCCGTCGCGGAGGGTCTGCTTGCGGTTTGAGGCGATTTCGGAGTGGTGGACGAAGACTTCCTGCCCGTCATCGGATTTGATGAACCCGAAGCCCTTTGCGTCATTGAACCACTTCACTACGCCCGAGGCCATCGTCCGCATCTCCGCGCTTGCCCCCCCGGGGGGGGCACAGGTTGTTGCTCGAATCGCCGGACCCACACCGAGCGGATCGCGCGACAACTCCCTCTCAATTATGTTAAACGGGTGAATCCGGAGGCAAATCCAGTTCCCGCGCAGAGCACGGATGTGCGCCGGGCAGGCGGGCTTTTTTCGGACGCCGGTCCAGCAAATCGACAAAGGACGAGCGTGTCGGTGGCCATTGCGCAGCCCGGTCGAGCTGATCCGGGGAACTCATTTCGCGCACCGGTTAGAAACCGGTGCCACAAATAACCTGATGATTCCTAGCTGCTCAGCACGGCTACGAATGCGTTGATGTCATCGAAGTCGACATGCTCGTCGCCGTTGCAGTCGGCGTTGAGCCAATTGCAGTCCGGGAACATCTCCGTGTAGCCGGTCTCGCCGCTGAGGGCGAGAACGAACGGATCGATGTCGTCGAAATCGACGAGGCCGTTGCAGTCGAGGTCGCCGGGGACGACGCGATTGCGGTTCATGTAGTTCAGCACGGTGCGCACGGTGACGTCGGTTGCGATGATCGCATCTGCGAGGTCCATCTGATACCCCAGGTGGATGAAGCCGGCCGTCATACACCAAGCGGGGTCCGCAGGGTCGGCATGGAGTTCGTGGTACCAATTGGCGTGGTAGCCCATGTAATTGCAGAGGAACATGCTGGTGTCGAGCGTCGTGCTGTAGGGGTCGACGTCCGCTTCCGATGCATCGACGGCGGCGATGATTTCATCGATCGGGAGGGTGCTCATGCGCTGGGTATAGGCGGGCTCGTCATAGATGGGCAGTTCGGGGGTGGGGTCGTAGGGCGCCAGGTAATCATTGCTCCAGGTGCTGGGATAGTAGGTGCGGTTCCCGCCCTCGAGCTCCCAGTCGCGGTCGTAGCCGGCACGGCCGAAGGAGATGATCGCGATCGGCTGGAGCTGCTCGACGAGTGGCCAGAAGTCGTTGGAGGTGTCCTGATAGTCGACTTCAAAATCGCCCTCGCCTTTGCCCAGGCCGTCGGGAAACTCCGGGAAGTAGGCGTAGACGTTGTAGCCGAGCTGCTCCCAGTTTTCGCCGACCCAGCCGTCGGGATTCTGCTCAAGATTGTCGCTGAAGGGGCGTAGCATCTCATTAGTAGGCGGCCAGTAGCCCGTGAGCATGACATTTGGAAGTCCATTGTCGGACAGCAGCAGGCGGTCCGCGGGCGTGCGATCGTCGGACAGCTTGAGTTGCTTGGCATAGTCCGGCAGCGCACCGCCGGCGGGCGCGTGCTGTTCCTGCGCCTGGGCACTGGACGATCCGAGATAGACGACAGCTACCAGCAGGATGAGCCAACCTGCGCGAATCCCGGAACCCAGCGTTGACATCGCATATCTCCTGATCTTCTTGGAAGACTGGCAGCCGCAACGGTTGCCGCCAAAACGCCATCTTATCAAACGGGGCGGGCAAGAAGAAACCCGCCGCACGCGTGGACTGGTGGCGTCGTGCGGCGGGGCCTTTTCGATCCTCGATTCGTTACGACGCGTTACCGGCGACGTAGCAGGGCGAGGGCGCCGACGAGGGCCAGACCGAGCGTCGTGGGCTCAGGGATCTGGACCCGCATGAACGCCTGGCCGATGCCACTTCCCGCGCCGTCGCGGAGGTCCGCGGTGAAGTAGTACCAGCCGTCGTTGGTCAGGAACGAGTCGTCATTGTTGAAGATGTCGATGTAGGCGTCGTCGTCGTAGGCGCCGTTGCCATCGACGTCCACCGGGTCGCCCTGGCGGAGCAGGACGGACTCATTGTTGAGCACGATGACGGCGTCGAGATCTTCGTCGACATAGTCGGTGACGGCGCCGTAGACGAAATCGCCGACGTCGTTGCCCGTCATGGCGAAGAAGCAGGCGCTGTAGCGCACGTCGGAGAAGTTCTCGTCGGCAAAGCCACCGGGTACGGCGTCACCCGTGCGAGCGATCACATCACCATTGCGGACGACCCAATCCTGCTGGTCGTCGTTATCGCCACGGACATACCAGTCGCCACCGGGCGTACCGATACCTTCAACAATCGACTCGACGGGCGAGGTGAAATCGCCAATCGTGTAGCCCTCCTGAACCTTGATGTCGTTGTTGACGGCGAAGACGGCGTTGAAGTCGCTGGAGCCGGTCAGGGAACCCTGGGTGACCCAGGTGTTGCCGTCGGTCGAAACGTAGAAGTCGGCGGAGCTGCTCAGTCCGAAGTTGCCCCAATTCTCGGTTCCGCCGCCGCCCTGGCCGGTTGGGGCATACGCGGGGTTGCCGGCCTGCGCCAGCACGGTGCCGTTATGGATGAGAAAATCATCCTGGTCCGACGGCAGGCCGCCGTTGGTCGAATAGGCCTTCCAGCCCACGGCGCCGCTGTTGTCAATGTTGGCTGAAAGCAGGTAGCTGCCGTAGGTTTCACCTGCAATGCCGGGCACGCCCTGACCTTCCTGTGCGGCCGTGACGAAGTTGGCGCCGTCCCAGAGCACCATGTACTCGTCTGCGGTGCTCGGACCATCGGTGTTCGTCGCGAACACGTACTGGCCGGCGTTGTTGATGCTGAGATTGGTGTCGAGCGAACCGGTGTTCTCACCCGGCGCCCACGGCGCCGGTGTGCCTTCGCGTATCGTAACCGCGCCGCTGACGCCCGAGCCGAAGACCAGGACTTCGTCTTCGCTGAAGCCAAGATCGGTGCCGGCTGTCAGGGCCCAGTATGATCCATCCGGGCTACGATACGGCCGATCGAAACCGTCGAACTTGACGCCCGGCAAGCCGGGAACATCCGATGTTGAACTGCTGGCGATCTCAGAGTAGATGACTGTTGTGCCGGCCGACGCGAATGCCGGAAGCAACGCGACGAGCGCAAGCAGCGCCACGACCCTCCTGTCCGTTCTCATGATGTTCTCCTCCTGCGCATGCGCAGGTATCCAAGAAATGCCCTGGAGGAAGGCCGCGCGTGATGGCTTTGAAGTGAGTTTACTGCGCGAAGCTCCTCCCATTCCTCCTGCCAATGCCGTCGGTTGCCGCGCTGGCCCCCGAACGGCCCTCCTATGTCTTTTATTGGTACCAAACCGTACCGGACGTGTCAAGGTTATCGTGCGCGATTACGGTCAGCAGATGCAGGCCGTCGAGTTGAAAGAGCAAGCTCGAAAGTGCGAATTACGGAAGTGGTGACGTGTGGATGGTGCAGCCGGGGGTGCTGGTGAGGAGCAAACATGAACCGCGTGCTGGTGAGGAAGTCTATCGCAGCGAGCTTGGCCGGACTGATCGGGAGCTGTCTGACGACCAGTTGCACGATTGAAAGCAGCGGGTTTGAACTGGACCTGGACGCGCGCTGCAACGGATTGGAGTGGGATTGCGACGAAGGATGGTTCGATTTCGATTGGGACGGCTGCCTCGGGCTGGACCTCGATTGCGACGACGACTGCGATGATTGAGTTTCCACCTGTACCCCGCGGGGTATGGCAGTCGAGATTCGTGTTCGCAATCTCCAATACCCTGCGCCAATGCGGCTCATGAGCTGCGCAGCAGGTGCAGCGGTCCGAAACCCCGGCCAAGCAGCGCGTTCACGTCGCGCGGCCGCACAGCAAGCCAGTCGCGCAACACCGTCGCGTAGACGCGCCGAAAGTCGCAGCCGAAGACCAGGTCTCCGCGATCCAGGTGATTCAGGCTTGGCTGATCTTCGTGTATGCCGGGCCGGACCGCATCACCGCACAGAAACATCGGCGCAGCCGCCCCATGGTCGGTGCCCCCACTGCTGTTCTCCTGAACGCGACGACCAAACTCGGAGAAGGTCATGATCAGGACGCGCTCGGAGAGTCGGTCGCGTTTGAGTGTGCGGATGAACTGGACCAGCGCTTCCGCCAACTGCCGCAGGAGCTGCTGGTGCCGACCGAGCTGGCCGGTGTGCGTGTCGAAGCCGCCCAGGGACACGTAGTAGACCTTTGTGGGCAACCCGGCCTTGATCATGCGGGCAACCATCTGAAGCTGCCGGGCCAGGTGGTTGCCGCCGGCGCGGCGCAGGTCGCCAAGCGCATCGCCGGCCGCAGCGCGGATGTCATCGGCCGCCAACAGGGCATTACGGGCAGCGCGCTGCAAATGCCCGGCAAGTTGGTGGGGCGTCTCCGGAAGATCGCCGTCGGCGTTGTTCAGTTCGCCAAACGCCGTGGCGGCGTCCCGATCACGCTCACCAACCTGCCAGCCGAGATCGCGTGGGGAGTTGAACGCGAGCGGGGAGAAGCGCTCCCCCCGTAGCGCGAGGGGCGCCGCTTGCATCAAGGCGATGGCCTGCACCGGCTCGGGTGGATCAGCACCCCCAGAGGCCGCATCCACGTACCTGCCGAGCCAGCCTTTGTGCTGGCGCTGAGACGGATCGGCGGTGTGCCAGATGTCCGTACTCACGAAGTGGCTGCGATTGGGATTCGGGTAGCCCACGCCCTGAATGACGGCCAGCCGCCCGTCATCAAACAGCTCCTTGAGTCCGGTCGCGGCCGGGTGTAGACCGACGCCGTCCTCCAACTTCAACAGTTGATGGCGTGGCAGGGCCAGGCGACGACGATGACGGTAATAGAGGTCATCCTCATACGGGACGATCGTGTTGAGCCCATCATTTCCGCCGGCGAGTTGTACGACGATGAGCACGCGCTGCGAATCGTCGCGTCGCTTGCGGGAGGCGGTCAGCGCCTGTGCGGTATGAGAAAGGAATATCGGCATCGCGGCTGCGGCACTGACCACGCGCAGACCGTTGCTGAGGAACTCGCGGCGAGTGGTATAGAACGGAATCGTCTCCATAAGGCACGTCTCACGTCTGAAACGGGGCGATATCGCCGCGCGGGGTTAGTACATCTGGTACTCCGGGGTGCTACAGAGCAGATGGATCATCATCCGGATGCGGTCGGGCGCCAGCTCGTGGTCAATTCGGAATCGACCGTCGGCGTCCAGGTAGTCCACGAGCACCTGGCGTTTCTCGGCAGGCAGTGGCACCGCCAACAGATGGCCGACGTAGAAATCGACGATTGCGTCAGGACGGGAAAGGGCGCGCTCCGTGAGCACCGGCAGCGGATCATACGCGGGCTGCCAGCCGGTCGCAGCGCGTGAGCGATCCTGCCCCACGGGCGTTCGTTTCATCATCGCCCGCATGCCGCGCGATTCCCCGCGGGGCTCAGCACCGAACCCATGGATCAGTCCACCGACATAGTTGTAACGCTGATACAGGGTGGCGGAGGTAATCCACAGCATGCCACCATCCCAACCTTTCACGTTCGGGGGCTGCATCAGCTCCTGTCCCAGACTGGCGAGGGCCCGTTCCGCCGCAGGCAAGTCGTGAATTGGAACGCCCAACTGACGGGCTGTACCGACAATCAGGTCGACCGGGCTCTTGACCAGACTGCCACGTGCCGTGTCGTCGTAGAAAGCGCTGCTCCGGAACAGCACCCGCAGCACCGGCCGCAACTGGTAGTCGTGCCGCCGAATCTGAGCGGCCAAACGCTCGACAAGCCCGCGGCTGGGTTCGGGCTGGCAGAAATGCTCGAGCAACTTCCGGGCGAGGAAGAGTGAACAGGCACGCTGATCGAGGATGATGTTAATGATGTCAATCCCGTCGAACCGCCCGCTGCGCCCCAGGAACCGCTTGTTACCGTCGTCGTGCCAGCGGCTGCGCAGCACGAACTCGTCACCATCGAACGTCCAGCCGGTGAAGGCCCGTGCGGCCGCCTTGATATCGGATTCGGCATAGTGGCCCGCGCCGAGCGTGAATAGCTCGAGCAGCTCGCGGGCGTAGTTTTCGTTGGGCCGATGTTTGTTGTTGCGAGCGTTATCCAGATATACGAGCATGGCGCGATCGCGGCTGATCTCGTTGAGCAACGTCCGAAAACTACCCAGCGCATGCCGACGCAACAGCTTGTTCTGCTCGTACATGAACTCTGCCCGCCGCACCTCGCGTGCCCCACTCGTGAAGTGCCCGTGCCAGAAGAGGGTCATGCGTTCTTCGAGCTGGCGTGGCGACTCAACGAGTCGCGCGACCCACCAGTAGCGGACGTCGCGATGGGCGCGGATTTCGGCACGTCGGCGTCGCTGCTGATACGCCCGTCGTTCCTCTGTGCTCATTTTGCGGAGCGCCTTGCGGTCGGGCTCGCTGAGCACAAGCGTTGACAGCGGGGGCTCGTCGGGCGCGTAAGCATACGACGCGAACCCCACGAGGGTATCGACGGCAACATCGGGTCCGGCCGCTGCGAGTTGGGCGACCTCGCCGGGTGTGCCGCCAAAGCCGGCGCGGCGCAACAGGTGGGCGGCACAGTCTTCGGTCCAGAGCGCCTTGGGCAGGGGCCGCAGCGGGCCGGATTGGGCGGCGGCCAGTAGCGGCATGGTCGCCGCGATCAGCATGGCGAGACTGACGTTGCGCATCCTCGTTCCCTTTGGCCAGTGGGGTGCCCCGGCGAGCGGAGCCTGCCAGTGGTCATTCAGTTTAACGACCCGGCGGCCAATTGATTGCACGATTCTTGCGAAGGAGACCGGTTGAGACCGTTGTGGGGCCCGTTGCGCGGGTGGGGGTTGGTTTGACAATCCGACCTGTCGCTCTAGAATTGTCATGCCTGACGTTCGGGCGGATATTTTGCACCTTTTTGACCAAGCGGAGCGCAAAATGGCCGGTGATCATACGCTGACTCTTGACGAGAACAACTTCGAGGACGAGGTCATCAAATCGGACGTTCCCGTCCTGGTGGACTTCTGGGCCCAGTGGTGCGGACCGTGCCTGATGGTCGCGCCGACGATCGACGAGTTGGCGGCTGACTTCGAGGGCAAGGCCAAGATCGGCAAGGTTGACGTCGACAAGGCGGGCGCGCTTGCCAGCAAGTACAGCATCCAGAATATTCCCACCGTGTTGGTCTTCGACGGAGGCGAAGAGGTTGAGCGCATCATCGGCGCCAAGCACAAGAGCGATTACGAGGCCATCCTCAACGCCCGGCTGAAGTAGGACTGGACGGCACGTCCTGCATTGGACGGTCGATCTGAACTGAATTGACATGCGTGCCCTGTGGCATAGCACACGCGTGCGCCGAGTCGCTGACTTGGCGCTCTTTTTTTGCGCCGTGCGCTCCGGCTACGTCAGAACCGGATTCTCGGCGGATTCCGCACGGTTCAAGCGTGGCGGCGCGCCCTCATCGCAACTGCTCTGCTACCGTAGATATGGGCGCACAGCGCTCCTATGACGTTACGAACCGCTCAACATAGTCCTGGGCGCGCGCTACGGTGGCATGAATGCCGGCCATGCCGCGGTCGAGCGTGAAACGCGTGATCGACATGGTGGGGATGTAGAACGCCTCGTTCTCCGTCTCCTGCACCCACGGCACATCCGGCCACTCATGGACGCCGCGCTCGCCGTCCGGCGAGGGCAAGGCCAGATAGCCGCACGAGCGAATGAAGCGGCTCACCCAGCGTCGCATGAGCGGGGATTTTTCGCGTCCGAAGGCCTTCAGCCGATCGCCAGTCTCTTCCCAGACCTGCACGACCGGCGTCAGTCCGAGTAACGTCTCGTTCCATTCCTCGCCGGCGATGAGCAGATGGGGATGGCGCTGGTGGAGTTCACGAATCAGGCGGCGGACACCCTCGACCTGGTCCCAGGCGGGATCGTTGTAGAAGACATTGCACGTCTCGTCGAGGAAGACCGCGTCCAAGTCGTAATCCGCGACCAGGCGGTCGACGGCGGCGACGAGGACTTCGCGCATCGCCGGGGGCTCGAGTGCGATGTACGCGTGGGCGGGGTCGCCGAGGCCGTCCTCGTCCCAGTCGATGTGATAGCTGTGGCGCGGCAGCCCGTGGGCGTCGCGGATGACGTAGTCCTTCAGGTGCTCCAGGTAATAGCGATGGTGCATGTTGGCGGCCATTGCGTTGAGGTGCGGCATGATGTGGAAGCCCAGTCCGCGGGCGCGTCGGCAGAAGGCGCGGAAGCCCTCGTGGCCACCCAGGGCCTCGGCGGCGAAGTAGTCCGGATAATCGCGCATGTAGCGGCCGTCCCAGCCGATGGGGTAGAGCACGGTCTGATCGGGCGGGAACAGGTCCGCGAGCGTGTCGCAGACGCGGGTCATGTGCGCGAAGTCGAGGTCGATGCGGCCGTTCCAGTCGCAGCCATGCAAGTTGACCGCCAGGCCCACGCGGCGCACCCATGCGGGCATGTCGGTACGGCGGCTGAAGTCGAGGGCGCCGAAGCCCTGCTGCACGAAGCGGCTATAGTCGCCGAGCAGCGGCTCGAGGTCGTCGCGATAGCCGATCTCCCAGGTGCTGCTTGCGAAGCTGCGGGTGCGTTCGCGCAGTGAGGCGTCCTGGATGATCTCCAGCCGCATGCGATCGCCGCGCCGCAGGGCGCGCAGTCGTTTGAAACGCCAGGGAATCTCGCGTGTGGCGACGGTGAAAAAGCGCTCGCCGCGCTGCCAGACGCCAAACCCGACGCGCCAATCGCGGGGATAATCCCATTGTCGCCACGTGGCCTCGATCAGGTCGACCTCTTCGGGGGCGAGCATCTTCATGTAGGGCAGATCGAGGACGATCTTGATGGCCTTGATAGCCCGCTCGTGCCGGCAGGAGAACTGAAAGCGCACGCAGCCGTCGGTCGTGGGCGGCACGCGTAGCATGAGCTCGCCTTCACGGGCGACCCGCTTCTCGCCTTCATCGGCGTTTACCAGGGAGCGTGAAACGTAGCCGCCGTTGGTGGCTTGCCAGTTGCGCGGCTCGTAGAAGGTACCTTCGCACGTATATACGGCGATGTTCAACGCGAAATCGCCCAGTTGCAGTCCCCGCGTGGTTGTGCTCATAGCCGTTCCTTGTGCAGATCAGCCCGGAGACCTTCGCCCGGGACATGGTCGCCAAACGCGGCATTGTAGCCGCCGCGACGCGCGCGTCGAACGGGCGTTTCCGCCGAAAAAGCGGCCCCGTCCCTGCAAGAAGGACGGGGCCGGAGCTGAAGGAGACACAGACAGAAGGTCCGTTGTAGTCGCTCACCCGGCCCTAACCGGTGCTGTTGTAGACCGTTTCCTCCCCGCCGTTGAGGATGCGGTCGACGGCCTGCCACCCCATCATGAACGAGTGATCCATGTTGCCGACCTCGTAGCGCCAGGCGCCGAAGCGTCCGCGGGAGAGAATGTCGCGTTGCTCCAGGGCTGGCTGCATGACAGCGAGCGCCTCGTCGCGCTGCAAGGACGGCACCGGGTAGGAATAGTCGACGTCGAAGAGCCAGCGATCGACGACCTGCTCGCGGTCGGCCGCCTCGAGCACGCCGGCATTGATCAGGCCGTCGATCGTCTGTTCGACGATTTGATCGGCACGCTCGGGCTTGTGCTGGCTGTAGCTGGTTTCGGCCATCAAGGCGGTATACGTTTCGACGTCGCCGCCGGGCACGTTGTTCGGCGAGTAGTTGTGGAAGAATGTCAGCCGGTAGAACGGGCAGTTGCTCTCAGGATAATACGTCCAGCACTTGGAGGTCTTCAGTGGCCGTTGCAGGCCGACGCCGACGATGTAGCCGCCACTGAAGACCAGTTTGCGGGACGCTTCCACAAGCTGCGGCAAAGCGGGTTCCAATCGCTGCGCAAGTACATCCAACGGCATGGTGTTGATCAGGACGTCGTAGCGATCGGTCTGGCCATTGGCCAGCGTGACCGTCTTGGATTCGGGGTTGATGTGCTGCACTGCGGTGTTGTACGTGATGTGATCTTCGAACGGCTGGGCGCCGCGGCGGTAGACCTCGCCGGTACCGCCGTGCAGCGGAAAGCTGAACTTGGCATTCGGGCCCCACGAGACCTCGTCCTTCTGCTCGACGACGTTGCGGAGCACCTTCTCGAGGTTGACGACCGAGACGCGCTCGGCAATCCAGCCGGCGTCCATCAGCTTCGGCGGCGTGGCCCAGACCTTGAAGTTGTAGGGCATCATGAAGTGCTTCGCGATGCCTTCGCCAAACACCGAGTAGATCCACTTTTCGAAGTTCTCACGGTTGGGCGCGCCGCCGTAGACCTTCGCCAGCCCCAACAGGCAGTCCAGAGCGGCGTCGCTGGGCAAGTGCCGGATGTTGTTCTGGAACGGGTACGGCACCCAGCGGTCGAACATGCGAATCCAGCACTCGCGCTCGTGCTCGAGCGTATCGTCACCCAGGGCGGCGTTGAGGAAGCGATCGAACTCCTCGAAGTGGCTGAACACGACGTGCCCGCCGATGTCCCAGGTGAAGCCCTGGTCGGAGACGATGCTGCGGCTGAGGCCGCCCGGCTGATCGTGGCGTTCGTAGATGTGCCACTCGTTGTGGCCGAGTTCTTTGAGGCGGGCCGCGGCTCCGAGGCCGGTGGGTCCGGCGCCGATGATCAGAATGCGTTTTGCCATGCCTGCTCCTGCGTCTGCCGGCGCGTCATCCGTCGAATCGGTTTTCAGTTCACCCGCGTGGCTCCTGACAAACTGCCCGCTGATGAAATTTCCGTGGCGGGTGCGGCGGATGCGGAGGGGAGACATCCGCCGCCCCGGTCCACGGTGCGGAGAACAGTTCGCTTAGAATCCGTATTTTTGCTTGATCTTCTTGACCTGGTCGAAATCGACCCAGTCGTTGTCGAGCATCATCTGGACACTCGGGATGTAGCGGTCGTTCATGATCTGGGTCGCCTGCATCGGCTGATCGGCCTGTTCCGGGATGTACGGGAAGATGGACAGTCCCGGGAAGATCTTGGTGTTGAGCGTGCGCAAGTCGTCGACGCTCAGGTCGGCGACCTTCTTGTTCAGCGTGGCGTAGCCGACGAGGTTGGTCGCGATCGAATAGAGAATCGCCTGCTCTTTGAGGTTGTCGTTCTTCTTGTCGATGCGTGAGCGATTCGAGGCGACGATGCCGACCGGGCCCTGGCCGGCCGCCTCGAGGTCGGCGAAGTACATCGCGGTCGTCGTATCAACGAACGAGCGGGTCGTGTGCACCTGCCGCTGCATGTCGTCGACGGACACGGTGTACTCGCCACTGATCATCCACATATCCCGCGAGAGCTTGTTGAAGTAGTGCATGCCGACGTCGCCCAGGGCCCGCATGGCGCAGCGGCCGGCGAACACGGGCTCGTTGTTGCGGCCGGGCTTGCCGATCTTGGTATATTTGTACGGCTTGCCGTCGATCACGAGCGGGTAAGCCATGTAGGGCAGTGCGTCGTACTCGTCGTAGTTCTTGATGTCCGAATCGCTGTAGGAGACGAACTTCGGCAGGTTCTTCTCCTGAATCAGGAAGCGATAGAGCCAGAACGCGTAGAGCGTCATGCCGCGGCCGCGCGGGTTCGGGTCGTTCAGCACCTCGACGAACGGCTCGCGTTTGATGCACGCGTACATGTCACTCTGGGTCACGACATTGACACCGACCTGACGGGCGACTTCGGCGGTCTTGTCCGTCGAGTCGGCATCCATGACGGTGATCTTCTGCGGATCGCCCAACTGCTCGGCCATGAACTTGAGGATGGGCGGCAGCGTGTCTTCCTCGTTCCAGGCGGGGATGTGCACGGCAAACTCGTCGCTGCGCAGCCAGTTGAGGATCTTGTCGCGCGTCGCCGGCTCGGTCACTTTGTCATCAATGACAAAGAAGTTGTCCTTCAGGCTGGCATCGAACGCCTGGAGATTGGCGTCTTTGACCATGTCGAAGTGGGCGTGTGAACGGGCGACGTCCGGGGCACCCTTGAGCGCTTCGTCGTGCTGAGGCATGTCGGTCTCCACAAATCCGCCGGCATGTTGGCGGCGCCCTGCTGGGCTACGAGCGGTTGCTAATAGTCCGGCGTGTGTTGTGTTTACCGGACGCTGATACGGTTCATCCCAAAATCCTGCTAAACACCCGGGGCGCGTGCCCCTTGCTCCAATCCGTTGTGAGCCATACTCGCTGATCCCCCGCGAGTTCCGTCATCCTAAACAGCCCGACCGACGCGCGTCAACCCAACTTGACACCTCGCTCGCATGCCGTTTTCTGAGGCGATGTTTAGCGCCGCGAGGAGCGCTCATTCCCGGACGACCGCCGTGCCGACACGCACATTTTCTGTGCGAACGTCTGTCTGCGACGCGATTTGCTCGGCGAAGCTCCGGGCGCCGTGCTCCTGGTCGAAAAGCCGAAAGAAGGCTGATCCGGAGCCGGTCATGCGCACCGGGCCGTCACTCAGGCTCTGAATCTGCTCGAATTGCGCGCGCAGTGCGGGGAGTGTTGTCAGGACGGCCTCTTCCAGATCATTGTACAGGATCAGCATGAGGCGCTGGGGCTGAGTACACACCGCAAGCACCTCAGAGAGCGGCACGCGGTTTGGATGTTGCGGTTGCGCGTCCCAGGCAGCGTAGGCGGCAGGCGTTGAACTGTGGATGGCTGGGAGGATCAGGGTGGCCCAGGCATCGAGTGGTTGATTCAACGGTTCAATCTTGTCCCCACGTCCACGCATTACACATAGGGGACCTTCGAAGAAGAGGGGCACGTCGGACCCAAGTTGGGCACCGAGCCGGGTGAGTTCCATCTTGGGCAGGTCTAGCGACCACAGGTCGTTCAACAGGCGCAGGGTCGTCGCGGCGTCGGAGCTGCCGCCGCCGAGACCTGCCCCAGCCGGGATGCGTTTGTTCAACTTGATATCGGCACCGGTAGTGACGCCCGACGTGTTGGCCAGGAGTTGGGCGGCGCGAAAGGCGAGGTTCGTTTCGTCGGTCGGGACAGCCGGCGTGTCGCAACTGAGCGTCAACTCCCCGTCGTCGCGGCTGGACACACTGATCGTGTCTGCCAGACTTGTCTGCGCCACGAGGGATTCCAGCTCGTGGAAGCCGTCCGAGCGCTGGCGCAGCACACGTAATGTGAAATTGAGCTTGGCCGGGGCGACGGCGCTGAAGACCTTCCTTGCCATGGGAGCGCAGCTTGCTCGTCTCGCCTGACCGCGTCAAGCCGCTGCTTACAGCCTGGTCAGCGTCCTACCAGTATGGGTGATAACCTGGCAGCGGCTGAAACACCGACTCCTGCACCTGCCGCTGCGTTGGGTTGATCGTCCGACCGCCGACCGCCGCCTCCGGCGTCTGCGGCGCTCCGCTGGTCAGGGGTGTAGGACCGACGATGCGTCCGGCGGGGGAGCGCACGGTGTCCGTGCCATTGTCGGTGACGGTCGTTTCGCCGCCGACGAGTGGTGACAAGGGCAGGTCGAAGGCGGCGTCGTCATCATTCGTACAGTCCGCCGCCGGCAGCGATGTGACCAGTACGACGCTGACGGCCAACACATAGAAACGCATGGTTATGCTCCCATGAAGTAAGCCGAGTCAAGGTGGTTTTCGTTTGAATCGTGGTGACT
>CAYXTR010000017.1:0-121606 GCA_964468185.1 uncultured Planctomycetales bacterium | reverse complement strand
ATATCACAATATTCCCGGCTGCGGCTTTGGTGTGACTTGTCCGGAATATGATGCGCGTGCGGAATTGCTGGGCGGTGATTCCGGCATCGACGTCGGGCCGGGCGGTTTGGGGGGTGATGGCATGTTCCAGACGATTTGGCCTCCACTTCCACGCGATATCATCGATCCGCCTGGTACGAACTGGGGCACATGTGCAGACTGTGATCAGGTTTGCGGACGCGGCAGCAAGACTGCATTTGGCGTCACAACGTGTGAGGGTGGTAAGGCCTGCTTCTGTGTGTGCGGAACGACGATTCGCGGTGGTGCCAAAGGCCTGGACGGTCTTGACCGTGCAAACGGTGTGATCGAAGGGTGCGTCATGCTGCACGAACTCATCCATGTGGGAAGAACTAAGTGCAAAGGCGACGTCATGCTGCCGGATCCTCCGGGGACAAATGAAGAATGCGCGGCAGAGAGGGCCAGTGCAAAGTGCATTGAGAATCGTATTGGGCTGTGCGATAGCTCGTTGAATAAGAAGGAGCGGTGCCGGTGCCTGAACCGGCTACTATTCTATCTCAACAGATACGTGTCATGTGATGGTACGCCTCCTCGCGGTACCAGGTGCCCCGCTACGGATGTCACGAACTGTAAGAACGCGAAGCGAGAGGCTAGAGCCACGCTCTATAATCTGCGCACGGATCTGGGATGCTAAGGCACGTGGCATGTGGACTGCTGTTCATGCTACCTAGCTGCCTGTACTCAGTGAGTCTGCGGTACTTTGTGTGTGTTAATTGTGGCGCATTGCTCGAAGTGTACATATGCGATGGGACGCTTTCGATTCACGTGGACGTGTATGGCTCCGGTGGCAACTGGAATGCCGTGACGCCCGTGCAATGGGCGGTAGATGGTGGACAACTCGGCACCCTTTCAAGTGGGTGGGATTGGTGGGACATCATATGTCAAAGGGGGTTGCTGTGGATCGATATGCCGCTCGGGCCTGTCAGTGTGCTTTGGCTCCTGCTTGCGATTGTGGCGTACGGCATGCACAGACGACGCCGGCGTGAGGCCGCGGCGTGCAGGTCCTGCGGCTACGACCTTACCGGCAACGTCAGCGGCACTTGCCCGGAGTGCGGCGCCGCCGTGCCGGAGGATCTGGTGCGACGCGGCGATGGCGCTGGGCAGGACTCAAAGACCGGCCCGCAAAACGAGCAGGCCGAGCCCGAGCCGTAGCTCGCGCGGTAACATGAACACGTATCCAACCGGCCGTCGGGGCGTCAACGCGCCTCGGCGGTCGGGGTTTGGTGGTAGAATGGGTGATATGACGGTCGATTGGCGACATGAGAAGGGCGCGAAACTGGTGGCTGTCCCTAATTACTGGTGCGACTACGCCGGCGGGCCGCCGGACGGGAGCTTGCGTGGGGTGTTCGCGTACGACTACCTCGGTCGGCGGGTGTCGCAGGTGGTGGAGAGTTATGATACGGGCAGCGGCACTTGGACGGTGGTGGCGTATACGAAGTACATCTCGGCCGGGTGGCTGATGTTGATGGAGCTGGACGGGTTGAGTTCGGACGCGGTGCTGCGGCGGAATACGTGGGGTCGGGATTTGGCTGGGCAGGCGGGGAGCTGGGGGGTCTATTGCGGGGTTGATATCCGGCGGTGAGCCTGCGTGTTGTTGGCGTCGCCGGATTTCGTTGGGTCGATACGGCCGGCACGGAGGGCGGCCGGTACTTCGCTGACCGACCGGAGGTCGGTCGCCCACTGGGATAGCCGGATGTCAGGGTCGGAGGCCAGACTCTCACAACCGCTGGGACATCAAACGGGGGCGGGTCACCGGGGGGGCGGTCGTGAACCGCGAGTGGTGTGTTGGGTTGAGCGCGCGCACGGCGTGGCGTAGGATGGCGGCGGCGCGGTTTTGGCATTCCCTTTCTCGGAGCCCGGCATGACCGCGGAGCGCTTTCGCTATCCGATCTGGGTGCGCGGCGACCTGGATGGGTTCTTCGGCCTGATGGTCGATAACCTCGTGCAGGTGCTGCTGATCATTGATCTGTGCAAGTTCCTGTGTGGCCTGCCGGATGAGCTGATCTTCGGGCGGATTCTGCCGGGCGTGGGGATCAGTCTGCTGATTGGTAACGTGTTCTACGGCGTGCAGGCACACTGGGTCGCCCGGCGGCACCGCAACGCGACGTGCACCGCGCTGCCGTACGGGATCAACACGCCGTCGGTGATTGCGTATGCGTACTTCATCATGGCGCCGGTGTATCGGCAGACGGAGGATCCGCAGCTCGCCTGGCTGGCCGGATTGCTGGCGTGCCTGGTGAGCGGGGTGATCGAGTTCGCCGGTGCGTTTGTGGCGGAGAAGCTGCGGCGCGCGACGCCGCGGGCGGCACTGCTGGGTGTGCTGGCGGCAGTCGGCATTACGTTCATTGCGGCGGACTTCGCGTTTCGGATTTACACGCGGCCACTGATCGGGCTGTTGCCGCTGGCGATCTTGATGCTGGCTTACTTCGCGCGGTTTCAGTTTCCGTTTCGGATTCCCGGCGGACTGCTGGCGATTGTGGTCGGTAGTTTGATCGCGTGGGGGACGTCGCTGGGCGGCGTGGAGTGGTTTGGCGGGGTGCACATGTCGACGGAGGCGGTGGGGGATGCGCTGGGGCGGGCGGCGGATGGCAGCATCAACTTCAGCGCGGTGCACTGGATAGCGCCGACGTTTGCGGGGCATGAGCTCTGGACGCTGTTTCAGCAGCAGCCGAACCTGCTGGTGCTGTTCCTGACGGTGTCGATCCCGATGGGCATCATCAATGTGCTGGGGGCGTTGCAGAATATCGAATCGGCGGAGGCGGGTGGTGATCGGTTTGCGACGGGGCCGTCGCTGGCGGTGAACGGGCTGGGCTCGATTGCGGCGGGTCTGTTCGGGTCGGCTTTCCCGACGACGATTTACATCGGGCATCCGGGGTGGAAGGCGCTGGGGGCGCGGGCCAGCTACTCGATTGTCAACGGCGTGTTTTTCACGGTGATCTTCCTGTTCGGGTTGGGGCCGCTGCTGCGGGCGCTGATTCCGATTGAGGCCGGGGCGGCGATTGTGGTCTACATCGGGATCATCATCACGGCGCAGGCGTTCCAGGCGACGGCGAAAAGCCATGCGCCGGCCGTCGCGGTGGCGCTGTTCCCGGCCCTGGCGGCGATTGTGGTGGTGACGCTGGGGTTGTACTTCGATCATCCGGCGGTGGCGGTGCCTTTGGCGCAGTTGGTGCATGAGCCGGGGCCGACGACGGAGTATCTGGCGGGGATGCTGACGCTGACGGGGGCGAATTCGGGCTGGATCGTGGTGACGCTGATACTCAGCGCGGTGGGGGCAGCGCTGATTGATCATAAGTACAAGGCGGCGACGGTGTGGATGGGGGTGGCGACGGTACTGACGCTGGTGGGGGCGATTCACGCGTATCGGCTGGAGGTGCAGCGGCGGCCGGGCGAGTTTCGGAATGTGGTGCGGGAGTACTTCATCTGGCAGTCGGCGGAGTATGTGCATCTGCATGCGTCGCCGATGGGGGAGGATGATGGGGTGGCACCCGCCGAGAGCGCGTCGGCGCAGGCGGTTGCGACAACTGTGGCGGTGACGCGGCCGGAGATGGCGGACGCGTGGCGGACGACGGATGTGATTGCGTATCGGGGGTATCCGATCGTGGTGGGATATGGGCTGGCGACGGTGGTGTTCGGGTTGGCGGGGTGGTGGCCGCGGCGGCGGGGGCGAGGTGAACCGGGCGCGTCACAACCCGAAGCTGATCCTGGGGCGGGGTCGTCCGAAACCGGAGCCGACCCGCAGCATGAGGGGCCGGCAGCGCGGTTGGATTATGATGGTACGTGACCGCGTGTAGGATCGGGCGGTCAGGAGGGCGCGGGTGATGTGTGCTGACGCGGGATTGCCGGCGGGATATGCGATACGGGCGGGGACGCTCGAGGATGTGGCGGCGGTGGTGGCGTTGCGGAACGTGCATGCGCGGCAGTATGTGCCGGATGATGATTTTGATGAGCGGGTGCAGCGGTTGAAGTGGACGTTGCCGTACGTGGATGTGGCGACGGATACGCGGGTTGTGACGGGGCCGGCGGGGGAGGTGGTGGGATTTGAGCAGTATTTCTGTGAGCCGCCGCATGTGATCATGCGAGGGAATGGGTGTGTGCATCCGGGGCATGTGGGGCGGGGGATCGGGTCGGCGCTGCTGGCATGGCATGCGGCGCGGGCGGAGTCGGATGTCAAGCGGGCGCCGGAGGGGGTGGCGGTGGTGTTGCGGCAGATTCAGATTGCGGCGGATGCGGTGGGGATACGGTTGGTTGAGGAGCGGGGGTATGCGTGGGCGCGGTATTTTCTGGAGATGCGTGGGGCGTTGACGGGGACGGTGGCGGAGCCGGAGTGGCCGGCGGGGGTGCGGGTGCGGGAGCATGTAGTGGGGGTGGATGATGAGGCGGCGTATGAGGTAGTGCATGAGACGGGGGAGGATCACTGGGGGATTCCGCCGCGGCCGTTTGAGCCGGGGCTGGCGGACTTTCGGCACTGGCTGAAGACGGATGAGGATGTGAGGGGGTTGTTTGTGTTGGCGGTGGCGGGCGAGGAGATTGCGGGATTTCTGTATGCGTATCCGTCGCATGGGGGGCGGACGGACACGGGGTACCTGGCGGCGTTGGGAGTGGCGCGGCGGTGGCGGCATCAGGGGGTGGGACGGGCGCTGCTGTTGCATGTGATGGGTGTGATGCGGGCGCGGGGAAAGCGAGAGGCGGCGCTGCATTGTGATGCGGCGAACTTGACGGGGGCGACGCGGATCTACACGCGCGTTGGGATGCGGGAGACGCGGCGGTATGCCGTGTATGAGAAGGTGTTGCGCGCGGGGCGGCGGTTGGATAATGTGGGGGAGGGATTGAGGGACTGAGGGGGGAGTCGTCGCGGAGCGTGGGGTGGGGGTTGGCGAGCGGCGGGGAGGAGGGATAACGAGAGATCGAGAGATCAAGGTGCGGGTTTGGGCGGGGTTTGCTGGCCGAGGACTTGGATGATGATCTGGCGCTGGCGGGGGCGGGTGTCGAAGTCGATGAGGATGATCTGCTGCCAGGTGCCGAGGGTGAGGCGACCGTCGACGAGGGGGATCGTGAGGGAGGGGCCGAGGGCGGAGGCGCGGACGTGGGAGTGGCCGTTGTCGTCGTGCCAGGTTTCCTCGTGGCGATAGCGTTCGTTCTCGGGGGCGATGCGTTCGAAGAAGGCCTTGAGGTCGTGATTGAGGAGCCCGGGCTCGGCTTCGGTGGTGGTGAGGCCGGCGGTGGAGCCGACGACGAAGACGGTGACGAGGCCGGACTGGATGTGGGTTTCGCGGAGGGCGTGGGTGACCTGAGCGGTGATGTCGAGGACGTGGCTGTGGCCCTGGGTGGCGATTTGGATGCGGGCGGTGTGGATCATGGGATTGGCTCCTGGCAGTGTGGTTGTGGCGGATTCTACGGGGGAAGTGGGCGTGGGACGAGAAAAGGTCGGGTGCGACACTGCGGGGGTGTTTCTGCTATGATGGCCGCCGCAGGTCTAGCTTGACGGTTTTATTGAGTCTGTGAGCAGCGGGCAAGTGGATGGACACGACATTATCGGAAGATCATCGGCTATTGGTCGAAGCGGTGCGGGATTTTGCGCGGGGCGCGCTGCTGGAGCTGGACTCGAAGTGGGACAAAGAGGAGTTGTCCTGTTGCGAGGCGCTGGGGCAGTTGGCGGAGATGGGTCTGCTGGGGCTGCGGGTACCGGAGGATCAGGGTGGGATCGAGTGTCCGATGATTCCGTATGCGCACATCATTCGGGAGTTGGCGTATGCGTCGCCGGCGGTGGCGGTGACGATCAGTGTGCATTCGATGGTGTGTGAGGCGATTCGGATGTTTGCGCACGAGGATGTGCGGAAGCGGCTGATGGAGATGTTGGGGACGCCGGGGAATCTGTCGGCGTTTGCGATCAGCGAGCCGGACGCGGGGTCGGATCCGAGTTCGGCGAAGACGCGGGCGGAGCAGGTGGAGGGGGGATGGAAGCTGTATGGGAACAAGTTCTGGGTGACGAACGGGATGACGGGGAAGTGGTTCATTGTGCTGGCGCGAACGGGGACTGAGGGGTCGCACAAGGATTTGAGCATGCTGCTGATGGACGCGGAGCAGGCGGGTGTCGAGCGGCAGCCGATTCATGGGAAGATGGGGATTCGGGGTTCGGAGACGGGGGAGATGGCGTTGGATGGGGTGTTTGTGCCGGAGGAGAATTTGTTGGGTGAACTGGGGGATGGGATGAAGATTGCGTTGTCGGCGCTGGATGGGGGGCGGATTGGGATTGCGTCGCAGGCGATCGGGATTGCGCAGGCGTGTGTGGATCAGATGGTGTCGTATGCGAAGGAGCGGAAGCAGTTTGATCGGCCGATTGCGGATTTTCAGGCGATTCAGTGGATGATTGCGGATAGCGTGACGGAGTTTGAGGCGGCGCAGCTACTGACGGATCGGGCGGCGTTGTTGAAAGAGGGTGGGCAGCGGTTTACGCGTGAGGCTTCGATGGCGAAGCTGTATGCGACGGAGGCGTGTAACCGGATTGCCTATCGGGCGGTGCAGGTACATGGGGGGACGGGGTATGTGAACGAGTGCCGCGTGGAGCAGCTCTTCCGTGATGCGCGGATTACGACGATTTATGAGGGGACGAGCGAGATTCAGCGGCTGGTGGTGGCACGGGAGGCGCTGCGGGAGTAGGCGTCACGTACGGCGTGACACGGTAGCAAAGCAACAACGTAACCAGGGGGGATGTGGGGTTACGAAGGGGGTTCGCGGTCGCTGGTGTAGCGGGAATGGAAGCGATGAAAGGAAGTGCGCCGCGGGGTGGAGCCGCGGCGCACGGGGGTTGCGGAGCCTACGAGCCGATCAGGTTGACGAACGGGACGATGTCGTCGAAGTCGACGTCGCCGTCGAAGTCGGTGTCGGCGTTGAGCCATTCGCAATCGGGGTAGGCGGCCTCATAGCCCGCCTGGCCGTTGAGGGCGAGGATGAATGCGGAGATGTCGTCGAAGTCGACGTCGCCGTCACAGTCGAGATCGCCGGGCGTGAGTGGGCTGTAGATGTCGACGCCGTCGGGCACGGGCTCGGCGATGGCGGCCAAACCGCGCAGCGGGCTGACGGCGAGATCGCAGGGCGGGGCCGTCAGGGGGTGACTGGCGACGATGCTGGAGTTCGCACCGTCAGTCTGGATGACGAGCAATTCGCTGTTGGTGCCGGCGACGTAGAGAAGGTTGTTGGCGTCATCGAGGTAGGTATCGCGCGGGTAGCCCTCGGCGTACGAGAATGTCTTGACGACGTTGAGTGTATGGGCGTCGACGACGCGCAGCGCGGGGCCGCTGCTGTTGTTGCCGAAGTAGAAGTAGTCGGCGTCGGCCGCGATGGTCATGGGGTAGGCGTAGCTGGAGACGGTGCCGACGACGCCCCAGGTGCTGCCGTTGTATTCCACGACGGAAACGGAGTTGCCGAAGTGGTTGGTGACGTAGATGCGGTTACCGTCGGGCGAGAAGGCAGCCCGCAGGGGGAAGTCGCCGACGAGGACCTGCGTGATCTGCGTCTGCGTGGCGGTGTCGAACAGTCGCAGGTAATCGTTGAAGCTGTCGCAAACCGCGAGGATGGAACCATCCGGGCTGAGGGCGATGCCGCTGGTCTCGGTGTAGAGCGGGCCGTTGGCCGAGCCGGTTTGACCGGCGGGCAACTGCGTCTCGATGGCGCTGTTTTCGCCGTCGAGATGAATGAACGAGATCATGTCGGTCCCGGCGACGTTCAGCACATAGGCGTACTGGCTGTCGGGCGAGATGAGTACGCGGCCCGGGCGGCGGTAGATGTAGAGCGAGGCAGCGACCGAATCGGTGCTGAGGTCGATGACGCGGACATAGTTGGCGTCCATGGCGCAGACGACGGCGTAGTTGCCGTCGGGCGTGATCTGGACGTCTTTCGGGCGGTCGCCGACGTCGACCCAGGCGCGGGCGGTGTTGGTAGTGAGATCGAAGATCGTCACGTTATCGGAGGTGACGTTGGTGACGACGGCGACGTCGCCGGCGGGGGACACCGCCACGGCGTAGCTGTCGTCGCCCTCCGGTGGCATGCCGCTGACCTGCTGGCCCTCGGCGTAGCCGCTGGCGCCGTTGATGTTGTAGAAGTGGATGCCTTCGCCGAAGCGGTTGTTGAGCGCGACGGCACGGTTTTCGGTGGGGCTGGTGGCGGCTTCGACGCAGGCCGCGATGGTAATCTGCTTGACGATCGACTGCGATGCGAGGCTGATAACGCTGGCGTTGTAGTTGGAGACGAAGGCGTACTGGTCGTCAGAGGAGATTTCGACGTCGCCGACGGTGCCGGTGTAGAGCGTGGCGGTGATGTTGCCGGTGGCCAGATCCATGAAGATGGCGTTGTTGGAGATGGCCCCGATGACGTACTGGTCATCGGGCGTGATCTGGCAGATAGAGCTTGTGGTGTAGTCGTTAACGGGGTAGACGGCGTCGACGGATTGGTTGATCAGGTCGATGATGGCGATGGCGCCCGGGTTGCCGCCGTGGGCGACGGCGGCGAAGGTGCCGGTGGCGCTGATGTCGACGGCGTTGGCCTGGCCGGCGGTGGGGAGTTCGGCGAGGACGTTGCCGGTGGCGACGTCGTAGAGCACGACCTGGCTATTGGTGCTATCGGGCAGGACGATGGTGCTGCCGTCGGGCGTGATGTCGAAGTCGGTGAACAGGTTACCGAAGCCGCCGGTCTCGGGGGACCAGAAGAAGCCGTTGACGCCCTGGGGGGCACAGGGGAACGAGAGGGTTTCGTTGTATGTGTTGAGGTCGATGACGGAGAAGCGGGAGGTGCTACCGTCGGTAATGACGCCTACGATGGCCAGCGAACCGTCGGTGGTCACCTTGACCAGGAATGGTTGTTCGCCGGTGATGGGCACCGTTGCGGCGAGTGTGCGGGTGGGGACGTCGATGACGGACACGGTGTGGTCGAGGATGTTGGGGACGAGTGCGAGCGATCCGTCGGGCGTGACGGTGACGCTGACGGGGAAGTCGCCGACATCAACGACGTCGGTGACGGTCTGGGTGTCGACGTCGAAGAACATGACGTTGTCGGTGTCGCGGTGGACGACGAGGACGGTATCGCCGGACGGGAGGTAGGCAACTTCGCGGGGCATGTCGCCCTCGGGGTCGTTGCCGGCGGGGAGGAATTCGCTGCCGCGGATGCCGGCGGAGTTAAACCAGGCGGCGTTGACCGGTTGGGGCTGGGCCCAGTGTTCAACGATGGGGGTGAGATCGGCGTCGGGTGAGACGTCGTTTTGGGCGGCGAAGACCGGGGTGGACAGCAGCAGTGCTGCGAGCGTCAGGTAGTGGGTTACCGTTCTTGTGTTGTTCATGCCTCTGCCTTCCTCTTGCGAATGTGACATGCAACCGAAAGTGGGAGCGTCGACCACGGGCACATGCGTGAGGTGGGCGCTCCTTTCCCGTTAGAGATCTATCGTTGCCGGTGGCGGGGTGCGACGCGTGGTGGTGTGGTCACGGGCGGCCGCTCGCCGGCGTAGCGGGCAGGCTGCAGATTGGCACAGCATGCCCGCGTGTGTTTTACATTTCCCGGGGCGCTTAGGCGCCGCTTAGCAGGTCAACGAAGTCGCTGATATCTGCAAAGTCCACGGTGCCGTCCTCATTGCAGTCGGCGTTGAGCCAATTGCAGTCGGGATAAGCGTCATTGTACGCTTCCTGGCCGCTCAGGGCGACGACGAAGGGGCTGATGTCGTCGAAATTGACGGCACCATCGCAGTCCAGATCGCCCGGGGTTATCGGAGATTCGCACTCATCGGGGATGCCGTTGCCATTGGCATCACTGCTGGAGCCGTAGGCGATGTCGCACACGTCGAGGCGGCCGTTGGCGTTGCAGTCGTGGCCGGCGAGCTGGCAGTCGTCCGGCAGGCCGTCGGCGTTGCAGTCGTAGCCGGCGCGGAGGAAGTCCGCCGGTATGAGCGTTTCGGGCTGGCCGGGGCGGCGCCAGGCAAGCTCGGCGACGGCGTCGCCCGTGTTTTCGTAGTATTCCATCACGAGGGAATATTCGGTGTCGCCGGTGAGATGGATGCCGGCTTCATACGTGGTGGCGGCCTGGTCCTGCCACTCGTCGATGAGGAGTTGGTTGTTGACCCAGAGGCGGACGCCGTCGTCGACGCGCACGACGAACGTGTAAAGGCCGCTGAGGTACCAGGTGCGAACGGCACCGGTCCAGCGGATGCAGAAGGTATCGGAGCCGAAGTCCTGTAGCGGGGAGGTTGCGCCCCAATCGAAAGCGATCTGGGGATCGATACGTCCGCTCATGTTGCCGGAGAAGTCGGGGCCGTCGTAGTAGGCGCCGGCGAGGCCGAGGTGAGCGTGGTTTTCGCACTCATCGGGCACGCCGTTGACGTTGCAGTCGTCGCTGGTGCCGTTGGCGATGTCCTGATGGTCGAGGATGCCGTTGTTGTTGCAGTCGGAGATTTCGCACTCGTCGGGGATGCCGTTCTGATTGAGGTCTTCGCTGGTACCGCTATTGATATCGCAACTGTCGGGCACGCCGTTGTTGTTGCAATCCTGGCTGATGCCGTCGGCGATGTCGCATTCGTCGAGGACGGTGTTGTTATTGCAGTCGACGTCGACGGAGGCGTCGTAGCCGGAGAGCTGGACGTCGTCGATGTTCCAGCCGCAGTAGCGCCAGCCGCCGTCGGTAGTGCCCATGGTCCAGCGGATGTAGAGGGTGGGCTGATGGTCGGCGTAGTCGCTGAGGTCGAGTTGCTGCGCGGTCCAGGCGTCGTCGGTGATTTCGGCGGTGTTCTCCCAGATGGTGGACCAGTTGGTGCCGTTGGTGCTGACGCGGATGTAGGCGTGGTCGTACTGGGGCTGTTCGACACCGAGCCAGCGCCAGAAGGAGAGGGTGACGTTTTCGAGGTTTGAGCAGTCGAACGGGCCGGCGGTCAGGTGGCGTTCGGGCAGGTCGTTTTCGTAGTCGCCGTTGAGGTTGTAGCCGTAGACGTTATTGCCCGTATGGCCACTGGTGGGGTCGGGGTTGCCGTATTGGCCGCCACTGCCGGCGGGCTGGCCGTGGGCCCAGAGGCCGTTGGTGGACCAGTTTGGATTGGTGTCCATGTTGAAGTCGAACGTGACGAGGGCGCCGTTCATTTCGCATTCGTCGGGGATGGCGTTTTCGTTGCAATCGTCGCTGGCATGACTGGCGATGTCGCATTCATCGGGAATGAGGTTGCCGTTGCAATCCTGGCTGGTGCCGGCGTCGATGTCGAGGATGTCGTGGATGCCGTTGTTGTTGCAGTCGACGAACTGGGGGGTGTATTCGATGTAGTTGGCGCCGTAGCCGACGCGGTCACAACCGTAGGTGATGCGCATGTAGCCGTCTTCGCCCCAGCCGGGACCCCAGGAGTTGCGCAGGATCCAGTAGCCGGGATCGTCGTTCCAGCCGACGAGGACGACGGCGTGGTTGATGTCATCGGTGGTATCGGCGTCGAAGATGCCGCCGTCATAGGCCTGGAAATTGGAGTCGACGGCGACGGCGACGGAGACGGGGCCGTGGTCGTAGATGGCCTGCTTGATGGCGCTGGCGGAAGGGACGCTGTAGGGGTTGCCGATGTAGACCCAGTCGTCGATGAAGTACTCGTGGGGATAGGGGCAGACGCAGGGGGCGTCCCAGGCCTGGTAGGGGAACTCGCTTTCCATGACGGCGCCGTAGCCGCCACAGGGATCGTCGCGGAACTGGTGGTAGTCGTGGGCGAACCAGCCGCCGTCGCAGCCCCAGCCGCTGAGGTTGCAACTGACGAGCCATTGTTCGGAGAGGTCTTTGACTACGTAGTCGTTGATTTTGATGGCGCATTCGAGGGCACCGACGGTGGAGAAGGCCCAGCAACTGCCGCAACTGGCCTGATTGCGGACGGGCGGCATGCCGTTGGCTTCGGTGCGCCAGTCGAACGCGGCGGGGAGATCGCGGTCGGGCGTGCAGGGGTCGAAGCGGGCGCCGGCGGCCCAGTCTTTCGGCTCGACGAGGCCACAGAGTTGCTCGAGAGGCAACTCGGTAGCGGGATTATTGCTGACGGTGAAGCTCCAACCTTCCTGTTGGATGCGGTCGCGCAGGGTATCGATGTCCTGGTGGGTGAGTTGTGCCATCGCGGGGATGGCGAGGCACAGGATCAGGGGTGTGAGCAGACAGGGCCGAGCGAATGGCGACCGGTGGGACCTCTTCACGATATTCTCCTTCGAACGTAGAAGGTGGCTCTCATTTGAAGCGGGGGGCCGTATGGCAAGCAGCCGCTTCGTGTTGCGCTCATGTGGAGCGCGCGTCGAACGATTTACCAAGTTCCGAACAGGCTGACGAAGGCGTTGATATCGTCGAAATCGACGTCGCCGTCAGTGTTACAATCGGCGTTGAACCAGTTGCAGTCCGGGTATTCGGATTCGTAATCGGCCTGGCCGGAGAGGGCGAGGACGAAGGCGTTGATATCGTCGAAATCAACGGCGCCGTCACAGTTGAGGTCGCCGGGTTGAGGCACGGTGCCGATAAAGTTCTGGGCGGTGTAGTTGCCGAACAGTTCTTCGTAGGTGCGACTGACTGGGCTGAAGGTGCAGCCGGGTTTTGTGGGGGTGACGATGCCGGACCAACGATCGGGGACCCAGGTGTGGTAGTTGCCGTCGGGCGCGGTGGTGGGATTATCGGGCAGGCCCTGCAAGATGACGTCCGGAATGGGGACTTCGTCCTGGGTGCGGACCCAGCCTGAGATGGTCCAGGCGATCATCTGGTAGTTCTGGTCGGTTTGGTCGCAGCGTACGAGGGGGTAGGTGCGGGTGGCGGGTACGAAGGTGAAGGGGTCGTACGCGGGTGAGACGTCGCCGAACCAGTCGTATTCGACGGTGGTGGTATAGGTGCCGTCGGAGTTTGTGCCTGGTGTGCCGGGCAGGCCGTTGAGGATAACGCCCGAGACCGGGGTGCCGTCGGGGTAGGTGATTTGTCCGGTGACGGTGAAGAGATAGGGGGCGGCGGTATAGTCTTCGTTGGGCAGGTTCTGGGTCACGTTGGTGTAGGTGACGGTTTCGGGGGTGAGGTCGTGGCCGTTGCGGTCGGGCGTGACCTGGCCGGACCAGCCGTCGAAGACCCAGGAGCGGTAGAGGCCGTCGGCGTTGGTGAGGGGGTTGCCGGGGAGGCCGTGGAGTTCGACGTTGGCGAGTGGTGTGCCGTCGGTTTTGTTGACCTGGCCGGCGATACGGCGGGCGGGGGCGGCGAAGCCGTAGGTGGGTGCGAGGCCGATGCTGGAGCAGTTGTACTGGATCCACATGTAGCCGTCTTCGCCCCAGTTGGTGCCCCAGGAGTTGCGCATGAGCCAGGCGCCGGTGCCGGCGTTGTCGTCCCAGCCGACGAGGACGACGGCGTGGTTAACGGGGCCGTCGTCGCAGGCGTTGAACACGCCGCCGGTATAGGCGTGGAAGGGGCTGTTGACGCGGACGGTGACGGCGACGGGGCCGTGGTCGTAGATGGCCTGTTTGATTTCGTTGACGGTGGCGTTGGGCCAGTTTTCGCCGACGACGGCCCAGGACTCGTAGCAGTATGGGTGGTCGAATGGGCAGGTGCAGGGTGCGTCGTAGGCGACGTAGGGGAAATCGGCTTCGAGGACGGCGCCGTGGTCGAAGCAGGGATCCTGTCTTTCGCCATTGCAGGTGAGGGCGCGGTTGGCGGTGGTGTGCCAGCCGCCGCCACAACTGCCGGCGTCGGTGCAGCTGACGAGCCATTGTTCGGAGAGGTCGATGGCGACGTCCTGCTGAATCATGAGGGCGCTTTCGAAAGCGCCGATGGCGGCGAAGGCCCAGCAGCTACCGCAACTGGCCTGGTTGCGGATGGGTGGGACGCCGTCGTAGTCGCGCCAGTCGTAGGCGACGGGCAAATCGCGGGTGGGGGTACTGTTATCATGTAGCGCGTCGGTCGGCGCGGGGGGCGTGCCGTCGACGCCGCAGAGTTCGGTGAGGGCGTATGCGGTGGCGTCGTTGAGATCGACGGTGAAGGTCCAGCCTTCGGCTTCGCCCTGGGCGCGGAGCGTTTCGATGTCGGTGCGATCGAGCTGCGCGTGCAGGCCGAGGGGGGCGCCTACGAGCAGGATGGCGGCGGCGATGATGTTCAGGCGTTGTGAGAGTACGGATGGCACGAACGTCTCCTGGAGAGGCTTTTTTCGTCGCATGCCGCGGCGTGCGGACTGATGCGGAGCCGGTATTCACCGTTTTGGTGAACAGGTTCGTCCCCTGTGACGGACATACGCGTCACTGTGCAGAGGGGGACACGTGTGGGGCGAATGGCAGCGGCTCGGGCAATCGCGCTACTGCCGGTGTTTGGTAGATTGAGCTCGTGTAACGGAGGTCGCCGCGCGGCGTGGCACGGGCCGTTGCGCGAGCCCGACGTGGATCCCATCTCAGCACACCAAAAGGGACTTTTGTAAGGCTATTTATGTATCTGCATATTGCATGTTACTTGGACGTGTGGCGCAGTTCAAGGAATTAACGGACGAGGCGTCGCGTGTCGAGTTGATGATGCGCTGATCGCAGTTGTGGGTTAGATTTCGGTGAATTGGGACCTCGGATAGAGTTCAAATGGTGGATGGAGCGGGAAGGGGGCGACCTTCTCGGGCCTGTGTGTTGGTGGTTTGTGTCGGGCGCGTGGTGGTTGCCGGGTCGCGCAAGGCTTGCTTCATTCTGGTAAATGCTCTTGTTCAAGCCTGCTGGGCGGCGGGACGATCTGCTGAGCGGAGTGGATTGGGCGTGAGTCGCGAATCTGCGACGCACGGGAGCAAGCAACGCCCGCTTGGAGAAGCAGTTCCATGTCAACCCGGACGTTTCGTCGTCATGCGTATTCGGTGGCGTACCTGTTGGGGATTGCGGCACTGGTAGGGACGCTCGCGGCCCTGGCGATGCCGCGGCGAACTCAGGCGTCTACACATCATGGGCACGACGTTCTGTCGGCGAATCTGACGACGATTCGCAGTGCGATTCTGCACTATGCGACCGAGCACCGGAACACCTTCCCCGGGCCGGATGCGGAGGCGTTTGTCAAGCAGCTTACGCTGTATAGTGACGTTGAGGGCAACACGTCGTTGCGGCGTGATGCGCAGTATCGGTTCGGGCCGTACCTGATTGAATTGCCGCCTTGTGCGCACGTGGCAGAGCGGGCGCCGGTCTGGGCTGCGGAGGTGTTGATCAGTGATGAAAGCCCGCCGCGGCCGGTGGCGGCGGTGAAGAAGGGTTGGGTCTATAACCCGCGGACGGGGGAGCTCATGCCGAATCTTCCCGGCGGAGGCGGCTGGAAGCCTGATACAGACTGACGCGGCGCTTCGGCAGGCCAGTCCGGTTCAGGCGGAAGCGCGCGTTGAGCGTTGGGTGCGGCGGTCTGCCCAAGTGCGCATGTCGAGCAGGCGATCATCCCACTGCGGTGAAGTTCGTTCGTTGAGGTAGAGTTCGAAGAGGGCGTCGAGTAGCGCTGCGGCGTCGGCGATGAGCTCGAAGCGTTCTTCCAGGCGGGCGAGGGGATCTTCGCTTTCGCCGGTTTCGGGCAGCGCGAGACTGGACACGGTGAAGCGCTGGCCATCGAGGGTGAAGCGGAACTCGCCGGCGGGGCTGCCGAGGACGAGGCCGGCGCGGTTTGGTTGCTTACCGGTTTTCAGCGCGGCGCGAGCTTCGGGGAGGCGTGTAGGGGCGTCGGCGGTGATGACGTCGGAGCCGGTGAGGCCGTAGCTGCACCTGAGGGCCAGGGTGCGATCGAGCATGACGGTCACTTCATCGCCCTGGGGGACACGCAGCGCGCCCGCGTTCTGTTCGGTGAGGAACCAGAGCCAGGTGAGCAGTTCGCGGCCGAGGAAGTTGAGGTCGCTGTCGAAGGTGCCGGTGGAGCTGGTGTCGACGTCGTCGGGTGGGTCGACGAGGTGGAAGGGGGCGAGTGTTTCGAGGGTGCGGCTCTTGCGCGTGGTGCTGAGGGCGCGGCCGGCGAGGCACTCGGGATCGGCGGGGGTGAGGGAGGCCTCGAATGTGTCGGCGAAGAGTTGCATGAGTTTATCGGCCATTGTCACGCCGGTGCTGCCAAGGTAGACGGCCTGATTGGCGAGGTCGATGAGGACGGGGTAGGCGTTCATGCGGCGAAAGCCGCCGGAGCGGGTTTCCTGCTCGGCGCGGAGTGCGGCGGCCTGGCGGGCTTTTTTGCGTTCGCCGCGGCTGAGGAATTCGCGTCCGGATTGCTCGAGGGCGGATTCCTCGGCGACGCGGACGTAGCTTTTGAGGACGGCGGGCGGGACGGCGAGGCGGTCGACGCGCAGGGCGAGGTGGGCGAAGGGACCGCAAGCGATGCGTTCGGCGAGGAGGTCGGTCTCGAACAGATGGTTGGGGCCGATCCAGCCGATCTGCGAATCGTCGGACTGGGTGGGGACGGTGCCGAAGGCGCGGCTGGCGAGCGCGGAGATGAATTGGTCATCGATTTCTGTGGGTAGCAGGCCGCTGACGAAGAAGCGCTGAAATGATACCGGGCCTGATGCGAACGCCATGCTGGACCTCCTCATCGTGCTGACGAGACGTTGGTGGTAGCGCGTGGGCGGGGCGAGGATAGCGAGTGGTTTGGGCGGGCGTCAAAGGATCGGGCTGTGGATAAGGCTGTCAAACTATTGTCATTAACGCTGGTGGTTGCGGCGGTTACGGGAGTTGCGCGAATTTGCGTTTTCGGACGGGTGGTGACGTTCTACCGAGAATATCGTTGCTCCGTGCAATGTTGAGCGGTAGTATTTCGTTGGAGTCATATAGCGGGACGCAGGGCGCGTGCCGATCGGGAGCGGGTTGGTGCGGGGGTAGCGCATCCACCTGTGGCCGATGCAGCGATCAAGGAGTAGACGAAATGAAATCCATTACGATTTGGGGAGTGGCCTTGTTGGCGGCGCTGGCGGTGCCGGCACTGGCACAGGAGACTGTGAACTTTGATCTGCGGTCTGGAGAAGATGGGACGGTTGTGGCTCCGGGAGCCACGGTTACGTGGGAGATCTGGGTTGAAGTGACGACGACCGAGAATGAGGGTCTGGCGTTGTTCAGCGTGGATCTGGTGCAGGATGCGTCGAATCCGGCGACGTTTGACATACTGCCGGCGGATGGCGTGCCCACTGGTCTGGAAGGTTTCAGCCGACCGGGTGGCGTAAGCAATCCGGGCGAGGGTGGGGCCACGTCGGGCTACATTGGCGTGCAGCGCGGGGATGAGAATGCGAAGAACCTGATTCAGATTGGAGGCGGGCAGAACACGTTCGGTGCGCCGGGCACCAACGGCGTCGGCGAGGATGCAGACGTGGATGCCGGTGTCGGGCTGGGCTCGGAAGTGATGATTGCGCAGGGCAGTTTTGCGGCGCCGAGTCAGCCGGGGGCATACACGTTGCGTTTGCAGAGCGGCGTGGCGAACGTGCTGACGGCAGTGAATGAGCCGCCGGACTTCTCGCCCGTGGCACAGGCGAATGTGACGTACAACGCGGAGACGGTCAGCTTTACGGTGAGCACGCCGGATCTTGGTGACATGGACTGTGATGGTGATGTGGACTTCGACGACATCAGTCCGTTTGTGCTGGCGATCGGCGGGCAGGCGGGGTATGAAGCCGAGTGGCCGGATTGCGAGTGGTTGAATGGTGATGTGGACGGCAACGGGACGGTGGACTTTGATGACATTTCGCCGTTTGTTGCGCTGCTGAGCGGGAAGTAGACGCGCGGACTGGATCGTGAGACGTTGAGAGATTCGTTGAGCCGGCACTTTGATGGGTGTCGGCTCTTTTGTTGTAGCTTTAACAGACGGGCTACGCAGCCTCGGCTGTGCCGGCACGTGGGACCGGCGGTGTCGTCGGTCGCCGCGCGGGGTGGAATTGGTTGGTGGCGTACGGCCGAAAGAGACGTCGGCCGCTGCGAGGCGTCAGGCTCGGCCTGACGCAAGACCGGCGGGACGGAGATGCAGGCCGGGGGCTATGCTACCCGGAGACGCAGGCCGGAGGTCCATGCTACCCCCGGTACTAGGTGTGGTCGGCGAGTTCGTCGAGGAGGGCGACGGCGCGGCGCAGGTGTGGGATGACGATGGAGCCGCCGACGATGAGGGCGACATTGAAGACTTCGAAGAGCTCATCGTCGGTGACGCCGAGTTCCTTGCAGCGGATGACATGGTAGGCGATGCAGTCATCGCAGCGCAGCACCATGGAGGCGGAAAGGCCGGCGATTTCCTTGGTCTTAGCGTCGAGGGCCTTGTCCTCGTAGGCCTTGCTGTCGAGCGTGAAGAAACGGTTGATGTTGAGGTTGCCGGCGGAGAGGATGCGCGCGTTCATCTGCTCGCGAAAGGTGCGGAATTCCTCGAGTCGATCGGACATCTTGGCGGCCTCCGTGATCGGCCTTTCAGTGGGTGAGGGTTCAGCTCAGGACCAATAGCGTACGGCGAGGTGGGCGGCGTAGAAGGCGGCGGCGATGAGCACCATGCCGAGGATGATGTTGACGAACGTGAGAGTCGTCTGGCGTAACATGCCGGCCGTGGATCGTGCGCGTGTAGCCCGATAAACTGCGGCCACACATGCGACCAGGGGCAACAGCATCCATAAGCGCATACCAGCCGGTAAGGTGAGCGGGTTGATGAAGAGCCAGGCGAGCGTGCTGAGCGTCGCCAGAGACATCAGTCGTTCTCCGCTGCTTCGGTGTTGGGGTCCAGGTGCCGGTGGAATGTGGGGAGCCCGCCGGTCTGGGCCCGGGCGATCGCGTCGAGGATGGCGAGCACGTTCAGGAGGCCGGCTGTGGCGAGGTAGATCTGGGCGACGTCCGATTCGGGGTAGTATGCGACGTAGTCGGTCAGATCGACCTCGTGACCCGCCGCCCGCTGCCGGTCGATGTAGTTTTCGATCTGGCGGCTGATCAGTGCGCCGGGGAGCGTGTATCCGCCGACGCCCATCTCCGCTGCGAACAGCCAGACGTTGGACCGTGGGTTGACGGATTCCTTGAGGCCGCCGAGGGCGAGTCCGGTGAAGTATGGGAAGCTGATGGCGATGAAGAATACGGCGGCGAGCCCGCGGTGACCGAGCCAGTAGTGGCCGACGCCGGGAACAAGCCAGGTCAGTAGACCGGCGATGATGGCGCGGGGGGTTTTGTCGGGGCTGGCAGCCACGTTGGAACGGCTCCTTACGCTTCGGCCATGGGACACGTGCCATCGGGGCGACAACATTGTCCGCAACTTGGGGGTGGAGTGGGGCGGTTTGGAGCGCCGTGAGCCGCGAAGACGCTGTGTTGGCGGTCGACGCCCGCGTGCCCGCAGTCCGGACACGCCCGTGGCCGGTCGGCCTCGGCTGAGGCACTCAGTTCCTCGAAGGTGAGACCACAGGCGGCACACTTGTATTCGTAGATCGGCAAGGTTGATTCTCCGTTGCTCGTGGCGTGGGCAGTATAGGTGCGGTCGGTGCGGGTCGCAACGCGGGGCCACGCGAAGCCTGGTTGTCGAATTGTAGCTGCTTCGGTCAGAATACGGGGCGATGGAGCCGTCTTCTTCAAAAGCGCGAGTGCAGCGCCCGGCAAGCGGGGCCGTGCGGCCGCCGGTGGTGGTGGTGCAGCGGTTTCTAGCGCAATTGCGTGATGCGTATCGCCGGCTGCGAAACGTCAGCCCGCTGCCCGGTCTGGACCAGGCGACGCTGGATGACCGCCATCAGTCGTTGACGCTTGGTGAAGCGGCGGTACGGTACAGCGGGCTGCCGGCGGATCCGGGGGTGCGGGCGTTTCATGTAGGGGTGATGGGGCCGACGCAGACGGGGAAGAGTACGCTGGTGAACCTGCTGCTGGGGCGTGCGGCGGCGGAAGTCAGTCCGCTGGCGGGGTTTACGGTGCACCCGCATGGGTTCTGGGTCAGCGCGGGGGCTGGCGGGGGTCTGGGGGTGGAGGCGTTGTTTCCCGGATGGGAGCGGGTGACGCCGGAGCGATTGGGGCGGCACAGTTCGGCGGCGTATACGCTGGTGCAGGTGGATCCGCCGGCGAGCGCTTCCGTTGAGGGAGGCTTGTTTGCCGGTCCTGAGGCGGTACCCAATTGTGTGGTTTGGGATACGCCGGACTTTGATTCGCTGGCGGCGCGGGACTATGCGCGGGGAGTGCTGGAGGTGGCGGCGCTGGCGGATCTGCATGTGATGGTGCTGAGCAAGGAGAAGTACTCGGACCTGTCGGTTTGGCGGATGCTGGAGTTGCTGGCGCCGTTGGAGCGGCCGCTGGTTGTTTGTGTGAACAAGCTGACGGCGGATGCGGAGGAGGTGGTGTTGCGATCGTTGCGTCAGCGGTTTGCCGAGCGGGGTTATGAGGCGGAAGACGTACCGATTATTCGGTTGGCGTATGACGAAGCGTTGGCGAGCGGGGATGCGCAGCACACGCCGGTGGGGAGTCCGCGGCTGCAGGAGTTGACGCGGGGGCCTTTGGAGGCGGCGCAGCGTGGGGAGAAGGCGGTGGGGGCGCAGCGTGTCGCGGGGGTGCAGGGGCTGGTGCGGGGGCACTGGGATACGTGGTGTGCGCCGGTACGGGCGGAGCATGCGGCGCTGGCCGAGTGGGATGGGCTGGTTGCCGAGGGGGCGCAACGGTTTCTGGAGAGCTACGAACGGGATTATCTGGATCATCCGCAGCGTTATGATGCTTTTCGGCGGGCGGCCTTGGAATTGGGGAAGTTGCTCGAGTTGCCGCACGTGGGTGGGACGATTTCGCAGGTGCGGGCGGCGGTGACATGGGTTCCACGGCGGGTGATGGCGGCGGGGCTGGCGTGGTGGCGGGATCGGCAGAAGCCAGCGCATCCGCTGCATAGCCTGGGGGCTGAGGCGGCGGTGTTAATTGACACGGTGGACGCGCTGCTGACGAGTTTGCACCGGGAGATCATGCGGAAGTGCAACGTGAACAATCCCGGGGCGGCGGTTTGGCAGGCATTGGCGCGGCGGTTTGATGAGGATGAGGAGCGATTGCGGCGGGTGCTGGAGGGTGGCATTCAGGCGCACCATGAGCGCGTGAATCGGGAGGTGCGGGCGGCTGCGGGGCGGTTGTATGAGGAACTGCGGAAACATCCGGGGCGGTTGAACGCGTTGCGGGGCGCGCGGGCGTTCATGGACGTGGGGTATGTGATCCTGGCGGTGAAGAGTGGCGGGTTGACGCCGGTGGATGCGGTATGGGCGCCGGCGACGTTCGCGGCGACATCGATGGTGATGGATACGATTGCGGGCTTCGAGATGCAGCGTGAGGCGCTGGATCTGAAGCGGGAGCAGCGGGCGGCGGTGGAGGAAGCGTTTGTCAAGCAGACGCTGGTGCGGGAGTTGCAAGGGGTGGCCGGCGATCTGGATGAGGCGGGCCTGTTTGGGGTGGGTGTTGAGGACCTGGCGGAGGCCGAGCGGGCGAGGCAGCAGTGGGAGGCAGGCCGTGGCTGATCCGTATCGAGAGCTGTTTGACCGGGCGCGGCGCTGGTTTGAGCGCGGGCGGCAGAGTGGGTGGCTGGTTGAGGGTGACCTGGAGCGTTTGCGTGCGGCGGCGGAGGGGTCGCCGGGGGATTTGTTTGTGGATGAGCAGGCGCGGCCGCTGGTGGTTGCGTTTTTTGGTGGGACGGGGGTGGGGAAGAGCAGTTTGTTGAATCGGCTGGCGGGTGAGGAGGTGGCGCGGACGGGTGTGGAGCGGCCGACGTCACGGGAGGTGACGGTGTATGTGCATGAGGCGGTCGCGTTAGCGGATTTGCCGGGGGACTTGCCGGTGGAGGCGGTTCAGATCAAGCGGCATCGCGCGGATGTCCAGCGTGAGCTGTTATGGCTTGATGCGCCGGACATCGATAGTACGGAGGCGGCGAATCGGCAGAATGCACTGGCGTGGTTGCCGCATGTGGATCTGGTTTGTTATGTCGTGAGTCCGGAGCGTTATCGGGATGATATTGGGTGGCGGGTGCTGAAGGAGCGGGGGCATCGGCATGGCTGGTTGTTTGTGATGAATCGGTGGGATGAGGGGGATGTGCAGCAGGCGCAGGATTTCGTGCGAATGCTGGATGAGGCGGGGTTTGAGGATCCGGTGCTGCTGCGGACGAGTTGTAACCCGGGCGGAGCGTTGCCGAGTGAGGATCAGTTCGCGCAGTTACAGGAGACGCTGGTGGCGCTGTTGCGGGCGCATGGGGTGCGGGAGTTGACGCGGCTGGGGCATCGGGCGCGGCTGCAGGAACTGCGGAAGGTGCTGGAGGTGGCGACGCGACGGTTTGGCGATAAGGAGGCGTGGGAGGATCTGGAAGGGTATGTTGCTGAGGCGTGGCAGCATGCGGCGGAGACGATTCGCGAGGGGGCCGAGTGGTCGCTCAACGCGGCGGCGGCGCGTTTTGCGCACACGGAGTCGGGGATTATTGACCAGGTGCGGCGGGGTGTGGCGGCGGCGCGGGCGCGGGACGCGGAGGCGCCGGCTGGTGGGGATACGACGATTCGCGATGTGCCGGTGGATGAGCTGGTCGCCGGCCTGTGGGATGAGTGGGCGCAGAGCAAGGCGCAGGCTGCCGGCGATGCGCTGGAGTTGCGCGTGCGGCGGGCGGGAATGACGGCGGAGCCGATTCGGCGTGGCGTTGATGCGGTGGTGCTGCGGGCGGGCGAGACGGTGTCTGACGTATTGCGGGATATTGTTCGGGTGGCACTGGCGCGGCCGGGGAGTGCCCTGACACGTTTCGTGCGGAGGGTGACGGGGTTCCTGATGGTGTTCCTGCCGGCGGCGGCGTTGGCATTCGTGGCGTGGAATGTGGTGACGACGTATCCGCAGGCGGCGCAAGGGAAGATTCCGTATTTGGGAACGGAGTTTGCGATTCACAGTGGGTTGTTGGTGCTGGTGGCATGGGCGGTACCGTTCACGATTGATCGACTGCTGAAGCCGTCGGTGCAACGGACGGTGCGGACGGCGTTACGGCGCGGCCTGGTGGCCGGGCTGGAGGAGTTGGGAACTCGGCTCGGGGGGGCGGTGAATGACGCGCGGGCTACTGCGGATAGCGGGCGCTCGGAGGGGGAACGGTTGCTCGAGGATGTGGACCGGCTGTTGGATGAGCGGGTGGATCGCAGAGTTCCGGCGTTGGATCGGCTGATGGCCCGGTCGGGAGCTGATGCCTGACGCGTGCCCGGTGTGACGGGGGCATTTGAAGTGAGATTGATCAGGCGTTTGCAGGAAGCAGCATGGCGGCGAGGTCTTCGGAGGCGGCTGCCAATTTGATGCGGCGGGCGGGTACGCCAACGACGGTGGCCATGGAGGGTACGTCCTCGATCACGACCGAGCCGGCGCCGATGATGGACTCGCACCCCAAGGTGACCTTGGGAATGATGGTAGCGCCGATGCCGACGAAGGTGCCGGGCTCGACGACGACGCGGCCGGCGATGCGGACGCCGGGGCAGATGTGGCTGCCTTCGCCGACCATGGTCTGGTGGTCGATGATGCAGCCGGTATTAAGGATGACGGAGTCGCCGATCTGGCAGTGCGCACAGATGACGGCACCGGCGGCGACGACGACATTCCGGCCGAGGTTGGCGTTGCGGGCGAGGGTGGCGGAAGGGTGGACTGCGTTGATCAGCTCGATATCAGCAGCTTCGATCTGGCGGGCGACGCCGCGACGGACGCCGTTATCGCCGATGGCCACGATAGCGGCCTGGCAGTGGTGCTGGGCAGCGAGGTCGGCCAATTGGTCGATGGCTCCGAGGACGGGTATTCCGTCGATACGGCGGGCGTGAATTTCGGTGTTGTTATCGAGGAAGCCGGCGACCTGGTGGCGGCCTTCGGCGAGGAGGATGTCAAGGACGACGCGTCCGTGGCCGCCGGCCCCGACGATGAGGCAGCGTTTGGTGGTGTTCGAAGTTGGCGGCGGGGTCGCCATGCTGGGCTCCTGGGCGAGGCCAGTCGACGCGGGTGGCGCGAAGGCGGCGTCACGCACTGGAGTTTCTATCGGAAGGGCATTGCGGTTGGATCAGGGCGGGTCGCGAAAGCGGTCGGGCAGGCGATCTTGTTGCGCTGGGGGTACGGATGAGCCGCAAGGCGCGGGGGCCGGTGAGCCGATAACTCGTACACGGACGTGCCCGCGACAGGATCAGCGGCGAACCGATCGGGACCGGCGTGCGTAGAGGTCTCGGAGGGCGCGTGGAGTCGGTTCGTGCGCATCGGTCGCGATTGACAGAGGTTCGCGACGAGGGTTACAGTTCCGGGCTCGTGATTCCCCGGGCTGAGAAGACGTCAGCGTAAGCGGTGTGCAATTGTCGAGAACCGGGTGGCAACAGGCCGGAACGACGCACCGCGTGACCGAACGCGCTAAGGAGCATGGCATGGGACACCGGCGACCGCTCGACGTGGCGTCGTGGCGGAGGATGTTTGTTGGCGCCAGTCTGCTGGCCATTTGCGGCTGCGCGGCATCTCCCACGAACAGCTTCTTCGATCAAACCAAGGTCTTCGGCATCGACGAGTACGAGGCCGGGATTCGACGCGTGCTGTCGCCGCGGGACACCCCGCTGGGGCTGGCGGGTGCGGAGGAGCCGACGGCGGAGGATCTGGTTGCGACGTACAGTGATTACCGGTTGGTGCGTGGTGATACGCTGGCGGTGACCATTCAGGACTTTTTCGGGCCACAAAACCCGTATTCGGCGGTACATGAAGTCAACCCGCTGGGGACGATTCGGCTGCCGGAGTTGGGCACGGTGAAGGTGGTCGGTCTGACCGAGCCTGAGGTTGAGGAGGAGTTGCGTGAGCAGTTGACGGAGAGCGGTCTGATGCCGCGGCCGATGGTAACGGTGTTTGTGCAGGGGAAGCGTGGTCGGTTGGCGACGGTGATGGGTGGTGTGCCGGCGCCGGGGCCATATCCGATTGTCAGTCCCGACATGCGGCTGCTGGAGTTTCTGGGAATGATTGGTGGTCCGACGCCGATGGCGCGGACGGCATATGTGATTCGGACGGAAGCGCCGGTGGTGGCGGAGGGGGGGGCGTTGCCGGCTGAGGAGACGATGCCGGCGGAAGAGGGGTTTGTGGTTCCGGTGCCCGTGGAAGAGGACGGTGTGCAGCCGGCGAGCTTCATGACGATGGCGGGCATGGGGCGACGAGGACAGGATGCGCCGGCGACGCGTGAGGCGGATGCGACGCGGGCACAACTGGATGAAGTGATGACCGGGACGACCGCGGCGCCGGCGACGCGTGGGGCGACGGAGGAGCGAGAGCGGCCGTTCATATTTGATCCGGCGACGGGCGAACTGTTTGAGGCGGAGCCGGGTGACGAGGAGAGCCGGCGGGGTGACGCGCCTGCTGAAGAGGAGGTGCTGGAACCGGCGGAGCCGCCGACCGACACGTACGCCGAGCCGTTTGACTGGGATGATGCGGAGTTGCTGGGTCCGCAGCAGCGTGTGATTGAGATTGATTTGCAGAAGTTGAAGGCGGGTGATCCGAGCCAGAATGTCGTGGTACGTCCGCGGGACGTGATACGGGTTCCGGTGGACACGGGGGTGTTTTACATGATGGGCGAGGTGAATCGTCCGGGTGTGTATGCGCTGGGTGGGCGTGAGGTGACCGCGAAGCAGGCGATTGCGATTGTGGGGGGCTTCAGTCCGCTGGCCTGGCCGCAGCGGTGCGAGTTGATTCGGCGGGAGCCGGGGACGGACCGGGAGGTTACGTACCGGGTGAACCTGGATGCGATCTTCGCGGGTCTGGAGGATGACTTTTATCTGCGGGACAATGACATTCTCAATGTGGGGACGCATTTCGTGGCCCCGTTCCTGTTTGTGATGCGTAACTCGTTCCGTTTCACGTACGGGTTCGGGTTTGTGTATGACCGCAATTTCGCGGACAAGGACGCGTACCAGGCGCAGACCAACCCTGCGACGCTGGAGCAGTTCAATCAGTCTCAGCGCGGATTGCCTTTCTAACCGGGTGTAAGCAGTGCCATGGCGACGCAGACGTTGACAGCCTCATCGCAACCCTGGCGGGTGACGTTCGAGCGGCCCGACCAGTTGAAGGCGGTTGCGATTGGTGCGGCGCTGGTTGCGGTGTTCTGGGAGCTACTGGACTTTGTTCCGCCGGAATTCGGACTGTTGGTATGGTCATGGATTTATGAGGCGGACTGGTCGCATGGGCCGCTCATTCCGGTTTTCAGTGCGTACCTGGTGTATCTGCGGTGGGATGAGATTCGGCGCACGCGGGTGACGGGCGCGTGGGTGGGGCTGGTGGTGCTGCTGGGGGGGTTGGGATTGTACTTGTGGGCCTTGACGGGGTTGCCATTTGCTTATGCGAAGCCGCTGGCATTGATGATCACGCTGTTGGGCGTGATCATCTGGCTGTGTGGGCTGCCGATCATGCGCTATGCCTGGCTGCCGTGGTTGTACTTGTTCTTCGCGATTCCGATGCCGCAGCGCGTGTACTTTGCGCTGACGAATCCGCTACGACGGATGGCGGCGACGGTGGCCTCGGCGGTGCTGAACGCGTTGCCGGGCGTGGAGCTGGAAGTTCAGCGGGTGGGGTCGAATCTGGAGTATTTTTATCGTGGCGAGAGCGGTGTGATCGGGGTGGCGGACGCATGCAGCGGGATGCGCAGCACGGTGACATTGTGTGCGTTGGGTGTGGCGGTGGCCTTCATGTCCGAGCGGCCCACCTGGCAGCGCGTGGTGCTGGTGCTGTCGTGTGTGCCGATTGCGACGTTCTGCAACTTCATTCGGGTGACGGTGACGTGCTGGATACATGTGTTCATCGATCCGAAGTATGCGAGCGGGCAGTATCACATGATGCTGGGGCTGGCGGTGATTCTGCTGGCGTTCGGGATTTTCAGTGGACTGGGCTGGGTGCTGAACAACCTATTTGTAGAAGAAGACGAGCAGGTCGAGGAAGCGTCCGCGTAGCCGCGGCAGTGCGCGCCGGCGGGCCAGCCAGGTCATAAGGGAAGAACGGATGACGTCGTCGCCAGCGAAAGATGGGGTCGTGGCACAACCGCTGGGGGGGCAGCGCGCGAGTGCGGCGGGCTGGCTGCGCGGGAGTGTGCGGTTCTGGTCGTGTCTGTTGCTTTTGATTGCGGCGGCGGTAGGGCTGAAGGCGACGGCGCGCAGTTTTGGCTGGTATTTCCGCAAGGAAGCGGTGCCCTTGAAGACGTCACTCAGTCATTTTGATGTGGGGGCCCTGGGACCGCGGTACGAGCGGCACTGGCTCAGTGACCATATTGCGCCGATGTCGGAGGACATGGTCGACAGTCTGGGTACGGAAGAGTACTTCCAGGTGTTTGTTGCGGACACGCTGACGGAGGCGCACGATCCGGCACACATCGCGCACGTGTTTGTTTCGTACTACACGGGCAAGCCGGACATGGTGCCGCATGTGCCGGAAGAGTGCTGGATTGCGGGGGGCTATGACATGGTGGGGGGGGAGGAAGTGCGGATTCCGGTGGCGGGCGTCGGTGCGCCCGAGGACGAAGTCCCGATGCAGGTACTGGAGTTCAAGTCGCGTCAGCAGGAGATCAGTGGCGGGCGTGAGGGCGGGACGGCGACGGTGATGTATTTCTTTCATGCCAATGGCGGGTATGCGACGACGCGGACGCAGGTGCGGGCGAGTATGCTGAATCCGCTGCAACGTTATGGGTATTATGCGAAGATCGAGATTTCATTTCGTAACGCGGCGGGTGTGCTGGCGGGCACGGAGGCTTCGATTGAGGCGGTAGCCCCGTTGCTGGCGCGGCTGCTGCCGGCTTTGTTTGAGAATCACCTTGATCTGGCGAAGTTCCGTGCTGAGCGCGGTGCGGAAGTGTTGCCGGGTGAGTGAGAGAGGACCTGTTGCGATGGCCAAACGGAAACGTCTGAACAAAAACCTCGTCGCCTTTTTGACGATTATGGGCATCGTCCTGGCGGTGTCCGTCTTTGGGCTGGTCACGAAGAGCCTGGCGTTTCAGGATCCGGCGGCGGTGGCGGAACTGGCGGAGCAGCGTTATGAACAGGGTGATCTCGAGCGAGCCGCGGGCGAGTGGTATCGTGCCTACACCATCTCGAAGGGTCTCGAGGGTGGTGCGAACTCCGAGTACCTGATCAAGTCGACGAACTGCATGTTCGAAATGGGGGAGCTTGCCCGCTGGCTCGGCCCGTTGCGCACCGGCGTGAAGGCGAACCCACAAGATCGTGAATTGACACTAGCGTTGATCGACGGACTCTGGGAATTGTACTACCTGACGGGGGGGCGCGCTGGTTGGGGTTGGGAGAACTGGCAGGAGTACGGGAGCAATCTTGCCGCCATACCGGGGGTCTCCGACGAGACGCGTGCCGTTGGTCTGGCGACGGCTGCGATTGGCGCATGGGAGCTGGCCGACGACAAGGTTGCGGCGGATCCGGATGCTTTGGCGCGCGAAGCTTACGAGCTGGCGCCGACACTGCCGCGGCCGGTGGTGGCTTATGCCCGCCTGATCGAGCGTGAAGCGCGCGCCGAGCAGGAGGGGCTTCGTGCGCGGCGGGCTGGACGGGCGGAGTTCGAGGCGTGGGGTGCCGCGCGGCGTGAGCGCTTGCGTGCAGCGTTGGAGCCGGCGATCGCTGCCCATCCCACGCACGGTTTCCTGGCCATTCGCTATGCGGCTTTATTGGACGATCCGGCGGAGCAGCGGGCGGTGTTGCATGCTGCGGTCGAGACGGATGAGCCCAGCCCAGATGCGTGCCTGGCGCTTGCGCAGGAGTATGCCCGTGCTGCAGCTCGGATTCGAGCGACGCTACAGGAGCGGCTGGCAGGTTCGGAAGCCACCGCGGAAGACGCGGCGGCGCGGGACGAGATCGCGGCGTTGCGGGCGGAGGAGGTGGAGTACACGGAGCAGGCCGACGCTTGGGCGCTCCGTGCTACAGAACTCGACAAAGCGATGTACGGGGCGTACGCCGTGCGGGCGCGATTGAAGCTGCATCGCTCGGATGAGCGGGGAGCGCCGGTAGCGCCGCAACGCGAGGAGTATCTGGCGGCGCTGGATGCGTATGAGCGGGCCCGTGTGGGAACGCTGGTGGTGGAGAATCTGCGGGCTCAGCTTACGGGATGGTTGCGGGTTGATCTACTGCAACAGGGCTTCATGACGGCGTTGGCGTACTATGATCATGCCGGGCGGGCGCGGGCGGAGGACGAGCAGCAAGTTGCCTTGGAGCTGGCGGAGCCGTTTCTGGATGATGCGCTCACGCAGTATCCGACGCATCCTGTCACGCCGTATTTGCAGGGGTTATACGCGCTAGCGACGGGGGATCAGATTGAGGCGATCAACGCGTTTGATACGGCTCATGCGCATGCCGAGTCGCAGGTAAGCGGTTTGGGAGCGGAGTTGTGGGGGTACTTCGATATTCCGGTGTTGCCGGCTGATCGACTGGCGCGGCTGTATCATGAGCGTGGCACGCTGGGCGAGGCGGCGAAGTGGGCGGACATTGCGCTTGAGCAGTATCAACGGTTGGAGCAGGCGGCCCCGGTGCAACTGCTGCTGACGCGGGCGGAACTGTATGGCAAGTTGGAAGGGGATGCGGGAGCGCAAGAGGCGTTGGATCTGCTGGATGCCTACGTCGCAGAGCAGGATCCGACGGGCGACAATCTGGAGCGTGTGCTGGCGGCGCGGGCGTCGGTTCTGCGCATGCTGGGGCGGGAGGACGAAGCGCGGAGTGCTTTGGGGCGCATCGAGCGGGCTGATCCGGGCATGCAAATCTGGAAGGCGCAGCAGGCGGCTTTGGCGGAGGACTTTGAGGAAGCGGAGCGGCTGCTGCGGGCGGCGCTGGAGGTCGCGGACCTAAGCGATGAGCAGTTCCGCCTGGGGTTGCAGGCGTTGGTGGGTGTGCTGGTGCAGACGGACCGACGAGACGAGGCTGTGGCGCTGATTGATGCGTATCGAACTGCGAACCAGCGCCCCGCGCTGGCCAACTTGCTGGAGGGGTTGCGGCTGCGTCTGTCGGAGGATGATCCGGAGAAGCGTGATGCGGCGCGGCTGGCGTTCATCGAGCAAATGGAGGATCCGTATGAACGGGCGCAGCACCTCTTTGCGTTCTATGGAGCGCGACGTAAACACGCTGAAGCGGCGGAGCAGCTTGCCATTCTGCGGGAGCTACGTCCGGATGAACTGAGGTGGGTGGAAACGGATTTTCGGTTGACGTTGCAGCGCGCGCAGGAGGCGCGGCGCGACGATGATGTGCAACAGGCGGAAGCGCTGCTCGAAGAGGCGGCGGAGTTGCTGGTGCCGTTGAGTCAGGCACGCGATGGGCAAGGCTATGATCAGGCGCAGGGTTCGACTTATCGGGGTGTCCTGGCACTGGCGCGGGGGGATGCTGACGCAGCGATCAAGGCGTTCATAGCGGCGCGGCAGGCGTTGCCGGCTTCCGATGAACTCGAACTGCAACTGGCTCAGGCGTATCAACTGGCCGGGCGGATTGACGAGGCGGTCGCGGCGCTGGAACGGGCGGTTGAGTTGAACCCGCGTAGTTTCGATGCGCATTGGCGGCTTGTGGGGTTGTATGACCGGCAAGCGGATAACCGCGTGGGCGACGCGCGCAGCGATGCGCTGGAGCTTGCGGAGGCGGCGTTCAAGCGAGCGCGTGAGCTGCGGCCGAATCATCCGGGCGTACGGGGGTGGGAACAGCGGAGTGCCGAGAATCAGGACCCCGTCGCCGCGCTGGAGGAACGGGAGGCCCGGCGGGCTGAGGCGCCTGATGATCTAGATAACATCGTCCGCATGGCCGAGCTCTACGGGATCGCCGTGGTACGCGTGCCAGAGGGTGACGTGGCGGATGATGCGTTGGCGTTCTTCGATGAGGTGGTTCCGGCCCTGGAGGGTGAGAACCGCCTGGTGCTGACGCAGGAAGCGGTGGATATATACGCGCAGCTCGCGCGGCAGGCGGCGCTGCGGCAGGATGCGGAGGCGCTGGAGCGATTGCGCAGCGGGGGGCGGACACTTCTGCAGCAGGCGGCCGATGGGCTGAGCGAGGTCAACGTTGTGACGGCACGGCTGTTGGAGGCGAGTTTCCTGGAGCGGGTGGGACTGGTCGAGGCGGCCGAGGTGGTGTATCAGGAAGCAGCGGAGGCGGCGCGGGCACTGTCGCCGTCGGAGGGGGCTGAGCGGGTATGGCGGCAGACCGGCGACGCGCTGATCCAGTTCTACCGGACCCGAGAAAACTACGGGGCGATGGCCGACGTGTGTCGAGCGCGGCTGGATCAGCTTGATGTCGTGGGGGCGGAAGACCCTGAGCGGGAGCGCGAGTTACGGCTGGAGTTGTTCAATGCCCTGTTCAGTGCGGGCGATCTGCCGGCGGCTGCGGACGTCATTAACGACGTGCTGCAGCGCAGGCCGGACGATGTAGCGGCGTTGCGTTCGCGGGCGCTGCTGCGTCTGGCGCAGCGGAATCGGCAGGCGGCCTATGAAGATCTGTCTGCAATGCTCCGCATCAATCCGGAGCATGTCTGGGCATTGTTTACCCGTGGTGGGCTGGGGCTGGAACGGCGTCAGTTTGACCGGGCACGGGAAGATCTGGAGCGGGCGGAGAAGCTCATCGATCCGCGTGAGCAGTGGGCGTTGCTGCACGATGTGCGGGCGCGACTGGCGCAGCTCTATACGTCGACGGATGCCTACCTGCGCGCGACGGACAAGCTGCAGGCCAATCTCGATTTGCTGGAAGCACAGAAGGAGCGCGAGGGGCAGCCGCCGGCGATCGTAGCAGCGGTGACCGAAAAGCAGCAGGGGACGATTGCGCGGCTGGCCCGCATTCTGTATCAGGGCATGAATGACTTTCGGGGCGCTCAGGAGTTGATTGCGCGTTATCTGCAATTACACCCGGACGAGGCTCTGTGGCCGTACGAAATGGCACGGCTGTTCCAGGCGCGGGCGGAGAAACGCGGGGCTGACGATGCGCGTGGGCGAGAGGACTATAGCCAGGCGGCGGCGTACTATGAGCAGGCGGCGGAGATTGCGGCGCAGGGTAATCCGGCGGCAGCGCTGCGACCGACGGCGGCGCGGCTGGCGGCGCTGGGTAAGGCTGGTCGGGCGCGCGAAGCGCAGGCCGTGTTCGAGCAACTGGATGAGCGTTTGAAGCGCCCGGAGTTGCGTTTTGAATATGCGGTGGCCTTGTTGAAGACGCAACAGAGCCAAGCGGCACTCGAGGAGTTCGCACGGGTGCTGTATCAATCGGCGGCCGGTCCGGGGGGCGGGGTCGAGCAGACTGGGGCGATGGCGTCGCGTCTGCGCGGCGTGCTTGCGCTTGAGCAGGTGGAGGCTTTGCTGCGCAGTGTCATGGACCAGACCGAAACGGGTACGCGGCCGAGTCAGCGGATACGGATCGTGCTGGCGGCACATCTGGCGGCGACGGGGGAAGCCGCGCAGGCGGGCGAGTTGCTTGGGGGCGTGTTGGGGGAAATCGAGAGGGGTGGCTTTGGTACCGGTGAGCATTTGAATGCCCTGCTCACACGGGCACAGGTGGAGCAGGCGCTGGGGAAGACTGCGGCGGCCGTGGCGACGTATAAGGAAGTACTCGACATCTTCGGTGACCAGACGGCGGCGCTGAACAACCTATCGTATCTGCTGGTCACGGAGGACGCGGTGTTCGCACCGCGCGAGGCGCGGGAGTATGCCGAGCGGCTGCGGGAGCAAGCAGCGAGCCATCCCAATGCGGCGTCCATCCTCGACACGGTGGGGTGGGTGTACTTCAAGTATGGTCAGGCTGAAGAAAGCAAGGAGTATCTTGATCTGGCGATTGCGGCGCTGGAGGAGGGGCTCAGTCTGGATGAGCAGAATCTGGCGCTGTACCGGCACCTGGGTGAGGTGTATGCGGACCGCGGGCGCGGGACGGATGCGCGGCGTGTGTTTGAGAACGGCATGCGGGTGGCGCGTGAGCTTGGCCGGGATGATCAAGTTGCGGAGTTTGAGCAGAGAATCGGTGGGCTGAACTGATGCGTCGGTCTGAGACGATGCTGATCGGCTCGAAGCCATACGCGGCGCGGCCGCGCCGGAACATGCGAGGTTTGTCATGAGTGTCAATCAGAACGCACAAGCGATGTTGCCGTCTTCAGCCGGTGTGCCAAGCGTGCCGAGTACGACGACGGGCGCGGGCAGTGGTCCGAGCATGGGCCCGGCCGATGTGATGCGTATTCTGAAGCAGCGCAAGCTGTTGATTATTATGACGTTTGTGCCGCTGTATTTGCTGATTGTGGGGGCGACGATCGTGACGTATCGATTCTGGCCGAAGTACAGCAATACGGCTCGTATCGAAGTGATCCCGCCGCCGGCGACCTGGGGTGAGATCAAGCGTGAGATTCTCCCGGGAGAGCATATCAAGCAACTGCTCACGACCAAGGCGAGCATGTTGTTGAGTCCACAGTTGCTCATGGACGTGCTCGCGCAGCCGGAGGTCAAAGAGACCGAATTCTACAAGTGGTATTCGCGACAGAGCTTATTCAACTGGTCACCGGCGGAGACTCCGGAAGATGCTTTCAACAAGTGCCTGGCGGACCTGCAAGACCTGTTGAAGATTGGCATCAAGCGGGACTCGTCGCTGATCGAGGTGACGCTCCAGACGAAGAACAAGTCTGAGGCGCGGCTGCTGGTGAATGAGATCGCGCGGCAGTTTATTGAGGAGACGCGTCAGTCGGGCACAGAAGAGGGCATTCAGCGTCTCGATGTGCTGAAGAAGACCTGGGATGAAGTCGACAGTGAACTGCGCAACACGCAGAGCCGCAAGAGTGAATTGCTGGCTGAGAAGCCGGCGATCGAGGAGGAGATGCAGGTCCTGACTGCGAATGTCTCGATGCTGGAGAATACGCGCGCCGAGTTGATGGTGCAGCGCACAGACTTGCAGGCGCAGTTGAGCACATTGCGTGGTATGGACCCGCGTAATCTACCGCTTTCGGCAGAACAGAAGCTCATTATCGAGGCGGACCCACTGTTGCGCTACTATCAGCAGCAGGTCGAGGCGCTCGAGATGCAGATGAGCATCTGGCAGGAGCATCAGTTCGGTGCCGAGCACCGTGTGATGCAACTGGTGCAATCGCAACGGCGCGCCTACCGTGGCAAGGAAATGGCACGGCGCCAGCTGCTAATTGCGGATTTGCGTGAGCGTCAGGAGGAGATGCTCAGGCAGGAGGTCGCCCGGATTCAGCGCCTGCTCGATGAGGTTGGTGAGCAGCTCGCGATGAAGATGGCAGCGCAACAGGATGCCGGCGACAAACTGCTGGAGTTGAAGAAGATCGAGGTCGAGGAAGATCGGCTCGGTGCTGAGTTGGAGGCGGTCTCGCTCAAGATGCGGGAAGCGGAGACACAACTCGGCGTGCAGCGCGAGGAGGGCGAATGGAAGATGTATCCGGCCATTCGCGACCCCATCCTGCCCAGCCAGCCGAACCTGGTGATCTGGCTTGGTGGTGGGCTCGTGCTGTCCGGGATGATCGCCGTGGGTCTGGCTTTTCTGCGGGAAATGACGGATCAGGCGATTCGGACGCCCATTGATGTGGCCCGGCATGGGCGTTTGTCGGTGCTCGGTTCGGTGCCGCTGCTCGATGACGAGGAGGCGGATGTGGATGATATCGAGGTGGCCACACGGTATGCCCCGCAATCACTGGTGGCCGAGTCGTACCGGCAGATTCGGGCGCATCTGACGTTCAGTGGTCCACTGGAGTCGCAGAAGGCGTTGTTGCTCACGAGTCCGCGTCCGGAGGACGGGAAGACTGCAACGGCGATCAATCTGGCGGTGAGCTTTGCACAGAGCAATCAGCGTGTACTGCTGATCGACTGCAATTTTCGGCGGCCAGCGATTAAGGAGGCGTTTGAGCATACGCGTGTCGAGGGGCTTTCCAACGTGCTGGTTGGCCGGATGTCATTACGGGACACCATCACCCAAACGGAGCTGCCGAATCTGCACGTGTTGACCAGCGGGCCCATGCCGCCGAACCCGGCTGAACTGCTGGGCTCACAGCAGATGCGGGATCTGATCAGTGAAGCCAAGCAATCGTACGACCGCGTACTGTTTGATGGGCCGCCCTGTCTGTTGATCAGTGACGCGCTGGTGCTGGCGACGCAGCTTGACGCCGTCGTCATGGTGACGCGGGCGGCGAGCAATTCGAAGGGTGCGTTACGGCGGGCCCGCGAGAAGTTCCACACGATCAATGTGCGTGTTATCGGGGCGGTGCTCAATGGTGTGCAGGCTCGTCCGGGCGGCTATTTCCGGCAGCAGTACCGCGAGTTCTACGATTACACCAATGAGGAGGTCGTTCCGCAGGAACTGCCCGGCGGCGCGCCGCCTGAGATCGAGGCGGGCGACGATGACTTCGGTGGGCTTGAAGATGAGAAGCGCAAGTAGGGTTGTGGTGCAGTTGTGAGCCCGGGCCCGGTTCTGCATGCTGCGACGCAGGGCCGGGCCCGTTTCCTGTTGTCAGCCGGCACATTACGATGAGCGGCGATGGAGCGGACAATCAAGCTGTTACTTGCGTACGACGGCACCGACTTCCATGGCTGGCAACGGCAGGAGGGGGTGCGGACGGTGCAGGAGGATGTGGAAGACGTATTGCGGCACGTCTTGCGACATCCCCTGCATATCAAAGGTGCCAGCCGGACGGATACCGGCGTGCATGCGCGGGGGCAGGTGGCGACCGTTGTCACCGACGCGGGCGTGCCGGTTCAGAATATGACGCGGGCCATCGGGCAGCGACTGCCCGCGGATATTGCGCTGGTGCATGCGGCGGAGGTACCGGCAGGTTTTCACCCGTCGCTACACGCGACGGGCAAGCTCTATCGTTATCGAATCTTCAATGCGGATGCGCGGCCGGTCACGCGTCATGGGCGGCGTTTTGCGTGGCACGTGTGGTATCGACTCGATCTGGCACGGATGCGGGCCGCGGCGCGATTGTGGCAGGGCACGCACGACTTCGCGGGGCTGGCGAGCCAGGGCAGTCCGCGGAGCACGACGGTGCGCAGTATTCGTCAGATCGGGATCCGGCGTATCGCACACGATGTGCTGATCGATGTGGAGGGCGGTGGATTCCTGTACAATCAGGTGCGCAACATGGTGGGCACGTTGGTGGAGATCGGGCGTGGGCACTGGCCGGTCGACCGGGCGGCGGAGATTATCGCGCGTGGGGACCGCCGGCTGGCGGGGCCGACTGCGCCGCCGCAGGGGTTGTGCCTACAATGGGTGCGGCACGGGGCACTGCGGAGGATTGCGGATGGAACTGACTGACAGGGTCGTCTTGGTGACGGGGGGGGCACGGCGCGTTGGTCGGGCGATTGCGTTGCGGCTGGCCCGGTCTGGTTGTCATCTCGCGGTGCATTATCGGAGCTCCGCAGCGGAGGCTGAGGAGGTCGTGGCGGGGTGTCGCGATGCGGGGCGGGAGGCGGCGGCGTTTCAGGTTGATCTGGATGATCTATCGTCGGCACGGGCCCTGCCGGAGCGGGTATGCGAGCGGTTTGGGCGTTTGGATGTGCTGATCAACAACGCATCGGTGTTTGAGACGATGCCCATCGAGGCGTTCGACGTTGCTGATTGGGAGCGAACGCAACGGATCAATTTGACGGCGCCGATGGTGCTGGTGCATGCAGCGCGGGACATGTTGCGGGCCGCACGTGGCCGGGTGATCAATCTGTGTGACGTAGCCACGCAACGGCCCTGGCCGGACCACTTGGCGTATATTGTGTCGAAGGGTGGGTTGGATACGCTGACGCGGGTGCTGGCACGGGCGCTGGCACCGGAGGTGAATGTGGTTGGTATTGCGCCGGGGGTGGCGGTGTGGCCGGCGGATTATGATGATGCGCTTCGTGAGCGGTTGACGCGGCGGATTCCGCTCGGGCGGCCGGGGAGTGAGGGGGATATCGCTGCGGCGGTTGATTTTGTCTTGCGAGATGGGGACTACATTACGGGCGCCATACTGCCGGTGGATGGGGGGCGCCACGTGGTTTGACTTCTGGCTGGCGGGATTGAAATGTCCGCAGGTCGGCTGGTTCGCTTATAATCAAGATGTCGCGCGGGAGCGCCTGGTAGAAGCCGTTTCGGGAGTGGGAATGGCTTGGTGGTACGGAGCTGCGCGGGATGTGAGGTGTCTGGATGATCAATTTAGAGCATGTGAACTTGCGACGGATGACGACGCGCGGTGCTGTGGCGTTCGTGGGTTTGCTGATCGCGGGGGTGGCGACGGCTTTGGCGCAGGCGCCGGTGGATATGCGCGTGCGGCAGGTGAACCCGCGGGTTCAGACGCAGCTTTATCGGGAGCAGGCGATGGATGCAAATCCGCTGCTGGGCGGTGGTGGGCTGAACTACCGGCGACCGGTTTCGCCGCTCATGACGGGCAATCTTGCGGCTTCGGGGCACCTGGGGCGCGGGTTTTCGCTTCGGATTCAATCGCCGATTCCGTCCTCTTCGACATTTCGCGCAGGCCTGGGATCAGCCAGTCTGTACGGTTTCCGGCGTGACTCGGTTGGAGTGGGGAGTGCTGGTGATTATGGTACGAGTGGGTTTCTGGGGCAGCCATATTTCGATCCGGCTCGGACGGTGACCTCGACTGGGTGGTTGCAGGGGCGCTCGGTACCTGGACTGACGAGCTTGCCGCAGCGCAGTTTGCCATCTCAGGAGATGAGGACGGATGTGTGGGAGCAGCCGCAGGTCGGTCTGCGAACGCCCATGCCATTCGGGGATACGTTGCCGATGGCGACGGCTGAGGGGACAACAAGCAGCATTTTTGGGATGGAGCCGCCGCCGTCGCTGGTTGAGACATGGACGCAGTCGCAGTTGTATCCGTGGCAGCGGCGCGAGGGTGGTGATGAACGCGGTCCGCAGGTCTCGCCGTGGCGGTTGCGGCCGGAGGGGGGGTTGCCGGATGAGGAACTGGATGAGGCGGGTGCGTCGCCGCTGGACCCGCTCTCGACGCCGCTGGACGAGGTCTTGCGGGCGGAGCTGTATCGCGGGACTGGTTTTGTGCGTCCGGGCGAGACGACAACGGAGGTCTTGCGTCCGGGGCTCAGGCTGCCGCCGTACGGTGAGGGTGGGGACGAACTGGCGGGTGATGCAGGAGGGCCGGGGGTGCTGGAGCCGCTAGCGCCGCAGTGGAGTGATCCGACGGCGTTGCCGGGATATGACGTGTTCACGGACATGCAGCTTGCTTTGGCGGCGGTGAACGACCCGAATGCGCCATGGCTGGACGAGATGCAGCAGAGGCTGGAGGAGCGGCCTGAACTGGCGGAGGAATTGAAGGCGCAGGCGGCGGAGAACGCCGAGCTGTTTCTGCAGCAGATGCTGGAGACGCCGCTGCGGACGTTTACCGGCGGTGGGGACTCGGCGTTTAATAATCAGATGCTCCGGGCGGAGTCGCTCATTGAGATCGGCCGTTATTATGAAGCGGTTGACCGGTACGAGGCGGCGCACATGATTGACCCGGCAAACCCGCTGCCGCTGATTGGCAAGGGATATGCGTTGTTGGCGGCGGGGGAGTACCGGTCGGCGGCGGCGGCGATTCTGCAAGCGCTGGAGCGGTACCCGAATATCACGCGTTTCCAGATCGATCTGAAGACGATGCTGGGCGGTGGTGAAGTGGTGGACATGCGGCGTTCGGATCTGTTACGGTTGCTCAGGCAGCACGAAACGCCGGAGTTGCGGTTTCTGCTCGGCTATCTCGAGTACCACACGGGGGATCGGGAACGCGGGCTGGAGAATCTGCACAAGGCGGCGGAACACCCGAAGGCGAGCATGCTCATGGCGCAGTATCCGAATCTGCTGAAGCAGACGCCGCGCGTGCCCGTTCCGCGTTCGGAAGCGCCGCTGAAGGTGCCACCGCCGGCGGAGTTGGATGATGGTGCGGAGCGGTCTCAGGGGGAGGCGTTGATTGTGCCGCCGCTGGTACCGGAGGAATCGGTTGAGCAAGCGGAAACCAAGTCGGAGTGAAGAGCGTATGAGAATCGTCGCCGGGTGTTTCATACTGCTGTGCGTGTTGGTTTTGTCGGGGTGTACGAGTTCGCGTCTGAGCGCGTATCAGGAGCGGGTGATCGTGGATGCGGACGCGGACGTGGTGCTTCAGCGGGCGGCGGTGATGTTGCAGCGTGAGTTTGGGCGGTTGCAGGTGGATCCGCGATCGCATCGGATTACGACGGCGCCGTATGAGTACACGACTGAGCGCGAGAGTGGTACAGCGCGTGATCTGTATCGAGGTCGCTCGACCATGCGGCGCACGGCGAGCTTCGAGGTTGGCACGCGGCAGGAGCATCCGATTGCGCGACTGCGGATCGAGGTGGAGCGGCGCGATACCGAGCGGCAGGCGGTCATGCAGCCGCGTGGGTATCGGCTGAGCGACGCGCCCGGTCATGAAACACCGATTTATGCGGACGCTGCGACCACAGAAGCGCAGAACGTGGTCTGGACGTTTGTGCGGCGGGACACTAGGTTGGAGCGTGCGTTGCTTGAGGAGTTGCGCGAATTCTTCAAGCGTGAGCAGGAGGCCGCGGAGCCGACCTTACCGCCGGTTGCGCCGGCTACTGTTGAAGACTAGAGTGCATTGTCAGCACCATCGAGGGATTGCATCATGCTCGAGTTCATGTCGCAGCCGCTGAATGAAACGGACCCGGAAGTTGCGGAGATTGTGCGTCGGGAGGAGGAGCGTCAGCAGAGCACGCTGGAGCTGATCGCGTCGGAGAACCACGTATCGAGCGCAGTGCGCCAGGCCAACGGTTCGGTTTTCACGAACAAGTACGCTGAAGGCTATCCGGGTAAGCGTTATTACGGCGGGTGCGTCAACATGGACGCGGTCGAGGATCTGGCGCGGGATCGGGCCAAGAAGCTGTTTAACGCGCCGTATGTCAATGTACAGGCGCATTCGGGCGCGCAGGCCAACACGGCGGTGTACTGTGTGGCGCTGAAGCCGGGGGAGACGATTCTGTCGCTGGATCTTGCCCATGGCGGGCACCTGTCGCATGGACTGAAGGTGAATTTCAGCGGGGCATGGTTCAATATTGTCTCGTATGGGGTGGAGCGGGAAACTGAGCAGGTCAGTATCGACACGGTGCGTAAGCTGGCGCGCGAGCACAAGCCGCAGTTGATCATCTGTGGTGCGTCGGCGTATCCGCGGGTGGTGGATTTTTCGGGATTTGCCGAGGTTGCGAAGGAAGTCGGGGCGCGGCTGATGGCGGATATTGCGCATATTGCCGGGCTGGTGGCGGCCGGGCTGCATCCGACCTCGATTGGCGTGGCGGACTACACGACGACCACGACACACAAGACGCTGCGTGGTCCGCGTGGTGGCATGATCTTTGTGAACAACGAGGACGACTTCAAGCTGGTCAATCGCTGGGTGTTCCCGGGCACGCAGGGGGGGCCGCTGATGCACACGATCACGGCGAAGGCGGTCGCGTTTGGTGAGGCGTTGCGGCCGGAATTCAGGGTGTATCAGCAGCAGATTATGAACAATGCGCGGGCGCTGGCGGAGTCGTTGCAGTCGAAGGGCTATCGGCTGGTATCCGGCGGGACGGATAACCACCTGATGCTGGTGGACCTGCGGGCTGTGCATCCGGATCTGACGGGGAAAGATGCGGAGGCGTGGTTGGAAGCGGCGGGAATCATCACGAACAAGAATATGATCCCGTTTGATGAGCGCAAGCCGACGCAGACGAGCGGTTTGCGGCTGGGCACGCCGGCATTGACGACGCGTGGGATGAAAGAAGCGGAAATGGCGACGGTGGCGGATCTGATCCATGAGACGCTGTCGGGTGGGGATGATGCGGCGGTGGCGGAACGGATTCGCGGGCAGGTGCGGGAATTGTGCGGGCAGTTTCCGTTGCCGCACTGATCTGGTGGGGGGTGAGGACACGTGCGGAGGTCGGGATGCGAGGGGGGCAGTTTGGTGATCAGGCGTTGCCGGTTGCGCGTGGCCGTTTGTGACCGATTGGAGGGTGATCGTTCATGTCACATACGGGGTCAGCGGTAGCTTAGGATCTGGTCGACTGTTTGGCGGGTGGCGCCGCGGCGGGACTTGATGGCGGTGCGGGCGGCCTGGCCCATTTCCTGGCAACGTTGGGGGTGACGCAGCAGATCGATGACCGCGGCGGCGAGGGAATCGGCCGAGGAGACGCGGCGGCAGCCGGACTCGGCGAGGAGGAGATTCACGGCTTCGGAGAAGTTGTTCGTGTGGGGGCCGACGAGGAGGGGTTTGGCGAGGCCGGCGACCTCCATGACGTCGGAGCCGCCCATGGGGACGAGGCTGCGGCCGACGAAGACGACGGTGGCGAGGGCGTAGAACTTGCGAAGTTCGCCCATGGTGTCGCCGAGGAAGACGGGGAGGGGCTCTGCGACGTTGGATGGCACGAGGGGGCCGCCGGTGCTGCGGCGGAGGCAGGCGTAGTTGTGGCCGACGATGAGACGGGCGACTTCATCGAAGCGTTCGGGGCGGCGGGGGATGATGGCGAGCTGGAGGTCGGGGACTTTTTCGCATACGCGGGCGTAGGCGGCGAGGATGAGCTCCTCTTCGCCGGGGCCGGTGCTGCCGCAGACCCAGAGCGGTTTGTTGGTGGGGATGCCCATATCCTGGGCGAGGTCTTGCTGGCCGTCGATGTGATCGGTGAGGTCGGCGGCGTCGTACTTGACCGAGCCGGTGACTTCGACGCGGTCTGCGGGGACGCCGAGCTCGAGGAAGCGGGATTGGTAGGTGGCGTCCTGGGCGCCGACCCAGGTGAGTTTGCTGAACATACGGCGGGCGATGGGGCGGACGAGGGGCCATTTGAAACGGCCGATGCTCTTCTCGGCGGTAATGCGGCCGTTGGCGATGATGACGGGGATGTCGTAGTCGCCGGCGACTTCGATGAGGTTGGGCCAGGCTTCCAGCTCGAGGAGGACAATGGTGGAGGGACGGATGCGACGGAGGACGCGGCGGATAGCGAAAGAGAAGTCGAGCGGGAAGCGGAAGGTGACGAGGTTGGGGTAGAGTGAGCGTGCGCGGTCCAGGCCGGTCTGCGTGGTGCTGCTGACAACGACGACGGTGTCTGGGGAGCGGCGGCGGAGTTCCTGCACGATGGTGCGGGTGGCGTTGATTTCGCCGAGCGAGACACCGTGGAGCCAGACGCAGTGGGCGGAGACGGGGCGGGGCGGGACGCGGCCGAAGTATTCGGCGAGAGGGGAATCGGAGGCGCCGCGGGTTCGGCGACGGTACAGGAGGTAGGGCCAGCCGACCAGTAAAGCGAGCCCGTATAGCAGATCCAGCAGCAGTGAATACACGTACCAACCCGTCTATCGTAAATTGTCGGCGGGGTCGGCGAGGCGATGGGTTTTCTCTGCGGGTGCGTCGCCGTAGAATCGCGCCGAACTGGGAGTATCAGGAGTCAAGCATGATGCAAAAGAGCTCAGGAAGCGCCAATGGGATGGCCATGATAATCGGTTTCGGAGTTTTCGTCGCGGGGGTCGGGATGGTGGAAGCGGGGGCGCCGCCGGCAACGCGATCGACGACGCAGCAGTCGTTGTCGCGGGAAGTTGAGCAGGTGTTAACGCGACTGGAAGCGCGGACGGTGGAGACGCTGCACGCGAATGTGACGTGGAAGCAGCGGTATGTGCTGGAGGAGGAGGAGGATGCGTTGATCAAGCTCGGGGAGTTGTGGTATCGGGATGCGGAGCCGGTGGCGCAGTTTCTGATTCACTTCACGCGAAAGATTGGTGCTGGGGGGCGCAGTTTCAACCTGGATGAGCGACATTTGTTTGACGGGCGGTGGTATGTCGAGGTGCAGGGGGTGACGAAGAGTATCACCCGGCGGGAAGTGCGGCGGCCGGATGATCGGACGGACCCGTACAAATTGGGGGAGGGGGTGTTTCCGTTGCCGTTTGGGCAGGCGAGGGAGGATATTCTGCGGGAATTCGAGGTTGAGCTGATCGAGCCGGCGGAGACGGATCCGGCGGGGACGGACCATCTGCGGCTGCGACCACGGGAGAAGACGCAATCGTTCGAGCACTATCGTGAGCTGGATTTCTGGATTGCGCAGAAGGGGCCGCTGGCAGGATTGCCGCTGAAGGTGCGGGGTGCGAAGAAGAAAGGGACGGGGCAGATTGACTCGTTCATCACGATCACGTTTCGGGATGTGGCGTTGAATGAGAAGATCGGAGATGAGCGGTTTGTGATTGAGACGCCGGCGGGGTTTCAGGAGATGGTTGAGCGGTTGGGGCCGGCAGCGGATCCGCAGGAGGGTGGTGAGGAGTGAGTGTGGGATGGGGGTGTGCGTCGGACCCGCTCCTGGTCCTCTGGTGGAAGGGAAAGAGATTGTGGGGTACTCTGCGGTACTCATGGCGGATAGACCCGTTGGCGGTGTGCTGGCGGAGCGTATTCTGGAAAGCAGGCAGGCATGAGCATATTGGTTGATCGCAACACGCGGGTGATTTGTCAGGGGATTACGGGCAAGGCTGGTGCGTTTCATACGGCGCAGTGCCTGGAGTATGGGACGCAGATTGTGGGTGGATGTACGCCGGGGAAGGGCGGGCAGAAGTCGGAGCACGGGTTGCCGGTGTTCAACACGGTGCATGAGGCGGTTGCGGCGCTGGGGGCGGATACGAGCATGATCTTCGTGCCGCCGCCGTTCGCGGCCGAGGCGACGATGGAGGCGGCGGATGCGGGGGTGCGGCTGTGCGTGCTGATTACGGAGGGGATTCCGACGCTGGATATGGTGAAGTGTCGGGAGTATCTGGATGACAAGGGGGTGAAGCTGATCGGGCCGAATTGTCCGGGGATCATTACGCCGGGGCAGTGCAAGATCGGGATCATGCCGGGGTATATTCACAAGCCGGCGGTGTCGGGGACGAAGAACGTGGGGATTATTTCGCGGAGTGGCACGCTGACGTATGAGGCGGTGTGGCAGTGTACGGAGCGAGGGATTGGGCAGACGACCTGCATCGGGATCGGCGGAGATCCGGTGAAGGGGTTGAACTTCATCGAGCTGCTGGACCTGTTTGAGGCGGATCCGCAGACGCATGCGATGGTGATGATTGGGGAGATTGGGGGGACGGACGAGGAGAAGGCGGCGGCGCATATCAAGGAGCGGATTTCGAAGCCGGTGATCGCGTTCATTGCCGGTCAGACGGCGCCGCCCGGGAAGCGGATGGGCCATGCGGGCGCGATTATCTCGGGTGGGGAGGGGACGGCGCAGTCGAAGATTGTGGCGTTGCGTGAGGCGGGGATTACGGTGAGTGACAGTCCGGCGACGATCGGGGCGGCGGTGGCGGAGGCGCTGGGTTAAGCTGCGGGGGGAAAGGGGGATGACGTTTCAGCGCGGCATGCCGCCGGTCATGATTTCGACGAACTGGCAGCCGACGCGGTGCTGGCGACCGCTGACGAGGTGGCAGGCGCGGACGATGGCCTTGACGACGGGTTGTTTGTCGAGCGCTTCGAGTTGGGTGTAGATGATTGTGCCGGGGTGGACGAAGTGGTCGTGGAGGAAAGCGAAGCCGCGGGGGGAGACGTCGGCGGTTTCGACTTCGACTTCGCGTTGCCGGACGCCGGCTTTGTCGTTCTCGTGGATCTTCAGACGTAGACGCGTTTTCCAAACGTGCCGCTCCTGAGCGCGGAAGTTTCCCTCGTCACGGTCGGTTGAGCGGCGCCGCCGGAGGGCGGACATCAGTTCGTCGGCGGAGGCGGGGAGGCGATCCCAGAGTTGCGAGACGGGGGCGGGGGGCCAGTCTGGGCCGGCGTAGAAGCCGCCGACGTACCATTTTTCGAGGGCATCGAGTTTGGCGCAGGTGAGCTTCTGTCCCTGATGCAACAGGATATGCCCGGCGGCGTCGCGCACGTGTCCGGGGAGGGGGTGGTCGAGCACGAGCTCGTGTGCCTGGAGCGGGCGAAGGTTCTCGGCGATGGTGTTGCGACGTGGCATGATTCCAGCTTTACCCAGGGTGTGGTGAAATCGCGTGTGTAACGACTACTCTGCAATCGTCGGCAAAGCCGACGTGGTAATTCAGCGTGCGATGGTCGTGGGATTTGCGTGGGGGCGGGATATCGCGGTTATCAGACGGCGATGTTGAGGCCGGACAACATTTGACACCGGCGAGTTTTGCGTGGGATGCAGTGGGGGCTCATAATCCGTGTTTCGCACACGACCCGCAAGCGGAGTTGGAACATTGCATACAGCGCTGGTGCTCGAGGACGTGACGAAGCGGTATGGGAAGTTTACCGCGGTCGACGGGTTTGAAATGCGGTTACCGGCGGGGGAGGTGTTGGGGTTTCTGGGACCCAATGGGGCCGGAAAAACGACGACGATTCGGATGATCATGAGCATCATCTATCCGGACGCGGGGCGGATCGAGGTGTTGGGGCATCCGCGGGCGTCGGAAGTGAAGGACCGGATCGGGTACTTGCCGGAGGAGCGGGGGTTGTATCGCAAGATGACGGTGGAGCAGACGCTGCGGTACTTCGGGCGGCTGAAGGGGTTGCGGGGGCAGCATTTGAATCGGCGGATTGGGGAGAGTCTGGAGCGGGTGGGCTTGCAGGATTGGCGGAAGAAGCGGGTGGAGGCGTTGTCGAAGGGGATGTCGCAGAAGCTGCAATTTGTGGCGGCGATCCTGAATGAGCCGGAGCTGGTGATTCTGGATGAGCCGTTTTCGGGACTGGATCCGTTGAACGTGAGTCTGTTGGAGCGGTTGATTGCGGATCTGCGGAAGGCGGGGACGACGGTGATCTTCTCGACGCATCAGATGAACCAAGCGGAGCGGATGTGTGATCGGATTGTGCTGATCAACCGCGGGCGGAAGGTGATCGACGGGACGGTGAACGAGGTGCGGGCGGGCTTTGCGACGCGGGTGGTGGTGCTGGATATTGAGGGTGATCCGGCGGTGCTGGCGGAGCAGCCGCAGGTGGCGCAGGCGCAGATTACGGCGGGGCATGCGCGGCTGGAGCTGGTGGACGGGGCGGATCCGAACGTGGTGCTGGCGGCGGCGATGCAGGCGGGGCGGGTGCTGCGGTTTGATCTGCAGCGGCCGGACTTGCAGGAGATTTTCGTGAAGTTGGTGGGGGCGGATGATCCGGCGGTGCAGCAGGCGGGGCTGGCGGGTGTGGTGGCTGAGGAGGTGCGGACGTGAGTCGAGTCCTCGTGGTTGCGCAGCGGGAGTTTCTGGCGACGGTGCGCACGAAGGCGTTCCTCATCAGCACGATCTTCATGCCACTGATCATCTTCTCGCTGATGTTTGGGGGGGAGTGGATCACGGAGCAGGGACAGCAGACCGAGCGGGCGCTGCGTGAGATTGCGGTCGTCGATCGGACCGGGGCGTTGCTGCCGGCGCTGCGGCAGGAGGTCGCGGAGCACAACGAGCAATGGCCGAATCAGCCGCTGGCGCTGGTGGAGGATGAGCGGGACGCGAGCGGGGATGAATTGGCGGAGCGGGTGCGTGCGGGCGAGTTGTATGCATATCTGATTGTGAGTGAAGATGCGCTGTCGCCGGCGGGCGGCGGATGTGAGATGGGGCGGCGGGACAATCAGGTGGAGACGGGGCAGCGGCTGGAGCGGATGGTGAACGATGCGGTGTTCGCTGTGCGTTGTGAGCGGGCGGGGCTTGATGCGGAGACGGTGAAACAGCTTGACCAGCGCGTGCCGCTGCAATGGGTGGACGTGATGACGGGGGCGACGGTGGCGGGTGGCCCGGAAGCGCAGCTCCTGGTGGCGTATGCGTTCATGTTTCTGCTTTTCATGGGGACGTTCGGTATCAGTCAGGGGCTGTTGACGTCGTTGATTGAGGAGAAGAGCTCGCGGGTGATTGAGGTGCTCCTGTCGGCGACGAGCCCGACGCAGCTACTGGCCGGTAAGATTTTGGGGACGGCGCTGGTGGGGTTTCTGTTGATCGGCGTGTGGGGGTCGCTTGGATACATGAGTGCGCAGAGCTACAACGTGGGCGAGCTCGTGAGTCCGTCGCGGCTGACGCTCGCGTTCTTGTATTTTGTTCCGGGATTTCTGCTGATTTCTTCGTTGCTGGCGGGTATTGGCGCGGCGGTCAACGAACTGAAGGAAGCGCAGAGCATGGTGTTTCCGCTGTCGCTGATGATGATGGTGCCGTTGGTTTTTGGGGGGTACATCGCGGAGTATCCGTCGACGGCCGCGGTGCTGGTGCTGAGTTTTGTGCCGCCGATCACGCCGTTCGTGATGATGCTGCGGGTGTGTGCGGACCCCGACACGCCGGTGTGGCAGATTGTAGCGACGCTGGTGGTGTTGTGGGCGAGTGTGTTTATTGCGATGTGGGTGGCGGGGAAGGTGTTTCGGATCGGGGTGTTGATGTATGGGAAGCCGCCGTCGCTGGCGGAGTTGGCGCGGTGGGTGCGGTATGCGTGATGGGGTCGGGGGTTGAGGCGGGGGTGATCGAGTGGGCCGGGCCTTGCGTGCGGTGGCGTTGGCGACGCCGTTCCGGTGGCAGTATGTTCGCGCAACCGGCGTGCTCCGAATACCGGTTTCGCGTTGATGGGGCGGGTTAGTCGGGTTTTTGGGCGGCGGCGGATTGTTGGCAGAGGAACAGGACGGCCATGCGGACGGCGAGGCCGTTGGTGACCTGGCGCAGGATGCTGGAATGGGGGCCGTCGGCGACGTCGGCGGCGAGTTCGATACCGCGGTTGACCGGACCGGGGTGCATGATGAGGACGTCGGGCTTGCAGCGGCGCAGGCGGTCGCTGTTCATGCCGAAGAGGCGGACGTACTCGCGGACAGAGGGGAAGCCGCTGGCGGTCATGCGCTCCTTCTGCACGCGCAGCATGCTGATGACGTCCATTTCGGGGAGGATTGCTGCGAAGTCGTTTGTGACGCGGACGCCCATGGTCTCGAAGGTCTTGGGCACGAGCGTGGGCGGGCCGACGAGTGTGACGTTGGCGCCGAGTTTCTTGAGGCCGCAGATATCGGAGCGCGCGACGCGGGAGTGGGAGATGTCGCCGACGATTGCGACGTTGAGGCCGGCGACGCGGCCCTTGCGTTCGCGGATGGTGAAGAGGTCGAGCAGGGCCTGGGTGGGGTGGGCGTGCTGGCCGTCGCCGGCGTTGACGACGCAGCAGTCGACGGCCTGGGCGAGGTGGTAGGCGGCGCCGGCGGCGGGGTGGCGCAGGACCATGATGTCGACGCCCATGGCTTCGATATTGCGGGCGGTATCGAGGAGGGTCTCGCCTTTCTTGGTGGAGGAGACCTTTTCGGAGAAGTCGATGACGTCGGCGGAGAGACGCTGGGCGGCGAGCTCGAAGCTCATGCGCGTGCGGGTGCTATCTTCGAAGAACATGTTGACGACGACGCGGCCGCGAAGCGCGGGGACCTTCTTGACGCTGCGGGTGGAGACTTCCTTGAAGCCTTCGGCGGTGTCGAGCACGTGGCGGATCTCGTCGGCGGAGAGGTCGGCGAGGCCGATGAGGTGCTGGTGGGTCCAGGGGGGGCTCTCAGTGGTCGCTGTGGTCATAGAGCTCAACCTCGTCGGTAGCGTCAATTTCTTCGAGCTTCACTTTGACGACGTGGTGTTCTTCGGTGTCGGTGTGCAGGCCGACGAAATCGGGCTGGATGGGCAGTTCGCGGCGGCCGCGGTCGACCAGGACGGCGAGGCGGATGGCTTGGGGGCGGCCGAGATCGATGAGGGCGTCGAGGGCCGCGCGGACGGAGCGGCCGGTGTAAAGGACGTCGTCGACCAGGACGAGCCAGGTGCCGGTGATGTCGAAGTCGATCTCGGTGCCCCGGAGGACGGCGTTGGGGCCGATGGTGGTGAGGTCGTCGCGGTAGAGCGTGATGTCGAGTACGCCGAAGTGTTCGGGTTTGCGGCCGGCGCGTTCAAGCAGGGGGACGAGGCGACGGGCGAGGGGTTCGCCGCGACGGCGGATGCCGACGAGTGCGACGGGGACGTCCTGGGGGGCGGCGCCGGCGATGGAGCGGGCGAGCTTCTCGAGGGTTTCCTGCATTTCGTGCTTGTCGAGGAGCGTAGTCATGGGCGATAGGGTAGCGGCGCGTGGGGCGGGATGGAAGAGCCGGGCGCCGGGCGTGGTGATTTCACGCGGGCGTGCGGATCGGCTATAGTGGCGCTTTCCGCGTGGCGCGGGAGTTTTTGGGGCTACGCAACGCGCGTGGCTGGAAGAGGATGAGCGCTGCGGGTCGCGCGCCGCCCGGCCTGGGGCTGGTTGTAGATGTGGAGAATTGGATGAGCAAGCATGGCCTGATACCGCCGCACGGCGACAAGTTGGTGAATCTGATCGTGGGGGATGAGCGGGCGGCGGAGTTGAAGGCGAGCGCGGGCACGCTGCCGGCGATTCAGATTGGCGAGCGGGAGCAGTGTGATCTGGAACTGCTGGCGGTGGGGGCGATGAGTCCGCTGATGGGATTCATGTCGGAGGCAGATTTTCATGCGGTGTGCGATCAGATGAAGCTGGCCAACGGTGTGCCATGGTCGGTGCCCATTGTGTGTCCGGTGAGTCGGGAGACGGCGCAGGCGATTGAGATTGGTCAGCCGATTGCGCTGCATGATGATGCGGGGCGGCTGCTGGCGGTGCTGACGGTTACCGAGAAGTATGCGCATGACAAGCAGAAGGAGGCGGAGCGGGTTTTCGGGACGACGGATGAGGCGCACCCGGGGGTGGCGGTGACGCTGGGGCAGGGGGAGATTTGCCTGGCGGGGCCGCTGGAGGTGGTAACGCCGCGTCATGAGCCGCAGTTTCCGAAGCATCGTTTGACCCCGGCACAGACGCGGCAGGTGTTCAGCGAGCGTAGGTGGGAGACGGTGGTGGCGTTTCAGACGCGGAATCCGATTCATCGGGCGCATGAATACATCACGAAATGTGCGCTTGAGATTTGTGACGGCCTATTGATTCATCCGCTGGTGGGGCAGACGCAGAAGGGGGATATTCCGGCGGATGTGCGGATGCGGTGCTACGAGGTGTTGATCGAGGATTACTATAACGTGGAGCGGACGTTTCTGTCGGTCTTGCCGGCGGCGATGCGGTATGCGGGGCCGCGGGAGGCGATTCTGCACGCGATTCTGCGGAAGAACTACGGATGTACGCATTTTATTGTGGGGCGGGATCATGCCGGCGTCGGGAAGTATTACGGCACGTATGACGCGCAGGAGATCTTTAACGAGGTGGACCCGATTGCCCTGGGGATCCAGCCGCTAAAATTCGAACATGCGTTCTGGTGCCGGAAGTCGGGTGCCATGGCGAGCGACAAGACGACGAACAGTGGTCCGGAGGAGCGGGTGTTTCTGTCGGGGACGAAGGTGCGCGAGATGCTCAGCAAGGGTGAGCGGCCGCCGGCGGAGTTCACACGTCCGGAGATTGCGGACATTCTGATTGATGCGATGCGGCAGCAGTCATGAGTACACAGGTGCATGAAGAGCTGGATCCGGCGGTGGTGCCGGAGGAGGTCTGTGCGGCGCTGCGTGGTGCGGATCAGATCGCGCTGGTTGGTCATATTACGCCGGACGCGGATGCGCTCGCATCGATGGGGGCGTTGTGGCTGGCGTTGCCGGAGTTGGGGAAGCATCCGCACATGGTATTGCCGGCTGGGAGTGTGTCGCGGCGGCTGACGTATCTGATGGAGTATGCGGGTTTGCGGGCGGCGACGGCGGGAGACTTGACGGAGTGTGACCTGATCGTGGCGTTGGACACGGCGAAGGAGAAGCGGCTGAACGCCGAGGATCATCTGAGCACGCAGACGAAGATCCCGATCTTGAACATTGATCATCACGCGACGAACACGCAGTTTGGGCGATGGGACTGGATTGTGCCGCAGGCGAGCAGCACGTCGGAACTGGTGTATGCGGTGCTGTTGGCGCTGGGGTGCCAGATTACGCCAACCATCGCCACGCTGTTGTATGCCGGCGTGCATACGGACACGCAGGGGTTTTCGCTGTCGAACACGGGGCCGAACAGTTTGAAGGTGGGGTATGAGCTGGCGCGGGCGGGGGCGTTGGTGCCGCAGGTTTGCGAGCGGATGCATCGCAGCCAGTCGCGTGGGGAGTTTGATCTGCTGAGGGTGGTGTACCGCAACACGCAGGTCAGTGAGGATGGTCGGCTGGCGTGGAGTGTGGTGCGGCGGGAGGAGATCGCGGCGACGGGGTGCACGGCGGCGGATATTGATGATCAGGTTGAGATTCCGCGGATGATCGAGGGGATTGCGGTTGCCATGTTATTCAGCGAAGGCGAGCCGGGGAAGATACGGATGAACTTTCGGGGCGAACGTGGTGTGTCGGTGCTGGAACTGGCGACGTCGTTCGGGGGTGGCGGGCATCATGCGAGTGCCGGGGCGCGGATGCGTGGCACGATGGATGAGGTGCTGGCGAAGGTGTTGCCGGTGGCGCACACGTTTGTCGCGGAGTTGGACCTGGAGGAACACGCTTGATAGCTAATGAAATCCCCGAACCGATTGTACGTGATCACGTGCAGCGGCTGCGGGAGTTGATGCAGGCTGCGGATTTTGCGGCGGTGCTGACGTTTCATCGTGCGAACATGCTGGCGTTTACGGGGACGGAGCATACTTCTTCGGATCGATTGACGTGTGGCGTCGTGACGCGTGAGGGGCAGGTGATTGTGCTGTGCCCGGCGTTCGAGCGGCCGACGGTGGCGGGGGCGGAGGCGATTGCGACGATTCACACGTGGGAGGAGACGGAGGATCCGTATCAGCGGCTGGCGCAGGCGCTGGCGGAGGCGGGGGTGCAGAAGGGGACGCTGGGGGTGGATGGGCGGACGTGGCTGAACGTGGTGGAGGGGTTGGACCGTGCGCTGACGGACGTGCGCATCGAGTCGGGCGAGCATCTGTTGCGTGAAGTGCGGGTCTGCAAGACGCCGGCGGAGCAGGATGTGCTGCGTGAGGCGCACCGGCAGGGGGAACAGGCATTTCTGGTGCTGCGTGATGAGCTGTTGCGGGCGGGCGTGACGGAGATTGAGTTGCAGCAGCAACTGGGGGAGCGGTTTGCGCCGCAGGGGATTGTCGTGGCGCCGCTGATTCAGTCGGGGCCGCGGGGGGCGGTGCCGCATAATCCGACGGGTGATCGTGAATTGGCGGCGGGGGATACGGTGGTGGTGGATAGTGTGATTCGCTATCGCGGGTATCATAACGACATTACGCGGACGTTTGCGGTGGGGCAGCCGTCGGCGAAGGCGAAGGAGGCGTATCGGGTGGTGCGTAATGCGCAAGCGGCGGCGATCGAGGCGGCCAAGCCGGGCGTGCCGTGCGCGAAGCTGGATGAGATTGCGCGGAAAGTGATCAGCGATGCGGGGTTTGGCGAGTATTTTGTGCATCGGCTGGGGCATGGCATGGGGCTGGAAGGGCATGAGCCGCCGTATCTGGCGGGGAGTGAGACGGCGGTGCTGCGGCCGGGGGTGTGTGTGACGGTGGAGCCGGGGATTTATGTGCCGGATGAGTTTGGGATTCGGATTGAGGATGATGTTCTGATTACGGATGAGGGGTGTGAGGTAATCAGCGGCGAATTGCCGACGGATGTGAGTGGGGAGTTTGGGGAGTAGAGATTGAGGAAGAGGGGATTGAGGGACTGAGGGGTTGAGGAGTCGCGGGGCGTGGCTCGGAGGAGTGGTGTCCTCGGGGATCGAACGATGTGACCACAACTATCCGTGATTCCGCGCGGTTGCCGAGGGACAAGAGAGACATTCACCTACTGAGTCAAGGCGTGACAGGCCGGAGGTCCATGCTCCCCTGGGCGTGGGAAGCACTCGTGCCAAATCACCGGCGTGCGGCAGATTCGGAATGGGCAACATGAAAAGAGACAGGCGGCGGGCGGTTGCAGCGGTTGTGTTTGGTGTGGCGGCGTTGGCGTGTTTCGTTGGTGCGCTGATGGAGCCGCGGCCCGGGCATGGGGTGTGGCTGACGATGCTCGCCGGCGACTGGGCCGTTCAGATTACGGACGAGTTTGAGATTGGACCAGATCCCACGCCGGGGCGTCCGCTCACCGTCTATCGACGCGTCAGGGTACTTGAGGAGAGTGGCGAGGAGCACGTGCAGTCTTGTGCCGAGATTCGGGGCGTCAGGGAATTCGCAGTCAATGAGCAGTATATTCTCGTCACGATTGCCGCCGGGTACGCCTGGCGCGCGCGAAACGGCTCGGACGGGTGGCACGAGTCACCTGAGCTTCCCGCGCACTTGGCTGGGCTGGATGCGCAGCGCAGTGTGCCTCGTCCGTCGTTGACGCCATGTTACTTCGTCTTGGCGGCGTTGCTGGCGGTTGCATCTGGGGTGTTCATGTTGTGGAGTGCATTCTCGCGGCTGGGAAGGCGGGAAGGGCTTCCCGCGGGACGGGGTGCGAGATAGCGATCGCGCTCCAGCGGTTGAAGCACGTTACAAACCGGTGCCGCAGGTTAGGAGGGGAGAAGAGCTTCGAGGGAGGGAGGAGACGTCGGGCTCGGAGGCTTGGCGCTACATTTGTGGCAGGCGAGACGCCCGCCCCACCCGTCAGGCTCGGAGGGTCGGCGCTATGTGGCGGGGGGGGCGGGTGATGGTTTGCGGGGGGGGCGGACTTTGAGGACAGGGGGGGTGATGGAGACCTGGTGGCCGGCGTCGACGTCACGGGTGAGGAAGACTGAGCCGCCGATGATGGCGCCATCGCCGAGCTTGGTCTCGCCGCCGAGGACGATGGCGTTGGCGTAGATGGTGACGTTGTTGCCGACGGAGGGATGGCGTTTGTAGCCCTTGATGACGCGGCCACGTTCGTCCTTGGGGAAGGAAAGGGCGCCGAGTGTTACCCCCTGGTAGATTTTGACGTTGTCGCCAATCTCGGTGGTTTCGCCGATGACGACGCCGGTGCCGTGGTCGATGAAGAAGTTGCGGCCGATTTTTGCGCCGGGGTGGATGTCGATGCCGGTGAGGAGGTGGGCGTGCTCCGACATGATGCGGGGCATGAGGGGGACGTTCATCTGGTAGAGGACGTGGGCGTAGCGGTGGATGGTGATGGCGAGGATGGCGGGGTAGGAGAGGATGACCTCGGCGGTGCAGGTGGCGGCGGGGTCGCCGTCGTAGGCGGCTTGGACGTCTTCGGCGAGCTGCGCCCGGAGTTGGGGGATCTGGTCGACGAATTCGCTGGCCCGGCGGCCGGCTTCATCGCGACAGGGGAATTCGGATTGCTGATCTTCGTCGCGATGCGATTCGTAGCGGTGGCAGAGGCACTGCTGGATCTGGTCGGCGAGGAGTTCCCAGAGGCGGGGGAGGAGTTCGCCGACGTGGAAGCTGATGTTGTGGCGGGTGAGGCCGGTGCGGCCGTGATAGCCGGGATAGGTGAGTTCGAGCAGGAGGTCGCAGACCTCGATCGTCGCCGCCCGGGAGGGGAGGTATTCCCGGTCGATGTGCTGGGTGCGGTCGTCTGAGAAGTAGCTCTTGACGATACGCGAGACGAGGAGTGGGAGCTCCTCGCCCAGGCGGCGCGAATCCATGTCTGACGCTCCTTACGTATGCGGCACGACGCGTCCGCGGGCGTCGGTGCAGCTGATCTCCACCTGGTCGGAGCCGAAGTTGGCGTCCGGGCGGATGGAGACGATGCGGTTGTATTTTGACTCGAGCTCGTAGATCAGCTTGCGTTTGCGGTTTTGCAGCAGGTACGCGACTTCGGGGGCGACGGTGACCTCGACGGTGCGGATGTGGTCGCGTGTAACGGCGAGCTGGACGAGGCGCATGACGTCGAGGACGACGGACTCGGTTGTCTTGACGAGGCCGGTGCCGCGGCAGTGGCGGCAGTCGCGGTAGACGCTGCGCGTGAGGCTGGCGCGTTGGCGCTGGCGGGTGAGCTCGATGAGACCGAAGGCGCTGGTGCGGAGGACCTTGGCGCGTTCCTTGTGTTTTTTGAGGTTTTCGATGAGGCGGCGTTCGATGTCACGGCGGTGCTTTTCGAGCCGCATGTCGATGAAGTCGCAGACGACCACGCCGCCGAGGTCGCGGAGGCGGAGCTGGCGGGGAATTTCGTCGGCGGCTTCGACGTTGATCTTGTAGGCGGTGGTTTCGGCGTCATCCTCGGTGCGGAAGCGGCCGCTGTTGACGTCGATGGCGACGAGGGCCTCGGTCTGGTCGATGACGAGGGATCCGCCGGAGCTGAGCGGCACGTGACGTGAGTGCAGGCGCTCGAGTTCGGCTTCGATGCCGTGCTTGTGGAAGATGGGCATCGGGTCGGTGTAGGTGTCCACGATGTCGCGTGAGCGCGGGCTGAAGATGGAGAGGAACTCGCGGGCGCGGTCGGCGACTTCGGGGTCGTCGACAACGATGCGGCGGATGTCGCCGGTGAAGACGTCGCGGATGGTGCGGATGACCAGATCGGACTCGCGGTAGAGCTCGGCGGGGGCGGGGTCGTTCTTGATGCGTTTTTCGACGGCGCGCCAGAGGCGGGTGAGGTAGGAGAGGTCGTTTTGGAGCTCGCGCTGGGAGCGGTCGAGGGCGGCGGTGCGGGCGATGAAGCCCATGCCGTCGGGGAGTTCGAGCTTATTGAGCATGTTGCGGAGCTGGTCGCGTGAGTCGTCTTCCTCGATGCGGCGGGAGACGCCGAGGTGGCGCATACCGGGCATCATGACGAGGAAGCGGCCGGGGATGCTGAGGTAGGTCGAGAGGGTGGGGCCTTTGGTGCCGATGCCTTCCTTGGTGACCTGGACGAGGAGCTCTTCGCCGCGGCGGACGCAGCGTTGGATGGGGGGGCGATTGCGGCGGGGCATTTTGCGGCCGACGTTCTCGACCTGTCCGGAGCCTTCGGGGAAGTGCTGCGGATGGAGGTCGGAGATGTGCAGGAAGCCGTTCTTGCCCTGCCCGAAGTCGATAAACGCGGCCTGAATGCTGGGTTCGACGTTGGTAACGACGCCCTTGTAGATGTTGCCGACGTGGTTCTCGGCAGCAGCGCGTTCGAGGTAGATTTCTTCGAGGCGGCCGCTTTCGAGGATGGCGATGCGGCATTCCTCGCGCTGGACGGTGTTGATGATCATCTCGCGGTTGCCGGTGCGCTCGGGCTCCTCGTCGAGGTCGGCGAGGTCGGGCTCGATTTCGGTTGGCTTGGCGCGGCGTGGCTCCTCGAAGCGGGAGCGGCGGCCGCCCCGCCGCCGCCGCCGACGGGAGGTGTCCCGGTCGTCCGCGGTGCGCTTTTTATCGGTGCTGGCGGGGTCGCCCGTGTCTTCGTCTTCGTCTTCGTCGTCGTCGTCGGCTTCCGTGGTGGATTCTTCGGGCGGTTCGACCTCCATCGGCTCTTCGACGTCGGTTTCGATGACTTCGGTGTCGGCGTCGGAGGTGGAGTCATCATCATCGAGCCAGGGGGCGACGTCGTCGGTTTGCTCGTCGTCGGGGCTGAGGTCGGCGACGAGCTCTTCGCCGGTCAGGTCGTTGTCTGTTGCCGGCCTGGTGGTGACGGATTGTGCGGGTGGTTCGTTTTCGGTGAGTTCCTGCTTGCGTCGTCGTCGTCGTCGCCGCCGCCGCTGGCTGCGGCTGAGCTGCGACTCGTCAGACTCGTCGCGCTGCGCGGGCTGCTTGGGCTTGGTGTCCGGCGTGTCGCGATCGTCGCGGTCTTCGTCTGGCGGTGCGGGTTTGACTTCGGTTTCCGGTGCAGGGCGTTTGGCGGCGGGAGGGGGCGGTACTTCGTCCCTGGTAATGGTGGCGAGGGACGTATGGGATTCGTCTTCGGCCTCGTCGCGCGGCGCGGTTTCCTTCGGTTGGCGCACCGCGGGGGGCGTGCTGAAGGGGTAGGGTGCCACGGGCGGGAAACGGATTACGATTCCGCCGTTGGTTTCCTCGACCTGGGCGGCGGCCTTATCGCCGTCGTCGGCGGGCTTGGTCCGTTTTCGGGTTGATTTCTTGGCCGACTTTTTGCGCGTGGTTGACTTGCGCGAGCTCTTGCGTTTGGGTCGCGCGGTTGGTTCCTCCGTGGACTTCTCCGTGGTGGATGCGTTTTCCGGCGCGGTGGTGGACGTATCTGCGGTGGTGGCGTCGTCGCTCGTTGCCGTCTTCTTGCGTGACGTCTTCTTGCGGGTGGTTTTCTTCGCCGTCCGCTTGGTCGTTTTCTTGGTGGTGGTTTTCTTCTTAGCCAACTTCTGTCCTCGTTACTGCTGGGGCTCCGTGTTGGAACCCGACAAGTCCATATCCCACTGAATCTGCACGCGCCGCAAGCGGTGGATGTACTTTGTGGCGGGCAGTTCCAATTCCCTGATCAACTCGGCCGGACGGGCGGTGCGCTGATCCACAAACTGCAGGGTCATGCGCAGGGCCGGGACGGCGGCGTCGATCTCCAATGTTTTGATGAATGGCCGCACATCCAGCGGCCGGGTCGGTTTTTTCGGTCCGTGTTCGCGCTGGATGACGAGGGTGTCGCGCGCGAGGAGCTGTGGTGTGCGTGTTTGCAGGGTTGCCACATCCGCGGGGTCGAGTGTGAGTTCGTAGGTGGCGGCGAGCGGATGTGGCGTGCCCGGCGGGGCCGGGGCGATGAGGCGTTTCAAGCCGCAGCCGGCCGGTAGCGTGGCTGAGAGGGCGTTGTAGAGCGTCTGCGGGTCTTGTGCGGTGCGCAGCGCGACCAGAGCCAGCTCGCAGGTGGATGTCATGCCGACGGTGCGTGGCAGCGCGAGGGTGAGGCGTGGCCGCGGATTGAAGCCTTCGGAGTAGGCGAGCGGCCAGCGGGCCCGCACGAGGGCGCGGGAGAACATGCGCCATTCGTCGCGGTGTGAGAGGTAGCGGAGGTCGTCCTCGACGGCGAACTCGCAGAGCACGGGCCAGTGGCGGGCGCCTGCGGCAGGCGTGCCGGAGTCGGTGGTGAGGGCGGGCTGCGCGGTCATGCCTCGGCCTCCGCGGGGGGTGTCTCCTGTTGCTGCTCGTGCTCGGCCATGAGGGCGCGATGTTCGTCGCGGAGGAAGTTGAGGACCTGGCGATCGGAGTCGAAACGACTGACTTTGCGGGCGATCATCTCACAGCGTTCGAGGGTGGTGGTGCGGATGACGCGTTTGATGGCGGGGATGTCGTTCGGCGCCATGGAGAGGCGGCGGAGGCCGAGGCCGAGCAGGAGCTGGCAATAGATGGGTGAACCGGCCATTTCGCCGCAGAGTGAGACTTCGACGTCGCGCCCGCGGGTAGCCCGGATGGTCTGGTGGACCAGTTTCAGGACGGCGGGGTTGTGTGACGAGAAGAGATGGGCGACCCGTTCATTGGCACGGTCGACGGCGAGGGTGTATTGGGTGAGGTCGTTGGTGCCGATGCTGAGAAAGCGGGCCTCGCGGACGAAGGAGGAGGCGAGGAGCGCGGCGGCGGGTGTTTCGACCATCATACCGACGGGGACGTCACGTTTGAATGGAATCCCCTCTTCGTCGAGGTCTTCCATAACGTCGGCGAGGGTGGCTTTGGCCTGACGCAGCTCCATCACGGAGGTGATCATGGGAAACATGATGCGGAGATCGCCCTGGACCGAGGCGCGGAGGATGGCGCGCAGGTGGGTTTTGAACATGTCCAGGTGCAGCAGGCAGTAGCGGAGTGACCGGAGGCCGAGGACGGGGTTGTGGTCGTGCTGCGGGGTCATGCTGGGTGAGAGCTTGTCGGCGCCGAGGTCGATTGTGCGGACGACCACCGGGCGGTCGCCGCAGGCGTTCATGACGTCGTGGAACGCCTCGTACTGCTCCTCTTCGGTGGGAATGCGGGGGCTGGCGAGGAAGAGGAGCTCGGTACGGTAGAGGCCGATGCCATGGGCGCCCATGTCGATAGCCTGGTGGGCCTCTTCGGGGACTTCGATGTTTGCGAGGAGCTCCACTTCGGTACCGTCGCGGGTGATGGCGGGCTCGTCGCGGAGGTCGCGGAGGGCGTCGGTGAGGCGGATGTACTCGACCTGGCGAGCTTTGTAGCGGGCGATCGTCTCGTTGTCAGGGTTGGCGACGACGATACCGTTGGTGCCGTCCAGGATCAGGGTCTCGCCGCCGGCGACCTCGGTCGTGACGTCGTTGAGGGCGACGACGGCGGGGATGCCGAGCATGCGGGCGATGATGGCCATGTGGGACGTCTGGCCGCCGACGTCGATGGCGAAGCCGAGGATATGGCGACGGTCGAGGGAGATGGCCTGCGAGGGGGTGATTTCGTTGGCGACGATGATGACCGGCTCGGTCAGACGGGTCATGTCCTCGCGCGAGCGGCCGAGGATATGGCGGAGGACGCGGCGTTCGATGTCGAAGAGGTCGCGGACACGTTCCTTGAGATAGGGATCGGCGACGTTGCGGAACTGGCGCTGGCGTTCGTTCATGACCTGCCCGAACGCGTAGGCGGCGCTGAAGTGACGGCGGTTCATGAGCTCGACGGTGCTGTCGCGCAGCTTGGGATCGCCGATGAGTTGTTCGTGGAAGGCGAAGATGACGGCGGTTTTGTCGCCGAGTTTGCGCGCAGCGGCGACTCGCAGCTCGGCGACTTCCTGACGGGAAGCTTCGAGTGCGGCGTCGAGGTTGCGAATCTGCCCCGGGATTTCCGAGGCGTCGATAGTCCGGTGTGGGATACGGTACTCTTCAGTATCCAACACCAACGCCGGACCAATCGCCACCCCGGGCGAGGCGTTGATGCCCTTTTTTGTAATCATGGGCCGCGGTATCCGCGGCGTTGGCGGCCAAACACGCGGTTGGCCGCACTGTGCCGTCGTTTTGTTTGAACTACGTTTCGCCGAATCCTGATTCCACCAGGCCAGCCAGAGCAGTCACAAGCTGCTCGGCGTCTTCGCCCTCGGCTACCAGTCGCACCGTGGACCCTTGTGTGGCGACCAGCATGAGCATCTCCATGGGGCTGCGTCCGTCGGCCTGTCGATCTTCGCAGTGCACTGTAACCCCCGAGGCGTAGCGCTGCGCGACGTCGACAAACTGCATAATGGGACGGAAGTGCAGGCCTTCCTTGTTCGGAATTATCACCTGACGCTCAACTGCTGCCACGTGCGGATCCGTCCGAGATTCCGGTACGATACCGGTACTCCTGTTCGTTAACCGACCTACCCGACGACTGCGTCTTCATCAGCCTCCTGAAGCAGGTCGTAGATTTTTTCCACTTCGTCTGATTGTCGCATGAAATTGCGGAACTGTTCCTGCTGCAAATGTCGGAACACCAGATCCATCGCCCGGAGATGCTCTTCGGGGGCGTCAGCGGGGCTGACGATCAGGAAGATGGTATATACGGGCTGACCGTCGAGCGAGCCGAAGTCGATCCCGCGGCTGCTGCGTCCGACTGAGGCGACGATGTCGGACATGCCCTCGACCTTGACGTGCGGTACGGCAACGCCCTTGCCGAAGCCGGTTGTGCCGCGCGTGCGTTCGCGGGTGATGATGGACCGGATAATGCTCTCAACTGAATCCTGTTTGATGGCCCCGGCTGTTGCGAGTACCTCGACCAATTCGCGAATCGCGCCATTGCGGTCGGAGCTTGTCAGTTCCGCGATAATTGATTCCTTTCGAATCAGGTCGAGTAGTTTCATGCAGCTCTCCGGGACGCGCCGCCGTTTCAGGACGGCTCTGTCTCGCCCCCGTGTCGATTGGGATGTTTGCGGTTGCGGTGCTTCTGCTTATAGCGGCGCAACTGTTCTTCGATTTTGTCCATCAGCAGGTCTACGGCTGCGAAGGCGTCGGCGTCCTGTTCGGTAGCGACGAAGGGGTCGGAGCCGGCGGCGTGCACGATGACCTCGGCGGAGTGCATGCCGGCCTTGCCGTCCAGAATGACCTCGATGGACTGAACACGATCGAGGAAGCGTGGCAGACGTCCGGCCTTTTCCAGGCAGTACGCTTTCAGGGCGTCGTCGACACCCATATGACGGCCTGTGACGGTGACCTGCATCAGTGGCTCCTCCGCTGCGATGATTCCGCTCGGCGACGCCCACGGCCCCCTGCCCGTCACGCGGACGCGGGTTGCGCGAAATCCCGCGTGTGGCCGATCGATTGGCACGGCCGGGGTCCGCACTTCTGCCGGGTGGCACATTCTGGCGTGCCCGCACCGAGGGGATCTTGTATCAGGTCGGAATGTAGCCGATTGGTCGCGCGGCCGTCAAGGCATTCGCCGAACCGACTTTGGTGCAAAGACTTGCCGGCTGGTTATTGCGCCGGGCGGCGCGCGAGGAGGTTTGCGTGTACTGGCGTGTGTGCTGAACTGCGTGGTTCCTGGTGCATTGCGCGAAGCTGTCTATCGGGCGTTGGCAGGAGTGGGCTCTGTTGTGGGCGGGCGTCATAGCGGTTTGGCGGGGGGAGCTGCTTAGCTGGCAAGCTGTGATGATTCGCGGACGAGCAACTCTGGGGCGATGAGGACGTGCTGTGCGGCGTCCTGACGCTCTTTCTTGATGCGTTGGAGGGCGATATCCATTGAACGGAAGCCGACTTCCTCGGCGGAGAGGCTGACGGTCGTTAGGGAGGGCGTGAGGCGGAGGCCGGCCTGCTCGTTTCCGCAGCCGACGATTGCGATGTCGCGGCCCGGTTTGCGACCTGCTTCTGTGGCCAGGTACATGAGCTCCATGGCCAGGAAGTCGTTCGCGGCGGCAACGACGCGGGCATGCGCAAGGCGCGTGCGGATTTCGTCGAGGTTGGTGATTGCAAATGAGGAATCAACATTTGCCTGGAGCGCGGCGGAATCGGGATCGAAGCCGGCTGCTCGGCAGACCTCGGAGAAACCGGCGCGGCAGTCGGACGTGGGGGTTATGTCTGTTTGGTAGACGAAGAGCGGTTGGCCAGCGCCGCGTTCGAGGAGGTGTCGGGCCATGAGTCGACCGGCCTCGGCGTAGTCGGGTACCAGCACATCGCTAGTGAGACCTTCGAGCGCGGCACAGGCGACGACGGGCTGACCGCCTTTGGCTTGAATAATGGGCTGGAGCAATTCGGACGGGAGGCTGGTCGCCAGCAGTACACAGTCGACACGTTCGTTGACGAGCGATTGCATGTGCGCAGCGGCTCGTTCGGGCTCGGTTCCGAGTTCTGAAACGTGCACGGCGTATTGGTCGGACTGGGCGCGGGCGATGACGCCGCGCAAGTAGTGTGCGGCGAATGAAGTCCTGAGGTCGTCGACGAGTATGGCGGTTGCGTAGCGGCGACCGGTGGCGAGGGAACGGGCGGCGAGACTGGGGACGTAGTTCAGTTCGGCACAGGCATCGAGAACGCGTTGCTTGGTTTGCTCGCTGATGTCAGGGCGGTCGTTCAGGGCTCGTGAAACCGTCCCACGCGACAAGCCCGTGTGACGGCTGATGTCCTCGATCGTTACCTTACCCATGGCCCTGTCCCAGGCGGGATCAACCCCCGAGAGGGGTATAGCCGCGCCCAAACCGAAACCGGCCCTGCGGACGCAGGTACCGAGGATCGTCGATTTATCGAACCCGCGCAATTCGCCAGCGACCCGTCGGGACCGCTGATACTGCCCGTAGGCCACATTATTATCGAAACTGGACCGGTAATCAATACGGGAAGTGGAAGAATCTGGACGAAAGTGGGACGGGTACGGAAGGGCACCCGATTCGCAAGACAAACAATTATAGGGTGTTACCCGCATTCGGGGTCCATAAGGACCGATAAAAAAATCGTACTCGAATTGCGAATTTCGGAACCGTAACGGTGTTTTTTGGAGCGGTTCCGAGCTTGAGGTCGGGTGCTCAGGGTGTGGCCGCGCCGAAGAGCTCCAGCAGAATCTGCGGAGCATTCTGGATGCCGATCTGGTTGAGGCCGTCTCCGGCGGCCAAGTCGGCAACGGTGAACTGGAGGCCGGCATCTGTGATGCGGGTGCGGTCGTTCGTCATGATGTCATCGAGCGTGCCAGTGGTTTCGCGCAGTCCGGAGAGCAGGCCGATCTGATGGACCGCAGCGTTGCCAATACGCGTCGCGAGGTCGGCATCGCCGCCGGGGTAGTCAGCGACGATCTGGCTGGCGGCGACGAGTGCCCGGCCCGAGCGGGTTTCGTTGCGTGGGTCCTCGAAGTTCGGGATGCCGTAGAAGAGCAGGTCGTCGGACGTAAGCGTGTTGTCTTCGAACAAGGCGCCGGTGACGTCGAAGTAGATCGTGTGTACGCCCTGGACGGTGTTGGCGGGCTCGGTGGTGGTCACGGTGATGTTGTAGTCCTCGAGCAGGTCTTCGACGCGCAGGACGATGCTGTCGATTACATTCTGCGGGTTTGCGAAGAGGCCCGAGGGGTCATCCAGGAATGGTTCGATGTTGAACGGGACCGAGTCCGCGAAGGCGAGGTCGTTGCCACCGGCGAAGTTGAGGTACACGGTCTGAGCGCGGGAAGCGGAATCATCGGTGAAAGCGCGTTCGATTTCGACCGAGACGCTGGGGATCTGCGTTCCGTTGGTGTCCACGACGACGTAGTAGTTGTTGCTGGCGTGTCCGATGATCAGCTTCGATTCTGCCGAGAACAGGACGCCACCGGCGAGCGGATCGTCGAAGATGAAGCTGCCGTGGAGGTACCAGGCGTAGAGCTGCTCGAGCGAATCCAGGATAAGAATGCTGTCGCCGGTTTCGTCTCCGATTTCGCCCAGGTTGTACGTTTCGCCGTAGCCGGGCTTGGTGAGCCGACTGATGAAGAGGCGGTCGCCGGTGTCGAGGGGGCCAATATCGAAGATGCGGCGGCCCGTGGTGTTTGGCATGACCACCTGAGCGCGATCGTCGACAAGCGGGATGACCGGAGTCTCGGGGGCGACGGTTGCGGTCATGGGCTCGATCAGGTTGATGACCGCCTGCGAGTACGTGCGGCTGGGATCGGTGCGATCGGTATCGACTTCGGCCCAGAGGTAGTACTGCGTGCCGCCGCCGGCGACGGGGACGTTCGTCAGATCAAGACCCGTCGGGAGAGTGAGGTTCAGGTCATTATCGATTATCCCGTCGGTCGTGTCTTCGTCGAGCTGGATGTCGTTCTCGGCGGCGATGCCAAGGAGGACGCTGCCGGTGGGCGACCAGTCGACCGCCGTGACCGTAGAGATGCACGGCTGGAAGGTGGAGACGGCGTCGGCGGTGGTGGCATCCCAGGTGCGGGCGGTACCGTCGGCGCTGCCGGTGATGATCTGGGTGCCATCGGGAGCGTAGCGAACAGATTCCACTGCGGCAGTGTGGCCGGTGAGGGTAAGCAATTCGGCGCCATCACTGACGGACCAGACAATGGCGGTTTCATCGGCCGAGCCGGTTGCGACGCGGGTTCCGTCGGGTGAGAAGGCGACGGCGCGGACCTCGTCATCGTGGCCGGCGACGAGGGTGCCTTCGTTGATGACGGGGGCGAATTCCTGGACGAGGCTGCCGTTGACGGTGCTCCAGAGGCGGGCGCTGTTGTCATTGCTGCCAGTCAGTACGCGTTGCGCGTTGGTCGGGGAGAATGCGCAGGACGTTACGCTGGCGCCGCCGTGGTCATATTCGAAGATTTCGGTGCCGTCTTCGGCGTTCCAGAGGTAGGCGGTGCCGCCGTTGTCGCCGCTGAGGATTTGCGTACCGTCGGAGGAGAAGGCGACGCAATTGACGGCGACGATGTGGCCGACGAAGGCACGGATGGTGTCGTCGCTGTTGATGTCGCGGAGCAGGACGCTGCCATCGCGATAGCCGACGACGAAAGTCTGGGCGTCGGGCGCAAAGGCGAGCGATGAGACGATGGCTCCGGTGCCGCTATACCAGCGCAGGAAGTCGCCTGTTTCAGCGTCATACAGGCGGACGGTACCGTCTTCGCCCGCGGAGAGCACGAAGGCGCCGTCGGGGGAGAAGACGGCGTCCTGGATTGGATCGGAATGGCCTTCGAGGACGAGGTCTTGTGCACCTGTGGTGGGATCGTACAGGGCGACCTGGGTGTCGCAGGGGTCGGTGTCGCCGTCGAGGCCGGCGGTGAGGAAGTAGGGTGTGCCGGGCTCGACATCGAAGACGACGTGGGTCCAGAGTTTGGACGCGACCGTCATGACGAGGTTGTTCGTGTTGTTGGGCGGGGATAGGAAGGTGATCTCGGGGTCGGGGATGCCGACCTGGATGATCTGGGAAGCGGTATCGGTGACGCCGACGGCGTCGGTGACCGTCAAAGTGACGTTGTAGGTGCCGGGAGTGGCGAAGGTGTGGGTCACGACGGGGATGATCTCGACAGAGCCGTCGTCGAAGTCCCAAGTATAGAGCAATGTGTCGTCTTCAGCGGCGTCGGGGTCGAAGGACTGACTGGCGTCGAAGTCGAACTGGGCGGGCGCGCTGGGGGCGGAGGTGCGATTCACGTTGATGACGGCTACGGGAGCCTCGGTCACGCTGACGACGAGCGTGCGATTGGCTGAGGCACCTTGATCATCGGTGAGGGTCAGGGTGACGTTGTAGGTGCCGGTGGTTTGGAATGTATGGCGTGGGGCGATCTCGTTGCTGGTGGAGCCGTCGTCGAAGTCCCAAAGGCGTTCAACGATGACGCCGTCGTCGGTGCTGCGCTGAGAGTCGAACTGCACCTGAAGGGGCGCGACGCCGCGCTGAACGTCGGCGGAGATGACGACCGTTGGCGGGAGGTTGAAGATTTGGGTTCCGCCGACGCCGGTGCCGCCGCCGTCGGGCGTGCAGCCCGCGTTTGTGAAGTAGATGGCGAGAACCAAGACGGGCGCAGCGAGCCCGACGAGACCGACAAATTGGGACCGTCGCATGCGGAACTCCTCAGCACTTTGTGCGCGTCTGATACAAACTGGGGTAAGTATGGGCCGGACAAGGAGTCGTATCAAGAGCCCGAGCGGGTACAATAGAGGGTGGCGGCACGAACGCTGACGGACCGATGTGCCGATGCGGGAAAGGAAGACATGCGTACGGCCGAAGTTGCGAAAACCGCTTTGTACGTCCTGCTGATTGCGCTGGCGGGCTGTCCGCGCGTGGCGGACGAGGGTGCGGCGGATGCCGATTTCTCGGGCAGCGGCCGGGGTACGGGCGGTGTGCCGAGCGGGGGAGGGGTGAGTGATCCGGGGGATGCCGGTCCGACCAATCCGTCGGGTGGCGGGACGGCGGTGGGGGGTGACTCGTCCGATATTGTAACCGCGCCCGATGAGCTGTCGGTGGTTTTCCCTGGGTGCGAGGAGGTTGCGGAGGGCGAGTTCTGGAAGAATGAGATTTTGCGGCTGGTCAACGTCGAACGCCTGGCGGCGGGGATCGATCCTGTCACATGGAATGACACTTTGGAGCAGCAGGCGACTCAGTACGCGTGCGAACTGATTTTTTACGACTTTTTCGCGCATGAGAATCCGGTCACGGATACGACGCTCGGTGACCGGGCCCGTCAGTTCAATTACGATTTCTGGATGGTCGGGGAGAACCTCGCCGCGGGCCAGATGACGCCGATCGAGGCGTTTGACGACTGGATGAACAGTCCGTGTCACCGTGAGAACATCATGAATCCGGCGTTCACGGAGCTGGGTGTGGGGATCCGGTATGGGGGGGATTATGGGTACTACTGGGTGCAGGAGTTTGGGCGGCCGTTCACGGAGGAGCCTTATCGGGGTGAGCCGTACCGTGATCCGGAGTGTGACCACGGCGCTCAGTAGCGAAGTGGTTGCCAGGGGGTTTCTTATCACGCCTTGTGGCGATTTGTGCGGCTGCGTCTCGTAATTGCGGGGGCGGGAGGCGTCGGAGCACATCTGCGGGGAATGTCGTTGAATCGCCGCGACTGCCTCGACTAGAAAGACATGCGGGTAGAGAAGCATGACGTCGTCGGCGGTAATCCGCCTGCGTGTCGACGTCAGTCCGCAGGAAGCCTGTAGGAGGCGGAAAGATGCTCTTCGTATGGACCCCCCAGAGGATCCGCATCGCGGTATATTTCCTCGCCGCATACCTCGCTTTGTGCTAGAAAACACCGCGACAGTGCTGAGCAGCGGATGAGGTACGCAGGGAGGCGGCGTGCGCAGGATCGATGTTGACGAATTGCGGCCGTGGATCGAGTATCGCTTTGATCAGGCGAGCGGTCCGGGGGGACAGAACGTCAACAAGGTCGCGTCGCGCGTCACACTACTGTTCGACTTTCAGAATTGCACTATTTTGACGGATTGGGAACGCGAGCGGGTTGCGCGACGGTTGGAGACGCGGCTGGCGCGGGACGGTCGGCTACGCGTCGTTGCGCAGCAGGGACGCACACAGGCCGCCAATCGGGCGCACGCCGAGGCGCGGCTGGTGGAACTGCTCCAATCGGCGTGGCACGTGGCGAAGAAGCGGCGGCCGACGCGCCCGACGCGGGCGTCGCAGCGGCGGCGGGTCACCGAGAAGCGGCAGCGCGGGGAGAAGAAGCGTCAGCGGCGGTCGCTGGGGGACGAGTGACAACGTGGCTGGTCGAGCGGGGGGCGGTTTCCCGTTGCAGGCACGCGTGGGGGGGCGGCGCCGCCAAAACGCGACGGTCACGGCGTGTCTGCAATATTGCCAGGCGAGCCAACCGAGGGGGGATCCCATTGTAGCATGCCACGAGCGATAATGAATGCGGGGGGCGTGAGGTGTGAAGCGGCCTGGTGCCCCTCGCTGACTTCAGGTGGTGGGATTACTGGGCGGCGTGGAGGACTTCGAGGACGGCGGACCAGAACGCGCCGCGGGGTGTGTCGGCGTAGTGCTCGACCAACTGCTCAACCAGCGCCACGAACGTCTCCAACTGCTCGTCCGCCAGGTAGGCCAGGAACACTTCGGCGGCCGCGTACGGATCCTCCGGCAACCGCTCGACGCCATCTTCACCGCCGGCAGCGCGGGCGGGACACGTCTCGCAGTTGTACTGGGCGTGCCAGGCGGTCGGGTTTTGCAGACGCAGAACGAAGGCGTTGATGTCATCAAAATCGGTGTCGCCGTCGCAATTGCAATCGGCGTGATAGACGCGGCTGCCGGTGAGGCCGGGGAAGGCAGCGGCGTAGGCGCTTTCGTTGAGCGCGGTGACGAAGGGGTTGATGTCGTTGAAGTCGGGATTGTCGACGTTGTCGTTGTTGACATCGCCCTTGGGACAGGTGACTTCGTAAACACGTGCGCTGGGGGTGTTGCCGGTGTAGTTGACCAGTGGCGTGGGACCGACCTGGACGATCGCGCCGCTCTCCCAGTCATCGCCGAGATCGTGGCCGTCCCAATCGACGGTGATGGCACCAGAGGATGTCAGGCCGCCGAGCGCGACCTCGACCGGGGCCGTGGTCTTGTCGAATAGCGAGCCATAGATGCGGATTTCATCGCTGACGCTGCCGATGATGGATAACAGCGCTGCGCTGTCGAATGCACTGCTGACCACGTCGCCGATGATCTCGACCGGTCGCTCCACGTCACCGGCAAGCGCGATCCTGCCGGTCAGGTTACGGCCGACTTCCATGGCGGGCTCGTTATCGCCGGTCACGTTGGCGTCGCCGCTGAGCGTGCCCACGAGGTCGCGACCAATGGAGATATCCCCCGTGAGGCAGTTCGCAGCGGCGGGATTGCTATCCAGGTGCAGCGTGCCGAGCAGGTCACGTCCGATGATGATGCTGCCGCTCAGTCCGTTGTAAGCTTCGATGGTGATGTCGGACGCATCGCCTTCGATGTCAACGGTACCCGCGACGGCACACGAAACGCACATCGGCTGGCCAAGCGTGATGGTGCCGGCCATATTGTCGGCAATGTCAATTGTGTAGTCGCCCCAGAGGAACCTGGCGCTGATATCGCCGGCGTGCGGTCCGGATCCTGCGATCGTGATATCGGCGGCGATGCTCAAGGCATCGATATCCGCGGTCGCCGGCAGGTTGTTGAGCACGAGGTCTTCGGTGATGGTGCTGCCGACGTGGAACGGGCCGGTGATGCTGGTGGCGCGAGTTTCCTCTCCGGTGGGGTTGCTGAGGTAAGTGCCCAAGTCGTCCTCGACACGCAGTTCGGCGATGGTGCCGGAGGCGGCGTTGGAAAGGTCGATCCAGCCGAGGAACTGCGCCCCGTCGCCGCCGTTCTGGTGGACGACGGAGACAGTGACGGGACCGACGACCCCGGTGGCGACGGTGATGGATTGGATGTCGCCGGGGAAGGCACCGTCCGTCGCCTGGATCTTGAATTCGCCGGGGGAGGTGATCGTGACGCGGTCCTGATCACCTTCGACAATGTACGTTCCCGTTGCGTACCAAACTGTAATTTGATTCTGAGGCATTACAGCCGGCACAATCGCTCCGACTACCGAGGCTGCCACGATCCAATTCGCTCTCATTGTCAATACCTCCTGAGAATGCGGCCGCGGCGTCCGACTGCACATGCGATCAGAGACGCCACTGCCAAACCACTGCTACGCGGCTCCGGCACAACGCCGAAGCGGAAGTACTCCCAGTGATGCAGACTTGCGACACCCTGCCATCCGTCGCCCCAGTGAACGCGGGAAGGACTGATCCACTGGACGAACGTCCCTTGGTGGGCGAGTGCTTCGTCCACATAGAGGTCATAGGATTGCATGTCCGCGGTCACGACCCGGTAATCGTGCGGCACGCCCGGTGCAATGGGAATCTCGGCGTAGCCTTCGTCGATGCTCACGACGCGATCTGTGCCGATCTCCAGTCCCAGTGTCCAGCCATTATCGCTGTCCACACCAACCGTAGGGTCGAACGTCCAGCCCACGACTTCCTCGACTTCGATACGCCATTCCAAGACGAATAACTCGCCCGGACCCGGGTCCAACTCACCAGGGCGCTCGATCTGACAATAGTCGTACACGCCGTCGTCGTAGAGCGAGTCGATCGTCATGACGCCGTCGTTGAGGGTGCGAATCGCGCCATCGCCTTCGTACGGGCCGTCCCAGTTGCCCCAGTGGCGTTCCCAGCCCTGATTCTCCGGAAAGTCGTCGCCTTCCCAGGCGATCCAGTACGGCTCCGCGACCGCCGGCGCACTGATGCAGATGGCGACAAGCAACAACAGCAGACGTGATTTCACAGCCTTCTCCTCCTTCGGCCGCGGCCCCGGACGTCAGGCTCGGAGGCCTGACGCTACACGGGGCGGGCACAACATTGCATACGGGCGTGTGACATGGTGACCCGCCCGTTTGAGGTCCCGCCGATTGATGACACACGCAGCATAACTCATCAACGACCGATATTGCAATACAAAAGTACGATTACGCATAGGGGTGATCGCCCGCAATTACAGTCCATTCGTGTACGTTATCGACGGTAGTTATGGGATGATGTCTGGTGACTTGGAAGCCAACAGGTGAGGCTGAAGCGGTTAATCGAAGTGGGGAGCTGTTGACTGGGTTTCTGAACTGCAACATGCCACGTGCGCCCGTTGAAATCCGGTGCGATCTGATGTCCGGCAAGGAGTGCACGGCAAGAACGTGACAGAGCGCCATTGGGCAAGGAGCGACGTGTGGCACTTGGGGCTGTTGGTGCCCCACGGTGGACAGGTACGTCGGTCGCCATTCACCTGTGCCGGGTCAACCGTGGGTCGGTCCCGCCGGGTGACCCGTGCCGCACGGTTCGGTTCCCGACGGGAACAAGTGTCACGGGCGCTGGCGGCGTTCCAAGGCGTAGCGGTAGACGCGCATGACGGCGCGAACGGTGGCGCGGGGGTCGAGATGTTCTTGTGCCCAGCGTCGCGCGCGGTCACCCAGCACGATCCGCAATTCATGATCGTCATGCAGTTCACGCAGGACAGCGGCGTAGTCAATAGCGCGGTCGCCGGCGATGATGCGAAAACGCTGGCCATCGTCCGATAGCTCACGCAACACCGGGATATCACTGGCGACAATCGGCACGCCGCACGCCATCGCTTCGAGTACAGCGTTAGGCATGCCCTCGGTTAGTGAAGGGAAGATGAACGCGTCCGCCGCGGAGAGTAGAGGCAAGAGGTTGTCTTGCCAGCCGAGTAGGTGTATGCGGTCAGCGGCACTACTGAGCCGCAGGAGCTTCTGGAGATGTGTCCGGTAGGGGCCGTCGCCGGCGAGGAGAAAGCGGGTGGGCAGGTCGGTGAGGATCTCGGCGCATTGGATGATGAGGTCCAGGCGCTTGACCGGGTCGAGGCGGCCGGCCCAGGCAACGACGAACTCGTGCGGTGGGATGTCGAGTTGGTCGCGGGCGGCGTGGGGGTCGAGCGGCTGTGGTATTCGTTCGAGTGAGGGCGGGACGACGAAGACCTGTTTGGCGGGTATGCCCAATGTGCGTGTCACGTGGCGGGCGACGGCGCGACTGTTGACGATGTGCGCTGCGTCGACGCGGGTGGTGGCGGATTCGACCGCGCGATGCCAGCGGCGCTCGACTTCGATGGTGGCCGTTGCGGTGACTACGGGAAGGCCGTGTGAGCTGCCGATGAGGCGGGCGGCGACGTTGGCGTGCATGAGGGTGGCGTGGATGAGATCGGGGCGGATACGGCGGACGTGGTCGGCAAGGCGCTTGAATGCCATGAAGTCCTGCGGGCCGGCGGCGTCGCAGGCGTAGGTGGGGATGCCGTCGGCCTCGAGGTCATGGCTGATGGGGCCGGGCGGGGCGAGGCAGCCGACGTGCACACCGACATCGGCGTCGCGGAGGCCGCGGGCCAAACGGGCGAGGCGGAGAGGGGTGCCGCCACGTTCGAGATCGGTCACGAGCAGGGCTACGCGCATAAGGCGTCCTTGGGTGCCGCGGAGTGGCGTTGAGGGTAGCGTGGCCGTTCAGATTGTGAAAGCACGCGCATGAGCATGATCTACGAGGTGCCGCAAAGAGAAGTTGTGATGAGTTTGGTAGTAGATAGGCGGATATCTTTTGGGTTTGCGACATGCTGCGCAGTGAGTATTATGCTGCCGCGCGGTGGCGGTGCCGCGATATTCCATGCGGAGGTTTATGATGAGTGCATTCCTGACGCTGTTCGGCCTGGTGAGCGAGTTGTTCGTCAATATCTTTGACTCGATCGTGGCATTTCTCAACGGGCCCGCGGTGCTGTAGGCGCTGTAGCGAAACTATTTGAAGCCCATGCGCGGCTGTGCAGATTTCTGCATGGCGCGCGGAACGCGGTCGGCGAGGTCGCGCGGCAGGTAGCCGATGGGGCCTATTTCGCGTGCGCAGAAGTCGCCGGCGAGGCCGTGCAGGTGCACGCCAAGACGACACGCGTCGAAGGCGTTCAGACCTTGACCCAGCAGGGCGGCGATCAGTCCGGTGAGGACATCGCCCATGCCGCCAGTGGCCATGCCGGGATTACCGGTCGTGTTTACAAAGGTCTGATCCGGGGTGGCGACGACGGTGTGGTGCCCCTTGAGGACCACGGTGACGTTGGCGTGGTTGCTATAGGCGTGTGCGACCTGCAGGCGTGTATCGTCGTCCTGTTCGTGAGAGAGGTCGAGGCCGGCGGCGTTGCACAGGCGGGCCATTTCGCCGGGGTGGGGGGTGATGATCGTTGGACGGCCCGCCCGCTGTTGCCAAAGTGTTTTGGCGTTATCGGCGATGGCCAGGTTGTTGAGACCGTCGGCGTCGACGAGCACGGGGCCGTCGAATGCGGCGGCGAGATTGACGATGTAGGCGGGCAGGTCGTGGGACTGGCCGAGGCCGGGGCCGATCGCGAGCACGTCGCACCAGTCGAGGTCGATATGGTCGTGTCCGGCGGCGGCGTCGATGCGGCCGGCGTAGTCCTCGGAGAGCGGGACGGTCATCAGGCAGGGTTCGCCGGCGGCGATGACGGGCAGGATCGAGGCGGGGCAGTGGACGCGGACCAGGCCGGCGCCAGCTCGAAGGGCGCCCTGCGCGCTGAGGACGGCAGCACCGCTCATGCCGCGTGAGCCGGCGACGATAGCGATGCGGCCGGCGTGGCCTTTGTGGGCGGTTGCGGGACGCGTGGGCGGATTGGGGACATCGTGGGCAGGCGTGGGGGGTGACTTCACGCGCTGGACTCCGGTGGGGTCGATTGCTGGTCTGTGGTCTCCGGACGGTGCGACTGGCCGGTGGCGAGGCGGTTGATCATGGCAGCCTGGTAGCCGGCGCCGAAGCCGTTATCGATGTTGACCACCGACACGCCGGCGGCGCAGGTGTTGAGCATGCCGAGGAGGGCGGCGAGGCCGTGAAAGCTGGCGCCGTAGCCGACGCTGGTGGGGACGGCGATGACGGGGGCGGCGACGAGTCCGCCGACAACGCTGGGCAGGGCGCCCTCCATGCCGGCGACGACCACGAGGACGTTGGCGGCACGGATTTCGCCGTAGCGGGCGAGGAGGCGATGGAGGCCGGCGACGCCGACGTCGTAGAAGGATTGGGTGGGCTGCCCCATGAGCTCGGCGGTGATGCGGGCTTCTTCGGCGACGGGGAGGTCGGCGCTGCCGGCACAGACGATGCCGACGAGGCCGAGACGGCCGACGTGTTCAGTGTGCGGGGTCTGCGTCAGGGTGAGGGCACGTGCGGTTTCGTGGTATGCGGCATCAGGGATGCGGGCCTGCACGTGGGCGGCGGCCGCGGGTGAGACGCGCGTGGCGAGTACGTCGCTGCCGGCATCGGCCAATCGGGAGAAGGCCTGCTCGAGCTGCTCCGGGGTCTTGCGCTCACCAAAGATGACCTCGGGAAACCCGCAGCGGAGGGCGCGGTGGTGGTCGACGCAGACGCCCTCAAGGTCCTCAAATGGCAGTGTTTCGAGGCGGCGGAAGGCGTCAGCGGCCGTAACCTCGCCGGCGGCGAGGCTGGCGAGTAGCTGTCGAAGCGCATCGGGATTCACAGTGGGTGGCTCCTCTGCACCGAGAGAATGACCGGGTCCGCTGGCGTAAATGCTCGCGTACAGCGGGGTTGTCACATAGTATACGGGCGAAGATGGCAGGTAACGAGAGGAGTAGTATGACGGACCCCACTCCGAGTCAGGCGAAGCTCGAGACGGTCGAACCAATTGGCAATCGTGTGCTCATTCGTAAGGACGCGGACAAGAAGACGACGAAGGGCGGCATCGAACTGCCGGGCAATATCGAGATCCCGACGATCACGGGGCGGATCGTGGCGGTGTCGGCCCAGGTCGAGCGCGACGAGGATTATCCGATCGTGCAGTATGATCGAGTGCTGTTCAACCCGAAGAACGCAATACCGGTCGACTTTGAGGGGGATAACCGACTGTTCGTGGTGCCGATCGAGGACATTGTGGCGGTGTTCCGGCGGTAGATGGAGGAGAGTTGGGGGCGCGTGTGTTGGTCCGATAGCCAGGCGGGAACCGTCGGAAAACGCGGACGTCCACTACGGTTTCTCGCTACCGCTGGCGGGGGGAGTTGAAGTTATCGGACGTGTCCGAATGTCGTTGCGGGGCTAGGAAAGTTCACCTATACTTTAGGCGGTTCGAGTGCTAAGGGGTTGTGCCACTGGGCTTTGCAACTCGTCCTCCCCTGAGGACATGCCCGGCTGAGCCTACTGCGGCCGTCGTCGTGAGAGAGCGACCCGCATCCCGACATCTGTACTGCGCTTGCTCCCGGTTGTGGCCGGGAAGGAGGACGATATGTCGACCATTCCGATTCCGCGTGACCATCAGCGTGGCTTGCGAAGACGGGTCCGCTATGTTCGGAGCCTGGATGACATCCCGCAGTTGACCCCCGAGGAACGGAAGCAGCTCCAGCCGGTGGCCGACCGATTCGTCCTGCGGGCGAACGATTACTACCTGAACCTGATCGACTGGGATGACCCGAAGGACCCGATTCGGCGGCTGATCATACCGAATGTGGATGAGTTGAATGAGTGGGGGCGGATGGATGCCAGCAATGAGGCGGCCGTCACGGTTGCGCGGGGCGTACAGCACAAGTATCCACATACCGTGCTGTTGCTCTGTTGTGAGACGTGCGGGTCGTATTGCCGGTATTGCTTCCGCAAGCGGCTGTTTATTCGTGATAGCGGCGAGATCAGTAATGACATTTCGGAGGGTATCCGGTACATCGCGAGCAATCCGAATGTCAACAATGTGCTGCTGACGGGCGGGGATCCGTTGCTGATGAGCACGGCTCGGCTGCGGGGGATTATTGAGCAGCTGCGGTCGATTCCGCACGTGCGGATCATTCGGATCGGGTCGAAGATGCCGGCGTTTGAGCCGATGCGGATCTCGGAGGATCCGGAATTGCTCCGATTGTTCCGGGATTTTTCAACGCCGCGGAAGCGGATTTACCTGGTGACGCACTTTGATCATCCGCGGGAGCTGACGGATGAGGCGGTGGCAGGTTTGGATGCGGCGATCCGCAATGGCGTGATTTGTGTGAATCAGTGCCCGCTGATTCAGGGGATCAACGACGATCCACAGGTGCTGGCCGAGCTGTACAGCGAGTTATCGTACGTCGGGTGCCCGCCGTACTACCTGTTCCAGTGCCGGCCGACGATTGGCAATGAGCCGTTCGCGGTGCCGATGGTTCGTGGGTGGGAGATCTTCCGCGAGGCGTTGCGGCATGGTTCGGGACTGGCGCGGCGACCACGGTACGTGATGTCGCATGAGCGTGGCAAGGTGGAGATCGTCGGTGTGGATCGGCGGCACATTTTCCTGCGATTCCATCGCGCGAAGGATCCACAGTTCCGAGGCGTGCTGCTCTCGTATCGACGCGATGACAAGGCCTACTGGCTGGACGACCTGGAGCCCGTCAAGGGGAGTGGCGCGCGGAAGTATTATCCTCCGCCTGAGCTGGAGCTGATCGACGGCGACTTCGAGTCGTACTAGACGGTTGTCCCGCGGGTTGAATCGCTGGTGCGGGAGTGGCTTCTCCCGCCAGCGTCGGCACAGGGGGAGTTCTTGAACCGGTTATCGGGCGTCGCTTGTGCCGGGCGGTCGTTGCTCAAGGTGCGTTTGGCGGGGTGCACCGTTTACAAACCGGTGCCACGGGGCAGGAAGCCAGCGGTGTTAGAGGGGGTTGCAAACTGATGCCACAGGGGGTTAGCCCTTAAGCGTCTTATCAGGCCCTCCGATAGCGCGCGTGTCCGCTGCGCGCGAGTTGCTCCAAGCGTAGCAATTGTGTTATCGGATCCATTTCGGCCATCGGCGGCGGCTGTCCCCGTCGGACGCACGCACGACGCCGTGGAGATTGGGCGTGCTGTTCAACTCGGTTGACTTTCTGCTGTTCTTCGCGGCGTTCATCGTGCTGTGGCCGGTGCTGAAGCGGCACAATCTTACCCGATGGGGCTATTTGACGGCGGCGTCGTTCTTCTTCTACGGCTGGTGGGACTGGCGGTTCATCTTCCTGCTGCTGCTCAGCGGGCTGATTGACTTCTTCGCGGCGTTGGGGATGGAGCGCAGCCGAGGCTGGCGCAGGCCGCTGTTGGTGTTGTCGCTCATGGGGAATCTGGGGGTGTTGGCGGTCTTCAAGTATCTGGACTTTGGTCTGGCGAATCTGAATGCGGCGCTGGCCGCGTTGGGATTGGACGTGGCGGCTCCGTTACCGCGTTTGACGCTGCCGGTGGGGATCAGCTTCTACACGTTTCAATCGATGAGTTACACGATTGATGTGTATCGGGGGAAGCTGACGCCCACACGCAATCCGCTGCACTTCTTCGCGTACCTGGCAATGTTCCCGCAACTTGTGGCGGGGCCGATCGTGCGGGCGTCGCAGCTCCTGCCGCAGTTGCGGCACGCGCAGCCGGTGACGGAGGAGCAGCGCTGGACCGGGCTGCGGCTGATTGTGCAGGGCTACTTCAAGAAGGTGGTGATTGCGGACAACCTTGCACCGGTTGTTAATGCGGCGTTTGGGGATGAGATGCTGGTGGAGTCGGGGCTGTATTGGTGGGCGATCGCGCTATTCTTTGCCGTGCAGATCTACTGTGACTTCAGCGGGTACAGCGATATTGCCTGCGGCCTGGCGCGGTGGATGGGGTATGCGTTTCCGGAGAACTTTGCGCATCCGTACATTGCGGGAAGCTTCCGTGAGTTCTGGACGCGCTGGCACATCTCGCTCTCCACCTGGTTTCGGGACTATGTGTATATCCCGCTGGGCGGGTCGCGCCGCGGCGAGGCGGCGGGGCATCGCAACATGTGGGTGACGATGCTGCTGTCGGGGCTGTGGCACGGGGCGGCCTGGACGTTCGTGATGTGGGGCGCGCTGCATGCACTCATGTTGTCGATCGAGCGGCGCACAGGGTGGCCGGAGCGTGTGCGGAAGTTGCCGGGCGGACAGTTCCTGACGATGGCGGTCACGCTGGCTGGTGTGCTGATCGGCTGGGTGTTCTTCCGGGCGGAATCAATGGCGCAGGCGGTCCACGTGGTGGTGCTGATGCTGAGTCCGGCCACGTTTGAGCTGTCGCCGATTCTCGGCCGTATTCACTGGCAGGAGATGTTGCTGGTCGGCTTGATCGCGGTGCGGCATGTACAGTTTCATCCGGCCATCACCGCGATCAAGTGGCCGCAGTTGGGCGGCGACCGCGTATGGCAGCCGGCGGCGGTGGCGGTACTCGTCTGGGCGTGTGTGATCCTGAGAGGTCCTGGCAGTGCGTTTATTTACTTCCAGTTCTAGTGCGTTGCAGCCGATGCTGGGCGGAGTTGTGTCGACGGCGAGACGACGTCGGTGCGCCGGTGGCTGGGTTGGGCGTGCGATGGTGCTACTGCGCGGGCTGTTGCGCGAGCGGGTGCTGCACTGTACCCTGCTGGCGGCCGCACTGCTGGTCGTTACGGCGAGCGTCCGGGTGCCGCATGATGCGGGGATCTATCGATATCGGCATACGGCGATCAAGCTGGCGTGGCGCGGGGAGGCGGACTGGGTGCTGGCAGGGGATTCGCGGGTCCAGTGTGGCTTGAGTCCGGCAGCGATGGAGGCCCAAGTGGACGGGGCGCGCGTGCTGGACTTCGGGTTTGCCTCGGCGCAGTTCACGGAGGCGTATCTGGACGCCGTGGAGCGCGTTATTGATCCGAGGAGCGAACAGCCCACGATTGTGCTTGGTGTGACGCCGCTCAGTCTACTGGGCGCGGAGCGCGGCGGGTTTGAGCGCGCGTGTGAGGAGGCGGCGGAGCAATCGCTGGTGAGTCTGATGGCCGGGCAGGCACTCATGCACCTTCAGCCGGCGCGGCTGGATTCGCTCTGGCGCGAGTGCTCCGGTGCGAGTCGGCGGCGCGTGATTACAACGCGGCATGCCAACGGCTGGAACGCGTATGCGCCGCCGCAAACCCGCGAGCCGGCGGTTCAGGCAGTTGCGGAGACGTTCGCGAACAAGGATGTGAGCGTGGCGCGGCAGGATGCCCTGTTGCGTCGAGTGCAGAATTGGACGGGCCGGGGGATTCGTGTGGTTGGGTTCCGGCCGCCGACGTGCGCGGAGATGGTGGCAGCGGAGGAGGCGGCGGGATTTGACGAGCAGGGGTTTGCTGAGGCATTTCGGGGTGCGGGGGGTGTGTGGCTGGACGTGGACCCGCTGGCGTACGAATCCAGCGATGGAAGTCACATCTATCCGGCGGCGGCGGAGCGGTTGGCGGCGGACATCGCGAGCGCGCTGAGCGGGCGGGCGACGTCGGAAATCACTTCGGTGACGAACTCGAGGACTCCCCGATAATTGTCAGCATATCCGGCAGCAATTCGTCTGTGCTATCGACGCCGGTGACGTCGAGCCAATGCAAGTGGCGTTCGCGCTTGAGCCAACTGCGCTGGTGTTTTGCGAGCTGACGGGAGTGGATCTTGATCTGCTCGACGGCTTCATCGAGCGCGAGCCGGCCGGCGAAGTGGGCGAAGAGCTCGGCGTAGCCGACGGCCTGGCTGGCCTGGTCACCTACGCCGCGGGGATCGTCATGCAAACGACGGGCTTCGTCGACGAGCCCGGCCGCCAGCATTTTCCGTACGCGCAGGTTGATGCGGCGGTTGTTGTCCTCGCGCTCGCGGGCGAGGCCGATGGGGATCCAATGCCAGTCGTCGCGGCGCGGTCCGGGGCGCTCCCATTGACGCTGCAACGCGCTGATGGGCTGGCCGGTCAGGTGATAGACCTCGAGCGCGCGTTCGATGCGGCGGAGGTCGTTGGGGTGGATGCGGCCGGCGGCGTCGGGGTCTTTGTGCTGTAGCTCAGCGTGCAGGGAGGCCGTGCCCTCGGTCTGGGCTCGAGCGCGAAGCTGGCGGCGGAACGCGGGGTCGGCCGTGGGGCCTTCGAAGATGCCTTCGTACCAGCACTTGAGGTAGAGGATGGTGCCGCCGACGGCGACGACCGGGCGGCCGCGGGCGTGAATGTCTTCGACTGCGCGGTCAGCCGAATCGACGAACCGGGCGGCGCTGAATGGCTCCCACGGATCGACGACGTCGATGAGGTGATGGGGAAGCGCCTGCCGAACGGCGGCCGATGGCTTGGCGGTGCCGATCTCCATGCCGCGGTAGACCTTCATCGAGTCGATGCTGAGGATCTCGGCGCCGAGGTGTTCGGCGACGGCGCGCGCGAGTGTGCCTTTGCCGGAGGCGGTGCAGCCGGTGATGATGATGACGCGTCTTTCCACGTTGTGGATCTAAGACGGAGACGGCTGATCGTGCAAGTTGGCGGCGGAGGCGGTCTTTGACCGCTGGGGGCGGCGCGGCGAGAATGTTGGTGGTGCGGCTGACTTACTACGGAGGACATGGACATGTCACGAATGCTTGTGGTTTTATCAGTGGGAATGGTGTTGATGGGACTGTGCGGTTGCGTCAGTGTGCAGACGCCGCGGGAGGTGAACATCGGTTCGAGTCGTCCGGAACCGGTGGACAGCAGTCGCGTGCCGGCGACGAGTTCGCATGAGGATTGTCGGGACGAGCTCCGGCGGGCGTATCAGAACCTGCGTTATCTGGAGCGCGAGCATGTGAAGTTGGAGCGCGAGTTGGATGAATGCGACGCGGAGCGCGAGCGGTATGAGGATGAGCTGGAGCGGTACCGGGAGCGCGACGACTGAGGAGTAACAACGTAGCGGTGTGACAAGGCAGCAAGGGTCTGAGGGCGTGGCTGGCGCTGGTGTGGCCAGGGTGCTTTCGCACGCATGACGGGTGATTGATGCCGGTAACTTTCGTTCTGGGTCGGGCTGGCAGCGGGAAGACCCGTCATTGTGTGGATGCGATTCTCGCGGGGCTGCGGGCGGAGAATGACGGCGTGCCGCTCGTGCTGCTGGTGCCGGAGCAGGCGAGTTTTCAGATGGAGCGGACGCTGGCGCGCGCGGCGCCCGGGGGCGGGTACTGGCGGGCGAGTGTGGTGAGCTTCTCGCGGCTGGCGCAGCGTGTGCTAAGCGATGTCGGGCTGGCGGAAGCTGTGCTGGGAACGGATGCGCGGCGGCTCGCGTTGCGGCGGGTCGTTACCGAAGTCGAGCCGCGTTTGAATGCGCTGCGTCGGGCGGTCCGCACGCCGGGATTCGTGGCTGCGCTCGACCAACTCGTCGATCAACTTCTGCGGGAGGACATATCGCCCGGGCAAATGCGCGACGCGGCCGGCGGGATCGTCGAGCCGATGTTGGCGCGGAAGACGGTCGAGTTGGCCGACTTGTATGCGGCGTATCTTGATTGGCTGGGGGCGGAGCGGGTGGACCCGGCGGCACGACTGAAGGTGACGCGCGCGCGGATTGCGTCGCAGATGTGGTTGCGCGGGGCGCGCGTGTGGATTGACGGGTTTGCGGGGTTTACGGGGCAGGAGTTGGCAACGGTCGTCGCGCTGGCACAGGCTGCGCGGGAGTGCACGATTACGCTGCTGCTGGATCCATCGTCGCCGGTGGTCACACACCCGGAGCGCACGCCTGATCCGCTGGGGTTGTTCGAGCGGACGGAGCGGACGTATCAGGAGCTCGTCGCGCGGTTGCAAGCGGCGAATGTCGCCATTGATTCGCCCATGATGCTGCGGCCGGCGCCGTTGCCGCGGTTTGTCGCGACGCCACAACTGGCGAGGTTGGAAGCCGGCCTGGCTCAGCCGGTGGGGGCGGGTCGAGGGGAGGGAGGCGAGACGGCGGGAGGGGCGTCAGACGGTGCAGCAGGGGAACAGCGGTTACAAACTGGTGCCACAGGGCCGCAGGATGTGCGCATTGTAGCTTGCGCGACGCATCGGGATGAGTTGCATGCTGCGGCGCGGTGGATTCGGACGCAGATTGCTGACTCGGGTGGGGCACTGCGCTATCGGGATTTCGCAGTGATTGCACGGGATCTGGCGGACTTTAGCGCGCTTGTGACGGAGGTCTTTGACGAGTATGGGATTCCGCACTTCGTCGATCGGCGGCGGTCGTTGGGGGCGCACCCAATCGCACAGCTAATCCCGGTATTGCTCGAGGCGATTGTGAGTGATTTCGACGTGCGGCCAAGCTTGCGACTGCTGCGTACGCGGCTGGTGCCGATCGAGCGCGATGCGGCGGAGCGGCTGGAGAATGTGATCGCGCGGTTTGCGGTGCGCGGGCAGGCGTTGTGGCAGGCGGGGACGTGGTCGTTTGCGGAGGTCGATGGTCGCGACGACTCGTGTCCTGCGGGGCGTGAGCGGATTCTGGCGGGGATTGCTCCGTTGGTGCGGCTGTTCGCAGGCGGGACGGCCGAAGCGTCCGGAGGGACGTGGGCGGCGACGTTGCACGATGTGCTTCAGCGGCTGGGGGTGCGGAAGCGGCTGACGCGGTGGATCGTGGGGGCGCGCGAGACGCAGGCGTGGGAGGCGGCGGAGCTGCATCGACTGGCGTGGGAGGCGCTGTGCGAGGCGCTGGAGGGACTGCACGAAGTGTTGCACGACGTGCCACTGAGCGCGGATGAGGTAGCCCGGATTATCGGTGATGCGCTGCGTGATACGAGTCGCGGGCTGGCACCGCCGACGCTGGATCAGGTGTTGGTCAGTGCGATCGAGCGCAGCCGACACCCGGAGATTCGGCATGCGTGGGTGATCGCGTTGAACGAGGGGGTCTTTCCGGCGCGGCCGCGCGAGGAGTTGGTGTTGAGTGCGGCGGAGCGGGACGTGCTGACGCGGGTGGGAATGCCGGCGGCGTTGTCACGGCGCGAGGATGTGCTGGCCGAGCGGCTGCTGGCGTATATTGCATGCACGCGTCCCTCGGACTCGCTAGTGATCAGCTATGCGACACGGGCTGATGACGGCGCGGAGCTGTTGCCGTCGCCGCTGCTGGATGAAGTGCGGCACGCGTTGCCGGAGGTTTGTGAGGTGCGGGCAGCGGACGATGCGCCGCCGGTGTGCGTGGCGGAGTTGGCGCGGCGGACGTTGCGGGCGCGGGCGGCGCAGCCGGCGGTGGCGACGCGGGGGCGGCTCGAGGCGTTGTGTGCGTCCGTCGGGGCATCGGCGGTGCATGGCAGGCGGCTGCGCGAATTGCTGCGCGGGGCGGACTATCGGAATCAGCCGGAGCCACTGGATGGGCGCCGTGTCGGCCGAGGCGAGGTGTTGTGGGAGGCGTCGGCGTCGGAGATTGACACGTTCTTGCAGTGTCCGTTTCAGCATTTTGCGGAGCGTGTGCTACGGCTGGATCCGTCGCGTGGGCCGCAGGCGCTCGCGCTGGATTTCGGGAGTATGGCGCATGAGTTGTTGGCGGCGGTGACGCTGCGTGCGGCTGCGGAGCCGGGTGGTGTCCACGAGGTGGCCGATGCGCGATGGCTGGCGCTGCTGGACGAAGCGGCGGCGGAGTACGCGCGACGGCAGATGGCACATTTGGCAGCCTGTCGGCCGGAGGTGGTTTCGCTGGGAGCTGTGCAGCGGACGCTGCTGGGGGATGTCTTGTTGGCCCATGCGCATCGTTGGCGGCGTGGCCGGTTTGCGCCGGAGTATTGTGAGCGCGGGTTTCGGGTGGAGGCTGCCGAGGGCGAGTTGGCGGCCTTGCGGCTGACATTGGCGGATGGCCGGCAAGTGTGGGTGCGGGGGAAGATTGATCGGGTGGATGGTGCCACGGACGGGCAGCACAAGTTCTATCTGGTGTATGACTACAAGAGTCGTGTGGCATCGGTCAACCGGGCCTGGCTAACCGGGGGGGCGTTGCAGTTGTTTATCTACGCCCTGGCCCTGGAACAGGTGGAGGGGGGGACGTTGGCGGGGGTCTTCCTGGCGCCGTTGCATCCGGACCTGAAGGTGCTTACGAATGCCTATGCAGCGGAGGCCGACGCCGATGCGCAGCGCATGTACATGTTGCGGCCGCGGGGGATGTTCGTCGAGCGGGTTGCGACCTGGCTGGATCGAGAACTCGGAGAGCAGAGTTCGCCCGTGGCGCAGATGCAATTGAAGAAGGATGGCACGCTGTATAAGAGCTCAGATACGATCGAGCCCCGCGAGTTGAAAGTCCGCTGTGAACTGGCCCGCGAGACCATTGCCTATGCGGCGGCGGGGTATGCGGCGGGGTGCATCGATGTGGCGCCGCTGGTTGAGGAGCGGACGCTGGCATGTCGGTACTGCGATTACTGGTCGGTATGTCGGTTTGAGCGCGTCTATAACCGGCCGCGGGTGGCGGAGGCGGCCCTGCCGCATCGGGATCCGGACGGTGCGAGCGTGCAGGGAGGCATGCCGTGGAGTTGACGCCAGCACAAGCGGCAGCGATTTCACAGCGCGGCTCGCACCTGCTGCTCGCGGCGTCAGCCGGGGCGGGCAAGACGGCCGTGCTGGCGCGGCGGTGTGTGGCACTGGTGGCGGATCCGGAGCGGCCGTGTGATGTGAATCGGCTGCTGGTCGTGACGTTTACGCGGGCGGCGGCGGCGGAGCTACGGGTACGCGTGGCGGGTTTGTTGCGGGAAGAAGCGCGGGCGACGAAGTCGGGGCGGATACGGGCGCATGTGCATCGGCAGGCGGCGCTGATTGAGGCGGCGGATATCGGGACGATTGATGCGTGGTGCGGGCGGATTGTACGGGAGCACTTCGCGCAGACGGGTGTGGACGTGGAGTTCGCGACGCTGGGGCAGGAGGCGGCGCAGCTGCTGCGCCGTGAGGTGCTGGACACCCTGTTTGATCAGATGCACCGTGGTGGCGAAGAGTTGTTGGATGCGGCGCGGGCGTGGATCGGACGGGCGACGAGGCCGAAGGATGATTTCCTGCGGGATCTGATCAGCCGGTTGTCGCGATTTCGTACGCACCTGGTGAATCCGGAGGCGTGGCTGACGCGTCAGACGGCGTTGTGTGTGCAGGATGACGATGTTGCGGTGTTGGCGGCGGCGCTGCAGGCGGAGTGTGCGTTTCAGCATGAGCAGCTCACCGGACTGATGGCATGCGCCGGAGACGGGCTGGAGCAGCATCTCGGTCCGTATGCGACGAAGCTCGGTGCGTGGATCGACGCGTTGGCGGACCCTACTGCGTTGCGCGACGTGGTCGGCGAGATCGACCATTTCAGCATGCGCAAGCGGCGTGGCGTTGATGAGCCGGTGCGGGTGGTGGAGATCAAGAAACGCTGGCTCAATCTGCGACTGAAAGGGAAATGGTCGTCAAAGGTCGTCGATGAACTGCTGGCCCATGCGCCGGAGGCGCGGCGGCTACTGGCATTGCTCTTGCGATTGGAGAGCCGGTACGAGGAGATGTTGCAAGAGACGAAGCGGCGGCGGGCGGTGTGTGAGTTTACGGATGTGCAGCGGATGGCGCTGGATCTGCTGGGTGTTGCGGATGAAAGCGGTGGTCGGACGCCGACGGCGATTGCGCAGCATTTGCAGCGGCGTTATGCGCATGTGCTGGTGGACGAGTTTCAGGACACGAGTCCGGTGCAGGTGGAGCTGTTGCGGCTGGTTTCGCGTGGCGGGGCGCCATGTGGCGGGAATCGATTCATGGTGGGGGATGTGAAGCAGAGCATCTATGGGTTTCGCGAGGCGGAGCCACGACTATTCACGGAGATCATCGCGGCGCATGAGGCGGGTACGGGTGACGTCGATGTGCAGTATCTCTCGGACAACTTCCGGAGTCATGCGCATTTGCTGGTGGCGTTGAATGGGTTGTTTGCGCCGTTGTTTGATCTGGAACTGGGTGGGACGCGGTTTGGGGCGGATGAGCGGTTGGCGGCGGGACGTGGGCCGCGGATTCCTGAGCCCGCGAATCCGACGCTGGATGCACAGCCGCGCGTGGTTGTGCAGGTGCTGGAGCAGGCTGCACGGCGCGATGCGCTGGACGACGACGATGAACACGACGCTGAGCGCATTGAGCGTGAGGCGCAGGTGGCGGCGGAGCGTATCAACGCGGCGCTCGCCGGTGAGCGCGCGGTTCAGGTGGTCGATAAGCGGACCGGCGCACTGCGTCCGCTGCACCGGTCGGACATCGCGATACTACTGCGCTCGGCGCGGGAGCAGGCGGGGCAGGTGGCGCGGGTGTTGCGTGACAACGGCATTCCGTGCGTGACGAGCGGCCGGGAGTCATTGCTGGGTTCGCTCGACGTGCAGGATGTTCGCAACGTGCTGGGACTGCTGGTGAATCGTCGGCAGGACGTGCCGCTGGCGGCGTATTTGCGCAGTCCGTTGGTGGGCGTTTCCGAGCGTGACTTAGTGGCCATTCGTGAAGCCATGCCGCGTGGTGACTTTCCCGCCGCGGTTGCTGCGCTGCGCGAGCGCGGTGCGGATCGTGCGCTGGGGGCAAAGCTGGACGTGGCGATCGGGCGACTCGATGCGTGGTCGGACGCGGCGCGGGTGGAGCCGGTGGCGGCGCTGTTGCGGCGGATCTACCGCGATACGGATTTGCCGCTCGTCGTGGAGGGGATGCGGGGGGGGCGGCAACGGGCGGCGGCGCTACAGACGCTGCTGAACGTAGCGGACAGCTTTGGCGGGGTGGGTCAGGCGGGGTTGGCGGACTTTGTGGATTATCTCGATGCGCTGGCGGAGGAGGATGCCGACCTGGGGACGCAGGCCGTGGGGGCCGAAGACGTTGTGCAGATTATGACAATCCATGCGGCGAAGGGGCTGGAGTTTCCGGTCGTGTTCCTGCTGGCGAGTGGGTCGACGTTCAACCGGATGAGCCAGCGACATGGGCTGCAATGCGATGAGACGATCGGATTGGGGCTGCGTTTCGACGACTATGCGGCGAAGGCGACGGTGACCAGTCCACGTCATCATGTTGTGCGGATGCGGGTAGCGCAGCGGGAGTTGGAGGAGGAGCTGCGGCTGCTGTACGTGGCGCTGACGCGGGCGCGGGAGCAGGTCTTTGTGATCGGACATTCGCCGCCTGAGCGTTGGTCGGAGATCGAGTCGCAGCATCCGGCCGGCGAGCCGCTGCCGCTGATGTCACGGTTAAGCGTGCCGAATCGGTTGGAGTGGGTGTTGCAGGCCGTGGCCGCAGGTGGTCTGCAGCGACGGTCGGCTGAAGCGGGGCAGGTGGCGGTCTTCACGATTTCGGCGGCGGACGTCGCCGTGCCGGAGCATGGTGCGCGGCCAGTGGCGACGCGGGTTGAGGAGCCGCTGGGTGAGAATGATCGGGCTTGGGTCGAGCGGGGGCGCACGCTGATCGTGACGCGGATTGATGCGCGACTGGCGCAGACGCCGGCGGCGTTGTCGGTCAGTGCTGCGAAGGAGCAGGTATTGCGGGCGCAAAGTGGGGATCCGGTTGCGGCGCTAGACATGGTGGGTTCGGCGTTGCGGGAGCCGGCCTTTGCGGCCGGGCAGCAAGTGGACGGGGCGATGCTGGGGACGGCGGTGCATCGCTTTCTCGAGCACGCGGATTTCACGCGGCTGATGTCCGTGGAGGACGTCGCGGTGCAGGCGGGAGAGATGGTAGCCCGTGAGCAGCTCACGCCCACGCAGCGGGTGTTGTTGCCGCTGGAGGACATGGCCTGGTTCGGCGGGACGCCCATTGGTGCCCTACTCGCGCGACGTGCGCATGCAGTGCGGCGCGAGTTGCCGATGGTGCATGCGTTGCCCGTGCCAGGCTCGGACGAGCATGTGATTGTCCGTGGGGTGATTGACTGTCTGGTCGAGACGCCGGCGGGGCTGGTGATTCTTGACTACAAGACGGATGTGTTGCGCGATGCTACGGCGTATGAACGGCGGGTAGTGTTGTATCGCGTGCAATTGCAGCTTTATGCGCAGGCGGCGGCACGGTTGTTTGGGCAGGATGTGACGCGCGCGGTGCTGGTGTTCGTTCGAATGCGGCGGATGCCGGAGGTGCCCGTGGAGCCGGTCGAGATTGATACGCTGCTTCCGATGCTGAACGCGTTGTCGACGGACGCAGACGCGGCCGCGCATTCATCCTAAAATGGTGCCGGCAATTGTTGCGCGGCGGATTGCTGCGCAGTAGCCGCGCATCTGGAGTCTACAAGATGATTGATAAGGCGACTGTCATTGGCATCGGCGCGATGGGGACGATGTCGGCGCAGATATTGGCGAGCAATGGCGTCCATGTGGCGCTGCTGGCGCGGGATTGCGAGCCGGTGCATGAGATTTTTCACGGCGGGATGAACCAGCGATATTTGGGTGGCGTGCGGCTGTCGGAGCTCGTGGCGCCCACGAATGATGCCGCTGGTGCGTTTGCGGCGACGGAGTTAGTGGTGTCTGCCATCCCGTGTCAGTATTTGCGCGAGGCGTGGAAAGTGCGGGCCGCGCATGTGCCGCCGGGGATTCCGATTGCGAGTGTGACGAAGGGGATCGAGGTGCGCACGCTGGCGCGGCCGAGTGAGATTATCCACGAATACGCTTCGGGCAGCCCGATTGTGGTGCTTTCAGGGCCGAATATTGCCAAGGAACTCGCGCGGTGTTTGCCGGCGACGGTGGTGGCAGCGTGTCCGGATATGGCGGTGGCGGGTCTGATTCAGGAGACGTGCGGGACGTCGTGGTTTCGTGTGTATACGAGCCAGGATGCACTGGGCGTGGAGCTGTCGGGGGCGGTAAAGAATGTCATTGCGCTGGCGGCGGGCATCCTGGACGGATTGAATGCGGGTGACAATGCCAAGGCGGCGTTGGTGACCCGGGGATTGGTGGAGATCACGCGTTTGGGGGTGGCGATGGGAGCGCAGCCGGAGACATTTGTGGGGCTGGCGGGCGTGGGAGACCTGATCACGACCAGTTTCTCGCCGCATGGGCGGAATCGCACCGCAGGTCAGCGGATCGGGCAAGGGATGCCGGTCGAGCAGGTCATTGAGGAAAGTGTGGCAGTGATTGAGGGTATACCGACTACCCGGGCGGTGACTGAACTGGCCCAACGGCATAGTGTGGAGATGCCGATAACAGAGGCGGTGTCTGAGGTGCTGTTCGAGGGCAAATCGCCGCTGGTGGCCATTACGGAGCTTATGAATCGGCCGCCGAAAGTCGAGGATCGGCAGTAGATTGGTGCGGTTTGACACCGGCTGCGCGAGGCCGGTAAACTCGTGCTGTTGGCTGGGTTGTCGAAGTGAAGGGGCTGGAAAGGCCCGCGAAAGGAATGCGCACGGCATGTCCAATGAACCCGCTCGGTCGACCACGACCATGTGTAACGTTTCAGGGCAGGGTGATGCGAGCAATGGGGAGTCTGTCGAGCAATTGCGGGAGACGATCCGGGGGCTACAGAATGAGCTGATCGCATGTCAGCGGCTGGCGGTCATGGGCAGCATCGCCGGCATGGTGACGCACGAGTTCAACAATCTACTTACGCCGATCATGGCGCGGTGTGAAGCGGCGCTGATGATGGATGACGACGTGGCCTTCATGAAGAAGGCGCTCGATCGTGCGTTGGTGCAGAGCAAGCGGGCGATGACGGTGACGCGCCACCTGCTGAATCTGGTGCATGAGGATGACGGCGGCGTGACGGACTGTTGCGTGCGGGATGCGGTGCAGGAGGCGATCGAGACGGCGACACGTCCGCTTGAGAAGGATGGGATTGAACTGCAACTGGCGGTGCCGGAAGAACTGCAGGTGCGGGCACAGGAGGACCTGCTGTGCCAGGTCTTGTTGAATCTGATTCTGAATGCACGTACGGCGATGAAGGACTCGCCGGGGCTGCTGGCGATATCTGCGATGCGTGATGGTGACGTGGTGCAGGTTGACGTGCGGGATAGTGGGGTAGGGCTGCCCCCCGAGTATCTCCAGAACACGATCAATCCGTTCCTGGCGGCAGACCCGGCTGAGCGACCGAACGACTGGCAGCAGATCGGGTTGGGTTTGAACGTGTGCCGGCTGATTGCCCGGCGTCATCATGCGACGCTCGAGGGCGTGGCGAACGAGGGGCGTGGCTGCACGTTTCGGCTGCGCTGGCCGGCGGCGGATTGACACTTCGCGGCAGCACGTTCTCGGGTGGGATGGACAGCTCGTCCGCCGAAGCGTTGGTGAATCGGTATGTCGGGCGAGACGCCCGACCCACCCGACGGGGAGACGTCCGACGCATCCGACCGGCGGACGCCTGACGCACGCACAGGCGCGGGCAGTGGTCAGGGGGTTTCCGCATCAGTAGCCATACGGAGAGCCGCCGCCGAAGTCGGGGAGAATTGGCTGGTTATCTGGGTGGCGCGATTCGTTGGCACTGGTGACGCGGATGGCGGGTTTGTCTTTGAATGGGCAGACGTGCTCGCAGATGCCGCAGCCGATGCACTTGTCGGGATCGACGTGTGGCTCGAGGATGGTGCGCTGCGCGCCGTCGCGCTGGGTGACCGAGACTTCCAGGAAGTAGATGGCCTTGTCGGGCACGGGGCAGTGCTCTTCGCAGACCATGCAGTTGCGGCCGTAGGCGTAGGGCAGGCAACGTGAGACGTCGAACGCCGCCAGTCCGAGGCGGACATTCTTCTTTTCTTCGAGCGGCAGCGGGGCGATGGCCGCGGTGGGGCAGATGTGGCCGCAGGCGTTGCACTCGTAATCGCAGTAGCCGATGCGCGGCACGAGGCGGGGTGTCCAGAGTCCCTCCAGGCCGGCCTCGGTAAGCGTTGGTTGCAGGCCGCCGGTGGGGCAGATCTTCATGCAGGCGCCGCAGGCGATGCAGCGTTCGAGGAAGTCGCGTTCGTTGCGGGCGCCGGGGGGGCGGACGAGAAGGGGATTGAACTCATTGCCGCTGGCGGTTGGTCCGACGCGCAGCAGGGCGAGGCCGGCCATGCCGACGGCAGCCCCGCCGAGCAATTCGCGGCGGGAGAGGTCGATGGTCTCGTCGGCGTCGCGTCGCTGCCACGGGGCGGCCCACTCGAAGTTCAGTCCCTCGCGGGGGCAGGCGTCGGTGCAATTGAGGCAGCCGAAGCACTCCTGAGGCTTCCAGCCGGCGCCGGGTTCGCTGCTGGCGGCGCCGTGGCAGGTCATGCCGCAGAGGTCGCACTGATTGCACTGCTCGGCGTCGACCTTGCGTCGCAGCCAGGGTCGCCAGGCAAACAGGCCCAGCAGGCCGCCGAGCGGGCAGACGTAGCGACACCACCAGCGGCGGTGGAAGTAGTTCATGGCCACGGTGAAGGCGAAGAAGGCGAAGATGAGTCCGCCGCCGATGAAGGCTTGTTGTGGCGTGACGAAGAGGTTGTCGCGCAGGAAGCGGTAGGGCGGCTCTGTGAGGCTTGTGACTTCCCAGTCGCTGATCTTGGGGTCCTGCTGATAGACGGCTGTGCTGGCATCCTCGACGGCCCACTGAAACGTAGGGAGCAGGGTGGTGGATGTCACGCGGTAGAGTTGCGCGATCGGGTCGAGCAGGACGAGCCATTGGACGCTGAAGATGGCGAGGACGACGACGGCGACGAGTGCGACGTACTTGCTGAGCTGCCAGCGCGACCAGTGTTCCTTGCGCCGGCGGGGTCGCCAGTAGTCGAAGCAGCGGCCGGCGACGGCGTGGACGGTGCCGAGGGGGCAGATCCAGCCGCAGAAGATGCGGCCGAGAACGATGGTCAGGAGGATCGTGATCAGTGAGAAAAGGAGCAGCAGGGGGACGGCATGTGCGGCGAGCAATGTGGTGAGCAGGATCAGTGGGTCGAGGTAGAAGAACGTGCCGAGCCATGCCGGAGGCTGTGAGCCAGGCTCCGGCCGTGCGAACAGGACGAGCGCCAGGAAGGCCAACAGAAACAGGAGTTGCACACCACGCCGCACCCATGCGGCCCGACCCGAGCGGCGGCGTGTCACGATAGCTGAACCTCCTTGAGGTTCAGGCTGTGATAGTCGATCTTGCCGAGCTTGTATTTCTGGCCCATGGTGACGGTGTCGATGTCGGTCGGCTTGTTGCCGAGGAGCTCGGAGCCGAAGGCATCGAGCGCAACGATGTCGGTGCCGGCGGCGACGGTGTTGAGGACCTTGACGTCGTTGGGGTCACCGCCGGTGGGGCCGTGGGCGGTGAGGATGCGGGTAGCGTCGAGGACGCAAAGTTTGGGCTTCATGAACTGGGTGATGTCGGCGATGGTGGTCGGCAGGTCCTGGTGGAAGGCGTGCCGGCGATCGACGACGCCCATGTAGTTCTTCATGCAGAGCGAGACACGGGTCGAGCCGTGATGCTTGCAGACGGGGACGTTGATGACCAGATCGCACTCGACGATTTCGGGATAGACGGGGTGGGTCTTCAAGCGGTTGCCGTCGATCTTCATGTCGCGGAAGCGATTTTGATCGATGTAGACGACTTCGGCGCCGGCCTTCTCGGCGGCGGGGCCGACGCCGCTGTTCTTGTAGCAGTCCTCGGCCTTGTTGCACGTGAAGTCGCCCACCTTCACCTTTTTGGCGCCGGCGTCGAGGCTCATCTTCACGAGGGCGGCGACGACGTCGGGATGGGTATTGGCGGCGAGCTCGGGTGCGCGGTTCCAGCCGATGTTCGGCTTAACCCAGACGGTGTAGCCGCTCTTGACGAAGCGGCCCATGCCGCCGAGGCCCTCGATGGCCTTTTCGGTCAGTTTTGTGGCGAGGTCGGCGGGTTTGTCGCCGGTCTTCCAGCGGACGATGGTCATATCGACGGGCTGATCGCCGTTGGGCGGGGCGGCCCAACTGGTCTGGGAGAGTCCCCACGCCGTCAGACCGAATCCTGCGGTTCGTTTGAGGAAATCACGTCTTGAGGAAGGGCCCATGGGTTTCTCCGCCATCCTGGGCCGGTGTCTGGGCCGATTTGTTTGCTCGACTCGTTCGTAGGTTGTACCCGAGGGGCATGGTTCCGTTCAAGTAAATAGCGCATAATGGCGCAGGTTGGGTGGCCGCCTGCTGTGTATCGCGAGCTCGCGACGCAGACGGGCCGGAATCGGGACATATTGGGAGCGGAAGCGAGGGTTTGGGAGTATCAGCAGCATGTTGAGATTGATGACGATCGGGGTGTTTGCTTTGGCTATGTATGGCGTGGTCACGGTACGGGCAGATGTCGTTACGTATCGAGCCGAGGCGCGCGTGACTGACGAGGGGGCGTATCCGGGCTTTGCCGATGCACTGATCACGTTTACAGCGCAGTTGTCGACAGAGCCCGTCGAAGAAGATCCGGTTGACGCGCACTATCAATCAGTGGGGCCGGTGACGCTCCAGATTGCGGACAGCGACGTCTACGGCGGCACCTACGAGGTTCTCTACGATGGCGCGCATGCTTGGGTCATTGATGATGGCATGAACGGAGACGGCGACGCACTGCTGTTTGAGCAGTCTGGCCCGGTTGCTCTGCCGGACGGTACGGAGTGCTGGGCCGGGTTCACGTTCCTCGATGACACCGGCATGATCTTCGACGACACGTCCCTGCCAACGACGACGCTTGATTTGGACGCGTTCACACTGGTGGACTCTCACATCGATCACGCCTTTGGTGGTCCCGAGGCACATATTGACCGCTACGAGATGGAGCTCTTGTCTCTCGAAATCGTGCCGGAGCCGGCGGCGTGGATGTTGATGCTGTCGGCCGGGGTGGTGTTGCGGCGGCGGGGAAACCACTGCGGTTGATCTCGTCCGGTTGTGTCAATCGAGCAGGGACAGGGCGATTTGCGCGACAACCGTCATGGCAACCAGCGCGAGGGGGTAGACCGTTGCGTATGACAGGGCGGGGGCGTCGGAGTCGTATTGTGCGCTGGCCGCGCCCAGGCCGGGTGTGCTGGTCATGGCGCCGCAGGTGAGTCCGAGGGCGCTGGCCCCGGTCTGGCGAAACGCCGAATAGGCCAGCAGGAAGCCGATGGCGATGCTCGCGACGACGGTCAATAGCGCCAGGACGACGAGCAGGGGGCCGTGCGCCATGAGCATCGGCACGAGTCTGGCACCGGCTGCGCCGCCGGCGCTGACGAGGAACAGGACGAGGCCGAGCTCGCGCATCAGGTAGCGACCAGCGAGCGGGACGTGGATGCGCAGGCGTCCGATGCGTCCGAAATGGCCGAAGAGCAACCCCACAAACAGGGGACCGCCGGCCAGGCCCAGCGTAAACGTCCCACCACCGGGGACGGGCAGCGGCGTGAAGCCGAGGGCGAGACCCAGTACGAGACCGATGGCGAACTGCGGGATGCCTGTTTCGTGAATGCGTTGTTCGTGGATACCGGCGGCGGTGACAAAGGCCTGTACGTCGGGTTCATAGCCGACTGCCCGGACGAGATCGCCGACTTCGAGGATGAAGTCGCCGCGGGGAATGAACTGCACATTCTCGCGGCGGACGCGGGTGACGACAACGTTGAACTTGCTGCGAACGTGCAGGTCGCGCAGGCGCCGGCCGGCGAAGGCGTGTTCGCTGACGTACACATCGCGGGCGACGACGTTCGGTACGTCGCGGATTTCGACCTCGGCGGGGACCGGTGGGCCCACGAGCAATGCCAGGCGGTCGAGCTCGCCGCCCGTGCCTACTGCGAGCACGATGTCGTCCTGCCGGAGCTGCGGGTCGCTGCTGGAAGGCAGTACGTCTTCGCCGCGTAATACGCGCGAGACGTTGACGCGGGTGAGATCGTGGAGACGGAGTTCACTCAGGCGGCGGCCGATGCAGCCGGGGTTGCGCACGAGGTAGCAGCGCTGATGGATGGGCTCGGTGGGCGGCTCATCGGGTTGGCGCGGCGAGGGGGCGGGGTGCCGCGCGAGCCAGCGGGGGATGAGCTGGGCGAACAGGACGACCGCGATGACGCCGACGGGGTACGCAACGCCGTAGGCCACGGAGACGAGGGCGCTATCAGCGGCGGGGGCGGCTTCGGTGGCGGCGGCGAGGGCGGGGGTACTGGTGAGGGCGCCGGCGAAGATGCCGACGACGATCGGGGGGCTGAGTCCGAGCAGACGGCCGGCAAGCACGGCGACGGTGGCGCCGCCGAGTACAGTGAGCAGGCCCACGAGGACGGGGGTGGCGCCTTTGCTGCGCAGTGTGCGGACGAAGCCGGGGCCGGCCTGGAGGCCGATGGCGTATACGAACAGCACAACCCCGAAATCGCCGAGGGGTTTCGTGCGTTCGGCGTCGATCCAACCGAGGTGACCAAAGAGGAGGGCGACGAACAAGACGCCTGACGATCCGAGGGAGATGCCGGCCAGACGGACTTTGCCCAACAGTTCGCCAAGCGCGATGATGACAAAGGCGACCGCGACAGGATTGGCGAGTACCGCTTGCAGCCACTCCACGCGTGATCTCCTGATCGAAACTCTGAAGGCACGGGATTCGCCGTCGGACGCAGCCGGCCGTTCGTTGGCCGCCAAGGCTCCGGCGGTCTAGATCATTCCCATGGCGTGTGCCAGCCGGACGATACGTTGCGCACGTTTGACCACCGGCGGATCGATCATCTTGCTGCCGAGGGAAACAGCGCCGCGGCCCTTCGCTTCGGCCTCCTCGAAGGCCGCGACGATCTTCTGTGCCTTCTCCAACTCTGCTGCGCTGGGCGCGAATGCCTCGTGAATGACCGGAATCTGCCGCGGGTGGATGCAGCCCTTTCCGTCGAAGCCGAGTGACTTCGCTTCGAGCACGCTGGCCCGCAGCCCTGCCATGTCCTGCACGTCGGAGTAGACCGTATCGATGGGTTGCACGCGGGCGGCGCGGGCCGCATTCACGACTTGCGAGCGTGCCCAGAAGCTCTCGCGGCCCTCGTCCGTCCGCTGTGTGCCGATGTCGGCCGTGTAGTCTTCGAGGCCGATCGTCACGGCGCAGATGTTGGGTGACGCGGTCGCGATGTCGTATGCCCTGATGGCGCCGAGGGCGCTTTCGACAATGGGCATGAGGTAGACTGGGCGGTCGATGCCGCGGCGCTTCAAGATTGCTGCGATACGCTCGTCGACCTGTCGGACCTGGTCGGGACTTTCCACCTTGGGGATCAGAACTACGTGCACGTTGTGCGGGACGATGTAGTCGAGGTCGATCAGGCCGCGCGCGCCCTGGTTGATGCGCACCATGCGCTCGCAGCCCTTGAAATCGTGGGCGCGCAGGGCGTTGCGCACGAGCAGGCGGGCTTCATCCTTTACCGATGGCGCGACACTGTCTTCCAGGTCAAGGATCAGGCCATCGGGCTCGTGCAGGCCGGCATTGAGCATGAACTTCGGCTCGTTGCCGGGGAGGTAGAGACGCGAGCGACGGAACCTGTCACGCTCGGTCGTATATTGGGCGTGACTGGCGAATTCCGGCAGATACTCATCGACCGCCGTCACATCGTTGCCCCGGTCGCCGAGGAGTCGCCGCACGGCGGCCTCGACGCGGGCCATGAGCACGAACGGCAGGGCGCCGGCATCTTCGAGCTCGACTTCGGCGGCGGGCACGCCCAGGGCGGGGAGCATCTCCGTGAGCGATTGGCGCATGGCATCGCCGTACATCACCTCGACCTTGGTCTTGAGGTCGAGGGTAATGCCGCCGGAATTGCGCGGCGTGATCTGGACCCAGCAGTCGGAGCGGACGTCTTCGCCGCGGCGGCCGGCGGCGGCGGAGTTGGCAAAGGCTGTGGCGGGCATGGCGTTGTGTTCTCAGTCAGTGGTTGGCGGGTTCAGGGGGGACCCGCGGACCGGATTCCGAAGGGCTATGAGTAGCCGAGCACGTGCCGCGTGGCAAGCGGCTGGGGCCTGGTTGGGTGCGGGGACGCGGTTTGGGGCGGGATGCGCTAGAATTCTCCAATGTGATGCTGTGGGGAGGGCGGCAGGTTTTGCGCGGCGAACGAGCAAAGGCGCGGCGGAAACGGGCAGGACTGATTCGCCACTTTTTTCGTCTGTTTCCGTGTTGTGAGCCATGATAGAGTACGGTGTTGCAGGGTGGGAGACGGAGACGGAGACATGGCCCCGGTTTTTGCGGCGCAGGAATTGACGGAAGAAGGGCTCTCGCGGACGCTGGCCGGCCTGGGTGAGGTTGCGTATGTGATCGACCCTGAGGGGGTGCTGATTGCGTATGGGCGTCCGCAGTGGGATCGGTTCGCGTTGACAAATGACGCGCCGGAGTTGGCGCGCCCCGGGGCGGTAATCGGGCGGTCGATCTTCGACTCCATTGTGGACGCCGAGAACCGGGTGGCGTACGAGGGCTATTACGATCTGCTGCTTTCAGGGGTGCGGAAGCGCATTGCGTTCCTGTATCGCTGTGATGGTCCCAATTTCGGGCGCGAGATGCTGATGCTGTTGCAGCCGATCCGGTTGAGTGCGAATCGGAAGGCGATCTTGCACCGCTCGCGTACGCGGGCGGAGATGCAGTCGCAGGCGCTGCCGTTCATGAAGGATGCGGCTCGACAGATGGCGGCAAGTGAGCTGCCGCTGTTGAAGGTGTGCAGCTACTGCCAATACGTGTATCGCGGGGAGTCGTCCGGGCCGGACTTGTGGGTGATGCCTTCGCAGTACCGTCGTGAGGGTGGGGTCAATGACGTGCGGCTGACGCATGGGATTTGTCCGGCATGTTACGAGCATGTGGTGGGGCCGCAGTTGGACCTGCTGGAGCCGGCGGGTGTGTCGGAGCGCAGCCCGGTGCGGGCGTCGGAGCGGGTTTTGAAGCGGCGGGCGGCGTCGTAGGTGCGAAGAACGGCCACGGCCGGCAGGCTTGATCGGGGAGACCGCCCTTGACAGAATCGTCAAGCGGGGAGATGCGGTTTGCCTGAGCGCGGATCGAATGTCCGTCGATTCTCTCGGGTCCGGAATGGCACGATGTCCAGCTTAGAAATCTCGCCGGAACTGATTGGTTTCAAGGTGTGCAATCCGGCGCGGCCGGAGTGGGGCGTGGGGACTGTATTGCGGGTGCAGTCGACGACGGTGGCTGGAAAGGCCGTGCATCGCGTGTCCGTGCAGTTTGACACCGGCCACCGGACGCTCGTGGTGCCGCCGGCGCAATTGGCCGAGCCGCAGGCGGGGCCGACGCGGGAGGCGGGCTGGTTGGACACGGCCGCGAAGCAGACACTGGATGACCAACTTGTGCAGATGCCGGAAGAGGTGCGGGAGTTTCTCGGCACGTCGACGCAGCGGATTGTCGTGCTTTCACGGCTCTACACGCTCGACGAGGATGGCACGGGGATTATCAAGTGGGCGCGGAGTCAGACCGGCGTGGCCGATCCGCTGACCATGTGGACGCGGGATGAGTTGCGGCAGGCATTTGCGTCGTTCTGTCGGATGCGCGACAAGCTCCTGCGGTCGGCGGCGGCCCAGGTTCGGGCGACGGCCGGCCAGCGGGCGGTTGACGAGGCGCTGCTGGATTGTCCGCCGGAGGTGACGGAGAAGATGCGGGAAGTGCTCGGGGGGTGAGGGAACGAGGAATCGAGGCGTGGTGACATGGCGCCTGGTGGCCGTATACTAGCGCTTATGCGGTCTATTGCGATGCTCAATCAGAAGGGTGGGGTAGGGAAAACCACGACGGCGGTGAATTTGTCGGCGGCGCTAGCGCGGGCTCAACAGGACGTGCTGCTACTCGATCTCGACGCGCAGTGTCATGCCAGCCTGCACGTGGGCGTTGAGGTCACTGATGGCGAACCCAGCGTTTACGACGTGTTCACTGGACAAGCTGCACTGGCGGACGCCGCCCGGCGGGTGGACGAGCGGTTCGTCGTGATACCCGCGCACCTGGACCTGGTGGGGGCGGAGCTGGAACTGGCTGAGCAGGAGCAGCGGGAGACCGTGCTGGCCCGCGTGCTGCGGCCGTACCAGCAGGGATTTGATTTCTGCATGATCGACTGCGCGCCATCGCTGGGACTGTTGACGATCAATGCGCTGGCGGCCGTAGACGAGGTGATCATTCCTTTGCAGCCGCATTTTCTGGCGTTGCAGGGATTGGGACGGCTGTTGGAGACGGTCACGCTGGTGCGCCAATCGCTCAATCCGCGGCTGCGCGTCAGTGGGATCGTGCTGTGCATGCATGAGCGGGCGACGCGGCTGGCGCAGGAAGTCAGCGATGATGTGACGCGCTTCCTCGACCAGGCGGAGGCGGGTGATGCGTGGTATGGGGCGCGGGTGTTTGATACGACGATTCGACGGAACATCAAGCTGGCCGAATGCCCGAGTTTTGGGCAGACGGTGTTTCAATATGCGCCGACGAGCAACGGGGCGGAGGACTATGAAGCGTTGGCACGGGAGCTTCTGAATCAGCCAGCCGCGGCGGCGTCCGGATCGCCGGCCGACGAAGACCAGTCCGGTGACGAGGTTGTCGCGGAGCGGTCCGTTCCGACGGAGGCGGTTGCGCCGGCGGATGCGCGGGCTGAGCAGGCGGAGGACGCGATTGCCGAGGCGCCGGCGGATGTGGGCGGCGCCCGTGACGCGGGTGAGGCTGAGGGGGATTCGGCGGCTGAGGCCGATACGTCGCATGCCGACCGGTCGTGAGAGCGCGGCCGTCGGATGTGGTCTTCGCGGTGCGTGGGCTCACTGGTATCGGCGGATCTTGCCGGCGTACTGGTTGTTCCTGTTTTGTTTGACCCATTTTCCGAAGCTGGAAGTGGGCACGCGGGTGCCGAAATCCGACAAGATTGCGCATTTGGTGGCGTTCGGGCTGTTGGCGTTCCTGTTTTGGCGGTTTCGCGAGACGCTGGGGCGACCGGGAACGTCATTCGTGTGGGTGGCGGGGGTGGTGCTGGCGGTTTATGCCGTAATTGATGAATACACGCAGGGTTGGGTGGGACGTGGTGTGGAAGGGGCGGATCTGCTGGCGAATCTGGCGGGGATCGCCGTGATGCTGGCTGTGCTGGAATGGCGACGACGGGCGGTGAAACGAGCGACGTGAGGCAGGTGCCAAGCCGGCAGGAGTCGGATGCCGTGAAGTCGGAGAGAAATGGACCCGCTGCGGTTGGAAGCGAGGTAATGCGTGAACTGGTGGCGGACGGACTTGAACCGTCGACCTTCGGGTTATGAATCCGATGCTCTAAACCAGCTGAGCTACGCCACCTTGTTGTCGCTGCGGGACTTACGTCGCCGTAGGAGCCGCGGGGCGGCTCGCCGGAGTCCTCACGCAGCGCCACGTACTATATCGTCCGATCCGGCCCTTGACCAGCGGGGAATTGGCGGGGGCGGCCGTTCAGGACGCCGCTCAAGCACAGGGGCAGGCATTTGGCGGCTCGCGTCTTGAAACGGCGCTATCAGTGGTTCAGAGGGACTTCTACTTGTCCGGGCTGTAGAGCTCGAGATATTCGGCCAGCATGCGGTGGGTGTTGAACTGGCCGCAGACGGTTTTCATGGAGGCGAGCATGTGGCGGATCCACTTGCGGGGGATGCCGTCGCGATCGCGGCGGTAGAAGAGCGGGACGATTTCGCTCTCGAACGCGTGGTAGATCGCTTCGGCGTCGAGGCGGTCGCGGGCGGCGTCGGAGCGGGCGTCCTGGGCGCTGTGGATGGCCCAGCCGTTGTGGCCGTCGTAGGCTTCGGGCCACCAGCCGTCCAGGACGGAGCAGTTGAGGCCGCCATGGAGGGGCGGTTTCATGCCGCTGGTGCCGGAGGCTTCCTGGGGCGGGATGGGGTTGTTGAGCCAGATATCGCAGCCGGAGGTGAGCAGGCGGCCGACCTGCATGTCGTAGTTTTCGATGAAGGCGACGTGTCCGCGAAAGCCGGCGCGTTTGGCCATTTCGTACACGTGTTGCACGTACGCCTGGCCGGGCTGGTCGGCGGGATGAGCTTTGCCGGCGAACACGAGCTGCACGGGACGTTGGGCGTCGTTGAGGATCGCTGCGAGTCGCTTGCGATTGTGGAAGATCAGCGGAGCGCGTTTGTACGTGGCGAAGCGGCGGGCGAAGCCGATGGTGAGGGCGTCTTCGTCAAAGGTGTCGAGGGCGGCGACGAGTTCACGGACGTCGCCGGCGCGGCGCTGGATTTGTTCGCGCAGGCGCGCGCGGGTGAATTCGACCAGCTTGCGGCGCAGGAGCGCGCGGATTCGCCAGAGCTCTTCGGCGGGGATTCTGTCGGTGCGGCGCCACCAGTTGTTGTGCGGGCTGGCGCCGACCCAACGTGGCTTGAGGTAGCGTTCGTACAGGGGGCGAATTTCGGGCGCGAGCCATGTCTCGGTATGGACGCCATTGGTGATATGACCGATGGGCACGTCGACAGGGTTGTCGGTATTGAAGACGCCGGTCCACATCTCACGCGAGGTTTGGCCGTGCAGTTCGGCGACGCCGTTGCGTCGAGCGCTGACGCGCAGGGCGAGGATGGTCATGCAGAAGGGTTCGTCGTGGCTGTCCGGGTTTTCGCGGCCGAGGGCGAGCAGTTCGTCGCGGTGTATACCCAGCTCTTCGAGGCGGGGGCGGAAGTAGCGGAGGAAGAGTTGCGGCTCGAAGCGGTCATGGCCGGCGGGGACGGGTGTGTGGGTGGTGAAGACGGTCGAGCGGGCGACGCGGCGTTTGGCATTTTCCAGTGATGCCCCGCCGACGCGCATTTCGCGGAGGCGTTCGAGGATGCAGAAGGCGGCGTGGCCTTCATTGAGGTGGAAGACGGTGGGGTTGATGCCGAGCGCGCGCAGGGCACGCGTGCCGCCAACACCCAGCAGGATCTCCTGCTCGATGCGCATCTGCTGGTCGCCGCCATACAGGTGGCGGGTGATCTGCCGATCACGGGATCGATTGGCGGGGATGTCGGTGTCGAGCAGGTAGAGTGCCACGCGGCCGACGTCGACCTGCCAGACTTTGGCGTGCACGAGCCGTTTGCCGAACGGGATGCCGACGGTGTGGCCGGTTTCATAGATGGGGAGGTCGGCGAAGTCGTAGTGCTCGTAGACGGGGCGGGTCGACCCGTCAGGGCGCAGCTCCTGGCGGTAGTAGCCGCAGCGATAGAGCAGGCCGACGGCAACGAGTGGGATGCCGAGATCGGAGGCGGATTTGAGGTGGTCGCCGGCGAGGACCCCGAGGCCGCCGGAGTAGATGGGCAGGGATTCGTGGAGGGCGAATTCGGCACAGAAGTAGGCGGCGCGGAGGCGTTTCCGCTGGCGGCTGGCGGTGCGGGCGAACCAGGTACGGGCGTTGAGATAGTGGTCGAGTTGGCGTTCGCACGACTCCAGCAGGTCATGGAAGGCCCGATCTTCGCGGAGCGTGGCTGCGCGCTCTTCGGAGAGCTCGTTGAGCATGAGGATCGGATTGTGGTTGGTGGCCTGCCACTCGATGGGGTCGATGGCGGCGAGGAGGCGTTGGGCGTCCGGGTTCCAGGACCACCAGAGGTTGCGGGCGATGGCGTCGACGCGGCTGAGAAGATCCTGCCGCGGACGGGTGCCGCCGATGCGAGGTTTTTTCTGTGCCATGAGTCTGGCCCTTATGCTGTCAGCGCCGGGTTGTCGGTTGTGTGCTGCAGGTGTAACCGCGCGGGCGCGGCCCGAAGTGAACATCTTACTCACGGGGCGACGCGTGTACACTGTCGGCTTACGTCGCAGTCAGGAGTGTCGGTCGGGCGTGGCGAGCGATGAAGCGGATGGAGTGTCCTGATGTCAGATCCAGAACGCGTGGGGCGGAAGATGTGTCCGAAGATCATCCTGGAAGGAACGCGCTTGACGTTGAAGACGGAGTTGGCGTTTGCGCTGAACTCTCACCCGCGCATCGTGGGGCCGCGCAAGTATCGGTATCACTCGCCGGTAATATCGGCGGAGTGGTGCGCGTTTACGAACTTTCCGTGGGGGCGCGGGTTGATCAATTTCGAGACCGATGAGCGGGAGCTGGCGTGGGAAACCTACCGGACCTGGCTGCAGATGTTCGAGTTGCAGCGGTACTACTCGTGGATCGTTGATCGGTTTCACATTTCGACGCGGGTGCACCAGGAGCGGGTGGGCGGCGGCGATTGCGACGTGGCGTGGATTGATGAGCGGCTGCGGGCGGTAGGCTTTCGGCTGGTGCTGTGCACGCGGTCCCCGGGGTCATTCGCAGCGGCGCGGGCGGAACGGCTGAAGGTGTCGGGCAATCCGCGGCAGTACGCTGATCTGGAGCTTTTCGTGGCTGAGCAGGAGGCGTTTCGTGTGGCGGTGCGCCAGTCGACGTTGCCGTTGCTGGAACTGGACATGTCGAATAGCGACGTCGCCGGGGCCGCCGACCGGGTGGCGGACTGGTTGGAGGAGACGGGCGGGTTGTGGATGGATGAGGAGGAGCATCCGATGTTGGGGGGAGGATTCGAGGATCTGAAGGGCTGAGAGTCTGAGCGGTGGGCGGCGAAGCGGTCCTTGGTTCGTCGCGGGGCCTACTATGTTTGCTGCGGCAGTCGCTCGAAGGTCTTGGCTAGCGCTTGAAGCTGGCTGGCGAGTCTTGGCGTGAGCTGGCGACTGGTGAGTCGCCATTGCCAGTTGCCGCGGGTTGTGGCCGGAGCGTTCATACGGGCGCGGTTGTCGAGGCCGAGCGGATCCTGCATGGGGATGATGGCGAGTTGGGCGGGGGAGCTGTAGGCGAGACGGATTAGATCCCAGTGGAACGTGCGCCGATGGCCGCCGGCGTAACGCAGGACTTGCTCGAGCACGCTGGGGCCAGCCGCGCGTTGCTTGCGTCTGCGTGCCAGCTTCTGGAGCGCATCGAGCCAGCCGACGACGGTGTCGTTGTCGTGCGTGCCGGGATAGACGACGCAATGGCGGGGGTGGTTGTGGGGCTGGTGGTAGCGGCCGCCTTCGTCGCCGAACGCGAACTGGAGCAACCGCATACCCGGGAAGCCGAAGTCATCGCGCAGTTGGGCGGCGGCGGGGACGAGCAGACCGAGGTCCTCGGCGATGATCTCGAGCTGGCCCAACTCGTCAGTGAGCTTCTTGAACAGCGCCCGGCCGGGCGTGTTCACCCACTTGCCGCGTTGTGCGGTGCTTGCGTTGCCGGGGATGGCCCACACGCGATTGAAGCCGAGGAAGTGGTCGATGCGGACGGCGTCGACGAGTTGGTAGGTCAGGCGGAAGCGGGCGAGCCACCAGGCGAAACGCGTGCGCTGGTGTTTTTTCCAATCGTAGTGCGGGTGCCCCCAGCGCTGGCCCGTGCGGCTGAACAGGTCGGGGGGGACGCCGGAGACGGTTCGCGGGCGGCCGTCGCGGCGGAGGTCGAAGAGTTCGCGGTGGGCCCAGACATCGGCGCTGTCGTGGCCGACGAAGATGGGGATGTCGCCGATGAGGCCCACGCCGGTGTCGTGCGCGTGTGCGCGGAGTGTCTGCCACTGCTTGTGAAAGGTGAACTGGACGAACTTGTGATAGCGGATTTCGTTCTGGAGGTCGTTGCGGGCGCGTTTCATCGCACGTTCTTGTCGCAGGCGGACGCCGCGCGGCCATTCGAGCCAGGAGAGGCCCTCATAGGCGTCGTGGAGGGCAAAGAACATGGCGGCGTCGCTGAGCCAGTGATCTTGCTGCTCGCAGAACGCGCCGTAGTCGCGCCCGTTCTCGCCGCCGGCCTGGACGAAGGCGTCAAACGCCCGGCGGAGGCGGGCGTGCTTGAAACGCATGGCGGCCGGGTATTGCACGCGGTCGGCGCGCAAACCACGGACGGGTTTCAGGTCGCGGTTTCTAAGGAGGCCTTCCTGACCGAGATCATCAAGACTGATCAGCAGTGGATTGCCGGCGAACGCGGATAGGGCGCTATAGGGGCAGCCGTCGGCGGGCGTCGGATTCAGGGGCAGCATCTGCCACCAGCGCTGGCCCGCGTGTGCCAGAAAGCTCACGAATTCGCGGGTGGCCGGACCGAGATCGCCGACGCCGTGGTGGGCCGGCAGGGAGGTGGGATGCAGCAGGACGCCGGCGGCCCGCTCACGCAGGGTGAACTGCGGCGTCGCCGGCGAATGACCTCTGCGGCGTTGGCTCATTTGGGCGTCTTGGCGTGCCAGACGACGCCGGAGAGGGCGGGGATTGTCATTTGGAGCTTTCCGCCGGTGGCTTTGCTGACGCCGTCGGACATGAATATACCTTTCCACGTCGTCGGGGCACCAACGGGCAGGGGGGCACTGACGGTACGCGGGTGCGGTGAGGCATTGATGCCCACGATGAGTTGCTCGTCGTCGTTCTTGCGAAGGAACACCCACACGTCCTGTACGTCCTCGGTCAACAGGGTGCGCATGCTGCCGGTGCGCAGGGCGGGGTGGGCGTTGCGCAGGGCCACGATGGATTTGTAGTATTCCAGGTGGTCCTCCATGACGTGGTTTTCCTCGGGCTCATCGTAGGGCTGGAGGTCTTTCCAGAGCATGGGCTTGCGACAGGTCGGGTCGTCGGCACCCCACATGCCGACCTCGTCGCCGTAATAGATCATCGGTGCCCCGACGTACGTCATCTGGAGGAAGGCGGCGAGGCGGGCCTTGGCATAGGCCTCCGGCGTGGGTTTGGAGTTATCGTAATTCGGCCCGTTGTCCTGGATGCGGTTGGCGTGGTCGTAGGCCCGGTCAGGGTTGTGGGCCATGGACGCCAGGCGATCGGTATCGTGGCTGTTCATCAGGTCCTGGAGGACGAGGGTGGCTTCAAGGGGGTAGGCGAGGCGGAGCTCGCGCATGCGGCGGTCGATCTCGCTGGGCGAGATCTTCTGCTTCACATTGAACATCCACGCGCAGGTCGCCTTGGCGAACTCGTAGTTCATGACGGCGTCGAAGTGCTTCCCGTCGAGCCATTGGTCGGCCTGGTGCCAGATTTCGCCGGTGATGTACGCCTCGGGGTTTACGGATTTGACGACGTCGCGCCATGCGACCCAGAAGGGGGCGGCGATTTCATTCGGCACGTCGAGGCGCCAGCCGTCGATGCCGTCGCTGGGGTCGCCGTCGCCGTTGGGATCCATCCAGCGGCGCGTGACGTTGAAGATGTGCTGTTTGACCTCGTCGCAGGCGAGTCCGTCCGGAGCTTTCCTGAATACCGGCAATTCGCTGTGGCCGGCCCAGCCGTTGTATTCGAATGGCTCCCACGATGTGACGTCGAACCAGTCGGCGAAGCGAGAATTCTCTCCATTTTCCAGTACGTCCTGAAAGGCGGGGTGGGCGCGGCCGACGTGGTTGAATACGCCGTCGATGATCACTTTGAAGCCGGCGGCATGGGCATCCTTGAGGAACTCGAGGAAGAGCCGGTCGCTCTCGGTCCACTGCCAGGTAGATGGGTCGAGCAGATCCTCCTGGGCGACGACACGCTCGTAGTCGCCTTTGGTGCCGAAGTGGTCGTCGATGTGGATGTAGTTGGTGGTGTTGTACTTGTGGTGGCTATCAGCTTTGAAGACCGGATTCAGATAGATTGCGTTGACGCCGAGTTCCTTGAGATAGGGCAGCTTCTCGCGCAAGCCGGCGATGTCGCCGCCGTAAAGCCGATCGAAGACGTAGTGCTTGTAGAACGTCTTGCCTTTGGCTTCTTTGCGCTTTTCCCAGGAGGTCGGCTCGAACCAGGCGTGTGTCCAGGGGACAACCGGCGTGGGATCATTGCTGGGGTCGCCATTACGAAAGCGGTCGGGCATGATCTGGTACCAGATGGCATGTTTGGCCCAGTCCGGGGTGTGGAAGATCTCCTGCTCAGCCACGGGCACTCCATAGGTTTGTGGGCTGCTCGCGTGGAGCGCCCCGTCGGTGAAAACAAACGTATACGTGATATCGGTCGTGGTGACGTCGTTGTTCGTGTAGATTTTGGGAACGGACGCGATGGCCTCCCAATAGGCGAAGAGCGCGTCTTCCTTGACGATTGTCATCGGCTCGCACGCGCCGTGCCGCACGCAGACTGCGGCCTGTTCAACGTCGCCTTTGAGCGTGCGGACGCGGAAGAGCGCCTGGTCGGCGGAGAGCCGCTGGTAGAACAGCGGGCGGGCGGGAGTGTGTTGGATGGCGGCGGCTTCGATGTGTCCATCGCCGACGCGTGCGTCGGCCTGGTCCATGTTGGCGACGCGGCCGAGTCGCAGGACCGAATTGAAACCGCTATGGCCATCGGGCTCGCGGTCGGGATTGCGCGGGTCGGACCGCCAGGCGTCGCCGTTAAGCACGAATTTGTACAAGTGCTTGCCGGGCGGCAGATTGATCTGGGCTGTCCACGTGCCGTTGCTGGGGCCCTGCATGGGGGTTTCGCCGACGCGCCATCCGTTGAAGGTGCCGGCGAGATACACGCGTTTCGGGTTGCCTTGTTGCTGATAACGGAAGGTACAGCGCCATTGGCCGCCGGGGGCGGCTGCGGCCCGGACGGAAGGTGGCAGGGAGCCCGGATCTGCGTCGATGGTGATCTTCAGCGGAGGCGCGGGTGGCCAATCCTGAGCAGCTGCAACGAATGGGAGGCTGCCGAGGACGACGACCATGGCCGACACGAGGCGCGTTGCGCCGCGGTGGGGTCGGTGTTGTTTGCTGGTCTTCATATCCGTGATTATACTCCCGTCCGGCACTTCGGCGACCGGGCCGTGATGGGCGGTCGCAGGTGTGACTTGCGTTGCGAGCCCATCCACTGATTGTGTACCAGAACTGACGTGATCGGCAAGCTCGTGCAATGGTTGCGCGTTTCTCTCGCGGTGGTGGCCGCCCTGATCACGCTGTGGGCGTTCGTCTGGGTACTGTCGCGGCCGTTTCGCGGGGCACAGCTCGCGCCAGGGCAGGTTCAACTGCGGGTCGTGCACTGGGGAGATGACACCGAGGATGCCATCGTCGACGGCCTGATCCGGGCGTTTCGGGAGGAACACCGGGACATTCACGTATTGCGGATCAACCCTGGCGGGGCGGAGGCGGTGACGACCAAGGTCCAGACGATGGTCGCCTCGGGCGATCCGCCGGATGTGTTCTACCTGGGATACGAGCGCGTCGCGGGCTGGGCGGCCAAGGATGTGATTGCTCCGCTGGAGCCGTTTATGCAGCGTGACGCGGCGGAGGGGGATCCGCAGGCCCTCGACCTGAGCGATTTCTACACGAATGTGGTGGATGCGTTCCGGTTTGATGGTGAGGTGACGGGGCGCGGCGCGTTGTATGGAATCCCGAAGGATTTCACGACAGTCGGGTTCTACTACAACGCCGACCTGTTCGAGAAAGCGGGCTTACCGACGCCCGACGTCAAAGGGTGGACGTGGGACGAGTTCATCGACGCGGCCCGGCGCATCGGCGATGTGACCGACGACGAGGGGCGGCCCTGCTACGGTGCGGATTTCGTCACCTGGGAGGCCATGCTGCGCGTGTATGGGTGGAGTTGTGGAGCCCATATCACGACCGACGGCTTCCGCACGTTTGACTTCCTCAATCCCGAGTTCGTCACGGCCCTTGATCGGTTGCGCGGCTGGTTCTTTGAGGATACGCGGGCGCTGCGTAGTGCGAAGACGCAACTCGAGACCGGGCAGGATCCGTTCCTCTCCGGACGCATCGGTCTGGCGGGACCGTTCGGGCGCTGGAAGGTGCCGGTCTATCGGCTGATCGAGGACTTCGAGTGGGATTTCGCCCCGTTACCGCATGAGGCCGGTGAGCCGCCGGCCAACGGGATTTTCACGACGGCGTGGGCGATGTCACAGGAAACGGCCGACTCGCCGCGTGCTGAGGCGGCGTGGAAACTCATTCGGTTTCTGTGTGGCGAAGACGGCCAGCGGCGCATCGCCGACGAGGGCCTGGCGATACCGACGATGATCAGCGTCGCTGAGAGTCCGGCGTTCACGACGCCCGGGCTGGAGCCGGAGAACGACCACGTCTACCTCGACATGGTGCCAGATGCGCGGCCGATCGACTGGCCGCCGGATCCGAAATACCTCGATCAGTTTCGCCGGCCGATGGAGGATGTCTTCAAGACCCAGCGGCCATTGGAAGCTGCCCTGCGGCAAGTGCAGCAGGACTGGGAGACGCTGCGGGCGCAGGATGTGATGAAGGACAAGTACCCGCGCATGCCGTGGGTGACGGTCCTGCTGTTCATTGTGATTCCGCTGATTGCGGCGCTTCTGGTGCTGGCTGTGGTCTGGTGGCGACGGCGGCCGGGGCACATCGCATTCCGGGAGGAACTCGCGGGCTACGGGATGGTCAGCCCGTGGATCATCGGTTTCGCCACATTTACGGCGTTTCCGATTGTCCTTTCGCTGTTGCTGGCGTTTTGCCGTTGGAGCGGGCTGGCGACGCTGGATCATGCCGAGTTTGTCGGGATCGACAACTTCAAGCAGATGTTCCACGACGTGCGGTTCCGGCAGTCGCTGTGGGTGACGGGGTATTACGCCCTGCTGGCTGTGCCGTTGGGGCAGATCGCCGCGCTGCTCACGGCGGTGTTGATGAATGTGGAAGTGAAGGGCGTGCGGCTCTATCGGGCGGCGTGGTATCTGCCGAGTGTGCTGGCGGGCGTGGCGATTGCAATCCTGTGGCGGTGGGTGTTTCACCACGAATACGGCATGCTCAACGCGCTGCTGGAGCCGGTATTGAGTCCGCTGGGCTTGGAGCCGCCGCACTGGCTGGAGCGTGACGCACGAGTGTGGGGCGTGCCGGCGTTCGTGGTGATGAGTATCTGGGCGCTGGGCGGGCCGATGATGATCTACCTGGCGGGGCTGAAGGGTATTCCGCAGGAGCTGTACGAGGCGGCGTCGATTGATGGGGCGAGTGGCGTGCGGAGATTCCGGAATGTAACGCTGCCGATGCTGAGCCCGATCATCTTCTTCAACGTGATCATGGCGGTGATCGCTTCGTTTCAGGTCTTCACGCAGGCGTATGTCATGACCGGCGGCGGCCCTGGCGACGCGACGTTATTCTACGTGTTGTATGTGTATAACAACGCGTTTGACCTGCATGAGATGGGCTACGCCTCAGCGATGGCGTGGCTGTTGTTGTTGATCATCCTGGCATTCACAACACTGATCATGAAGGGGACACGGCGGTATGTTTATTACGAGGCGTTGCAGAATTGAGGAACTGAGGATTTGAGGATTTGAGGATCTAAGGGGCTGAGTGACGTGGCACAATTGCGGACATACAAGGACCTGCTCGTTTGGCAGCGTTCATTCGATATGGGCTTGAGCGTGTATGAGTTGACACGCGCGTTTCCCGCCGAGGAGCGCTACGGGCTCAGTGCGCAGATGCGCCGTGCCGCAGTTTCAATCTCGTCGAACATAGCGGAGGGCTATGCGCGCGATACCACGCGCGATTATCTGCGCTTCTTGTGGGTTGCGAACGGCTCCCTCGCAGAGCTCGAGACTCAGACACTGTTCGCGATCGAACTGAGGCACGCGGCCGCAGCGGAGTGCTCCGCGCTGCTTGACCGAATTCGTGAGGTCCAGACGATGCTGGCCGCACTGATCAAGGCACTGAAACGAAAAGAGTCTGGGCACAGCACGGCCAGGAATGCCAAGCACGCGACCGACGCCGCGCAGGGGTCGCGAGTACAATCACTCAGATCCTCAGATCCTCAAATCCTCAGATCCTCAACTCGCGATTGCGAGCAGCCATGAAACCACGCCACGTCATCCGCTACACCCTGCTCACCCTCGGCGCACTCGCCATGCTCTTTCCGCTCTGGTGGATGTTCGTGGTCAGCTTGGCCACGCCGAGCGAGGCTAGTGCGGCGGGGACGGACTTTCAGTGGTTTCCTGAAAGCTGGATCTGGTCCAACTATCCCAAGGCACTGAAGGCGTTCGGGGCCATCAGCGACACCGGTACGTGGGAGGACTGGTACGGCTTCCTCGACGCCGCCTCCAACACGATTGTTGTGACAACGCTGAGTGTGATCGGGCAGGTATTGTCTTGCAGCCTGGTGGGCTATGCGTTCGCCCGGCTGCGCTTTCGCGGCCGCGGCCCGCTGTTCATCATCATGATTTCCACCATGATGCTGCCGCCGCAGGTCACCATGATCCCGATGTTCATCCTGTTCCGCTGGTTTGGCTGGGTGGACACGATCTTGCCGCTGGTGGTGCCGATGTTTTTCGGCACGCCGTTCTATGTGTTCATGTTCCGGCAGTTCTTCGCGCAGATCCCTGAGGCGCTCGTCGAGGCGGCCCGGATCGACGGTTGCGGCCACCTGCGCATCTGGTGGCAGATCATGCTGCCGCTCTGCCGGCCGGTCATCGCGATCACCGCGATCTTCGTGTTCATCTTCGTGTGGAACGACTTCCTCGGACCGCTGATCTACCTGCACAGTGAACAGCAGATGACGCTCGCAGTCGCGCTGAATCAGTTCCGCAATCAGTACGGCGATTTCCGCGATATGAACCTGCTCATGGCGGCGAGTATCGTGACGATGATCCCGTGCATCGTGCTGTTCATGGCGGCGCAGAAGCAATTCGTCGGCGGCCTGGCGCTGGGGGCGGTGAAGGGGTAGGAAAGCGGTCGGCAGGGGGGCAAACTCCGGAAATTGGGCGCCGCGGGGTGGAGCCGCTAGGATGCCGGCCATCAACGTGATGAGAGCGTGACCGCAGTGAAGGAGTGCAGGTTCCATGGCCAATGAGAAGCCCCGTGCCGAGGCGATTCCGGCCGGCGACTTGCCGCCGGAGTCTGGCTTCAAGTACCCGCCAACGTTCTGGTATGCCAACGGTGCCGAGTTGTGTGAGCGTTTCGCCTTCTATGGCATGTTCATTACGCTCGCGCGGTATCTCAATCAGGATATCCACTTCACCGACATTGAGGTGGGTTGGATCATGGCGCTGTTCGCATCGATCCTGTACTTCCTGCCGACGTTCATGGGGATCATGGCCGACAAGATCGGCTTCAAGCAGGCGCTGATCATTGCGTTCGTATTGCTGACAGGCGGCTACGGCCTGCTCGGGCTCTTTCAGCTCAAGTTGTCGGCGCTTACCGCACTGACCCTCATCATGTTTGGTGGCGCGATCATCAAACCGGTGATTTCGGGCACAGTGGCCAAGACCAGCGATAGCGAGCACCGCGCGCAGGCGATGTCGATCTTCTACATGGTCGTGAATATCGGTGCGTTCTCGGGCAAGGCGCTGGCCGGACCGCTGAATGAGAACCTGGGCCTGCAATACATCAACTACTACGCGGCGGGCATGTCGTTCATTGCGCTGCTGTTGGTGATCTTGTTCTATCGCAATGTTGACACGGAGGGGACCGGGAAGACCATCGCAGAGGCCCTGCGCGGCCTCGGCAAGGTCATGGTCAACTTCCGTTTTCTCGCGCTGATCCTGATCGTCGGTGGCTTCTGGGCGATCCAGACACAGCTGTACGGGGCCATGCCGACCTATATCGAGCGCATCCTCGGCGTCGGCTACAAACCCGAATGGCTGGCGAACATCAACCCACTGGTCGTGGTGCTGCTGGTCGTGCCGATCACGCATATGATCCGCCACTTCCGGCCGGAGAATGCAATTGGGATCGGGCTGTTCATCATCCCACTGACGGCACTCGTGATCGCCCTGGCACCCGCTTTGCGCGAGGCGCTCGGCGGAACGATCGACCTGGGATTCGTCGATTTGCATCCGTTGATTCTCATGGTGATCATCGGCATCGCGCTGCAAGGTCTGGCCGAGTGTTTTCTGTCGCCGAAGTTCCTGGAGTATGCGTCAAAGCAGGCGCCGCCGGGCGAGGTCGGGCTATATCTGGGCTACCAGCACCTGACGACATTCTTCGCGTATCTGTTTGGCATGATCGGGATGGGGTACCTGCTGCACTATTACTGTCCGGATCCGAAGAAGGACCTGGAGCCCGAGGTCCGGCACGAGTGGCGGCTGGCGACGATGCCGCAGTATCGCTTCACGCTGGGCGCGGACGCTGCCGCGGATCTGCCGAACGAGCAGCAACCTGTGCCGGCGACCATCTATCAGGCGTTTGCGCGGCACGATCTGCCGCTGGCGGAGGATGCGCTGATTCGGCCTGATGAGGAGTCGGATTGGGAACTCGATCCGGAGCGCACCTGGTATATCGAGTGGGACGAGCGGAAGTTCACGATTCGCGTGGAGGAACTGGAGACCGAGGAGGAGGCCCAGGCGCGGCAGCGGGCCACGCCGCAGCGTGAGGTGTTGGTGCTGAGCGATCAGGCCCGGTCGCCGAACGAAATGCCGCCGCTGCCGAAGGCGTATGAGCACGCGCATTACGTGTGGTACGTGTTCACGGCGGTGGGCTTCGCGGCGTTCCTGGCGTTGCTCGTGTTCAAATTCGTTACGCAGGCCGCGGACGCCCGGCGCTCCGCAGCGGGGGAGCCGTCGGATGAGCGTAAGGCATAGACATTGACTGAATCGGGCGCATTCAGCGTTCTTATGGCGTTTAGAGCAGGAGGATCAGGCATGTTGTTGCGTCGCCTCGCACTTGCTGCGGTGCTACTGAGCTTGTTGATGGGTGCGGCTACCGCACCGGCAGCCGAGCGCACCCATGACATCACCGTTGCAGACTACATTTCCGTCCATCTGATTACGGACTGTGTCGCGTCGCCGGACGGCAAGCACGTGGCCTTTGCCAATCTGCGCTGGGGCGACCACGATAAATCGCGCTATACCGAGCTGTGGGTCGTCAGTACGCAGACGAAGAAATCCACGCGGCTGACGTTCGACGCGGTCAGCCATCACTCGCCGCACTGGTCGCCGGATGGTACGCACCTCTATTTCGTCACGACGCGCGACCGTGACGCGGACGGTCCGCCCTACGACGGCACGAGCCAGGTGTGGGTACTGGCGACGCACCCCGGCGAGCCGTTCGCCGTCACGCGCGTCAAGGACGGCATCCAGCAGTACCAGCTTTCGGACGATGACAAGACGCTCTACTACACAAGGGATGGCAAGGATGCCGACGAGTCGTGGCAGGCGATGCGCGACAAGTACCCGGACATCAAGTTCAACTATGGCGGCGTGACTTTCACCGAGCTTTGGAAGCTGAATCTCGAAACCTGGCGCGAAGAGCGGGTCGTTGCCCCGGAGCGGGTCATCATTGGTTTCGAGGTCGCGCCGGACGAGAAGCGTATTGCGCTGCTCACGACGCCGGATGCGCGGCTGTTCTCGCGCGAGGGCTGGTCGCGGGTGGACATTTACGATGTTGCCACTGGCGCGATGACCACGCTGCCGGACGAGCTCTATCGTGACAAAGCGCCGTCGCCGTATGGCTGGCTCGAAACCGTCACCTGGGCGCCCGATAGCCTGGCGCTGGCTTTCACGGTTGGTTTTGACGGCTATCCGCCGATGATTCTCACAGCTGAAGTTGGTTACGGGAATCAGGCGCCACGGGTCTGGCAGGTGCAGCGACCCAATGAGGTGCACCCGGCCGGTCACGTCGAATGGCAGCCGAACTCGCGCAACCTATGCTTCGTGGGGGACGATCATGCTCGTCGGCGGGTCTATTGTGTGGAGGACTTGCATGACGGCCGGCAGGGAGGCAATCGGACTCTCACGCCGGGAGACGTCGTGGTGCACGACTTCAGCTTCACGCGTGACGGCAAGCAGATGGCCGCGGTGGTCAGCACGACGGAGCATTGCCGCGATGTGTTCTGGTATGCGACGGGCGACAGTGCCCCGCAGCCGACGCGTCTGACGCACATCAACCCGCAGATGAAGACCTGGAAACTGCCGCAGATCCGCCACATCACCTGGCAGGCGCCGGACGGCACCGAAGTTGGCGGCATTCTCGAATTGCCCCCGGACTACGACGAGAGTGACGGGCCGCTGCCGCTCGTGCTCGAGCTGCACGGCGGGCCGACGGCGTGCACGCTGCATCACTTCCGCTACTGGATTTATGGCCGGACGATCTTCGCGGCCCGGGGATGGGCGCTGCTGAGTCCGAACTATCGCGGCTCGACCGGCTACGGCGACAAATTCATGACGGATCTGATCGGCGCGGAGTGTGATATCGAGGTCAAGGACATCATGGCCGGCGTGGATGCGGTCGTGGAGCGCGGCATCGCCGACCCGAATCGCATGGGTGTGATGGGCTGGAGCAATGGCGGCTTCCTGACGAATTGCATGATCACGTCGACGCAGCGGTTCAAGGCAGCCAGCAGCGGCGCTGGTGGGCTCACGCAGTACACGCAGTGGGGCCTGCAGGATACGCCGGGCCACGTGATCAACTACATGCAGGGGTTGCCGTGGGAGCGGGAGGAGGCGTATGCGGCGGCGTCACCCGGTTGGCGCTTGGACGAGGTGACGACGCCGACGCTGATTCACACCGGCGAGCGCGATGCCCGCGTCGTGCCGCAGAATTCGTACATGCTGTTCAGAGGGCTGCGCGAGTACGGCGATGTGCCGGTCGTGTTGCTGACGTATCCGGGGGCCGGGCATGGCCTGACGATCGCCGATCACCGCGTGGGCAAGCTCGAGTGGGACATTGCGTGGTTTGATCACCATGTGCTGGGGGAGGAGAACGAGTAGGCTGGGCCTGCATCTGAATGAAGGCCCCAACAAAACGGCCGATACCCGTCCGTACAGGTGTCGGCCGTTGCGCTGACCACTTTGCCTTTGGTGTTTATCGTCGACGCAGTGCGAGCCCCGCCAAGCCGAGGAGCACCAGCGAGGCCGGCTCGGGGACGGTGTACTCGACGTTGTCGAGCGCGAACTCCTGGCCGCCGATGGCAACCGACTGAATGTCGCCGCTGAGTGCGAGGGCACCGTATACCTGCCCCGGGGGCCCGTCAGTGTTTGTCACATCGACGCCGCCGACCTGCATTCCGTCGATTTCCGAGAAGTTGTTGACGTTGGCGAGCTCACCATTGACGATCAGATTGACATTGCCGCCGTGCTCGCCGTAGTTAAAGATGACCTCAGCGATCGGCTCGCCGAAATCGAAGTCGACGTTGATATTGTCGATCCAGCCGAGTTCGGTTCCGGAGCCCCCGGCATAGCCGTTACTGTCGATCCAGGCTGTGCCGCCGTTGTACTCCTGGCCGCCGGACCAGAAGTAGCTCTGGCCGGTGAGCGTGACGCCGTCGGTCACGCGTGACTCACCGACGAGGAAGAAGTCGCCATCGGTGAGGTCTTCGAAGTCGAGTACCTCGCCGCTGGCCAGCGGTACGAGCGCAGCGAGTCCCACCAGTGTCAGAATCCATCTACGCATTTCTTTGCCTCCCTGGCATGATCGCCTGCTGAAGCAGCGGACGCAGGGCGCCACGCGGCGCGGGTCTCCTTCGGTCGAATGTCTCCTGACAGGATATAGGACGTTGATGTTCGCGAAGTCAATCGACGGAGATCTGCACCGCGATGTCCGGCGTAGTGTTGTGAGCACATTGTCTGACGCAGCGCTAGCGCTGCCAGCGCCGGCGCTGGCCGAGCTTGACCGCTCCCAGCGCGACCAGCATCAGCGGCAGGCAACTCATGACGCCTGCGCCGCACATGCCGGCGCCGCAACCTGGTGCGGACGAGGAGGACAGCGGGTCGGACGTACTCGTGCCTTCGCCGGCGACGCTCCCGGTGCCGTTGCTGCCGGCCGTACAGGCTTCAAGGCCGGCGAATTCGGCTTGCATGAGCGGGTCGTCGCAGGCGCCCGGCAGCGGCAGCGCTGGGTCGCCGAAGAGATTGTACATCTCGAAATAGCGCTGCGTGTAGCCGCCGGTGCCGTAGTGTGCCAGGTAGCGGGCGCGCGTTTCGTTGATGACGGGGCCGAGGCGCGTAGCGACGGAATCGTTGTAGTCAAAGATCGCGTCGAACAGCCGACGTTCGAGGATGTCATCTTCGTCCCAGAAGGAAGTCACCGACGAGCCGACGCTGGCGACGGCGCCGGCGTCGGGCTGGAGCACCCACGTTTCCATGAAACACTCGGTCTCGGTGTACTTGCCCGTCAGGCAGGCGAAGCTCCAGACGAAGGCGTACATGTCCGTGTTGGTCATGCTGCGGACATCGTTCTGGGTGTAGACGAGCGAATCGTACCAGCCCGTTTCCATGCCGTGTCCACTGTAGACGCTGTAGAAGCGGCCGGCGTTGAGTGCGGCGCTCAGTTCACTGTTGCTTGTGCTACGGCTGACGGGGTAGAGCAGGTCGGTGCTGTAGCTGTTCGTCAGCAGGTGCGTATTGACGACGTAGTTGTGCGTGGTTTCGGTAACACGGCTGTTGTCGGTCGAGGCGATGAACGCACCGCGCTTCAGATAGCTCGGATCGGCGATCGGGCCGTCGTCGTGGTGAAGGGTCTTCGCGACGATTGCCGCGAGCTGCGCGGCCGAACGGACGGGAAGACGCCCGAGCGCGAAATCCGGCACCCAGTCGCTGCCGCCGTCCATGCAGGCGTAGTAGAGATCGGTCGCGGGCGAGTCCATGCCCGCGCCCGTCCAGTGCGGAATGGTGTTCGTATCGCCGACGAGGAGGACGTACGCGGGTGCGGTGGTGGCGCTGGCGTATTGCGTCTGGAGGTATGACTGGATCGCGCTGGCCGACGTGCCGGACGCGACGGGGTACGTGGTCACGTTGTAGCCCTGGGCCGTCTTGGCGGTCGCGAAGCTCGCGATGTCGTTTTCGAAAGTGTCAGCGACCACGATCAGGTAGTTGCCACTCGTCTTGTACGCCGGCGGCAGCAAGTCCGGATTCAGCACGACGTCCGCCAGACCGGGGGGAGGGCCGTAATCCACTGTGGCTGCCTTGTCGTGGTCGCCGGCGAACGTGATGACCACCTCAATGTCGGTCCATAGCAGGATCTGCTCGCGGGCGGCGTTGTAGGCGATCGGCTGCACTTCCAGCAGCAGTAGCCGCTGGCCGCGCATGGTGCCCACTTCGGTGAGCGTGGCACGTTCGGCAGGTACATCGGCGTCCAAGGCGTAGGCGTTGGCGTCGTAAACAAAGGGGGCCTCGTCACGCGCCCCCGGGATTTTCTCAACCGGCGGCTGCACCGGGAGCAGCGTCAGATTGATGTCGAGCGACCTTGCCTCGGCCAGGTACGGCTCGCCGTAGTGGATATCGAGCCGTACATCCGCGTGCGGCGGGGCGACCAGCAGGCGACGAACGACCGGCACACCGGGCGTACCGACTGCGCCAGCGAGGGGCGCGTCGAACCAGTTCACTTCTGCGAAGTCGCCGCTCTCGCCGATGCTTGTCCAATCCAGGGGGACGGCGGCGAGTTCTACTCGCACGGACAGACCCGCTTCACCAGCACTGAGGGCGTCGATCCGCGGGGTAGCGGTATGCACGGATTTCTGACTCAGGGCGAGGGACCCGTCGGACATGGGCACGAGCACGGCCTCGCCGAGGGTCGCAGGTATGACTTGGATAGCGCCAATCGTGAGCAGCAACAGTGCAGCGTGGGCAATACGGGTTGGCATGACGGTATGACCTCCGATGCGGTGCGTCACGTTATCAGGTGCAAGCGGTGCGGACACGGATGCGATTGGAGTACTATCGACTAGATCGCCGATTGGCCGAAACAACAGGACACGTGGACCGTCGGGAGCGAGCCCGCAGGTGAATGCGGGCCGCCGTGACCGAACAGACACGTCCCACGCGCTGAATCAGTGGACAATTAGGCGTTGGTGCATTGATCTATCAGTCGCAACTCGCTCTTGCCGGGCCACAGCGGAGCGTGCGCGGTTTCTTTTTCATTGCCCTAAGGGATTTCCCTTAACTTCGTGGGCGCGCCCGGTTGTTTTCGGACGCGGGCATGAGTATATTCGGAACCACGCAACAGGACTCAGGTTCCCGGGCCGGTCGAGTCGGCGTACGTGTCCCCCCCCCGCACGTCCCGACCGCCGGCCCACTTCTTTTGGGGTATCCATGCGCGGATTGATCGGTTTCAAGCGTTATTGGAAAGCGAGTTGGTGCATCCGAGGTCCGTGGCGTCTGCGGCATGACGGTATATGAACGCATGAATGACGTCGCCAGGCGACTGACACGTACCGCATGCCCGCAATGTCGTGGGACTGCGGCGGGCGGAGCTGGAAGGGCCTTGGGCGGCGTCTCAGCCGTCGGTGGCGGGTGCTGCGGAATGGTCGTGAACGAACGAGCGGCGCGCTGGATGACGGAGGTGCAGCCCGGCGCGCCGCAGTGATACCCCTGGTGTTTCTCAGCCCGCGTGCGTGCCTAGCGCTTCAAGATCACGAAGCGTTGCATGTCGTCGCGTTTGACGCGAAGCAGGACGCCCTGATCCAGGTCGTACTCGCGTAATGCGGCGCGAAAATCTCGGGTGTCCTCGATCGCACGCTGGCCCACCTTGAAGATGAGATCGCCCGGCGCGAGCCCGGCCTTCTCAGCTGCGCTGGCGGGCTGCACTTCCAGCACCACGACCCCGGCTTCGTTTTCGTCAACGCCGAGCTGACTGGCGATCTCCGGCGTGACGTCGCTGAGCTTGAGGCCGAGATCCTCCATCGGTGTCTCGCCTCCGCGGGTGACGGCTTGCGTCTCGCGCTCACCCACGGTGACGGTGAGTGTCTCACGCTCGCCATCGCGAATGACCACGATTTCCACTTCGGTGTCAGGCGGAACAGCGGCGACCATGTTACGGAACTTGTTCATGTCGGTAACAGGCTCGCTGTTGAACTCCACCACGATATCACCGGCCTGCATGCCGCCCTGATCTGCGGGGCCGTTCTTGGAGACATCACCGATCAAGACGCCATCGGTGCCGTCAAAACCGAACTGCTTTGCAAGGTCCTCGGTGAGCGGCTGAATCACGACACCCAGCCACCCGCGCACGACTTTGCCATAGTCGAGAATGGAGTCCATGACCTGACGGGCCATGTTCGACGGGATCGCGAACCCGATGCCCTGATAGCCGCCCGTCCGTGACGCAATGGCCGTGTTGATGCCGATGACGCGCCCTTCCAGATTCACGAGCGGACCTCCGCTGTTGCCGGGATTGATGGCGGCATCGGTTTGAATGAAGTCCTCGTAGTCGGCGATGCCCATGTTGGCGCGACCTTTTGCACTGACGATGCCGGCCGTGACGGTCTTCTTCAGGCCGAACGGATTGCCCATGGCAAGCACCCATTCACCGACGCGTACGTCGTCCGAGTCGCCAAGCTCGGCCGCCAGCAGATCGCCGGCTTCGATCTTGACTACGGCGACGTCCGATAGGGGATCGGTGCCAACGACCTCCGCGCTGAATTCGCGATTATCAGATAGTGTGACGGTAATGTCGTCAGCGTCTTCGACGACGTGGTTGTTCGTCAGGATGTAGCCGTCTTTACTGACAATCACGCCGGTGCCCAAGCCCTGCTGCATGCGTTCCCGGGGCCCGCCATTGCGCGGTCGGCGGTCGCCGAAGAAGCGATCGAAGAAATCGTCGCCGAACGGGCCGGGCATGGGCTGCCGGCCGCCGAACGGACTACGGACTTCGACGGTTTTGACGGAGCGAATATTGACGACGGATGGTCCGACGGCTTCGGTGACGGTTTCGAAGGCGTCGGACAGTTTCCGCGCGTACTGGAGTTGCTCTCGGGCGGCGACGGCCTGCCCGCTCTCGAAGGCGTATGCGACGCGTCCTACCAGCCCGGGCCAGTTCAATCCGATCAGACCGAGGACCAGAAGACTCAACGTCGTATACGCGAGGACTTTGGAAAATCTCATATCGATGACTCCTTGCCGATTCTCGGATGGTCGTCGTCTTCCCGGCACGAGGGCGCCGGCAAATATCGTAGGTGTCGACCGCGCGATGGCCTGGGTAGCAACGCCCGTTCCACTTACGGCACCGCAGGGGCGCCGGTTCGTAAGATCAGAATAGAGTTTGGATTAGGACGCAAGGGCGGTCGGAGCGATCCGGGCTGGACTGCGTCAAAATGACAGCTTCCGGCGTTCAGCGGCAGGATTGTCCCTGCCATGATCGTTGCAAACAGCTCTCGTCGAACGGGTTATGGGCACATGCGGCTGCCCCGGGTTTGGAACGCCGCTTGCTTTTCACGACACGCGCGGAGGTGTCGAAACATGTCAGAACACGGACAGGACTATTACGATGTGCTGGGGGTGAGTCGATCGGCCAGCGCTGACGAGATCAAGCGTGCCTTTCGCAAGGCTGCCATGAAGTGGCATCCGGATCGCAACCCGAACGACAAGGACGCGGAACGTCGCTTCAAAGAGATCAACGAAGCCTACGAAGTACTGGGTGACCCTGAAAAGCGTACCAAGTACGACAAGTACGGCGAACATTGGAAGCAGGCTGACGCCTACGAGGCGGCGGGAATCGATCCGAATGCAGGCGCGCGGTACTCGACCGGTCCGGGCGGTGCGTACAGTGTGCACTTTGGCGGCGCAGATTTTGACGATCTGGGCGGGTTTGGTGATATCGGCAGCATTTTCGGCGACCTCTTTGGTGGCGCGCGTCGCCGTACCGGACGCACACGCCGTAGTGCGCGTGGCACCGACGTCACCGGGGAGTTACATCTGACACTGCGCGAGGCGCTGCACGGTTGTAGCAAGACGCTTCAGCTTCAGTCGCCGCAGGTGTGTTCCGCGTGCCAGGGGGCGGGGCACACGAACGTCGGACAGGTGTGTCGCGTCTGTAACGGTAGTGGCGAACAGTACGAGCGTCGACAGATCGAAGTGAAAGTCCCGGCCGGCGTGCACGAAGGCAGTCGGATTCGACTCAGCGGACAAGGTACGCCCGGCGCTGCGGGCGGGAAGCGTGGTGACCTGCTGATTACGATTCACCTGCGTCCGCATCCCGTATTTCGCGTGATTGGTACCGACGTGGAAGTTGACCTGCCCGTTGCACCGTGGGAACTGGCATTGGGGGCCGAGGTAGACGTGCCGACGCTTGATGGCGTCGTGAGCGTGAGGATTCCCGCCGGCTCACCCAATGGCCGTGTTATTCGTTTGCGCGACTTGGGATGGCCGAAGAAGACTGGAGAGAAGGGGAACATGCTCGTACGGCTGATGGCCGCAGTCCCGCCGCCGAGAAACGATGCGCAGCGGCAGGCGTACGAGGCGGCCGCGGAGGCGTTCGCGGGTAGCGTGCGCGATGCCTGGCGTGATCGGGCGGTTGTGTGATGGGGGTGCCGCCGCCGACGCAGATGGGTGGTTTGCCGTGAGGGCTTGCTAGCTGGCGGTGAGCAGGTTGAGCCGGGGGCGACGCGCGGGAGCGGAGGTTCCGAGAAAAAAGCGTTGCGAGGACCGATAAGACCCCTTGTTATGATCAGGCAGCGATCGTACTATGGGCTCATTCGGATGTTCGGTTCGTTGCCCTATAATGTGCCTTGACACGCAGACGGGAGCGGTGTAGTATCGGCCCTACCCTGGGTGATCGGGTTCACATAGTCGGACGTTACGTATGGGGCCGACGGTGCGATTCCCGATCAGACTGACGTCCGGGGTTCCGGGCTCCTCGGTGCGTAATCGCGCTTGAGGCTGACGCTGATCAGGGTGGCGTCGCGGTCTATGGGCCGCGGCCTTGGGAAGAGAAATGGAGGCGGTCAGCCGGCGCCCCGGCCGGCAGGGTCGCGGGGAATGGAAAACGACGGCGTCCGCGTGGGCGACGTGATTGTGTATTCGGAAGGCAAACTGACGGAAGTTTGGCTTGAGACGTTGTGTCTTAGATCGTGAGGGGAAAGCCCCTGGTTCTCTGTGAAATGGAGGGACAAGCATGTTCCGCTTTGCAGTAGTTGCTGCACTCTGTGTGGCCGTATTGGTTCCGGCGGCTGTCGCGCAGGATCGCGTCAGTGCGACGGAAAAGGGTAGCCTCCTGGTTTACCCGAAAGTCGAGGTTCGGTGGGATTCGTCTGGTAACCTGACTCAGGATACCTTCATCACCATCAACAACGACTGGAATGCTGACCTGGATATCCAACTGTACTTCGTCAGCGAGACCTGCAATGACGTTGACAACGTCATTGAGCTGACCAGCAACGAGCCGGCCTACTGGTCGGTCGCTACTGGTATGCCGAAGGGTGTCTCGCCGTGGACCGTCCTGGGCGATCCGTATCCGGATCCCGAGGGCACCGGCGACCTCATCATGCGTGGCTACGTCCTGGCGTGGGCCATCAATGACGAGTACGCGCAGATTCGCTGGAATCACCTGTACGGTGGCGCCACGATCGTCAATTATCAGTATGGCAGTGCGTGGGAGTACAACGCCTACGCGTTCCAGGCGCTGGAGGGCGACAATGGCGACGTCGTTGGTGACCCCGGCACGCTCGAGCTCGACGGCGCGGACTATGACTACGCGTTCAGCCGTCTGCTGCTCGACTTCTTCGCCTCCGGTTCGG
>CAYXTR010000016.1:0-122826 GCA_964468185.1 uncultured Planctomycetales bacterium | reverse complement strand
ACGCACCGGCATCCTAACCAGACCGAGGTGGCTCACTTCATAGCTTCTCCTTTCGCTGTGTTTTTGCTGTTGCGAGGACGCCCATCGAGGATGCGCCCCCAGCGTGTGCCTTCAGTAACTCAGGATACCCACCATGCTTGTTAAGCGTGGGGAATATTAAGAGAGGCTAATCAAGTGCGTTGGATTACAGTGTTGTCAGGCTGGGGAGGCGCGGGTTGCTGAAGTAGGTCGACGAGTTGAGGTGGCCGGGATGCGAGGAGGGCGCTCGCGTGATGGGGTGGTTCGGCGGGATGGGAGGCAAACCAGTGAGAGTCGCGCTCCGGAGCGCTTGGAAAACGGCGGAGATTCTGCGATACTGTCGGGCATGATGGGGGAGCGACACCCACATGACGAAGATGTGCAGCGCGTCGGGGAAGGCGACTGTGACGCGCTGCAGCGATTGATCGTCCGTCACCACGCGGCACTCCGCAGCATGGTGGCCAGCAAGATCGAGCCTGCACTGCGCGTGCGGATCGAGGCGGAGGATGTGTTGCAACAGGCATACATCGTCGCGTTTCGCGCGATTCGCCGGCCGGAGGCGAACGAGGCCGACGACGGGGGTCGGAGTGTGGTCGAGCGCAGTGTTGATGCGCACCAGCCGACCGACAAGACCTATCCGAACTTCGATAGCGTCGAGCACTTCGTGAGTTGGCTGGAGCAGATCGCGCTGCATCGGCTACAGGACATGCAGCGGGCGGCGCGGCGTCAAAAGCGTGATGCGGGCCGGGAGCTTGCCGCCCACACGGACTTGACGGGGTCATATCCCGATCTGGTGCAACGGCTCGCAGCCGATGACGCCACCCCCAGCCGGATGTTCGCCCGTGATGAGGCGATCGCTTTGATGATGAGTTGCCTGGCGCGGCTGACGGATGATCAGCGTGAGGTCGTTCGGATGCGGTTCATCGAGGATGTCGAGGTGGAAGATATCGCGCGGCGGCTCGAACGGAGTCCCGACGCGATTTACATGCTCTGCCATCGGGGGCTGCGGGCGCTGCGTGAGCACATGCGGTTCATCACGCGTTTCATGACGGGCGAATGACGGCGTGCGTGCTAATCGCTCGTGGGGCGCCCTTGTTGAAACAACGGTCGCCAGGCCCGCGTGAAGTGCTCTGGTGTCAGGCCGGCTTGGCGCGCGGCGTCGCTCAGCACGGCTCCGCGGGGTTGCAGGTTGCGATCGAGCACGAGCTGCACGTGCGTCCCCTGGCTGCGCTGCTCGGCGAGACCGATGGTGAACCACGGGCCGGTCCCGTCGGCGGGCTCATAGAGACCGGATCGCACTTCCGTCACGATGGCGGCCTCATAGCTGAGTGGCGCGGGCGTGTCGAGTTGGTGACCGATTCGTTGCGGGATGTCGACGAAGCCGTAGGCCCAGGGTGTTGCGGCAGGGAAAGGCAGCCGCGACGTATGCGGTGGTCCACAGCCGTCGAATGTGTCGAGGTCCAAGAGCATTACTACGCTGACGTGGTCGTGGCGAGTTCGCGGTGTGTCTTCGGCCGCGGGATCCATGCCCTGTGGCCGTGATTCAAAGAAACCATCCAGCTTGTTGTTGGTGCCCCAGGCGAGCAGTGCCGGGCGACCGTCCGAGAAGTAATTCTCCAGTAATGTGGCACCGTAGATGTGGCCAAGATGGAAGTAGCTTGACAGGATCTCTCCTCGCTGAGGGTCGACTACTGCGATGCGCGTGGGATACTCGAACTGATCTGAACCAACGACGATGACTTCCTCGCCGGGTTGGTCGTTCAGTTCGACCGGGATGAGCGGGCAGCGGCACCGCCAATTCGTGGTGGGCTGGCAGTCCGGCCAGTCCACACGCTCGGTTAGCGAGAGTTCCCAGACGCGCTCGCCGAGACGGGTGTAGGCGATGAGGCCGGCGTCGCGGTAGGGTTGTTCGAGCCCGACGACGACGAGCTGCATGCCGCGTCCGTCGGCGTCGAGAATGGTGACGTCAATGGCACTGCCCGGCAGTTCGGCGAAGGTGAACGACTCGGAATCGGCATGCGTGGTCGCGAGCAGACGGCCGCGGTCTGCGTCGTCAATCCAGACACGGTCGAGTTGTGTAGCAGCGGCACGCGAGGCGGCCTGCGCGAGTGAGGGGACGGGCTTGCCGGGGGCGACCGTTTGGCCGTCACGGACGAGGACACGCCAGCGGTTGTACCAGTCCGATTTGTTGCGCAGGTGTCGCTCAGCGTCAGTAATGACCACGTCGCGCAGGGCGAGTCCTCGATCAAGGGCCAGAACGGCACGGCCGAGGTGCTCCGGCGCGTTGATGGCGGTCCGGATGGTGAGTGCCGATTCCGGGCCGCGGGCCGGTACGGCCTCGAGTTCCACGAGGCTCCCCCACTGGGTGGCAATGGAGCTGACGGGGAGCGAAGTGCCGTCCGGCGCGGTCCAAAGTCCGCTGCCCGACAAATCCAGCATGGCGTAAGCCTGCGGTCGGCCTGGCGGCAGCTCCATGCGGTGAGTGTAGGGTGGCCCGGAGCCAGAGAGATCGCGTGGGTCCAGCACCATGATGACGGCCACGTGCTCCCAGGCGGTCAACCGTGGCGGGTCATTTGGCTGCGGCTGATGGAAGCCGTTGAGCTTGTTGTTTACGCCGGCGACGATGAGGGCTGGTGCACCGCCGGGGAAGTAACGATCGGCGATCCCGATTTGCGAGAGGTTGCCGAAGTGCCAGAAGATGTCCTCGAACTTGCCATCCAGGGGATTGACCCGCGCGACTGCGGTGGGGTATTCGAGGTCATTGCTGGCGATGATGGCTAGTTCATCGCCGGGCGCGGCATTCAGGTTGCCCGTGACCAGGTGCGTCACGACCCAACGGGCGCCGTCCGCGACACAGTCGGGCCAGGCCGCATTCAGGTATTCGCCCTGAACGGGCGTCTTCCAGAGCAGGCGGCCGTCGGAATGGTAAGCGTACAGGGTGTCGAGGGTATGCCCGTCGCGAGGTGGCTCGACGGCGGCAACAATGAGCGGCTCGGGATGCTCGGTTGCATGCAGGAGAGCGGCATCCGTGAAGGTCCCCTGCTTGGGTGTCAGCCGTTGCACGACCCGCCAGGTGGGGTCGTCGCCGAACTGTGCCTGTAGCACGTGCGCACGGTCCGGGTCGGGGTCCACGCGCACGGCCTGGATGGTGCCGGCGGCTTGCGAGAGGGTACGCGCGAACGCGCCGACGATGAGCAGCAATGCGAGGACCAACCCGGCGACTGTCATCTGCCGCAGGCGCTGTCGTCGCTCTGCGATCAGCTTGATTCGCTGACCGGATTCGAGCGCGGCGAGTGCGTCAGCGGCGGTTGGGAAGCGGTCCTCCGGCTGCTTGGCCATCAGACGCAGGGCGAGCGCCGACAAGTGGACATCTGCCCCCTGGACGCGGATCTGGGGCGGCTCGACTGTATCGTGCAGGATGCGGTGAACCGTTGCGGTTGCCGTATCGGTCCTGAACGGCGGCTGCCCGGTTAGCATTTCGTAGAGTACGACGCCGGCGGAGTAGAGGTCCGTGCGATGATCAATACGCTCGTCGCCGCGGGCCTGCTCGGGGCTCATGTATTCGGGCGTGCCGATGACGGCGTTATGCAACGTGAGTTGTGTCTGCGAAGAGCGCATGCGGGCCAGGCCGAAGTCGGCGAGCTTTGCGCACGGCTGCCCTAGTGGTACGGGATGTGGCGCGTCCGATGCGGCGTGCGTCCGGGAGCTGTGGGCTGTCGCCTGCGGGAGTTCTTCGTCATCGTATTGGAGCAGTACATTGGAAGATTTGATGTCGCGATGGATCAGCCCAGCCTCGTGTGCCGCGTGCAAGCCTGACAGTAACTGACGGGTGATTACGCGGGCAAAGCCTGCGGGCACCGCTCCGTAGTCGCGCAAGAGATCGGCGAGATTCGTGCCGGGGACGTATTCCATTGCGATGAAGTGTACGCCGCGTTCCTGGCCGACGGCGTAGACTGTGACGATGTTCGGGTTCTGCAGCGTCGCCGCGGTGCGGGCTTCACGCTGAAAGCGCTGGAGAACCGCGGAGTCGTCAGCCAGCTCGGGCCGGAGCACCTTCAGGGCGACGGTGCGGTGCAAGCTCTCCTCGTAGGCTTGAAAGACGATGCCCATGCCGCCGCGGCCGAGCAGGCGGACGATCTTGTATGCGCCAAGGCAGGCGGGGTAGCGCGGATCGTCGGAGCGTTCCAGCCAGCCCTGTTTGATGAAGTCCTGGATATGTCGGCCGGCCCCCCGTAAGTCGCGCAGGATCAGGAAATGCTCGCGCAAGTCGTCTGCCAGGTCCGGGTGTTCGGCCAGCACGTCCTGTTCGCGGACTTGCTCACCCGCTTTGCGGCGGCGCACGAAGTCGTCGAGGATCCGCCCGATCCGCGCATCGCGCGCATCATCTCGCTGCTGTCTACCCTGACCGGCATCCATGAGCGTCGATCTTCCATTCGCTGCTGGACCGCCCAATTCGGCCCGATCCCTCATGATAACGCGCACGCCGGCGGCAGGCTGCGCCATCTTCGGTTGCGTGGGCCGTCCTGCACCTCCTGGAGGGCTGCCTCGGGCGTTACCGGACGCGCGGCGCGGCACGACAGTGGCAACTGGCCGGCGGACGACTACAATCAGTCCAAATCGACCCATTAGAGGTCTTCAAGGGGTCTTGCCCGGGCGCGGGCCGCGGGTGATATCCTCAACCCCATTTGTAAAACCTGGAATGCTCATTAGGCGTGAGAGGAGTCTGATTGATGACGGATCAAGGGTGTAACGCAGTCGCTCAGGTTGGTAAGCCGGCACCGGATTTCACGACGACCGCAGTCGTTGACGGGCAGTTCAAAGAGCTGAAGCTCTCCGACTATCGCGGCAAGAACGTGGTTCTGTTTTTCTGGCCGCTGGACTTCACGTTTGTGTGCCCGACCGAGATTGTGGCCTTCAGCGAGGCGGCGTCGAAATTCGCCGAGAAGAACACGCAGCTCCTGGGAGCCTCGATCGATAGCCAGTTCACGCACCTGGCGTGGCAGAATACGCCGCGTGACCAGGGCGGACTCGGTAAGATCGAGTATCCGATGCTGTCGGACCTGACGCAGGAAATCAGCCGGAAGTACGGCGTGCGTTCCGAAGGTGGCGTGGCGTATCGCGGACTGTTCCTGATAGACCGCGAGGGCATTGTCCGCCACCTGCTGATCAATGACCTGCCGCTCGGGCGCAACGTTGATGAGGCGCTGCGGATGGTGGATGCTCTCACGCACTTTGAGAAGCACGGCGAGGTGTGCCCCGCGAATTGGAAGCCGGGCGAGGATAGCATGAAAGCGGACCCGGAGGGTGCGAAGAGCTTCTTTGCGGAGTGGGGCAAGCGCTAAGAAGCCGATCACGTCGGGCATCCCCGATGCAGGCGGGAGGCGTGACGTAAGCCTCTGGTGCGGCGGCATTTGCGAAGATTGGTTGTATCTGCGACGCTGATACGCTCGATCCTCGCGGGTGCCGCCTTTGTCTTGGCTGGCGGGGCCGCTGCGGGTTTTCCTGGGGACGTGAATAATCGCTGGGGCTGTGCGAATACACTGGTGGAAAGCATGAGCGACTGGTCGCTCAGAGGTGCTAACGCGTCGCTCCGTTGGCGGCGAAGGGAGTGTTGCGATGAACCACGCAGGACCATCTGTGATTGTCAACAAGACCGGGTTTTTCACGGCCCTGGTCAAAGGGTTTTTCGGAACCATCATCGTCCTGATCATCTGCGGGACGGCGGTGGGATTGTACGGCATGAGTATGGCCAAGAACCTGACGGGACTGCCGGAGGACCTGGTAGATCGCATGCCGGAGATCATCCGTGCGCTGCCCAACTGGCAGGAACTGCCGCCGGTGGTCGCGGATGCCCTGAATGACCACCGGGATCTCGACTATGCTGACCAGCTTGACGTGGAGACGGACTTCGTGTTTTCGAGTGGCGCGGAAGATCGTGGGTTGCTCAAGGTGAAGCTGACGAACAATGGTGATCAGGCTGTGAGCCTGGCGGCGGTGCGCGTGCTGTTCTATGACGAGAGCACTTCGTTTGTTGATCGACCGCTCTATCTTGCCACCCCGATGGCCATGCCAAGTTGCCATGATGGCATGTGCGGACCGGGTCCGCTGCCGGCCGGCGAATCGCGAAAGATGGTCTTGGCGATCGAGAAGATCGTCGGCGACTATGAGTATTCTGCGGAGATCAGCGACGTACGGGTTTGGAATGGACCGCTGGCAGGACAGGGAGCACAGACCGCACCCCGGGCGGTCAAGCAGCAGCAGCCGCAGCCCAAAGCACCTGCACAGCCAGTATCGCCGGAGCCTGTCGATGAGAATGATCAGGGCGTGACGGCGAGCGTGCACTTGAACTAGATTCTAGCAAATGGCCGCACTCCTCCGCCGCGCAGGTCGGAGGCAACCTCACGAGCGGGTCAATTTCGTCGCAGCTAGTTCTGATTGAGCCGGCTGCGGATGAAAGTGGCCCGCTCGATGCTGCGCTGCTCGCCGGTGAGGCGCTCGCCGCGGATTTTCTGCAGATGGGCAGGCTGGACCTGAAGGAAGAGTTCGTTGAGGGTCTGGAGGTTGATGTCGCCCAGGCGACCGGTGTGCAGCCCCATGCGCACGTGGGAGAGGTATTGCAGGGCTTCTTCCGAGCTCATCAGACGGGCGCTGCGGAGTTGACTGATCGCACGCCAGATCTTGTCGTCCATGGCGTGGGGACGCCCCTTGATGAGGGCGTGGCGGGCGGCCTTTTCGTAGTCGACGATCTTCGGAATGACGACGTGGCTGAAATCGTCGACGATTTCAGTCTCACTCTTGCCCAGGGTGACCTGGTTGGAAATCTGGAAGAAGTCGCCGGTGGCTTCGCTGCCTTCGCCGTGCAGGCCGCGCACCGCGAGCTTCATGTCGCGGGCGGCGTTGCCCACCTTCTCCAGTTCGTTGGTCAGCCGCAGGGCCGGCAGATGCAACATGACGGATACGCGAATGCCCGTACCGACATTGGTGGGGCAGGCGGTCAGGTAGCCGTATTGGGGGTGGAACTCGAAATCGAGCTGCTGCTCGAGGGCGTCGTCGATGGCGTTGATCTGCTCCCAGGCCTCCTCGACCTGGAGGCCGTTGCGCATGACCTGGATGCGCAGGTGATCCTCTTCGTTGATCATCACGCCCATGGCCTCGTCGGTGCGGAACACGACACCGCGGGCGCCCGTGCCGTCGGCATGCTGACGGCTGATGAGGTGTCGCTCGACGAGCAATTGTCGATGGAGTTCGTCGAGGCCTTCGACGTCGACGTAGATGACTTCGCGCAGCAGCTCTATCCGCTCGGCGGCGGAACGGACGGTCTTCGCGATGTCGCCGCGCATCTCGGCATCGGCACGCGGGAGGAAAAGAAAGCCGCGGATATTGCGGGCGAGCCGGATGCGCGTGGAAATCACAATTTCATGCAGTGGCCCGCCCGGTCGCAGCCAGTCGCTGGGCTGTCGCGCAACATTGTCGAGCGCTTCGCTCATTCTTCCTCCAGCGCACGTATGCGGTCGCGCAGCTCGGCAGCCCGCTCGTAGTCTTCCGCCGTGATCGCTTCGTCGAGCTGCCGTTTGAGCCGCCAGAGATCCTGCTGGGGTTTGTGGGCGGCGCCGAGTGACTGAGGCGATTTGCCGACGTGGGCCGTAGCGCCAGCATGGGTACGGTTGAGCAGTCGATCGATCTGCTCCTTGAAGGCGTCGTAATCCTTGGCGCAGCCCAGCAGGCCCTGATTGCGGAATTCGACGTAGCTGATTCCGCAGTTCTCACAAACCAGGCTGCTCAGGTCAGCGCTGCCGGATTTGCTGCCCGAAATGAAGTTCTCAATGATCTCGTTGATATCGACCGTTGGCTTCTGCGTGTGCAGGAGGCCTTCCTCGGTGGCGCAGCTATCACACAAATGGCGTTCGAGCTTGTCGCCGGCTTCGTCGATGTTCGTCAGGTGGAAGGTTGCCTGCGCCTTGCCACACCGCTCACAAATGCCCATTAAACACGCTCCCTGTAAGGACATATCGGCAGAAACGATCGTAGAACTGGTGGGGAGTCCAGTCAAGAGACGCACCTGGTGGACCATGCGACGTTCAGCCGGTTGAGGGCCGCATGACCGGGCGATTAATCAGGCAGAAGCCGGGGGTGCAAGCCGCCAGCGTGTGAGCAGGAACAACGGGATTCTGCTCCACAATTGTGCGAATTCCGGCGAGATCTTCGCCAGGGTCGGTGACGCCAGTGGTTCGATCAGCGCGTCCAGCACAAGCCCTGCACTGAAGCATGAGCGAAAAAGCTCGGTCAGGCTACGCTCGAACTGTGGGACCGGATGAGGCTGGCCGGGGGCGACCCAGCCGGCCACACGTCGGTTTGCTGGGTAGTCATTCACCCGTAAAGCCCACGAAGTGTCGTCTTCGGCGGCCAGCGATTGCTCGTGGACTACGGTCACGCCCGTATGGTTGAAACAGGGGTGCGTGATCGAGAACACGAAACGGCCGGCGGGCGTCAGCAGGCGTGGTAGCGCTGCCAGCAGGCCGTCGATGTCAGCCATGTCATGCAGTGCCATGGAGCAGACCGCCGCATCAAATGAGGTGGGGCCGTCGCCATGATCGAGCGCGGCGGCAAGCGCGGCCGGGTCAGTCGCGTCAAGGCATTGGTACTGGACGTGCAGCTCCGGCGGCGTCTGTGACCGAGCGTATGCGATCAGGCGCTCGGAAATATCCCAGCCGACCACCTGGGCCCCGGAGCGCGCCAAACGGCGAGAGAGATTGCCGGTCCCGCAGGCGATGTCGAGTACGCGCGCGCCCGGCCCGATGGCGAGCAACTGCTCGGTGGCGGGAAAGATGATGTGCTGGTGACACACATCGGCATCATCGGAACCTTGCCGTTGTTGCCACCAGGCGGCGTTGCGATTCCATGCCTGACGAATGTCGTCCTGGTCGGATTGAGACATGAGATTCTCACGCCTGCCCGAAGCCGTGATGTCCGCGGTACTCGGCCCACGTCTTGGGTGTCTCCCAGACCTTGACGGAGAAGAGTTCGGCGGGGCCGACGTGCTCGGCGAGCATGCCCCAGATGACTTGCGCGATATTCTCGACGCTGGGATTTATATTGCGAAACTCGGGCGTGTCCTCGTTGAGGTGCTTGTGATCAAGGCGATCGATGACGCGTTCCTTCACGATCTGCTCGAACTGCGGCAACGGCAGGACCGTGCCGGTCTCGCCGTCGGGTCTGCCGGCCAGCGTGATCTCGAGCAGATAATTGTGGCCGTGACCGCTGGGGTTGTTGCACTTGCCGAAGATGCGGCGGTTTTCCTCAGCGGAGAAGTCGGGGCAATGGAGTCGATGGGCGGCGGAAAACTCGAACTGCTGGGTCAATAGGACCATTTCAGGTCTCTCCCGATGGATGCGAAAGCGGAGATAGGGCGTGGCGCACAATTCCAACTCGACGAGTGGCGCGTCGGATGGAGCCTCAACAACTACCTGCTCCCAGATGTGGCCCAGCAGATGCTCGGCGGACATGCGCCAACCGTGATCACGCAGTGAGTCGGCGGCGTAGGGGATGGCATGGCGACGGAGCAACTCGTCAATGACCGTGATATTGAGCAGATAGCCGGTCTCGGGGTCGGGTTGGCCGGCGACGGTCGCGCGGAGCTTGAGGTAGGGCACGATGCCGACGGCGCTCGGCCAGCCGGCCCAGGAATTGGTGATCGGCCGATCGAACGCTACGCGGCCGGCCCAGTCGCGGTCTACCGAGAAACGAACTTCGCGCGTCAGTTGAATCATGCGCTACAATTGTAGGCGTACCGGGCCAGGAGCGACACGTTTGAATCATCCGGAAGCGGAGGGTAGCCTCGCGCCATGCAGCGGCTGAAAGAACTGACCGATCAACAACTGCGCGAACGGCGTGAGCGTGTATTTCTCGTTCTCGCGGGGGTGTTTCTGGGTGCGATGGCGATGCTGAACATCATCGGTATTACGCGGTTTGTGCAGTTGGGGCCACTCACGGTTGCCGTGGGTGTGTTGCCGTATCCGCTGACGTTCTTGTGCACGGATCTGATCGGTGAACTGTATGGCCGCAAGCGGGCGAATTTCGCTGTGTGGGTCGGGTTGCTGATCAACCTGATGGTGATCGGCACGCTATGGCTGGGGAATCTCCTGCCTGCCGCCGTGCCGGACAATCAGCCATCGTGGCAGGTGCTGGACCTGAGCACGCCGGTGTACTTGCCGAACGGCGAGCAGGTGACGTCGCGTGTGGAGTTGTTCCACCTCGTCTATGCCTGCACGGCGGGGGCGGTGTTTGCGTCGATGGCGGCCTATCTGGCGGCGCAGTTCTGCGATGTGGCGCTGTTCCACTTCTGGAAGCGGTTGACGCGTGGGCGGCATCTGTGGTTGCGCAACAATGCGAGCACGGTGGTCAGCCAGTTCGTAGATTCGGTCACGGTGATTTCCATCACGTTTGGCGCGGCGTACCTGCGTGGCGAGATTGCTCTGGTGGCGATGCTGACGCTACTCGGCAGCAATTACCTGTTCAAGTTCTCGGCTGCACTCGTTGATACGCTGCCGTTGTATCTGGCGGTGCGCTGGCTGTCGCGGTACCTCCGCGTCGACCCGACGCACGAGCATCTCGGCTGGCGTGGCGCAGATGCGCTGGCTGTGGAATCGACCTCATAGGAGCCTATGTCATGGCAAAGAAGACATGCGTGATTACCGGGGCGAGTAAGGGAATTGGCCTGGCGACGGCACTGCGCTTCGCGCGCGATGGATATCACATCGTGGCGGCGGCGCGCAATGAGAAGGACCTCAAGGCAGCGGCGGATCAGATCAAGTCGGCGGGTGCCGAATGTCTCGCACAAGCGGTTGACGTGGCGGATTCACAACAGCTCCACGGATTGATCCGTGCTGCGGCCGAGGCGTGCGGACGTATTGATGTCCTGGTGAACAACGCGGGTTGCGCACCGTTGGTGCCGGTTGCGGACATGGACCCGGCGGATTTTGAGCGTACATTGCAGGTCAATATCGCTGGCATCTTTCATGCTACCCAGGCGGTATGGCCAATCATGCAGCAGCAGCAGCAGGGGGGCGTGGTGGTGAATATCTCGTCGGTGGCGTCGGTTGATCCGTTCGCGGGCTTTGCGGCTTATGGTGCGAGCAAGGCATGGGTGAACATATTTACCAAGGCCCTGGCAGAAGAAGGTAAGCCGCATGGCATTCGCGTGTATGCCGTTGCACCTGGAGCCGTGGAGACTGGGCTCATGCGGTCAGTGCTGCCTGAGTTTCCTGCTGAAAAGGCGCTCGCCCCGGATGATGTTGCGGGCGTCATCGCTACTGTATGTGAGCCACAGATGGCTCCGTCCACAGGCGGGACGGTCTTCGTGCGCAAGTAGTGCCCGGGCGCGCGGCGGCGGGCGTCACATGGCCGGGTCAGTCGGAGTCGGGCGCTGTATGCACCTCGATGCGAACCGGGTCACCCGAGACGAGGCCGAGGCGGAACAGCAGGTTGCCGTCGGCGTCGCGCCCCGTTGTTGTAACGGGGCGGCCACGGGCGTAGACCCAGCAACGTCGGCCGCGTGTTTCATGTACGCGGAAGGCGGGATAGAAGCGTAGCGTCTGGCCGGGGTCGTAGTTCACTCGTAAGACTCCGCCGGCCAGTGCCAGTTCATGCACGCCTTGGGTTTCATTAAAGCCGTCCTGATCAAGGTCGCCCGCGACGTCGTGCAGCACACGGCCGGCGGAGGGGTGACAGACGCCGGGGCGTTGGAGGTCGGCGGCGACACTGGCCGCTTCGGGGGCTTGGTCGAGATCGGGCGGCCAGATGCGCAGCAGATGTACGGATTCGAGGTGTTGCTGCGCGGAGAGCTCGCCAGCCAAGGCTGCCAGGCGTCGTTGGTTGACGCTTTCGAGCAGGCGGTTGCGCGGAAGGCTGTTTTCGGCGGGCCAGGTCCAGACGAGGTCCGCCCGTGTTCGGCCGGCGCGGGCGAGTTGGATGTATGGTTGCAGCGGACGCAGTGGATCGGCCGGTGGGGGGGCGATAAAGCGAAAACTGACCCGGCCACTGAGGCCGAGGGCGTAGCCGACGAATGGCTCGCTCCAGCCACCAACCGGTGCGTCGGTGCGGGTGCGGACGCGCAGTACGCCCTTCGAATCCAGTACGTACTGCCAATTATGTCCGATGTCTGATGCCGGCCGCGTCCCTCCGGACGGTTCGGATCGGAAGCGACCCAGACGCCACTGACCGCTGATCACGACGCGGAAGGGCGTGGCTTCTTCGATTTGCTGATTGGTGGTGGCGAGGGAACCCCAGTGCGCGAAGTGTACGGGATCATCGTAGATGACCGGCGTCTCACGCATGGTGGCCCAGTCTGCGGGCAGGGGGACGGGCCAGGGGCCGAGGCCCCCAATATCCGCCAGGTTCTCGTTACTGCCTGCTCGCCAGGCGACGATCTGGCCGTCGGCGAAGGCGAGCTCAAACTGTCCCCGCACACCGACGTGCATGCGTCTGCCGCGCGTTGAGACGAAGAGCTCGCCTGCTGCGGCGTTCTCGCCAAGCACATGCTCTGTGTTGTCGGTGAGGATGAGGTCGTCGAGATAGAATGAGACCGGCTGTTCAGCGTGTGGAGCGCTCCAGGTCAGGCGTCGGACATCGCGCAGGTCAATCCAGTCGCCGATGGTGGCGACGTCGAGACGGAAGAGGTTCCAGCCGGGGCGGACGGGAAGGGTACGAGTCCAAGTGAGGGGCGTAGCGGTGCCACTGGAGACACTCAGTTCGAGAAGCACGCCCTTGGGCGGGCCGAAGATGCTCATCAGCAGGAGGGGGTAGGCCGTCCAGTCGCGGATGAGGGCGAGGTCGGTGCTGAGGCGACCGTCCAGTGCAAGAGTGTATTCCGGCTGTGGGAGCTGCACGAGAAGACTGCCGGCACCGGTTTCATCGCGGCTGCGCCGAACGGAAATCTCGGGCTGCTGGGCGACGGCGACATCGTCCGGCGCGACGAGCTCGAATAGTCCGACCTGCGCCGGCGACTCAAAATCGGCGATCGTAACGAAACGCCCGGATTGCAGGTCGGCATAGTGCTCCTGCATGCGCCGCAGTACGGGGGAGAGCCGACCTGCATCGCTTGCTGCCGTGCTGGCGGTGTTGTTGGTTGTTGCACAGCCGAGGGTGAGGCTGCATACGACTGTGGCGAACACGACGGCGCGGATTCCACAGGGCGTTGAACGGTAGCGCATGTGACTATTTGCGAAGTTGGTGAATGGCCGATCCGACAACACTCTCCGCGGCCTCCATGACGGTCTCGGACGTAGACGGATGGGGGTGAATCGAGAGGGCGATGTCCTCGGCCTCGGCGCCCATCTCCATGGCCAGAACGGCCTCGGCGATGAGGTCGCCGGCGTGTTCGCCCACAATGCCGACGCCGAGCACGCGGTTGTGATTCTTGTCGGCAATGATCTTGGTGAGTCCTTCGGGGCGGCCCATGGCGATGGCCCGGCCCGAGGCGCCCCAGGGGAACTTGCCGACGCGGAACTCCAGACCTTGCTCCTTGGCCTCCGCCTCAGTCACGCCGCACCAGGCGACTTCGGGGCTGGTGTAAACAACGGCGGGGATCGCGCGGACATCAAAAACGCTGTTCTGACCGGCGATCGCCTCGGCTGCGACGATACCTTCGCGACTGGCCTTGTGCGCGAGCATTGGATTGCCCGCGACGTCGCCAATGGCGTAGATGCGCTTGTCCGCGGTCTTGCGTGATTCGTCGATCTCGACGAAGCCGCGGTCGTTGACTTTGACCTTCGTGTTTTCGAGGCCGAGGTTGTCGGAGTTGGGCTGGCGGCCGACGGAGGTGAGGATGCGGTCGAACTTCAGGGTTTCCTGCTTGCCGTCCTTGGTGAACGTGAGTTCATAGTGCTTGTCCGTCTTCTTGGTCGATTCGATCGATACGCCGGTGTGGATGGCCTCGAACTGCTTCTTGAGGCGATTGATGAGGGGGCGGGCCAGGTCCGGATCGGCACCGGTGAGCACCTGGTCGAGCGCTTCGATGACGGTGACCTTGCTGCCGAGGGCGGCGTAGACCTGGCCGAGCTCGAGCCCGATGTAGCCGCCGCCGACGACACAGAGTGTCTTGGGAATATCCACAAGGTCGAGCGCGCCGGTCGAGTCGATGCAGCACTCCGCCGGCATGATCTTTTCGGGCAGGCGCTTGGCGCGCGAGCCGCTGGCGAGGATGCAGTGCTTGAACTTCAGGCGGCCGTTGGTCTCGCCCTCGATGCGGACGGTTCGTGAGTCTTCGAATTGGGCGCGTCCCTGAATGACCTGGACTTTGCGGCCCTTGGCGAGCTGTTTGACGCCACCACAGAGCTTGTCGACGACGGACTGCTTCCAGCCCCGGAGCTTGTCGACGTCGATTTTGGGTTTGTTGAAGCTGACGCCCCACTCCTTGGCCTCGGCGGCGGTTTCGATGAGGTGGGCGACGTGGAGCAGGGCCTTGGACGGGATGCAGCCTTCGCGCAGGCACACGCCGCCGAGCAGCTCGTTCTCGTCGACGATGGTTGTCTGGAGACCAAGATCGGCGGCACGAAACGCAGCGACGTAGCCGCCAGGGCCGCCGCCGATAACGAGAACATCTGTCTGTTCGGTGAGTTCGCCGACTACCACGGGTAAGTCCTTCCTATGCGAAATGCAGTTGGCGTCGTGTCGTATCAGGGCGGCGTCACTGGGGGGGCGCCGCGCTACGCGGTGCGGGTCAGGCCAGGCTCAGAAGTCGTAGCGGATTCTCGAGCGCCCGGATGACGTCGGTGGTGAAGCGGGCCGCGTCGGCGCCGTCCACGATCCGGTGATCAAATGAAAGCGACAATGTGATTTGGAAACGCGGCTTGATTTCGCCGTCGATCACGGCCGGCTGCCATTTCGCCCGGCCCATACCAAGGATGCCACACTCGGGGAAGTTGACCATGGGCGTGCCGAGAATGCCGCCGACCGCGCCGTAGTTTGTAATGCTGAATGTCGCGCCGCGCAGATCCTTGATCTCGAACTTCACGTTACGGGCGTTCTCGCCGATCTGCATAAGTTCCTGCGCGACATCCTGGAGGGATTTCTTGTCGGCGTCACGCAGAACCGGAACGACCAGGCCGCGTGGTGTGTCGACCGCCACGCCGATGTGGACGTAGTCCTTGTAGATGATCTCGTCGGTGTTCGTGTCGTAGCTGGCGTTCATGGCCGGGTAGCGTCGCAGGGCTGCGCCGAGCACCTTGATCATGAGCGCGGTGGTGGTGAGCTTGGCTTCGCCCTCGGCCAGTGTGGCGTTATAGCTCTTACGATTGCGCTCGAGATCGGTGATGTCCGCCGTGTCGACGTGCGTGACGCGGGGGACGCTGAGCCAGGCGCGGGTCATCTGGCGCGCGATGGTCTTGCGGATCTGCGGGACCTTCTCGCGGCGAATCGGGCCATGTTGGCTGAAATCGGGCAGTTCACCGTCGAAAGACGGTAACTGGGGTGCACCAGCTTCCGCCGGGGCTGATGGACGCCGCTCGCCTTGGGCGAAGCGCTCGACATCCTCGCGGAGGACGCGTCCACCGGGACCGCTGGCCGGCACCTGGCGGATGTCGACGCCGAGCTCGCGGGCGAGTTTGCGGACAACTGGGGCCGCCGGCACGGGGCCTTCGGCGGCCAGGTGGGCAGCCGGCAGCTCGTGTTGCTGTTCGGCTTCCACCGGTTCCGCTTCAGCCTCAGAGGACGGTGTGGCCTGAGGTTTTGGCTGAGCTGCAGCTTTCTTCTCGGTTGGTTCTTCCTTTTGGGCGGCGGGGGCCTTGTCGGGCTCTTTCGTGGCCTGCCCTTCGCCGTCGCCGTTGCCACCGGTTCCGCTCTCGTCGATGGTGACCATGACCTGACCGACCTGCACGCTGTCGCCGGCACTGACGTGGAGTTTGGCGATCTTTCCGGATTTTGGGGCGGGGATTTCGACGGCGGCTTTGTCGGTCTCGACCTCCATCATGGGTTGGAACTCGTCGATGGAGTCGCCTTCCTGCACCATGATGTTGACGACCTGTCCCTCATGGACCCCCTCGCCCAGATCCGGCAGTTTGAACTCGAACATGCGCTCTGTTCCTCAAGCACGGCAGCGCGATTGCGCCGCGGGAATTCTGCTTCCAAATGCCCCTGCTGCGAGCAGTGGATTCGAAAGTCCGGAAACACGTATGATAAGGGCCAGGTGACGACTTGGCACGTCGGCCTGAATCAGCACCCGAACGGCTCACCCCCTACACCTTAGGGCACGGTGACGTAGTTGGCCAGCACGCGAGGATCCGCAAGCTCGGGATGGGAGGTGGTTTGTGACGAGGACGGCGCCAGGAATGACGCGCTAAACACGCTCCCGGGAGGAACAACGGGCGCGTCATTCCCTGGCGGCGCCGTCCCGCAGTGACCAGTCGTCAAACCAACGCGAACGCGCCGACGCCGCGCGGGTCTGGAGGTCTGGCTGTCTCAGCCACGACGCCGCGTCAGGGCGCCGGCACCCACGCAGAGCAGCAGCCACAGTGATGCGGGCTCCGGCACGCACCACGTATCAATGACGACCTGGTCGATGAAAGCGGGGTACTCCGTGAAGTTGATACCGAAGCCTTCAAAACGAGGATTCGGCTCGAATGTCAAACCGTACTGGTTCGTCTGCCAGCCGTCGTCGTGCAGGAAGCTGTCGAGCACGACGGCGGAAACGGTGTCGGGCAGGGTCCAGGGGGGATCTCCGGGATCAGAAGGATAGGCTCCCACGTCAAAGTTCATCGGTGCCCCATACCCGGGCCGGAATGTAATCTGCATCAGCAGCGTCTTCTCGGGGCCACCCTCGTAGTTGGAAAGGGCAAACGACAAGGTACCGCCCGCGTTCACTTCCAGTACGCTTTGTCGTTGCCACAGTTGATCGTGCACGTACACCTGGCTGTTGAAATAGCAGCGTGAGGGATACACTTCGGCGAAACCGCCCGGGTTGGCCTGGATCAGTTGCGCTTCCGTTTGCAGGAGGGTACGCGGCCCCAGGCCCTCCGGTCCGAAGAAATCCCAGCCGGCTGTGACGGTGCCGAAGTTCCCGCGCCAGTCTGGTGGGAACACGTCGTCGGCTTGGGCGACCCCAACACAGAAGACCAGTAACAATGCCAGTGTGAGCAGACGTGCCATGATGGACCTCCTCGCTTCCTCGAAGTTCAACAGGCGGTGCGGGGTCGCCGACCACAGGCAGGTCCGGCACGCGGTACAGCAGACGTGTCGCATGGAACTGACGCAGGTGGGAGACTGACAGTTCCAGCCTGAAGCGGTCGGTCCGAACCGCTTCCGTATCATCCTGAAGTGAATAATGCGCGCGCTTTGGCGTCATTTGCGAGATTCTTGGTAAAAAGTACGGGAGAGACGCCGTGCGGCGCTACGCAGGCTGGTCTGGGGCCGCACGCGTATCGATAGTGTGTCTTGGCGGGTTCGTGTGGGCTGCGCTTCCTGATGCTGAGACTGATTGTCGCTTGAGTTTCGGTTACCACGTATTCGGAGGTATGTCGTGAACTCGTACCGCAAAGAGCTCTGGTTCGAAACGCAGACCCGACGAGCGTTTATCAATATCACGCCGGAGGTCGAGGCCGCGCTGGCGGAGAGTGGTGTTCGTGAGGGGCTGTGCCTGGTGAATGCCATGCATATTACCGCGAGTGTATTCATCAACGATGACGAATCGGGTTTGCATCAGGATTACGAGCGCTGGCTCGAGCAACTCGCCCCGCATGAACCGACCACCCAGTACAAGCACAATCTGACTGGGGAGGACAACGGCGATGCACATCTGAAACGGCAGGTGATGGGACGTGAGGTAGTGGTTGCGGTCACGCAAGGCCGGCTGGATTTCGGTCCGTGGGAGCAGATTTTCTACGGGGAGTTTGACGGTCGCCGGCGTAAGCGTGTGCTGGTCAAGATCATTGGCGCCTGAGACGGGGTGAGTGACGTCAGGTGCCAGCTACCGGTTGTGGCAGGGTAAGCGGACGTGAAGATATTATTGGAACCGGTTTTTTGTGCGATTGAGTTGGGTTTCTCTCTAAGTCTCATTGCAGAAATAGATTAAGTTGATCCTCCTGTTTCAATTAAACCGACAATAACATTGACGTGCCGTGACCGGTTTGGTTATACTGCGGCTGGAGGAGTTGGAAGGGCTACGAGGGGAGACCTTCGGGTTCCGTCCGCTCTTAGTTGATTTGATTGCTCCGCTCACGCTTTGGTTCGCATCCGGCGCGGGCGGGCATCGGAGTGAGGCCGCTGATCGAACGCGGCAAGGTTGTGGAGAGGTCGTCGCGGGGTGGCCCGCACACCGGTCTCGGCATTTCTTGAGGACCTGAGGAGTTCAAGGAGAAACGGATGAAGAAGCTACTGGTACTTTCACTGGTCATGGCGGCTGCCGGCTGGGCGTCCGCCGACGTGCTCTGGGATCAGAGCAATTACAATGTCGACATCAATTCGCTCGTCGACCAGGAGTTCAGTGATTTCCCGACCTACTCGTCGTACATGGTCAGCGATGTCACGACGGACCCCGCCGGCTGGAACATCAGTGCGGTCACCACGTACTTCACCAAGAGTGACGGCAGTACGTGGGGCGGCATCACGCAGGCCCGCCTGAACCTGTTCGATCGCGACGCCGCACTGCCGGCCGCGAGCGATGATCCGGCCGCCGGCACGTTGGTTGATGTCACCGTCACCGACCTGGGCGACACCTTCGCCATCAAGGCTGACGGTCTGGACATTGATGTCACCGGCGACATCTGGGTTGGCCTCTCGCCGTCCGCCAGCTTCGCGGACTTTGGTCAGGAATTCCACCGCGCCGCTCCGATGGTCGGCGACGTGGAAACGGCCTGGCGTAACCCGGGCGAGGCCTTCGGGTACGGCGCCGATTGGGTCGTCGCGTCGACGCTGGATAGCGGGACCCCCGTCGAGTGGGGCGTCAACTACGAAGCCGCGATCCTGATCGAAGGCACCGTGATCCCCGAACCGGCCAGCCTGCTGCTGCTCGGTCTGGCGGGTCTGGTCCTGCGTCGTCGCTAGTCCTGCGCGAATAGACGCGACAGACGATTGAACAGTCCCCGGCGGGCGTTGCTGAGCCCGTCGGGGATCTCTTTTATGGACGTTCGATTTCTCGAGGCGCATCGGGGGCGCTGTGCCACCGGGCCTCAGTGCGGGTTGGGTCGTCTTGTATCCGAGCATGGTGCGGAGGGTGGCGGTCCACCGCGGTCGAATCGAGCTTGACAGGGGCGGGAGAGATGTGCACGATACAAAGTTCCCCCGGGGCGCCGGTCGCGGCCGGGTTGCCGCAAGTGCGGGCGATTAGCTCAGTTGGCTAGAGCGCGTGCTCGACATGCACGAGGTCACTGGTTCGAGCCCAGTATCGCCCAGTCATCGATTTGTCTCACGCCGATCCGGTCCAGATTTCCGATACGCTCTGCATCAGCTCTTCGATCGAAGTTTGTCCGCGCATGGCGGCCAGCTTGCCGGCCTGCGAGATCGTGACCATCCGCTGCTGAGCAGCCCAGTTATATACGTCGCGCGTGGGAACCCCGTTACTGATCATCTGGCGGATTGCGTCACTCGCTACCAGGACCTCAAATATACCCAGCCGACCGCGATAGCCGGTGTGATGGCAATGCGGACAGCCGCGCCCGAGCGAGAGCCGCGGCTGCGCGCCGGGCTCCATTAGGCGCAGTACATCATCCAGCAAGTCCATGTCGGCTGTTTCCTCGAGTGTTACAGTGCAATATGGGCACAGTCGGCGGACGAGCGTTTGCGCGATGGCGCCGCGGAAGGAGCGTGCGACGAAGTGCGGGTGGGCACCGAGTGCGATCAGGCTCTCGATCGCCGCTGCGCAGTGGATTGCGTGCGTGGTCGCGAAAACGAGCCGGCCGGAGTTGGCGGCCCGCACGACCGCCTCGGCCGTCTCGGTGTCGCGTACTTCACCGATCATGATGACGTTCGGGTCCTGCCGCAGCACACTCCGCACTAGTGTGGAGAAGTCGAGGCCGATCCGGCGATTGACCTGCGATTGATCAATGCCGGGGAGGTCGTATTCGATGGGGTTTTCAACCGTCACGATTTTGAGATGGTCATGGGCGAGATGTTGGAGCAGGGCGTAGAGCGTGGTGGTTTTGCCGGCACCTGTGGCGCCGGTGACGAGGATGAGGCCGCTGGGTGATTCGACCAGACCGGTGACGTCACGCAACTGACCTGCCGTCAGGCCCAGTTGATCGAGGTCCAGGACACCGGCCTCGCGGTCGAGAATGCGGATGGCCGCTGCCTCGCCATGGCTGGTCGGCAGGATCGACACACGCAGGTCAATTGGGCGGCCGTCGATGGTCTGGTTGGCATGACCGTCCTGCGGCTGGCGCCGTTCGCCAACGTCGAGGCGGGCGAGGATCTTCACGTGGTTGGTCACGCGCTGGCCGAGCTCGCCCGAGAGCATGCCCTGCGGCATGAGGCGGCCATCGACGCGGACCGTAACGTGCACGCCGTCAGCCTGATGCGTGATGTGAATGTCGCTGGCTTGCTCGCGCGTGGCGACGGTCAGCATGCGATCCCAAATCTCGGAGGCTTCGAGATCTGCTGCGGCGAGATCTTCGGCCGTGAAGAGGCGACCGGTCGATTGGGCCTGCCGCAAGCTGCGATCGGCGGATGACTGCGAGGAGACGGTCGTCGTCATGGCGCTGCTCCAGTCCGAACGGGGCGGACGGGTGAGTTGGGTTTCGTCATTCAGGCTGGCGGTGCGCTGGGCGTGGGGAGTTCGTGCGGCGTGAGTTGCCGAACGGCTTCGTCGACCGTGTCTGTTACTGTTGTCAGCCGATTAAGGCCGACGGCCTCGAAGATGCGCTCCATCAACGGCGTGAGGTTGGCCAGAGCGACACGGCCCTCACGATCGCGCACTTTGCGCAGTACCTGGAACAGCGCTCCAATGCCGGCGGAGTTGATGAACTGGACGGACGTGAGGTCGATGGCCACGGACCGGGCCGTACCGTGTGTACCGAGAAACTGCTCGACCGCGTCTACGAGGAGATCGCGGTCATCCCAGGATAAATCACCCTGGCACTTCAAAATGGCGCACGACGGGCTGGCCTCACGTAGTTCGAACTTGGGTACTGCTTCTGGCATGATGTCTCCACGTTGATTCAATCCACTCACGATGGCCGCGCGGTACCGCTACTGCCCCGCAGGCGATTACTGCGCGGCCTACTGCGGTATCGGTCAGCGCCCGGCGAGCTACAGGTCGGGAGCGCAATTCCGGGAGGGTCTGATAGTTGGTTGACGGCACGATTGCGGTGGAACGGTCCAGACGTCAGCCGGGTACAGCCGAAATGCGGGAGGGGCCCATATCGCCGCGTTGTGGGCGGCTGAGGCGGTCAAGTGGATTCGGGCGTCGGCGTGTGCTCCGACGGCTCGGGCTCGGCGGTCCCGTCGGTTTCCACAGCTGCCTTATTGGCCGCGATGGCCAGCCAATTCGCCGTGACGGTGGCGATTGCAAGCACCACGGCGAAGACGGAAGTCTGCGCGGCACGTGTGATCAGGACGGCGATGGTACTGGCGGCGAGCAGGACGAGCGCGAGCCAGAATGCGCCCCAGAGTGCCCAGTTGATACCGCGCATGATGAGCATGCAAAACCCGATAAACGTGATCCCCAGCAACATGGGTCCGACGCTCGTAGCCAGCAGGCGCAGTGAGACGGGGTCATTGGTGACGACACGTGCGACGACCAGCGGCGACAGGCCCCAGAGCATCAGGGCCACGCCGAAGGCGAAGCAGGCCAATTGGGCGGTGGTTCGGGCTTGCTGCACGCGTCGTACCAGATCGGGGCTGGCGGCCATGGCGAAATACCTCCATCTATACCTCTGTCCTATCGGGTCGCGAGAGGGTGGACTTTGTGAGTGGCGTGCGTTCTGCCCGATAAACGCCCCGGTCGAATTCAGCACGATGGGGCAATCGGTCGCAGAGTCTATTCGCGGAACAGTTCACGCCCGCAGCGGGCGCAGTAGCTGGCGTTGTGGGGGTTGGGGTGGCCGCAGCCGGCATGCGGGCAGGACTGTCGCCGCAGGGGGCCGCCGCCGACGACGCGTTTGAGGACCATTCCGATCAGCCAGATGCCGACCAGAAAAGCCACGACGAGGATGAAGAGCGCGAGGAAACGCGACACGGCCTGACTCCGAGCAGTGGCGGGCGATGAATCACCCTTGCGGTATGGTCAGGATACCACAGTGCAGATGAAAGTGCGTGCTGTCGTCGCTGAATACTGCTGGCCGGTTCCGCCGGAATCGTTACCATATCGGACATTGAGGAGGTGATGTGCATGAACAAGCTCGGCGTCAACATCGATCATGTCGCGACCGTCCGGCAGGCCCGCAAGACGGATGAACCCGATCCGGTCTGGGCGGCGGTAGAGGCCGAATTGGGTGGGGCCGAGTGCATCACCTTCCACCTGCGGGAAGATCGGCGGCATATCAACGACCGCGACGTCGACGTGCTGCGGCACACCGTGGCAACCAAGCTCAACATGGAAATGTCGATCGCGCCGGAGATCGTGAAGATCGCGGCGAAGATCAAGCCGACGCAGTGCACGCTCGTACCCGAGAAGCGGCAGGAGCTGACGACGGAAGGGGGGCTCGACGTCGCCCGTCTCAAGCAGAAGATCGCGCCCGTCGTGAAGAAGCTCAAGCGGGCGGGCATCATCCTCAGTGCCTTCATCGAGCCCGATCCCGGGCAAATCAAGGCGTCGGCGGATTGCGGATTCGACGCGATCGAGCTCTGGACCGGTGCCTATGCGAATGCAAGCAACGAGGCGGATCAGTTTCAGGCGCTCGAGCAGCTCATGCACGGCCTGGAGGTCGGCTGGGATTGTGGACTGGAGGTGCACGCCGGTCATGGCCTGACCTATCGCAATATCGGCCCGATTGCGTCGCTGGCAGCGTTTTCCGAGTTCAATATTGGGCACAGCATCGTGGCACGGGCTATGTTTGTGGGTATGCGTGCGGCGGTGCAGGAGATGAAACGCCTGCTCGATCAGGCGCGTCAGCAGGCAGCATGTTCATGCGCGGGGCGGGAAGAGGATGAAACGGTGTCGACATGAACATCCAGACGGTCTCGAATGTCACATGGCGCAAGGAACCGGGGCGTTGGACATTCACACTGGACCGGGGGCGCATCACTGAAGTAAGCAAGGCGGAAGAGGGGGCGCTCGGTGAGGCGAGGCTGTCGGGTGATGCGATTGACGCGCGTGGCGGGCTGATTACGCCGGCGCTCGTGGATTCTCACGTGCACCTCGATCTGTGTTACTCCGTAGAGTTGGTCGCCGAGAATCGATCGGGCACGCTGAACGAGGCGATTCGTCTGTGGCAGGCGGCCAAAGCGGAGATATCGGCTGACAATGTCCGCGAGCGGGCTTTGCGTGCGATACGCACTGAAATCAGCTACGGCACGGGCGTGTTCCGCAGCCACATCGACGTGGGCAGTTCCGCCGGCATGCGGTTGTGCGAAGGGGTGCTAGCGGCCCGCGAAGAGACACGCCGGGACTGCATCGTTGAATTGGTCGCGTTTCCGCAGGACGGTCTCATCCGCGATCCGGGTGCGCTGGATAACATGCGGGCTGCGTTGAAGGCCGGCGTTTATGTGGTTGGCGGAATTCCGCACGTGGAGCGTGTGCCTCGAGATGGTCTTCGTCACCTGGAACATGTCTTTGATCTCGCTGCCGAGTTCGACGCGGACGTTGATGTGCACATCGACGAGACGGACGATCCTCAGAGCATGTATACCGAGCATCTGGCTGCGCTGACCATCGAGCGCGGCTGGCAGGGGCGGGTGAATGCATCGCATGTGTGTGCGCTCTCGAGTTATGACGACGTGCACGCGGCTCGCGTGATCGACCTCCTGGCCGAGGCGCAGGTCACGGTTGTCACGAATCCGGGTGTGAATCTTCACTTGCAGGGCCGGTTCGATGGCTATCCGAAGCGGCGCGGTCTGACGCGGGTACGTGAGCTGATCGACGCGGGTATCACGTGCGGAGCGGGGCAGGATTGCATCAAGGATGTGTTCTATCCCCTGGGCCGCGGCCAGATGCTGGAACAGGTCTTTCTGCTGGTGCACGCCGAGCACATGAGCGATATGGAGCGTATGCAGCAGGCGATGGAAATGGTCTGTTGTGAGGCGGGAAAAGTGGTAGGTCTCGGCCATCATCGGCCCGAGCCGAACGCACCAGCTCATCTCGCGGTCTGGCCGGTGCAGAGCATTCCCGAGTTGATTCGGCTTCGACCGCGGCCCTTGGTGGTATTGCACGCTGGTCGCGTTGTGGCGGGCACGCTCAGTGATGCACCGGGTCCGGACGAACTGTCCTGATCGACCGGGTCGACTAACCAGACCGACACCGGGTAGCGATGCGCAAACTTACCTGCTAGTCGAATTCAGCGGGGAGAATCCCGTCGGCTACGTCCCGCAAGGCGGCGAAGTTGCGAATTCGCACGCGCTGGCTCTCCTGCAACTCGATCAGTTCGGCTTCCGACAATCGCCGTAGCGTGCGTGACAGCGTCTCACTCGTGAGATTCAGATGGCTGGCGAGATCCTTCTTCATCATTGGAAGACGGATGGGCTCCCGGCCGGCACTGGCGTCGAGCTCGACCAGGTGCCGGGCGATGCGGCCGACAGCGTCGCGCAGCACGATGTCTTCCAGCAAACCAACCAGGTGCCGCACCCAGAGTGACATGCCGCGGAGCAGATGCTGACAGAGCGCGTGATGATCCGCCAGCAGCTTGCGAAACTGGGTGGCCGGCAGCAGGACGCAAACGGTTGCCTCCACGGCTTCGGCGCTAGCCGGCAGCGGGAAGTCGCCCATCGCCGCCACCTCGGCGAAGGTGCGCCCCGGCTCGGCGAAATGGAGGACGTGCTCCTTGCCGCTAGGCGCCAGCTTGTAAACGCGCACGAGCCCTGTGCCTACGACGTACAAACCCGGGCAATCGTCGCCCTGATCGAGAATCCGTTCTTCTTTGCGGAATTGTCTGACCACGCCGACCTGCGCAAGCGCCGCAAGCATCTCCTCCGGCAAGCCCTTAAACAGAAAAGCGTTACGCAGGATCTCCGTCTTGGGGTCCGGTGACGAAATGGCCATGCCGTCCTCTTTCTCGGCCCGCTTGACCCAGGTCAAGGCAGTTGGGCCGCGATTTTCCGAAACTGCCTGACGAAACGCAAGCCCGGCCGCATACCGGGAAACAGGAGCTACAACATGATCCGCGAGATTGTCCATATCGACCAAGAGAGGTGCGATGGCTGTGGCCTGTGTGTGCCGAGTTGCCACGAGGGGGCCATCCAGATCATCGACGGCAAGGCCCGGCTGGTGTCCGAAGCCGCCTGCGACGGCCTTGGTGCCTGCCTGGGCCACTGCCCGCAGGATGCAATCAAGATCGAGCGGCGCGAGGCTGAGGCGTTTGACGAAGCTGCGACGAACCCGCTGCCGACAGCGCCGGAACGAGACCAGCCCACGCCGTCGCGCCCACACACTGCGTCAGCCGGTGCCGCGCCGCCACACGCCGGTTGCCCCGGCAGTCGCATGATGCGGTTTGAACGAAGTGCACCGGCTGGCTCACAGGAATCGGTGCTCGCCTCCGGCGGCGCGCCGTCGGAGCTGACACACTGGCCGGTGCAAATCAACCTCCTGCCGCCGGGGGCGCCGGTGCTGCAGGACGCCGATGTGCTCATCGCCGCCGACTGTGTGCCGGTTGCGTATCCGGACTTCCACAGCCGGCTGCTGAAGGGGCGCAGCGTGATGATCGGCTGTCCGAAGTTTGACGATCTGGCCGGCTACGTAGAGCGGCTGACGGCGATCGTGGCCCACGGAAACCTGCGCAGCATCGTGGTTGCCCGCATGCAGGTCCCCTGTTGCCTGGGCATTGTGCAGGCCGCGGTCGAGGCCCGTAACCGAGCGAGTGTGGATGTGCCCATCACCGAGGTCGTCATCAGCACCGAGGGCGAGGTGCTTCAGGAGCGTCTGCTCGATGCGGTGTCGGTCGCCTGATCAAGACCCGTACAACATTTCCATGGCTGAAAGGAGCCAATACACATGTTCTGCAATCAGTGTGAACAAGTTCACAAAGGTGTCGCCTGCACCGAGATCGGCGTTTGCGGCAAGGACCCCGACATGCAGTCGCTTCAGGAGACGCTGCTGTACGGGCTGAAGGGGATGGCGGCGTATGCTCATCATGCCCGCCGCCTGGGGAAAGTCGACGAAGACGTCGACGCCTTCGTGGAGGAGGCGCTCTTCGCGACCGTTACCAACGTCAACTTCGATCTGGACGCACTCTTCGAACTCGTCCTTGAATGTGGCCGTCACAATCTGCGTGTCATGCAGATGCTCGACGAGGGCCATATGGAGAGTTTTGGTACGCCGACACCGACGACCGTCTACGAAGGCACCCGGCCCGGGCCGGGTATTCTGATCACCGGCCATGACATGGTTGACCTGAAGAACCTGCTCGAGCAGACGGAAGGCACCGGGATCAACGTCTACACACATGGTGAAATGCTGCCGGCGCACATGTACCCGGAGCTGCGCCAGTACAAGCACCTGGCCGGCCACTTTGGCGATGCGTGGCAGAAACAGCGGACCGAGTTCGCGAAATTCACGGGTCCGATCCTGGCGACGACCAATTGCGTACTGATCCCGCCGACGTCGTACCGGAACCGGCTGTTCACGACGCGTGTTACGGCTGTACCCGGCGGTCAGCGGCTCACGGACGATAACTTTGCACCTGTCATCGCCGCCGCCCGTGAAGCCCCGCCCCTGACGGAGAATCATGTCAAGGATTCGCCAATCGGCTTCCACCACAGCGTGCTCACCGGGATGGCCGACAAATTGCTCGCGGCGGTCAAGGCTGGCAAGCTCAACCACGTCTTCGTCATCGGTGGCTGTGACGGAGCTGAGTCGGGCCGTAACTACTTCACGCGATATGCGGCGCAAACCCCGCCGGATTCCGTCATTCTCACCATGGGCTGCGGCAAGTATCGAATTCGCAACGAGGAGTTTGGCACGATCGCGCTTAACGGCGTCGAGGTGCCGCGGCTGCTCGACATGGGACAGTGCAATGACTCGTACGGTGCCATCCGCGTGGCGTTGGCGCTCTCGGAAGCGCTGGACTGTTCGGTGAACGACCTGCCGCTGACGATCGTGCTGTCGTGGTTTGAGCAGAAGGCCGTGGCCGTATTGCTGACGCTCCTGCATCTGGGAGTGACGGGGATTCGTGTCGGCCCGGCGCCGCCGGCGTTCCTGTCGCCGAACGTGTTCAAGATATTGCAGGAGAAGTATGACCTGCGATTGACAGGCGACGATCCGTCGAGTGACCTGAGCGAGGCGTTGACCGCGACCGTCGACTAGCGACCGCGTCAGGCGTCCTACAGGCCTGTTTCCCGGGCCGGTGGCGATTACACAACGTGTAGTCGTCGCCGGCATCTTCTGCCGCGCTAGGCGCCGAATTTCTCCATGCGCAGGGCGTTGGCCAGCGCAATGGGCATGATCTGTGAGGCGGGCAGGCGGGGGCCGAGAGCGCCCGTCAGGCACGCCCGCTCGCCAAACCGCTCGACCATGTCGCTGCGGCAGTGCTTCGCCCACATCAGCAATGGCACCGGGTGCCAACTGTGGGATGCGAGCACCGCAGGCGTCGAGTGGTCGCCAGTGACGATCACGACGTCGGGGCCCAGTTCGAGCAGGCCTGGTAGCGCTTGGTCGGCCTTCTCGATCTCAGCCACCTTGCGGTCGAAATCGCCGTCCTCGCCGGAGCTGTCGGTCGGCTTGACGTGGATGAAGAAGAAGTCGAAGCGGTCCCAGTGCTTCCGGGCCACGCTGATCTTCTCCTCGAGCGCAGCCTCGGTAGACAGCGCTTTCATGCCAAGGAGTTTTGCGACGCCGCGATACATGGGGTAGTCGGCGATGGCCGCCGCGCGCAGGCCGAACGCGTCCTGAAAGGTGGGCCAATCGGGGAACTTGGCGAAGCCGCGCAGGAGGATCATGTTCGCGGGATGATGTTCGGCAAGCTGCTCGCGCGCTTGTGAGAGGAACTGCTCGACGAGCTGCGCCGTGTGCCGGGCTGCGTCAGTGCGTGCCTGTGGCGGGAGTGGCTCCTTGCCGGCTCGTTGTGGGTCGGTGTCTTCGATGTCGCCGGAAAGCTCGTCGCCGCGCAGCACCAGCAGGAAGCGATGCTCCTTGACCGTCTCGACGAAGAGCTCCGCGCCGGGCAGGTCAATCTTGCGCAGCAGCTGGCACAAGGCGCGGTTCTTTTCGGTACTGATTCGTCCGGCACGACGATCTGTGACCAGACCATTCTCGTCGAGTGAGCAGAAGTTACCGCGCGCGGCGACATCGCGCGCGGTGAGGTCGAAGTCCGTGCCGAGGGCCGAGAGCACGCCGCGGCCGACTTCGTACTCCAGCGGGTCATATCCGAAGAGTGCAAGATGACCCGCACCGCTGCCGGGGGTGATACCGGGACCGACGGGTTCGTGCAGTCCACAGATGCCGGCAGAGGCGAGACCATCGAGGTTCGGCGTTTCAGCGCGCTCGAGCTCGGTCATGCCACCCGGCTCGGGAGGCACGCCGCCCAAGCCGTCCAAGACGAGCAGGATGATCTTGGATTTGCCGGGCTGGGCGAGGCGCTGGATGGTGTGTAAATCCATGATAACAGACCTTCCCTTGCAGGATATTCGGACACGATGCACCGACCAAACGCCGCGGGGCGGCGCGTCTCACAGGGGTATCACCCTATCAGAATCAGGCGCAAGCGCGTAGCGGCGGCAAGGCTGGTTTCCGACGCGTGGCCGCGCACATTACATCGGCGTCAGGGCGAATTCAGGCCCGATTCAGAGGCGGGGAGGACACTTGCACGTGCGGCGAGGTCGAAGGGCGCGCGGTGTCTCATTTGCAATGGGCTGTACGCGAGAACACCGTGCGTTGGCCGCTGCGAGACGTGACAAGGAGTGTCTGATGGAGCAGATCAAGGAACACCTGCGGGAGTTTGATGGCAAACTGGACCAGCTCGAAGACCGTATCAACAGGAGTGATCGGCCGGTTGCGGCGAAGGTGGCCAGCGAAATCGAGCGCTTACGGGGACAGCGCGATGCGCTCGAAGAAGAAGTCGACGCGCTACAGACGCTCGGTAGTCAGGCATCGGCAGAGATGTCGCATGTGCTCGAGCAGGGCCTTCAGGACCTCGAGCGGACTTACGATCGAATCGCAGTCGTGTACGGGGCGGGCCAGGCCGGTCCGACCACACGCTAACCAGCTAGTCAGAAAGACGCCGGGCGCCACAGGAGCTGACGCGGCGAGATTAAGGAAGGACGCGGCCGATGGCATTAACGCAAACTGCGACGGTTGACTGTAAGGGGCAACAGCAGCGGGGGTTGCGAAAGATGAAACCCACAGTACGGATGCCGAACGGAAGGGTCCTGCGGTGGCTCAGTGCGGATGACCAGGTGCTGCTCCGTGAGATTCTCGGCCGTACTGCGGAATGCATCGACAACCCCGGTTTCCGGCGAAGCACACCGCCGCCGCTGCCGGAGCGCTGGGAGGAACTCGAGGAACTCGGCGACCAGGCGGACCAGGACGACACGGCTCGGGAGGAGCTGCTCGCGCCGAGCGAGGAAAGCGCCCTGTTCATGTACTACAACTACTGCCGTCGCCGCGTCATGCGCGTGTTGCGCCGCTACCGCCACCGCGCGCTGGATGCCAAAGGGACACGCCGGCTGCTCTATTGGGAGCGTGTGGCCCGTCGAGCACGCAGTGTGCTCATTCGAGCAAACGGAGGACTGGTTGTTGCGATGGCGGGGCGCTTTCGTCGTCGCCCGATCGAGATGTCCGAGTTGATCAGCGAAGGCAACCTCACCCTGGTGCGGTGCGTGGACCGGTTTGACGCGTCGCGCGGTATCCGTTTCAGCACGTATGCCTGTCGCTCGATTCTTGTGAGTTGTGCCCGGGCGGCAGATCGTGCGGCCCGACAGCGCACGGCTTTTCCCGCGAGTTACGATCCGGAACTCGACCGGAGCGATGAGTTGGATCGCCAGCGGGCCGCGATCGAGGAAGAATGCGTGGACGAATTGCGGGCGATTCTGTTCGAGAACGCGGCTGATCTCAGCGACGTTGAACGGCGGGTGCTCAAAGCCCGTTTCGCATTGGGGCGGAAGAGCACGCGCCGGCGGCCGCGGCACGGTCAGACCCTGTATCAGATCGGCGACCGGCTGGGAGTCAGCAAGGAACGCGTGCGGCAGATACAGAATCAGGCGCTTGACAAGCTGCGTACGGTGCTTGATCGTCGCCTGCCGGCCGCCGGGTGAGCCGCATTAGCGTTGGCAAGAGCGGATAACAGACTTTTCAAGCTGTCTTCATGGGGGTGTCAGCCGCGTGCTATGAGTGTGTACGATTGATTCTTGCGGGAGGAATCACGCGGAGTTGTGCTATGCCCGCAGTATGGCGCGACAGTGAATCACGAACACAGAGGAGAAAGCGACCATGATCATCGCCAGCGAACACACGAACCGAGGCAGACGGCTGCTATTGCCGGTACTCGTAACGGGTCTGCTGCTCGCATTGCCCACGGCGGCGCAGGACGGGGGTGACACGGGAGAGCTGACCGACGACAAGATCTGCAACCGGGTGGATGACGCACTGTTCATGGATCAGGCTGTGCCGTTCAATCGGATCGATGTCACTTGCAGTAACGGCATAATCACGCTTGCCGGGAATGTGAGCAACATCCTGGCTAAGCAACGTGCGACACGCGTCTCTGAGACCGTGAAGGGTGTGCGATCCATCGTGAACCGCATTGAAGTGCAGCCGATACAGACCCGCACGGCCAATGAAATCCGCCAGAATATCCAGACAGCTTTGCTCGCCGATGCGGCGACGGACTCTTATGAGACCAATGTCACTGTCGCGGGCAACGGGCATGTCACGCTTACCGGTACGGCCGAATCGTGGCAGGAGAAGCGGTTGGCTGGCAAGGTCGCCCGCGGCGTCAAAGGCGTCACGGGTCTGACAAATAACATCAACATCGTCTATAAGCATGAGCGACCGGATATGGAGATTCGCACCGAGGTGGAAGAGGCGCTCGAGTGGAATGCGCTCGTCGACCGGCCGTTGATTGATGTCCGCGTCGACGGTGGCGCGGTGACACTCACAGGGACGGTCGGTTCGGCTGCGGAGAAACGTGAGGCACGCTATGCCGCGTGGGTAACGGGGGTCGACGAAGTCGATGCTTCCGGCTTGAAGATCAAGGACTGGGCGCACGACAAGGGACAACGGCGACCGGCCAATGTCCGACGGGCGGCTGACGATATTCGTCAGGCGATTAACGATGCCTGGCTTTATGATCCGCGTGTCGAGGGCTTCGATCTGAAGGCACATGTTAGTGGCAGTGTGGTGACGGTGCGAGGCAAAGTCGACAATCTCAAGGCGAAGCGTGCCGCGGCCCAGGATGCCCGCAACACGGTCGGTGTTTCGCGCGTCATTAACCGGGTGAAGGTGCGTCGACTCGCTGGTGAGACGGATGAGGAGGTCGCTCAGGAAATCCGGCAAGCGCTCTGGCGCGACCCCTACGTCGACCGCTACGAAATTACCGTTACCGTTGACGATGGCACCGCCTATCTGAGCGGCACTGTTGACACGTACTTCGAGAAGGCTCAAGCCGATGACGTGGCTGCGCGAATCGCCGGCGTTACCGACGTAAGTAATGCGCTGATCGTAACGAGCACCAGTGCCCCGCTCGCCAGCGACCCGTATGTGTATGACTGGTACGCATACGACTATGACTGGTACGACTACACGCCGGCGCTGGCCATCACCAACGACGAAGAGCTGCGCGAGGACATCAACAGTGAGATGTGGTGGAGCCCGTTTGTGGATTCGGACGAGGTGACGGTGTCGGTGGAAGATGGCATTGCTACCCTGACCGGCACGGTCGACAGTTGGAGCGAGCGACGGGCTGCCACCGAGAACGCCCTTGAAGGTGGGGCCTTGAAGGTGGACAACAACCTGAACGTGGATGTGCAGTAGCGAATCGACTGCCGCGGCTCCCTTTCTTTACCCGCCTAGCGGGGTCGTCACGAGCTGTGTCGGCCCCGCTACTTGCATTTCCAGGTTGAGGGCGTGCCGCTGGCACGGACTTGCTTCGGAAACCGCCGGCTCGCACCCCGATTCCCATGCGGACTCACGCGGCGAAAGTGTTATACTGCAGTGACGGTGCGCGTCGCGGCCACTCAGAGTTGCGACCGATAACATATGCAGCACACAGGAGGCGGAGCAATGCAGAGCGTACGGGGTGCCCTGGGGGTCCTGATTCTGGTACTTGCCGCCACGAGCGCGCTGGCGACGGATGTGTCCGGCAGCCAGGCCGGCACGTGGACTCTGGCGGACAGTCCGTTCAACGTGGTGGGCGACATAACGATCCCGAATGGGGACGTGCTCGTCATCGAGCCGGGCGTAGAAGTGAGCATGCAGGGCCACTACCGCATAACCGTGTCGGCCGACGCGACGCTGCTGGCCGCCGGCACTTCTACCAGCCCGATTCTGTTCACCGCCGCCAACCCGGCTACGGGCTGGTTTGGGCTGCGCATTCTCGAAGCGAGCGATGACACCGTGATTCGCCATTGCATCATCGAGCATGCCCGCAAGACCAGTGGCAGTTGGCAGGACATGCGCGGTGGCGGCATCTACGTCGACCACTGCTCGCCGACGATTGTGGGCAATGAGCTGCGTGACAATTACACCCGCAACGCCAATGCCAACGGTGCCGGCGGCGGGATCTGCGTGGCCTATTGTAGCGGGCTGATCGCCGACAACTACATTCACGACAACGTCAGCGACAGTGGCGGCGGCATCTGCATCATGGAATACGGGACGCCGATCGTGCGCGACAATGTGGTGACGAACAACAACGCCTACTACGCCGGTGGCGGCATGTACTTCGGCGCCCGCTCGACGCCCGTCGTGGATCGCAACGTCATCATGTACAACTGGTCGGCGGGCTGGGGCGGGGGTGGCATCAACTCGTGGACGTCCTACTACTTCTACTCGACGTTTGCGACCGTGCGCAACAACGTCGTCGCCAAGAACACAACGAGTACCGATGGAGGCGGGCTGTACTGCCGTTACGACAAGTGCGTGTTGCAGAACAATGTCATTGCCGACAACACCGCCGCGTCGCGGGGAGGCGGTGTCTACGCCATCAACGCGCAGTTCGATCAGCCGGAGGTGACCAGCAGTATCCTCTGGGGCAACACGGCTGCGCAGGGTGCCCAGATCTATCTCGACCCCAACCCGGGGTATGGTCCGTCGCTGATCACCGTGGCATACAGCGATGTCGAAGGCGGCTGGGAGGGCACCGGCAACATCAACGAGCCGCCCAAGTTCATCGACGCCGTGAACGGTGATTACCACCTGGAGCCCGCGTCGGACTGCATCGACACCGGTGACCCCGGCTTCGTGCCCGCCGTTGGCGAAACGGACTTCGATGGCGAACATCGCGTGTGGGACGGCGACGGCGACGGCACGGCACGCGTCGATATGGGCGTCGATGAAGTCGGCTCGCACCGCACCGGCGATCTGAACTGCGACGGGGCGATTGACTTCGACGACATCAACGCCTTCGTCGCCGCCCTGAACGGTGAGCAGGCCTACTACGCGCTCTATCCCGACTGCCTGTGGGAACTTGCCGACTGCAACGGCGACGGCGCGATCGGCTTTGACGACATCAACGCGTTCGTCGCACTGATTGGTTCCTGAGCGAATCTCAATGAGCAGACAAGGGGCGATCGACAGCCCACCCGAGGAGGAGTTTGTTGTGACGATGCGAATGCCACTCATCGCGCTGGTCATGGTGACTGCGACTCTTTGCCACGCGCAGCTTTCCTATGTCGAACGCTCCGTCGGCTTGCACACCATCGACATGGAAGAGGGCAACACCGAGATCGAGTTCGGCGATGTCAACCACGACGGCCACCCGGACATCGTTTGCATCGGCGATCACGGCTCGCCCTGGATTAACGCCGACGAGCACGGCGTCATGGTGTGGTTGAACGACGGCGCCGGCAATTGGACGATCTATCAGAACGGCAGTTTCGGCTACGGCGGCGTCGCGCTCGGTGACGTGAACAACGACGGCCATCTCGATGTCGGCTACGGCTTTCACCACGACTACTTCGCACAAGGCGATTTCGGCGACCAACTGCTGGAGGTTGCGCTCGGCGACGGCACCGGACAGGTCTGGACACCGTGGGACGACGGCCTGGCAGAGAATGGCGAAGACTGGGGCATGTTCGGCACCGATTTCGCTGACGTCGACAATGACGGTGATCTGGATGTGGGCTCGGCCTCCTTCGGTGGCTCGAACGGTGCCCGCATCTATCTGAACAACAGCGACGGGACCTGGACGCAGAGTTCGGCCCTCGTCGGCGGCTATGCGAGCATCGAGTTCACGTTCGGAGACGTCAACGGTGATGGTCACGCTGATTATGCAGCCGCCGCTGGGAGCGCTACGATCCGCCTCGGCGACGGCACCGGCAGCTTTACGGTCGGCGATGGCAATCTCCCCGGCGACGGCTGGCGGCGGGGCATTGACCTGGGTGATGTGAACGCCGACGGCCACGATGATCTCGCATTCGTCACGGATAGCGGCGGACTGGCGGTCTATGCGATGGCCGGTCCCAACGTCTGGCAGAGTCTGACCGGCAACCTGCCGAGTTCCGGCACGTATGACTTTGCTCAGATCGCCGACATGGATCTTGACGGATTTGGCGATGTCCTCGCGTACGGGGCCGGCAATCCGGCGCGGACCCGCGTTTACCTGGGCGACGGTGCCGGGAATTGGACGCTGGCGGCTACGATTACGCACCCCGAACACGACGACTATGCAGCCTTCCGCGCGGGCGTCGACATTGATCACAACGGCTATCCGGATTTCGGCGTAGTTGGCAAGGAATACGTGGGCGGCTTCCCGTTCCCGTGGCGCAATCGCCTGCGCGTCTATGCCGAAAGCACGCCCGCTACCGGGCCGTTCATCCACGCCGTCTATCCGCGTGGCGGCGAAACGTGGTGGGCCGGTTCGGTGCGCATGATCGACTGGCGCGCGGCCGTGCCGGATGGTGCGGGCAATCCGACCGTCGCTCTCGAGCTCTCGACAACGGGTGCCGCTGGCCCGTTCGAGGTGATCGCCAGCGAAGTGCCCAACAGTGGACGCTATCAGTGGCTCGTGCCGGCGGACACACCCAGCTCGTCGGATTGCTATCTGCGGCTGACGCTGCAGACCGATCCGCCGGTTGAGGTCGTCACCCCCGCCGCTTTCACGATTGTGAACCCCAATCCCCTGACGCCGGGCGACATGAATTGCGACGGTGCGGTGGACTTCGACGACATCACGCCGTTCGTTCTCGCCCTGAGCGGCCAGGCCGGCTTTGAAGCCGCCTACCCAGACTGCTACTGGCTCAATGCCGACACCAACGGTGATGGCGCCGTCGATTTCGACGACATTATGCCGTTCGTGAATTTGATTGGGACTTAGCGAACACCGCGATCCCCTCCCATGTGGCACCGGTTTCTAACCGGTGCAGCCCAAGCTTCGTCCATGCTTGCGCCCGTGCGTCTCAGTTGACCAGTTTGTCCACAAACGGCGCGATGTCGTCGAAGGTGACCAGTCCATCGCCGTCGAAATCGCCTCGGACCCACTCACAGTAGCTGAACTGCTGTTCGTACGGCTCTTTGCCGTCCAGCGCCACGATGAATGGGTAGATGTCATCGAACGTGAGCAATCCGTCGCAGTCCATGTCGCCGGCAAGCGGAGACAGCACGACCGAACCGGGGCCGGAGAAGGTCACCTCGAACGGTCCGGCATCGGTATCGCCGAAACCTGTGACGTACAACCAGTAGATATGCTCCGACGAGAGATAGATATCGCCGAGCGCGCACGTCGTATCAACATCGCCACTCGCATCATTGCCGGCGATTCCGCCGACAAACGGCTCCTCCGGATCGGCCGGCGCGTCGGCATAGAGCAGCAGGTAACCGTCCCAGCCGAAATGCGTGCTCGCGATCGTGTACGGCCCGCTGGCGAGCACGCGGAAATGCTGCTGATATCGCGGCACGCCGGTCGCCGTTGTGCTCATATAGTCAAAGCGTTTTCGCGGACGGTGCCACGCGGGTAATCCCGTTGTGTCCCCGGTCACCGTCATGTCCGGTGCAGGGTCGTCGGCGACCATGAACACAAGATCGGTCCACAGCGCATCAACTTCGTCGTCGTCGAAGCGCTCGGAGAATGTGAATGTCCACGTTCCGGCTGTGCCTGCGAGATACTGGCCACCCCCCTGCACGACCTGCCCCGAAATGATGAGTTCGTCTTCCCAAGTTGTGCCCGGCAGCGGCGTCCAGCCGGCGGTATTTCCAAGTGGATCGGTAATCCAGACTTCGAGTTCGTTCGCATATGTGTCAGGTGCGAGGGCAGTTACCGTGCCGGCGAAATAGATGTCCCCGACCGTGAAGTCCGGACCAGCGTACTCGAATGTGAAGACCCCGTTCGCCGGCTCATCGAAGTGGCCGTCCGATGCCTGTGGATCCAATTCGATGGCGACGAAACCGCCGAGGGCCGCGGAGGTCTGGAGCAGAAGCCCGGTAATGACGAGCGCAACCCACCGGTTCATGATTGGCTCTCTCAGTGATCAGCCCGCGAATCGCCGCCCGACGGCACAGACGGACGGACAAACGTGCATCGTACCGAGTGTGCCGCCCAATTGCTACACCGAATCGTCTCCCGGCGACTACCCGCGCCGAACTCCTGACATTCTGGGAGGCAGATGATGATCTCACGCACTACTAACACAGCGAATCGGCATGCAGGTCACCCCGGACCACACGTTCACTGTATAATGCACGAGTTCGATAGCGACGATTCGCAGCAGATCGACGGGTAGCGAGGTCCACCCATGATTCGCAAGGGTATGCAGCTCGGTGTCAGTCAGGTCGAGGTGGTTGTCGTGGCAGGGCTGCTGATGATGCTGCTTGCCGTGCTGCTGCCGGCGGCGGCGAATGTGCGTGAGGCGCATCGGCCGGCGTCTTGCAAGGCGCAGTTGGGGCAGATCACGCGGGCGCTGGCGATGTATCAGGACGACAACGCGGGGTGGCTACCAGCCTGGGGACTGTGGAGTGAAGCGGCGTGGAGCGTTCCAAAACGTGATCTGTGGTTTTACCGAATCTGCCCGGAGTACATGAAGGACTCGGGGCTGCTGATATGTCCTGACGACCCATTCGGGGACCTGTACGACTTCGAGGCGGTGTACGAAGGGCGGCTGCACACGAACTCCATGGTACCGTCGTGTGGCTACGGATTGAATTACACGTTGCGCCACTTAACCGCGATGAATCCAATGCAGGTGCCACCTCGCGACCCAGCCCGCACCGTGTTCTTGGCGGATGTTGGGCCGGATGACGCATTGGTGCACGTTCCAATCTGGGATGCGCCGGGGGGGGATCCAGGCGTCGGGCTTCCTTGGCGTGACGGTGGGCGTATCATCTGGGACGATGGGGAGCGCGATTGGTACGATGGTCCGACGTGGCTCTCAGCGCGGCACTACGGTAACTCAATAAACGTCACCGCGATGGACGGGTCTACACGCAGGGTACGCGTTGACCACATTCTATTAGAGGGTCCGATTCTTCGTCGCGAATCATGTCTTGGGGCGTCCGGAGATCCTCCAGATCACATGTGCGGACTCTGTGCTGGACAGCACCCGCACTACGATTTGTCGGAGAGTGATTTATGGTGGTGGACCGGGCCTTCACCGACTTGGCAATGAGAGTAGACGCGCCTTTCCATCTGGGGGGTTCGCCAGCCGAAATGACTCGTCGCGGGGGTATACGGGGCTTCTCCAGCGCTTAGAATCACGCCGATTGCCCGCGATGGCCGCGGGTGAAGCTCGTCGCATCTTCAAATCGTCGCCGCAGAACAGAACGAGATTCCATGCAACGGAGGCCCCGACCGGCGTGCCCGCTGGCAGCGTACTCAGCTTGATAGTTCCGGCGCAAATCGACGGCGTCGTTGCGCTGCCGTTGGCGTGGGCGATTGCGCTGCTCGCCATCGCCATCGGTGCCCTCGCTCGCCGGCAATTGCCGGCCGGCGCAAGTGAGGGACTTTTCGTTGCTGGCGTCAGTGCGGTGCTGGTACTGGGCTGCGCCGTGCTGGGCGACGCTGCGGATATCGGCTTTCAACTCAGCGCCAGCCTGATCGGCCTCGCGGTGTTCTGGCTTGCCGTCGTGACCTGGGTCGAGCGCCCGGAAACACCCGCTGCAACCGCGGCGGACCCGCACGCCAGTCGCCGCGACATACGCCGTGCCCTCGGCACGCACGTCGCGGCCGTCGCGGCCCTGCTCGGTGTCGGCGTCGCGACGGGGAGTCCGGCGGCGGGTGTCGCCACGCGTGTCCTCGTGCTCGTCGTACTCCTGCTCGTGGCGATGAGCTTCCATCTGCGGAAACGCTCCGAGCTTGGCCGGATCGCAATGGTGTCGGTCGGCGTTGGCTGGCTCACGTGGCCGTGGCTGCCGCTGTTGGATGAACCGGCGACGGGACGGCTGGCCGTTGGTGTGCTGCTCGCGAGCGTAGCCAGCCTGGCAATCGTGATTGCGCATGTGCTATTCAACTGGCGCCGGCGCATCGCACGCTGGCGCAGTGACCCGCAATCCCTGGCCGATCCTCAGCCGCGCCCGGAACGTTTCGTGTCATTGGTCGCCATCGGAGCTGTCGTCATCGGCGTCGTTTCGATCGGGCCCGTCACGCACTGGCTGACGCCGGTAGCGTTATTCCTGACGAGCCTGGCCTGCCTCGGTGCTGGCCATCTCGTCCGCTCCAATCGCATCGGCACCCTCGGCCTCGCCCTCGTCGGAGAGTTCATCGTCGGGGCGGCGATCGCGTGGCTGCCCGCGTCGAACGCGAATCCACTGCTCGGCACCGCCCTGGCAGGCGTCTACCTGCTCTGGCTGAGCCGCTTCTGGGACCAGCAGCTACACGACGGAAGTCCCTGGACTACTGCCGGTCGCCTGATCCCTGCCGCGCGGCGCCTCAGCGTCGTCTGTGCCGGCGGCGAGCTCGTTGCGGTCAGTTGGTGGATCACCCTTGACCCCACTCCCGCTGCCGCCGGCTGGCAGATTTATGCGGCGGCACTACTGGCCCTGCTGCACGCACTTATGCTACTGCGAACTGGTACGCATCGGGGGGATGGCACGTTACTGCTCGCCGGCTGTGCAGCACTGGTTGCGGCGCTCCTGCCCGTGCGGCAGATCGGCTCCGCCCATGGTGCCGTGCTGGCTGAGCCACTCCTCCTGGCCGCGGCGGCGATTGTGCTGGTCGCGCGAACACTGCGCGCGCGCGGTGGCGAAATCGGCTGGCCCGTTAACGCATACGTGGCAGGGCTGCTGCCGGTCGTCGCCGCGTGCTGGCTTTCTCTGCATCCCGCAACAGCGAGCCACTGGCTGATCGCGTTGTTGACCGGAGCCGGTTTCGTCGGAGCGATTTTGCTGAGATGGCGTTTGGGCGGCGGCGGGAATGGGGCCAGGTGAAGGCGCCGTCGGCCAACGTCCGGATATTGACCCATTTCGCTGTGGCATGGTTGAATCTTGGTTGGGAGGAGCACTATAATGAAACGATTCAGTATCGCACGCTGCTTGCCTGCCGCCCCATGCCCCTGAGGTGCCGACATGACCTCCCGCGAAATCGTCAAAAAGGCCATCACCTTTGATAACCCACCTCGCCTGCCGATGAAGTTCGACATCGTCGGCGTCAACGACTGCTATGACGTATGGACAGACGATCCGACCGGCTGGTCCTGGGAGATGGGCCCCGGGCTCACGTACGACGAGTGGCACTGTGGGTGGGGGACCACCGACGTATCGAATACCGGTCAGGTGCTCGAGCATCCCCTCGCCGACCTCTCGAGGCTCGAAAACTTCGCGTGGCCGGACGTCAATGACGCTCGACGTTACGAGAGTTTCCCTGGCCAGATGAGCAAGGCCGGGGACAAGTTCGTCATGTTCTGCTTCGGGCAAGGCATCTGGGAGCGTCTGCACATGCTGATGGGCATGGACAAAGCGATGCTCGCGTTCGTGCGCCACAAGGACGAGGTCAACGAGATCCTCGATCGCGTTCTGGACCATCACCTCGGTGTGCTTCGCAAGGCACACGAGATCGCGGGTGGGCGGATCGATGCCGCCGCGATGGCCGATGACTGGGGCGTACAGGATCGACCTTTCATCAGCCTGAAGATGTTCAACGAGTTCTTCAAGCCGCGCTACGCCAGGTGGTTCGACGAGATCAAGTCCCTGGGCATGCACACCTGGATGCACTCCTGCGGAAAAATCAACAAGATCGTGCCTGAGCTGATCGATGCCGGCCTCGAGGTCGTCAATAATCAGCAGCCGAACACGGTCGGCTTGCAGGAGTTTGGCGACGCCTTCCGCGGGAAGATCTGCTTCGAAGCCATCGTCGACACGCAGAACACACTGCCCAACGGCTCGTACGAGGAGATCCGCCGGCAGGCGCACGACATCTGCGAGAAATACGGGACTCCCGCCGGTGGTCTGATTGCCAGCGACTATAACGACGCGGAAGCTATCGGTGTCACCGTGGATCGACGCTACGTCATGTTCGAGGCGTTTGCGGAAAAGGGGGGTTATCCGGACTATCAGGCGATTCTTGAGCGTGCCCGGCGGGGTGAAGTGGAGAGCGGGCATTCGTGGGGGCGGGCTACCAAGCTGGCAGCGCCAGAACGCTGCTGATTTGCAACAGTTTGTTGGGGGCGCGCATCGAACCGTCCGATGTTCGGGGTGTGGGCCACCCCGGGGACGTGGGATGTGGGGTGGAACTGCCAAACTGTGGTATCGGATGGGGCAGTCGAATGTCGAACCGTTTCGGGTCGTACGGCTCGGTGCTCGTTGTCGATGATGATGTGATGTTCCGTGATGGGGTGGCGGCTCGGCTGCGCGATGCAGGTTGGGCCGCACTTGTCGCGCCGGACTATGAAGAAGGACTGAAACGGTTCGCGGAAAACCAGGACGTGCGCGTCGTGATCCTCGACCATCCGACCATCGGTTGCGATGCAAGCGCAATCGTCAAAGCGCTCAAGAGATGCCGGCCCGAAGCAACCATTATCGGTAATAGCGGTGCCGATCGGCGTAGTGAATTCGCGGCGGCCGGGGTGGACGATTATCTTCAGAAGCCCTGGCGCATTGCTGACCTCATGTCCGTGCTCCGTTTACCCCTGGGGGCGTGCGTCGAGTGTGGCTTGCCTTTGCCGCTGCGCATGGCGGGGCCGGACGAGACGGCGCAGCATTGGGTCTGCGCGTCGTGCGGTGCGCGCTATCAGGGCATCTACGTCGCGGCACTGGCGGGCGAGGTGGGACGTTACGTCGTTCGTGCCGATCAGCTCGACGCCTGAATCTGTTTGGAACATCCAAAACGCACCGGCATGGCCTGCACAGTCTTTGCCGGTGGGGCCACGCATGAGCGGGCCCGGTCACACATTCGCAGACCCGCTTTTATCAGTCATCGAAAAAGTTCTCGGCTTCTACTTCGCCTGGGCGGCCAGCGTTTCGATGTATCTAAAGGAGACCCGTCTGGTCGGAAAGCTATATGCGGGTGAGGCGAACTTATGAGACCTGTGCTGTTTGTACTCTGCTTCTCGCTGGGCGTGGCACTCATGATCCTCAGCGGTTACGTACCGCAGGCGGCTCGCGCGGGTGGGCATGAATCGCTCGCAGCCGACTCATCCGATGACCGGCCGCCGCGGGTCGAGTTTGAGCAGCCGGTCCGACCGCAGCCGATGCTCGGTGAGGAGATCGAGGTTGCGCGTGTCCCCGACCTGACGCCGGATGATGAGCCTGGCAATACGCCCCCGCCGCCCTCTGATGAAGTTGGGAGGCATGAGCCTGACGAGCCGGCGGGCGTTCCGAACCCTGACGAGTTGTTGAGCGTGCTCGATGACGAGGCTGCTCCGGGAACCTCCACCCCGGACGAGCTGATCGACTGGATGCCGCCCATCGCTAACGCTGGCGTCTTCCGCGTCGTGTGGTGTGGCTGGAACGAGGTCCGGCTGGACGGGAGTGGTAGTTCGGGTGAGGGCCTCTCCTATCAGTGGAAGCAGACGAGCGGACCGCTCTCGCTACATATTGCGAATGCTGACAAAGCTGTTGCAACGGCGAGCGGGTTTGCTCCGGCGGGTGGTTTGGATTGGGGCAAGCACGTATACGAGTTTGCACTGACGGTCACGGACGCCCGCGGCGAGCAGGACACCGACTACATGGAGTGTGTCGTCAAGTCCGCACCGACGCTGGAAGTCGACCCGCCGGCAGAACGGCGCTTCGAGGTACGTGACGGGTATGAGCTGGCCCACTTCGAGAGCTGGATCACGAATCTGGAAACCGATTCCTCGACGTTCGAGATCATATCGCCCACGCGGCTCATCTTCACGAAGGTGGGCGGTGGTGCCTATGAAGTCGCCGAGGACGCCGACATGCCGGAGGAGTACGTCTACACCATAACGCTCTACTACGTCGACGGCGCGCCCACATCCTGGGTAGAGCTGTTCGTCGACACTGAAGAGAAGATCCCCGGCGTGCTGATTCTCGGTGTGAACTGGGAGAGTTGACTGCGGCCGTGCGGAGCATGGCCATTCAACCGGGTTGCCCGGTGCAGGGAGGCGACTTGGCGGCGACCGGTGTGCTGCACAAGGAACAACGTCGTGAGCACCGTGCTGTGGATTGTCGGCTTCTGCCTGATGATGGGCAGTTTCAGCTTCCTGTTTGCCCGCCCTGAACAACGTGACACCCCGCGTATCAGCGTGGACCCCTGGTGGCCTGACCAGGGGCGGTAACCTCGCTTTCTCTTAGTCCAAGCTCAACAGCGGGCCGTCACTGCACCGCTGACGTGGTGCACGGGCGCGATCTCGCGCCCGAATCGACTTGCGAAACGGTTCATCCGCGGGGACAATCGGCGTGGCGTTCTTTCTACGTCGATGCCCATCAGCGCCCAACCTGACCCGCCCCTCACGGAGCTCACCCATGCCCATCCACGCTGGTCGCCGCGCTTGCCTGCCGCTCGTGCCGATACTGGCACTCCTCGTGTTGGCTGCGTCACCCGCGACCACCGCCAATGCTGACGAGGTTCTCCTGCGGCGGTACGCCGAACTGGACGCTTATATCGATTTCAATCCCGGTGTCGCGGCTCACCGAGCGGCCACGCGTTATCGGTACATGGATGCGGAGGATACGTACATCTCCGCGGCTCGCCCCGATGCGAACTTCGGGCGCAGCGAGACGCTCGTACTCGACGACGCGCGCGATCGCGTACTGCTGAAGTTCGGCCGATTGTATCGTGCCGTCCCGCCGAGCAGCGACATTCGTGAGGTCGAGCTTTGGCTAGCGCCGGTCGAAGAACTGGATCCTGATGCGATCATCGAGGTCCGTCGCGTTACGCTGCCATGGCGTGACGGCGGCAGTCGTGGCCAGTGGCAGCCCGTCGCTGCGACATTCCGAGATCGGTTCGCTGGCGAGGGGAGCTTTCGCCGACCGTGGACCGAGCCCGGCGGCGATGCTGATTGCGTCACGACGCCCGGCTTCTCGAGGCGACTCGGCGATTGCTGGGATGCCGATCGAGGCGTTTACGTGCTGGACGGAGCCGGGCTTGTCGAGGACGTCACGTACTGGCTGACGCGCTACTACCGGAACTACGGTTGGCTGATCTCCGTGAAGCACGACGATGGCAGTCCGGTGCGATTCCACGCCTCAGATGTCATGACGGAAGCGCACCGTCCCACCTTGCGCATCGTGTACGACCAACAAGAGCTGACAAAGCCCGAACTGCCCGATTTGGATGTGACATTCATCGAAAGGCTACCGCGTTACCCGCGTTATCACGACAATGGCCGCACCAGCTATACGCGACGCGATTTCCGTGGCGACCGCCCTGGCATCATGAACAATCCCGACTTCGACGAGTATCAGAAGTGGCCCGAGCAAGGCGATCTGGTCACGTTCGTCGCGCACATCAAGAACGCGAGTGGCACGCCGTACCATGGTCCAATCAGTTACACGTGGAAGATCAACGACCGCGTCGTGCGCGCCAAAGGTCGTGAGAAGGCACGCGCGCCCGGTGGGTGGGAGATGCCGCCGACGATCGTCGATCTGGCGCCGTGGGAGGAGTTCACGACGCGGCTGACCTGGGAGTGGGATGTGGATCTGCGCGACCATCGGAAGGTGGTGCTGGAGTTCGAGGTTGACCCCGAGGACGCGGTCGAGGAGGTTTCGGAGCACAACAACGCTGTTCTGAAGTACGTGGCCGGCAAGACACTGAAGTTCTGGGTCGAGCGAAGTGTGTACGAATATGTGAAGGACTATGCGACCTGCTGGGGCACGTACAGCTACGAGGACTATCTTCAGTGGCACATGGACGTCTGGAACGAGACGTACTTCGACAAGTCGCGGTTCGACGATTTCGCCCCCGACGGCGCCGTACTGCGCACGACGCTTGACGATTTTCAGATCGTCCCGGATGGCACGCTGGGCGGTGGTATCCACCGACCCGAGGATCGCTTCGATATCAACTTCGACGGCGAGTGGGGCACGGAATGGGCTCCGTTCGATACCGACGACGAGAATGCCCTGCGCGGCTACTTCGCGTTCCTGCAACGTCACCGGGTCGTGCTCGAACCTTCGCTGCTCCACGAGATGTCACACCAGGTGTGGGGCGCGTATGACATCTACTGGTCGAACATCGAGTTCTCCGATCCGGACAATCCCAAGGGCAAGTGCAAGATCAAGGACGAAACTGGGCATTATATCACGCGCGGCACCTGGTACATCTACGGTGGACTGATGGGCGGCGACGACACGCGCCCGAATGCAGAGTACTGGTACGGCACGGGGCTCTACTCGGCCAACAGTGTCGGTGGCGCCAATGCAAATGCCCGCTTTCGCAATGGCTTCTATGGTGATTGGCAATATGACCTGCCACGGGAATGTCTGTTGCGCCTTACGTCCCGCGACGGCGTGCCGCTGAAGGATGCCACACTCACGCTTTGGCAGCAGACCTGGAAGGGCATCATCAATGATAATCTCGTTGCTGAGCGTGTGCCGGCGAACGACCAGGGCATTGTGAAGCTGCCCGATCAGGACAGTCTGGAAGATGCCGACTACACGATCCTCACCGGCCATACGCTTCGGAAGAATAATCCCTGGGGACGAATCGACGTCGTCGGGCAGAACATCACATTCTGTGTACAGATCAACGCGCATGGCCAGCGCGACTACCAGTTCATCCGCGTGTTGCCGTTCAATCGGGCCTATTGGTCCGGACATACCAATCGCTTCGTGCTCGATACACCGTGCCGCATCTCCCCGTCGGACAGGATCGACCTCGACACCAACGTTGCTCGCGGTGCCCGGGTAAGCGCGTCGCGCGTGTCCGAACAGGCCAAGTTAGTCGTTGATGGCAGGCTGGAAACCAACTGGCGCGGCAGCCGCGCATCTGCCGGCGATTGGATTGAGATTGAACTGCCGAAAGCGCGCCGCGTCGGCGTGATACGGATTGTGCAGGACAGCGGGCACGGCGCGTTTTTCCGGCGTTTTCGCATGACCACACGTGCCGCTGCGGGGGCGGCCGAGCAGTTCTTCGACGAGCAGGTACCCGACCCGTTTCCGCATGTGATGAACACCGAGAAGGACGTTAACAATGAGCGTCCAAGCGAACGCTGGGTGAGCTATGCCGCCCAACCGCGCGAGACGAAAGTCATCCGCATCGAAGCGCTTGACGGGGGCGACACACACGTGAGCGAAATCCGGGTCTTCGCAGAACGCTGACGAAACACCGTCTGCGCCTTTCACGCAGTTGACGCGGTGCCGCGACATGATCCACAATCCGGCGGCCATGAGTACCACGAACGTCGATCTTGACGCGTCTGCCGCGGACCGGCGGCCTGCACTCGCCGTCAGCATCCTGCTGCCCATGCGCAACGAGGAGGGCTACGTCGAACGTTGCTTGACGTCCGTTCTGGCGCAGCTCGGCGATCGCTCGGATGTGGAAGTACTCTGCATTGATGGCGCCAGCGAAGACCGCACCGCTGACATTGTGCGCGAGGTTGCGACACGCGATCCGCGTGTGCGGCTCGTGCATAATCCCGACCGCATCGTCCCTTCCGGCATGAACCGCGGCTTGCGCGAAGCTCGCGGCGACGTGATTGTGCGTCTGGATACGCATTCCGAATATGCACCCGACTACATTGAGCAGTGCCTGGCCGTTCTGCAGCGCACCGGGGCCGACAATGTCGGTGGCTACATTCGCACGGTGCCCGGTCGAAATACGCCGGTGGGCCGCGCGATTGGCGCAGCGACCTCAAGCCGTTTTGGCGTGGGTGGGTCCGTGTTTCGCACCGGCGGCGGTGAGCAGGAAGTGGACACGGTGCCTTTTGGCTGCTTCCGTCGCGACGTCTTCGAGCGGTTTGGTCTGTATGACGAGCGCCTGGTGCGAAACCAGGATATCGAGCTCAACCACCGAATCCGCAAGGGCGGCGGCCGAATCCTGATCTCGCCCGATATCCGACTGACGTACTTCACGCGGTCCACGTTTTCCGGGTTGCGTCAGCAGGCGTTCTTCAACGGATTGTGGAATCCTTACACCATTTGGCTGCTGGGAGAAGGTCTGCGGCTGCGCCATTTCGTCCCGCTGGGCTTTGTGCTAAGCTTGATTGTGCTCGGTGCCGGTGGTTGCCTCTGGGCACCACTTTGGTGGCTGCTGGCGGTTGAGGTGTTGCTGTACTGTACTCTGGCTACGCTGATGGCGACGCGGGCGGCACGATCACACGGTGCCAATCCGTTCCTGATTGTCCTCGCGTTTCTGCAACTGCACCTCGCCTACGGAGCCGGCTCGCTCTGGGGGGTTCTGACAGCGCCCTTCAAGTTTCGCCGCCGCAGCGCCGGCTGCGTGGACGGAGCGCCGGCGTTTCGACGGGACTGAGGGTGGGCGAACGCCGGACACCGGGGAATCGCGTATGATTCGACTGCTGGCCGTAGCCAAGGGAGGCGGTAGCTGCATGTTCGAGAGACAGGTCTGCAGTAGCGCAGCCTTGGCGATCATGACCGTTTGGGCACTTGCGGGGCACGTACTTGCTGACGAAGCCGCCATCGTCGAGAAAATCATCCAGTTCTTCGCCACGACCGACACCCCGGCACGCGTCCGCCTCGCCGAGCAGATCGCCGCCGACCCCACCTTCGACCGGGACAAGCTCTCCGATTGGTTGCATGCCGCCGGCTTATTCGGGCCGCAGCGTGCCGGGAAGCAGGCCATTGACGTTCCGCTGCACAACGGCAAGACCCGAAGCGTGCATCTTCGCATTCCCGAAGGCTACGACCAGCGCCGGCCGTGGCCGCTGCTCTATGTCATGCACGGCTCCGGCGGTCGGGCGGGGCAGATTCTCGGCTACTATGAACGCATCCTCGGCGACCGTGTTGACGAGTTCGTCCTCGCTGCCCCCGACCAATACGCCGACCTGATCGTGCATCAGCCCGAGTGGCCGCCGACGGGCGAGCATCCCGCAGTCTGGCGCAGGCTGCGCGAAATCGTGCACATCGACAGCGATCGCATGTTCGTCAGCGGCTACTCGCTGGGCGGTCATACGACGTGGACGCTCGCCGTGCTGCATCCGGATCAATTCGCCGGCGCCATGCCGCTGGCCAGCACGTTCACGCTGCTGCTGCCGGACCTGCTCTGGGAACATCTGGTGCCGAATCTGGAGCATCTGCCGGTGCTGTGTGTGTGGGGGGAGAACGACAAGTTCTACGGCGGCGAGCGGATCAGCCCCGAGGGCGGGATCGCCGGCGTCAACCGTGAGTTGAAGAAGCTGCTGGCCGAACACGACATCCCTGTGACGATGATTGAGTTGCCCGGCGTGGGACATGGTGGCGTTACGCCGCCGGCGGACGAGTTGGCGAAACTGCTGGATCGGCAACGCGTGCACTGGCCCGCGTCGTTCACGCATGTCTTTCGGCATATATACCAGGGGCCGTGCTATTGGATCGAGCCGCACGTCTGGCACGGCAAGCAGTGGACCAGCAATCAGGAGCAGATTCAATTGCGGCCGGGCGAGAACCCGCTCGATCAGCGCGACTTCGATCAGGCCGTGGCCCGTACGTATCGCGGCCTGCTGGCCGAAACCCGCGGTGAGATCCAGGGTCAGACGCTGCGCGTCTACCGCAAGCGCATCCGCGAACTGACGGTCTGGGTCGGCGACGGCATGCTCGATTGGCAGCAGCCGGTGCAGATTGTCGCCAACGGGCGCAAGGTGTTTGACGAGCGGTTGGAGCCGAGCGTGTTCGTCGCCCTCTCACAGTCCGCCCGCACGCGCGATTTCGATCGCCTCCGTTGGGCCGGCGTCTACCTCAGTCGCGGCAAGCCGAAAGTGGTGGGGGAGCGGACGGAATTTCCGGATCCGTTTGGTCAGTAGCCGGGGAACACGTGCACCAAATCGTACCGGTTCATGGCGTTCAGGTAGCACTGCGTCAGCAGCCCGGCAAGTGTGTTCGCTTGTTCACGAGGCGTGCGGCAGCGTGCGTGGCGGGTGGGCCAGTTGCGGTGCCGAGCAGGTCTCCGCCAGACTCGCCGGGGGCGTTCGCAGCCCGGTGCCGCAGCATGCTGAACCAGAAGCAGCCGGCGAGGAAGCCGGACGCGGCCAGCACCGGCCACATCGGCAGGGAGAACGCGTATGCGCTGCTGCCGACTTCCCACCAGATCCCGGCAATGACATGCGGAACAGTGGGCGTCCTGGCGACATGCCAACCCGGCGGCGGCGCGAGTGGGCTGCGCATCTCTGAGGAGCGCGGGCCGACATCCAGCCGGACGTTGCCGCCGGTCAGCAAGACTCGCGGCTGGCCCCGCCCGTCGACCCACACGATGCTGAGTTGAGTAGCAAGGATCTGCAGCACCAGCGCAAGCAATGTGATCGCTGTCAGAATCCACCGGATTCGTGCTTCAAACGCGCTCATGTGACCCGACACCAGATATGAGGATCTTCTTCCGACCTGCGAGCGGCTGCGCACGAAGCGGCGCCACCGATCCTGTGTGGCACGCTCTCTTGCCCGGTGCAGCACGAACCACTGCCGCAGTCCGGGAATCGCGACTACGCGCTCCGCTCGCTCTCCTCCGTCACAATACTGCCGAGCAATCGCTCGCTGAACTTCGTTCCACACTCCGGACACCGCGGCGTGACCAGCCCACGTAGTAGGTAGCCGCAATTCTCACACGTGATGCCGACCGCCTCCTCGCGCTTCCGCCGTCGCGCTTCGGAGACCTGCGCGATGACCATCGTCGCGATCAGTGTGCCGACCAGCACCAGGCCGCACGCGCCGAACTGGAACGCATTCGCGTTACCAGTCACGAGCGTGCCCAACGCCCACCACGTGATGCCGCAGCCGAGCGCGATCAGGAAACCGTGCAGAAGCTGTCGGCGGAACTGCCCGGAGTACCGTGACGCACCCCCGCGCTCCTGCTCCCATTCATATAGCCGCTCGCGCGCAGCGTCAGCCTGCTCCTCTGGCACAACGATCGCGACGAATTGCTGCGTGCCAAAGTACACACTGCCCAACGATGTCGCGTTCGTCGCGCCCGGCAATGCACGCGGCGTAAAACCGCTTGCCTCGAGCGCGGCCACGACTTCCTCTGCCCGGTTTCCCAGCGCCACCCGGTAGACGACGTGCTCGGCCATGTTTACAAACTGCATTCTACCGGAGAGCTGACGTCGGGGGCATTACAAATTCGGACAATCAGGGCGGGAGGACCGCTGGCGAGTGCCGCTACCCCGACGGCGCCATGCCCAGTTAGCGGTCTTTTCGGCCTGATTGACAAGAAAACCTGTCAAGACGATTATTAATGTCATGAGTGCGGTGTCAGCCCTCAAGCTCGTCGATCAGCCCGAGCAGGCGGCGGCTTTGCTCGACCCCGTGCGGCTGAGGATCGTTCGCGAGCTTGAATCGCCCGACTCAGCGACCGGGCTGGCGCGCAAGATGGATCTGCCGCGGCAGCGCGTGAATTACCACCTCCGCAGCCTGGAGAAGGCTGGCCTCGTTCGGCTGGTCGCTACCCGGCGGCGGCGGAACTGCACCGAGCGGCTCCTCCAGGCGACCGCGCGGGCGTACCTGATCAGCCCGGGGCTCTTGCGGAAGGGGGACGCGGATCCAAGCCAGGTCGGCGACAAGACCAGCGCGGCCTATCTGATGGCCCTCGCCGCCCGCACCGTCGACGACGTCGGGCTCCTGCGGCGCCACGCCGGCGCGGCGGACCAGCGCCTCGCGACGCTGGGAATCGATGTGGACGTCCGGCTCGCCTCGCCGCGCGCGTTCAAGCGCTTTGCGGCGGCGCTGGCCCAGGCGATTTCGGAGGTCGCCCAGGAGTTTCACGACGAATCATCGGAAGAAGGCCGGACATTTCGTGTGATGGCGGGCACGTATCCCGCGATTACACGCCCTGAATTGCGAGCCACTGACAACGACGCCGGCGGCGAGCCGGAACGGAGCGGAGAGGAAGATGATTGACGACACGCGCAAGTTTGAAATCGAACTGGAGATTGGCGCTGACGTCGAGCGCGTCTGGAAGGCGCTGACGGAATCTGCCGAACTCAGCAACTGGTTCCCGTTGGAGGCCAATGTCAAACCCGGCCGCGGTGGCGAAATCACGCTGTCGTGGGGCGCGGATTGCCTGGGCACGGCGCCCATCACCGGCTGGGATCCACCGACGTTCCTGCAATGGACCGAGCAGACCAGCCACCCGGACGACGTGCAGGGCACGGCGCCGATCGTCGTTGCGGTCCATCTGGAAGCCGTCGCGGGCGGACGCACGCGGCTGCGGCTGGTGCACAGCGGCATGCCCAGCCGTGATGCCTGGGATGGCTACTTCGATTCGATCAGCCGCGGCTGGAAGTTTGAGCTGCGTGGACTGCGGCACTACCTGGAGCACCACGCGGGCACCAAGCGCGAGGTGCTCTGGATCCGAGCCGGCAGCGGGCGTACGGCGGAGGAGATTGCCGCGCGCGTGCTGGGGCCGGAAGGACGCGTACTGCGCGGCAAGCTGGCGGGTCTGGCGGAAGGGGACGCGTACGAATTGACGACGCCGGCGAAGGAATTGCCGAAGTTGAGCGGCGAGATCCGTGTGAATAACCTGCCTCGGTCTTTCGCCGCCACGGTCGGGCCGTTGAACAATGCGTATTTTCGTTTCGAGATCGAGAACCTGGGCGCCGGCCAGGAAGCCTGGCTGTGGCTGTCGACGTACGGGGTACCGGAGTTGAAGCGGGCCGAAATCGAGGCGGCGTGGAAGAGGGCCCTGCGAGATACGCTGCGCGAATAGACCGCACCGGGATCACCGTTCGCAAGCGTGACGCGCCCAGCTATGCTAGCTGACGTTACGAAACAGGCACACATGTTGTTTTGCCACCAGCGTGCCTGCGTTTGTCGATCGAATAGCCGTCCACTACGCCATGGTGTCGTTTCGCCGTGGTGGATTCTGAGGAGCGCCGTCCGCGAACAGGTCGGCTACGAATGGGGCATCGGGGAACTCGCTCGCGACGCGATCGAGTGGCAGGTCGGGGCCGTGCCCGTCGCCGCGGCGAGCCTGGTCGTACCGCTGCATGATCTCCGCATGCCAGGTCTGGAAGTCCGCCCAGGCGTCCTGGAGCACACGTTCCTGATCGTCGATCGTCCGCAGTCGGCGCTCGAGTTGCTCGGCCAGCCGTCGTGCCTCGATCAGGCGCTGCTCGACCTCGGCTTTGCCCAGCTCAAGTTCGTGCTCGGCGCGTTCGGTCTTGGCGGCGGTGGCGCTCAACTGTGCTGCTCGCTCGTCGAGATTCTGCTCGCGCGCGTCAAGTTGCTGCTGACGGGCATCAAGGACCTGCTCACGCTCTTTCAGCTCCGCGCGTAACACATCCAGCCCCCGCATCTGTTCCTCGAGCTCCGTGCGAGCGTGCTCCAATTCCTCGGCTTGCTCGACCAGTTTGGCCCGCTGCTGGGCAACCTGCCGAAGTAATGCCTCGTCAAAGCCGGGATCCGGCGTAGCGGCCGGCTTGGCTTCGGGTGCGCCGGGCTTCGTGAACTTCTCGGCAGGTTTGGCCTCGGCCGCTGACGGTGGCTCGTCACCCTCCAAAGGCGCGCCAACTTCGTTCCTCACCGTCGCTTCCGGCTGCGGCTCAACTTTCGCTGGCGGCGCCGGGGCATACGTACACCCAATTCGCAATGACTCGCCGCCGATCCCCAAGTTGTCCTCGTCGTGTAGCCAGGCAAGCTGCACGCGTTGACCATTGACTAGCGTCCCTGAGCGGCTGCCAAGATCACACACCACCGGCTTGCCCCCGAACGCAAACAGCAATGCGTGCACCAGCGAGACGTCAGGCGTGTCCACGACGACATCGCAACTGGACCGTCGCCCGATCGTGATGACCTGATCGCGCAGCGAGACGTCCTGGTCGCCGATGATAAGCGGCAACGTGGAAGCAGATTCCCGCGTCACCTCGCTATCGTGCCCACCATCGGCGGAATTCTGTTTACCCTCCGGCATGTTCCGGAATTCGATCGCAATCTCGAACTTGGCGACGCGCAGCGTATCACCCGGACGCAGGCGTGCCGATCGTACCGATTCACCATTGACGAACGTGCCGTTGCGACTGCAAAGGTCGCGCACAATGAACCCATCGCCCGTATGCACGATGGCGCAGTGCACTGTCGATACGTCCGGGTCGTTCAGCGGCAGATCACAGTCGCGGCGACTGCCTACGAGCGTAACCGCGTACTCGGTCTCGCAGTCGGCGTCGCGCGGCGTACCCTGCGTTGCGAGGTGCAAGTGTGGACCGTCCGGATGCACGAGCGGGCAGCAATCCAGCACGTTTTCAGGTGATGTAACCATAGGACCGCTTCCTCCACCGTCCGGATTTCGTGCTGCCGCTATTCGTCCCGCATCAGAAGAATGCGAAATGTTCGCAAGGTGGGCAAATAGCGCAGTTTGGGAAGACTTGAACCGTATTACCGAGTTGCGCTGATGGAGTGCACGAAGTCTGCGCCCATCAGAGATGGAGCGATAACGAGTGGCGGTGAGGTCATGCGCATCCGGACGTGCGATGGTGAAGTCGATCTCACACCGCGCTGGTCTGCGCGTGCATCGCCGTCCAGGTCAAGTACGCCACATAAGCGATCAGGAGCACGATGCCCTCGAGACGCGTCACCTTACGTCCGGTGTAAACGACCGGATAAAAAACAACGCACACCACAAGCATGAGCGGCCCGTCGAAATGCAGAATCTCCGGCGGCACCGGCAACGGTCGAGCAAGTGAGGCCAGGCCCGTCACGAAAAGCACATTGAAGATGTTGCTGCCGACGACGTTGCCGATCGCGATATCGGGCTGTTTCTGGCGGGCGGCGACGATCGTGGTCGCCAACTCCGGCAGGCTCGTGCCGATTGCGACGATCGTGAGTCCGATCACGTGTTCGCTGACGCCCAGCAGGCCGGCCATGCCGCTGGCGCCATACACGATCAGACGCGCCCCGTAGACGAGTCCGCCGATTCCGGCCACGACCATTGCCAGGTTGTACCACGACTTACGCGCGAAGCCGGTGAGTGGTTTCTCCTCATCCGCCGAGGCAGTGGCCACGACCGGGTAGTTCCGTCGGGCGAGGAAGTACGTCATGAAGGTGTACACGGCCAGCCCCATTACGAAGACCACGCCGGCCCAGCGTGTGATCTGCCCCGCGACCAGTGCGACGCTCAGCAGGGCTGCGGCCGAGACGATCATCACCGGACCGTCAACCCGAATCAGGCTGCGCGAGACCGTTAGCGGGGCGATCGTGGCTGCGATGCCGAGAATCAACAGGATGTTGGCGATATTGCTCCCGACGACGTTCCCAACCGCGAGCGAAGGAATGCCCTGGGCTGCCGCGAGTACGGTCACCGCAGCCTCGGGTGCCGAGGTGCCGAATGCGACCACGGTGAGTCCGACGACGAGCGCGGAGACCCCCAGGGCCCGCGCCAGACGGCCCGCCCCGCGGACGAGGAACTCGCCGCCAAGGCCGAGCACGACCAAGCCGATCGCCATTACGCCCACGTACATGATCCAGGGATTCATCCAGCTCCTTGGTTGCAGGAGGTCCGGTGCTCGCGCGAACTTTGCCGGTGAGGCCCAGCATCAGGGCTGGAGAGTCGCCGTGCAAGGGCCCGACGTCAATTGCATCGCCGGAGCGACCCGATAAAATGCTCAGCTTGTCCATGGACGCGGTCTCGCGCGGTCGCCCCTCTCCGCGCGGAACATGAGACAGAGGAAGCTTAGCCATGCCGACGTTGCTCGCCGCCGCGGGGAAGTACGTGCCGCACACCATCTGGGTCTGGCCATTCGTGGCGATACTGCTCGCAATCGCCATCCTGCCGCTTTTGCGCAAGACGCATCACTGGTGGGAGGAGAATCGCAACAAACTGCTCATTGCGCTCGTGCTGGCGGCGATCACGTTGCTCTACTACGGCTTCCGTGGGACCGGTGTGCCCGTGCATGGTGATCATGGCGGAGACGAGGAGCATGGTTCGACCGCGGCGATGACTCATGAAGGCGAGCCTGAGGACGAGGCACACTCCGCCGCAGGGCTCCCCCATGGTGGACCTTCGGCGACGACAGCGCCAAACGGCGCGGAGCACGGCGACGAGGTGCACGCCGAAGTCGACGACAGCCACGCGGAGGACATGCACGCGGCAGGGAGCGGTGAAGACCACGCAGGTGCTCACGGTGAGGAGCATCGCACCGAACCTGGTTTCGCAACGGTGCTTGCGGTCCTCGATCACGCAGTGCTCAAGGAATACGTTCCTTTCATCGTGCTGCTGTTCAGCTTGTATGTTATCGCGGGCGGGATTGTCGTTCGCGGCGACGTGGAGGCGAAGCCCATCACCAATACGGCGATCATCGGTACGGGCGGGTTGCTGGCGAGTTTCATCGGCACGACCGGCTCGGCCATGCTGTTGATCCGCTTTCTGCTGAAGACCAATGCGGAGCGGCGGTACAAGGTGCACACGGTAGTGTTCTTCATCTTCATCGCGGCGAATATCGGCGGTATGCTGCTACCGATCGGCGACCCGCCATTGTTCCTGGGATATCTGCGCGGGGTGGACTTTTTCTGGACGCTGAATCTCTGGCTGTACTGGGCGTGCATGCTCGCGGCGGTACTGGCAGTCTATTACATCTGGGATTGTTGGGCGTATCGGCGTGAGTCACCTGAGGCGATCAGGCTGGATCACACGCAGATTCAGCCGATACGCATTGCTGGCCTGATCAACATTATCTGGCTATTGGGTGTGGTGGGGGCGGTGGCCACGCTGGATCCGGCCAAGGCGTTTCCTGGTACTGACTGGCACGCCCCGCCGTACATGCGGGAAGGCGTGCAGTTGTTAATGGTACTGCTTTCGTGGATCACGACGTCGATGGCGCTGCGCAAGGAGAATCAGTTCAATTTCGTGGCGATCGGCGAAGTGGCGTGCCTGTTCATCGGCATCTTCATCACCATGCAGGTGCCGATCGAGATCCTCAACGCGAAGGGCGCCGAACTCGGCCTGGATCGCCCGTGGCACTTCTTCTGGGCGACCGGCATTTTGAGCAGCTTCCTCGACAACGCGCCCACGTACGTCGTGTACTTCGCGACGGCGGGCACACTGGCTCCCGAAGGCATGGAACTGATGACCGGAGTGCAGACAGCGTCCGGGACGATTCCGATTCCGTTGCTGATCGCGATCAGTTGCGGTGCAGTGTTCATGGGCGCCAACACGTACATCGGCAACGGACCGAACTTCATGGTCAAGGCGATCGCCGAGCAGTCCGGCGTGAAGATGCCGAGCTTCTTCGGCTACATGATCTACTCCGGCGCGATTCTGATCCCGCTGTTTGTCGTGCTGACCTTCATCTTCTTCATGGGCTGACGTCGACTAGCGGCGTAGCGGCGGAATGGAGTGTAGCGTGACTCCATCGGCAGCCCCGACCGCTGCCAAAGCGTCGCCGCTATCGATCAAGCGGCGCACGGCACGGATATCCGGTTCAATGACGCGGTCGTTGTAGAGTGGTTCCGCCACACTACGCACTGCCAGGTATGCAGCGGCCGTACCGCGCCCGAGTTGCTCCGCGATCTCCGGCCGACGGGCGGCCTGTGTCACATCGACGAATTGCTGCCATTCTTCGTCGCTCACACTCATACTGCCGCGGGCGAAACCGGGTTGATCACTGTCCGGTGTGTGCGGGTTCGGGTCGCGCTTCATCCCTGCACGCCAGTCAATGGCCTGCGCCGCCACCAGCAACTCGATGGCGACGGCTGCTTGCGTATTGGCAAGTACGGTGCGCAGCTTGCGCGCCGCGAGTGTGGACATGGACACGTGATCTTCGGTATTCGAGCTCGAGGGAATCGAGTCCACACTGGCCGGGTGTGTCAATACCTTGTTCTCGGACACGACGCTGGCGGCGGTGTACTGTGCGATCATGTAGCCGGAGTTCAGACCACAACGAGCGATGAGATTTGACGGCAGATTGCGACTATGCCGCGCATCCAGCAACATTTGAGTGCGCCGCTCGGCAATATCCGCCAACTCCGCGACTGCGATAGCTAGGAAGTCGGCGGCGAGTGCCAGCGGCTGGCCGTGAAAGTTGCCGGCGGAGTACGCGTGCAAATCGGCAAAACTCTCCGGCCGATTCTGGTAGAACGTCTGTCGATCCCACGGTTCGCCAGCATCGGGGAAGAACAGCGGGTTGTCGGTGGCGGCGTTGCATTCGCGCTCGACCACCATGCGGGCGTAGGCGATGGCGTCACGCGTCGCCCCGTGGACCTGCGGCGTGCAGCGGACGGAGTAGGCGTCCTGTACGTCATCGGCCGCGTCAATCAGTTTGCTGCCGGTGATCAGCGAGCGGAGGTTGGCGGCACTATCGCGCTGCCCATCAAGCCCGCGAGCATCGTGCACCTTGGGGTCTAGTGCGCGGCTGCGGCCGCAGACAGATTCGAGCGTCATCGCGGCGGACACATCCGCGGTGTTCGCCAGACGCTCTGCGTCGTGCACGGTGAGCGCGAGCATCGCGGCCGAGAAGTTGCTGCCGTTGGTCAGGGCCAGGCCTTCCTTGAAGCTTGGCTGTGGCAGTGCTTCGTAGCCGAGGTCTGCGGCCAGATGTTCGCTGGCCGAGCGGATCTTCAGGCCAGCGTACGTATCGTATTCCAGATCGCGCGGGTGATTCACTGTGAAATAGCGGCCTTCGCCGAGCAGCACGACGAACAGATGCGCCAGCGGGCACAGGTCGCCGCTCGCCCCCAACGATCCGCGAATCGGCACGAGCGGCACAACGCCACGGTTGAGCATGCGTGTGACGCATTCGACCAACTCCGGCCGGACGCCGGAGTGTCCCTTGAGAAAGGCATTGAGTCGCAGTGCGAGTGCGCCGCGCACGACCTCCACGCGGAAGTAATTCACCGGGTCATTCGGATCGACGTTGTCCCCCACGCCGACGCTATGACTGAGCAGGATGTTCCGCTGCATCTGCTCGAAGTGTTCCGGCTCGATCCGGCGGCTCTTGAATTCGCCGAAGCCCGTCGTGACGCCGTAGACCCGTGGCAGGGGCTGGCCGGACTGGAGTGCGGCGGCATAATCGTCCACGACCTGGCGAATCTGTGCGGCGCCGCGTTCGACCGCTTGCATGGCGTCCGGTGCACAGGCGACCTGCACGCGCGGATCGCGCGCGATGCGCACAAGCTGGTCCAGTGTCATATCGGCCCCCGTCAGTGTGATGGTTTCAACAGGTGTCGTGCTCATCGCGCCATTCTAAATGGCGATTCGCCGATTCGCGACAGCGGCGGGGGGGTAGGTAACTAGAGATTCTCGAGCCGCAGGCGGAGGTCGCGTTCGTGGAGGGCTTCTAGGAAGTCGTCGAACTCGCCGGCGACGAGGATGCGCTCGAGGTCGAACACGTCCTTGTTAATACGGTGATCGGTGCAGCGGTTCTGCGGAAAATTGTACGTCCGAATGCGCTCACTGCGATCGCCGGAGCCGACCATCAGCTTCCGCTCGGATGCGAGTTCACTCTGCTGCTGCGTCAGAAAATGGTCGTAGATGCGACTTTGCATGATCCGACGGGCCTTGGCGCGGTTCTTGTGCTGGCTCTTTTCGTCGCGCATCGAGACGGTGATGCCGGTGGGGGTGTGCTCGAGCTTGATGGCGCTGGAGACTTTGTTGACGTTCTGGCCGCCGGGGCCGCCAGCCCGGCTGACATGCTCGATAACGTCTTTCTCCCAGTCGATATCGATCTCGACTTCCTCGGGCTCAGGCAGCACGGCCACCGTCGCGGCTGAGGTGTGCACGCGCCCCTGCGCTTCGGTCTTGGGGACACGCTGCACGCGGTGGCCGCCCGCCTCGAACCGGTAATGCAGATATACCTCCGGGCCGGAGATGTTCAGAATGGCCTCCCGAATACCACCGAGCTCCGATTCGGAAACGGAAAGTGTCTCAGCCTTGAATCCCTTGCGCTTGGCGTAGGCCGTGTACATGTTGAGCAGGTCGCCGGCGAACAGGGCGGCTTCCTCGCCGCCGGTCCCCGCACGGATCTCCAGGATGATGGAGCGGATGGATGCCTCGTTACCGGTAACCAGGCGTTCCTGAAGTGCTTGGAGCAGGTTTTCGCGCTTGGATTCGAGCGAGGGGATCTCGGCCCGGGCCAGCTCCTGCAACTCAGGCTCGGATTCGTCGTCGGCGAGTTCCAGTGACTCCTGGAGCTGCTCCGTCACGGTGCGGTAGTCGCGGTAGGGCTTGGCGATCTTCTCGAGCTCGCCGTGCTCGCGCGCCAGTTTGGTGAGTACGGCCCCGTTTGATGCGACCTCGGGACGGTTCATTTCCGCGGCGATTTCATCGGCGCGGTTGACCATCTCCTCGACGCGTTTCAGCCAGGTGGGGTCTTCAAGGGGCATGAGCGGCTGCCGAATGGTTCAAGCGGAACGAAGCAACGCGTGGACTGAGGGCTGCGGCGGTCGCCAGGCAGGAGGCACCGCCGCTCCGAATCGTTGCGTGGCCCGCTAACCCTTCTTGGCCTGCTGGAAGTAGTTGCCGCCGAACTTCTTCTGGAACCGCTCCACACGACCGGTGGCGTCGACGAACTTCTGCTTGCCGGTGTAGAATGGATGGCAGGCGCTACAAATATCGACACGGATCGATTCGACGGTCGAGCGCGTCGTGAAGTTGTTGCCGCACGCACAGGTTACCTGCGTGTCCTGGTACTTCGGATGAATGCCTTCTCTCATCGCTGACCTCGCCAAGGGGAGGGGCCGCTCTTTCGTAAACCACACGAGCCCTGTATTATCACATGAAGCGGACAGTTTCGCAACCGTCTTTCCGCGCGAGGATTGGGCGCCGAGGTGCTGCATGCCCGATATGCCGATTCAGGAGCGATCACGAACGCCCGCAGACGCCGCCGGTGAGAATGACTACGTCGTACAGTTCGACCAGGTCACGAAGGTCTACCAGCCCGGCGAGGGAGTCCAGGTCCATGCGCTCCGCGGCATCTCGTGCGGCTTCCACCGCGGCGAGTACGCCGCGATCGTGGGCCCGTCGGGCAGCGGGAAGTCAACGCTCCTGAACATTCTCGGCTGCCTCGACCGCCCGACGTCCGGACGCTATCTCCTTGATGGACAAGACGTTTCGCATCTGAGCGATGATGCACTGTCCGATATTCGCGGTCGGAAGATCGGGTTCATCTTCCAGAGTTTCAATCTGATCATGACCCAGACCATTTTGGAGAACCTCGAGACCCCGCTCTATTACCAGGGGGTGTCGCCCGACGAACGGCGGGAGCTGTCGCTCAGCCTGCTGGCCCGGGTGGGTCTGGAGGACCGGGTGGGCCATCGGCCGCACGAGTTATCGGGCGGTCAGCAGCAACGCGTTGCGATCGCCCGCTCCATGGTCAACAACCCGGCCATCCTGCTGGCGGATGAGCCGACGGGGAATCTGGATTCGAAGACCGGCGAGTTGATTCTCGCATTGCTCGACGAACTACATGCTGAGGGTCGCACCATCATCATGGTCACGCACGATATGAATGTGGCGAAGCGCTGTCAGCGCGCCGTCGAAATCCGTGATGGACAGATTTTCGAGTCCGAGGCGGTTGCCAGTTGATTCGGCTGCAGGCTGCCGCCGGCCGCCCAGTTTTCGCCGCGGATCGAACTCGCTACACTGCCCGGCTGAGCTGACGAGGACACTGCTGTGCGCAACCGAGCGGTTATCCGCACACGCGGTCGCTGGTGGTACCCGCGGCTGATACAGGAAAGCACCCACTCACGATGCTGGAGGACCATCCATGGCGATCAATCTGCGCGGACGTCATCTGCTCTCGATGAAAGACCTGACCGGCGAAGAGGTTCTTGCGATCCTCGACAAAGGCGCAGAGCTAAAGGGCGACCGTGCCAAGGCATACGCCAATCGACCGCTCGACGGCAAGACGCTCGCCATGATCTTCCAGAAGCCCTCGCTCCGTACCCGTGTTTCGTTCGAGACCGGTATGACGCGGCTGGGTGGCCACGCGATTTATCTGGCGCCCAGTGATATCAAGCTGGGGCAGCGTGAAACGACGGAGGACATCGCCATCGTGCTGGCTCGTTACGCTGACCTGATCATGGCCCGCGTCTTCGGCCACGATGTGGTCGTCGATCTGGCGAAGTATGCAACCTGCCCGGTGATCAACGGCCTGAGCGATTTTGAGCATCCCTGTCAGATTCTGGCGGATCTGATGACGGTGCGCGAACGGAAGGGCAGCCTGAAAGGACTCTCACTCAACTACATCGGCGATGGCAACAATGTCGCGCACTCGCTCATGTACGGCTGTGCCCGAGTTGGTATGGACTGCACCATTACGTCGCCCGGCGGCTTCGAGCCCGATCCGCGCGTGCTGGCCGAATCGAATGAGATCGGCGCCGAGACCGGCGCCACGGTCCGCGTGTCGCTGGACCCGGCCGAGGGCGCCCGTGACGCCGACGTGCTGTACACGGACGTGTGGGCGTCGATGGGCCAGGAAGACGAAGCCGAGGCCCGCAAAGCCAAGTTCAGCGGCTATCAGCTCAACAAGGAGCTGCTCAGTCATGCGAAACCCGACGCCGTCATCCTCCATTGCCTGCCGGCGCATTACGGCGAGGAAATCGACTACGAGACGTCGCGTCTGCCCAATTCGGCCATCTTCGACCAGGCGGAGAACCGCATGCATGCGCAGAACGGCTTGATGGTGCTGCTGGCGGGCTAGCCGACGTTGCATAGTCGGGCGCTGCATGCATCAGTTGAAAACCGGCGTCATAGCGCTGGGGCGCCTGTCGAAAACCACCAAAATGCCCTAATATGCTTGGTCCCGGGTGGTCTGTTGCCCGGGGCAGGCGAGGTATTCCAACGGACAGGAGCACGAGCATGGCGGTGCCCAACGATCGGAAGTATTCCCAGACACACGAGTGGTTCAAGCTCGACGGCGATGTGGTCACCATCGGCATCACTCAATTCGCCGCCGACGAGTTGACGGACATTACGTACGTCGACCTGCCGTCGGTGGGTGACACTGTCGAAGGTGGCAGCCACTTCGGCGAGGTCGAATCCGTCAAAGCAACCAGTGAGCTCTATACCGCCATTTCGGGCGAAGTGGTCGAGACGAATGAGCAACTCGAGAACCAGCCCGAGCTGGTGAACAGCGACCCGCTCGGCGATGGTTGGATGGTCCGGATCAAGACGCCCGACCCCAGCCCGCTCGACAAGCTGCTCGACGGGCCCGCCTACGATCAGATGATTGCCGACTAGCAACGCCGGTCTGCGGCGAGCGGATTAGCTCGTCTGCTCTTGCCGTTGTAGCCCGCGGCTAAAACCCATGACGCTGCGTGTTGCCCACTACACGCCGGATTGTGATGCATGGTCACGCACGACCGTTCAGGAGTCTGATGCGCATGTCCCACCAGTTTGATCCGCAGGAAGATCTGCTCAGCCCGTCCGATACGTTCATCCACCGCCACATCGGCCCCAGCGACGCTGACATCCAGGAAATGTTGTCAACACTGGGTCTTGATTCGCTCGACGGTTTGATCGACGCGACCGTACCCCAGGCCATCCGGCTCAAGAAAGAACTCGACCTCGGCCCACCACGCAGCGAGCACGGCTTGCTGGAGGAACTGCGCGCAATCGCCCAGAAGAACCGCGTGCTGCGCTCGCTGATCGGCATGGGCTATTACGACACGATCACGCCGCCGATCATCCAGCGCAACATCCTCGAAAACCCGGGCTGGTATACGCAGTACACGCCGTATCAGGCGGAAATCTCGCAGGGACGGCTCGAAGCGCTGCTGAACTTCCAGACCATGGTCACTGACCTGACCGGCCTGCCACTGGCGAATGCGTCGTTACTCGATGAGGCCACCGCGGCCGCCGAAGCCATGACGATGTGCCACCGCATCGGCCGCGGCAAGAAGAACGCATTCTTCATCGCCGACGATTGCCATCCACAGACCATCGCAGTGGTCACTTCCAGGGCCGAGCCGCTGGGCATCGACCTGATTGTCGGCAAGCTCGACGATATCGACTTTGGCAAAGGTGACCTGTGCGGTGTGCTGGTGCAATATCCCGCCACGGACGGCATTATCCGCGACTACAGCGCACTCGCGCAGCAGGCCCATGATGCCAAGGCGCTCATGGTCGTCGCGACCGACCTGCTCGCGCTGACGCTCATCAAACCGCCGGGCGAGTTTGGCGCGGATATCGCAGTGGGTAACTCGCAACGGTTTGGCGTACCGCTCGGCTATGGCGGTCCACACGCAGCGTTCATGTCGACGCGCGAGGAATACGCCCGCCAAATGCCCGGTCGGCTGGTCGGTGTTTCGAAGGATGCCCAGGGCACCGTGGCGTATCGACTCGCGATACAGACCCGCGAACAGCACATTCGCCGCGAGAAGGCGACGAGCAATATCTGCACGGCCCAGGTGCTGCTGGCGATCATGGCGAGCATGTACGCCGTCTGGCACGGTCCGCAGGGGCTGCGGCGCATCGCCCGTCGTGTGCACGCTTTGACCGAGATTCTCGCCGAGGGCTTGCGCCGCTTGGGCCATGAGGCGTGTGGCGGCCCGTTCTTCGACACGTTCTGCGTGCGGCTCAGGAGCGACGCGGAAGCACGACATATTCTCGACGCGGCCGTGCAGCACGGCATGAATCTCCGCCGTGGTCTGGAGAGTGCGATCGGTATTTCGCTGGATGAGCGTTCGACGCCGGCGGAGGTCGAGCAATTGTGGAAGCTGTTCGCCAGCGACGGCGGGGTGCCGTTCACCATGGACGAGATCGCCGAAGCCGTGCAGGTGGATTATGACGGCACGTTCGCCCGCACGAGTGACTACCTCACGCACGACGTCTTCAACTGCTACCACGCCGAGCATGAGATGCTACGGTATCTGAATCGGCTGCAGTCGCGTGATCTGTCGCTTTGCCAGTCGATGATCCCGCTCGGCTCGTGCACGATGAAGCTCAACGGCACGAGCGAGATGTTGCCGATCACCTGGCAGGAGTTCGCCAGCCTGCACCCGTTCGTGCCGACGGATCAGGCGGACGGCTACGACGCGCTGTTCCGGTCTTTGAACGGGTGGCTGGCCGAAATTACCGGCTTGTCGGCTGTGTCGCTGCAGCCAAACTCGGGGGCTGCCGGCGAGTACACCGGCTTGCGCGTGATTCGGGCCTACCACGAGTCGCGCGGCGAAGGACATCGGGACGTCTGCATCGTGCCCATTTCGGCCCACGGCACGAACCCCGCCAGCTCGATCATGGCCGGCTATCAGGTCGTCATCGTCGATTGTGACCAGCACGGCAACATTGACATCGAAGACCTCAAGAGCAAGGTCGCGTCGCATCGTGACAAGCTGGCCGCGATCATGATCACATACCCCTCGACGCACGGCGTGTTTGAGGAGGGTGTGAAGGACATCTGTCAGGTCATTCATGACGCCGGCGGGCTGGTGTATATGGATGGCGCGAATATGAATGCGCAGGTCGGTCTGTGCCGGCCGGGCGATATCGGGGCGGACGTCGTGCACCTGAACCTGCACAAGACCTTCTGCATCCCGCACGGCGGTGGCGGGCCCGGCATGGGTCCGATTGCTTGCAGCGCGCAATTGGCGCCGTTCCTGCCCGGTCATCCACTGGTAAAGTGTGGTGGAGACCGGGCGATCGGGGCAGTGTCCGCGGCGCCGTATGGCAGCCCGGCGATCCTGCCGATCTCGTGGATGTATATCGGCATGATGGGCGAGCCGGGGCTGACGCGCGCGACGCAGGTTGCGATCCTCAACGCCAATTACATGGCCCAGCGCCTCAAGCCCCACTATCCGATTCTGTACGCCGGCAAGAACGACCGTGTCGCCCATGAGTTCATTATCGACCTGCGCGATTTCAAACGCACCGCCCACATCGAAGTCGAGGACGTGGCCAAGCGGCTGATGGACTTCGGCTTCCACGCGCCGACGATGTCTTGGCCGGTGGCCGGCACGCTGATGATCGAGCCGACCGAGAGCGAGTCGCGGGCCGAGTGCGATCGACTGTGCGACGCGCTCATCGCAATTCGCGACGAAATCCGCGCGATTGAGGATGGCAAGATCGATGCCGAGGCGAGCCCGCTGCGTCACGCGCCACACACGGCGGCGGTTGTCAGTGCGACCGAGTGGGACCGGGCGTATCCGCGTGAGCAGGGGGCCTACCCTGCGAAATGGGTACGGGCCCACAAGTTCTGGCCGCCGGTGGCGCGGATCGACAATGTCCACGGCGACCGTCACCTGTTCTGCACGTGCCCGACGCTGGAGGCGTATCAGAGCTAGCCCGGCGATTGCACTCGTCACATATTCGGCAGGTTCCTGCATGGAGGTAGACTCGTGCCTGATCTGCAACTGAAACTCGATTATGCCAATGTGCTGGACGGCGCCGTGGGGCCGACGCACGGGTTGAGCCCCGCCGAACTGAAGCGGGCCGAGGAGCCCGTCAAGGAAGCCGTGACCCGCATCGAGCGGGAGCGCAAGGGCGGAGCACACCGCTACCGTGACCTGCCGCACGACACGGCCATGCGCAAGGCCGTCAAAGACGCCGTCAAGCGCTACGCCGGCCGGTTCGACAATCTCGTCGTCCTCGGCATCGGCGGGTCCGCACTGGGCAACATGGCGTTGCAGACCGCGCTCAACGATCCGTACTACAACGTCCAGTCGAACAAGGATCGCCGCGGACCGCGTCTGTTTGTCATGGACAACGTCGACCCCGTCCAAATCAGTAATCTGATCGCGACTCTCGGCACAGCCGGCCTGAAGAAGACACTTTTCAACGTCATCAGCAAGTCCGGCGAAACGGCCGAGACCGCCGCGCAGTACCTCGTGTTTCGTGACCTCGTCGCCAAGAAGCTGAGCAAGGCTGCACTGCGGAAGAACGTGGTCGTGACGACCGATCCCGAGGGCGGCACGATGCGCGGCATCGTCGAGCAGGACGGCTTCGACGCGCTGCCCGTCCCACCCGGCGTAGGTGGACGCTTCTCGGTTCTATCAGCGGTAGGTCTGTTTTCGGCCGGCATGTGTGGCATCAAGATCGACAAGCTGCTGGCCGGCGCTGCGGCGATGGGCGACCGCGTCGGCGAGAAGACCGTCAGCAAGAACCCGGCTGCGATGCTGGCGCTCCTGCTGCATGCCTTCTACGTGCGCGGCAAGCGCCTGCATGTGATGATGCCGTACAGCTATCAGCTCAAGGACATGGCGGACTGGTATCGGCAGTTGTGGGCCGAGAGTCTCGGCAAGGAGCGCGACCTCGATGGCCAGCCGGTCATCGTTGGTGCGACGCCGATCAAGGCCCTGGGCGCAACCGATCAGCACTCGCAAGTCCAGCTCTACCGCGAAGGGCCGAATGACAAGGTCTTCATTTTCCTGGAGGTGGAAAAGTTCGCCCGCGATGTGAAGATCCCGCGTGTCGCCGGCACGCCCGATACGCTCAAGTACCTGCACGGCAAGTCGCTCGGCAATTTGCTGAATGCGGAGAAACGCGCCACGGAGCATGCCCTGGTTGCCAGCGAGCGCCCGTGCGTGACAATTCGCTTCCCGAAAATCGATGAGTCGACCGTCGGCCAGTTCATCATGCTCTGGGAAGCGGCTACGAGCATCATGGGCTATCTACTAAACATCAATCCGTACGATCAGCCCGCGGTGCAGATGGGCAAGGACTATACGTACGGCCTCATGGGCAAGGCGGGCTACGAAGCCCAGGCTCGTGAGCTCGAGCAGAAGGCGGCGAATTCCAAGTACACGACCTAGAAGCGGGATGACGTGCTGGCCGATTCGCGCACAGGCGCCTGCGAAAAGCGGACGCGCCTGCTGTTCGCGCCCTTGTCACCTTGTTACGTTGTCACCTTGTTACGGCATGTCGGCTCGGTGGTGCGACGAACGCCCGCGAGCGACCTGTTGATCCTGGAAATCGATCGGAGGACCCCATATGCGTCACGCAGTCATCATGGCCGGCGGTGCGGGAACACGCCTTTGGCCCCTGAGCAGAAAAACGCGCCCCAAGCAGCTTCTGCGGCTGTTTGGTGGTAAATCGCTGCTGCAGATCGCGCGCGAGCGACTCAACGGATTGTTCGAGCCCCAGAATATCTGGGTGATTACTTCGGCACACTACATCGATCAGGTCGCCAGCGAGCTTCCTGGTATTCCGCGCGAGAACCTCATCGGCGAACCCATGGGGCGCGACACCTCTAACGCGATCGGTCTCGCTGCAGAGTTGCTTCAGCGACGGGATGCCGATGCAACCATGGCGGTCTTCACGGCCGATCATATCATCACCCCACAAGAGAAGTTTGCTGCTGCGATCGAAACGGGCCTCGCCGCGGCCGAAACGCACGATTCGAGCCTGATCACCTTCGGCATCGTTCCGGCTGGTCCGCACACCGGCTATGGCTACCTCCATCGTGGGGAGGAGGTTTCGGATCGCGTCTATCGCGTCGCTGAGTTCAAGGAGAAGCCGGACCTGGAAACAGCCCGAAAATACGTTGATTCGGGTGAGTACTATTGGAATAGTGGGATGTTCGCTTGGCGCGTGTCAGCGATTCTGATGGAAATCCAGCAGAATCTGCCGCAGAACGCGAAGGGCTTGGCGGAGCTAGCGGAGCGGTGGGACGATATTGCCGGCAGTGCTGAATGTGCCGAACGTTTCGGGGCCTTGGAGAAGATCTCCATCGACTTCGGCGTGATGGAGCGGGCGAAGAGCGTGCTTCTGGTTGGCATGGATTGCGACTGGAAGGATCTTGGCTCGTGGATTTCGATTGCCAGCACGCGCGAGCCGGACGCACAGGGCAATGTGACGATCGCGGAACGGGCGTTGGTCGAGGAGGGGCACAACAACATCGTCGTGACCGAGTCCGATCATCTCGTGACGCTGCTCGGCGTCGACGACGTGGTAGTGGTGCATAGTGCCGATGCGACGTTGGTTTGCCGTAAGGACCAGGTGGAGCGAATCAAAGCGTTGGCGGAGGTGCGGCAGAAGCAGTTCGGTGACGCATACGAGTAACGGGCACGAGAAAAAACCCGCGAGCGACATATGTCATGGAACCGATTTCGAGAACGAGTGTTCGTCCGATAAGTTTCGGAGCCTGCCCAGTTTGCGCAGGTGGTGCAACGTGGTGATGTTCGCATTCGTAAACATTCGTTAAGCTCATGTTGTCAAAGTGGATAAGTCGATTCGTTAGAATTCCGTGAATGTGCGCGATGATTCTCGGCAACATGGCGCGTTGCTTGCTGACAACCTGTCAATAAACAAGCATTCACAAATGCGTCGCGCAGCGCGACTTACGACCGGAAGCGTTTTTAGGACCGAGAATATCATGCCTGGTACGACGTTTGCTGCCTAGCACGGTCCGTCGCTGCTCAGGTGCTTTCCGAGGGATGGGTATCGACCCGAGAAGCAAATGAGTGAGTCCGAGGGATGTGCTCCGGAAGATGGGGCAGAAGTAGTAGAGAGTGGCGACGTGCTTTCTCAGGTTTGGACACACGAGGTGCGGAGGCCCGTGTTGCGGAGGGGCGCGAGGGAGCAGTGAAGATGAACGGGGGAGGGGAATAGCGAGCGGGCGTCCTGCAAAGTGCTTGCAGGGCGCCCGTTTTTCATGTCCATTAGCATCTCGGTCGGCGTCTGGCCCAGCCGCCAAAACGCCTTGCGATTCTACGAAGCTCCTGGGAACGTCGTATGCCGATTCATCAGACCGCTATCGTCGACCGGACTGCTGAGATCGACGCTACCGCCGACATCGGCCCGTACGCGATCATCGAGCCCCAAACCCGCATTGGCGCGGGGACCCGCGTATATCCCCACGCGTACATCGCGCAGTATGCGACAATTGGTGCGCGGTGCGAGATTCATCCGTATGCGGTCGTTGGCCATGTGCCTCAGGATCTCGCCTTTGAGGGTGCGCCCAGCTACGCGACCGTCGGCGACGACTGCGTCATTCGCGAGGGGGCGACGATTCACCGTGGCACGATGCCCGACAGCACGACACGGGTCGGCAATCACTGTTTCCTGATGGCCAATTCGCACGTGGGCCATAACTGCGAGATTGCGGACCGCGTCATTCTCGCCAACGGGGCGCTGCTATCCGGCCACGTCCAAGTCGGCCCCCGCGCTTTTGTCAGCGGCAACGTGACGGTGCATCAGTTTGTTCGCGTTGGTGAGTTGGTGATGTGTGCCGGGCTGGTGCGCGTTCCCAACGACGTACCGCCATTCATGATGGTGGCTCCCGAGGGTGTCGTGGGGCCGAACGTGGTCGGTCTGCGACGGGCAGGGCTCGACAACGCCGAACGGCTCGAAATCCGCAAATGCCATCGCATGCTGTACCGGAGCGGCTTGGCGTTCCCTGCGGCCATTGAGAATCTTGAGACGCTCGTCGAAACCGAACCAGGTCGACGCCTGCTTGCCTTCCTGAAGGGACGCAGCAAACGCGGTTTCATGGGGGGGCGACGACGGGTGTCGGCTAGCGATGAACCGTGAGAGTCCTGGTCGCCCCAGACAAGTTCAAGGACGCGCTTGACGCCAATGCCGTTTCCGAGGCGATTGCCGCTGGCCTCCGGGCCGCGAGTCCATCAGCGGAGATTGTCATGTGTCCGCTGGCGGACGGCGGTGAGGGCACGGGGGTGATTCTGGCGCGGCATCTCAATGCGGAGATGCGTAGCGAATGCGTTCTGGATCCGCTCGGCCGGATCCGGGCCGCGAGCTGGTGGCAGACGCCGGATGGCCGGACGGCGATTGTCGAGATGGCCGAGGCATCCGGTCTCGCGCTTCTGCGGCGCCATGAGCGGGATGCACTCCGGGCCACGAGCTATGGCACCGGGCAGCTCATCGCCGCCGCACGTGCGGCCGGGTGCGACGAAGTGCTGCTGACCGTTGGCGGCTCGGCCACGATGGACGGCGGCGCCGGCTGTCTTCAGGCACTCGGCTGGCAGTTAATCGACGCGGATGGACATGCATTACCCAAGCCGGCCGACGCAACGGCCCTCGAACGGACTGCGGATCTTCGACCACCGGAGGGCGGCGTGCCGACGATGCGCATCCTCTGCGACGTCGACAATCCCCTGGTCGGAGCGCGCGGTGCGGCGAACGTCTTCGCCCCGCAGAAGGGTGCTGACGCCGCAGCGGTCGCCCGGCTGGCGCGGGCGCATGCGCGCTGGGCCGATCTGCTGGAGCGCATCGCCGGCCGCGAAATACGCAACGTACCGCACGGTGGAGCGGTCGGGGGGCTGCCGGCGGCGTTGATGGCGCTCAGCGCTGCTCGGGCGTGCTACGGGTTCGACGTCGTCGCGGACATCGTCGCGTTGGAAGCGCGGCTTCGGTGCGCCGACCTTTGCATTACTGGCGAAGGGCGGCTCGATGACCAAACCGCCGGCGGCAAGACGGTGGCGGGCGTCGCCCGGCTGGCGCAGCGATATGGTGTTTCCACCGTGGTACTGTGTGGCGCGGTTCGCCTGCAGGAGCACCAAACGTTGACGGAGCTGGCCCAGGCTCTCGGCGTTGCACGGATCCAGGAACTCGGCCGTGCGGATGAACCGTTGGCGCAATCACTGCGAGAAACCCGCACGCGGCTACAAGATGCTGCCGAGCACATTCTGCGAGGCTGGGCGACATGAGCGGACGCAGCGTCAGCCGGGCAATACTTGCCCTGTGCATCCTGACGCAGCTCCTGACGCTGCGACTGGCGCCAGCGACACCGCCGCCAACGCAGCCGACGGCGTTATCGCCCGTCTGGGCCTGGGAAGTCACGTCGGACATTGAGTGGGCCGAGCACGTTGTGGGTGACGACTGCTGCGCGTTACTGGTTGCGACCGGCGACCAGCATTTGCGGGTGCTTAATGCTCGTAACGGGCGGGATATCCTCGACAAGTCGATTACCGTCGGTCCCGGCGTGCAATTCGCGGGTGTATGGGGATGCGGCGCAGCCGGCCCACCCAGCGGCGACGTGGATCGGCGCGGCAACCGTGCAGCAACGTGCTTCGACCGGCAAGCCGCCTACGCCGTGCGATTGGCAGACGGGGTGGGCAGCCTGCAGTGGCAACATGGTCAGCCGCTACCTTCGGACGCGACCTTTCCGGGCGACCCGGAAGTGCTGACTGGCTGGGTGGCCGGGGCTGCGACGCGTGTTGGCTTGCTGCTCGTTGATCGGAATGGCCAGGTCGTGTTGCTCGATCGACACGCCGGGACGCCACGCTGGCGACTTAAGCTACCTGCCATGCCGCTCTGCAGGCTCCACGTTGCCGACCACGCAGCGGCGATCATCTGGAAGGCGGGCGGCCGGGTACGCCTTGCGCTCATCGCGCTGGACGCCCGCGCGCCGACGCCTGTGCTACGCGACCTCGGCGCCGACTGGCCACTTTTCAGCGAGCTGGTCGATGGCAATCTACTCACCGTCTCCTCGCAGGGTGTGCTTTTATGGCTTTCGACGGCCCCGCCCCAACGCATCATGGGGTCTGCGCAATCTGTACAACGTGCGCATCTGGCTTTGCTGCGGCGGGACCCGGACGGCGGTGTTGGCGCGGGTGAATCCGCGAGTCGCGGCGACGTGCTCTTTGCCGGAGCAGGTAATCAGATTACGGTCATCCCGCTCGGGTCTGCTCGTGATCAGTCCAGCGAATGGCGGATACACTGCGAAGAGGATGGCGAGTTGCTGGCACTGGATGTTGCGCAGCATTACCTGCTCGCCACCTTCGAACGCAGTGTGTTCGCCCGGGACGTTCGGCAACGTGGCGATGTGCGTGCAGCCCGCTTGTGCGGCGCGGGGACCCTGCTTTCTGCCCATGTGGGCAACGGCCGGTTACATGGGCTATTCGAGAGTCGGAATGCGGGTCGGAGCATTTTGACTGTAGCAGGCACTGATCTTGACGGTGCCTCAGATGTTGCTGCCGAGCGCGCGCAAGAAGTGCAGCAGTTGCTGGGGCACCCGGGCGAGAGGATTCTCCAGGCGATCTGGACTTCCAGGCATCTGTTGCTGGTCGAACGTCATGCCATCCGTGCTTATACTCTGCCCTGACCCACAGCCGTCGTAGCGCGATCCTGTTTGTGCGAGGAGGAGCGTATGCCGCAGAGACTCCAAATGCAGATTGTCGATGCCTTCGCCGAGCGGCCATTCCGCGGCAACCGCGCGGGGGTGGTCTTTGATGTGGACGCGCTCAGTGAGCGGCAGATGCAGCAGATTGCGAGCGAGATTGGCGCGAGCGAGACGGCGTTCGTCTCACGGGCCAACGACCTGCATCGACCGACGTTGTTGCGCTGGTTCACGCCTGAGCAGGAGGTTTCGTTTTGTGGTCATGCCACGCTCGCCGCGGCTCATGCACTGCACACGGCCGGTCGTCTGGGCGATCTGATCATGCAGCCACATGCGAAGCTGGAGCTGGAATGCGCAGCGGGGATGCTGACGCTCGAACCGGAGACGATGCCGCAGCCGGACGAGCGGGTCGTATGGTGGCTGCACATGCCCGATCCGCAGCTCAAGCCGGACAATACCAATCCGATGCGCACGTGCGAGCTGCTCGGCATGCACGTTGATGATCTCGATCCCGCGATACCGCCAATGCGGACCCGCGATAACGACCTGATCTACATGGTCTGCGACCTGCAACGTGTCCTGACACTCCAGCCCAGATTCGACGAGTTGGGGGCCTGGTGCACGCGGGTCGGGCTGCGCGGAATCTGCGTTGCCACGACTGCGACGTTGTCTGATGCTGTAAATGTCCACTCCCGGTTCTTCGCTCCGGCTGTTGGCGTCGATGAGGATCCGGTCACGGGCAGCGTGCATGGACCGCTAGCGACACTGTTGGTGGTTAATGAGCAGGTCGGCTCAGCCGCCGGTCACGCCTCCCTGATGTGCGCGCAGGGGCGACCAGACGGACGTACAGGCCTGGTGCGCGCCTTGGTACACAGGACGCCGAAAGGGTTTGCAACGAAGATCGGTGGATTCTGCCATACCAGTATTCACGGCGAAGTACTGGTCCCCCCGTCAAACTGACGAGTGGCCGAAGCCGCGTGTGGAAAACCGGGGGCTGCCGTGACTACGCCGCGGACCCTGCGCCCTGGCCCTTTTCCTAGTAGCTGAACTCGCCAAGCTGAACCTTTCCGCGGAAGGTCCAGTAAATGATGCCCGTGTACGTCAGGACGAACGGCATGCCGACCACCGCGATGATGGCCATGATCGTCAAGGTCATGGGCGACGAGGCCGAGTTTACGATGTTGATGTTATAGGCCGGATCGATCGTGGAGACGATCAGGTTGGGGAACAACGCGACGCCGAAGAGAAACACGAATGCTGCGATGCAGGCGCACGACGATATGAAAGCGTACGCAGGCTTGTTCAGATAGATCGCCCGGGGGATATTCGCGACCGCCAATACGTTCAGCAGAACGACGAACCAGCACCAGGGATAGTTCTTGAAGTTCTCGGTTGCGGCCGGGACGTTGACCAGCGCGAACATGGTGGTGAACAGGTACATGATCAGGAAGAGGCCGAAGGTCGTCCACATCCAACTGTGGATGCGCTGCTGCAGTTCGCCCTCGGTCTTCAAGTACAGGTAGATCGACCCGTGCATGGCGAACATGGAGACGGTGAACAGCCCGACGATCACCGGGAACGGGCCGAGCAGGTCGAAGAATGTGCCCTCGTACTCCATGCTTGGGCCGATTTTCAGGCCGCTCATGGTGCTACCGACAGCGACGCCGAAGAGGAACGTCGCCAGTGTGCTGGCGCCGAAGAAGGAGAAGTCGAAGAACTTTCGCCAGGCGGGTGATTCGAGCTTGCCGCGAAACTCCATCGAGACGGCTCGGCCGATGAGGGCGAACAGCAGTAGCCAGAAGGCGAGGTAGAAGGCGGAAAACGCGGTTGCGTAGGCGTCGTGGAAGGCGGCGAACAGGGCGCCGCCGAACGTTACCAGCCAGACCTCGTTTCCATCCCAGAGCGGCCCGATCGAATTCATGAACAACCGCCGCTCTTTGTCGTTGCGTGCGCCGAGGTGCAGGATGCCGACGCCCAGGTCGAAACCGTCCAGAATCGCGTAGCCGACCAGCAGCACGCCCAGCAAGATGAACCACAGCAGATTCAAGAATGGGATTTCCATTATCCAGCAGCCTCCGTGAGGACGTGGTTACTCTCGCGCATCTGTCAACGACTTGCCCCCGTGGTCGGCCAGTTCGCCCGCGGTCGCGACCCAGCCGCCGCGACGCCGCTGGGCGGCCTTCTCCAACTCCTCCGGCGACTCGGGGCCGGTCTTGATCTTTTTGTCCAGCACATAGAGCCAGACGATGAGTAGCGACAAATAGGTCAATCCGACCAGCACGATCGAGATCAGTACTTCGTTTGCGTCGACGGACTGGGAATGGCCGTCGCTGGTTCGGAGGCCACTGCCCGCGATGTCCGGATTGGGATAGACGATCCAGGGTTGCCGGCCGACTTCGGCGGCAATCCAGCCGAGCTGGTTGGCGGCCATGGGGGCGACGATGGCGAAGACAAAGATCCACAGCAGCCAGCGTGTCCGGAACAGTCGCCCACCCCACAACATGCATGTTCCGGCGACGGTCAGCAGGATCATGAACATGCCGAGAGCCACCATGAAGTGGAATGATTGGAAGGTGAGCTGCACCGGCGGCCAGTCTTCCCGGGGGAAGGCCTCCAGCCCGGTGACCTCGGTGTCCGTGCTCCAGCCGACCAGGAAGCTCAGCATGCCGGGCAGGGCCACGCCGTACTTGACCTCCTGCGCCTCGTTGTCGGGGACACCGAAGACATGCAGCGGGGCGTTGGTTTCCGTCTTGTATTGGCCTTCCATGGCGGCAAGCTTGGCGGGCTGGTGCTGGGCGACGTTCTTGCCCTGCCAGTCGCCGGTGGCGAGTGCCAACAGGCAGAAGACGAGGGAGAAGGGTAGGGCGATGGTGATGCTGCGTTTGGCGAACTCGGTGTGTCGGTTACGCAGAAGATAGTAGGCTGAAACGCTCAGGACGAGGAAGCCGCCGGCGATCATGGCGCCCACGAGTACGTGGCTGAGGCGGTGGAGCGTCGAGTAGTTGAAGACGGCCGCCCAGAAGTCCGTGAGCTGGGCGACTTGTATTGCGGTGCCGTCCGCGAACTCCTGGGAGACCATTTCAAATCCCGCCGGCGTTTGCTGCCACGAGTTGGCGACGATGATCCAGACGGCCGAGAAGATCGAGCCGACCGATACCATGATCGTTGAGAAGAAGTGCATCTTCGGCGAGACGCGGTCCCAGCCGAAGACCAGCACGGCGAGGAAGCCGGATTCGAGGAAGAAAGCGAAGATGCCTTCCGCGGCGAGGGCGGCCCCGAAGATATCTCCGACGTGTCGTGAGTAGGTGGCCCAGTTCGTCCCGAACTGGAATTCCATGACAATGCCGGACGCCACCCCAATCGCGAAGATCAGGCCGAAGATCTTGGTCCAGAATTTCGCCATGGATTCGTAGAGGTAGTTCCCCGTCTTCAGGAACATACCCTCCATGATGACCATGAGCAGTCCGAGGCCGATCGTCAGTGGCGGGAAGAGATAGTGGAAGCCGATGGTCAGCGCGAATTGGATACGTGAGAGGAAGACCGCATCGTCCATGGGTTGACACCTGCGTGGCCCGCTTCAGCGTCGCCAACGCCGCGCGACCTCGACGACGCGAATCATCACGCCCGCTATGTACCGCGCGCGGCAGATAGTGGCAAGCGCGAAAGCGTTGAAACGGCGCCTGCGAATAGGACCGCAGATAGGCGGATTCGAGCGGGGCGTGAACGCTGTGCACGCCTAGGACCTGCCGGCCGCCTCGCCTTCGTTGGGGCTTGTCTCACCGGACATTCCGGCCTCGGCTTTGTCCCGCGTCGTGCGCTCCTCCTTTTTCTCCTTGTCCTTCTCCTTGGACGCGGAAGGGTATGCAATGCGGCCGTGGTACATGCTCGAGAGATTCTTCACCAGGCTGGCTCGAATCGCGTTCAGCTCGCGGAAAGTCAGCTCGCACTCGTCGAACTGGCCATCCATCATGCGCTTCTGCACGATGCGCTCGACGGTGTCTTCGATGCGGTTCGGTGTGGGTTCGGGCATGGCCCGTACGGCACCTTCGACGCCGTCGCAGAGCATCACGATGGCGGTCTCACGCGAGCGTGGTTTCGGTCCGGGGTAGCGGAATTCGGTGTCAGAAATCTCCGGGTCGCCCGGTTTGCGCGCCTGGCTGGCAGCATGGTAGAAGTACTCCACCACGCACGTGCCATGATGCTCCGGGATGAAGGCCCGCAGACTTTCCGGCAAGCCATATTCCTTGGCCATTTCGACGCCGTCCTTGACGTGTCCGATGATCACGAGGTGGCTCATGGCGGGGGAGAGGCGCTCGTGTCGGTTGCCAACGCCCATAGCTTGGTTTTCGACGAAGTAAGCCGGCTTGTTGATCTTGCCAATGTCGTGGTAATAGGCGCCAGCCCGCGCCAGCAGGCCGTTGGCGTTGATCGCGTCGGCGGCCGCTCCGGCCAGGGTCCCCACGAGCAGGCTGTGGTTGTAGGTGCCGGGCGACTCGGCGGCGAGCATGCGCAGCAGGGCCTTATTGGGGTCGCACCATTCGAGCAGCGTCATATTGGTCGTTACGCCGAAGAGTCGCTCGATACCCGGCAGGATGCCTTCGACGATGAAGGCGGCGCCGAGTGTGGTGAGCGTGGCCCAGATCGCCTGGTGCCAGAAGACGAAGCCGAAGCTCTGTCCGGCGATGAATCCGACGAGGGACGTGGTGAGCAGAGCGACGCCGGCCGCTCCGGCTCCCGTGACGATGATGCGTCCGCGGTGTCGCAGGTCACGGAGGCCGAGAAAGAGGGTGAGTGCGACACAGGTGAGGATGGCCACGAAGCCGACGCCTTGGCGTGTCGTCAGCGCCATCATCAGTGCGAGCAGGCCGGCCGCCGTGTAGGCGTGTCCGCGCTTGGTCGTGATCACCAGCAGGGCGACGGCGAAGGCATAGATGCCGACCGCAAGATGCACGTACGGTGTATACGCGTATGCGATACGCGCCAGGGCAAGCACGACCAGGAACGTGAGTCCGGTTGCCAGGCGTCGCTGTGTCCGGCCCGTGGCTTCCGGGTGGGCGATCAGGATGTAGCCGCCAAGGGCGAAGACAACCAGGAATGCGATGATGCCGCGTGACCACGCCGACCAGATCTCCGCACTGTGAGCGGCGCGCAGGTAGGCGAGTTGCTGCCGTTCCTGGGGCGAGAGCGTCTCGGGATCCGGCACGTCGAGCGGGGCGTCGATGCGTGCGCGATAGGCACGATGTTCGGCTTCGAGTCGCTCGATTTCGCCGCGGCCGATGATTCCCGCCGCGGCGATGACGTTACCGGCGCGGAACTGCGTCTCGCGGGCAACGACTTCCTGGGCGGCAGCTTCTGCGGCATTGTCCGACAGGACTGCGTTGTAGCGATACAGCGGCCGGTATGCCTGTGTGCCTTCGACGCGCAGAATCGTCAGGAGTGCATTGCGAAAGCTCGCCCGCAGCGCCTCCGGCACGACGGCCTGCTCGATGGCATTCTCAACGGCCAGTTTGACGTCGGCCGCCTTGCTGGCGAACAGGAGCCCCGGTTTGCTGTCAGGAGCTGCGCCGCCGATGACGCCCGCGTCAGGGCCCACTTGCCGCGGTACGTATTCCCGCTCGATCGATTCGTCGTCGACGAGCACGGCGGCGTGGCCGAGTCGACGGGAAGCCAGGTCGTCCTCCGGCTCTACGAGCGGCTGCTCCTTCAGCTCTTCGAGAACCCGTTCCACCGAACGCCTGGCCGTCATGACCGCCGGTTGACTCGCGGTGCGGACCAGGTATTCGGCGCCGGTCTCATCCAGCGGGACGTCCAATTCGGTCGCCGCCTCGCGCAGTTGCTGCGGATCGTGGGGTGGCTCGCCGGCGATCGCGATGGTCTGGGTCAAGCGCTCGCGGATCGTGTTCAGCAGCTCCGCATCGAGCATGAAGTAACTGGGGGCATCGTTCCAGGCCTTGAGACGGGCCGTCTCGGTTTGGCCAGTTTCCATCGAAAAAGTCACGCGCGAGACAATGGCCCGCGACACGCGCTGCCCGACGTGCAGGCCAACGGGGTCCGGACCGGCGTTCACGATCAGCGCCGCCAGTAACGCGCATAGAAGGATGAAGGAAAGTGGGCCCAGGTGAAGCTGCTGCACGATGCGATGGCGCAGCGTCATCTTACGCTCGGCCTTCGACCGCCGAATCTCCTTCTGGCGAGCTGTGCGCTTCCCGAACAGGGCCATGATCTTATGAGTCGTCGCTTTCGGCGTCGGGCTTCATGTGCCCCGCCGGCTGAGGATCCCCCGTGTGTCCGGAGTGGCTCTCTGCGGCGTTCTTACCGGACGCATTCCCGCGGCGACGGTGAGTTTCCAGTTGATCTGCGTAGCGCGTCACAATCGCCTGCACCAGACGGTGGCGGACGATGTCCTCGCCGGTGAGGCGCACGACATCGACCCCCGCGACCCCGCGCAGGCGGCGGACCGCGTCGACGAGCCCGGACGGCTGCGACGGTTCCAGGTCGATCTGGCTGTCATCGCCGGTGACGATCATCTTGCTGTGGTGACCGAGGCGCGTGAGGAACATGAGCATCTGTGACGGGGTGGTGTTCTGGGCCTCGTCGAGGATGATAACGGCGTTATTGAGGGTGCGGCCGCGCATGTAGGCCAGAGGAATGACCTCGATGACGTCGTTGACCATAAAGCGTTTGAGCTGATCGAAGGTCATCATGTCGTGCATGGCGTCAAACAAGGGCCGCAGATAGGGATTGACCTTGGCCTGGAGATCGCCGGGCAGGAAACCGAGCTTCTCGCCGGCTTCCACGGCGGGACGCACCAGCGCGATCCGCTTGGTCTGGCCGCGTTTGAGCATATGGACCGCGACAGCCACGGCGAGGTAGGTCTTGCCGGTGCCCGCGGGCCCAAAGCAGAATACGAGGTCGTGGTTCAGCATACCGTGCAGGTAATGTCGCTGCCCGTCGGTCTTGGGCGTGATGACCGCATCGCGCGAGAAGACGCTGATGGCCTCGCCGGGCGCATGCCCCTCTTCCTCGCTGACCTCGGCCAGGGCTACCCGCACGGCCTCTTCGTCCAAATCCTCCTGCGAGCGGAGCATCTCCTGCAGGCGCTCGATCACGCCGGCTGCCAGCGCGACTTTGGCAGACGGGCCCAGGATGCGGATGGTCGTGTTGCGGGCCTGAAGCTGGACGCCCAAGGCGCTGCGGATCTGTCGCAGGTTGCGATCCCCGGGGCCGAAGAGCTCGGCACGACGGTGGGGCTGCCGTAGCGTGACCGTCAGTTCCATGGACAATAGGGTATGCCGGGTGCGCGACGGTTGGCAACCGGCCGTCCCGGCGATCTCGCCGTTTCCCGCGCCCGCCGCCCCTGGCAGAATGGTGGTTGCAAACTCAATCGGTGGCCGTACAATCCGGCCAGATTGTCCTAAGGGGCTTGCCGCTCGTGCTATACGCGCCGGCATGCCTTCTGGTGCGTACCGCGGTATGTTGTGAAGGAGCTTGCCAGTGAGCACGATGACGAAGGTGTTCGTCGTTCTGACGACGGTGTTTGCGATCGTGTTAAGTTGTATGACCGTGTTCACGGCTGCCCAGTGGACCAACCTTCGCGACAACATCGCTGACTATCAGCAGCTTTATCAGTCTGAGCTGGTGCGGCGCATGAACACAGAGAATCTCATGGCGGCGACGCTGTCCATGAAGGATGCAGAAGTGTCGCAGATGTCGCAGATGCTGGGCACGCAGAAGCAGACGAACAAGGAACAGCTGGACGAACTCGTGTCGCTGCGGAACGAGGTGGCCCGCCGCACGAATGAAGCGATGGCCGCGGAGGCCGGTCGCAAGAAACTGGAGGAGATCCTCGAGGTCCAGACGACCGAGTTGACCAGTACCCAGAAGCAGAACGAGGTGTTGCTGAAGGAGAATATTGACCTTCAGACGCGCAACAGCCGTCTGGCCAGCCGCAACCTGGAGGTAACGTCGCAGTTGGCGATCGCAACCGACCAGATTCGCAATCTTCAGGAGAAGCTGTACGCCTCGCAGCAGCGTGCCAAGGAGCTGGAGCAGGCCATGGCATCCGGCCAGCGAACGTTGCCGGATGAGGATCTGCCCGACCGAGCGGTTCCAGTGGCGCCGCCGGTGGTCGGTCCCATCACCGGTGAGATTACCGAAGTCGATGGCGGATACATCAGTATCAACATTGGCGAGACGTCTGGGGTGGCGCCGGGCATGGATTTCATGGTCTATCGTGACAGCGAGTATGTGGGCGATTTCCAGGTGGAGACCGTGTGGCCCAAATCGGCCGGTGGTCGGCTGACACTCGTCAAGTCGGGCCGTCAGGTCCGTACCGGGGACCGGGTCGTATTCGGGTTGCAGGGTAGTTAGGCCGAGTGCCGGAAGCAGGTGAGTCAGAGTAATGAGCACCAGTCCACGCAGTTCGCGTTCCAGTGGCGGTAGCGATGTCTATACGGTACTCATGGTCGTGGCCTTCTTGAGCTTGCTCGGCGCGACCATCTATGTCGGATATCGTGCTTCGACGATGTTTGGCGGGCTCCTCCCTCCGGGTGGCGCCTGATTCACAGCCGGTCGCCAGTGACCGGAAAGCGAATCGCGGTCGTCGGTCCAGGTAACCATGGCGCGGTCAGTGGTGCCGGCGATCTGACATATCTTCGGAGACAGCGGTGTTTTTTCGCCGCCTGATGGGACTGTTCAGTCTCGACATGGGTATCGACTTGGGTACCTGCAACACCCTGGTCGCCGTCCGGGGGGAAGGTATCGTCCTGAATGAGCCTTCGGTGGTGGCGGTCCGCAAGGGGACGAACGAAGTTCTTGATACGCAGGACGGCAAGGCGGTCGGCCTGGCCGCCAAGCAGATGCTCGGCCGCACGCCGGGGTCGATTACCGCCATCCGCCCGCTCAAGGACGGTGTCATCGCCGACTTCGATATTACGCAGGCGATGCTCGATTACTTCATCAAGAAAGTACACGGCAATCGGGGGTTGGCGCATCCGCGCGTGGTGATCGCGATCCCTTCCGGCATCACCGCGGTCGAGAAACGCGCGGTCTACAACTCGGCTGAACGGGCTGGCGCGCGGCGGGTGCACTTGGTGCCGGAGCCCATGGCCGCCGGCATCGGTGCGGGGCTGCCGATCAATGAGCCGCACGCGTCCATGATTGTCGACATTGGTGGCGGCACGACGGAGGTGGCGGTGATCAGCCTGTTGGATATTGCCGCTTGTACATCCGTGCGGGTAGCGGGCGACGACATGGACGAGGCAATCATCAGCTACATGCGCCGCACGTACAATCTCATGATTGGCCCCCAAACGGCCGAGGACATCAAGATTCAGATCGGGTCGACGGCTCCGCTGCCCGAAGAGCTCAAGATGGAGGTCAAGGGCCGCGACATGATCAGTGGGCTGCCACGCCGCGCGGTCATCACCAGCGAAGAGGTCCGCGAGGCGCTCAAGGAGCCGGTCGGTCAGATTATCGAGGCCGTGCTGCATACCCTGGAACAGCTCGAGCCGGAGCTGGCGGCGGACTTGCTTGATAGCGGTATCGTCGTCGCGGGCGGTGGTGCGTTGGTTCGCGGACTCGATACGGTTCTCGCCAAAGCGTCCGGGCTTGACGTTACGATCGCCGACGACCCACTTTCCTGTGTCGCCCGCGGCACCGCTGAATACCTCGAAAACCTGGACGAGTGGGGGGTGGCGATGGAATCGGACGAGGACGAGTACTAGTCCGGCTGCCCCGCCAGCGGTTACGATCCGACCACCAGACGTTGGTATGGTTGCTCGTTCTATCTGTTGAGGCTGCTGCCGATGCGCCTGCCGTCACGAGGCACGACCTTCTGGATTCTCATGGTAGCATCCGCGCTATCGGCCTTTCTGCTGCCGATGTGGTGGACACAGTGGGGCCGGGGGTTGTTCCAGCCGATTGCTCTGATCCAGATGCCAGCCACTGCTGCCACGCGACAGGTACAGAATGCTGCTCGCAAGACGACCACGCGGCGCATCTCGGCTGACGAAGCCCGCCAGCTTCGGGCAGAGAACGAAGCCCTACGGCGGCAGGTGGGGGCGACGCGTGAGCTGCTTCGGCAGACCGAAGCCCGCCTGGAAGATCTGACCGGCCTCCGTGGCCAGCTCCCGGACGACCATGTCGAGATCATCGTCGCCCCGGTCGTGGGGTATGACGCCAGTCCACGTCGTGAGACGCTGTTGATCGCGAAGGGACGGCAACGGCAATGGTCGCGTGCCGTGGCGACTGCGCAGTGGGTCTTGGCGGTCAGTGCGCCACGCCCGGAATGGGATGAGGATGCGACCCTCCGCGACCTGCTTCACCGAGAGTGGATTGTGGGACGGGTTACTGAGGTGCAGACCCGGACCGCAAGGGTGCAGCTCGCAACGGATCCGGCCTTTACGACGGAGGTCCGCCTCGCGCGCGTGCTCGCCGATGGTACCTGGCTGTACGCCGAGGAGCGTTGCCTGCTGCGTGGCACAGGCGGTGGAAGCATGATCATCACGCAGGCCACGGCGAACTACCACGAGAATGATTATCGGATGGTCGTTGTGCCCGCGTCCCCTGAACTACCGACACCTTTCAGCATTGGCTGCGTGGTGAGCGCTCGACAGCGGCGGGACTCGCCGCAACATTACGACCTGGCTGTAAGGCCCTGGTCGCCGGTCGGGCAGCTTACACATGTCTACGTGGTGACGACGCCGGACGGGATCTGACCCGGGCGATGGAAGGCCTCCCGGAGATTATGGGCGGTGTTCGCAGGTGATTGCCGGGGCAAGGTGGCGGGGGCGCTGGGGGGAATTTTCTTCGCAGGGGCTTGACGCGAGTCGCCCAAGCCGTATTCTAGCGCGTCTCGACCCTTTTGGTCGCTGTTAGCCAAGGGGGAACTGGCTGGAACGTAGAAGGTACGAAAGCACATGGCGGGAGAGCGGATTCGTATTCGGATGGAGGCCTACGACCATCGGGCGTTGGATTCGTCCGCGGCCGAGATCGTCGATCAGGCGAAGCGCACCAGCGCGAAGGTTCATGGCCCGATTCCGTTGCCCACCCGCATCGAGCGCTTCACCGTGCTGCGTTCGCCACACATTGACAAGAAGTCCCGTGAACAGTTCGAAATGCGCACGCACAAGCGCGTGATCGACATCTTCGAACCGACCGGCCGCACGGTGGAAGCCCTCAACCGGCTGGTCGTCCCAGCGGGCGTGTTTGTCAAGATTAAGGCGTAGGCGTCCAACTTCGCTACGGCGAGACCGGTCGCCAAAATCGAACGTCGTTTTTGGAGTGGGCCCACCCATCTCGCGGAGAGGGTGTCGCCCTCGTCATTAGGAGTGCCGCGGCATGATCCCGGCGTTGCTTGGTCGAAAAGTCGGCATGACGCAGATCTTCGAGGAGAGCGGGGCGTGTGTCCCTGTGACGCTCGTCGAAGCGGGTCCTTGTGTTGTCCTGCAGGTCAAGACCGAGGATGGACCCGACGGCTATAATGCAATTCAGCTTGGCTTCGACGATGTGAAGCCGCATCGCTCGACGCTACCAGAGATCGGCCACGCGCGTACGGCGCAGACGGCGCCCAAGGCGTTCGTCCGCGAAGTACGTTTGCACGAGGCGACGGACAAGGTCGTTGGTGACGTCGTAACGGTTGAGCTGTTCCAGGAGTCTGACGTCAAGTACGTCGATGTCAGCGGCATCACCAAGGGCCGCGGTTACCAGGGCGGCATGCGTCGTTGGGGTTTCGGCGGCCAGCCGGCGTCCCACGGTACGGAGCGCAAACACCGCAGCCCCGGCAGTGTCGGCGGTCGCGCGTCGAACGCTGGTACCGGCCGGCCGAAGAAGGGTGGTCATAAGTCCGGTCAAATGGGCGCGTGCAAGCGTTCGGCGCGGTGCCAGGCATTGGTGGGGGTTGATCCAGAGAACAACCTGCTGCTCGTGAAGGGCTCCATCCCGGGCCCGAACGGCGGCTATGTATTTGTGCGGAAGTCCAAGACGCGCGGCTAGGCGCCGCAAGTGGAAGTGGTGAGATGGTCAGCGTACCGGTCTACAACACGAGTGGCGAGAAGGTCGGCGACGAGCAGCTCGACGAAGCGCTGCTCGGCGGCGAGGTCAATGCCGCGCTACTGAAGCAGGCGATCGTTCGCTATCACGCCAACCAGCGGCAGGGCACGGTCAAGACGAAGACCCGCGCCGAAGTGGAAGGCGCAAAGCAGAAGCTGTACCGCCAGAAGGGGACCGGGCGGGCCCGTATGGGAACGATCCGTACGCCGGTGCGGCGGGGTGGTGGCCATGCGTTTGCGAAGGTGCCGCGCGATTTTCGGCAGGCGATGCCGAAGAAGATGCGTCGCCTGGCCCGCAACCACGCGGTCCTGTCGAAGATCCAGTCGGACGATGTGCTGATTATCGACGAGCTGAAGCTCGATCAGCCGAAGACCGCACCGTTTGCGAAGCTGCTGGCTGCCGTTCAGGCGGACCGTGGCTGCGTCTTTGCCACCAACGGCATTGACACCAACATTTACAAGAGTGGGCGCAATATTCCGCGAACGGAGATCATGGACGTCGCCGCGGTGAATGCGTTTCACGTGCTCAGTCGCCGCAAGCTGATATTCACGCGGGCGGCGTTTCAGCGGTTCAAGGAGCTTGTCAGCGGCGCCGCCGCGGCAGCGAATGAGTAAACGCCATGGATATCTACCACACTGTCGTCCGACCGATCGTCACCGAGAAGAGCACCCACCAGGCGCGAACCACTGCGCAGCAGCATGGCGGCACCTACAGCTTTGAGGTGCATCCCGAGGCGAACAAGGTGCAGATCAAGGACGCGATTGAGAAGATCTACGGCGTAAACGTCGTGAACGTACGGACCTCGAATCGGCCCGGCAAGCTGCGTCGGTTCCGCTTCAAGTATGGCCGCACGCGACAGGTGAAGAAGGCCATTGTGACGGTGGACCGTGACAGTCACATTGATTTGTTCTAACACGAGGCCCTGGCAGGCGAGGGAAATCGGATGGGCGTGAAACTCTACAAGCCGACCTCCCCGGGGCGGCGACACGGCAGTGTCAACGACCTGTTCGAGGTGACGCACCGGCAGAAGAACCGTCCGGAAAAGTCGTTGTGCGAGCCCATGAAGAAGAAGGGCGGCCGCAACCACCACGGCAAGATCACGGCCTGGCATCGTGGCGGCGGTCATAAGCGCAAGTATCGTATCATCGATTTCAAACGCGATCTCGACAACGTCCCCGCCAAGGTCCTCGAAGTCCAGTACGATCCCAACCGTACCTGCCATATTGCCCTTCTCCAGTATCAGAACGGCGAAAAGCGCTACATGCTGGCGCCGCTGGGTCTCAAGGCCGGCGATGAAGTGGAGAGCGGGCAGAAGGTCGAGCCCAAGGTTGGCAATGCGATGCCGCTGTCCTCAATCCCGGTTGGCATGGAAGTGCACAACATCGAGATGAACCCGGGCCAGGGTGGCAAGCTGTGCCGCTCGGCGGGCGGGGCTACGCGGCTGATGGCACGCGAAGGTGCCTGGGCCACGCTGCTGTTGCCGTCGGGCGAGATGCGTCAGGTCCGCGTCGAATGTCGGGCGACAGTTGGCCAATTGGGCAATCTTGATCATCAGAATGTTGCGCTGGGCAAGGCCGGCCGCAAGCGACACATGGGCTGGCGCCCACACGTCCGCGGCAAGGCGATGAACCCGGTGGCGCACCCCATGGGCGGTGGCGAGGGCCGCAGCAATGGTGGGCGACATCCCTGCTCGCCGTGGGGCAAGCTGGCCAAGGGCGGCCGCACACGCAATCCGCGGAAGGTCTCGAATCGGCGGATTCTGCGGCGCCGCATGACGAAATCGTACGGCGAGGCCAAGCTTCGCAGGAAGTGGTAGCAAGCGAGAGGATCTGCAATGTCGCGCAGCTTGAAGAAAGGCCCGTACGTCCACGAGAAGCTCTTCCACAAGGTCATGCAGGCCCGGGAGTCGGGCAGCAGCATGCCCATCAAGGTCTGGACGCGCTCGTGTACGATCGTCCCCGAGTTTGTCGGGCAGAACTTCGAGGTGCATAACGGCAAGACCTTCATCAAGGTCTATGTGACGGAGGACATGGTGGGTCACAAGCTTGGCGAGTTCGCCCCATCGCGTTCCTTCAGGTCACACGTCGGCAAGAAGTAGCCACTGGGAGCATCGAACGATGGCCTGGACAGCCAAACATCGTTACGCACGCATCGCCGAACGCAAGGCCCGGCGTGTCATTGATACCATCCGCGGTTTGCCGTGTGACGAGGCGGTGGCGATTCTCCAGTTCACGCCGCATCGGGCGGCCGTGATGATCGACCGCGTGCTCAAGAGCGCCATGGCCAGCGCGAACGAAAATGAAGCTGCGATGAATCGCTTGCACGTGACGGAGGCCCGGGTGGACTCCGGCCCGATCATCAAGCGTTATCATCCGAAGGACCGTGGCCGGGCGCACCCGATCCAGAAGCGTACCAGTCACATTGTCGTGTCGGTCGACGAAAAGGACTAAGCCGTGGGTCAGAAAACGCATCCAACCGGGTTTCGCGTCGGCATCACCGAGGGGTGGAAGTCGCGCTGGTACGCTCCCAAGGCGGCCTTCGGGACGTTCCTCGTTGAAGACGAGATGATCCGCAAGTACATCGACGACTCGCTCAACAAGCAGCCGCCCTATGCCGGCATCTCCAAGATCGAGGTGGAGCGGACTCGTGACGAGGTCAAGGTGATTCTGCACACCGCCCGGCCCGGCATGGTGATCGGCGCCAAGGGGGCCGAGGTCGACAAGCTCAAGGACAAGCTCGAGGACCTGATCGACCGCCGGGTCTCGGTGAACATTGTCGAGGTCAAGAACCCGGACACGAACGCGTACCTGATCGGCGCGTCGATCGGTGAGCAGCTCAAGAAGCGCATGAGTTTCCGGCGCGTCATGAAGCAGAAGTGCGAAGCCGCTATGAATGCGGGGGCCAAGGGCATCAAGATCATTGCGTCGGGGCGTCTGGGCGGGGCGGAAATGTCGCGCGTCGAAACACAGATGCTCGGGTCGATTCCGCTGCAGACGTTGCAGGCGAATGTGGACTACGCCATTGTGCCGGCGGTGACCAAGTCGGGCACGATCGGCATCAAAGTCTGGGTATATCACGGTATGTACGGCGAAGAGACGACTGCGGAGCCGCCGCGTGATGGTGGCCGTTTCCGCGGGCGCGGCCGCCGCTAGCGCATAAAGGAGTCAGGGCCATGCCGGCCAACATGCCAAAACGCGTCAAGTACCGCAAGTCTCAGAAGGGGCGCAATCGCGGCAACGCCCTGCGGGGCAACACGGTCGCGTTTGGTGATTTCGGTTTGCAATCGACCGAGCATGGTCGGGTCAACGCCCGGCATATCGAAGCTGGTCGTATGGCGGCCACGCACTTCCTGCATCGTGAAGGGCGCGTGTACATCCGCATCTTCCCGCACAAGCCGATTTCATCCAAGCCGCTCGAAACGCGTATGGGCAAGGGCAAGGGCGAGCCGGATTACTGGACCGCCCTCGTGAAGCCCGGCACCATCATTTACGAGATTGGTGGCGTCGAGGAGCACGTGGCCAAGGCAGCCTTCTTGCGCGTCGCGCACAAGATGCCCGTGCGGACGCGTTTCATTGTTCGGCGGCAAGGTCTGTAGGGTAGCACGATGAAGATGGAAGTAATCCGAGCGATGAAGACCGACGAGCTCCATGGCGAACTGGAGCGGCTGCGTCGACACCTGTTCGACCTGCGGGCGCAGTCCGTGACGGAGAAGCTCGAGGATCCTTCGCAACTCGGGAAGACCAAGCATGACATCGCGCGCGTTTTGACGGAACTACGCGCGCGAAACGAGGTGAACATCGAACAACGCCAGGCGCACATGTCGGCGCAGGCGTCGAGACGATAGGTGTCGGGATTGCACCTGTACTGGTGAGTGGATTGTCCATATGACTCCTGAAACTACACAGCCCGCCAACGTCGCCGCACCCGGCAATCATGGGCCGCGCCGTGTGCGTCCCACTCGGGTCGGCGTCGTGACGTCGTCGGCACGCAACAAGACGATCCGGGTGACCGTTTCCTACATGGTCCGGCACCCCAAGTATGGCAAGTTCCTGCGTCGTCGCACGGTGCTGCATGCCCACGACGAGAAGAACGAGTGCCACGATGGAGACCGCGTCGAGGTCATGATGTGCCGCCCGATCAGCAAGACCAAGAGCTGGCGGCTGGTGCGCGTGCTTGACCGGGCCCCACGTGAGAAAGGAGCACAGGCGTGATTACGTCGTACTCCAAACTCGATGTGGCTGACAATACCGGAGCCAAACGGCTGCAGTGCATTCAGGTACTGCGCGGCTCGTCCGGACGGCATGGCAAGAAGCGGCTGATGACCGGCGGCGTCGGCGACATCGTCGTCGCGTCCGTCAAGCAGGCCGCACCCACGGGCGAGATCAAGAAGGGGCAGAAGGTCCGCTGCGTCATTGTTCGTACGAAGTATCCCACACGGCGCCCCGACGGCAGCTACGTCCGGTTTGACAGCAACGCCGCCGTCATCATCGGTGACGACGGCAACCCGCGCGGCACGCGCGTGTTTGGTGCGGTTGCCCGCGAGCTGCGTGAGAAGAACTTCACCAAGATCATCTCGCTGGCGGAGGAGGTCTGGTAGCCATGGCAGCGCGCATTCGTAAAGATGACATTGTCGAGGTGGTCTCGGGCGACCATAAGGGCGCCCGCGGCAAGGTCCTGCGTGTCATGCATGACCGGGATCGGGTCCTCGTCGAAGGCGTGAACATGGTGTATCGCCACGTCCGCCGCGATCGCCGGAATCCGCAGGGCGGCCGCGTTCAGAAGGAAGCCCCGATCCATATATCGAACGTGATGCCGATCGACCCCCGCAGTGACCGTCCAACCCGCGTCCGCTTCCAGGTCGAACGCGATGCGAACGGACACGTGACCTCCAAGCGTCGCATGGCTGCCGTAAAGGGTGGTACCGGTGCGGCGATCAGTGACGTGACACGGGCTGAGAGCAAGAGAGGTGGGCAGCAGTAATGGCGCGTCTTTTGGAGCGGTACAGAACGGACATCATGCCCAGGCTCAAAGAGGAGTTGGGACGCGAGAATCCCATGTCCCTGCCGCGGCTCGACAAGATCGTCGTGTCTATGGGCATGGGCAAGGCCGTGCAGGAGATGACGAACAAGGCCCGCGATCACAAGCGCTTCGCGGAGGGGGAGTCGGCCCTCGCCACCGTCACGGGTCAGAAGGCCGTGGTGTGCAAGGCTCGCAAGAGTGTGTCGAACTTCAAGGTCCGCACCGGCTACGATACCGGTCTCAAGGTTACCCTGCGGCGACACCGCATGTACGAGTTTCTCGATCGCCTCATCTCGGTGGCGATTCCGCGTGTGCGCGACTTCCGCGGCCTGAATCCCGGCAGTTTCGATGGCCGTGGCAACTATGGCATGGGCCTGACGGAGTATGGCGTCTTCCCGGAGATCGATCCGGACAAGGTCACGTTCCAGCAGGGCATGAACATCACAATTTGCACGACCGCCCGGAATGATGCGGAGGCCCGCCTCCTGCTCACTCAGCTGGGTATGCCGTTTAGGAGTTAATCGGACCATGGCCAGACTCGGACTCAAGCTCAAAGCGAAACGCAAGCCCAAGTATCCCGTCCGCGCCTATCGCCGTTGCGAGCTGTGCGGGCGGTCACGGGCGGTCTACCGCAAATTCAAGATCTGCAGACTTTGTTTCCGGAAGCTGGCGCACGAGGGCCGTATTCCGGGTGTACGCAAGGCCAGTTGGTAAGGGACGCTGAGAATGGCAACGTCTGATCCGATCGCTGACATGCTCACCCGCATCCGCAACGCCAATCGCATTGGCAAGCAGCGCGTGCGCATCAAACGCAACAAAGTCTGCCTGGGTGTGGCACGCGTCCTGAAGGAAGAAGGCTATATCCAGGACTATCTCTCGATCGACGACGCCAACCAGGGTGAGATCGAGGTCGACCTCAAGTATGGCGAAAACGGGGAGAAGGTCATCCTCGACCTCCAGCGGGTCAGCAAGCCTGGCTGTCGTACGTTCAAGGGCGTTGACGAACTCAAACGCGTCCGCGATGGCCTGGGTATCTCAGTCGTGTCCACCAGCCATGGCGTGCTCAGCGACCGACAGTGTCGCCAGCAGCGCGTCGGCGGCGAAGTTCTGTGCAGAGTGTGGTGATCCCATGTCGCGCATTGGCAAGAAACCAGTAGAAATCCCGTCGGGTGCCAAGATTGAAATCGCTGGCCAGCTCGTCAAGGTCTCCGGCGCCAAGGGCAATCTCTCATGGGAGATTCCTCAGCCGATAACGGCTGCGGTCGAGGACAATACGGTCGTCGTCCAGCGACCCGACGATGAGAAGCAGAATAAGGCGCTGCACGGTCTGACGCGCGCCCTGATCGCCAACATGGTCAAGGGTGTCACCGAGGGATACACGATTGGACTCGAGCTCTACGGTACTGGCTACAGCGCCAACGTCGAAGGCAAGAATCTGCTGCTCAACTGCGGCTACATGGGGCGGGGCGTTGGCCGCAAGTCCCAGTTCACCATCCCGATTCCGCAGGGCCTCGAGGTAACCGTCACGACGCCGGCGGCACGCGGCAATACCGATCCCGCCCGTTTCACGGTGACGGGGTGTGACAAGCAGCAGGTGGGCCAGTTCGCCGCCGAGATTCGCAAGATTCGCAAGCCCGAGCCCTACCTCGGCAAGGGCATTCGTTACGCCGGCGAGCAGATTCGTCGCAAGGCCGGTAAGGTGTTCGCAGGCGGCGGATAGTCCTCCGCCAACGGACGAGGATCGGACTGATGAAGAGAGAGCTGATCAAGAGCATCCGACAGCAACGTCGCGTGAAGCGCGTGCGCAAGAAGATCCACGGCACGGCCGACTATCCCCGGTTGGCCGTCTCGCGTTCTGCGCGGCAGATCTACGCCCAGCTCATCAACGACGAGGATGGTCGCACGCTGTGTGCACTCGGCTCGCGTTCGAAGGAGCTCAGTGGGCAGTTCGAGCATGGCGGCAACGCCAAGGCTGCGAGTGCCGTCGGTAAGGCGCTCGGCGAGAAAGCGAAACAGCTCGGCATCGAGCACGTCCGCTTCGACCGCCGCGGCCGCAGGTTTCATGGCCGTGTCAAGGCGCTGGCCGAGGCGGTCCGTGAGGCCGGAGTGAAGTTTTAGACACAGGACAAGTGGATATGGCATCCAGACCCGGCACAGGTAGACCAAGAGGACGCGGACGTGGTCGCCGCGATGATTTTGAAGATGGCAGTCCGATCGAGGATACCGTCGTCAAGCTCTATCGCTGCGCCACCGTCGTCAAGGGTGGCCGACGCTTCTCGTTCGGGGCGCTCGTCGTCGTCGGTGATCGTAAGGGCCAGGTGGGCTACGGCTATGGCAAGGCCAACGAAGTGCCTCCCGCCGTCGAGAAGGGCATCAAGCAGGCGAAACGTAACCTGTTCAAGGTTCCGCTTCGCGGGACGTCCATCCCGCACCGGATCATCGGTCGCTTCGGCTCCAGCCGTGTCGTGATGGTCCCGGCTTCCGAGGGTACCGGTGTCATCGCCGGCTCGGCGCCGCGTGCAGTGCTGGAACTCGCCGGCGTAAAGGATGTACTGACGAAATGCTACGGCTCGACCAGTCCGAAGAACCTGGTCAAGGCAACCATCCAGGGGCTGCAGTCGCTGCGCACGCGTGCGATGATTGAAGAGCTCCGCGGTGTGAAGCTCGACCTTCCGCCCGACCCGGAGCCGATCAAGCAGGCTATCAGCGAAGAGGACTTTGCCGATAATGCTGAGGCCGGAGCCGCGACCGGCGGCGGCGTGGCCGTTGCGGAACCCAGGACGGAAACAGATACCGAAAAATCGTCGAAAGCAGCGGAGCAGCCGGAGCAGACCGCCCCCGAGGCGCCCGCACCGTCCAGCGAAGCCGAATCATCGCCCGAGAGTAGCGGCGAGAATGGGGAGAAGTCCTCATGATGATCAACGACGTCACGCAACAGGTCGGTCGGCACAAACGCCGCAAGCGCGTTGGCCGGGGCGAAAGCAGCGGCTGGGGCAAGACCGCCACGCGCGGCCACAAGGGTTGCCAGGCCCGTTCCGGCGGTGGCACGGCCCCGCTCTACGAAGGCGGCCAGATGCCGATTTTCCGTCGGCTGCCCAAACGCGGCTTCAGCAACGTCCAGTTCGCGACGCGCTGGGAGATTGTGAATCTCCAGACGTTGGAAGCTCGCTTCAATGACGGCGACCAGGTGAATCGTCAGGCATTGCTCGACAAGCGCCTGATTGAAGACAGCAAGGCCCCGATCAAGATTCTCGGCAAGGGAGATCTGACCAAGAAACTCAACGTGGAGGCCGAGGCGTTCAGTGCCAAGGCCCGGCAGTTGATCGAGCAGGCGGGTGGTGCTGTCCAGGTCAGTGAGCGCGTCACGTCAGCCGACAAGGCCAAGTCGAAGCGCTACAGCAAGAAGGGCGAGGCGGCCAAGGCCGCGAAGGCCCAACATGGCCGCGACGTGAAGGCCGCCCGCAAGGCGGCCCAGGAAGCGGAGCAGAAGCCCGCCGCTGAGGCGGCCCCCGAACAGCCCGCGCTGCCCGCTGAGGAAGCCCCCAAGGCAGAGAGCGAACCGACTCCCGAGTCCCCGGCTGACGAAAAGCCGCAGGAGTAGAACCAGGATACGCTGAAACGAGGTCGCCGATGTTTCGCGCCTTTGTCAATATGTTCCGCGTGCCGGACCTCCGGAAGAAGGTCCTGTTCACGATCATGATGCTGTGCGTCTATCGCATCGGCTTCTACGTAGCACTGCCCGGCGTCAACCAGGAAAAACTGGCGTCGTACTGGCAGGGTCAGAGTGGTGCCGCCGAGCAGGCGGCCGAGCTCTTTGCCATGTTTACCGGTGGTGATTTGGGCCAAAGCACACTGTTTGGTCTGGGCATCATGCCCTACATCAGCGCATCCATTATTCTCCAATTGCTGATCACCGTCGTGCCGGCTCTTGAGAAGCTCTCCAAGGAGGGCGAAAGCGGGCGCAAGAAGATACAGGAGTACACGCGTTACGGCACGGTGCTGCTGTGTTTCATCCAGGCCACATTCTGGGTGCGGCACCTGACGGTGAATGGACTCGTGTACCCACAGTTTCAGGGGAGTTTCGAGTTCGCCATCATGGCTGTGACCGGCCTGATGGTCGGTACGATCATCCTCATGTGGATCGGCGAGCAAATCGACGAATACGGGATCGGCAACGGTATCAGCCTGCTGATTATGGCCGGCATCATTGCCCGGCTGCCATATGCGATTATCGAGGTCGTGCGCGGCTTCATCAGCCACGTCTTCGGCACCGGCGGCACCACGACAGGTGCTGATATGACGCCTGAAAAGGTCGTCTTCCTGATCGTTTCGTTTGTCGCGGTGGTGGCCGGCTCGATTCTGATTACGCAGGCTCAGCGCCGCATTCCGATCCAGCAGGCCAAACAGACCCGCGGGCGGCGTGTGGTGGGTGGTGCGCGGCACTATCTGCCGCTGCGGGTGAATCACGGCGGCGTCATGCCGATCATCTTTGCCAGTTCATTCCTGCTGTTCCCGGGTGTGTTGTTTGGCTGGCTCGCCAGTGTGTCGGCCTGGGACATCTGGGGATTCCTCGAGTTGGCGTTCCGACCAGGTGCGTTCGTTTACAACATCACCTATGTCGGCATGGTCTACTTCTTCGCGTACTTCTGGGTCTCAGTGCAGTTCCAGCCGAAGGAACTCGCCAACAACCTGCGCGATATGGGTAGCTTCATACCGGGGTTGCGGCCCGGCAAGCGCACCGCCGACTACCTCGAACAGGTCATGGAGCGCATCACGTACGTCGGGGCCGGATTCCTCGCCGTGATCGCGTTGATCCCATCTGTCGTCGCCTCACAACTCGAGATTCCATACAGCATCTCGGCCTTCCTCGGCGGTACCGGCCTGCTGATTGTGGTCAGTGTCGCCCTCGACCTCATCCAGCGGATCGAGGCCAACTTGATCATGCGGAATTACGAAGGCTTCCTCGGCAGTGAAGGCGTCGGTCGCGTGAAAGGACGTATGTACTGATGGCCGCAAAACGCTTCATCTTCCTCGGCCCGCCCGGTTCCGGAAAAGGCACGCAGGCCCAGCGTCTCTGTGCCGCCCGAGATCTCATGCAGCTTTCCAGCGGCGACGTGCTGCGGCGTGAGCGGCAGGAGGGCAGCGAGATCGGCCGCAAGGCATCCGAGTACATGGATGCCGGGACGTTGGTCCCGGATGAGGTTATCACAGGCGTGATGCTCGCTGCCGTCGATCGCCTGGATCGCGATGCCGGTTTCATTCTTGACGGATTTCCCCGCACCGTGCCGCAGGCAGAGTCGCTTTCGGCCGGTCTTGAGAAACGCGGTATCAACATTGACGCCGTCGTCGACTTCAAACTGGACGATGAGGAGATCATTCGTCGGATTGAGGGGCGTCGCGTTTGCGTTGATTGCGGGGCGACGTATAATGTAAGTTTCCTCCCGCCCAAGGTGGACGGGATTTGTGATAAGTGTGGTGGCCGCAACGTGATCCAGCGTCCGGACGATCGGCGCGAGGTCATCATGACGCGGCTTGAGACCTATCGTGCGCAGACCGCCCCGCTCATCGAGTATTACTCGAAGCAAGGGGTGCTGCACGCGGTCGATTCATCCGCCGGTGCCGATGCGGTCGAGGCCGAAGTGGCCCGTATCGCGGACACGGCGGGGAGGTCGTGACGACGGCTCGACGCCGATCCAACCCGCGTCGTCGGCCGCGGAACGAGTCCGACCCAGGGCGGAAACGCCGGGGTTCAAACGTGTCGTCCTTCTTCGGCGATCGGAGACGGTCGAATGGCGAGGGCGGCAGTGAGGGCCTCGTGAGAATAAAGTCGCCGCGGGAGATCGAGCTGCTGCGGGCTGCGAACCAGGTGGTCTATCGCGTACTGACGGAGTTGGGCGCGATGGTTCGTCCAGGTGTCACGACGGCCGAGCTTGACACCCGGGCGGAGGCGTTAATTCGCGATGCAGGCGGCGAGCCGCTGTTCAAAGGCGTTGTCAATCCCGACGCCAAGTGGCCGTTTCCCGCGTCAATCTGTGCGTCGGTCAACGAACAGGTTGTACATGGCGTGCCCGGTGATCGTCCCCTCGTCGAGGGCGACATCATCAGTATCGATTGTGGCGTTCGCCTGAAGAACTACTGTGGCGACGCCGCCCGCACGTTTGGCGTCGGAGAGATCTCAGCCGAGGCGCAGCGTCTGCTGGACGTGACGCGTCAAACGCTCGAGATCGCCAAGCGCGAGATGGCCCCGGGTGGTTATTGGGGCGAGATCGCGGCGCAGATGCAGGCGTGTGTCGAGGACGCCGGTTTTGGCGTTGTTCGCCGCTTTGTCGGCCACGGAATTGGGCAGGAGATGCACGAAGAGCCGAAGGTGCCGAACTACTTCGACCGGAGTGTTCGCGACTCGGACTTCGAGCTGGTGCCCGGCATGGTGCTCGCCATCGAGCCCATGGTCACCGTGGGAGCCGATGGCGAGGTGAAATTCGGTGATGAGACGGGCTGGCCGATCGTATCACGCGATGGCTCGCTCGCGGCACATTTTGAGGATTCGATCGCCGTGGTCGAGGATGGGATTCAGGTCCTCAGCACGGGCGAAGGTGAGTACCCGCAGCAGGCGGGAGGTTGATCATGAAGGTGCGCAGCAGCGTCAAGCGGATTTGTGAAAACTGCAAGATTGTCAAGCGCAAGGGCGTGGTGCGGGTCATCTGCACCAATCCGCGGCACAAGCAGCGGCAAGGCTAGCCTAAACACGAGAGGTGCGGACGTATGCCTCGTATTGCAGGTGTAGACATTCCGGCTCAGAAACGCGTCGACGTCGCGTTGCGGTACATCTACGGCGTAGGACCGTACCGCGCGCTCGAGATTCTCAAGAAGGCGGATATCGATCCCACGGTGCGGGCAAACAAGCTGAGCGAGGAAGAGGTCAGCAAGATCGCCGGCATCATTGAAAACGACTACGTCGTCGAGGGTCAATTGCGCCGGCAGTTGCAGCAGAACATCGCCCGCCTGCGCGAGATCCGCTGCTATCGCGGCCTGCGACACATCCGCAGTCTCCCGGCGCGCGGACAGCGCACCCGTACCAACGCCCGTACACGCAAGGGCCCCAAGAAAACCGTCGCCGGCAAGAAGGGTATCAAGGAAATGCATCGCGGCTAATGCCGCCGAGGAGTCGTTCCATTGGCCAAGTCCAGTTCAAAACGCCGAGTCAAACGCAACGTGGCCAAGGGCATCGCCCATATCAAGGCCACGTTCAATAACACGATCGTGACCATTACCGATACCAATGGCGAGACGCTTTGCTGGGCCTCGGCCGGGTCCACGCCGGCGTCCGGCGGCGACAAGAAGTTCGTCGGTGCCCGCAAGAGCACCCCGTTTGCCGCCCAGCGCGCCGCGCAGTCCTGTGCCTTCGAGGCCAAGAAGCACGGCGTGGTCGAGATCGAGGTTCGCGTAAAGGGCCCCGGAGCCGGCCGTGAGTCGGCGATTACCGCCTTGCAGGCCGCCGGCCTTCGCATCCAGTCCATCGAAGACGTGACGCCGCTGCCGCACAACGGCTGCCGTCCTCGCAAGCGACGGAGGGTCTAAACGATGTCACGTTACATTGGTCCGACCACGCGCTTGTCCCGTCGCGAAGGCATCAACCTGATGCTGAAGCCGATCCGCGACGAAACCGGCAAGAACCCGCTCGAACGGGAGTACAAGAATTACCCGCCTGGCATGCACATGTGGCGCCGCGGCAAGTCGTCCGACTACGGCGTGCGGCTACGCGAGAAGCAGAAGGTCAAGCGGCACTACGGCGTGCTGGAGAAGCAGTTTCGCCGGTACTTCAAGATTGCTGCGAGCCAGCCCGGGAACACCGGCGAGGAACTGCTGCAGATTCTCGAGCGGCGCCTGGACAACGTGATCTACAAGACACGTTTCGCGGCCGGCCGGCGTGGCGCGCGCCAGGCTGTCGTACATGGCCACTTCCTGGTCAACGGTCGCAAGGTTGACCGGCCTGGATACCAGGTGGAGGTTGGCGACAAGATTACGGTTCGCAAACGTGAGAAGAGTGAGAAATACGTTCGGGCGCAGATGGCATTGCTTGAGGGCGTCTCCAACCCGCCACCGCAGGCGTGGCTCCAGGTGGACGCCGACAAGCTCGAAGCGACGGTGGTGGCCATGCCCAGCCGTGACGATGTCCTGATCCCGATCGAGGAGCTGCTGATCGTCGAGTTCTGCTCGCGATAACAGTGCTGACGCTTGCGGGGGTACGCGCACCAGCGCAGTCGCAGGAGGCGAGTGAGACCTATGCGGATTAGATGGCGTGGCTTGGAACTGCCGACACGTGTGATCAAGGATGAGGCTCACAGTACCCAGCAGTATGGGAGCTTCACCATCGAACCCTTCGAACGTGGCTTCGGAACCACCGTGGGCAACAGCCTGCGGCGGATCCTGCTGTCCAGCCTCGAAGGGTCGGCGATTACGCATGTTCGCATTGCCGGCGCTGACCACGAGTTCACGTCCCTCCAGGGCGTGCTCGAGGACGTGACCGATATCATTCTCAACATCAAGTCGATTGTGGTCTTGCTCGACACCGATACGCCCAAGACCATGCGGGTCGAGCGCACCGGAGAAGGCGAGATCAAGGCCGGCGATTTTCAGCGCGACGCCGCGATTACCGTCTTCAACCCGGAACAGCACATCGCGACCCTCACTGACGATGTGAGCTTCTCGGCCGAGTTGACCGTCGCCCGTGGCCGTGGCTACGTGGCGGCCTCCGAGCTGATCGACGACAACACGGAAATCGGCGTCATCCCCGTGGATGCCCTGTACTCGCCCGTGACCCGTGTGCGGTATCGCACCGAGGACACGCGTGTGGGGCAACGCGTCAACTACGACCGCCTGGTCATGGAAATCTGGACGAAAGGGACCACGCGGCCGGAGGATGCCCTTGTCGAGGCGGCGAAGATCCTGCGCAAGCACCTCAACCCCTTCGTCCAATACTACGAACTGGGCGCCGAGGTGGCAGCGGCGCAGGCGCGCAGCGAGCAGGTGCTGCCACCGGCTGACGACGAGCTGCGCCAGAAGCTCGATCGTTCGATCGCCAGCCTCGATCTTTCGGTGCGCGCGAGTAACTGTCTCGAACAGGCGCGGATTGACACGATCGGCGACCTCGTCAGTCTGACCGAGGATGATCTGCTCCAGCTGCGCAGCTTCGGCCGGACTTCGCTCGACGAGGTGAAGGCCAAGCTTACCGAGCAGGGATTGGCCTTGGGCATGACCAGCGGCGTGGGCAGCAGTAGCGGCAGCGGCGACACTAGTGTCGCGGAAAACGAAATTGATGATGACAACGCCGGCCTATAGGCGCCGGTGCGTCCTTTTGCGTGCTTGAGGTAGAACCATGAGACATCGTCTTCGCGGCAGACGTCTGAGTCGAAGTTCCAGTCACCGCGTGGCCCTGCGCCGCAATCTTTGCCAAAGTCTCTTCGAGCATGGCGAAGTGCGCACCACGGTCATCAAGGCCAAGGAAGTCCGTGCCATGGCCGACCGGCTGATCACGCTTGCGATCGATGGCAGCCTCGCCGCACGCCAGCGGGCCGAGGCGCTCATGCAGGATCGCGCCCTGATCCCCGCCGAGCACCAGGAGGATTACGACCGCATGAGCGACGCCAAGCGCGACAAGGTCATTCGCTCACGGTCGGGTCGCCGCTATCGGGCCGCCACCACCCGCCCGGGCCTCAAGTTCACGGCGCAGTCCGTCCTGCACAAGCTTTTCGCCGAAATCGGGCCGGCCATGAAGAAACGTAACGAGCAGAATCACTGTAGCGGCGGCTACACGCGCATCATCAAGCTCGCCGATCGCCGCTTGGGCGATGGTGGCCAGTTGGCGATCCTCCAGCTCGTCAGTGATGACGACCAGCCGCGCAAGAAAAACAAGGACAAGACCCAGCGCAAGCGTCGCGCCCGGGTGAAGTACAGCGTATACGCCGGCAAGCCGCGCCAGGCACATGGCCGTCGGGCCGCGAGCAAATCGCGTGCACCGGTTGCTGCTGCGACCGAGGAGAAGTCGTCCGAGGCACCTCCGGCGGATGAGCCGAAACGTGAGGCGCCGGAGGCACCGCCGGCTGAGAGCGAAGGCGCCGAGGAATCGAAGGAGTAGACGCGTGAGTGGCGGCTCGGTTTTTTCGAAGATCGTGGCGGGTGAGATCCCGTGCCAGCGCGTCTTCGAAAACGATCACGTACTGGCTTTCCTTGATATCAACCCACTCGCCGAGGGGCATACGCTCGTCATCCCCAAGCGCGAAGTCGAACGGTTCGAGGATCTCCGGCCGGAGGAGCTATCGCAGCTCGCCAACGCCCTCCAGCTCGTGGTCAGCAAGGTGCTCGCGGCAACCGGGGCCGAAGCGTACAACATCCTTCAGAACAACGGGCGGCTGGCGGGGCAGGAAGTGCCACACGTGCATTTTCACATCATCCCGCGCGCCACCGATGACGGCCTCGGATATCGCTGGCGTGCCAAGCAAGCCGACGCGGCGGCTCTTGAGGCACTGGCCGAGCGCATGCGGTCCGCGTGACGTCGACGCCAGCGTGTGCGGATCACCGGAAGTTGCCGGCCAGTCTCGCGGGCGGCCCTGAAGGTTGCGTCGGTTTCGTGTCGAATTATAATGTGTATCTCCTGGGGACGTAGCTCAGCTGGGAGAGCGTCGCGTTCGCAATGCGAAGGTCGAGGGTTCGAATCCCTTCGTCTCCAATCTACCCCCAGAGTCGTTCGCCGATGCTCGCGCCGACGACTGCAGCTTCTCTTGTCCTGAACACTGTGCTGACTACCCCGGCACCCGGTAAATCGTGTCCGGCCCGTCGACCTTTATTGGTGCACAGCCGGCTTGCTCGAGCAACGCCGCATCGGGGGTTCCCGGCGACACAATCACGTAGGCAATGTTACGTGCCCGCAACGCCTCGCGCACGTCGTCTGCTGCCGGCGGGGCACCGCGCCGCTCCGGACGTGTAAAGAACCACCCCAGCGCCGGCCAGTCGCGGTAATACGCTCGCAACGTCCGCGGGACCCGCGCAACATAGCCGCCCACCAGCGGACGCCCATGATGCACCTGACGGTACAACGACTGGGCATTGCCGATCCGCGGATCCATCACCAAGCCCGGCCCCGGCGGGATCACGATGTCCGGCGGCGGCACGGTCGGCGGGCGATAGGCGTAGTCGACCAGGATCGCAATCGAGATGATCACTATGGCCGGCACGGCAGCACGCGCAGACCATCGCCGCCGCAGCCCCGCCACCGCTACTCCGACGCCCACCGCCATCGCCATATAGCCCATCACCATGTACCGTCCTGATTGGCCCACCGCACCCAGGATCGGCACGTAGCGGTAGACGTTCAGGGGCAGCCGCACGGGCATGTCGCCGATGGTCACGATCTCCCGCTGCCATTGCAGTTTGTGGCCCAGCGCCAACACGAGGGCGCAGATAAACACGATCGCCAAGAATCGCAGTCGTGGCTCGCGCCAACCAAGTCGCCACCCGACGATCGCCACCGGCAGCACGAGCCAGCCCAGGTACACGGCGATTTCGAGGTTGAACATGCGGGGCCAGAAACCACCATCTGGCAACAGCTCGGTGCCCCATACGGACGTGGGGAACGCTGGCGTCGCAAAGCTCAGCAGCTCGGCGCACCAATCCGGTGCCCGAAACTGGTCCGCCCCCAGACCGTACCGCATTGCGTAGTAGCCCACGACGCCGCCCCACAGCACCGTCAACAGTAGCGACGGTCGCAGCGCCCACCAGAACTCACCGATTGTCCCTCGCCAACGCTGGCTGCGCACGCCGCGATACACCCAGTACCACAGCGTCACGTTCCCCGCGAAGATCGTCATATGCACATTGCTGAACACAAGCAACACGAAGACGATCGTCAACCAAACCCGCGCCCCACGTGACCGCGTCTCCAGGGCCCGCATCAGGAAAAGTACGTATACTGGCAACAACCCTGCCGCCAGCAGATTGACATGCCCCAGCAGCTTGCTCGTAACAAACGGTGACAGCATGAACACCAAACCGCCCACCGCCGCGGCCCATGAATCGCCGGTCAGATAACGCGTTAACGCAAACGCCCCCAGCCCCGCCCCCACACAGAGCACCAGTAAGCCGAGATTGAAGCCCAGCGGCTCGCCGGCGATCCCGGTCAACCCCGCGATTAGCAGTGATGGCAGGGGGGCCAGCGTGTGCAGCACCAGCGGTACGCCTTCCGGCGCGAACTGAATATCGCAATAGAACGGATTTGACCCTGAGCTGACCGAACGGCCCATCCACCAGGCGTTCCAGACAAACTGGAACGTGTCGTAACCGTCGCCGATAAACTGCCGCCGCAGACGCCCCAGAATCGGCCACCAGAACAGCAGCGTCACCCCCGTGTACAAGGCCGCTACGGCGCACCATTCACGCAACCCCGTTGGCGTTGCTCTATGGGTCGTTTCCATCGCCTGCTCTGATGGTACTGCCATTCTCGTATGCAACTTAGAACTGCCGCGAGTTTCCTCGCAGCTCTGCCGCTCTACGAATCGCCGAAACCGGATTCGTGGAATTGTATACGACCGCCTGGCCGCTGTTTATAGGACCCGCATGCAACGGCCACCCTAGGACCCCGATGAACAAGTCGGGAACCGGCATGTGCCGATGTGCGTCCAAAGCAGGTCGGAGTCGCACGCGTACCTTGTCTGTCATGGCACGATCGCGGCGGATCACCAAGCAAGGGCCGGCGGCAAGGGGAACGACCGGCCAGCCGCAGCCGTTTCTTGGGTTTACCGCCATGAAGTGGTACAATAGGTGATTCCGACCGCCGATTGCGCGGGCCACTGCACGCCGACGCGCCGCACGGGCGATGGCGTGCGAAAACCGCGTCGGCATGGACTGTAAGAGCAGATCAATACAGCGCTGGACGCTGGGTCTTATTCGAAAGGGAGCGACTACGACATGTTCAAACGAATCATGCACTTTGCGAGTCTTGGTCTCGTCCTATCGTTGGTAGCGGGGGTGAGTGCACAAAACGCCGGCACAACGCCGCGGGCTGAGCAGCCTGCCGTTAAACCCGGTGCCCACCCAAACATCGAGCTCTCGCCCCGTGAGTTTGATTTCGGCGAAGTCTGGGAGGACGAATCAGTTCAGGAGACTATCACCGTCAAGAACACGGGCGATGCCCCGCTCAACATCATCAGCGTGCGTGGAAATTGTGGCTGTACGGTGCCAACCCGTCCCAAATCGCCCTTACAGCCGGGCGAGTCCGACACATTCACGATTACATACAGCACCAAGCGCATCGGCAAGGCGGACAAGAAGGTTACGGTTCGGTCGAACGACCCGAATGAGCCCCAGATCGTGATTCCGGTGAAGGGCCTCGTGAAACGCATCTACGAGAGTGACACGCACAACCGCGTCTCCTTCCGTCACCTCGACCCGAAGGCGATCGAAGAGAGCACCATTACACTTGAGAACAAGTTCGACGAGCCCCTCCCGCTAAAGCTCGCCGAGAACTGGGATACCGGCCCCTTTGACGTCCGGCTCAAGGAGGTCGACGAGGGGCAGAAGTACGAATTGACCGTGAAGACGCGTCCGCCGCTGCGTATCGGCAACAATCGCGCGCGGGTCAAGCTCGAGACGCCGAAAGAGGACCTGCCCGACGTGCTCATCACGATCAACGCCAACGTCATCCCGCGGGTCACCGTGGTGCCATCGAGCCTCTTCGTCTCCTCCAATCGCACAGAGCCCTTTGATCAGACCGTCAAGGTTCGTTTCCGCGCCGACCAGCCGATCAAGGTGGAATCTGTCCGCGCCGTCCCCGAGACAATCAAGGCCGAACTCGAGCCGATGACGCAGCCGTTCGGCCGCAGCGTGATGTCGTATCAGCCTATCAAACTGACACTGCCGGCCTTCGATGAGATTCCGGCCGGTGCGAAGCTGATTGTCACGACCAACGACCCGGACGAGCGGTATCATGAACTCGAGATGCCGATTCTCAAGCGTCCAACCCGTGCCGGCCGCACGCCCGCAGCGCACGGCCACATCGGGCGGTCTGCTACTGCTACGCGCGGCAAGGAAAAACAGGGCGGCAAGCTCAAGGAGGCCTGGCCCATGAAGCTGCGCGGGGACGAAAAGGAAGAGCAGCAGCAAACGGCGGAAGAGTCGACCACTTCGGATAAGCCGACTGAGTCCGAGGGCGCTGACAAGTCTTCCAACACGGGAGACGCGCCGTCATCGGAGCAGAAGTAGACGGTTGTCGTGACCACCTAAATCAGGATCGAGGGATGAACCGGGCCCGCCGCGCTACGCCGCGCAGCGGGCCCGCTTTTCCTCCGGCATCGCGTTCGCAGGGTGGGAATGGCCGACGGGTTAGAACACCGCAGCCTGACTTCCGATAACCACTGCGGCTCCCGCAGCGAAGAAGACGACGCTCGCACGCTCCAGCGACCCTGCCCCCCCCCCCGCGCTGATCTCCGTCGCGTTGATTGCGTGTGCCACTTCCGCTATCGTGGCTGACAACGTTGCCGAGTCCATCTCTGAGCCACGCGGCTGACGATGTTGCACCCGGCTCCGCAGGTTGCCGCCAGGAAGCAGCAGGCGGCGCGCATTCGCTGCGAACAGGTCCCTGACGACCACCGGAAGACCAGGTGGGTGGCAGTCCGACCGGCCGGCTGCCGACCCCGTACGAGTATGCTCCGTAAGAGAGGACGATGACTCATGAGCACTGAGTACGCCCCCGCCCCACAGAAACGCTCCTTCGGCGAGATGGTCATAAACTACTTCCGCGACTTCAAGGTGTTGCGCGAAACCCGCATGGAATACTGGGGCATGCAGGCGATCAATATTCTCGACTGCATCGTCTTCTTCGCCGTCATCACAATCGTGCCCGTCTTCATGTCTCAAGTATTCGATTGGAGTGATCAGGCGGCGGGCCTGGTGATCACGGTGTTTGGCAGCGGTACGACCATCTGCCTGTTCGTATCCGGCATGGTCAGCGACTGGCTCGGCATTCGCCGCTCACTGTTTGTAGCGATGATCTCACTCCTGGTCCTTCGCGGCGTAACGGTTTGGGCCGGCGTGCAGGAGGACTTGCCATACCGCGACTGGATCGCCGCCAGCGCAATTTGCCTGATGGCACCATTCCTGGCCATGGTCCAGACAGTCTTCCAAGCTGCCAACAAACGCTTCACCACGCAGAAATCCCGCAGCGCCGGCTTCAATCTATGGTATCTGTTCATGAATGTCGGGGCCGCCGGTGCCGGCTTCCTCATCGACTTCATCCGCAAGATTCTCGAGCTCGGCATTGTCCACGTCTTCTCATTCGGCGTGCTGGCGGCGACCGCCTGCACAATCATCGTGTTCTTCGCGATTCGCCGTGAAGAGCAGTTATACGGCCCCGACGAGACGCCCGAAGCCGAGCCGCAGGAACAGAAGCAGAAGCGCCGCAATCCGTTCAGCATCGCTTGGGGCGTGGTGACGGAGCCCACGTTCTGGCGTTTCCTCGTGCTTGTAGCACTGCTGCTCGGGGTGCGCTCCGTCTTCCTTTACATGCATCTGCTGATGCCCAAGTACTGGCTGCGCGTGATCGGTCCGGATGCCGCCTATGGCCTCATGCAAACCATCAACCCCGTGCTCGTCATCATCGGCCTGATCCTGCTGATCCCGGTGTTACACCGCTTCAGTGTCTTCGGCATGCTCGTCTGGGGCTCAATGATCTCCGCGATATCACTGTTCGTGATGGCGATACCCACCTGGGGACCGCAAACCTACGTCTATTCGACGATCGCGCTGGTGATCCTGACAATTGGCGAAGTCATCTGGTCGCCACGCCTGACGGAGTACACGGCTGCGATTGCGCCCAAGGGGCAGGAGGGGACCTATCTCGGCCTCTCCATGGTGCCATACTTCTTCGCCAAGACCGCCGTCAGTGCGCTTTCCGGGTTCATGCTGGCATATTGGGTGCCCGATACCGAGGCGCTCGGCGGCACACTGCTGCGCGATCTGCTCGCAGCCGGTGAGGTCTCGTTCTGGAAGTCGCCTAGTGCGATGTGGCTGATCCTCGCCTCAGTCGCCCTGGCCGGCCCGCTGATCGCGCTGCTGATGCGTGGCTGGTTCACCAAGGGCGCCAAGTGGGAAAAGGGTGAGGAGAAGGCTGAGGAGGCCCATGAGGCCACTGACGTCGAACCCCGCGACGAGCCGACGACGCCCTGAGCGGCTTGGTCGTAGCTGGCACACGAAATTACGGGCGCCGGTTGCCATAGCGGCCGGCGTCGCGCCACACGCGCTCACTCACGCAAGTGGTCCCGCCCCTGCAACAGCTCCGTCACCATCTCCGCGACCCGCTCGCTGGCGCGACTTCCTTCCAATGGTCGCACAACGGCATCGAGCCGTTGTGCCATCGCTTCTCGCGCCCCTGAATCACCCAGTAGCGCCCCAGCTACCTCCGCCACCGGACGTGTGTCAGGCACGAACGGCATGAACTCGGGGACGATCCGCTCGCCGGCCAGGATGTTTACCAGCGCCAGGTGTGGCGTATGGATGATGAAACGTCCAAGAAGCCGATAGATCCATCGCAACGTTGCCCCGGCGTCATACAGCACCACCATCGGCTTGCGGTAGTACGCGGTCTGGAGTGTCGCCGTTCCAGACGCCACCAGCACGAGATCCGCCGCCGTCAGCAGGCTTGCGTTGTCGTCGACGAGGATCTCCGCCGCGAAGCCGCTGGCGTGCACATGTCGCCGAACCTGCGTCAGCCGATCGCTGGCCGCACACGAAACGCCCACTTCGACGGCATGCCCGGCTGCCCGCAGTCGCCGTACCACTTCGAGCTGCTTGGGCAGCATGGCATCGATGACCTGCCGGCGAGAACCGGGCAGCACGGCGACTACCGGCCGGCCACTGCGCCGCAGCTTCTGGACAGCGGTCTCCTGTGGCCGCTCGGCCGGCAATACTTCGAACAGCGGATGGCCGACGTAGGTGGCATAGACCAGTGCCCGCCGAAAGTGAGCCTGCTCGAAGGGGAGGATACATGCCACACGGTCGACGTAGCGTTCGAGCTGTCGGTTGCGATACGCGCGCGATGCCCACGTCTGCGGCGCGATGTAATACAGGACCGGAATGCCCCGCAGATGCGCGCGTCGCGCCATCGGCAGGTGCAACGCCGACGAATCGAGCACAATGACGAGATCGGGCGGTGACTTCTCCCACGCCGCCTTCGCCGCGCGCAGCGCCTTCCAGCCGGGCGCCAGTTTGCCGATGATGCCGGTGAGCATTGCCGCGTCTCTGGTCAGATCGAAGATGGTCTCGACCCCCGCGTTTCGGAGCTGCGGCCCGGTCAGTCCGTAGAGCGCCACACCCGGCAGTCGCTTGCGCAGTACCCCCACGAGCGCGAACGCATGTCGATCGGCGGAGTCCTCGGCGACGGAAATGAAGATGCGTGGCGGCCTGCTCATGCTGTTTTGCGACCGGACCAGGTCTGCGGGCCTATGACTCAGACTGTTGCTCGCTGGTGGGTGCTCGCGGTCTGGCTATCGTTTCGCTTCCACGTCGATCAACTCACCACCTGTGTCGACATTGTCCGGCGTGAACACACGGGTTGGCAGTGTGACACGATGAGGTACGTCCTCGCCCCGCAGAATCTTCACAGCCATATCCAGCCCCACGGCGCCCGGCGTCGGATACAGCAATGTCGCAGTCAGCTCACGCGCCCTGACCCAGCGCACACCCTCGTCCGGCAGGGCATCGATGCCGATGAACTTGATTTCCTCGGCGCGGCCAGCCTCGCGTGCCGCCTGGTACGCGCCGTGGGCCATCGGGTCGTTGTGGGCATACACGAGGTCGATGACTTCGTGTGCCTTGAGGGCGTCCTGAAACGTCCGCTGGGCCTTATCGAGCTTCCAATCGCAATCCTGTCCGCCGATGATCTCGACGCCGGGTTCTTTCTCGACGACTTCGTGGAAGCCGTCTCGGCGTTCCTGCCCGGGCGTTGATGCCAGCCCACCGCAAAGCTCGTAGATCACGCCCTCCGCTTCCCCGGGTCCGCCGAGCATATCCACTGCGACCTGCCCCGCGGCCCGTCCGATCAGGTAATTGTCACCACCGACAAAGCACGCATAGCCGTCCCAATTCACGTCACGATCGAGCACAACCACGGGAATGCCGGCTTCGGTTGCCTCACGCACAACGCCGGTCAGACCGGGAGCCTCCTTGGGGCTGACGAGAATGGCGTCCACCTGCCGCTCGATGAACGACTTCATCTGCGCAACCTGCTGTTCAGTCCTGTCATTTGCGTCGAGCACTTCGAGCTCGACGACCTCCGGGTAAGTCTGCTCGGCGTGCTCGATCAGGCGGCGATTGAATTCGACTCGCCAAGGCTCGGTCACGGTGCATTGTGAGAAGCCGATCAAATACTTCTCATCGTCGGCGGCAGTCGCCGAATCCCCCTTCCCATTTGGCTTCGTGCTGCTCGTGTCGCCACTGGAGCCGGCCGGCTTCTCGCAGCCCGAGAATGCCGCTCCTACTATGAGGACGAGCGCAATGCACGCCAATGACCCCGCCGAGCTCAGTCGTTTACTCATGCCTGATCTCCTCTTCGCCGCAGTATACCCGCACCGAGCCGGCGCACACCGCCCATCCAGTCGCCGGCCTGCAACGAGGCTGCGCCGACGATGATGACACCTTTCACGATGTCCTGAATCTCACTGGAAACGCCCTTGAGGTTCAAGATGTTGGTCAAATATCCGAAAATCATGATGCCCACGAGCGTTCCCACGATACTGCCGCGGCCACCCATCAGGCTGGTGCCGCCGATGACGACTGCGGCAATGGCATCGAGTTCTTTCATTTGTCCCGCTGTTGCGAGACCTTGGCGATATTTGGCGCAGAAGAGCACGGCGGCGAGGCCCGCAAGCAGCCCACTCGCGGTATAGACGAAGATCTTCACCCGTCCAACCGCAATGCCCGCCAGCCGCGCGGTCTCCTCATTCCCGCCCACGGCATAGATATGCCGACCAAGCGGGTACTTGTGCAGGAGAATCGCCGCCAAGGCCCAGCAGCCAAGCATGAATAGTCCCGGAATCGGGATCAGCTTCACATCGAGCGTCTTCCCGCTGCGCAGGGTCTTTTCGCCAACGGTCAGTATGGGTTCTCCCAGGTCCGCAAACGACGCCGGAGCTCCCGATTGCTGCGCGTTCTCGATGTAGATCGAGTGCACGCGCCCCCCATAGCCTGCAACGAACTTGGCCAAACCGACGGCCGCAATCATCATGGCGAGAGTCACGATGAACGGCTGCAAGCGTGTCTGCGCAATGATCACGCCGTTCAGCATCCCCATCATTCCGCCCACGAGCGGTACGACCAGCAGGACGCCGACGGTAGACATCCCCGTGCGGCCGATCGATGTTGCCCACGGTACGAGCGCGACTACGGCAGCGCATGCGACGAGCGCGAAATCTGAAAAAGTCGGCCGGTGAGATGGCCGCCGCGCTACGCGGACCACAACCCGCCCCAGAGCCAGGGCGATAAACAGCAGTATGGCCGGCAGCATGACCCAATGGGCCCGACTGAAACCTGCGGGTCCATCGCTCTCCGTCCCGTGCATGAGGAGCATGGCGCAGACCACCGTACATAGCGACAGGACACTTCCCACGGACAAGTCGATCCCGGCCGTCAGAATCACAAGCGTCATTCCGACGGCGAGCATGCCATTGATCGAGACCTGTTCCAACACGTTGCGCTGATTGGCGATTGAGAGGAACACGTTCCCGCGATCGGAATCGTTGGGGATATTGAGCAGCACGCCGGCGACAAACAGCAATGCAAGGGCCGCGAACAGCGGTACATATCGGACCACCCACGTCCGCCGACGTCTCACCACAATGCCCTCAGTCGTCTGAGCTGCTGCCATAGCGTGTCGGATCCTACCCGCAATCTGGGGAGCATGCAGCCCACTGTTGACGCGTGTTTCTCACCAACTATGTACCCGTGACTAATCGCCGCGAAGGCCGCTGCGCCTTGGAACGAAACGGTTCATTCTCTACAATGCCGCCCATCTGTGACCCATGGCCGCCGTGCAGCTAACGCACGCGGTCCGACCCCCGGCAGCAGGGAAGCTCGATGGCCCCAACAGACCTCCAGACCGTCATCGCGACCGACTGCGGTTCGACCACGACGAAGGCCATTCTCATCGAGAAGACGGACGGTGAGTACCGTCTGATCTGTCGCGGCGAAGCCCCAACCACCGTCGAAGCGCCGGCTGAGGATGTCACGCGGGGTGTCATCAATGCGGTCGGCGAGATCGAGGATCTGACCAACCGCAAGTTCATCAAGGACGACAAGATATGGATCCCGCGCGATGGCGATAGTGGGTGCGATGCCTACGTGGGCACCAGCAGCGCTGGCGGGGGCCTTCAGATGATGGTCGCCGGCGTGGTCAAGTCCATGACCGCGGAGAGTGCCGCCCGCGCTGCCCTGGGTGCCGGTGCCATCGTGATGGACACACTCGCAACCAACGACGGTTTCCACAGCCACGAACGCATCGAACTCATCCGTTCCAAGCGGCCCGATATGATCCTCATTTCCGGCGGCACCGATGGCGGCACCGTCAAGCACGTCGTCGAGATGGGCCAACTGGTCGCCGCCGCCGACCCGAAGCCGCGTTTTGGCGTCGGATTCGATTTGCCCGTGATTTTTGCCGGTAACACCAAGGCACGCGATGAGATTGAGCGGATTCTGGGGCAGAAGACTGCCCTGTACGTGACTGAGAATATTCGCCCGACGCTCGACACTGAGAATCTCCAACCCGCCCGCGATCAGATCCACGACCTGTTTCTAGAGCACGTCATGAAGCAGGCTCCGGGCTATGGCAAGCTCATGAACTGGACGACCGTGCCACTCATGCCGACGCCGGGCGCCGTGGGCCTGATCATGCAGCTCATTGCCAAGCGGGAGGGGATTCAGGTCGCGGGTGTCGATATCGGTGGAGCGACAACCGACGTATTCAGTGTTTTCCGCGGGGATCAGGAGGATCCACAGAGCGAGACCGTGTTCAACCGGACAGTCAGCGCGAATCTCGGCATGAGCTACAGTATTTTCAATGTCGTCGCCGAGGCCGGCTTTGAGAACATCGTACGCTGGGTGCCGCTGGATCTGGACGAACGCGACATTCGCAATCGCATTCGCAACAAGATGATCCGGCCGACGACGATTCCCCAGACACTCGACGAGCTCATGATCGAGCAGGCGATTTGTCGGGAGGCGCTCCGTCTCGCCTTCATTCAGCACAAACAGATGGCCGTCGGCCTGAAGGGGGTGCAGCAGCAACGGACGATCGCCGACGCATTCAAACAGGAAATGTCCGGGCAGACCCTCGTCGACATGCTCGCGCTCGACATGATCGTCGGCTCCGGCGGCGTGCTCTCCCACAGCCCCCGCCGCGTGCAGAGTGCCCTCATGATGCTCGATGGCTTCCAGCCCGAGGGGCTCACCGAACTCACCGTCGACTCCATCTTCATGATGCCCCAACTCGGCGTGCTCAGCACCGTCCACGAGGAAGCGGCCCTCCAGGTCTTCCTCAAGGACTGTCTCATCCGCCTCGGCTGGGCGGTCGCACCGGTCGGCGGCCCGCGCAAGCCGCGCGAGGGGCAGCCTTGCATGACCGTCGAGGTCAGCGGCGGGGGCGCTGGGGCCGGCCGTCACGTCGTAGGCGTCGGTGAGCTCAAACGGGTCGGTTTGGACGATGATGCGAAGGTCTCAATAACTGTTACTCCCGAACGGGGTTATGACGTTGGTGCCGGCCGCGGACAGGCCGTCACACGCGAGATTACCGGAGGAACGGTGGGCCTCCTTCTCGATGGACGGGGTCGCCCGCTGGAGATGCCAACGAGCCAGGATGAACGCGTTCGCAAGCTCCGCGAGTGGAATCGGGCGCTGGACGCCTACCCGCAGACGTAAGTGTCTTCAGAAAAAGGGGATATGTTTTAGGAGCCCGCGGCGAACGGGCGGCCGCGCCATTTTCCGAAGAGAAAACTCTCGCACAACCCTTGCAATTGCCTGTATAATGAAACGGTTAAGTAACAGACTAGCGGATCCCGTCCTGGCCTCCAAAAACCCAGTCTAGGGCAAGCTAATGAGTACCATTCCCGTCACCGATTCCGCCGTGGTGCCCACCAACGGCATGGTCATCCGATCCAATACCCAACTCGAACCGGGGACCTATGTCCTCCCGGACGGCATCGTCGTGGACGCCGATGGAGTTACCATCGACGGCAACGGGGCTACGCTCGTAGGTGTCAGCCGCGAGGGCGCCGGCATTACCGTAGAGGGGCACAAGAACGTTACGATTCGCAACTTCCGGATACGCGACTATTACCACGGAATCGTCGCCCGAAACTGTACGAATGCCGCAATCGAGCGGAATCACGTCACCTCGACTGCAGAAGTCGCAGGGAACACGGTGTTTCTCGACATCTGGCGGCCCGCGGCCGACGCGTATGGCGCTGCGATCCTGCTGGACTCTGTTGATGGCGGGAAGATCACTGACAACGACATTCAACACCAAATGAACGGCCTGCTGTCGTACCACTGCGAGCGGCTGTTCGTCCGCCGAAACATCGCCAGCTATAACAGCGGCTTCGGCATCCACCTTTTTGATACGTCGAATAGCACGTTCGAGGAGAACTGGGCCGATTACTGCACGCGCTACGAGCCGCGCGATAAGGGTCAGCCGGTCGTCGGCGCCAATGCCGTGGGACACATGGGAGCGGACGCAACCGGCTTCCTCATTGTCTGGAACTCTTGCAACAACGTCTTCCGCAAGAACTCCTGCCGGCTCGGCGGTGACGGATTCTTCCTGGCGGGCCGCAGCCCGGCTGGTGAAGACGTGGGCTGCAACGACAATCTGTTTGAGGAGAACGACGCCTCGCTCAGCCCCAACATCGCTTTTGAAGCGACCTTCAGCAGCGGCAATGTTTTCCGCAACAACTGGGCGGATCGCTGCAATTTCGGATTCTGGCTGGGTTATTCGACGCGGAATGTGCTCGAAGGCAATCGGATGTTGTTCAATCGCCAGGCCGGCATCGCGGTCGAGCATGGGGCCGAATTCGAGGTACGCAACAACGACTTTCAGAGCAATGGCACGGGCGTGTTGTTGTGGACGAAGTACATCAAGGACTTTTACGACGATCCGACCTGCAACCGCACGGTGCGCGACTGGGTCATCGAGCACAACAAGTTCTACCGCAACAACACGGGCGTCGCGATCCTCGCAGACAAGGATCACGGCATCCGTCCGCACACGCCCGAGGCGTGCGGCATGGCGGACCTGCGGCCGTGCGATAACATCATTCGCCACAACGACATCCAGGACAATCGTGTCGGCATCCACCTGAACAACGCCGATCGCACGACGATCGACAAGAACAAGATCAGCCGCAACTGTGAGGCCGACATCCGGCGTGAGGATGACCAGGACACGGTTCTCGGCCACAACCTCGGCCACCGCGGCGCGTATCTGTAACTGGCGGGTGCGCGGCGATTCGAGCAAATAGGGGGGGCATGCCGCCTCACGCACCGTCGCCTGTCGCCGAGAAGGTGATCGTAACCAGCCCGTTCCCACGTTCCCACGTGAACACTCCTCCGTGCACAACCGCTCGCAATCCGGTATAACTGGGCCCTTCACAGGTATCCAACGACCCAGTACCCCCGGGAGCGCACGATGGACGCCAACGCCAAGCCTTCTTTCTTTCAGACGATTCGCGGGCTGGAACCAAATTTCTGGTTTGCCAACGTGATGGAGATTCTCGAGCGACTTGCCTTCTTCGGGGCACGGGCGGTCGTCCCGCTCTACCTCGTGGCGTCGCCGGAGACCGAAAACGGCCTCGGCGTCAGTTTCGCACAGAAGGGGGTCATCCTGGGCGTTTGGGCTCTGGTGCAATGCCTCGTACCCATGGTCTCCGGTGGCTACACCGAGCGCTACGGCTACCGCAAGAGCCTCGCCGTTGCTTTCGTAATCAACGCGACCGGCTATCTCCTGATGGCGTGGTCCAAGCCAATCGCCGACTCTCTGATCAGCAGCGGTATGGCAGCCGAGGGCTGGGGCTCCGCGGGTTTCTGGGTCTTCATGCTAGCCGCCTGTTGCGTTGGCCTCGGCACAGCGATCTTCAAGCCACCGTGCCACGGAACCATCGCCAAGACCACGACTGAGGCTACGTCCTCGATGGGATGGGGTATCTTCTACTGGGTCGTGAACATCGGCGGCGCGCTCGCCCCGATGCTCGCCGCTCCGCTTCGGGGACAATTTGATTGGCAAAATGTCTTCTACGCGGCCGCGCTCGTGACGCTCGTGAATTTCCTGCCAGCGTTCCTGCTTTACCGTGAGCCCGAGAAGTCGCCGCCGAAGGAAGGCGAGGCCGAGGAGGGGCCCATCGGCGTCTTCTTCTCTTCGTTGGCGACGATGTTCAAAGATGCGCGCTTGATGATCTTCCTGCTCATCTTCTCGTGCTTCTGGCTGATGTTCATGCAGCTCTGGGACCTGCTGCCCAACTTTGTCGACGAATGGGTCGACACTGCCAACCTGGCTCCCATCTATAAGGCGGTGGGCGGCGAGGGCTGGGTCCTTGACTCTGGTCAGGTCAAGCCCGAGATGATCATCAATATCAACCCCTGGTCGATCATCCTGCTGGTTATCCCGATTTCCTGGCTCGTGGGTAAGGTCAGCAAAGTCGCCGCCATGGTCATCGGCATGCTCATCGCCCTCGTCGGTTTCGTCGGCGCCGGCATGACCATGACCGGCTGGGTCGTGGCACTCATGCTGCTCATCTTCACGATCGGCGAAATGACATGTAGTCCAACATTCAGCGCCTACGTGGGCCTCATCGCCCCGCCCGAGAAGAAAGCCCTCTACATGGGCTACTCAAATATGCCCTTCGCCATCGGGTGGTTCTTCGGCAACATCTTCGGCGGGTTCTGGTACGAAGCGTTTTCCAGCAAGTACGAACTGGCTCGCCGCTATCTGGTTGACCAGACCGGCATCACACGGGCCGCCGCTGACGAGTTGAACAACCAGGAGGCCATCGAAGCCGTCGCCAACGCCGTCGCCGGGGACCCGACCGCCATCGCCCAGGCGACGCAGACCTTGTGGAACACGTACGATCCCTGGATCGTATGGATCTACCTCGGCATCTTCGGCTTCGTGGGCACAGTCGGCATGATCCTCTTCTACTTCGCCACGCGCAAAGCCGTCGCCGCCGCCCAGCAGGAAGCCGTCCCGACCGACGAATAGCACGACCCAACGGGCGTTCCCGACCTCCCCCACGCGATTGACGCCGTTTCGGGCGTCAATCGCGCGGCTTTGTTACTTCGTGACTTGGTCACCTTGTCACCCGTCTTCTTTGACTCCCCACCCCCGCACCCGCTACCATTCCGCGTTTCACCTCGTACCCTTGGCCGCCGGAGGTAACGTCGTGCCGCTACCGTACAATCAACGAACATGCTACTGTGGCGAGGTCCGGTCGGACCGCGTCGGACAGGAAGTGCTCCTCGTCGGCTGGGTCCATGGCCGTCGCGACCTCGGCGGCATGATTTTCATCGACCTGCGCGACCGCACTGGCCTGGTGCAGCTCAAGTTCGACCCCGAGTCGCAGCCCGACGCCCACCAGATCGCCAAGGCCGTCCGTCCCGAGTTTTGCATCGCCATCCGCGGTGAAGTCGCCCCGCGTCCCGATGGCCTCGTCAACCCCAACCTCGCCACTGGTGAGATCGAGATCCTCGCTCGCGAACTCGACGTCCTCAGCCGCTCCGACACACCCGCGTTCGAACTGGATGACGAGATCGACACCGGCGAGGAAACGCGCCTCAAGTACCGTTTCCTCGACCTTCGTCGCCGCCCGATGCAGCACGCCATGCTGATGCGCCACCAGATCATCAAGGCCATCCGCAACTTCTACCACGACCACGGCTTCGTCGAGATCGAGACCCCGTTCCTGACCAAGAGCACGCCCGAGGGCGCCCGCGACTTCCTCGTTCCCTCACGCGTCCACCCGGGCAACTTCTTCGCGCTGCCCCAATCGCCGCAGCTCTTCAAGCAATTGCTCATGATCAGCGGCTTCGATCGCTACGTGCAGATCGTCCGCTGCTTCCGCGATGAAGACCTGCGTGCCGATCGTCAGCCCGAGTTCACGCAGCTCGACATGGAGATGTCCTTTGTCCAGCCCGACGACGTCATGTCCATGGTCGAAGGCTGCATGGCCAAGGTCATGCAGGACGCACTCGGCATCGACATTCCTACCCCATTCCCGCGCATGACCTACGACGAGGCCATGCGTGACTACGGTGTCGATCGCCCGGATACGCGTTACGACCTCAAGATCCAGGACGTCACCGACGTCGCCCGGCAGATGGAGTTCAAGGTCTTCACCTCCGCCCTCGACGCCGGCGGCGTGGTGCGCTGCATCCGCTACCCCGGCGGTGCCGAAATGACGCGTAAGGAAACCGATAAGCTCACCGAAGACCTCCGCGGCATCGGCGCCGGCGGCCTCCCGCTCGTCAAGGTCGCCGAAGAGAACGGCCAGCCCGTCTTCCAGACCGGCATCGCCAAGTTTTTCAACTCCGACACGACGGCTGCCATGCTCGCCGCCACCGGCGCCGCGCCCGGTGACCTGCTGTTCTTCGCGGCCGACAACGTGGCGAACGTGTGCAAGTATCTCTCGTGGCTCCGCGAGACCGTCGCCAAGCGGCGCGGGCTTATCCCCAAGGACAAGTGGAACTTCCTCTGGGTCGTCGAGTTCCCCATGTTCGAGTGGAGTGAAGAGGGCGGGCGCTTCTACGCCACCCACCACCCGTTCACAGCCCCGCGCGATGAGGATCTCGACAAGCTGGAGCAGGACGCCGCCGGCTGCCGCGCGAAAGCGTACGACTGCGTCCTCAACGGCACGGAAATCGCCGGCGGCAGCATCCGTATCCATCAGAACGAAGTCCAGCAGCAGGTCTTCAAGCTCCTCGATATCACGCCGGAAGAGGCCGAGCTCAAGTTCGGCTTCCTGCTTCGCGCCCTCAAGTACGGGCCACCCCCGCACGGCGGCATCGCGTACGGCCTCGACCGCATCGTCATGCTGCTCGCGGGTCTCGACAGTATCCGCGACACCATCGCGTTCCCCAAGACCGCCAAGGCGATCTGCCCGTTGACCGATGCACCCGGTGAAGTGGCCACCGCCCAACTCGACGAACTCGGCATCCGTCTGGTCGACAAGAAATAGCGCCCCCGGAACAAGGAGCCTCTCATGCACGCGTCACGTACCCGCGGCTTCTGGCTCGGCTGCACCGTTTCCCTTGCGTGTGCCGCGACCGCCATTCTGTCGTACGCGCTTCTCGCGCCGACCCCGGTCTACGCCCAATCGTCGGGGCAGAAGTCCTACGAGAAGAAGGTGATCGAGGAGCTTGAGAAGTCCAACAAGCAACTGGAGCAGGTGGTCAGTCTCCTGACGGAACTGCGCGATTTTCAGAAGAAGACGACGACGGTACCACCCAGTCCGCCGGACAAGCCGAAGCGATAACCTGGAATACCGACCCCCCGGTCGGTCATGGCACGACGGAATGTCAGGGCTCCGAGCCTAACGATCACGGGTGCCACTGCTCTCGAGCAGCGTTCTTGCCGAATCCGGCCGGGATTGTGCACCATCCGCCGGTTACTCCACCCCTTGGGGTGGGAACCCCGTTTTGACAGCGCGATCACATGGCACGCGGAAAAACATCTGGCAATTCCACGATGCGTCGCGTTACCAACGGTCCGCCGCACGCTTGGCTTGCGCTCATCCTCCTGACTCTCGGCGTTGGGGTTGGCATCACGCTGCTCTCATCTCTCACCTGGTTCGTCCTTCTCATGGAGGGGCTCCTTGTCCCGGCCCTCATTATCTCGGCCGCCGGCTGGGGAAGCTGGCCCGTCACCTGGCTTCGACTTCACCGTCGTCCAGCACTCCAGAACGTGCTGCTCAGCACAGGCCTCGGCTTCGGCCTGTTGACGATCATCACACTCATTCTGGGAGCGGTAGGGGGGCTGACCCAAATCACCGCCTGGCTCCTGGTCCTTGCCGGCGTAATCGCTGGTTTGTCCCGCATCTATCGTCGCGGCCAGACCCTCGCCGAACTGCTTGCCAGCGCGACCAAGCATGATTCAGAGTTGGGCAACCCGCAGCGCACAATCTTCGATCACTTGTCTTCCGTTCTCACCGTTCTCGCACTCGTCTTTCCACTCGCGCTTACGCTCTTCGGCGCCACACTCCCGCCCGGCATGCTGTGGAACGACGAAAACCGTGCCTACGACGTTCTCGAGTACCACCTCCAATGCCCCCGGGAGTATTACGACGCCGGCCACATCCACTTCCTTCCGCACAACGTCTACGCGTCCTTCCCCCAACAGGTCGAGACGCTGTACCTGCTGCTGATGCACCTGGCGGGCGGCCATCTCAATGCCGCTGTGCCGGCCCAACTCCTGCACGCCACCTTTGGCATACTCGCGGCCCTCGCCGTCGCCGCCTGGGCCCCCAATCGCCGCGCACGCTGGCTCACCCTGCTCGTTGTCGGTGCCGTCCCCTGGATCGCCTATCTTGGCTGCCTCGCCTACGTCGAGAACGGCCTGCTGTTCTACGCCGCCCTCGCCGGCGGTCTTCTGCTGGATGCCGTTCGCCAGTCAGCACCTGCCAGCCAGGCAATGCTGTGGCCACTCATCCTCGCCGCGGGCCTCTTTGCGGGCTTTGCGGGCGGCTGCAAATACACCGCCCTGGTCTTGGTCGCTGTCGCCCTCGCCATCGCATTGGTACTCACAATCCGCGGCTCGCTCATCGCTCGTATCCGCGCCGGCATTCTGTTCACCCTCGCCACCACGGCCGCCTTCAGCCCCTGGCTCATCCGCAACGCCGCCTTCACCGGCAATCCCGTCTACCCCTTCGCGTACGAATGGTTCGGCGGCGCCGCCTGGAGCGTAGAACAGGATCAACGGTGGGACATCACCCACGCACTCCCCACCGACCAACGCGATCCCGCAAGTCGCCTCCGTGGTCTCTTCATCGAACTCCCCGCCTCAGCCCGCTTCGGCGGCGGCATCTTCCTCCTCGCACTCGTAGGTCTCATCCGCACCTGCAATCGACAGGCTGCTCTGCTCAGCATCTGGATCGTTACGGGCCTCGCCGCGTGGGTAGTCCTCACCCACATGCCCGGCCGCTTCGTCGTTCCCCTCATTGCCCCGCTCGGCCTGCTTGCGGCTCGCTCTTGGCCGGGCGCATCTACCGACAAGCGATCTCGCACCGGGTCTGCCGCCATCCTGCTTATTGCGACCGCCACTGCCGCCTTCGGCAACTACACCCTTTACCGGCTCCTCGACGATCAACGCACCTGGTGGGCCCGTTTCGGCGTTGCCCTGGACCAACTACCGGGCGCCACCGAGCAGTTCGCCCAGGTCAATGAAATCAACCAGCACGTACCGCCTGACGGATACGTCTGGCTCGTCGGCGAAGCGCGGGCCTTCTACATTCAGCCGCGCTACCACTACACCGTCGTGTACAACCGCGATCCGTGGCTCACCGCCGCCCACGATGCCACCCCCGCCGAAGCCGTCGCCTGGCTCCATACCCAAAACGTCACTCATGTGGTATTTTCCTGGTCTGAAATCGAGCGGCTGCGCGAGCCCTACGGTTTTCCCCCTTTCGTGACGCCCGCTTGGGTAAACCGGCTTTCCGAGCACGGGCTCCGGCGTGTCCATCGCGCAGCCGACGGCAATGACGTGTACTTGGAAATCTTCGAGGTCCAGCCCTGAGCACCGCTCGCGACGAACCACCCGCACAGGCCCCCGCCATCAAGAGCCCCATGAAGAAGTCCCGCTCACGTTGGTATGTCGTCGCCGGTCGCTGGGGCCTCTGCCTCGTTGCCCTCGTTTTCCTTGTCAATGTCGTTTCGTGGTACGACTACGTTGTCATCGAGGAAACGGGCGAGCAGGTGCGCCTCATCGAAGAACAAGGCGACCAATTCCTCATTGCGCGCGACGGCACGCAGGAGCTTATCCCTCGCACCGCCGTCCGCCATGTCACCGCTGGCGATCGCGAAGTGCCTGACATCGAACGCGGTATCGCCAGCGTTATGGCCACGATAGAGGTCCCGCTCGCGCTGCTCGCCATCCTGATCTTCCTCCCTGTGATTCTCCTTCAGTCTTACCGCCTCGTCGTCATGGTCGGCATTCAGGCCGTCCGCATCAGCTACTGGAACGCCGTCAAGCTCACCTTCGCGGGCAATTTCTTCAATTTTACACTCCCCGGCACGACTGGCGGCGACCTCGTCAAGGCCTACTTCATCACGCGCCATACACATCGTAAGACCGAAGTCGTCACAACCATCTTCCTGGATCGCGCCATTGGTCTGTTCGGCATTCTCCTGCTGGCGGTCGGCGCCATGCTCATCCGTTGGGATCCGTCCCGCTTCGGTCAGCTCGTCATTCCGCTGATTGTCGTCTTCGCCGGGTTGGCGGTTGGTGCTGTTGTTGTTTTCAGCTCCCGTGTCCGCCACGCGCTCCGGCTGCCGGAATTGGCCGAACGCCTCCCACTCGGCGAGCAACTGCTCCGCATTGGCCGCGCTACGGTCGCCATGCGCGAGCACAAGTTCCGCGTCGCAGTCGCAATGCTTCTGACCTTCCTGCTCCAATCCATCGTCATGATCAGCGCCGCCGTCATGGCCTGGTCGCTCGGCATGCAGGGCACTTTGCTCGATTTCTTCGTCTACGTTTCCATCGGCTTCCTCATCGCCGCGATCCCCATCACGCCCCAAGGCCTCGGCGTCATGGAGACCGCCTACGTCGTCTTCTTCACTCAAAGCGGCCTCAACAACGACCCTTCCCAAGCCGTCGCCCTGTCCCTCGCTGTCCGTCTGACTCAGTTACTCTGGGCCATCCCCGGCGTGCTGGTACCGCTGTTAGGTGCCCACCTGCCCACCCAGGCCGAGCTCGAAGGGCTCGAAGCGCAAGCCGCTGCCGAGGCCAACGCTGAAACATCCTCCCGATCTACTGTAGACGAGACCGTACAGCCCGCACCGGCTTCCCCTGACGCTTCGGCAGGCGCGCCATGACCGGGCCACCGGCAATTCACCCTAATCGCACGACGCCCGGCTGGTGGCTGCTTGCGATCCTCAGCCTCCTCGCCATCGTCTTCGCCGTGCACGGCGTTTCACTGACCTACGGCCTGTTCATGGACGACCACGCTCACTTCCGCCAGCTTCAGGAGTGCGGCTGGTCCTTCTCTGAACTCACTGCCGCCTGTCGCCTCGAACTCGTCGGTGAAATCGCCGAGGTATGGTGGCTACCCGAAACCACCCTCCGCTTCTTCCGTCCGGTCGCCTTCGGCATCATGAAGCTCACCTACGTTATCAGCGACTGGAATCCCACCTTCGCCCATTTCGCATCGCTGTTCTGGCACAGCCTGACGTGCGTCCTGCTGTTGATCCTCCTGCGCCGCCTCGTCAATTCACTCTGGCTCGCGTGGGTCGTAGCCGGGCTCTTCGCCGTCCACCCCGGCCACCTCGCGACCGTTGCGTGGATCGCCTGCCAGACCGAGCTCATGGTCGCCACCTTCCTCCTCGGCGCAACGCTCTGCATCGCCCACTACCGCGGCTGGCCGGGGCTTGAACGCCCGAGCGCAAATCCGCCCTCCCACGCGTGGGCGGTAGCGGCCGCCATACTCTTCATCCTTGCGCTCGGCTGCCGCGAAAACGCTATCATGTTCCCGTTCGTCATTGCCAGCGTAGAGTTGCTCGTTTGGCGAAAACGAACCAAGTCCGCCATCACGTTGTATGCCGTGCTCCTGGTGCTCGTCGCCGGATACCTGCTCATCCGTACCGCAGCCCTCGGGGGCGTGAAGCTCCCGCCCAAACCGTACGTCATCCCGCCGGGCGATCCCGCGTTCCCGCGTTTCATCATCGACAAGATGCTCTACTACTTGCTCGGTGAGTACGCATTCGTCCCAACGGTGCCGATCGCCGGCCTGCCCTATCTCCAGGCTCACCCGGTGTGGTTCTACAGCTTCGCAATTCCGGTAGTCGCCCTCGTCATCTATATGACCGTGAAGTACTTTCGCCGTCCGCCTGGTCCCCTCGGCCCCGTTTGGGTTGTCGGATTTCTCGTCCCGCTCCTGCCAGTCTTCGCCTCTCCACACCACTTGTATCTGCCCGGCATCGGCTGGGCCATTACCGCCGCCCTCATCATCCGCGACCTCAACCACGCCGCCCGCCGCGCGACCGGCTCCCTCAAACGCATCGCCCGCCCCGCACTATGGATTGGCGTATTCCTGCTGGCCGGTGCCCTGGGCGCCTGGACCGTCTACAGCGGCCTGGCCTTCGAAACCGGCCAGAACGTCGAACAACGCATGGTGGACGAAATCCTCTCCGCTCCCGAAGCCCTTGAGGACGGTGACGTACTGTATGTCGCGAACCTTCCCCTCATCGCGCACTACCTGCGCCTCATCCTCGAACGCGAGGGCGACTTGAAAGACCTGCGGGTCATCCCTCTGACTTGGGCACCGCGCATGCTCGGCGCTGTCACCCCCGCCGAATTGTCCTGGGTCAATGACCGCATCATCGACGTCCGCATTGCCGAAGACCGCTTTTTCACGGGGGCGATGCGCCGCCTCGCTGTAGAATCCACCGGCGGCCCGATTCCGGATGTTGTTGACCGACGTGATGACCTGGGGTTCCTGGTCCGCGTTCTGGAACATGACGAGCGGGGCATCGCGGCACTGCGCTTCGAGTTTGTCGAGCCGCCTACGGAAGGGCGCCTACACTTGTTCTGGGGTTCGCGCGCCCGCTGGGCGTTTCAGGTGAATCAACGATGCATGACTGGAACCACAACACGAAGCTCCCAGCCCTCAGGGCCGTAGAAGCGCTGCCCCATCGCCGCCCCGACGGCCAGGTCTACTTCCAACTGCGCGATCCCAGCCAGCTCTCCCCTGAGCAGATCGCTGTGCCGGCCGCCGGGTACTTCGTCCTCACCTGCCTGGACGGCACGCGGTCCTGCACTGACATCCAGCGTGCCTTCCACGAGCAGGTCGGCATGAATCTCCCCGCCGACCAGATCCTGAACCTCGTCAAGGCGCTCGATCAAGTGCTGCTGCTCGACAACGACCGCGCCCGCGACGCGGCCCAGGCACGCCGTGACGCGTACGCTCAGGCGACAGCTCGCGACAACCGTGATCGCTATCCCGACGCCGAGGTCCTCCGCGCAGAGATCCACAAGATCCTTGCTGCCGGCGTTGCAGCTACTGTGTCCAATCTCCGTGGCCTCGTCGCGCCCCACCTCGACTACGCCCGCGGCGCCCCATGCTACGCTGACGCCTACGGCACCTTGGCGGCCGGTCCGTTGGCCGATCGCTACATCATCCTCGGCACCAACCACGCCGGAGCCGCCACCACAGTCGTCGCGACCCGCAAGGACTTTTTGACACCCCTGGGACAAGTCGAAACCGACCGGGCTACCCTTGAGCAGTTGGAGACCCGTCTCGCCGTACCGCTTTACGAACAGGAAATCGACCACGCCCTCGAGCACTCCATCGAATTACAGGTCCACATCCTACAGGTCCTGCACGACGGCCGTCCGTTTCAGATCGTCCCGCTACTCTGCCCCGATGCCTGCGGCCCCACGGGTACGGCCCCAGCCGACGGCGTGGGTCCTGATCTCGCTGCCGTCGGCGAAGCCCTCGCTCACGTGATCGAGCAATCCGCTAGCCGCACGATCATTGTCGCCGGCGCCGATCTGAGTCACATAGGCCAACGTTTCGGCGACCCCCATCCGTCCACGCCCGCGTTCCTCGCATCAGTCGCCGAGACCGACCGCGATCTCCTCAGCCTGCTCGAATCCCGCTCCGACGACGCGTTCATCGCCGCGCTGCAGTCCGGCGGCAATCCAACGCGCGTTTGCAGTTCCGGCTGTCTATACACCCTGGCCCGCGCCCTTCCTGAGGCGTCGTTCCGTCTGCTCCGTTATCATCAGGCGACGTCATATGAAGCGGAAACGCACGTGACCTGTGTCAGCGGGCGGGCAAAACGTACCAGTGAAGGGCAGGTGAAAACCGGCCACTT
>CAYXTR010000015.1:0-125836 GCA_964468185.1 uncultured Planctomycetales bacterium | reverse complement strand
TCAGTCACCACGATTCAAACGAAAACCACCTTGACTCGGCTTACTTCATGGGAGCGCAACGATGAAGTTCTACCGGCCATCCACCCGACTCGTGACAGCTTGCTGCGTATTGAGCAGCCTTTGTGTGTTCGGCACCGCCAAACGCGCGTGGGGCACGGAACGCCATGTGCCCGCCGAATACGCAACCATTCAGGAAGCCGTCGACGCCAGCGTGGCTGGGGACGTCGTGATGCTGGCCGACGGCACGTATACCGGCCCGGGAAACTGCGATGTGGATGTCTACGACCTGCAATTGACGATCAAGTCCGTCAGCAATGACCCCTCGCTATGTACCATCGACTGCCAGGGCGGAGCGGAAAACGAGCACCGCGGTTTCCGGTTCGGCGGCACCTGGGCCTCCGGATCGCTGCTCCAGGGCGTCACCGTCACGAACGGCTACCTGAGTGGCGCCGGGGGCGGCGCCGTGCTGGTGACGACCGCCGCCAATATCACGATCGACAACTGCGTGCTGACCAACAACGTGGCCAAGTGGGCAGGCGCCTTGAATGTCCATCAGGCGGCCGCGACGGTGAGCAACTCCCAGATCATCGGCAACGCCGTTCCCGCCATGTTCGGAAACGGCTCTGGCGGCGGCATCAGCGCTCTCTCCTCCGCCGTCGAGCTCGTCAACTGCACCGTGGAGTTCAATTCCGCACCCAGCAGTGGCGGCGGACTCGCCACCAGTGGCAGTATGCGCGCCCCCGCTCCGCTGACCATCACGGGCTGCACGTTTCGCTACAACACTTCAGCGTCCACCGGCGGCGCCGTGGACGCCTGGAGCTTCGCGCCCACCACAATTACAGACAGCGTGCTCTCCCACAACACGTCCGCGAGCAACGGTGGCGCATTGAACATCGTGGGAAGCAGCCCCGCGTGGATCGAGGATTGCGAGTTGTGCGGTAACGTCGCGGACGAGTACGGCGGCGCACTCCGCTTTGGCAACGGCGAGAGTCTGGACGTCATCGGCTGTGAGATTCGAGGCAACTCCGCGGGACATGGTGGCGGGGCCTTCAGAATCTCGTACAGCTACTTTCACAATCTGTTTCAGAGCTGCGTCATCAGCGATAACTCGGCGACCTACGAAGGCGGCGTGCTGCGCAGCTATTACACCACGGCCACATTTGCCAATTGCACGCTGATCAACAACAGTGCCTCCGAAGGCGGTGCGCTGGACCTCAACGATGCGAGCCACGTCACGGTGCTGAACTGCATCGCAACCGGGAACACCGCCGCCGATGGTTCGCTCGCCTACGTGTACGGCACGGTGAACAACCCCAGTGACCTGACCGTGTCGTACTGCGACGTCGTTGGGGGCGCTGACACCGTTGCGCTTGAATGGGAAGCGACCCTCGACTGGGCCGCCAGCAACATTGATGCCGATCCGCTGCTCGTCGACGCCGATGGCGCGGACAACGACCCCGCCACCTGGGAGGATAACGACTACCACCTCTCCGCCGATTCGCCGTGCATCAGCATGGGTGACCCCGCGGCCGATTACACCGACCAGACCGATATCGACGGCGAGCCGCGCGTCATGCTGGAGCTGGTGGACATGGGCGCCGACGAGGTCACGGCGTTTGACGATTGCAATGGCAACTGGATTCCCGACGCCGTGGACATCGCGACCGGCAGCAGCGCGGACGAGAATGGCAACGGCATCCCGGACGAGTGCGAACCCGCCACCGAGAACCTGCTGGTCGACTTTGAATTCGATGAGGACGTCCTGCTCTTTATGCCGAATGCACCAGGATACTGGTCTGGCGAGCCCGCCGCATCGGTTGCGGCCGAACAGGGTATCGCGCCGTACAGCGGCGATCACATGCTCCGCTTCATCTACGCGGTGTGTGCGACGCCATCCGACAGCACCGTCTGTCAGGTGCAACAGGCCGTGGAACTGGCCCCGACCGGTTTGCAGGGGCAATTGCTCAGACTGGGCTGCTCCGCCTACTTCAACCGCGTGTCGATCGACGAGGAAACGGATACGGCGTTTGGCATTCGGCTGTTCGCTTGTGCCGGAGACGTCTCAGCGTGGCCGGGGGGCGGCTATCTGATGTACGCGATTGACACGTTCGCCAGCGATGGAGAGCTCGCCACGTGGGAGCGCTTCGAGCTCCACACCGTGATTCCCGCCGACACGGACTTCGTTGTCGTCGAAGTGAGAGCCCTGGAGAACGTGTTTAACGATATCGAGGGCACCGAGTTCGACGGGCACTACGCCGACTATGCAGAGCTGTGGATCGACGGCGTCATCGGCGACCTCGACTGCGATCTGGGTGTGGACTTTGACGACATCAGTCCATTCGTGCTCGCACTAGGTGGCCAGGCCGGCTACGAAGCCGTCTACCCCGACTGCGACTGGCTGAACGCGGACTGCAACTCGGATGGTGACGTCGACTTCGACGACATTTCAGCTTTCGTGGCGATCCTCAGCAGTTGACCGCCCTTCAGCCACTTCCCACAACATACAGGAGTCAAGAACATGTGGAACGGAGTACGCAACGCAACAATCGCACTGGTTGTATTCGGGTCCATTGGCGCAGTACAAGTATTGGCATTCAAGGGGCCTCCGGCTGACAACTCGGACAACAAGAGCCGGTTCCTGGGCGACCTTGATTGCGACGGGGATGTCGATTTTGACGATATCGACCCGTTCGTCCTGGCGCTGAGCGGTCAGCAGGGCTACGAAGCGGCGCACCCGGACTGTGAGTGGCTCAACGCCGACTGCGACGGGGACGGCGATGTCGATTTTGACGACATCGACGCGTTCGTCGACCTGATCGGTACCACACCGCCACCCGGCGAGGTCTGCGAAACGGCTATCGTCGTCGACGCCCTGCCGTACTTCGCGACCGACAGCACGACTGGTTTTGATGATGACTATGACGCTGTTTGTCCGTACGCCGGCTCGATCGCACCCGACGTCGTGTTCTCGTACACCCCCACGGCGGACGGGCTGGTTGACGTCGACCTCTGCGAGTCAGGCTATGACACCAAGGTGTACATCTACGAGAACGATTGCACTGCGGGAACCGAGATCGCCTGCAACGACGACGCCTGCTACGACTCGCAGGGGAATCCGTACCGTTCGCGTCTCGAGCAGGTTCAGTTGTTCGCGAACAACACGTACTACATCGTTGTCGATGGCTACGGCAGTTCCAGCGGTTTTTTCGATCTCATATTCAGCGCGTCTGCGATTGGCGCCTGCTGCTTCCCGGCCGATGGTAGCTGTGCTGACGACTACACCGAGGCGGACTGTGTCGCGGCGGCCGGTGTGTACCAGGGCGACGGTACCAATTGTGCGGACATCGAGTGCCCGTCGTATATCGCGGTGGTCGCGCCCGGCGCCTGGGACGGCAGTACCTGCGACGAACTGGTCAGTGTGTGTGCGCTGCGCCCGAGTCTTGACACGCGGTACCTGGTCACGATCCCAAACGATGGCGAGTGGGTGTTCTCGCTGTGCGGTTCGGACTTTGACACCTACCTTTACCTCGGTACGACGTTCTGCGGGGAAGAAGTCGCTTCCAATGACGATTACTGCGGACTCCAGTCCGAGGTGACGCTGCTGAACCTCCCCGCCGGCGACTACTTCGTCACGATCGAGGCGTACGGTGCATCGGATTGCGGTTCGTATTTCCTGGAGGTGTACCAGAATCTTCTCCCCTGCGAGCTGGAGTGCCCGGCTGGCGCCGTCGATGAGCAGGAGCCGTGCGGTGCAGATCTGAACGGTGGCTGCCTGGTGACCCCCGCCGCGTTCGAGCCGCTCACTGACGGGGTCACGGTGTGTGGTACCGCATGGGCTGACGGCGGCACGCGCGACACGGACTGGTACGAGCTTGTCCTCACCCAGCCAGCGGTCCTGACACTCGACTGCGTCACCGATTTTGAAGGCGTCTTCGGCCTGGTTGAGCAGATTGAACCGGGCGTCCCCGGCTGTGACAACACCACCGGCTACATCAGCCCGTGGACGAGTACCGCCGAGTGCGAGCCTGACACGTTGACCACAGACTGCCTGCCGGGGGGCACCTACTACATGTTTGTCACACATCTGTCCCTCTATGAAGCGCCTTGCGGCAGTGGTGCTAATGACTATCAACTCACGGTCACCGGGCAGGGCTGCCTTGAGCCCGGACCGGAGCGCTCCCCGTTCCCGCCCGTACGGCATCCTCACGTGGCCGCCACGGAGTAGGTTGCTTGGCAATCGCCAGTGCACCGGGCCGGCAAGTACCGGCCTGGTGCCTGGGCTGGTTGTGCATGCGGCATAACGATAGGCAGTCGTGAAGCGTGAAAGTCGCCGAGGCGAAGTGAACGGAGGCGTGAAAGTTCTTGGGAAACTCGGCGGAAGTTCTAGGTGTGTCGTTGATACCCGTGTGCGTTCGCCGCAGGCCACGGCTTGGGCGTCTCGCTGCACCGCTGGAACGGAAACAGCGAGACGCCGCATCGCGCCGTGGCGCCAAAAGGAAGCTCGTCAGCTAGCTGCTCAGGATGTTGACGAAGGGATTGATGTCGTCGAAGTCAACGTCCCCGTCTTCATCGCAGTCGGCGTTGTACCAGTTGCAGTCGGGGTAGGCCGCCTCGTAACCGGCCTGGCCGCTGAGCGCGAGGACGAACGGGTTGATATCGTCGAAGTCAACATCGCCGTCGCAGTCCAGGTCGCCGACCACCGACGACACGCCGCTTTCGATGAGGAGTCGGCACGTCGCGTCCCAATAGTAGTACCACTCGTTAGTATCGGCGGCCGCGAGGTCTACGGTGAGGGTTTCGCCGGCCTCGGCGTCGAAGGACACAGGACCCGGACTGGAATCATCCAGCTCAGCCAGCGGCGTGCCGGCGCGCGAGATCGTCATGCTGAAACTCCGGCTATAGGAGTCCGCCGCAGCGATGTCGGCCGTCAGGATCAGCGGCGTGCCCGCCGGGTAGCCCGCCGCGGTGCCGAGTGTCAACGTACCGCTGAGTCCACCGCTCGCGCCGCCGCACGGCACCTCCAGGAAGTCCAGGCACTCTGGATCGAGGCAGATCAGACCGAATTCGCCGTAGAGGGACACCTTCGCAGCGAAGTGACCCAGGGGGGTGACATCCTGTGCTGCGTACGCGGATACGTAGGCGGGGAAATCGCCTTCGTCTCCCACTGCCGTGGCATGAGCCCCGGTGTTGGTCTGCTCACACGGACCAGCCAAATCCGTGGTAACGAGGCTGTCGTACGAAAAGGTGAAAGGCACGGGAGCAACAACAGTGTCCCAATCCTCCAGCGGTACGACTAGCGGGTCACACGTGGCTGAAACCCCTCCCACCGTTGCGTCGGCATATTCCGTGCTCCCGCCGACGTCGTCGACGAAGAGGGGGCCATCGGGGACATGGTTCGGGTCGTATCCAAAGAACACCTGGTCGAGCGGGCTGCCGTCGCGCCGGTGTAAGCCACCACCGATCGTCAGGAAGACATCGCCGTCACCGCCAAACTGCATTTCGCCCAGCAGGTGGTGCCGAAACAAGCCTTCGCTGTAATGCGGATCAGAGGGGCTCAGACCTATGGTGGTGAGCGCGATGCATGCCACGGAATTATCGCCCGCCGGGTCCAGATCCGAGCCACTGTTCCAGCGCATTCCGTTCGGGTTGTACATCTCACCCCCGGTGATCGGTGGACCGTCGAACTCGAGAGTGACAAGGTCCCATTCATCGAACAACATGACGCTCGCCCACAGGTAGATCGTCTCGCCCATGTTGACGGTGGGATTGACGCCTTCGGCGTATTCCGGCGGAAGTTGGGTGAGGTCGTCGGAATGTGAGAAGTAGAGGTGAATGGACGATTGTGCACTGGCTGGCACGGCGCATAGCGTGATCGCCAGCAAAGCGCCCAAACAGAGTTGCAGATTGTGGTTGATACGAGTCATGGTGCTCTCCTTCTGTGTGTGATCGGCCGGTGTAAGAGAACGTCCCCCTACCTTCATGGCGGACGTGTGTTGCGTTCGCTTGCAGATTTTCTTCCGAATCATCATCGCACCCCGTTGTCGATGGCATAGGCCCGCGCGTGGACGATCTGTACCCTCGCGGGTTCTGGATTTAGCTACTGAGGATGGCGACACCCACCGCCACAGAAATGCAGTCATGAGTCAGGTCCACGCCCACGACTCGACTGCCCCACCCGACAATCGAACCCGCATCCTGTGCCGCCACTGGTGTGGATCCCCACGCGGCCTTCAGCAGCGCCGCGCTCATTCCGACTAACGAAGGCTTCATCATTTCCGTACGCATCGCGCTTCTCCTTCGCCTTTGTTCCATCCCCGGCGTGTCGAGTGACGCGCACAGGGATCTCTGGTTGCATGCCGAGTCGCTTGCCGGCATATCCGCTGCGCGGCGGCCTGCTTCGTGTTGTCCTGGTGACGTCCGGCGGTCCCATCCGCCGGGCAAGTGATGTGCACAGCCCCTCACTTGTCGTCCCGTCTCCCGTTTCTCCCACAGGCGAGCGGGCCCCTGGTGATCTGTGTTGCGCCACCCACGACTCGCCCTGCTCTTCTTGTGGACTCCGGTGCGAGATTCCTTTCACGGAAAAGCGGAAAAAGTCGCGGGTGGCGGGGCCGCATTGCGAGACGGCAGATGCTATACTGTGTCCATTGTGGTTCTTGGCCGGGGCGGAGAGGATGATTCGGGCCAGTCGTACACGCACTACCTTTATTCACGACTTGCAAAGCGGCAACGGACAGGCCGCCTGGCGTGAGCTTTGCGCGCTCTATCAGCCGATGCTCAAAGCAGTTGCGCTCCAGGCCGGCCTCCGACCCGATGACGCCGACGACGTCACGCAGGACACCCTGCTGGCCGTCTTTGGCGGTCTCAAGGAGGGCAAGTACGAACGCGATCGCGGTCGCCTCCGCAACTGGATCCGCGGCGTACTGGCCAATCGGATCCGCGAGCAGTATCGTCGCCATAAGCGATTGCGTAGTCAGAGTTTGGATGAGTCGGTCGCGTGTTCGCACGACCTTCCGGACGCTGCCCTTGACCGCGTCTGGGAGGCGGCTTTGCTCAAAACGGTGCTGGGCCTGGTGCGTGCGGAGGTCAGCCGTGTGACCTACGAGGCTTTTCGCCGCTACGCGCTCGAGGGTGAGTCCGCATCGGAAGTTGCCGAGCAGCTTGAACTTAGCGTAAACACGGTCTACATCGCCAAGTCACGGGTCATGAACCGCCTGCGGGAGCTCTACGAAGAATTCGGCGAGCCGGCGTGAAAGATCTCGACGCCGCCCGACCATACGGGAGTGAGGATGCGGGGCTATGCAGTGTCTCACGCTGGACGTACTGGAACGGCTGTCGGCCGGTGAGCTGACCGAAGAGGACACGCGACGGTGGCTGCGACACTCCGCCACGTGCGCCGCGTGCCGACACCTCCTCCAGGAGCAGTCGGCGAATGAGACCCTGCTGACCCGCGTGCGGCGCTCGTTGTCTTCCTTACCGGATCAAGACGAGGCCGGACACGCGACGACCACTGAGGTGTTACCCGCGTTGGTCGCCGCGCCGGGCAGTCGCATCGGAGATTACGAACTGCTCCACAAGCTGGGCGAGGGGGGCATGAGCGTCGTGTGGGAGGCACGGCAGGTGTCGCCGCCGCGTCGCGTGGCTGTCAAGCTGTTGCACCCATCCCGTACGACGCACGTCGCCCGCCGCCGCCTGGAGTACGAGGCCGAGTTGCTTGCACGTCTCGATCATCCGGGCATCGCACACATATATGACGCCGGCACCGTCGAGCTGGTGGATGCTCCTGGTGCGTACCTGGTCATGGAATTGGTTGATGGTCACCCGCTGCTTGACCATGTGCGGCTAACGGGCATGGGAAGGCCGGCCCGGCTGGAACTCGCGGCCGCGATTTGCGACGCGGTCGAGCATGCACACCAGCGCGGCATCATCCATCGCGATCTCAAGCCCGGCAACATCTTCGTCACCAATACGGGCCGTCCGAAGATCCTAGATTTTGGCATCGCACGCGCCCTCGATCCGGAGATTCACAAGGGTACGCTGCGCACCGAGGTTGGGCACCTGGTCGGGACGCTGGAGTATATGGCGCCCGAGCAACTGCGCGGTTCGGTCCGCACCGTGGATACACGTTGCGATGTGTATGCTCTCGGCGTGGTACTCTTCGAATTGCTGACCGGGCGGCTGCCATACGACTTACGGGCCCTGCCGGTGACTGAAGCCGCCCGGCGTGTCGAAGAACAGGATCCGCCCCGACTGGGAAGGGTGGATCCGTCGCTGCGAGGTGACCTGGAGGTCATCGTCAGCAAAGCGCTGGCAAAGGACCCGACGCGTCGCTATGCATCCGCGGGTCTGCTGGCGGAAGACCTGCGTCGCTTTCTCGCACACGAGCCCATCACCGCGCGGCGTGATAGCGCCGTCTACGTTCTCAGCAAGCTCGCGCGACGTCATCGCGTCGTGGCACTCCTGATCTTCGGGCTCATGCTCCTGCTCGGTGTAGCGACGGGCGTGACGTTCGGGCTTTACCGCCAATCAACGCGTAATGCCGAGCAGGCTCAGGTGGCTCAGCGTGCCGCCGAGCGCGAAGCCCACACCGCACAGCAAGTAACCGATTTCCTGATTAACCTCTTCGAGCGGCCGATGCCGGTCGAGCTGTCCGATGATCCCGTCACAGCCCGTGAGTTGCTCGATGAAGGCGTACGGCGCTTGCGGACGGAGCTGCGAGACGAGCCGGAAGTCCGGGCCAGCTTGCTGGATGCGGTGGGGCGTGTTTATCTGAAGCTGGCGATGCCGGCCGATGCCCTGCCGTTGCTGGAGGAAGCACTGGCCTTGCGAAGCAATACGTTCGGCGAGGACGCGCTGGAGCCGACCGACACGCGTGTGTCGCTGGCCACCGCCCACTATCGCTTGGCGCAGTTCGACACGGCTACCAGACATGCCGAGGCGGCGATAGCCGCCTATCGACGCCACCTCGGGCCGGACACGCCTGAGGTGTTCGACGCGCTCACCATCCTCGCCGGGATTGCAAGCGCCCGTGCCCAGTTTGACCGGGAAGGGGCCTTGTACGATGAATTGCTGTCACTCGCCGAGCGCGGCCTTTCGCCGGACGACCTTCGCTACGCCGCCGCGATGGAGGCCTACGGGGACCATCTGCTTTCAGCCGGTGCGTACAGCGCTGCCCGGCAGCGCTATTTGCAGGCCCTTGAGACGCGCGAGCGCGCACAGGGCGGACAACACCCCCAGACGATTGCAGCGCGCCACCGCCTGGGGATGGTCGCCATGCGAATGGGAGCGCACGAGCAGGCGGGAGAGACGTACCGCGATGTCCTCGCGGCCTACACCGCGATCTATCCGCAGAACCACCCCACCATCGCTAACGTGCGCGGCCACCTGGCGCTGACCTATCACGCGCTGGGCCAACTGGATCAGGCGGCTGCGCTCCAGGAGGAAGTGCTTGCACAACATCGCGCCCGGATGGGAACGGATCATCCGGGGCTGATTGTGCCCACAATCAACCAGGCCTTCACATACTCCGCCGCCAATCGATTGGACTTGGCTGAGAAGTACTTCAGGGCCGGCTTGACGCTCGTGGAGCGGCACCAGCCGGGACACATTCGGCGGGCCGTCTGCCTGAAGCAACTGGGCGGCATCCGCATGCGTCAAGAGCGGTACGGGGAGGCCGAGGCGTTCCTGCGCGACGCACTCGCTGCCGAGCAGGTGACGCGGAGTGCTGAGGGCGACGACGTTTATCAGGATACGTCGGCGATCCTGGCCCGGGCGCTGATTCGGCAGGGTAGGTGTGTCGAGGCGCAGGACGTGCTCGCTGACGCTTACCTGCGTCTGCGGACCGTCGATTTCTCCGCATGCGAAGGTTCGGTACTGACGGCACAGCGCATGGCCGAGATTGAAACGCTGGCCTCCTTCGTCGAGTTGTTTGCGGCGCTCGGACTCGAAGAGGAGCGCTCACATTTTGAAGCCCTCTACGCCGCCCATCCCCTGTACGACTACCGCGAGGCGTCGCGCAAAGACTGATCTCAACGGACGTTGCCGCCGGCACACCGGTCATGACCCGTACCGCACCAATTCATTGCCGATGGTGCTGAACGGCACGTTTCTCAGAAATCTCCCAGCATGCGCGAAAGGGAGGGCCCGCTTCTGACCATACGAAGTGAGCGCCGGCCATACGCGGCCGGACGATCGCTCGCGGGGCACGGATCCCATCGGGTCCATGCTCGCTTGGAGCTACGGAAAAAAGGAGGTTGGCAGAATGAACAGCGGACTCAGACTGGGCGCAGGCGTGTGCCTTGCCGCCCTGGCAGTGGTGGCCATGGCCGACGTGCCGCGGGAGATGACGTTTCAGGGCCGGCTGTCGGGGAACGGGACCGGACCGGTGGACATTGAAGTCCGCTTCTACGACGCCGAGACGGGCGGCAATCTACTGTGGAGCGAGACGCACCCGAGCGTCGCGCGGCCGGAGGGGTTGTTCACGATCAATATTGGGTCGCAGACGACCGGCGGCATCCCGGCGGCGGCACTGCCGAGCGCGACCGACGAGGTATGGCTATCTGTAAGTGTGAACCAAGGCGCCGAACTGACGCCGCGGCAGCGCGTGACCGCGGCGGCCTACTCGCTAAATACGCGGGGCGTGTTTGTTGATGAAGCGGGGAACGTCGGAATCGGCGCTCCCAGTACGGGCGGACGTCTGGAAGTAGGACCCGCTGGTGGCACAGAAGCGGAGCTATGGCTTGGCGATAGGCTCGTAGGTTCACCCGGGGCAAGTTTCGACGTAGATGAGATGAATCAAGGCGACCTGCGGCTGCAGAGCTACCGATCATTGCCGTCGACATACGGAAATGTGCTAATCAACCCGCTCGGCGGTTATGTCGGCATCGGTCTTCCAGACCCTCCATCGCCTCTTTCGGTGGCAGGTTGGGTGTTTTCGACGGCTGGTGTCAGTGCTGGTCCAGATCCTACCGGGCGCTTCGGCGGTACGTTTGGCTACGACGGCCAAGGCTTTATTGAACTTCGCGGCAATAACTCACCCAACAATGGTCCGTACATCGACTTCGCATTCGAGAATGACACGTCGCTGGATTTTGACGTGCGGATGCGAGTCAGTACTTCTCGTGCGCTTCGCTTGTATAGCGCAAATGGCCCGGGTGCCATGACGCTCGACGTCCAGGGCACGACAGTCTCCAAGATTCTCCAAATCACCGGCGGCTCCGACCTCGCGGAACCCGCTGAGGTCTCGGATGCCGGCCAGGGTGCCGAAGCGATCCAGCCGGGGATGGTCGTCTCGATCGACCCGAAGAACCCCGGCAAGCTGATGCTTGCGACCGAAGCCTATGACCGCAAGGTCGCCGGCGTGATCAGCGGCGCTGGCGGTGTGCAGCCAGGCATGATCATGAAGCAGGAAGGCCACCCGACGGCCGAAGGCGAACACCCCATCGCCATGGCCGGCAAGGTGTACGTCTGGTGCGACGCCGACGCGAACGGGCCGATCCAGCCCGGCGATCTGTTGACCACATCGAACACCCCCGGTCACGCGATGCGCGCGGATCACACGCGCGACTTCCCGCGCGGCTGCGTCATCGGCAAAGCGATGACGGTATTGAAAGAAGGGAAGGGTCTGGTCCTGCTGTTGGTCCAGCCGCAGTAGGGCAATACGCCGTGCCGCGGTTGTGGGTAATGTCTGGGTGTGCAAGTCACGCGGAGTCCGTGCGGCCTTCGCCGCGCGCAGCGCGCACGCGGACCTTGCGGTCGGTGACCACCACGAAACACCCATTCCATTCCGCCGCTTCCGGCAGCGCAAAGACCTGCAACACACGGTCCGCCAGACGCGTGCGCGACGGCTCGCGCAGCCGGACCAGCAGCAGTCCATGGTGCGTACCGGGCTCATATCGCCGGATATCGGAGAAATCGAGATCCTGCGTGATCAGCAGCCGCTGCGCGGCCTGGGTGGCCGCCCAGACGTCCGCATCAGAGCGGCCGGCAAGGCCCGCCGCGGGACTCGTGTCGACGTCATGGCCCTTCGTGCTCAAGGCAGCCGCCAGCGACGCCGGCATGTTTTCGTCGAGCTTCAATCGCATGGCTCAGACCGGCAACCCCGGAATCGGCAGGTCATCCTGGGCCGACGCCGCCGCGAACGCGACGGCCGCCCACACCTGTTCAGCGGTCAGGGTCGGGAAGTCGCGCAGCACATCGGGGATGTCGTCCCCGGCGGCCAGGCTGGCGAGCACCGTGCGCAGCGTGACGCGGGTCCCGCGGAAGACGGGCTGCCCGCCGCAGATTTGCGGGTCGCAAACGATGAAATCGGGAAGGTTCAACCTGGGCCTCCTGTCAAAAGCTCTGGTTGGAAAAGAGTTTATCGTGGTCCGGCGGCCCAAACAACGGCGTTTGGCCCACCCGGATCGCCAAGTGAGGGAGACTGGCAACATGTACAAGCGTATGTTCGTAATTGGGGCCCTGCTCGGCGTCACGGCACTGACCGTGGCCGACGTGCCACGGGAGATGACGTTTCAGGGCCGGCTGACGGGGAATGGCACCGATCCGGTCAGCATCGAGGTGCGGTTCTACGATGCGGAGTCTGGCGGGACTCTGCTCTGGAGTGAGACTCACCAAGACGTCCCCCGGCCGAACGGGCTGTTCACGATCAACATCGGTTCACAGACGACGGGCGGCGTGCCAGCGGCGGCGCTGCCGAGCGACAGCGGCGCGGTCTGGCTGGGCATCAGTATCAACGGCGCGGCTGAACTTGCACCACGGCAGGCGGTTACGTCTGCGGCGTATTCACTGATTACGCGCGGAATCGCGGTGAACGACGCTGGCGATGTGCGGATTGGAGCCGCCATCGGAGATTCAATCGGAAAGCTCCGCGTCGTACCCGACGGACCGGGCGTCGCACTGAGCATCCAGAATCCGCCTGGAGGGTCGTTCGAGGAGAATCTGATCGAGGCTGGCTCGGGGAACCGCCGCATTCGGTTCGGCGCGATCGGTAACACAGGCAGCCGCGGCGAGTTTGTCGTGCAAACGTCTGCCGATGGCGGACTTACGTATCCCGAACGCCTTAGGGTCACGGGCGACGGAACCACCTCGTTCAGTGGCCCCATTCAGATGGACAATCATCCCGTGCGCCTATCCCCGCAGGGAGATCTGTACTACATCGGCACGGGGCAGGAAGGCGGCGGTTCGACAAGGCTATCCGGGTGGAATGTCAGCATCCGAAGCGGCTCCGGTTCTGACGAGCGTATCCTCATCGAACATGGTGGACCTATAAACCTCCGAACGCGCACCAGAGTTCCTGTCTTAGAAATCACCGGCGGGTCCGACCTCGCGGAACCTGCTCACGTCTCCGACGCCGGCCAAGGTGTTGAAGCAATCCAGCCCGGCATGGTGGTGTCCATCGATCCCGCGAATCCCGGCAAGTTGATGCTGGCCACCGAAGCCTACGACCGCAAGGTCGCCGGCGTGATCAGCGGTGCGGGCGGCGTGAATCCCGGCATGATCATGAAGCAGGAAGGGCACGCGACGTCCGAAGGCGAACACCCCATCGCGATGGCCGGCAAAGTCTACGTCTGGTGCGACGCATCGAGCGCGGCCATCACGCCCGGTGACCGGCTGACCACGTCAACCACGCCGGGGCATGCGATGAAAGTCACGAACAACGAACAGGGCATCGGCGCCGTCATCGGCAAGGCCATGACGCAGCTTAACGAAGGCAAAGGTCTGGTCCTCATGCTGGTCCAGCCGCAATAGGAGTTACTCGTGAAGAAACGACACTACATGGTCACTTTCATGGCACTGCTATCGCTCGGCGTGGCAGCAGACGCCCAATTGACGGATGGCGACATCGAGTCCTTGCGAGCGCGGGGGCTCGCGGAGGGCTGGACATTCACGGTGGGCCACAATGGCGCCACCGATCGCCCATTGGCAGATTTGTGCGGCTCTGACCCGACCTTGATCGAGGCGACAGCGCCCACGCCGCCTGTGATGCCGACGCGTGACCTGCCCTCCCGCACCTGGTGGGACTGGCGGCATTGGAACTGCGTCACGGCGGTGCGCAATCAGGCGTCATGTGGCAGTTGCTGGGCATTTGGCGCGATCGGTGCGTTCGAGGGGCTGATCTACATCAACGATCGGTTCGGCCCGGACCTTTCGGAGCAGTGGCTGGTGAGCTGCACCGATGCGGGGACTTGCGATGGCGGTCAGCATTCGTCTGCGTTGCAGTACATGGAGGCCGGCGGCCCCACGGACCCCTGCGGCGACAATGGAGCCGTTTGGGAGAGTGAGTTCCCATATGTCGGCTGGGATGCGCCGTGTGGCTGCCCGTATGGGCATCCGTACCACCTGTTCAACAGCGGGTACGTGTCCGGCTCTGTGTGGACTCAACCGACCGTGGCACAGATCAAGCAGGCGTTGCTTGACTACGGGCCGATCGTCTGTCTGGTGTACGTGGATGATGCGTTCCAGGCCTACACTGATGGCGTGTTCAACGCCTGCGCCGATGAGACCACCAATCACTGTGTTCTGCTGGTTGGCTGGGACGACGGCGACGGCGCGTGGTACATGAAGAACTCGTGGGGCGAGAACTGGGGCGAGGATGGCTATATGCGCATCGCCTACGACTGCTCGCGCATCGGCTACTACGCGATGTTCCTGCTCACCGGGGACAGCAATGTCGGCGTGTGGGTCGATTTCGGGCACAGCGGCAGCGAAGACGGTTCGTTCTGGAATCCCTGGAACAGCCTGAGCGAGGGTGTGAACGATGTCGCCACCGGCGGTGTGCTGACGATCAAGGCTGGCGCTGTTGGCGGGACATACACCCTCAACAACGCAATGACGATCGAGGCCGCAGGTGGCACTGTCACCATTGGCCAATAGAGAGGAGCAATCGACATGAAACATATATTGCGGATTATCGCAGCGATTCTGATCGGCTCCGGTACGCTCACCGCAACGGCCGACGACTTCACCCTCGACTGGTCCACCATCGATTCCGGCGGCGTGATGAATGCCACCGGCGATGGCTTTACACTCTCCGGCACCATCGGCCAGCCCGACGCGATGACCGTCGCCATGACCGGCGGCGGCTTCACCCTCGTCGGCGGCTTCTGGGCGCTGCCGAGCGGGCCGGAGCCGGTCCTCGGCGACCTCGACTGCGACGGTGACGTGGACTTTGACGATATCAGCCCGTTTGTCCTCGCCTTGAGCGGCCAGGCGGGCTATGAGGCCCAGTTCCCCGACTGCCACTGGCTCAACGCCGACTGCGACGAGGACGGCGACGTCGACTTCGACGACATCAGCCCCTTCGTGTCGCTGATTGGTGGATAGAGCGCCCGTATAGTGAGGGGACCGGCCGTGCTCACGATCGACGGCCGACCGATAGCTCCACGCCCCGTCGGCCGGCGCCTTCAGTGGCGCCGGCTGGCGGGGATTGGCGTTCGCAGTGAGACTTTGGACCGTGTTTTGGGACCGCTGCGCGGCGGAAGCCGCTAACGAAGGGAGAGCGTGCTGTGCACAATGCAAACCGCTGCATCGTTGGGTTTGTTGGGGCCCTGGTCATGGTAGCGTTTGTGGGGAGCCAGGCTGTGGTCGCCGAAGAACGCCTAGCCACAACAAAATACGCCGCACATGTATACCCGGCGGGTGACTGGGAGTACTGGAACGCGGCCGAGGGGGATCCGGGCTGTGCACCGTGCTGCTACTGCGACACGAGCCCACCCAGCTACGCAATCAACTACACCCCGGATGACATAACCTGGCTCATGGCCGAAATGCAGAATCCTCAAATCCCGTCGGGGTACGCAGTGAGTAGTGTGAAGGTCAGCGTCATGTGTCGATTCGATTACGACACGTATGAACACATGCGCATCGCGGCCAGAACGGACGGGACGTCCTGGATGCAGGAAACGCTCCAGATCTACAGCACGTACGATTGCTGTTACCGACCCACCAACGGGTTCGACGTTACTGCCCTACGCCCCAACGGGTGGACGCAGGCGGACCTGACCAACCTGCAGGTGCGGGCACGGCGTGACGACGATTGGCCGGGACGCTATTTTCGGGTCAAGGCGTATCGTGTCATCGTGGAGTTCGCACCTGACTGCAATGGGAACTTGATACCGGATGCCTGGGATCGCGCGCACTGCAGTGGACAACCCTGGTGCAGCGACTGCAATGGTAACGGAGTTATCGATGTCTGCGACATCAGTGGCGGAACGTCGCAGGACGTCAACGGGAATGGGATACCGGACGAGTGCGAAGACTTGCTCGGCGACTTAAACTGTGATGGTGCCATCGGCTTCGACGACATCAATCCGTTTGTGCTGGCAGTTTTAGGAGAGGCTGTTTACGCGGCGGCGTACCCGGATTGCCGCTGGCTCAACGCCGACTGCAACGAGGATGGCGAGGTCGACTTCGACGATATCAACCCGTTCGTGGCGTTGATCGGTGATTGATGCGTCGGCGCAGTGAAGAAACCGATCTGCGTGACGTCGTGGATCATGTGCGTCGCCAGTCGGATTGACAAAGAAGTGGTTCGCAGATGGCAACACGGAACGAGAGTCAGTCGGCCAAACCGTGTGACGGCCAGTTCCCCGACACCCGCACCACGCTCATTCGCCGCTTGGCGAATGACCGCGGCGACGCCTGGCGGACGTTTCTCGCCATCTACGGCCCACTCGTCTACCGCATCGCGCGGCGGGCGGGCCTGGGGGACAGCGACGCGGAGGACGTGCTCGCCGACGTAATGCGGAATCTGGTGCAGGCGGTGGGCCGTGGGTTCGAGGTTGATCACGAGGTCGGGCTGTTCCGCAGCTATCTCAAAACGCTCACGTCCCATGCGATCGTTGCGCATCGCCGGAAGCAGAAGCGGAATTGCTCGAGCACAGCCGCCGAACACGTCGTGGCCGCCGATCCTCCGCCAGTGTCAGAGTGGGAGTCTGCCGAGCGGATCGAGCGCTGGCAGCTCTGTCTCGAGCGACTGAGTGAGAGCGCTGCTGTGCGTGCCCGCGACTACGAGGTGTTCGTGCGCTACGCCTTGGATGGTGAACCGGCCGAGAAAGTGGCCAGAGACTACCAGATCACCGCGAACCGACTGTATGGCATCAAACACGCGATGATCCGCAAGTTGCAGCGCATCTGGAAGCAACTGGGAGACGAGCTCGGCGAGGTGTAATTATGCCGTGTCCTACCCAAGATGAACTGCGCGACCTGGCCTCCCGCGGCGAGTTGCCCGAGGCCATTGTGGAGCATGTCACCAACTGCCGAGATTGCCAGATGGTTCTCGAAGACGTCTGCGGGGATGCCAGTATCCTCGCCGACCTGCGGGAGGCCTGGCAAACCCGTCTGGACCCCAGGGTCCGACAACGTATCGTAGACATCTGCCGGGCCGTACCATCCGCGCTTGCGCATCCACCCGATCAGGGCGCTGACGCGGGACCGAACTGACCGCCGGGATGGTCCTGGTCGGAGGCGGTCTGGGCGCCCACGCGTGTGTCTGCCCTGCTCGAGCGTTCGGAGATCATGAAGATGGGTCAGACGACGGGACTGCACTTCTGGGCCCAGGGCTACTGGGTAAGCAGGGTGGCCTTGGACAAGGAGCGCATCGCCAACGACATCCGCGCGCACGAGCAACTTCAGAGTAATCAAGGCGACTTGGACCTCGGAGGACGCGTAACACCCCAGCGGGGATTTCCCTGGGGCGACGCCCACATCAAGGGGGCCTCCTGAAGCGACCCGCTATGCGGGTGGTCGCTTACTGGCTTTCCCCCTGTGTCTGACTAGCACTCCGGCCGAAACGCGGGCTCGCAGCTTCGTCTCGCCCCTGCGCGCGTCCCCAGCGGGCCCAGCGCAGCGCTGGGCAAGCGCCAGCCGTTAAAAACTTCCCGCCAGCGATCAGTTCGCCATCGTGCGATTGGAGCGCCGTGACCATTGCGTCGGTGCCCATGCCAAGCGGAGTCCAGGAGACCCCATCCCAGCACGCGATGTTGGCTGCGCGCGTTCCGTCCATCGTCGTGAATGCACCGCCTGCGTAGAGGTACCCGCCGGAAGTCGTCAAGGCGAGCACTTGGCCGTTGGCGCCGTCGCCAAGTGAGGACCAGCGCTGACCGTCCCACTGGGCCACGAAGTCGGCCGGCTCTCCATCGGCGATCGAAAAGAAACCACCAGCGACCAGGCGATCGCGGTAGACCGTCAGCGCGCGCACGGCGTGGTCCGTGCCGAGTCCGAGCGGCTGCCATGCAGCGCCATCCCAGCACGCCACGTGGAACGGTTCGTGATTGTCCGCGAGCAGCAGTCCGCCAGCGACAAGCTCGCCCTGGTATTCCGCCAGCGTCAGTACCACGGGACTGACACCTGCCCCCAAGGGATGCCAGGCCTCACCATCCCAGCGCGCGATCGCGTGAGTTGTGGCCGGTCCGGCGGTTGTGAATTCGCCACCCGCAATGAGGTCCCCGTCGAAGCAGCGCAAGACGAAGATATTGCCGTTTGTTCCATCGCCGAGCGGATACCACTGATCGCCATCCCACCTGGCGACGTGCGACGCGGAAGTGGTGCCGGCAACCGTGAACCAGCCACCGGCGATCAGGTCGCCCGCGTGCACGGTCAGTGCGAAGACGGCGTCGTCAACACCTGCACCAAGCGGTCGCCAGTCCGCGCCATCCCAAGCTGCGATGTTACTCGCATCTTGCTCGCCGGCACGTGAGAAAGCGCCGCCGGCAATAAGTAGCGGTGCTGAAGGGCCATTGCCGTCCGGGTCCCATTCGGTCAGTGCGTAAACCGGACCGTCGAATCCGCTCGCACTGTGACCGGTGGCGCAGAGCCACTGGTAGCCGTTCTGAGCGTAGAGTGGTCCGGCGAATCCGACGATGCCGACCGTAATGGCAATTGCTAAGTATTTCCGTGACTTCATGTTACACCCGTTCGGTCTTGGATGAATTGCATGGGCCGCGGCCGGCAACGGTTCCGGCCGTGGCGCTGGTTCATCGCACACTCTCTCCAACGTATAATCGCGGAGGATCACCCAATCTTTCCTCAAAAAAACCTCGCGAGGCAGGGCGGTGGCAAGCAAGCTGGAAGAACTACTGGCAGAACTGAACGCGGGTGCGGCGGAGGCCTATGAGAGGCTGGCGGCCAAGGTACATGGAGGTTGCGACAAGTCAGGGCAGCACGATTCTGCTTCAGGACGCCGCCGCCGCGCAGCGTTTCACTCTCAGCGGTTGCCCAACGCCGGATCATCAATCCGCGTCCTGCGCTGCGACCAGGCTCCGCACCTGCTTTGCGATGTCGTCCGGGCCCAGCACAATTGTCGTATCCGTGCCAGATAGGATCTCCTGCAGCATCTCAAGTTCCTTCATACGGGCGAGCACGGGGTTATCTGCCAGCAACCGGGCCGTGTTGGCCTGACTGCGGGCCGCGGCCGTTTCCTCGCGGCGTTTGATGATGTTGGCCTGAGCGCGTTTCTCAGCCGTGATGACCTGATTGAGAATCTCTTTCATGTCGCCCGGAAGACTGATATCCCGCACACCCACGCTGCGCACCGCCACACCGAATTCCGCCGCGCGCTGTTGCAGTGCTTCATGTACCTCGGTTCCGATGGCTGCCTTGTCGGCCAGGAGCGCATCCACGGTTCGCGTGCCCACCGCGGCACGCAGCGCCAACTGCGCCTCGCGATAAAGCGTTTCCGCGTATTGCTGCACGACCGTCGCCGCCTTGACGACGTCTTCGACGCGGAAGGTCACGAGCATGGTGACACGCAGGGTGACCTTGTCCTGCGTCATGATTTCCTGCGCCGCGACTTCGTGCACCTGCTCGCGCAGGTCGACCGGCAGGGTCTCAAGTCCGTCCGCCGGGCGCCAGAACAGGTACTTCCCCGGTTCGAGGACGGCCGTGATCTGGCGCCCATCGATCAACAGGCAGCGTTCATAGGGACTGACACGGACGAACTCCAGAAACGTCTTGCGCAGCGAATGACCGAGCACCGCTTCGACGCGGGGGTGCTCAAGTTGCCGCTTGGCGATGTCGAACCGCTCGACTGTGAACTGGGGCTCCCGGCGCCAGAGCGCGTGGCGACCGGGGCCGAGGATGGTTGCGAGACGGTTGTCTCGCCAGACCAGCGCGCGTTCATCGTCGCTCAGCTCGACGACCTCGACTGCTTCGCGGATCTCCGGGTGCTCCAGCAGTTTCTCGGACAGTGGGTGGTCGAGTACCGCCTTCAGCGTGTCCAGGAGTTCCACCTTTACGTCGCGCGGGGCCTTCCAGAATGCGTATCGGCCCGGTGACAGCAGCGTGAGCAACTGGCCGTCCACCCAAACCAGCGCTCGCTGATGGGAAGCGACACTGACCACTTCCAGCAGTTCCCGCAGCGGTTTGTGCGCGAGTACGCGGTAGAGATGGGGATGCTCGAAGCGCGTTTGGAGGCGATCGATCACCTCGACCCGACGCCGTTGCGAGGGCCACAACCCCGAGGAGACCCGGTGTGTGCCCGGTTCAAGGATGCACTCGAGTCGCTCACCGTGAAACACCAGCCCCACTTCATGATCCGCAATACAATAGTTAGCCATTGAGCTTCTTACTCCTCTTCAGGCGTTTCCAATACGCAGTCGCAGAAAAAGGGGCCGGTGACTTCCGATCGCGGGGACGCCACCATGCTGACGGAATCTCGTGCCCGACAGCACAGGGATCCACCTCCAGTCGTCGGTCCTGGTTCCCCCATTCCCCGGAACCAGGCGCCCACGCTGGGGCGGATGTGTGCTGTTCGGCCGCAGCGGGACTGCAAGGCCAACACGGTGGTTTGCGGCGCATCTGCCCCCGCCACGCGGCCCCCCAACCGCGTGCAGACGTGTCGCAACCGGCACCACTGCCGAGCGGTCGTCACCGGCCCCTAGCGCGGAAAGGGATACGTGCTTGACCGATGGCGTTGATGCCGTTGCCGGAACGCTGCGCCGAACAACTGCCTGAGCAGGTTTCGCCGCGCCGCCGGCGCCCATCGGAAGCGACCAACCAATCCGGCGCGGCCTCGGGCCGGCCGGAGGGAAGGCAAGAACAAAAGAAGGAAACACCACAACGATTTCTTCCGTCACAAGCAGGAGACACACATGCCATTCGTATGGATACGCACAGGTAATCACGCCTGTTGCTCCGGGTTGACGGCAGGGAACAGCTCAACGTGAATCGCGTGGTCGTCCACCACCAGAGCGGCCCCGGCAATCTGCTGCGATTCGAGTCGCACATCACTCCCCAGCCCGGGCGAATCATAGACCTCTGCCGTCGCCGAGGGCGCAGTCTTCAGCCAGGCGGTGACAGCGTCGCGATCGATGTTCTTCGCATCGTTCACTGCGATCGCGTCGATGGCGTAGGCCCGGACCAGTTTGGGTAGCAGCTTCGATAGCGTCTTGGGATTGTCGAACAGATCCACGCCGGCAACACGCCCGCCAAGGGCGAACACGACGCCATGACAGTCGCCCGGCACGCGCACCTCACGCGTTATGGCATCCAGCCGCGCGCGATGATCTTCGTAGACCTGCTCGAGCGCGTCCGACGGCGAGACAGAACCCAGCTGCGTCAGTTTCTCGGAGATCTGCCCCCAGACCTGACCCTGCTGCGACGACGGAGCCTGATGCGAACGGTATCCCTGATGAGCCTGCCGCGACATCATGCGCCGTAACGTGCCGTGTGAAGCGCTGCCGCTACTAGAGAACGCGCGTGAGCGATATCCCCAACGGCCGCGCTCCACGCAGCTGACTGGAACAACGAGCTTGCTTCTCGCTTTGACCATGATGCTCGCGTTCAGCACCCGGTTCTGCTTGGCGCCGATGAGCTGTTCACCGGCCATAAGGAAGACCATCTGGTCGCTGTCGTTGCTCACCAGAAGCGTCGGGACACTGCCACCCTCGTCGACTTCCGTGACCGTGAGAACCTTGGCCGCCAGCGCGTCATCGAGTGTGAGATAGTCAAGCGGTGCGTCTGCCGTCCAGCGCAGGCCGAATGCCTGCAACCCACTCGACTCCACGGGGTCAACCAGCTCGAGCCCCTGCAACTTGTCCAGCAGCACTTCCACGCGTTCACCTCCATGTTCTCCGAACCACTGACGCTCTCTATCTGTAAGCGGAGCGTTCAGTTTGCTCGCCACCAAGACCCGCTGCCTGCTCGAATACCCCGTCTTTGGCGGCAGAAAAAGCAATCCCATCTGTTCAATTCCTGGCTTGCGCTCTCCGGCCCAAGGAGGTGAATCGTGATGCGAGCACTTGCGAAGAACCCCGTAGGCGCGCCATGCACCGCGTCACTGCGGGCGCATTGCCGCTTGGCGCACCAGGCTCGTTTGGACCCGTGGCCGCCTGTTACGGCGTGCGGAACAGGCGGAACGGTGAGACTCGGGTGTTTCCGTGCCGGCACGGCCATCGAAGTACCCCTCACGTTCGAGGCCGCGGCGGCGCTACATGGTCTCCCGAGTGGTTTCATGGGGCCCCGGGCCACACAGCTTCGATTCAGTCCCTCTGTAGAACGGTACGGTGTTTCAACTGACACGGTCGCCCGACCGTCGTCAGCGTCGAGGCTTCGGTGTCTATGCGCAATCGAGACGGCGGCCGCGCGCCAGCAGAAGCTCGCGGGCAGCTGCCTGCTCCTGTACCTGCAGCATCTGGTAGAGGCTCCACGCATAACTGCGCTGCACGGATCCGATGGACAGTCCGGTCAGCACGGCGATTTGGCGTACCGACAAGCTCAGCTCACCGCGACGAATCCGCGGACCGATCACCTCCCACGCATAGCCCTCGGCGGTGACCCGGCACCGCTTTCTCTTGTTTACTTTCGAACTACCGGCCACCCGCTCCCGGCGGTCTTTCTCCATCGCCTGGCTCCTTCCCTTTCCCTTTCGCGCACTTCCTTTGCTGCGCCGCGATACGACGGCACACTCCGGCGTAGTCTGCATTGCAATCGTCTCCTTCCCACACACCTGCTCTCTTGCCAGCCAGCGCGGATATGCGCATACCATCCCTGTCCCGCGGTGCCGCGCGCTTTGCGCACAACGGTCACGGAGCTTCCGTCAGTACGTACGGTGTCTTGAAGGTGGTTGCCTGAGCGCGCAGATTGCAAACGCTCGGCGCGCGCACGCACTTCAGTGCACCGTCTAGTTGATGATGTCAGCTACTGGATTCGTGACTAGCTGCTCGTCATGTCACCACCTCTCTTTACCATTGGTCCGCTGTGATCATGTCCGTGAACTCATCCGAGAATCTGAAAGCCATTTGGCGAGTAGAAGAAAGTCGCTTGGCTTACCTCGGATAAGTGTCACTCGTGACATGAACAGCCAACGGAACCTGGGCAAAGCAGGTTGGCTAACATGAGCAACAGGTGAGAACGTGAGCAATTGATGTGCCGCAAAGTGGTTCATCTTTCCCATCCTCCACTGAGACAATATATATTCCGCGTAGTGTCTCGTCAAGGTTATCGGCTGATTACCCCTAGGTACTGAAGTTGACGGGGCCCCAGAGGTGTCTCGCGAGCGCGTCCCGATACGTTGTCCTCCGGCTCCATTGGTCGAGTTGCCGTATACGACTCGGCCGCGGGCGAGTGAACACCCTCAAATTCAGACACCTGGGAACACCGCCGGCGCTAACGGTCATCCGTCGATTTGCCAGCCCCATTCGTCAATCCGTGACCGTATAGCGTTACACGATGCAGCTGGGATGCTGCAGCCGCCACAACGGCGGGCTACAACGGTAGCGCTTTGCGCGGGCCGGTGCGCTACGCAGTCGCAGACGGACAGACGGCTGGTGGCAGTGCGGGTGGTAGCTTGTGGATCACGGCCCAGCGTCTGACGGGAGAAGGTACGATCGGCGCGGCGGGCGGTTTTTCACAGAACTACGGAGGTGGTGGCGGCGGCGGTCGTGTGGCCGTGTACGTGGAGTTGGAACCCTATGTTTCGGCGGACGAGTTCTTCCTGCAAGCGGATGAGGTGACCTACGACAATTGCGGCTCGGCGTTCTACCGCTGGACGTTCTACCTGCCGCCCGGTTCATCGGCCGCCAGCCTGAGTGGCATGGCGAATGTCGATGACCAGGGTGTGCTCTATCTGAACGGGACCCCGGTTAGCGGATTGATGCATGTCCCCGACTGTGATCCGCTGTCGTCCGAAAGGCCGTTTGATCCAAGCTGCTACGGTGTGCAGGATTGCGAGGAAGGCAATCAGGACATGTTCGATGACAACGGGCTTCAGATCCTCACCTGGCCAACGCGCGATCCGTTCTCAACCTGTGACGTCAGCCTGTTCGTGGCGGGAGAGAATGAAGTCGTTTTCGCTGTGTGTGGTGACGCGTCGTTCTGGGAGCCCACGGGCGTCGAGTTTGAGTTGATGGTGCACTACGACTTCCCGTATCGCCGGGGCGATATGAACTGCGATGGCAGCATCGATTTTGACGACATCGCGCCGTTCGTCAAAGCGCTGGCCGGCCGTGCGGAGTACTACGGCGCTTATCCGGAGTGCAACTGGCTCAACGCCGATGTCAACCAGGATGACTTCGTGACGTTCGATGACATCTGGCCGTTCATCGCGTCCTTGGGGAGCTGACGCGGCGAAACCCTGCGGGCATGAACCGGGCCCAATTGAGCGGCCGCGACGCGCGTTTCATTCAACGCGCAGTTCGCGGCCGCTTCGCGTCTGGTATCGCTAACCTGGACAGTGCCCTGATCGGCGACAGCTTTCTTGATCGAGACATACGCCCCGCTTCTTGGTTGTCGAGCTCGTCCACGCAACCATCACATCGCCTCAACCTTCTATGAAGCCGGGCCTGTCAAGGGTGCGTTGCCGGCTGGGTTCAACCTTCTATCCGGGTTTTCACACGTCGGCCAGCGGCTCCGGGTTATGAGCAATCCGGCTCACGGCGCGGAAGTTTTTGCCCACTCGCAAGTTACGGAATCAGCAAGAACTTAGGGACACCGGAACACATCGGCATGTCGTGCATGCCGAGCATGTTGAGCGCGGTTTTAGTTACAAATTGTTGGTAGCAGGTCAATGGCCCCGGTTGCGCTGGTGAGAGGGCGGGTTCGCCGCGATTCGCCGGTGGTCACGGGCTGGAAGCCGGACTCGGCCGCCGGTTGCCTGCGTTTGGGCGGGGGTCCAAAATGTCGGGCACTGTTCATTTCGCCGCCCGGCGCGACGCCCGCATCCGGTTCCTCAAGACCGAGGTCGAGATCCTCCGCCGCAAGCTCGGCGGCAACCGCGTCATCCCCAGCCCGGGCGATCGTGCCCGGTTGTTGGCCATCGGCCGGGAACTGGATCATAACGTCGCCGACATCATCGGCATCGTCACGCCGAAGACCTATTCTCGCTGGGTAATGGAGTTGAGGGAAGGGCGCAAACCGAAGCGAGTTGGCCGCCCGAGGATCGTCCGTAACATGCGTGAACTCGTCATTCGTTTGGCGAAGGACAACGGGAACTGGGGCTACCGGCGTATTGTCGGGGAACTGCGCAAGCTTCGCCTGCGCCTGGGGCGGTCTTCGGTGCGGCGGATCCTGAAGGACGAAGGCCTGACGCCGTCGCCGACACGACGGAGCAGGGGACCGGAGACGGTGTGGCAGAAGTTCATCTGGCTGCACGTGAACACGCTCGTCGCCTGTGACTTCTTCACGACCAACATCATTACCCCCTTCGGCATGCGAGTCGCATACAGTCTCGCATTCATCCATGTCGGTACACGGAGGGTGTTGCTCAGTCCGCCGACCTATCAGCCCGATGATCGCTGGGTTCGGCAGTAAGCGCGTAACGCGTTGATGTGGCTCGATGACCAGGGGCTCGGGGCTCGCTTCCTGATCCACGACCGCGACACCAAGTTCTCGACCAAGTTCCGCCGCTTGTTCAAGAGCGTCGACATCCGCTGCGTGCGAACGCCAAAGCTGGCACCTGATGCGAACGCGTTCTGTGAAGCGTGGGTCGGCGCGTTCAAGCGGGAAGCGCTCAGCCACTTCCTCTGCTTCAGCCTGGGCCATCTCGACCACATTGGGCAGGAGTACGTTCGTTTCCACAACGAACATCGCCCGCACCAAGGGCTCGGTAACCAGACGATCCCGACAGCGGCACATGGTCCACCCGCAGCCTGCCTCTCGCAGGCCGCACCACCACCGAACTGCATCCGCTGCCAACGCTTCCTCGGCGGCTTGCTCCGGCATTATTATCGCGCCGCGGCGTAGTGCCATTTATCTTTGTTCACCCGCACTTGACCAACGTCGCGCTCGGTGACACTCTGCGCCATGTGCGATGGCGACGGTTCGCAAATCGGCCAACGCCGCCGTTTTGTTGACGCAAACCGTTTCTTTCGTGGCTCCCCGGACTGAATCGACGGCGCCCCGACATTCTGGACCTGCTCCCGTGGACCCGCGCGCCTCCGCCCACACGGCGGGCCCATGCCGCTCCAACAGCGTTCGCAAAGCCGCCCCATCCCCCTCCGCCGCGCACGCCAATAGCGCCTCATCCGTCTCGGCCACGACACACCTCGAGAAATAATAGGCCCAAATAGATCCCAATTCATCATACCCTCTAACCCCCCGCCAGCCAACCATGTCCAGCCATCCCACCAATATCCGCCTCCGCCCCCACATCTTCTCCCACTCCACCATTGACACCTCCCGCAACCACAGACTACACTCCCAGATTCCGGTATCGTCGCGGCCGGGTTGAATATGCCCGCTCGCACGGGGCACGCGGCTCATCGGCCGCAGTGGGCCGCCAGACACACGGCTGGCGGTACAGGCCTCCGCGCGGGTCCACAACCGTGCACTCGTTTGCCGACGCGACAATCGGGCTATCGGGAACTACGCGTACCGATCGTCCCGTTACCCGGTGGTGTAATCGGTAACACACCAGGTTTTGGTCCTGGCATTCCTGGTTCGAGTCCAGGCCGGGTAGCTTGTGCGATCAGCACCGCTCCCCCAGCCCGCCAGACCAACACGCTGGTCGACCCGACGGAGCCAAAATGGCCGCAACGCCGCAAAATAGCGACCTCAACTTCGCCGCCGTCATCCTCGCTGCCGGCAAGGGCACGCGCCTCAAGAGCGAACTGCCCAAAGTCCTCCACGAGGTCTGCGGCCGCCCCATGCTTGCCTACGTCTTCGACGCCTGCCGTGCCGCCGGCGTGCGCAACTGCCTCACCATCGTCGGCCACGGCAAAGACCTCGTCACCAGTGCCTTCACCCACGACGACGGCGACCTGACCTGGATCGAACAAAACCCGCAACTCGGCACCGGCCATGCCGTCATGGTCGCCCGCGACGCCCTCACCGCCTATGACCATGCCCTCGTCCTTTGCGGCGACGGCCCCCTCATCCGCACCGAGACGATCCGCCAACTCATCAATCAACACCTCCGCGACAATAACGCCGCCACCCTCGCCACCGCCGTCCTCGACGACCCCACCGGCTACGGCCGCATCTGGCGCGACCCGGATGGCAACTTCCGCGGCATCGTCGAACACGCCGACTGCACACCCGCCCAGCGCGAAATTCGCGAGGTCAACCCCAGCTACTACTGCTTCAAAGTCCCGGAGCTGCACAGCGCCCTCGACCGCATCACGAACGACAACGCCAAAGGCGAGTACTACCTCACCGACACGTTCGCCCTGCTGCTGGCCGACGGCCACCGCGTCGGTGCCATCACCTCCGTCCGCCCCGCGGACATCTACAGCATCAACTCGCGCAAAGACCTCGCCCGCGTCAACCAGGTCATGCACAACCGCATCCTCGACCAGCTCATGGACCGCGGCGTCACGATCGTCGACCCCGCCACCACGTGGATCGACGCCCGCGCCCGCATCGCCCCGGACACCACCATCGAGCCACTTGTCACCATCACCGCTGCCGTCAACATCGGCCGCAATTGTCGCGTGACCGCGCATACACACCTCACCACGCCCGACACGTTCGCCGACGGCACAACGATCTCACGCCCCGCCGCCGCCAACCCGGGAGGCACCGCATGACCGGGATCCGCATCTTCTCCGGACGCAGCAATCGCGGTCTCGCCGAGCAGATCGCGCACTACCTGGGCTTCCCCCTTGGTCGGGTCCAGCTCGAAAACTTCCCCGACGGCGAGATCGCCCTGAAGCTCTTCGAGGACGTCCGTGGCTGCGACGCCTACGTCGTCCAGTCCACCTGCCCTCCGGCCAATGATCACCTCGTCGAGCTCCTCATCTTCATCGACTGCCTCAAACGCGCCTCCGCCGCCCAGATCACCGCCGTCGTCCCCTACTTCGGCTACGCCCGCCAGGACCGTAAGGAAGAGGGCCGCGTGCCCATCACCGCCAAGCTCGTCGCCAATCTCCTCACGACCGCCGGCGCCGACCGCGTCGTCACGCTCGACCTGCACGCCGCCCAGATCCAGGGCTTCTTCGATATCCCCGTCGACAACCTCTCGGGCGAACCCGTCTTCTCCGCCTTCATCGGCCGCATGGAGGTCGGACCCGTCGCCCTCGTCAGTCCCGACGTCGGCAACGTCAAACGCGCCCGCGTCTACGCCGAACGCCTCGGCGGCGAACTCGCCATCATCGACAAACGTCGCGTCAGCGGCTCCGAAATCCAGACCCAGAACATCATCGGCGACGTGCAAGGCAAGACTGTCCTTATGGTCGACGACATCATCGCTACTGCCGGCACCGTGGTCCGCGCCAGCGAACTGGTCCGCAAGCACGGCGCCAGCAAGATCATCGTGGCCGCCACGCACGGCGTACTCTGCGGGCCCGCCGTCGAACGCCTCGCCTCCGCCCCGATCGATCACCTGGCCGTCACCGACACCATACCCGTTTCCGAATCCGTACGAGAAAGGCTACCCAACCTGACCGTCCTCTCCGTCAGCGAGTTGCTTGGCGAGGCGATCAGACGTATCCACAGGAATGAATCCGTTAGCAGCTTGTTCATGAAGTAGAGCGTCGCCGGCTCAGCCGCGGCCCGCCGCGGCCAACCTGGCACGGGAGTTTGAGGAATGGAACACACAAAGATTCAGGGCGAAGTCCGCCAGCTTGCCGGTCGTCATGAAAACGACCGCTTGCGCAAACGCGGCATGGTCCCGGCCGTCATCTACGGCCACAAGAAACCGCCGGAGCACATCGCGCTCTCGCGACATGACACCCTACTAGCCCTCTCACACGGCCAGCACGTCATCGAAGTGCTCATCGAAGGTCAGGAGGCACAGCAGTACCTCGTCAAGGACGTGCAGTACGATCACCTCCAGATCGAACCGCTCCACATCGACCTCATGCGGGTCGATCCCAACGAGCGCGTCCAGGTGCAGGTCCCCGTCCAGCTCAAGGGCACCCCCGTCGGCGTCACCGAAGGTGGCGTGCTGAATCAAATGCTCAACGAGCTCGACATCGAGTGCCGCCTCCTGCGCATCCCGCAGTCGATCATCAAGAAGATCAACGAACTCAAGCTGAACGACACATTGCACGTGCGGGATCTCGACCTGCCGGAGGGCGTCACGGTGCTCAACGATCCGGAAGATCCAGTCGCCACCATCCAGCCCCCACGCGAAGTGCCCGAGGAAGGCGCGGAGCTCGAAACGGCTGCGGAGGAAGGCGCCGAGCCCGAAGTCATCGGTAAGGGCCCTGAGGAAGATGAAGGTGAAGGCGAAGGCGGAGACTAGCCGTGAAGCTGATTGCCGGTCTGGGCAATCCCGGTCCGCGCTACGCGGGGTCACGTCACAACGTCGGCTTCGACGTCGTCGACGAAATCGCTCGTCGCGCCAACACCGAGATCACCCGCTTCGATCGGCACTACGAAGCACTCTTCGGCGAAGCCCAGCTTGCCGGCCAGCGGGTGTTGCTGCTCAAGCCGCAGACGTTCATGAACCTCAGTGGCCGCAGCGTCGCCGCCGTCCTGCGCTTCTACAAGCTCGACCCGGTCGACCTGCTGGTCATCTACGACGATCTCGACCTGCCGGTCGGGCGCGTGCGGCTGCGGGCTGTGGGCTCCGCCGGCGGCCACAAGGGCATGCTCGATGTGCTGCGCCACACGAGCACCGACGAAATCGCCCGGATTCGCATCGGCATCGGCAAGGTGCACCCCAGCGCCACCACCGAGTATGTGCTCAGTCGCTTCGACCCCGACGAGCGCCCGGTCATCAGCGCCGCCATTTCGACGGCGGCGGATGCGGCAACCTGCTGGGCCCGACACGGCATCGAAACCGCCATGAATCGCTTTAATCGAAAACAGGAGCAGGCATCCCCACCACCGAAGCCAGACAACGATGCCCGCTCGGAAGGAGAGTCAAATTGAAACGCTACGAAGCCATGTTCCTCTTTGACAGCGGCGTGACCCGCGAGTGGAGCGCCATCGAGGAAGAGGTGCGGCGACTCATGGACCGCATCAACGCCCAGCTCCTCGTCAGCGTCAAGTACGACGAGCGCAAGCTGGCTTACGAAATCGACAAACGACGCCGCGGTACCTACGTCCTCACCTACTTTGAGGCCGATCCAGAACGCATCCGCGATCTCGAACGCGACGTCCGCCTCAGTGAGTTGGTCCTCCGCGCACTCATGCTTCGCGCCGAAAAACTCACCGACGAGAAACTCGCCGAACTCAAGGCCGTACCGCCGGATACCCCCATCGCACCCGTCGCCAGTGAAGGCCGTGACCGGGGCGACCGGCGCGGCGGCGGTGGCCGCGATCGTGATCGTGATCGTGACCGCGACCGCGATCGTGGCCGCGACCGCGACCGAAGCCGTGACCGCGGCGAAGACCGCGGCGCTCCGCCTCAGGAAGCCGGCGCAGATCAGATGACTGGCGGTGACGATGCCGGCGGCGAACCCGAACCGAAACCACCGGCACCCGCCGAAACGCCCTCCGGGACAGGCCCCGCAGCGGATACCTCGTCCTGAGGCGCCTCGGCAACGCGTAGAACCGGCCGTTTCCAGTTTCACGGAAGGTGCAGACCATGGCCAACTACAACAGAGTCATTCTGATCGGAAACCTCACACGCGATCCCGAGCTGCGCTACCTGCCCAGTAACACCGCCGTCTGCGAATTCGGGATGGCCGTCAACCGCCGCCGACGCGATCGCGAAGGCAATACCCGCGAGGATGTCTGCTTCATCGACATCTCCGCCTTTGGCAAGCCCGGCGAGATCATCAACCAGTACATGCGGCGTGGGCAGCCCATGCTGGTTGAGGGACATCTCCGCTACGACACCTGGACTGGCCAGGACGGCCAGAAACGCTCGAAACATAGTGTCGTGGTTGAGAACTTCCAATTCCTCGGCGGCCGCGGCGACGGCCCGAGCGAAGGCGGTGGCGGCTACCAGCAGCGCGGCGACGCCTCAGCCAGCGGCTCCGGCCGCCAGGACCAGCGCGATGATCAACCACCCCCCCCAACGGACGACGACATTCCTTTCTAGAAACCACCTGTTCGCATCTGCGAGGAGTTGCTTATGAGTGCCAAAGCGATGTCACGACGACGTAAGAAGAAACGCAGCCGCGGCGACGGACCGCGGATCCACGGCCCCCGGATCAACCCGGAGGATATCGATTACAAGGACATCCCCATGCTCCAGCGCCTCACCAGCGCGCAGGGCAAGCTGTTCTCGCGCAAACGCACCGGGCTCGACGCCGTCTCACAACGCCGCGTTGCCCTGGCGCTCAAGCGCGCCCGGTTCATGGCGCTGATGCCGTACGTCACTTGATCAGGGCTATCCAAGCGTTCGCCGGCCCATGTGTACGCTGGTCAAAGCAGTGTGCCATGACGCGCGGATTCACGGCCCCAGGCTGAATTGGAACACGGAGACTCACCCCATGCGGTTACTCTTGCTTGAAGACGTGCGTAAGCTCGGCCACGTTGGCGACATCGTCGACGTCAAGGCTGGCTACGCGCGGAATTATCTCTTGCCCCAACGACTTGCCACCGAACCTACCGAAGAAAACATTGCCGCCATCGAAGAGCGCAAGCGCGCCGCGGCCGCCGAACGCGCGATGCGCCTCAAGCAATACCAGGATCTGGTCGAGCAGTTGAAAGATGTCTCGGTCACGATCGAGGCCGCTGCCAACCCGGAAGGTACGCTGTACGGGTCAGTTACGGCGCGCGACATCGCACATCACCTCGCTCAGCAGGGCTTTAATATCGATCCCGAGTATATCGTGCTGGACGGCGCCATTCGTACCATCGATAATCGCATGGTACGGATCGAATTCACGGATGAAATCCAGACCGAAATCAAGGTCTGGGTCGTACGCGAAGGAGGCGCCCTGGATGAGCTCGAAGCCGACGAAGACGAAGACACAGCCGGAGACGAGTTCGACACCGACACCGACGCTGAGCCACACGGCGAACGCATCGAGTAACGCGCCGTCCGTTTTCGATCGACTCCTGCCGCAGGACCTCGAAGCCGAGCGCGCCACGCTCGGCTCGATGCTCCTCGAAAAGGAGGCCATCAGCGAAGTCATCAACGTCTTGCGCGATGCCGGCGCAAGCGTCTTCGCACGCGAGAGTCACCAGCAACTCTACGACATCCTCGTCAAACTCTACGTCGACGACCAGCCCCTCGACGGCGTCATCATCAAGGAAGAACTCTCCCGCCGGGGACTCTGGGAGAAACTCGGCGGGTTCGACTTCCTCGGCGGCTTCGTCGGCGCCGTGCCGTCCGCCCTGCGCGCCGCACACTACGCCACCATCGTCTACGACAAATACCTCCTCCGGCAACTCGTCTACGCCACCCAGCGCGTCGCCGAAAACGCCCTCGACAGCGAACAGCCGGCCCGCGAAGTCCTCGACGAAGCCGAAAAACTCATCTTCGACGTCACCGAACGACGCGTCTCCGGCGAAGCCCGCGAACTCTCCATCCTTGTCCAGGAAGCGTTCAAGACCATCGAACGCCGGGGCGAGGACGCCCTCACCGGCGAGCCGTCCGGCTTCATCGAATTCGACCAGCTTACCTGCGGTCTGCAGCGCGGCGAACTCATCATCGTCGCCGGACGCCCCTCCATGGGCAAGACGGCGTTTGGCCTCAACGTCGCCGAACACCTCGCGATCATCGAGCGCAGACCTGTGCTGTTCTTCTCGCTCGAAATGAGCCAGCAGCAACTCGCCCAGCGCATCCTGTGCAGCCGGGCACGTGTCAATTCGCACCTGCTGCGCCGCGGACGGCACAGCAATGATGACCTCCGCCGCTTGCAGCAGGTGGCGCAGGATCTCAGCACGGCGCCGCTGCTGGTGGACGACACCTCGGACCTGACCATCCTCGAATTACGCGCCCGGGCGCGCATGGCCGCTCGTCGGCACGATATTCGCGCTATCTTCCTGGACTACCTTCAGCTCATGCGCGGCCCGCGCAGTGAGAATCGCCAGATCGAAGTTGCCGCCATTTCCCGCGGCCTCAAGGCGCTCGCGAAAGACCTGAACGTCCCGGTGGTGGCGATGGCGCAGCTCAATCGCAGCACCGAAGACAAGTCACGACGCGGCAATCGGCCGCGCATGAGTGATTTGCGCGAGTCTGGTGCCATTGAGCAGGATGCGGACGTGATTGCGCTCTTGCACCGTGAGGCGTATTATCGGGACAAGGGCGGCGCCGAGGATGGCGACGGGGGCGGCATGGTCGATCCGGAAGAGAATGTCGCTGAGCTGATCATCGACAAACAGCGCAACGGACCGACCGGCAAGATTAAACTGCACTTCAACAAGAACTTCACGCGGTTCGACAACCACATGCCAGGCCATGCGGCACCAGCCTTTGAACCATCCGCGACCGTCGATGACACGCCTTTCTGATGCCGGTCGCTACAGCTTGCGCGCAGAGATGATCGGACACGACGGCGACGTTTCACGTGAAACGCTCCGGCTGGGAGTTCATCCGTAGCTCAGGTGTGAGTGCCGCACGTGGCCAGGGTCCGATAGTACGCGCAGCACGGCCGCCACGTGCCCGCAGACCGCGCGAACAGTCCGCAAAAAGTCCTGCGAAAGTCCGGAAGTCCAACCTCCAGCCGCACTTACCCATTTTGACATCGTACAACCAGCCGGAGTAACATGTGTGATCAAGGTGGTTGAGGTGAAACGAGCGCAGAAGCGCTCGCGAGGGATCGGTGGCGTGGACGACATTTGCAGCGCTATTCACATATGCACGGGCCAGCGTGCGACGGGGCGGGCGGTTGAGGCCTGGTTGGCGGAGTATGGCGTCGAGACGGTACGTTTTGATGATGTATATGAAGCCTGCGCGTATCTGCTGAAGCACTATGACCGCGTGCCGGACTTGGTGCTGGTGGGCATCGACTGGCTGGCACCGAGCGAGTTCAACATCGTTCCGTATATACGGCAGACGTGGCCGCGGGTGGGGATGGTGGTTTATGGGGCGACGACGAACGCGCCGCTGTTTGATGCGTTGCCGTATGTGTTGACGTGCAGTTCGGCGGCGGCGTTGCGCAGTATTCTGGGGCGCTCGCCGAACGATCTGGCGGGGCGGTTGTATGGTCAGCATACGGCGGCGGTGCCAGTGGTGGTGGGTGCTGCACACGCGCAGCCGGCGGTTGTGCCGCACGCGCCGGCGGCGCCCACGACGCCGGCGCCGTTACCTGCGACGCGCACTGTGGAGCGGGAGGGCACAGCGGCCGCGACGCCGGTGATAGAACGAGAGGCGGCGCGCGAAGAGACAGCGGAAGCGGCGGCGCAGCGTCCGGTGACGAAATCGCAGATGGATATTCCGCAAGCGCCGCCGCGCGCGATATTGACGGCTGAGGAGCTCTCGGCCCTGCTGGATAATTCCGGCGATGCCTGAGCCGGCGTTGGCCGGGCAGCGTCCGGGACTGGGGTAAGGAAGCACGCATGCGACGTGACGCGCGCATCCTGGTGATCGGTCCCGCTGCACTCGGCGGCACGGTGCAACGTGCGCTGCCGCGGTGTCGCAGCGTGACCACGGATGCGCTGCTGAGCGGGCTGTGGTCGGCGGGGCATGAGGAGTATGACGGCGTCGTGGTGTCGCTGACGACGGGCGGGCAGGCGTTGCGGGCGATACGCAATTTGCGGGATGTGTCGCCACGGGCGCGGATTGTGGTGACGTGTTCGGCGGCGGATGAGCCGCGGGCGCGGGAGGCGTTGCGGGCGGGGGCGGATGATTATGTGCTGGAGCCGGTGCTGGCGGAGGATTTGGAGCAGTCGCTGGCGCTGCGGCCGGCACGGAAGGTAGCGTGGGATGGGGAGGCGGTGCGGGCGCCATCGATTGATGAGATCACGCGTCTGAGCGAGATTCTGCAGAACCTCGGCGAGGGGCTGGCGGCGAGTCTGCTGCGGGTGGCGAAGCTGCTGCAAGCGGTGTTTGATGCGGAAGGGGTGACAGTGCAGTTCGACGAGCAGAGTGCGACGGCGGGGACGGCGGCGTCGCCGGTGTTGCAGGAGCCGCTGCGGCAGCAGGAGCGGATCGTGGGCGGGCTGGCGTTGGGTCGGCGGGTGCAGGGGACGTACTCGACGCGGGATGCCGGGCGGCTGGCGGAGTATGCGCGGTTGATCGAGACGATTCTGTCGCAGGCGACGGAGCAGGCGCGGTGGCAGGAGCTGGCGTGGCGGGATGATCTGAGTGGGCTGCGCAATCGGCGGTATTTTGATGCGACGCTGGATGAGCTGCTGGCGCGGGCGGCGGATGAGCGGCTGCGTGTGACGGTGGTGCTGTTCGACATCGACGATTTCAAGACTTACAACGACAAGTATGGGCATGACACGGGGGATGCACTGATTCGAGAAGTGGCGGTGCTGCTGACGCGGTGCTCGCGTGAGCGGGACGTGGTGGCGCGGTACGGCGGTGACGAGTTTGCGGTGATTTTGTGGGATGCGGAGCAGCTGCGGGTGCCGGGGTCGCAGCATCCTTCGGATGCGCTGGTGGTGGCGGAGCGGTTTGGGTCGATCATCCGGGCGCATGATTTCAAGTGTCTGGGGCCGGACGCGCCGGGGCCGGTGACGATCAGTGGGGGGCTGGCGTGTTTTCCGTGGGATGGGAAGACGCGGGCGGACATCATGCGGGCGGCGGACCTGGCGCTGTTGGAGGCGAAGCGGAACGGGAAGGGGCATATTCGGCTGGCGGCGCAGGGGGAGGGAGAGGAGATTGAGGGGGTGAGAGATCGAGAGATCGAGAGGGGAGGATCTGAGGGGCTGAGGATCTGAGGATTTGAGTGTGGGAGTGCCGGGGGCAAAGGGGCCCAGGGACCCAGGGGTCGAGGGGTCCAGGTTGGTGGCGCGGGGGTTGTTGGCCGCTGCGCGGGGTGGGACGTGGGAACGTGGGATCGAGAGGATCTGAGGGGCTGAGGATTTGAGGATTCGAGTGTGGGAGTGCCGGGGGAAAGGTGCCCAGGGACCCAGGGGTCGAGGGATCCAGGTTGGTGGCGCGGGGGTTGTTGGCCGCTGCGCGGGGTTGGTATGTCAAGTGAGCTTGCGAGCGCTGCTGGCACGGTAGTGGCACCAGCATTTGGCGGGTTGGGGGGCGAGTCACGTCGGTCGGCCGTGTTTGCTCGATTTTCTTCGTGAAGGGCGGGTGGTGGGCGTCGCCTGACGGGTGTGGACGTGGGGGAGAGATCGGGAAAGAGAGGATCTGAGGGGTTGAGGGCTTGAGTGGGGAAGAGATCGAGAGATCGAGAGATCGAGAGATCAAGATTGGGTACGCAGGAGTTGTTGGCCGTTGGGCGGGTGTGAACGCGTGGGGACGTGGGAACGCGTCCAGACCACATGGTTCTTGGCCGCTACGCGGGGGGGTGGAGGTGCTGGTCGGGTAAGGAGCACTGCCGACACGGCAGTGACACTTGTGGGCGGTGTTGGTCACGCACGTCCAACAGGGACGTCGGACGCTACAAGACGTCGGGCTCGGAGGCCTGATGCTACAGAATTGCCGGCGCGAGGCCGGTGCCCGGATTGAAGAGCCGAAGAGATTTAGGAGATTCGTGATGTGCATGATGGATAAGACGGTGCAACTGGATATGAAGCAGTCGGACGCGTTTGTCGAGCGGTTGGTGGGGACGCTGAACGAGGCGGCGACGGCGATGATGATCAGCATCGGGCATCGGACGCGGCTGTTCGACACGCTGGCGAAGCTGCCGGCCAGTAACAGCCAGGAGATCGCGGACGCGGCCGGGCTGAATGAGCGGTATGTCCGCGAGTGGCTGAACGCGATGGTGACGGCGCGGGTTGTCAATTATGACGCTGCGGCGGGGACGTATGTGCTGCCGGAGGAACATGCGGCGGCGCTGACGCGAGCGGCGGCGCCCGCGAATCTGGCGGCGACGATGCAGTTCATCGCGGTGCTGGGCAGTGTGGAAGATCGCATTGTGGAGTGTTTTGAAAAGGGTGGCGGGGTGCCGTATGAGGAGTTCAAGCACTTTCAGCGTGTAATGGCGGAGGAGAGTGATCAGTCGGTGGTGTCGGCGCTGCACGAGCACATTCTGCCGCTGGCGCCGGGGGTCACGCGGCGGCTGGAGGCGGGGATTGAGGTGGCGGATATCGGCTGTGGGAGTGGGCATGCGGTAATTGAGATGGCGCTGAAGTATCCGAAGAGCCGGTTTGTGGGTTATGAGATTTCGGAAGAGGGCCTAGCCGAGGGGCGCCGCCGGGCGCGGGAGCTGGGTCTGCAGAACGCGCGTTTCGCGTATCAGGATGTGGCGGAGCTGGATGAACCGGGGCGGTTTGATCTGATTACCGGTTTTGACGTGATTCATGATCAGGCGCGGCCGGCGGAGGTGTTGCGGGCGGTGCGGCGCTGCTTGCGCGACGATGGCATCTTCCTGATGCAGGACATGAAGGGGTCGAGTCAGGTGGAGAAGAACATGGAGCACCCGGTGGCACCGTTTCTGTATACGGTGTCGTGCATGCACTGCATGACGGTGTCGCTGGCGGAGAACGGAGCCGGGCTGGGCACGATGTGGGGCCGTGAGACGGCGGAGCGGATGCTTGGTGAGGCGGGTTTTGAGAATGTTGGCGTGCATGAGTTGGAGCATGACATGCAGAATTACTTCTATGTGGCGTATCCGCGGGTTGCGGCGGAAGTGGCGGCGTAGATGGGGAAGGGATTGACGGATCGAGGTGGGGGGAGAGATCGAGAGATCAAGATTGGTGCGGCGAGAGTTGTTGGCCGCTACGCGGGGGTCAGTGGATTGTTGTGTGCGCTTGGGGAGTTGGGTTGGGCGTCAGGTTTGCGCCTGACGCCCCTTGGTTCGCCTGCTGTGTTACGCCTTGGCTAGTTCGGTCAGGGCCTTTTTGACGAAGGTGTAGGCCTTATCTACGGACTTTACGTAGACGCGTTCGTCCGGGCTGTGGGCGCCGCGGATTGTTGGTCCGAAGGAGACCATGTCCATCTGACCTTCGCCCATGCGTTCGCCGATGAGGCCGCATTCGAGGCCGGCGTGGATGGCGGTGACGTTGGGTTCTTCGTTGAAGAGGTTCTGATACACACGGCGGCAGGTGGCGAGCATCGGTGAATCGGGGTTGGGGGCCCAGCCGGGGTATTCGTTGCCGGACTCGACTTTGGCGCCGGCGAGCTCCCCTACTGCTGCGATCTGGCGGGCGGTGGCATGGAGCTCGGGGCGGTGGGAGCTGCGTGAGAGGCAGCCGACGACGATGTTCAGGGCGTCGCCGGCGCGGTCGCAGGTGACGGTCGAGGTGCTGTTTGAGGTTTGCACGAGGTCGGGCATGGTGGGAACGACCGCGAGAACGCCGTGGGGGAGCGCGGCGAGGGCGGTGAGGATGCGGTGGGTATCGGTTGTTGAGGCTGCGTCGGCGGCCTGGGCGGTTTCGACCTTGATGAAGCAATTGGGCTCGCCGGCATGTTTGACGACCTCGCCCTGGACCATTTCGGCGGCCATTTTGAGGGCGTCGCCGGTGCCGGCTTCGCCGATGACGGTGGCGGATGCTTCGCGGGGGATGGCGTTGCGTTTGCTGCCGCCGGTGAGCTCGACGAGTTGGCGTTGGGTGTCTTCGGCGCCGCGGAGGACCTGGACGAGGAGTTTGATGGCGTTGCCGCGGTTTTCGTGGATGTCGCCGCCGGAGTGGCCGCCGCGGAGGCCGGAGACGGTGATTTTGCAGGCCTCGGCGCCGGCGGGCGGCTTGCTGAGGGGGAGGTTCCAGGTGAGGGTGGAGTCGCGGCCGCCGGCGCAGCCGATGTAGATGGCGTCGTCCTCTTCGGAGTCGAGGTTGAGCATGCGGCGGCCTTTGAAGAAGTTGGGATCGAGGGCTTTGGCGCCGGTCATGCCCATTTCTTCGTCGGCGGTGCAGAGGATTTCGAGGGGGCCGTGCTGGACGTCGGGGTCGGTGGCGGCGGCGAGAGCGAGTGCTACGCCGATGCCGTTGTCGGCGCCGAGGGTGGTGCCGTCGGCGCGGATGATTTCGTCGCCCGTGTCGGGGTCTTTGTCGTGGATGAGTTTGATGGGGTCGTTGTCGAAGTCGAACTGGGTGCCGGAGTTCTTCTCGCAGACCATGTCGAGGTGGCCCTGGAGGACGAGGGGTGGGGCGGACTCGCAGCCGGGGGTGGCGGGGACTTCGATGAGGAGGTTGCCCACGGGGTCTTCGCGGACGGTCCAGCCGTGCTGCTCGGCGGTTTGGCGCATGTGGGCGCGGATTTTCTCTTCGCGTTTGCTGGGTCGTGGGACGGCGGACATTTGGGCGAAGAACTGCCAGACGCGTTGGGGCTGGAGGTTTTCGACGGCGGTGGCATTGGGCGGGATGGGCATGGGGCTTCTCCTGATGATCGGTTGGGAAGGGATCAGTTTAGCGTAATCTCGGGCGGAGCAAAATCCGCGAGGGGGGGAGGGGGAGGGGCCGGCGGATCCAGGGGCATGTGGGAACGTGGGAAGGTGGGAACGTGGGAACGGCTGGGGGAGCGGGGTTGTTGGCCGCTGCGCGGGGGTGGAGTTGTCGGGAGTTGGGGGCGCACCGCTCAAGAGCCGTGGCACACGCGGTGTTTGGCGGGGGAAGAGCACTGCCGACACGGCAGTGGCACCGGTGCGCGGGGTGGAGGTGATGTTGGGGGCGGTGGGGTGTTTGCGGGTGGGGTGATGGGTTATCATTGGGGGCATGAGCGACGAGGGTGTTTCCCCGGCTGCCGATGAAACGAGCGCGTCGCCGGCGGGGTTGCCGGAGGGGTTGTTGTGCCCGCAGTGCGGGTATGACGTGCGGCAACTTACGAGTGAGCGATGTCCGGAGTGCGGGTTGTCGCTGGAGACGCTGCGGACGACGGAGTCGCAGGTGCCGTGGGTACATCGTGGGGATACGGGGGCGTTGCGGGGGTATTTCGGGACGTTGTGGTTTGTGCTGTGGCGGCCGGGGCGGATGGTGGCGGAGATGGCGCGGCCGGTGGATTTTCGGGATGCGCGGTCGTTCTGGCGGGTGACGTGGATCGTGGCGGGGCTGGCGGTGCTGGCGGCGGCGGTGCTGGGGTATGTGTATCGGGCGGTGGTGCTCGGCGAGGGGCATAGTCTGGACCTGGGGCTGGTGCTGGCGGGCGGCGTGGTGGCGCTATGGGGTGCGCTGGGGATTCTGCCGTGGCTGGGGGCTTGCCATTTGGGGAAACATGAGCTGACTGAGGAGCAGGAGCGGCGGGCGATCGGGCTGAGCTATTACCTGTGGGCGCCGCTGGTGTTTCTGTGGCTGGGCGTGGGGTGCGGAATCGGGGCTGTGGCGGTGTTGGGTGGTGATGTCCTGTATGTGGCGACGCTGGTGTTACTGGCCGTCGTGTTTACGATATTGCCGCTGTTGAGCGGGGTGGTCGGGGTGTGGCGGTTTGTGAAGCGGACGGCGCATCCGTCGTGGATGGCGCTGTTGTGGCGAACGGTGCGGGTGGGGTTATTGGGGCTGTTCATACTTGGGCTCTTCGCCCTGTTTCCCGTCAGTTTGTTCTGGTTGCGGCTGGTTTATGTGAGCTTGCGTTGAGGGGCTCGTCGTTGGGTAGCTGTCGGGGGCGGGGGTGCCTTCGAGAAACCAGGGCTGGTCGGAGCTGTCCCGTTCGATGTTGCCGTACTCGTCGGTGACATATTGGCCCGACTGATCGACGCCGTCACGGCCGACGCTGTAGAGGCGAGGCGGGTCGGCGTTGGGGAGGTAGCGGAGGGGCTGGTTGTTTGCGGCGAAAGCGTCACGGGGGACTTGTGGGAGATACTCGGGGACGAGTTCGTCGAGCGTGGCGGGGCGCTGGCCGTGGTCGAGCTTGTAAAGACGCAGCGCCAAGGCGGTGGCGGCCATGCGGCGTTCGGTGAGGGCGCGGAACTGGATGCGCACGCTGCCGGAAACGGAGGGTAGCAGGACCGACGTCATCAGGTGCACGGTTTTCTCGGTGGAGCTTTCGTATTGAGGCGGGTTGGGCGGGAAGAGAGTGTGGGCGTGCTGGTAATCGGTGGCGCGTGTTGACTCGGCATAGGCGCTCAGGTGCATGACAGCGTGTTTCGTATCCAGTATCCACATGGGCCTGATGGCGGAGATGGTCCAGCTCAAGGGCGAGTTGCCGGGAATGGCGGGCGGGGCAGGCGTGCCGGGGCCGGTGCCCATCCACCGCAGTGCGTTGGCGGGATTGTCAGCAACCATCAGGCCGGCGTCGAGGATGCTCAGACGTTCGGCGTAGAGTGCGTATTGCCAGGATCTACGAAAGCCCTGCTCGTCGAGAAGGGTGGTGATGAGTCGCTCGACCTCGGATCGCGTGGGGCATGTGGGGGAGTCACCGGCGTGGTTGGCCGGTTGTTGGACGCACAAGTCGGGCGTCAGATCCTGGAGCTTGGCGAACACAAGGCCATGGATCGCCGTTTCAACAAGAGTGCCGATGAAGAGGGGCGGTCGCTCGCCGACGCGGTCGCCGATCATGAGTGCGTCGCGGAGGTCCTGGAGGGCCGCGGCATGTTGGCCCTGGTCAAAGTTGTGTTGGGCTGAGAGCACCAGGAGCTTGGTGAGCTGGCGCTGGCCGCTGTAGTGTGGTGCGACGAGCGCCATCAGAGGTTTGCTGTAGCGGATGCCCCAGTCCACGTCGGGTTTGTCGCGGGCGGCGCGGATGAGGTCGAGGGCGGGCTGGTTGGCCTCGAGGTAGGCGATGATGTCTGCGCGGTATTCGTTGCGGAGGGCGGGGTCGCCGTATACCTGGCTGATGTCCGGGGTCTGGTGCTTCCAAGGTGTAGTTTGATTGGCGGCGGCGAGGAGGTCTTTGGCGGCGTTCTGGTCGTCGGGGATGTCGGGGGTGAGGGCCTGGAAGTCTTCAATGGTGACGGGTTGGCCGGCGGCGCGGTAGGTTTCGATTTGGGATTGGAGGCGGTCTTCGGCGAGGCGGCCCCACCAGAGGCGGATGCCGGCGAGAATCAGGAAGTAGCCGGCGGCGAGCCAGACGAAGCGCCAGAGGCGTTTGCGGTGAACGCGGGCGGTTGGGGGTCGCATGGTGTGGGGTGGGGGTGTTGTTGCGGTTGGCATGGGGTACCCGCCGGGGTTTGTGGGTTGAGGCCCGCTTCGCATACGTATCGGGTGTTATCTTAGCGGATTCGGGGCGGGGAGAAAGGGACCGAGGGGCCCCAGGGGTTGAGGGGCCAAGGGATCCAGATTCCTGGCGCGGGGGTTTTTGCTGCTGCGCGGGGTGGAGTTTTTTCGGAGGGTGGCCAGCACTGCTCACGAACAGGCACACGGTCGGGGCCACCCGGTCGACATCGGCCCAGTCCTGCGTTGTGTTGACCGGCCGAGCTCTTATTGATTGAAGAGCCGGTCGAAGAAGGTCTGGCTGGTATCGACGAAGGCATCCCAGCCGGTTGGGGGAAGGGATAGCAGGTACTGATGGTCTGCATCGGGCTGCGGTGCCCACGTGCTGTCATCCGTGAGGACCTGCCGGACCTTCCACTCGGGCCGCGTCCGCTCGCGGTCCGGCGTGCGGTACTCCAGCAAGTCAAGTTCGGTAGAGAGGCCTGGGGACCCTGTCAACCCTCGTGCACTGCGCACCTGCCACGGGCGGAGAAGAGAGTGGAGCAGGTGAGCAGGAGAACGTCCGGACTGGCTCTGCTAGTCCGGACGCTGTGCCTCGTTGGCTGGGCACGGGAGTGGATGGGAATCGAACCCACCAGGAGCAGTTGGTACTACTCCTCAACGGCTTTGAAGGCCGCGGTGCCCACCAGGCGCACGGACACTCCCAGGTGGTGCTATCGTACAGTGCTGGGGGTGGGCGTCTACCGGGTCCGATTGGGCTTGCGCGCACGGTGAGCGTAACAGGGGCGGGGGAGAGATCGAGAGATCGATAAGGAAGGGAACGCGGCGCTGCGGGGAGGGATTGGGGGATTGAGGGATTGAGAGGTGGAGGCGTGGGACCCACGGGTCGAGCGGTCCAGGCACGTAACGGAGGGTGGTTGGTGACGTTTGGGCAACGCGGCGGTCGGGCGCTACACTTCTGACCGAGCGGAGATGGATCCGCCAGTACGGGGCGGAGGCCGATGCTACGCTTGACTGGCGTGACGGGTTTTCATGCAAGTTGCGACGAGATTTTACGGGCGTGGATGCCGGGGGCGGGGTTAAAATCTCCCCCATGAGTGTCGTGCGTGACAGTGAGTCCGAGAGAGTGCCTGCTGCATCGTACGCGGCGGGGCCGTCGAGGCGGGGTGAGCCGTTTCTGCGGCGGCCGGTGCTGTATCCGACGCTGTACACGGGGTTCGTGTTTCTGGGGGCGATGGACATCATGCTGACGTGGGTGATTCTGCATGATGAAGGGGTGGAGTTGAATATTCTGGCGGACTGGATCATTCGCAATCACAATCTGTTGGGAGTCGTGCTGTTCAAGTTCAGCATGGTGGTGCTGGTGGTGGCGATTTGTGAGATTGTCGGGCGTCACAACGAGCGGATCGGCCGAAAGCTGGCGAAGTGGGCGATTGTGTTGGGGGCGTTTCCGGTGCTCGTGGGGGCGTTTCATGTTTTTCGCATCTCTCTGGCACTCTGGACGCCAGCGCCAGCGGGCTGACGAATGGGTGGAAATGGGGGGGGGCATAAATTAGGCTGATGGTGGGGTGGGATGTGCGGATGACTTCCGCGTTGTGGATGCACCGGTTGAAAACCGGTGCCACAATTGGGGGGAGACGCGGCCTGGTGGAGTGAGCTTGGATACGACTGTCCTGCGGATCGTGGATGTGAATGTGAACCGGGCGCGGGAAGCGCTGCGGGTGATTGAGGATTATGCGCGGTTTGTGCTGGATGATGGTGAGGCGGCGGGGGCGGTGAAGGCGTGCCGGCATGCGCTGGTGGGGATTGTGGAGGCGATCGGGGCGGAGGGGCTGCTGGGAGCGCGGGATATTGTCGGTGATGTCGGGCGGGAGGTGAAGACGGAGCGGGAGCTGCAGCGGGATTCGGTGGAGGCGGTCGTGCGGGCGGCGTTCGTGCGGTTGCAGGAGGCGGGGCGCGGGTTGGGGGAGTATGGGAAGCTGCTGGCGGGTGAGGGGGCTGGGGCGGCGGAAACGCTGCGGTATCGGGCGTATGAGCTGGAGCAGCGAATTGTGTTGCGCGGAGCGTTGCGGCGACGGTTTCGTGATGTGCGAGTGTACCTACTGTTGACCGAGGGGTTTTGTCGGGGTGATTGGCTGGAGACGGCGGCGGTGGCGTTGCGCGGCGGGGTAGGATGCGTACAGTTGCGGGAGAAGGAACTGGAGGGTGGGGAGTTGTTGCAGCGGGCGAAGCAGTTGCGGTCGTTGACACGAGAGCATGGCGCGCTGCTGGCGGTGAATGACCGGCCGGATATCGCGCGGCTGGCGGGGGCGGATGTCTGTCACGTGGGGCAAGGGGATTTGTCGGTGCGGGACGCGCGGCGGGTAGCCGGGGCGGGTGTGCTGGTCGGGAAGAGTACGCATACGCGGGAGCAGTTTGAGGCAGCGCTGAGCGAGGAGCCGGATTACGTGGCCGCAGGTCCGATGTTCCAGAGCGTGACGAAGCCGCAGGAGCATATCGCGGGCGTGGAGATGCTGGCGTGGGCGCGGGGGCGGACGGCGTTGCCGATTGTGGCGATCGGTGGGATTGACGCGGAGAATGTGCGGGAGGTGGCGGCGGCTGGTGCGGATTGTGTAGCGGTGTGTCGGGCGGTGCTGGGGGCGGAGGATGTGGAGCAGGCGGTGCGGCGATTGGTGGCGGGGATGGATGCGGCGCGGATTGGCGTTGAGTAGCGGGTGCTGGCATGGATGCGCGGCGATCGCGACTGGATGAACTGAAGGTGCGGCTGGGAGGAGGCGCACGGGTGCGGCGTGCGGCGATTCGGGGTGTGCCGCGAGCGCGGTCGTTGGCGGAGGTGGTTGGGGGGTGCGAGTTGGTGGGTGAGGGCGGGAAGTGCTGGTTGCTGGAAACGCCGTTTGAGCGGGCGTGTCCGGAGCACACGGTGCGGGGCGAAGACCTGGGGGGGATGATCGAGTGTGCCGCCTGGGGGGCTGCGGTGACGGCGGTGGATCCGCGCCGGACGATTGTGCTGGATATTGAGACGGGTGGGTTTGCGGGGATGCCGGTGTTTCTGATCGGGATTGCGCGGCTGGATGGCGAGCCGCTGCGGGTGGTGCAATTGCAGGCGCGGGACTATCCCGAGGAGGCGGCGATTCTGGCGGGGCTGGCGGGATTGATCGCAGACGGCGATACGTGGGTGACGTTTAATGGGAAGAGTTTTGATGAGCCGTTCCTGCGCGATCGGGCGCGGCTGCATGGGATCAGATTGCCGGAGCCGGGCAGGCATGTGGATTTGTTGCATGCAGCGCGGCGGGTCTGGCGGCATCTGGTGCCGAACTGCAAGCTGACGACGCTGGAGGCGCACCTACTGGGGCGGAGGCGGGTTGGGGATGCGCCGAGCGGGGATGTGCCGGAGTTGTTTCGGCATTTCATTCAGACGGGGAATGCGGGGCCGCTGGCGCCCGTATTGCTGCACAATCAGATAGATGTGATTTCGTGTGTGGAGTTGTTGTTGCGGCTGGGGAGGGAAGTAACGGATTAAGAAATTCGCGAAGTGGCGCCGGAGCGAACGCCGGCGGGGTTCGCATGTGGAGGTCGCAGTCGGTGAGCGAGACGTCGTGGGGGTTTGCGGATAGTATTGTGTGGGGTGGGTTTGTCGCCACGGAGATGTGGCGGGCGTGAGGCGGGTGACGCCGACCGCGCGGCGGTGGCGACGGAGATACCGCATGAGTACACGAGGAGCTGATTGATGAATGCGCGTCTGAGCGGGTCGATGCGGAGTGGGTTGGTGGTAGTGCTGGTGGTGCTGACTGGCGCGCCGCTGGTGCTGGGGCAGGCGGCGGATGGGTCGCCGTTTTCGGCAGATGACTACCTGGCGCATATCAAGTACCTGGCGAGTGATGAGTTGGCGGGGCGTCAACCGGGGACGGAGGGGATTGAGCAGGCGGCGGACTATATTGCAGCGCGGTTTGCGGAGTATGGGCTGAAGCCGGCGGGGGTGGATGGGACGTGGTTTCAGCCGTTTACGGTGACGCGGGGGAAGAAGATCGTCGCGGAAGATGCGGTGCTGGCGGTGGAGGGGATGGATAGGACGTGGCGCGTGGAGAGGGACTGGATTCCGCTGCCATTTACGAGCATGGAGGACGTACGCGGGCCGCTGGCGTTTGCGGGCTATGGGATTTCGGCAGCGGAACACGCGTATGACGATTATGCGGGGTTTGATGCGGATGGGAAGGTGTTGTTGATACTGCGGTATGAGCCGCGGGCGGATGCGGTGGAGGCGGAATTCGGGGGTGAGACGCCGTCGGCGTATGCGTTGTTTGCGACGAAGGCGCGGGTAGCGTACCAGGAGGGTGCGAAGGCGTTGTTGATTGTGAATCCGCCGATGCGGGAAGGGCTGGAGGAGGATGAGCTGTATCCGTTTGACGAGCAGCTTTCACAGCAGACGCTGGAGGTGCCGCTGGTGCATGTTTCGCGGGAGGTGGCGGAAGCGCTTCTGAAGCGGGCGGGGATGCCGGGATTGCGGGCGCTGCAGGAGAAGCTGGAAACGGAGCGGAAGTCGTTATCGCAGGACATGGATCTGCAAGTGCGGCTGAAGACGGGGGTACGGCCGAACCGGTTCACGACGCGGAATGTGATGGGGCTCTTGCCGGGAACGGGTGAGACGGATGAGACCATTATGGTGGGGGCACACTATGACCACCTGGGGAAGGTGCCGAACTTTCGGTCGCCGGAGAAGGGACCGGAGATCCACAACGGGGCGGATGACAATGCGTCGGGGACGGCGGGGGTGCTGGAGATGGCGCGGGTTTTGGCGAAGGAGGATGATCTGCGGCGCGATGTGATGTTCGTGGCGTTCAGTGCGGAGGAGATGGGGCTGCTGGGGAGCAAGCACTACAGCGCGCATCCGACGGTGCGTATGGCTGATATCAAGGCGATGGTCAACTTTGACATGATTGGACGTTTGAGCCAGGACAGATTGATGGTTTTCGGGGTGCCGAGCGGGGAGGAGTTTCCGATGATCGTCCATCCCGCGGCGGAGCGGTTTGGGATCGACTTTGAGGCGGCGCAGGGGATGACGGGGGCGAGTGATCATGCGGAGTTTTATCGGGCGGAGATTCCGTATCTGTTTCCGATCACCGGGCTGCATGAGCAGTATCACCATCCGGATGATGACTGGCAGTTGATTGATGCGGACGGAGCGGTGCGGCTGTTGGGGATGTTCCATCAGATTGTGCGGCAACTGGCGGAGATGGAATCGGGGCCGACGTTCCAGTCGCAGGATCATGTGCCGCCGCGAGGTTTCGACAAGAAGCCTGGCGCCAAGGATGAGGAGGGCGCGGCGCGGCCGGCGGATGCGGCGGGTCCGGGGGCGGACATGGGTCGGCCGCAGCGGCCGAAGGTGCGGTTCGGGATTATTCCGGATCACGCCAATACGGACAAGCCGGGCATGGTCGTGGACACGGTGATGGAAGGCGGAGCAGCGAAAGCGGCGGGGATGCAGGATGACGATCGGATCATTCGGATCGCGGATTTCGAGATCAAGGATATTTACGGATACATGCGGGCGTTGGGCAGCTTCAAGGCTGGTGACGAGGTGGACGTCGTGGTGGTCCGCGATGGCGCGGAAATGAAGCTGAAGGTGAAGCTTGAAGCCGCTGGCGAGCGTGGGCCGCGAAAGGAATAGTCGACGAGGCGGGGCGGCGTGCGTCGCACTGGTACGGATGATTGGCTACTGAACTGCGTGGAGCAGCGCGTGTGTCTGGTCGCTCAACTCGAATTCGTCGCAGGCTGCAACTGAGGGGGCAGGTGCAGGGTGTGGGCTTCAGGCCGCATGTGTACCGGCTGGCGATGGAACAGGGGTTGGCGGGGTGGGTGGCGAATGACAGCAATGGGGCGACGATTGAGATTGAGGGCGTAGGTAGCGCAGTTGAGCAGTTTGAAGACGAGCTCGTGCGGGGATTGCCACCGCTGGCGAGCATTTCGGAGCTTTCGCGACAAGAGTTGACGCCGACGGGTGACGCGGGGTTTCGGATTGCGGTCTCGCAGGCGGATGCGACGCGGCGGCCGGAGGTGACGCCGGACGCGGCGACGTGTGCGGATTGTCTGCGTGAGTTGTTTGATTCAGATGACCGGCGATATCGGTATCCGTTCATCAATTGCACGAATTGCGGGCCGCGGTATTCGATCATCCGGACGGTGCCGTATGACCGGCCGGCGACGACGATGGCGGTGTTTGCGCTGTGCCCGGATTGTCGGGCGGAGTATGAGGATCCGGGGAATCGGCGGTTTCATGCGCAACCGAACGCGTGCCCTGTTTGCGGCCCGGCGTTGCGGCTGGTGCGTGTAGCGGGTGAGCGGACCGAGGAGATTGCGGGGGATGCGATTTGCGAGGCGGCGCGGCTGATAGCGGGTGGGGCGATTCTCGCGATCAAGGGGATTGGGGGGTATCACCTGGCGTGTCGGGCTGATGATGCTGAGGTGGTGTGGCGGTTGCGCGTGAAGAAATTGCGGGATGGGAAGCCGCTGGCGCTGATGGTACGGGATGTAGCGGCAGTGCGTGAGTTGTGTGCGCTGGAGGCAAGTGACGAGGCGGCGCTGACGTCGGTAGCGGCGCCGATTGTGTTGGGGCGGAAACGGGAGGATGCGGGCGTGGTGGCGGAGATTGCGCCGGGGTGCGGGGATTTGGGGGTAATGTTGCCGTATACGCCGGTGCATCACTTGTTGTTTGCGGAGGGTCTGGGGCCGCTGGTGATGACGTCGGCGAATCTCGCGGGGCAGCCGTTGACGTATCGGGACGATGATGCGTTTGCGCAGCTGGGCGACGTGGCTGACGCGTTTCTGACGCACGACCGGGAGATTTTCCGTCCCGTTGATGATTCGGTGGTGCTATCGTTCGCGGGTGAGGCGGTGCCGATCCGCAGAGCGCGGGGGTATGCCCCACGGCCGCTGCAGCTGGCGGCGTTCGATGAGATACGGGCGGCCGGGGACGGTGCGCGGGTGGCGCGAGTGCTGGCGGTTGGGGCGGAGTTGAAGTCGGCGGTGTGTCTGCTGGATGGGAATGAGGCGATTGTGAGTGAGCATCTGGGTGACCTGGGGCACCCGGATACGTATCGGCATTTTGCGCGGGCGATTGAGCGGCTGGAGGCGCTGAGCCGGTTTGAGCCGGAGTTGGTCGCGTGTGACATGCATCCGCGATATCTGTCGACGATGTATGCCCGGCAACGGAAGTTGCCGTGGGTGGAGGTACAGCATCATCATGCGCATGTGGCGAGTGTGATGGCCGAGTGGGGGAGGCGTGGGCCGGTGCTCGGGCTGTCCTGTGATGGGACGGGGTATGGGCCGGACGGGACGATTTGGGGTGGGGAGTTGCTGCTCTGTGAGAAGGGTGAGTTCGCACGAGTCGGGCACCTTGCGTGTTTTCCGCTGGTGGGTGGAGATTTGGCGGCGGTGGAGACGTGGCGGCCGGCCGCGGCGCTGGTACGGGGAGCGTTTGGCGACGCGTGGCGGGAGGTGGTGGTAGAGCTGAGTGACTTGGGCGGCGGAGGTGTAACGTGTGGGGAAGTGGAGTTGTTCAGCCGGCAGGCGGCGCGGGGGTTGAATGCGGTAATGACATCGAGCCTGGGACGGGTGTTTGATGGCGTAGCGTTCTTGCTGGGGTTGTGCGCACGTAATCGACATGAGGCGGAAGCGGCGATGGCGCTGGAGGCGGCGGCGCGCCGAGTGGCGCGTATTCCGCCCCCCTACCCGTATGCAATCGAAGAGCGGCCTGAGGGCCTGGTGATGTCGTTGTCGCCCGGCTTGCGGGAACTGGTTGGGGCACGTCGAGCGGGTGAAGCGGTCGAGGCGTTGGCGGCGCGGTTTCATGCAACGGTCGTGGGCATGCTGGTGGAGGCGGCGGGCGTCGCGTGCGAGCGGCATGGGGTTGATCAGGTGGTGATTACGGGTGGGTGCTTCGCGAATCGCATACTGGCGGAGGGTGTGGCGGGGGGTTTGATGGGGAAGTCGCTGCGGGTGTGTTACCCGCGCCGGTTTCCGGCGGGGGATGGCGGAGTCGCGCTTGGGCAGGCATATGTGGCGGCGTGGCGATCTGCGGAGGGACGTAGCGGCTGAGTTGGCGCAGTGCTATCCGCAGCGGGGATTTGCCCGGTTGTCCTGGTACGGTTACCGTGGGGGCGTACGCTTGTTTCAAACTTGCAGCAACTCGGAAGATCAGTGTGGGGTGCGAGGGAGCGGGCGTGGTGGACAAGTCGTTGCACGTTTTGTTGATCGATGATGATGTGGACATGCACGATGTGGTACGGCTGATGCTGGAGCCGCAGGGCCACCGCGTGAGGTGTTGCAACAGTGGGCCGGCAGGTTTGCAGGCGATGCGTGCGGAGCGTCCGGACGTTGTGCTGCTGGATATCATGCTCGGTACGCCGACGGAGGGGTTGGAGCTGGTTGAGCAGGTGAAGGCGGATGAGGATCTGGGGGGGGTAACGATCATCCTGATTTCATCTGCGCCGTTGCGGGCGGAGGCGGAGCGGACTGCTGCGGACGGGTTTCTCGAAAAGCCGCTGGATGCTGCTACATTGCGTGGAGTGATTGCGCAATGTGGCGGGGGCGAATCGGGAGATGTGTTGGATGCTGAGTGATCGGTACATGAGGCAGGCGAGTAGTTCGGAGACGGCGGGGAAGCCTTACGCGCTGGTGGTACTGCTCCAGTTGCACTGGTTCATTCGGCTGCGATGGCTGTTTGCGGTTGGGGCACTGGCGGTGCTGGGGGTAGAGCGATTCGTGTTTCCGGAGGCGGAGCGACCGTGGCAGCTACTGGCCGTGGTATTGTGCGTGGCGCTTTCGAACCTGATTTGGATTGTCGTATCACAATTGCTGCACCGGCAACTTGCGGAGCCGATACAGGATCAGGCCCGGGCCATTCGCAGCGGACAGATGTTCGCCAGTGCGCAGATCGTGTCGGACCTGCTGCTGCTGACCTGCATTCTGACGTTGACTGGTGGCGTGGCGAACCCGGCCTCGTTGTTTTACCTGTTTCACGTAGCGATTACGGGGCTGTTGTTGCGGACGTGGCAGGCGTTCCTGCTGTCCTGCTGGGCAGTGCTGCTGTATGCGGGGATGTGTTTCGGGCAAGCACTCGGGTGGTTGCCGTACTATCCGTTTCTGCCGCATGTAATCGATACGGGGCTGCTGCATGCGGAAGTGCAGTACGTGTCCATTGTGGTGGTCATGGTCGGGCTGGCTGTGTTCGGGACGCTGTACTTTACGGATCGCATTGGGCATATCCTCGATCAACGTGAGGACATGTTGATCAAGACGAATGCGGCGTTGCAGCAATCGCAGCAGGCGATTGAGGATCTGCAGCAGCGGCGATCGCGTTTCATGCAGGTGGCGGCACATCAACTCAAGAGTCCCCTGGCGATGGTGCAGACGTTGGCGAATCTGATCCTCGACGACATCGTTACAGATAAGGAGGGGATCAAGGCGACGTGTGAGAAGATTGTGCGGCGGGCGCGTGAGGGCATTGGGCAGGTTGGCGAGTTGTTGGCGCTGGCACGGGTACAGGAGGCGGACCCGCGGCGGCATCAGGAATCGCGCTGTGACGTGGGCAACCTTGTTGACGATCTCTGTCGCAAACACTTGTCGGTGGCGCGGGATAAACGGATTGAGTTGACGTGGGATATTCCGGATTGTCCGGAGTTGGTGGCTTTTGTGGAGCAAACGGATCTGGCGGACTGCGCGGGGAATCTGATTGAGAATGCGATCAAGTATACGCCGGAGGACGGACAGGTCCGGGTGCGTGTGTTGTGCGGATCGCGGGTATCGGCAGAGGAGCGCGCTGCGTTGCCGCCGCCGCCGGCGCGGCTGGGTACGGAGCATACGGTGAGTGACTATGTGTACGTGATCGTACGGGATACGGGGATTGGGTTGGGGGATGCGTCGTCGCTGGTGAAGGACGGCGTACCGACGGCGGGGTCGATTTTTGATGCATTTCGGCGGGGGAATGCGGCGTTGACGGCGGGGATACCGGGGACGGGTCTGGGGCTGTCGATTGTGCGGGAGGTGGTTGAGCAGGCGCATGGATATTTGCATGTGCTGTCGAAGCCGGGGGCGGGCTCGACGTTCACGGTTGCGTTTCCGGCACGTTGTTGTCGGGAACCAACGGTGGAGGTGCGGGATACGCGGTCGAGCCAGATTGTGGTGGAGCGGGGTCTGGCGGACGCACGTGAGGGGGCGGCGGCGGAAGCGAGCGAGTGGCAGGCGGAGGCGCGACCGGGGCCGAGCGACTGATGATGGGATGAGAGGGACCCAGGGCCGGCTGAAGGCGAGATGTTCATGATTTTGCTGGACGAGTGGGAGAGGACGCCGTAAGGTATGGGATGTCAGGGGGCTTAGGAGCGTGCGGTGCGTTTGGGGCTGCACGAGGACAGGGAAGTCCGGACTCGAACAACACTACCGCGTCACAGCAAGACTCGAGGCGTTCGCAAGCATCTCTACTCGAGCGGAGCACGCAAATGAAAGTTCCAGTGGTACATGAAGCGCGGCGCGACCCGCGCGCCGCCCGCGAGAATCGCGAGGCGTTGGACCAGGCCGGCTGTCTGTGCGTGAACCTGATTGGATCGACGGGGTGTGGGAAGACCGCGCTGTTGGAGACGATCATTCCGCGGCTGCAAGCGTCGTTGCGGGTGGGCGTGATCGAGGGTGACTTGACGACGACGTGTGACGCGGAGCGCGTGGCGGCGCTTGAAACGCCCGTGGTCAAGGTGCTGACGGATGGGGACTGTCGTCTGACGGCGGAGCAGGTGCAGGCGGCCATGGGGCATTTGCCACTGGGTGCGTTGGATCTGGTGATTGTCGAGAATACGGGGAGTGTGGTTTGTCAGGCGGCGACGGACCTTGGTGAGCATTTGCGGGTAGCGGTCATGAGTGTGACTGCGGGCGACAACGTGGCCAGGAAGTACCCGCTGTTGTATCGCGAGGCGAGCCTGGTGCTGCTGACGAAGTTTGACCTGATGCCGCAGGTCGACTTTGCGTTGGATGAGACGGTGCGCACCATTGGGCGTGTCAATGGTCGGGCGGAGATCATCTGTACGGATGCGCGAAAGCGGATCGGCATTGACCGGGCGGCTGGTTGGTTGGCGGGGTATGCCCGGGCGCAGCGGATGCAGGCCCGGACCAGCCTGGAGGAGCCCGAGCTCGAGTTGGTGCCTTAGGGCGGTCTCGGGCGCGGTATCGAGGAGAGCAGTTGGGGGAGGTTATCGGGCGTCGATTTAATGGTACCGGCCGGTGCAGGGGGCGCTGGTGCTGTGTGGATTTCCGCACCTGTCATTGCGGAGGCACACTGGGACGGCGGCGGGGGGACATTTCTGGGGGCTGGGAGTGGCATGTGGCTTGCAGCTCTGTAGATATGTTGGTAGGAAGATGATTTGCCCGCGCCGGAGCACCCTATCCGGCACTGCGGGTCGCCCATCGGCAGCGTGGCGGGCAGCCGACGGCGACGGTACTGGCAGCGGCAACCCCGTTGGGACTGAAACGGACAAGACGTTGTGTCGGGCGCGGCTCCTGATGCCGACCGGCTGACGTTTGCAGAAGATTCGCCGGTTCGTGCAGGATCGGGCGAACCAGTAATTGGGAGAAACAGCCTCATGAGTAATCGGCGCATGGTAACGATCGACGGCAATCAGGCCGCGGCGCACGTGGCCCACAAGGTGAGCGAAGTGATTGCCATTTATCCGATCACGCCGTCCTCGCCCATGGGCGAGTGGGCGGATGAATGGTCGGCACTGGGCCAAAAGAACATCTGGGGCACGGTGCCGCACGTGATGGAGATGCAGAGTGAAGGTGGGGCGTGTGCGGCGGCGCACGGGGCGGCGTCGACGGGTGCGCTGACCTGCACGTTCACGGCGTCGCAGGGGCTGCTTTTGATGATTCCGACGATGTTCAAGATGGCGGGCGAGTTGCTGCCGACGGTGTATCACGTGTCGGCTCGCACGGTTGCGACGCATGCCTTGAGCATTTTTGGTGATCATAGTGACGTGATGGCCTGCCGCTCGACGGGCTTCGGCATGCTGGCGGCGGGCTCGGTGCAGGAAATCATGGACATGGCGCTGATTGCGCATGCGGCGTCGCTGGAGAGTCGCGTGCCGTTCATTCACTTCTTCGATGGGTTCCGCAGCTCGCACGAAGTCAGCAAGATTGAAGAGTTGACGCTGGAGGACATGCGGAAGCTGATTGATGACAAGTACGTTGAGGAACTGCGCGAGCGTGGTCTGACGCCGGATCGTCCGCGGCTGCGTGGGACGGCGCAGAATCCGGACGTGTTCTTCCAGGCGCGTGAGACGGTCAATCCGTACTATGCGAAGTGTCCACAGATTGTGCAGAGCGTGATGGATCGGTTCGCGCAGGTCGTTGGGCGGCGCTACAACCTGTTCGACTACGTGGGGGCGCCGGATGCGGAGCGGGTCATCATCGTGATGGGTTCGGGTGCGGAAGCCGTGCATGAAACGGTTGAGTATCTCAACGGTCAGGGCGAGAAGGTCGGCATGATCAAGGTGCGGCTGTATCGCCCGTTTGACGCGGCGGCGCTGTTCCAGGCGCTCCCCGACAGTGTGCAGTCGATCGCCGTGCTGGACCGGACGAAGGAGCCGGGTGCCGAAGGTGAGCCGATGTACAAGGACGTCGTCACGGCAGTGGGTGAGGCTTGTGCGGCGGGTGTCCGGCCCCCGACGATCAAACGGATTCTGGGGGGGCGGTATGGCCTGTCGAGCAAGGAGTTTTCGCCGGCGATGGTGAAGGCGGTGTTCGACAACCTGCTCAGCGAGCAGCCGAAGAACCACTTCACGGTGGGCATCAAGGAGGATGTGACGGGCACGAGCCTGGACTACGACCCGAGCTTCAGCACGGAAGATGCGAAGGTTGTGCGGGCGATGTTCTATGGGCTGGGTGCAGACGGCACGGTTGGAGCCAACAAGAACTCGATCAAGATCATCGGCGAGGAAACGGAGAACTGGGCCCAGGGTTACTTTGTGTATGACTCGAAGAAGGCCGGCTCGATGACCGTCTCGCATCTGCGGTTTGGTCCGAAGCCGATTCGCTCGACCTACCTGATCAACAAGGCGAACTTCGTCGCGTGCCACAACTGGGCGTTTCTCGAGAAGTATGATCTGTTCAGCACAGCCATCGAGGGGGCGACGTTTCTGGTCAACAGCCCGTTCCCGCAGGATGAGACGTGGGATCGGATGCCGCGGGAGGTACAGCAGCAGATCATCGAGAAGAAGCTGAAGGTCTATGCGATTGACGCGTATCGCGTGGCCAAGGAAGCCGGCATGGGTCAGCGTGTGAACACGATCATGCAGACGTGTTTCTTTGCGATCTCGGGCGTGTTGCCGAAGGACGAGGCGATCGAGAAGATCAAGGGTTCGATCAAGAAGGAGTATGGCCGCAAGGGGGAGGAAATCGTCAAGAAGAACTGGGCGGCGGTCGATCGGGCGCTTGACAACATGTATGAAATCCCTGTGCCGAGTCAGGCGACCAGCGAGCTGCACATGCGGCCGGCGGTGCCGGAAGAGGCGCCGGAGTTTGTCCGCGAGGTACTGGGGCCGATGATCGTCTTCAAGGGTGATGATTTGCCCACGAGCAAGTTGCCGGACGACGGCACGTTCCCGACGGACACGACGCAGTGGGAGAAGCGCAATATTGCGTTGGAGATTCCCGTGTGGGATCCGGACACGTGCATTCAGTGCGGCAAGTGTGCCCTGGTCTGTCCGCACGCGTCGATTCGCATGAAGGTCTATGACCCGGCGCTGCTGAAGAACGCGCCCGAGACGTTCAAGCACAAGAAGTACATCGGGAAGGAGTTCCCGGAGGCAGCAGTGACGGTGCAGGTGGCGCCGGAAGACTGCACGGGCTGTGGTGTGTGCGTGGAAGTCTGTCCGGCAAAGAACAAGAGCGAGACGCGGCTGAAGGCGATCAACATGGAGTTCCAGCCGCCACTGCGTGACACGGAGCGTGCGAACTACAAGTTCTTTTTGGATCTGCCGGAGGCGGATCGCAGCAAGGTGCGGATCAACACGGTGAAGGGCTCGCAGTTTCTCCAGCCGCTGTTCGAGTATTCGGGTGCGTGTGCCGGCTGTGGCGAGACGCCTTACGTGAAGCTGCTATCCCAGCTCTTCGGTGATCGGGCGGTGATTTCGAACGCGACGGGTTGCTCGTCGATTTATGGTGGCAATCTGCCGACGGCACCGTGGGTTGTGAATCGTGATGGCCGTGGGCCGGCGTGGTGTAACTCGCTGTTCGAGGACAATGCCGAGTTCGGCTTCGGGTATCGGCTGACGATTGACAAGCATCAGGAGTATGCGGCGGAACTGCTGGAGGCACAGCGGGAGAAGGTCGGAGCCGATCTGGCTGACGGCATTCTCAACAACCTGCATGCCCAGCACACCGAAGAGGAGATCAGTGCGCAACGGCAGCGGGTTGCGGCGTTGAAGCAGAAGCTGGCCAAGGATGACACGGCGGAAGGCCGGACGCTGCGTGAGATCGCCGACATGCTGGTGAAGAAGAGTGTGTGGATTCTCGGTGGTGACGGCTGGGCGTATGACATCGGTTATGGCGGGCTCGATCACGTGCTGGCCAGTGGCCGGAATGTCAACGTGTTGGTGCTGGACACCGAGGTGTACTCGAACACGGGCGGGCAGTGCTCGAAGTCGACGCCGCGCGGGGCGGTCGCCAAGTTTGCCGCCGCGGGCAAGCCGCTGGGCAAGAAGGACATGGCGTTGATGGCGATGACGTATGGGCACATTTACGTCGCGACGTGTGCGATGGGTGCCAACGATACGCAGACGGTCAAGGCGTTCATGGAGGCCGAGGCGTATGATGGACCGTCGCTGATCCTCGCCTACAGCCACTGCATCGCCCACGGCATCAACATGCGGCTCGGTCTGGACACGCAGAAGCGGGCTGTGGCGAGCGGGCATTTCCCGCTGTTCCGCTACAACCCGGATCTGGCGCAGCAGGGCAAGAATCCGTTGCAGCTCGACTCGAAGAAGCCGAGCATTCCGTATGAGGACTATGCGTACCAGCAGACGCGTTTCAAGATGTTGACCAAGAGCAAGCCGGAGCAGGCCAAGCACCTGCTGGAGCTGGGCAAACTTGATGTGGCGCGGCGCTGGAACCTGTATGAACAGCTTGCGGCGATGCAGGTTATCGGCGCGGGCGGCAACGGCAACGGAGAGTAGGAAATGCGGTAACCGGTGCGGCGGCGGAGCGCTCGCCGCACCGTGACCTGATTCGTTCGTCGGCTCAGCCGGCCCAGCGTCTTTGGCCGGTCATCAGAAAGCAGAAGGGAACGCACGATGGACCTTTCGACCACATACATGGGACTGAAGCTTGCCAACCCGCTGGTGCCAGCCGCCAGCCCGCTGACGGCCAAGCTGGACACATTGAAGCAGCTCGAGGATGCCGGGGCGGCGGCGGCGGTGCTGCACTCGCTGTTCGAGGAGCAGATTGCGCACGAGCAGCAGGAGTTGCATCACCTTACGGAGCAGGGCACGGAGAGCTTTGCCGAATCTTTGAGTTACTTCCCGGAGGCGACGGAGTATCGCCTGGGTCCGGAGGAGTATCTCAATCACCTGCGCAAGGCGAAGGCGTCGCTGGGGATCCCGGTGCTCGCCAGCCTCAACGGCACAACAACCGGCGGCTGGACGGACATGGCGCAGCAGATGGAGCAGGCTGGGGCCGACGGGCTCGAACTCAACGTCTATTACGTCGCAACGGAGTTGGGTCTGACCGGTGACGAGGTGGAGCAGCGTTACATCGACCTGCTGAAAGCGGTCAAGCGCAAGGTCAAGATTCCGGTGGCGATGAAGCTGAGTCCGTATTTCAGTGCGATGGGCGGGACGGCGAAGCGGCTGGATGAGGCGGGCGCCGACGCGCTCGTGCTGTTCAACCGCTTCTATCAGCCCAACCTCGATCTGAACGAGTTGGAGGTTGTGCCGGACCTGGAGCTGAGCACGTCGTACGAGATTCGTTTGCCTTTGCGGTGGATTGCGATCCTGCATGGCCGGATTGGGGCGAGCCTGGCGGGTAACTCGGGTATTTCGACGCCCGAGGATGTTCTGAAAATGATGATGGCGGGTGCGGACGTGGCACAAGTCTGCTCTGTGCTGCTACGGAAGGGGCCGAACGAGGTGTTCGTGCTGCTGAGTGGTGTGAAGGCGTGGATGCATGAGCATGAGTATGAGTCGATCGAGCAGATGAAGGGCAGCATGAGTCAGAAGTCGGTGGCCGACCCTGCGGCGTTCGAGCGGGCGAACTATATGAAGACGCTGAATAGTTACGTGTAGCGGAGTGACAAGATAACCAAGTAACAACGTATCAAGGGTGTGATCGCTGCCCCGCGGTGGTCTGGGACGTGCCTTTGGTTGTTGCGAGATGTGCGAGACTCTGATGGGCGGATGTCGGGCTTCTCGGCGTTCGCCCCTTCTGCAGGTTGATTGCTACTGTGTGTCGCACGGGGGCGGGATCTGCTGATCGGTGGCAGCCATGACATCGCGGGAACGGCTGTTGTTGGCGCTGAACCGGGAGGAGCCGGACCGGTTGCCGGCGAGTGTGCATCAATGGCAGCCGTATCATCTGGAGAAGTACCTGGGGGGTATGGATGCGTTGGCGGCGTTTCAGCATTTCGGATTGGATGCCGCGATTGCCTACTGTCCGCTGGTCGAGGCGGAAACGGCGGAATGGCGCGTTGAGGTGGAGGAGGGGACAAGTGAAGCGGGGTACGGCGTGCGCCGACGGGTGTATCACACGCCGGGCGGGACACTTGGTGATGTGTGGGAGTTTCGGGCGCAGACGGCCTGGCTTGTTGAGCAGTTGGTGAAACGTGCGGAAGACGTCGAGCTGATTGACAGGTACATGCCGGTACCGCGGCTGGACGGGGCGGCGGTCGCGCGTGAGCGAGAGCGGGTCGGTGATGCGGGGATTGTGCGGGGGTTTGTGTGGGGGATTCAGGGTGGGTGCTGGCAGGATGCGTGCGAGCTGTACGGGTTGCAGCCGTTGATTCTGGCGACGCGGCGTGATCCGGGCTGGGTGCATCACTTTCTGGGCGTGTTACAGAAGAAGAAGCTGCGGTTTATCGAGGAGTCGCTGGCTGGGGCGGCCTACGACCTGATCGAGACGGGTGGCGGGGCGGGGTCGAGTACGTGTATATCGCCGAAGCTGCACCGGGAGTTTTGCTTACCCTATGATCGGGAGCAACATGATGCGCTGCACGCGTTGGGGCATCGGGTGGTTTATCACACGTGTGGGGGGATGATGCCGCTGCTGGAGATGATCGTCGAGAACGGGTGCGATGCGAGTGAGACGTTGACGCCGGCGGGGATGGGTGGCGATGCCCGGCCGGCGGAGATCAAGGCGCGGATTGGCGAGCGAGTGTGCCTGATTGGGGGCGTGAATCAGCATGGCGTGTTGGACGTGGGGTCGCGTGAGGAGATCTTCGCCGAGGTCGAGCGGCTGTTTGCAGTTCTGGGGCGTGGCGGAGGGTACATCATGTCGCCATCCGACCATTTCTTTGAGACGTCGGAGGAGCATCTCCGGCATTATGCGGAGGCGGCGCGGGCGTGTCGGTATGGATAGGCGTGGGGAAACCGGGTTGATGCGCTGGCTGGGGGCGGGGTTGGGGCCGTATAATGGGGTGGGAGGTGCACTATGCCGGCCAGGACGCCAGGGAACAAGTCGGACATCGCGAAGATTGTTGAAAAGCAGATGCGCAACTGGGAGTTGGCCCGGGCGCAGCGGGTAGCGGAGCTGCCGGACGAAGAGCGGCCCGCGGGCGAGCAGTTTGTGGCGATTTCGCGGATGGTTGGCTCGGGCGGGTCACAAGTGGCGAAGCTGCTGGGCGAGAAGCTGAACTGGCCGGTGTTTGACAAGGAGATTTTGCAGGCGATGGCCGGGGATGATGCGTTGCGGCAGCGATTGTATGAGTCGATGGATGAGCGTGATGAGACCTGGCTGGACAATGCGTTGCGGTGGCTGCTGCGCGGGGAACTGCGGAAGGATGACTATTTCTACCGGCTGAATGAAGCGATTCTGGCGTTGAATCGGCAGGGTCCGGCGGTGTTTCTCGGGCGGGGGGCGGATTTGATTTTGACGCATGACAACGGGCTGCGGGTGCGGATCAGCGGCACCGTTGAGCGGCGGGCGGCGGAATATGCAAAGCGGCATGACATGTCGGAGGCCTTGGCCCGGGCGGAGGTGGAGCGTATTGATCGGGAGCGGGGCGAGTTCATCCGAAATCACTTCAACAAGAACACTAACGATCCGACGCGTTATGACATCTGCCTGAACCTGGATCGCTTTACGCCGGCGCAGGGTGTGGAGTTGATACTGGCGGTGATGCGGCAGCGGGGATTGGGCACTTAGCTGAAGCGACTGTGTTTGAGCTGGACGACAAGCGTCGCGACGAGTTGATTGAAACGTGGGCGCACAAGCTCGTGGACCGGGGGCTGGGGACGGCGGCGGTCTTTTTGTTGGAGGCGCATAAGCCGATTTCGGGGGTGGGAGCGCAGGCTGCGCTGGCGTTCAAGCCGCTGCTGAATCCGCTCGTGCCGTTCAATATGGGCGAATTGGCAGCGTTCATGCACAGCATCAACAACATCGAGCTGCTGGAGCGGCGGATCGAGCAACTCGAGAGCGAGCGGCATGATCGGCTGGAGGCGGAGCGGCGGCGACGGGCAGAAGTGCGGCGGCGGGCGCGGCGGATTGCCCGGCTTCGGCGGAAGAAGAGTAACGAGTCAGGAAGGTAACAACGCAGCAAAGGGGGATGCAGATCCGATATGGTGGTCACACGCCGAAGGTTTTGCCGAGCCAGTCTTCGATGAGGAAGCCGATGCGGGGGGCGAGCCAGGAGAGGCGGGTGTTGACCGTGTTGCCGAAGCTGGCGCCGAAGCCGACCATCATGACGAGTCGGCCAGCGGTGAGTACGCCGTTACCGACGGAGGATTTCGGGCGGAAGACGAAGATGAAGTAGATCAGCGACAGGACGAGCACGATGAGGAAGATGAGGTGCTCGATGCGGGCCCAGGGATCGACGAAGGTGAGGGTTTCGCCGCCGGCCTCGACGGTGTAGGGCGTCCAGGGCCAGATGGGCTGGATGGAGTCGAGGACCTGGGGGATGATGAGGTTGATCTGTTTGCTGAACTCGGGGCCGAGTGCCCAGCCGAGGAAGAGGGCGACGACCCATTGATTGAGCCAGCGGTATTTCCTGGAGTAGGTGAAGTACCACAGGGTGCCAGGGATGACGAGGAGGATCCAGAGCAGCTTGACGCGGTCGCCGGGTTCGGTGAAGCCTTCGATGATCCAGCCGCCCCACTGCTCGAAGACGATGCGCTGGACGGCGATGAGAGAGTAGGCGAGGGCGCCGCCAACGATAATGGCCTCGGTGAGGCGGTAGAATTTGTTATCGCCGAGCAGGAAGGCGAAGACGCCGAGGGTGCAGAAGGCCATGAAGAACTCGGCGACGCGGTTTTCGATCATGTTTTTGAAGGCGCGGTCGGCAGCGAGGTCGGGGCGGCGCATGTTGGGGGGAATGCCCTGCTCGTCGAGACGGGTGAGGGCTTCGTCGCCGACTTCGGTGCGATCGACGCGTTCGTAGGAAGCGTACTCCTTGGTGGGGTCGTCGGTGGGGCGCGCGATGCGGGCGCGGGGGAGACTCTGATCGTGCTGGAAGCGGTAGAATTCGTAGGCGGCGGTGCCGAAGAATACGGCTACGAAGGCGAGGAAGAGGCCCCACATGAAGTGTTTGGGCAGTGGCGGAAGCGGGTCGCGAGTGCCGGGTGGTCTGGGGGGGAGCTTGCGGGTGCGCTGGGCGTGGCGGGTGATCAGGAAGGCGACATTGCCGAGTAGTACGAACGCGAGCAGCAGGGTCTTGCCGCCGCTGAGGGCGTTTTCGAGTGGTTCGGTGGTGGCGAGGTCGGGGTCGAGCAGTGCGCGGTACTCCGTGGCGCCGCGGGCGGAGTTGAGCATGCCGAAGAGTTGGCGTGACTTCACGTAGGGGTAGAGATCGGTCGCGACGATGCCGGTGGTGGCGGGTGCAACGAGCAGTTCGGGACGTTCGCTCTTGACGAGGCCGGCGATATCGCGGGCCTCGTCGCCGGCGGAGATGACGACGACAGCGGAGACGTCTTCGATGGACTGGAAGTGTTGCAGGAGGGGGAAGCTGTCATCGACCGTGAGATCGCGGTTGAAGCGGTAGTCGCGCTGATAGAAATCGCGCGGTGTCATGATGATTTTGCGGGCGAAGGGGGCGAAGACCTGGGCATTCTGGAAGCCGAAGTCGAGCCAGTCGACGCCGTATTCCCATTGTGGCACGGGCTCGCCGCGGGTGCGGGCGAGGGCCTGCTCTTCGGCCATGGCCTCTTCGAAGGCGACCAAGGCGGTGTCGTGGAAGACGGGGTCGACGATGGAGCAGAGGAGGACGATCTTGAGGTTCTTGCGGAGCAGATGGCGTGTGACGACCTTGAACTGGGGTTCGTTCTCGCCGGAGGTGCCGGGGCCCCAGTTGTGGAGCACGAGGACGACTTTGTTTTTCTGATCGGGACCGGCGGCGATCTGCTCGATGGTCTTGTAGAACTGCTGGGTGTAGGTTTCGGGGTAGATGGGGAGGCTGTAGGCGAAGAAGAATGGCAGGCTGAGCACGGTGACCATCACCAGGTAGATGATGCGCCGGTCGAGGTTCGCGAGTGTGCGGATGAACTCGTACAACGGGTCAGTCTCCGCCAGAGGATACTTCGATAATGCCTTTTTCGAGGCCGAGGAGCATGCGCAGGCTGGCGGCGATCATGGCCACGGAGATGCCGATGAGGAGGCCGCGCTGCATGCCGGACATCATTACGCGGTTGTCGAAGTCGGCCCAGATGGGCATCCAGACGGGGGCATCTTCAAGGCCGAGCAGCCAGTTGAGCTCGACGCTGATCCAGCCGCCGATGGGGTCGCTGCCGAGGATCATGATGGTGGCCGAGAGCATCATGACGGTGGCTTCGAGGGAGCGCACGCGGAAGGCGCGGTAGGCGGCGTAGGTGATATAGAAGCCGAGCAGGGCCATGACGGTCTGGGCGAGGGGGTTGATGAACGCTTCGAGGTAGAAGGTGCGCGGGCGGAACTGGTATGCCTGCTGGCTCGCGTAGTAGTCGGTGGCGAGGGCGAGTTCCTCGTCGGTGAGTTGGCGAAAGGCCTCGTCGCGTTCGACCGGGTCGTCGATGGCGGCGGCGGTGGTGTACTTGTCGACGGCGAGCACACTGCGTTCGCGGAGGGTAATTTCCTGTTGCTCGAGGCGGTATTCCCAGACCATGAAGCCGATGACGGTGAAGAAGGTCACGAAGACCACGACGGAGAAGATCCAGTCTTTGCGGCGTTTGATGATGTTGGCGCCGTGGGCGTGGAAGAGGTTGATTACACCGAGGCCGAGGGCCATGGTCAGGAGGATGGCCATGGCATGGCTGGCGGTTGCGTAGACCTCGGTGAGCTTGAGGGCCTCACCGGCGGCGGTCTTCTCGCCCACGAAGAATTCGACGATGAAGTACATCGCGCCGAGGACGACCGCAAACCAGATGAGCTTCTGCCGCATGGTGCTTTCGAGCTACTCCAGGGTGCTGCGCACCCGATCGATCCACCCCGCGAAGGCGGGCGAGAAACACAACAGTGTGCCGCCGACGATGACGACGAGCACACCGATTTTGAACAGGTCCTGGGCGCCGAGGCTGCCGAGGAGCTTGGGGTCGCCGCTGAGCTTTCCGGAGGCGGCCCAGAACTCCTCGCCGATCAGCGTGTAATCGCACGAAGCGATGAAGAACGGGATTTGATAGAGTTGGTCGGTGCCGGCGATCTGCATGGCGTTTACGACCTGGCCCGTTTCGGCGAACAGGAGCGAGTCGGCCTCCCAGCGGCCGAAGTAGAAGCAGGCGGCGGGTAGTTCTTCGAGCATCCAGCCCATGGAGGCGATGGCGAAGAAGAACTGGCCGCCGGGGAAGAAGCGGACGTCGTCGTGATGGAACTGGTCGACGGCGCCGACGTAGGCGTAGCCGTCGCGCATGGCGTTGCTGTGCAACGGCAGCGCGTCCGGATAACAGACGGGGACAATCAGGCGATTGCCGAGTTCGCCGCTGAGTTCGGCGACGCGGCGGAGCATGGGCATGGAGGCGTAGGTCTGGATCCACTTCAGCTCGGCTGCGCCGCCTGAGGTGAAGAGGGACGGCCGTCCCATTTCAGTAGCGCGGGAGACGGCCTCGTCGAAGGCGAGGAGGCCGGGGATGTCACGGCTGGGCAGGACCTTGCCGCGGCGGGCGAGGTAGATGCCGGTGAGGACGCTGGCGACGATAAAGAGCAGGAGGCCGCGACGAACGGTGTATTCGATCCAATAGTCCGTTTGACTTTCAGCGGAAGGGGTGTCGGGGGTGATGACGTCGACTTCGGGGGCGGCTTCGGCTGGGCTGGCGATCGGCCGGGTGGTTGGTGTTGGTGGTGTTGGAGCGGGGTCGGCGGCGAGTGGAATGGTGACGGCGAAGACGAGGGTGACCGTGGCTGCGCAGGCCGTGCGGCGGGATGAAACGTTTCGGAGCCTGCCAACCAATCTGCCAAGACTCATTCGCAACGGGTCCGCTCAGGATACCTTTGTCCGGCCCGCGACCGCGGGTGCCCACTGGGGCCGGTCGTTCTGACTGGGTACTACACTACAGTGCTATCGCGTGCAAGTCACGCTACTGCCCCCCCCCTACCGGGCAGCCATTTACTCCTGCGTGCGTGCGTTACGTTGTTCCACCGGTTCGCCGGCGGAGTCGTCGCCGGCGGCGAAGTCTTTGGCGGTCTGTCCGGACTGGTCATCGAGGCGACGCTCGGCGCGTTGTCCTTCGGGGGCGTCGAGCTTCTTCTTGGGCTCTTCATCCTCGGTGCCGGCGCGATTGAACTCGTCGGTCACGTCGCTGAGGCCCTTTTTGAACTCCTTGATGGCCTTGCCCATGGAGCGGGCAACCTCGGGCAGGCGTTTGCCGAAGAGCAGCAGTGCGACGACGCCGATGACCAGCCAGTGAATGGGACTACCGAATCCGCCCATGGGGCCTCATCCTTTTCAGCCACCGCGAACGTAGCGCAGGTCGGCTGTGTACGTACGATTCGACCCGCCCCTGTCGCTCGGATCGCCGCACGCTGCGGCGGAGCCATCGAGCGGCAAGTGCTCTGCGCATTATGGTTTAAATGGCCTGTCGTGTCAAAAACGAAGTCGTGGAAAGGACTTGCGTGGTTGGGCCCTGGTGAGGTCGGAACGTGCTATGATCCGGGATTCGTGAGAGTCCGACCATGAAGCGTGTTTTCGAATTCCTGCGAATTGACGACCTGCCGTTGATGACCCGGCCGAACTACGTGGCTGAGTGTCGGCAGATGCTGTTTTGGGGGATCGTGGCGGGCAGTGTCGAGGGGAATATGGTGGGGATTGTGGCGTCGAAGACGTTTGAGGCGTCGCGGCTGCTCACGACGGTGGTGTGGGCGCTGCCGATCCTGATGAACGTGTTGAATGTGGGCTGGGGGGCGATTTTGCGAGGGCGGCCGCGGAAGCAGGCGTTTTTCCTGATGTCGGGATGTGCGTTGGCGTTCGTTGCGTCGGTGAGCCTGACGTCGGATGCGTGGCAGCCATGGGGCGGGTGGATGTTCGCGGCCCAGATCGGGCTGACGCACCTGTTCATGTCGGGGCTGATTACGCTGCGGACGACGATCTGGAAGGTGAACTATCCCGCGGCGGTGCGGGCACGGATTACCGGACGTTTGCAGACATTGCGGATCATGCTTTCAGCGGCGACGAGCGGGCTGCTGGCCCTGTTGTATGACGACGTGCCGGAGGCGTATCGGTTTGTGTATCCGGCCGTGGCGGTGATCGGGGTGATTTCGCTGGTACCAATGCGGCGGCTGCGGATACGCGGTGAGCGGCTGGAGTTTCGGGAGTTCAGTGCGCATTCGGCGGGCCAGGCCGTGGGGGGGAGGAGTTTGGCGCGGCGCATCGTACATACGGCGGGTGAAGCATTGGGGATACTGCGGGAGGACACGGTCTTTGCGCGGTATATGCTGGCCCAGTTTCTGCTGGGGGCGTCGAACTTCTTCACGGATCCGATACTGGTCAATGCCCTGACGAAGGAACTGGAGCTGCGGTATTCGAGCGCGCAGGGGATGTTGTACCTGATTCCGACGATCATGCTGCTGGTGGCAGTGCGCTGGTGGGGGCGGTATTTCGACAAGGTGGGCGTACTGCGGTTTCGGGTGACGAACAGCGCGTTCTGGGTGGCGGCGTATGTATGCGTCGCGGTAGCGATGCTAATGATCGAGCGTGGGGGCCCGGCGTGGGTGACGCCGGCACTTCTCGTGCTCGCCTTAGGGCGAATGACGAAGGGTGTGGGGCACGGGGGCGGTGTGATTGCGTGGTTTATCGGACATTTGAGCTTTGCGCGGCCGCACCAGACGGAGGTCTATATGGGGATTCACGTGGGGCTGACGGGGCTACGAGCCCTTGTGATGCCGCTGGTGGGTTTTGCGGCCTATCACTGGCTGGGCTACTCGGCGATGGTGATTCCAGTGCTATTGGCGCTCACGGCGCATCTTTTGTTTCGGCGGCTGGCGGCGACGAGTGCATCGCCGGTCGAGGCAACTCAGGCCGGCAGATCTTGAGCTGAACACAATCTTAACATACTATTCGCAATTCCCAAAAGCATCCGGAAGGTGGATTCGAGTATATTGCCAGACTTGTTGCAGGAGTTGGAAGCAGTTTTTCAGTTACCGACATCTTGTTGTGTGCTGTTCCTCGCGTCACGCGGCGTGACGTGTTGAGGATTTGCACATCGATTCTGACCCTTGTTTGTTTGGACCGTTTCTCGTTGAGGAGGAGAATCCATGAAGTACTTCGCTTGCTTGCTTGCTATTGTGGCGATTGCGCTGCCCGCGACCGCCGAAGTTTACAGTGTCAGCTACGGGTGGGAAGACAATCCGGATCCGGCGATCCTGGGGAACTACCAGCCGATCACTGCGACGGTCGTCAATGACCCGGTCTACGAAGGTGATCTGAGCCTTCAGCTTGTGGATGGTGGCGAGGGCACCCCGCAGGCGTACGTGGCTTGGATTGAAGGCCTGAATGATGGCGACACGATCACCGCCGGTTTCTGGGTCTACGACACGACGCCGGGTGGCAGCCCGTCGGGTCGCATCTGGGGTCACTACAACTCGGAGAATGACATCAACGCGTATGCCGGCAGCGCTGGCGGGAATGACACCTACAGCGGTGCCGAGCCGTGGAGCTACCTGGAGCACACCTGGACGTATGACTCGGGTACGGACCGCACTGGTTTCGTGCTCGAGGCGCGCACGTACAGCAGTCTGGGCGACACGATCTGGGTCGACGCCATGGACATCAGCGTCGAAACGGACACGACCGAGGGCTTCATCATGACGCCCGGCGGCACGTTCAACATTCCGGAGCCGGCGAGTCTGCTGTTGCTCGGTCTGGGCGCGCTGCTGCGTCGCCGCTAAACGGGATTGGCCTGCATCAACTGCAGGTAGCATGGTAGCGAGGCGGGTGGATGCTTCTCGGGCATCCACCCGCCCTCTTTTCGGGGTGCTAAACGGGGAGGGAGGCGATCGGGAAGGCGACCGGTATGGGCTCGCTTTACCGATGGGGGCGGGTAACATCTCACGAGTATGCTTTTGAAACGGACATGCGACACGGATCCGCCGGGTCGAGCGGCGGGCTAGGAGTGGCAGCGTGACAGGTGATCACTTGCGGGCGCGGTCGGCGGACCTGTTCGAGCGGGCGAACCGTACGTTGGTAGGTGGGGTGAACAGTCCGGTGCGGGCGTTCCGCGCGGTGGGCGGCGATCCGGTTTTTGTGGACCGGGTGTCGGGTGCGCACGTATATGACGTGGATGGTAATCGGTATGTCGATCTGGTTGGGACGTGGGGGCCGGCGATTGTGGGGCACGCGCATCCGCGGGTGGTTGAAGCGGTGCAGGCGGCGGCGGAACGCGGGCTCAGCTTTGGGGCTTGTTGCGCGGCGGAGGCAGAACTGGCGGAAGTGATTGTCGACGCGCTGCCGAGTGTCGAGTTGTTGCGGTTTGTGAACAGCGGTACGGAAGCCTGCATGAGTGCCATGCGTGTGGCGCGGGCGGTGACCGAGCGTGACAAGATCATCAAATTTCTCGGGTGTTACCACGGTCATGTCGACCCACTGCTGGTGGCGGCTGGGTCCGGGGCGGCAACATTTGGCGTGCCGGATTCGGCGGGTGTGCCGCAGGCGTTTGCGGGATTGACGTTGTTGGCGCCGTACAACGACCTGGACGCGGTGGTGGAGATTTTGAATGGCCAGGGGCCGCAAGTGGCGGCGATCATGGTGGAGCCGGTGGCGGGGAACATGGGTTTTCTGCAGCCGGACGAGGACTTTCTGCCGGGGCTGCGAGAGTTGTGCGATCGCAACGGGAGTCTACTGGTTTTTGATGAGGTCATGACCGGGTTCAGGGTTGGATGGGGCGGGTACCAGAACCTCTGCGGCGTGACGCCGGACGTAACCTGCCTGGGGAAAGTGATTGGTGGTGGCATGCCCGTGGCGGCGTATGGTGGCAAAGAGGAGTTCATGTCGCAGGTCAGCCCGCTGGGGCCGGCGTATCAGGCAGGAACGTTAAGCGGCAACCCACTGGGGATGGCGGCGGGTCTAGCGACGCTTCAGCTTTGCAGCGAGAAGGGATTTTATGAGCGACTGGAGGGCTTGGGGCGGCGGCTGATCGAGGGGCTGACGCAGGCGGCGCGGGATGTGCAGTTGCCGCTGTCGGGTGGTGCGCTGGGTGGCATGTTGGGGTTTGCGTTTTCGCCGGAGCCGGTGCGTGACTTTGCATCGGCACAGGCGGCGGACCACGACTTGTACGCACGGTTCTTCCGAGCGATGCTCGACCGCGGCGTGTGGCTGCCGCCGTCGGGGTATGAGGCGATGTTTGTTTCGGCTGCGCACACGGAAGATGATATTGATGCGATTGTGGCGGCGGCGCGGGAGTCGCTGGGGGTGGCGAGGTCGTGATGAAGCTGCGTGTCGGCACTCGTGGTAGTGATCTGGCGCTGTATCAAACGAACTGGGTCTGTGAGCGGCTGCGGGCGGCGCATGCAGAGCTGGAGATTGAGCAGGTCATCATCAAGACACACGGCGATGTGGTGACCGAGCAGAACTTCGGTCGGGACTGGCCCGTGGGGGCGTTCGTATCAGCGCTCGAGCATGCGCTGCTGGAGCGGCGCGTCGATTTCGCCGTGCACAGCTTCAAGGATCTACAGACGGCTGAGACGGAGGGGCTGACGATTGCGGCGACGCCGCCGCGGGAGATTGTGCACGATGTACTGCTGACGCGTGAGGCATGGGATTTGCGGGGTTTGCCCGGCGGAGCGCGGTTCGGCACCAACAGTCCCCGGCGGGCGGCGCAACTGCTGGAGATGGGCGGGTTTGAGATCGTGCCGATTCGGGGGAACGTACCGACGCGCGTGGCGAAGATTGAGCGCGAGGGGCTGGATGGTGTCGTGCTGGCGGCGGCGGGATTGAAGCGGCTGAACATCAGCTATCCGCATTGGATTGAGTTGCCAGTGGAACGATTTGTGCCGGCCCCGGCACAGGGCGCGCTGGCGGTGCAAACGCGGCGGGGTGATCCGGCGGAGGAGATCTGTGCTGTGCTTGACGATGCGGACACGCGGAGAGCGGTGGTGGCGGAGCGCATGATCCTGCGGCACATTAACGCGGGGTGTCATACACCGGTGGGCGCTTTTGCCTCGGTGCATGGTGAGGAAATCCGACTGCACGCGAAGTTGTTCAGTGATGATTACGGACGGAAGGCGGAGGGGACGCTCAGTGGTAACGAGCCGATGGCGTTGGGCAGGCGGCTGGCGGATCAACTGGCGCGAGAACTCGAGTCGCAGCCATGATCGTCTGGGTGACGCGTGACGAGGCGGGTAACGGGCCGCTATCGACAGCGCTGCGGGCGCGGGGGCTTGAGGTTGTGCTGGAGCCGGTGGTTGAGCGGCGGCTGGTGGCGGATCCGGCGGGACTCGTCGCGGGCCTGACCGCGGAAGACTGGCTCGTACTGACCAGTCCGTATGCGATAGAGGCGGTGGCGCCGACGGCGGCGGCGAAGGTGCCGCGGGTGGCGGTGGTCGGGGAGGCGTCGGCGGCGTTGGCGGAGCGGTTCGGGTTGCGGGTGGCGATGGTGGGGAAGGACGGGCACGGGGACACCCTGTTTGGTGAATTGCGGGTGAAGGTGCCATCCGGTGTGGTGTGTTATCCGCGCTCGGGGCGGGCGCGGCAGCCGGAAGCGTGGGGTGAGGTGCAGCTGCGGTCGCCGGTGTTGTATGAGACGGTAGCGCGGGGGTTTGATCGGGAACGGGTGCGATTGGCGGTGATCGCGGCGGTGGCGGCACCGTCGCAGGTGACGGCCGTGGTGGGGGTAGACATTCCGATGGCGAGTATTGGGCGGACGACGTCGGCGGCGATTCGGGCGCAGGGCAAGCCGGTAGCGGTTGAGGCGGCCTATCCGACGTTTGAGAAGTTGGCCGCGGCGATTGCGGGATACCTACGCGGTCAGCATTGAGCTCATGCTGGGCCGCCGCGCTGCCAGCGGGCAAACTCTACGGCGGCGTAGGTGAAAATGACATCTGCGCCGGCGCGGGCGAGGGCGGTGAGCGATTCGGTGAGGCACTTACGTTCGTCGAGCCAGCCTTGTTGGGCAGCGGCCTTGATCATGGCGTATTCGCCGCTGACGTGGTATGCGGCGATGGGGAGATGTGAGGCGGCGCGGAGGCGGGCGATGATGTCGAGGTATGGGAGGCCCGGCTTGACCATGAGCATGTCAGCGCCTTCGGCTTCGTCGAGGTAGGCCTCGACGCCGGCTTCGCGGCTGTTGGCCGGATCCATCTGGTAGGTGGCTTTGTCCTTGGGGACATCGGCGTGGTCGGCGGGGGCGGAATCGAGGGCTTCGCGGAATGGGCCGTAGAATGCGGAGGCGTATTTGGCGGTGTAGCTGATGATGGCGACGTGCTGATGACCGTGGGTGTCGAGGGCGGTGCGGATGGCACCGACGCGGCCGTCCATCATGTCGGAGGGGGCGACGATGTCGGCGCCCGCCTGGGCGTGGAGAACCGCCATCTGGGCGAGAACGTCCACCGTCGGGTCGTTGACGACCTGGCCGTTTTCGATGAGGCCGTCGTGACCGAGGCTGCTGTAGGGATCGAGGGCGATGTCGGTGATGAGGCAGGCTTGCGGGAGGGCCTCCTTGAGGTGGTGGATGGTCCGGCAAAGGAGATTATCGGGATTGAGGGCCTCCTCGGCGCGTGGCGTCTTACGCGCTGGGTCGATCGCCGGGAAGAGGGCGAAGCTGCTGACGCCGAACTCGAGGGCTTCGTGGCATTTGTCGGTCAGGCGGTCGATGGAGAGGCGGGCCTGGCCGGGCATGGCGCTGATGGGTTCGGTGCGCTGCTGGCCGTCGATGACGAAGACGGGGTAGACGAGGCGATCGGGCGTGAGGCGAGTTTCGCGGACGAGACCGCGGAGGGCCGGTGATTGGCGCAGGCGGCGTGGTCGGCGAGTCGGACGCGGCAGATCGGATCGGTTATCAGTGGGGCTCACGGTGGATTGACCTCCGTTCAGGCAGATACAGGCTGTTGGGCGGCGATGAGGGTTTGCGCGACTTGCTTGCTGTGCTTGATGCAGTCGTTGATGGAAACGCCTGCGAGGTAGTTGCCGGCGAGGGTGAGATCCGGGATGTGGGACACGGCGGCGCGGACGCGGGCAACCTTGTCGCGGTGGCCGAGGTAGTATTGCGGGATGGAGTCCGGATATGGGCATACGTCGACGAGGACGGGGTCGCCGCGGACGCCGAGGACATCACGGATGCAGTCGAGGGCGGTGCGGACCAGCTCGTCGGGAACGCGCTGGGTGACGTCGGGGGTGCGTGTGCCGCCAAGGAAGCAGCGAAGCAGCCGCTTGTCGGGTGGAGCGTGGTGCGGGAAGGCGCTGTCGGCCCAGAGGACGCCCATGAGGGGGAAGTCGGGTTCGTTGCGGGGGACGAGGAAGCCGAAGCCGTCGAGCGGGTGGGCGACGTCTGATTTGTTGAAACCGAGGTTGATAACGGTGAGGGAGGCACTGTCGATGGTGCGCAGCTCGTTGCTGGCGGCGGGTGCCAGTGGTTCGAGCAGGTCGGCGGTGATGCCGAGTGGTGTGGCGAGGACAATGCGGCGGCAGTTCAATTGCTCGGCAGTGCCATTGGTCTCGAACGTGAGGGTGAAGCCGTCGCTGCGGCGGTTGAGCGCGATGAGGCGGCGGCCGGTCTGGCAGCGGTCACCGAGTACGTCGGCGATGGCGTGTGCCATACCCCCGAGGCCGTGGTTAATGCTGACGAGGCCCTTCCATTTGCGGCGCAGTTGCGGGTCACGGCGTTTGCGGATCATGTCGGGGACGCGGCGGAGGGTGCGTCCGAGGGGGCTGAAGGACTTCCGATCGAAATCTTCGAGAGCGGGGAAGGCGGCGTAGGCGCTGAGGCGACTGATATCGCCAGCGAGGATGCCCGCGATGGCGGCGCTGACGAGGGTGTCGGTGACTTCGGGGCCGAAGCGGCGGGTGGCGAATTCCTCCAGCGTGGTTTCGTCACGCCGGCCGCGGGCCGAGAGGAACAGGCCGCGGGTGGCGCGGATGGCGGCGCGTTTGCTGAGCAGGTCGCTGGTGAAGAGGCCGACCGGGCCGGTGGGGACTTTGCGGAGGGTGCCGCGGCGATAGATGTATCGATTGTTCGCTTCGTCAGCGGCCTGAACGACGCGGAGATGGTCGCTGAGGCCTTCGAGGAGCTCTTCGAACTCCGGTGAGCGGACCATGACGTTGAAGGGGCCCTTCTCGAGGAGGAAGCCGTCGCGGTGCTCGGTGCCGATGGAGCCGCCGACCTGGTCTTGTGTTTCGAGGAGTCGGACGTCGCAGCCGGCGTGGTGCAGGTGCCAGGCGACTGTCAGGCCGCTGATCCCGCCGCCGATGACGGCGATGTCACAGGATGGTCCCCCACCGGTGTTCTTGACTTGGGTACTCATGGTTGGGCACTCGGCTGGCTCGCGTGGATCTTCCGGCAGGCTTCGACGAAGCGGCAGCCGTTCTCGAACGGCGTTTGTTTGAGGATGCCGTGATTGAGGTTGAGGATGTGGCCCTGGTGGTTGCCGGCGCGGACACACTCGGCGACGGTGGCGTCGATTTGTTCGAGGGTGCCGTTGACGAGCAACTGATTGTCGACGTTGCCCTGCAGGGCGACGTGATCGCCGACCTGGGCCTTGGCGGTGGCGAGGTCGACGCACTTGCCGACGCTGATGACGTCGGCGCCGCTGGCCGCCATGAGGTCGATGAGGGGCTGTTCCTTGACGAACAGGATGGTCGGGACGCGGGTGGCGAGGCGCTCGAAGACCTGCACGTGGTATGGGTGGGCGAACTCGCGGTATTGAGACTTGGTGAGGAGGTCGCCGCAGGACTCGAAGAGCTGCACGGCGTCGGCGCCGCTTTCGATCTGGTAGGCGAGGTAGTCGGCGGTGAGGGTGGCGAGCTTGTCGAGCAGGCGATGGAGCGCGGTGGGGTTGTCGCGGAGGATGGCGGCGGCGTGGGTGGGCGTTTGACCGGGGCTGCTACCTTCGATGAGGAAGAAGGCGAGGGTAAGCGGCGCGCCGGCGAAGCCGAGTAGTGGCAACTCGTCATCGAGTGCACGGCGAATGAGGCTCAGCTCCCGGCTGACGAAGGGGAGTTCCGCGGCAGGGTCGAAGAGGCGGAGACGGTCGATGTCGGCCTGGGTACGAACGGGGTGTTCGAGGACGGGGCCGGGGCGGAAGAGGAACTCGGTGCCCAGCGGAGCGAGCGGTGTGAGGATGTCCTGGTAGAAGATGATGGCGTCGACGCCGAAGCGTTTTGGGAGGAGTGAAATTTCGGCGGCGGGTTCGGGGGAGCGGAAGAGGACTTCCAGCGGCACGGCGGCTGCGTCGCGCAGGCGGCGGTATTCGGGGTCGAAGCGGCCGGCCTGGCGCATCATCCAGACGGGGGTGCGTTCGGTGCGTTGGCGGCGGGCGGCGCGGATCAGCAGGTCGTTCTTGAGTGTTCTCATGGTGCTCGATTCTAGGCGTTGGCGGAGAAGTATTGGCGGTCGCCGAGTTGCCAGGCGTCGGGTTCGAGGTAGGCGTCGAAGACGGCGCCGATGGTGCGAAGGAGAACACGCCCGAGGGGCTCGGTGACCACATAGTCGCGCCCTTCCTGCTGCAGCAGGCCATCAGCTTCGAGCTGCGCGAGAATGTCGCGCTCGCGGGCGAAGTAGTCTTCGAAATCGATGTCGGTTTCTGCTTCGATGGCAGCCGGCTCGATGCGGGCATTGCAGTAGATTTGCCGCATGACGGCCTGACGAACGATGTCGTCCTGGGTAAGGCGTTTGCCGCGGAAGGCCGCGCCGTCAGCGTTGGCAGCCGCGATGTACTCGTCGACGTTGCGGCGATTCTGGAGGAAGCCGAGGTTGGCCAGATGGCCGATGGAGGAGGCGCCCAGGCCGATCAGATCGAGTTGACCGCCCGTGGTCATGCCCTGGAAATTGCGCTGGATCGTGCCGGCGCGGAGGGCGATGGCGAGCGGCTCGTCGGGGCGGGCGTAGTGATCGAGCCCGATGAAGACGTAGCCGGCGTCGGTGAGCAATTCCTGGCCAAGGAGGTACATCGCGAGTTTCGTCTCGCTGTCGGGCAGACGCGTATAGTCGAGACCGCGCTGTTCGGCGATCTTGTCGGGAATCTGGGCATATTGGTAGTAGGCGATGCGGTCGGGTGCGAGGGCGATTGTCTTCTCGAGGGTGGCCCGCACGGTATCCAACGTCTGAAAGGGCAGGCCGTAGATCAGGTCGAAATTGACGCTGCGGAAGCCCAGGTCGCGGCAGCGGGTGAGCATGTTCCGCACGAGCTCGACGGGCTGGATGCGGTTGACGTGCTCCTGGACCTGCGGGTCGAAGTCCTGGATGCCGAGCGAAGCGCGGTTGAAGCCGAGCTCGCGGAGCATCTGGAGTGTCTCGGCCGGTGTGACGCGGGGATCGAGTTCCAGGGCGATTTCCGCGTTTGGGCGGAGGTCGAAGGCGTTTGTGACGGCGGTGTGAATGCGTTTGATGTCGGCGGTGTCGAGGTAGGTTGGTGTGCCGCCGCCCCAGTGGATTTGCGCGACGGGTTGGCGGTCGCCGAAGACGCCGGCAACGCTGTGGATTTCGTTGACGAGTGCATCGACGTAGGCCTTTGTGCGCGTGGCGGCTTCGGGGACGCACTTCTCCTGGGCGATGCGGGTGCAGGCGCAGTAGCGGCAGGCGCGTTCGCAGAAGGGAATATGCAGGTAAAGTGACAAGGCACGCGGTTCGGGGCCCTGGCGGCTGGCTTGCAACAAGTCGGCCGCTTCTGCGGGAGTGAGGTCGTGCCACCAGGTGGGCATGGGGTAGGAGACGTGGCGCGGCAATGCGAGGCCGGCGTAGCGGCGGAAGACGTCCAGATCGATGTCGGCGAGGATGGGATTCACTCTGTTTCTCCGGCTGGCGCGAGTATACGGCCGCAGCGCTGGCAGTTGGGGTGACCATGCTCGTCACGGTCTTCGCACGGCAGCTCGACCGCGAGTGGTGTGAGGGGCGGGGCCTGGTCGGCGATCCAGCGCTCCGCTTCCTGCACGATGCGCGGGAACGTCTCCCGGCCGCACAGCTCCGTGGCGAAGCGGTCGACTTCGGCGTCGAGCTGGCGGGCGGTCCAAACATGGGCACCGGGCAACGCAGCAAGATCGCGGGTGGAGCCGGCGGTGTTGAAATCGATGACGTACAGGGGACGCTCGGCCAGGTTGCGCTCGCCAGCGAGCATCTCGCCGGTGAGGACCGGCGCGCTGCGATCGATGCCGAAGTGGATAGCGTCGGCGTCGAGGAGGGCGGCCCGGGCGGCGGGCTCGTCATAGGACTGCACACGCAGGCGGCGGCCGTGGCCGACAGCTTTGCGCAGCAGCTTCATCTGGCCGCCCTGATGGGCGCGGTAGATGAGGGTGACCTGCGGCTCCTTGACGCCGAACTTCTCGTAGAGTGCATGCAGCACGCTGCGTGACGTGGTGGAGCTGCCGACAACGACGTGGCGCAGATTGGCGAATCCGCGTGGCAGTTGCGGCTCGATGCGCGAGAGGGCGGCGTAGCAATAGCCGGGATCGAGGTCGCCCCATGAAGTTTCGCTGCGAACGCGGTGGGCGAGGGTGATGGCCTGCTCGACGAGGGCGCGGGCGCGTTTGCCGGCGGCGCCGGTCTGCTCGGCAGTTTCGAAGGCGGTGTGGAATTGCTCGACGATGTCCTTGTCGCCGGGGAGGCCGCTGTTGAGGCCGGCGAGGGTGCGCATGAGGTGATGCCAGGCGTTGCGGCCGAACAACGTGTTGGTCCGGGTATCCGCGGTGCGGTGGGTAAAGAGCTTGTCGCGGAGGCGGGCGATAACACATTGCTGGTCGGCGTGGTCGGGCTTTGCGTCGAACCAGGCGTAGCACTCGAAGCGGTAGCAGGTGTTCCAGACGAACGCTTCGCTGACGCCGGTCTCTTCGCGGAGTTGCTGGAGGAAAGCCTTGACCTCGGCGTGGGATTTCTTCACGCACTGGAGCGTTTCGGGCGCGGTGTAGGCAAGTTCGGGGCCTTGTCCGGGTCCGATGGGGCCGGCCATGGAGACGCCGACCATGACCATGTGGTCGAGCTGGAGGTTGGCGGAGCTGGCGGCTTTGGTTTTCGGCGCGAGGAGTGGTTTGTGGCCGCGGCTCCAGGTGATGATGGGACGTGAACCGCGGACGACGAGCTCGCGCAGCGCCTGAATGAAGTGCTCATTGGTGTTGAGCGAGGGGCAGACGTGCAATTCGCCGCCGAGGGCTTCGAAGTGGGTGCGGGCCTGGATATGCAGTTCCTCAAGGGTCTCCAGGCAATCGGCGGCGAAGCTGACGGGGGCGAGGATGACGCGCCGCTCGTCATTGCTTGCCAAGTGCCGGAGGGTGCCAAGGAGTTCGGGCTGAAGCCACTCGGTCGGCCCCAGGCGGCTCTGATAGGCAAGGCTGGTGCGGTCGGCGGGCCAGCCGAGGCGTTCCTGGATGAGGCGGACGCTTTGCGTGAGCTGGCGTTCGTAGGGATCGCCGCGCTCGATATAGGAAACGGGCAGGCCGTGAGCGGTGAAGAGCAAGTAGGCGTTGTCAGGCGCCAGGCTGTGCTGGGTGGCGAAGTCTGCGATCAGGCGGGATTGGGCGTTAAGGTAGCCGGCGTCGGCGTTCCAGGAGGTACGGGCGACGACGTTGATGTGCAGGGCATCGCTCTTCAGGATGCGATAGACCTCGTCGACGGTGGTGCCGGTGGTTGTGCGGCTGAAATGGGGATAGAGGGGGACGACGACGAGTTCGTCGATTTCCTGGCGGGCGATTTCGTGGAGGGCGGATTCGATGCTGGGCTGGCCATAGCGCATGCCGATGAAGACGGACCAGTCATCGGGGAGGCGTTCGGCGAGGGCGGCGGCCTGGTCCTGCATGATGGCGCGCAGGGGGGAGCCGCGGTCGGTCCAGATGGCGCGGTATTTCTCGGTGGAGCGCGGGCCGCGGCGCCAGGCGATGAAGCGGGCCAGCGGGCGTTGGAACCGGCGCATGTTGGGTGGCAACTGGATGACGTGAGGGTCGCTGAGGAATTCAACGAGATAGCGGCGGACCGCCGCCACGTCGGGAGCATCGGGTGTGCCGACGTTGACGAGCAGGACGCCACGTTGGTGTCCGCGTTTCGGCTCTGATGGGTGGTGCGCGTCGCCGTTCCGCTTTTGCGGCGTTGCTGCGTGCATATGCGAACCTTCCTGGCTGGTGTGGGCCGCGGCGGCCGCTTTCGATAGCGTTACACGGTGCGTGTCGGGGTGCTGGGCCTGTGCCGGCCGACCGACGTGCGTTCATTACCTGGATGTACGGAGGCGTGCGGTCTCAGGCGCGGGGTGGAGCGCGGGGGATATGGATCGGGCTGAGGTAACGCTGGACGATGCGGGCACGGAGGGCGTAGCTGCGCCAGGCGATGCCGTGGGGGAGACGCGCGCTGTGCGGCGTGAATGCCAGTCGGCTGAGCGCGGTTTGGACGCTGGTGAGACTGGCCGCGAACAGGACGCTGGCGAGGACGTGTTGTGAGATTTCGGTCGTGATGGGTTGGCCGTCGGGGACGATGCCGGCGTGGAGGAGGACGATCGCGACAGTCAGGGCGACGAGAGAGCGGCGATCGGAATTGAAGGCGAGCCAGCGAACCTGGGCGACTTTCAACACAAAAAACAGGGATGAAAGGTTCAGCGCGATGAATCCGGGCGTTTGGGCATCGGTGAGATCACTGGCCAACAAGGCGTACCCGCGGGTGAACATGCCCGGCAGGTGCACGAGTAGCATGGCCCACCAGAAGCTGTTTTGCAGCCATGTGGTGGTCAGCCGACGTGTGGCGCCTTGAATCAGGTAGCGTAGTATCATGCTGTTGATAGGAGACTCGCCAACGTGCGGTATTCTAAGGGTCTGGCGACAATTGGGTCAATGAGTTTTGTTTTGGTGCTGATTGGGGGTTGTGCGCGAACGGAGCGACATGAGCGGGGTGAGGCGGAGGTCGTGATGGCGGCGGCTGAGCGGGTGGTGTTTGACTTTTCGACGGTGGAGGCGGCGGAGGGGTGGGAGATTGTGAATGACACGGTGATGGGTGGGCGGTCGGAGGCGTCGGTGGATGTCGCGGGTGGGCGGCTGGTGTTTGCCGGGGCGGTGTCGTTGGAGAATGGGGGTGGGTTTGCTTCGGTGCGGAGTCGGGCGGAGCGGCGGGATTTGTCGGATTTTGACGGGCTGCTCGTGACGCTTCGCGGGGATGGGCGGCGGTATGCGCTGACGGTGCGGACTGATGTGCGGGTGCGGGCGGGGTCGTATCGCATCGAATTCGATTCGCCGGCGGAGGAGGCAACACTCTTCTTTGCGTTTGACGATTTTGTGTTGACGTCGTTTGGCAGGCCGGTGGCGGGTGCTCCGGGGCTGGCGCGTGGGGAAGTGCGATCGGTGGGGTTTTTGATTGGCGGGGGGCAGGCGGGGGCGTTTCGGCTGGAGGTGAAGCGGATTGCGGCGGTGCGGCGCGGGGATTGAGCCCCCCTACTGCTGCTGTCGGCTGCTGGCGGGCTTAGGGACTACAACTGGTTGACGTTGCAGCCGACTGGCGGCCGGTCGTCTACAATGGGGGGTGGTGCTGCCGGTCTGCGTTGTTTCGGGGCCGGGTTCGCTGGGGCGAGTCTTGCCGTTTGCTTGGGAGTTAGGTTGAGCGGTGTTGCGGGTTGGTTGCGTGGGTCGGCGCGGGCTTGTGTGTTGGTGGCGGCGGTGCTGTGGACGCTGACGGGCGGCGTGTTGTTGACGGTTGGCGGTGTTTGGGCGGTGCAATTCTGGGAGGGGCGGACGGCGTGGCTGTTGCCGGCGGCGGTAGTGTTGGGGGTGGTGAAGGGGGCGTGGATTTTGCGGCGGGTGGCGCGGCGGATTGGGCAGCGAGTGCGAGCGGGTGGTGAGGGGCAGTGGTTGTGGGGGTTCATGCCGGCGTGGCTGTGGGTGGCGATCGGACTGATGATTTTGACGGGGAATTTGTTGCGGCGGTTTGTGTTGCCGCGGGATGTGGCGGGGTTGATTTATGTGGGGGTGGGGTTGGCGCTGTTGCTGGGGGCGGGGTTTTTGTGGGTGGAATGGGGGCGGACGCGGTCGGGGGATGCGCGGGGTGTGACGCGGGCTGGAGTGCACGGATAGCACGCGGCGGCGCGGACCGGCATACAACGCCCGAACGTCTCACACTTCTGCCAACGTCACTTGATCTTCGGGAGCCGCGCAAAGCGAGGGGGGTGCTCCGCTTCGTCCACCGGTGGCCCGTGCGCTCCTGGTTGGTCATGAAGAACTTCGAGGGTCGCCTTCGGCGTGGCGGCTCCTGGGAAATGCAGGTGGCATCTGCGGCAGCGTGCTGCTCACGGGTAATCTCGCTGAGTTCTGCCCAGCCGATGCGGGAGAAGATGGTGGCAGTTGCGGCGGGAGTTATGTCATGGCCGGTGGTGACGGCGAGGATTTCGAGGATGTGACCGTCGGGGTTGGCCACGCCCTTGGCATTCGAACGTTGTCGGTGGTCAGTCGGTGGTTGGGCCATCGGCGGCGGCGGTTTCTTCGGCGGTGTCGGCATCGTCCTCCGGGGTCGGTTCGGGAAGTTTGGCGAGGAGTTCGCGGGCCTTTTCGGCGGCGCGGGCCGTGGGGTAGGCACTGATGAGGCGTTCGAGGTACTCGCGGGCCTTGTCGTGCATTTCGACCTTGGCGAACAACTCGCCGATCTCGAGCCAACGGTCGGCCTGCTGGTCAGCGCGGAGGGCCTGGACGGCGGCGCTGGCCATGGGGTCGTCATGGATCTGATCGATGGCGACGTCGGCGGCCTTGGCGGCCTCGGTGTCCTCGTATTCGTCGATGACCTGGCGGTACAGGTCGAGTGCTTCGAGGTAGCGTTTGTTGAGTGCGTAGTCTTCGGCCTCGTCGACGAGGATCTGGCCTGCGACGTTCTTTTTGGCGTCGAGGATCTTGGGTTTCAGTTCGCCGCGCCCCATGAGGCGGGCGATCTCGGTATCGACCTCGGAGACGAACTCCTCGCCCTGGAAGCGGACACTGAGGATCGCGAGTTTCCGGATGGCCTCGTCGTATTGTTCCTTGCGGGCCAGCTGGCGTGCGTCGTCGAGCCATTCTTCGGCGCGTTCCTTGATACGTTCGACGAGGCTGCGGGCGGAGCGGCCGGTTTCGCTGGTATCCTCAGTGGCGTCGGCGACCTTTTTGGCGAGCGTGAAGGCGGTGCCGATGTGGTCGTCCTGGTGGGCTTCCTTGGCGCGGGCGATGCGGCGCTGGAGGCGGGCGGGATCGGCCAGCGGCGGCGGCGTGCGGGCGATCTGGGCGCGAATGCGGCCGACGAGGTCATCTTCAGGGTGGAAACGAGCACGGAGGCGATGGTCGGTGTCGGTCAGGTAGACCATCGGAAAGGACGTCACCTGGTAGACAATGTGGACCGGAAAGCCGTACGCAACATCGAATCGAACGCCTTTCCCTTTGGTGAGTTTCTCGACGTCTTTCTTTTCCTCATTCGTCAGACCATAGACCTTGACACCGAGCGACTCGAACTTCTCGGCGGCGGCGTTGACCGGGGCGACGGACTCGAGTGACGCATCGGTGGTGCGGAAGAAGTAGAGCACGATGATGTGATCCTCGAGTTCATCGAGTGTGGGGAGATCCGCTTTTTTTGTATCGCCGTCATCCTCCCATTCCCACGCGGGGAGCTTGTCGCCGATGTGGATGGGCTCGGAGTAGGATTGGGCGTGGATGGGGGGTGCGAGGGCGGCGGCGAAGATCATGATGAACAGGCAACTCAGGGTACGCATGGGATCACTCCTCGCGCGGATGACTCACGGGATACTCGTCCAAGTAAGAGGATACCGCAGGTGGGCCCAGGTGCCAACCTGGGCATGCGGCCGGGGCGGTTGCCGGGTGGGCGGACGCTGCTATGATCGTGCTGTGAGCAGACGCGACGGGATCATCAGTCAGGGAGTGCATTCATGAACATCACGATCACGTATTGCCAGCAGTGAAACTACCTGCCGCGGGCCACCAGTTTGGCGGCCGAGATTCAGGAGACGTACGACATCAAGCCGGAGCTGATCGCAGGCGGTGGTGGTATTTTTGACGTCAAGGCGGACGGGAAGCTGGTATTCAGCAAGCACGAGGTGGGGCGGTTTCCGGAGAATCACGAGGTGTTGGATCTGCTGGAGCCGATGGTTGCGCAATAGAAGGATGGCACGCGGTGGCCGCCCGCAGAAGAGACGAGGTTGTGGATGAAGGTTGCGATCACGGGCGGCACGGGTTTTCTCGGACGTTACCTGGTGGAGCATCTGGCGGGGCGGGGGCATACGTGCCGGTGCTGGTATCGGCCGAGCAGTGACCGCAGCGGATTTCTGGTGCCGGAAGAGCGGGTGGAATGGGTTGCGGGGGAGCTACTGGATGGTGAAGCGGCTGGGCGGTTGGTCGAGGGGTGTGACGCGGTTGTACACAGTGCGTTGCACCGGCCGGGGGTGGGGTTTCGTGGTGCAGAGGGGGATGTGGCGGACTTCGCGCAGCGGAACGTGGTCGGGACGTTGGAGTTGATTCAGGCGGCGCGGGGGGCGGGGGTGCCGCGGTTCGTGTTCATCTCCACGTGTGCGGTGCATGAAAAGATTTTGGAAGATCGGGCACTGGATGAGGCACATCCGCTGTGGCCAAACAGTCATTACGGGGCACACAAGGCAGCGATCGAGAAGTTCGTGCACAGTTATGGGCTGGGGGAGGGGTATGAGATTTGTGCGCTGCGGCCGACGGGGATCTACGGGATAGCGTACCCGGCGGAGCAGTCGCGATGGTACGAGTTGGTACGGGCGGTGACACGGGGTGAGCCGGTGAACTGCCTCGCGGGTGGGAAGGAAGTGCACGCCGGTGATGTGGCGCGGGCGGTCGAGATTCTGCTGAAGGCAAAGGGCATCGCGGGTGAGGCGTACAACTGCTATGACCGTTACATCTCTGAGTGGGATGTTGCGACGCTCGCGAAGGAGCTGACCGGGAGTTCGAGCAGGATCAACGGGGAGCCGAAGCAACCGAAGCACCAGATCAGCACGGAGAAGATTCGGGCGTTGGGGATGCGGTTTGGCGGCGATGAGCTGCTGAAGAGGACAATCAAGCAAATGCTGGCGGAGCTGTCGGACTGGCGGCCGGGGGAGATTCGGCGGGGGTGAGCAACTGATGACGCGGCGGCGGTTGGCGGGAGGAAGACACTGCTATGTCAGGCGCAGGTGGCACGCGGCGGTAGTTGGGGAACGACACTGCTTGAGCGCAGTGGCACCCGTTGAGATCATCCGCTACGAGACGATCAGGACGCCGGTGCCGGACAGGCGGTCGTGTTTGAGGTCCTGGAGGGCGCGGTTGGCGTCGGTGAGGGGGTAGGTGGTGACGTGGGGGCGGATGGGGATTTCGGCGGCTTCGGCGAGCAGCGCGCGAGCGTCGGCGCGGGTATTTGCGGTGACGGAACGGAGGTCGCGCTCGTGGAAGAGGTGTTGCTCGTAGTTGAGCGGGGGCACATCGGACATGTAGATGCCCGCGAGGGCGAGTGTGCCGCCGGGGGTGAGATGTTCGAGGGCGGTGGGGACGAGGTTGCCGACCGGGGCGAAGCTGATGGCGCTGTCGGCTTTGTGTGGCATCTGCGTGGCATCGCTGCCGGCCCAGGCGGCGCCGAGGTCGCGGGCGAGCTGTTGATGTTCGGGTGTACGGCTGACCACATAGACTTCTGCGCCGCGGTGGCGGGCGATTCGTAGGACGACGTGGGCAGAGGAGCCGAACCCGTAGAGCGCGAGGCGGCTGCCGTTGGGGAGGTTGCAGCGCTGGAGGGCGCGATAGCCGATGATGCCGGCGCAGAGCAAGGGAGCGGCGTGATTGTCGGAGAAGGAGTCCGGGATCGGGTAGGCGAAGTCTTCGGGCACGACGGCGCTGGTCGCGTAGCCGCCGTCGGCGTGATAGCCGGTGAAGCCGGGGGACTGGCACAGATTCTCGCGGTCTGTTGCGCAGTAGCGGCACCTGCCACAGGTAGCGCGGAGCCAGGCGACGCCGACGCGTTGGCCGATTTGGAGGTGCGTGCAGTCGGGGCCGAGGGCGTCGATGGTGCCGACGATCTGGTGGCCGGGGATGATGGGGAGGGTGTGCTGCGGCAATTCGCCTTCGATGACGTGCAGGTCGGTACGGCAGATGGCGCAGCAGTGGACGTGGAGGCGGACCTCCCCTGCTGTCGGCTGGGGCTCGGGTAGATCTTCGAGCGCGAGTGGCGATGAGTCGATCGAAGCGAGTTGGTGAAGGACCATGGCCTTCATGGCGCCGCCTTCTGCTTTCGTGTGGTGCGGGCGGATCTTGCCTCGACGCAGCGCAGGGCTTTGAAGCTGAGGGACTGCGCGGCTGTGCGCGTGGATGGCGCAGCCTGCGACAGGGTCTTGAGAGCGCGGCTGACTCGTTCGGCGCAGAGGTCGGCGATGGTGTCGCAGTTGAAGTTGCGCGCGGGTGCCAACGGCGGCAATGGGGCCGGGGCCTGGACGAGAATGAAGCGTCGCTGACCGCCGTCGGACTGGTTGAGGGCGAGGGCGGCGTGGCCGGTGGTGCCGGAGCCGGCGAAGAAGTCGAGGACGAGGCCGTTGGGTGGGAGGGCGTAGTTCATGAGCCGCTGGAGAAGGCTCACGGGCTTCGGATAGGTGAAGACCTTCTGACCATCGAAGAGGGCCATGAGCTCGTCGGTGCCGGTGCGGGTTGTGCCGGCGTCGAGAAGGAGCGAGCTGGGGGTCTTGGTGTCGCCGCGGGCGAGGCGGTCGCGGAGATAGAGCTTGCGCTTGGGGGCGGAGCGGCCATTCCTGCCGAAGACGATTTGGCCGGAGTCGAGCAACGATTGGCAGGTGTCGCGATTGACGGACCAGATGCGGTTGCCTGGCGGCCAGTGTTCCTGGTTGGTGGCGGGGTTGCGAATGGGGTAGCGCGTGTCGCCGCCGGGCTTGTTGGCGTCGAGCGGGACGAGTTTCCAGGGGCCGCGGGGGTCGTCATCGGGATTGGTGTAGTCGGCGGTTGCGAGGGGTTCGCCGTGAAAATTGGCCTGTGTGGCGTCGCGGGCGTAGACGATGGTGTGGTTGTGGTTGGGGGAAACGGGGAGGTCGTTGGAGATGGAAGTGCGGGATTGCCAGATGATATTCGCGAGGAAGTTGGTGGGGCCGAAGACTTCGTCGAGGAGGTGGCGGAGGTTGTGGACTTCGCGGTCGTCGATGGAGATGAAGATCGTGCCCGTGGGACGGAGGAGGTTGCGGGCGAGGATGAGGCGCGGGAGCATCATGTTGAGCCACGTGGTGTGGCGGCGCGTGGTTTCGGCGGCCGCATTTTGCGCCTCTGCAAAGCGTCGCCGGCCCGCGGAAGGCAGGCGAAAGTCGTCTTCGTAGACGTGGGGATTGCCGGTGTTGTACGGGGGGTCGATGTAGATCATGTCGACCTGGCCGGCACAGTCTGACTGCAGCAGCTTTAGAACAGGGAGGTTATCGCCGGTGATGATAAGATTCGGCGACTTGTTGGGGCGCACTGAGCGGCGGGGCCAGGATCGCAGGCGGGCGGCGGCGGGTTGGTATGCAAGTGCGCGGGCGGACTCCTTGCCGGGCCAGGTCAGTTGGAGTGTTTGCGCGGAGTTCCCGTCAGCGAGTTTGTCGGCATGTGCTGGACGCGGGCGTTGCGCGGGTCGCTCGATACGGCAGACTTGGAAATCGAATGCGGGTGCCGCGGCAGCGTTGGACTTTGACCGGAGTTCGTTGGCGACGGCTTGCAGACGCTTCTTGCAGGCCGCGGAGGTGGATTGGGGATGGCCGTTGCGCTCGGGTGCGCCGTGGAGCGGCGCCTCGTGCTCGACCATGATCCAGCGGCGCGGTCCACGGCCTGTGGCGGCGAGGTGCATGGCGGCGTGCCCGGTCGTGCCGGAGCCGGCGAAGAAATCGAGGACGGTTTCGCCGGGGCGAGTGAACATGTCGATCAGTTCGGCGGTGAAGCGAAATGGCTTCGGGCTGTGGAATGGGACGTCGAGGCGCGCCAAGAGCGCGTCATCCGCTTCGGCGTTGGTCAGCACGGATGGGACGTTTTCGAAGAGGTTGTCACGCAGGAGGTACTTGCGGCGGGGCTGCTTGCGCTCGTTTGGGCCGAAGATGATCTGGTCTTCGGCGAGGAGACGCCGCATGGTGGCGGGCGGGTTGCGCCAGCCGCGGCGCGGAACGGGGCAAGGCCGACCGGTGCGAGGATGGATGAGCGGCTGGAAGTACTCGGGGCCGGGCCGGCGTTTGTTGGGCCAGGCCATGGAGACGGCCTGAAACACGTCGCCGTGATCGTCGATCTGGTTGTAGGCCCGTTCGCCGGGAGTCAGGTCCGGCTGGCTGTGGAGCCACTGCGTGAACTCGGTGCTGAGGCGTGCGAGGTCGGCGGGGCGCGGTGACGGGCCGAGCTGCGCATGTAGGCTGCGGGCCTTGGCGAGGATGCGGTGGGCGTTGGGCTTGAGACGTTTGAGTTGACGTGAGTCCAGGAAGCGCGCGCGGTCGCGGGCGTAGGCGAGTATGGTCTCGTGCTGGTAGGCGATGCCGCGGGCGTCGCCCTTGGGGTGGCACTTGTTCCAGACGATCTGGCCGAGGCGGTTGGACTCGCCGAAAACTTCGTCAAGCAAGAGGATGAGGTTGGCGAGTTCGTGCTCGTCGATGTGGACGGCGATGGCGCCGTCGGCGGTGAGTAGCTGGCGGGCGAGGATGAGGCGCGGGTACATCATGCTGAGCCAGGCGGCGTGGCGGGACTTTGACGCGTGTAGATGCCTGGCACGGTCACTTGCGTTGGCGGCACCTGGTTCCGCGGCGGCGGTACGGAAGTCGTCGGCGTAGGTCTGGTGCTTCGTGGTGTTGTAGGGCGGGTCGATCAGGATGAAATGGATCTGGCCAGCGCGCGCGTCTTGCAGGAGTTTGAGTGCGTCGAGATTGTTACCGACGATGAGGAGATTGTCGGCGTGCGGGGTCTGGTGGCGTCTTGTGCGTGGCACGGCGAGTTTTTCGTGACACGGGGTTGTTGCGGCCACGGCGGCAGCGTCTTTGCCGGGCCACTGCAAGCCGTATGCAGAGTCGCGTGATTCGGGCATCTCACTGGCCATGCGCTAGCTCGTGTACGCGCGCGTCGTGACCGATGGTTCGCTGTGCCAGCTCCACGAGGTGGCGATGATGTGTGAAGAATATCACCTGGGTGCGGGTTGAGAAGTCGGCGAGGAGTCGCAGCGTGGCGGCGGAGCGCGCATCGTCGAAGCGGATGAGGATGTCATCGACGATGAGAGGGACGTGCGGGGCGTCGGGCTGGGCGAGGTATTGCTCAAGGCTGGCGAGCCGGAGGGCGAGGTAGAGTTGATCGCAGGTGCCATCACTGAGACCGGTCATGGGCACGAGGGTAGCGCCTTCTGAGTCGTCCCGGCGCCGGCCATACAGTGCGAGTTCGTCGCCCGTGCCGAAATCGACCGTGAGGCCGATGAAGGAGCCGAGGGTGAGGGTGTGGAAAATGTCGCCGGCGCGACGGAGAACAGGTTGCTGGTGGGCGGCGCCGTAGCGTTCGATACCGTGACGGAGGAGCGCCGCGGCGAGGCGCAGGCGGACGTAGTCTTCGACCAGGTTGGTCAGACGAGCGCGGATCTGTTCGGCTTGCTCGCATTCCCGGGCAACTTCGGGACCGCCGGTCATGGCTTCGAGGCGCACACGTTGCTCGGCGATACTGATGGCGAGGGCGTCGGTTTCCAGGGTGAGGGTCTGATGATCACGTTCGCAGTCGGCGATTTGCGCGGGGAGGGTATCGGCGTCGTATTGGGTAGCTGCGGTGATGAAATCGGCGAGCGCGGCGTTACCGGCGTGTTGGATGATATTGGCTTCCAGCTCGCGGATGCGTTGCTGGAGGGTGGCGCGGTCGCGCGAGCGCTGTTCGGCTTGCGGAAGTTCGGCGGGGTCGGTAACGCCGGCCTCCTGGCAGAGCTGATGCAGGTTCTGCTCGGCGATGGTGCGTTCACGGTAAGTTTGCTCGAGTGACTCGCGAGTTTCCTGGCGGCGTTTGAGGAGATTATCGTGCTCCTGGCGGGCGATGCGGGCCTGTTTGAGTCGGTCGCGAAGTTGAGGAAGAGCGAGCTCTGCGTCGGTGTCGGCCAGGTCGGGGGCGACGCGCTGGATGAGATCGCGCATACGCCGGCGCAGGTCGGATTCTTCCGCTTCAAGCTGGGCCAGTGTGCGTTCCTGCTCGGCGAGCATGGCGAGGTGATCAAACAGCTCAGCGACGTCGTCGAGGAAGATTCGCAGGCGTGATGGTTGCGTGTCGGGCGGCAGATTCAGCGGTGCCAGGGCGGTGGTCCACTCCTGTTGCCAATCCACAAGGGCACGCTCGGCGTCCTGGAGGATTTGCTGCGCTTCGGAGAGTTGCTCCGTGGCGGTTTCCACGGCCTGGGCGCGCTTGTGGCGCTGCTCCGCTGTGGCGGCATGGTCGTCGAGGAAGCGATCGCTGGCGACGAGCAGGTCATGCAGTGTATCGGCCACGCATTCGGGCCCGACTGTGGCGAAGGCTTTGCGAAGGGTGTGCCGGGCTTCGTCGTGACGCGCCGCAAGCGCATCGTGGCGGGCGCGGAGCTTGCGGGCATCTTCGATGAGTGTGAGCAGTTCGGCGTATTGGGCACGCCAGGCGCGCATTTCGGTGGGCGGGAGTGGATCAAGTCCGGTTGGCTGCCAAACGTCGCGCCAAGCGGCCTGTAATGCGTCGCAGTCCCGTTCGGCAAGGCCGGCTTGTTCTTCGAGCTCGGCGAGGTCGGCGGTGAGTTGCTGGCGGCGTCGGCCAAGCGCGGCGAGTTTCTCGACAAGCTGAGCTTCTCGCCGGAGGACGTCAGCGAGCTCATCCGCCGTGCGGATGGTCTGTTCGTAAGCGTCGGCGAGGTCGGTGGTCTGTCCGGCGTGCGCGAGGAAGGCGGCGATTTCGTCTTCACTAACGGTGTCGCCTTGCCAAGTGCGGCGGATGAGCTGCCAGCCCTGATTGCGGAGGTTGCGGGCGGCCTGGAGGTCGACTTCGGAGGGCACGTCATGCGTGCCGAGAAGCGTCTCGTGCTCCTGGACAAGCTGGTCGCGCTCGCTCTGGAGGCGCGCAGTTCTGTCGGTGATGCTTGTTTGCTGGCGTTCTTTCTGCTCGAAATCGCGGGCGAAGCGGGCGATGGTCTCGGTAGGCGGCACAGGCAGTAGAGCAAGCTGATCGGGCGTACCGGTCCAGCGGGGCAGGCGGGCGATGTGTTCGGCGATGGTTTCATTGCACTGGCTGAGTTCGGCGGCGAGGTCGGCAAGCTGGCCTGCGAGGTCGCCGGGAGCGCGGGCGGCGTCGACGGCCTGTTTGAGGGGGGTGACGTCGACCGCGGGCGGCAGCGCGGCGGCAGCGGCCTGGGCCTGACGGGACTTTTCTTCGGCACGTCTCGCCTGTGCTCGTGCCTGATTGGCAGCGTGACGCAATGTCGCTTCGCGTTGGGCGAGGGTGAGCAGATGCTCACGTTGGGCGCTCGTGAGGCGTAGTGTTTCGGCATCGGCAAGCGATGCGCCCGGACGTAGCTTCCGCAGCAGCGCCTCAGCGGTCTGGCGGGCGTCGTCGCGAGCGGTGGCGCAGGCGGGCTGTTCGCGACGGACACGCTTGAGTGGTTCGAGCTGGCCAACCAGCTCTTCGATGATTGGCTCTTCGGCGAGCAACGCGTGAGGAACATCGATGGCAGACAAGGCTGCGTCGAGTCGCGTAAGCGCCTCTTCGGTCGCCGTGGCAGCGACCGTGTGTCGGTTCAGTGTCTCTTCGGTGCGCTGGCGGCGGAGGGGAAAATCCTCTGAGAGGATGATGACGCCAGCCGTGTCAGCGGCACCCGCTTGGGTGGCCTGCCATGCGTTGATGAGCGGGATGGCGTGGGCGTAGCGAGCGAGGCGGTGTTTGCGGGCGTCGATCTCGGCGAGGCGCTGCTGCAGTGCCGTGCGCTTTTGCTGGTCATGGTCGAGTGCTTCGCGGGCCTCGCGCCAGGCACGGCCGTGTAGTGACATCTGGCGGGCAGTGTCGAGGGTTTGCTTGTACTCGGCAACGGCGGCGTTGATTGCTTGCTGCTGGCCGCGTGGACGGAAGAGCAGGTCGGATTCCTCATCGAGACTTGTGAGCACCTTGCGCATTTGCGGGATGCCGGAACCCGCGGCGAAGAGGGTCTCGCCGAGTGTGCCCTGACCGGCGGCGATCTGCTGACCGCCGGCGACAAGCTCGTCGTGGGAGAGCGCGAACTGCGTGGTGAACTGCTGGCGGTCGATGCGACCCAAGGAACGCATAACCGCGTCCTCGTCGACGGGCTGATTGTCCGCGTCCAGCAGTGTGCGCTGGAGGCCCTTGCGGCGGATGAGCACGTATTGCCGCCCACTTTCATCACGGAGGCGGGCGCCGATGCGAAGGCGGCTGTAATCATGGCGGAAGTTGAAGGGGGTGCGCGGGTCGATGCCGTAGAGAAACTGCTCGATGGCGCTGAGGGCGGTGGATTTCCCGGCTTCGTTGTCGCCGTAGACGATGTGCAGGCCGGCGGGATTGGGGCTGAAATCGAGCGTGCAGCCGTCGAAGCAGCCGAAGGCGATGAGATCGAGACGTTCGAGCTTCATGCGCGTTCCTGCCGGCGGCGGAGGTGGTCGTGGAGAAGTGGTGCGACGGCGCGGAGGTGGGCGTGCAGGGTATCGGCCGCGTCGAGGCGAAGCGCGTGGTCGCCTTCGAGGAGGTGGCGCGGGAGCCGGCGCGCGAGGGACTCGAGTTCCTCGCGGAGTTGTGTGAGGGCGGGTTCCTCCGATTGGAGGAGACTGGCGAAGGCTGATGGATCGTGGTGGAGGCGATGGGCCGCAGCGAAGATATCCTGGAGGGGACCAGGCATGACGTCGGCCGCGGGGGCACGGGAGATCGGTGTGGTCCCGAAGCGGACTTGCTCGATCCACAGATCGCCGGCGCCAAGGCCCATCGCGCGCGCGCGGATTTCCCGCGTCCAGTGTTGCGGGCGGGCGAGCAATTCGGCGTGGGCAGCCGTCGTGCCTTGAATGACCAAGCGGATGGCGAGCAGGCGGCCGTCGGCGGATTCGGCGGCATCGGCGAGGGCATCGGTGGCGCGCTGGGTGACCGCGGTTGCGTCACGGTCTTCGCTGGCGTCGATTTCGCAAAGATGCCAGCGGAGGACATCGAGCGGTTCGAATCGCCAATGAGGCAAGTGACCGTCAACCGTGATGACGATGCAGCCTTTGGGGCCGGTTTCACGGATGTGGCGGCCCTGGGTATTGCCGGGGTAGATGATCAGCGGGGATTCGTGCAGGACGGCGTGGTGGTGGACGTGGCCGAGGGCCCAGTAGTCGTAGCCTTTGGTTGCCAGGCCGGAGATGCTACAGGGGGCGTAGACGTCGTGATCGGCAGCGCCGTCGCCACTGGTATGGAGCAGGCCAATATTGAAGTGGCCGGGGCTTGGTGGAGGATAGGTGCGAGTCAGATCTTCCTGAATGTGCCGCCGGTGATAGCTGCGGCCGTGGACGGCGACGGAGAGGTTGTCGAGGGTCACGGATTCGGCGGCAGTGCTGGAGAATATGTGTGTGTTGTCCGGTGGGGTAAGCTCGCTGGTAATGCTCGCGCTGCCATCGTGGTTGCCGGTGATGATGAAGGCGCGGATATTGGCGCGGGCCAGCGTCTGCAACCGGCTCATGAGATACAGGCCCGTGTTGAAGTCGCGCTGGTCGCTGTCGTAGAGATCGCCGGCGAGGAGGATGAAATCGACGCGTTCGGCGAGGGCGAGCTGGATGAGGTTGTCGAATGCGTCACGTGTGGCGATGCGGATACGGTCGGCGGGAGCGCCCTCGTAGCGTTCCAGCCCGCGGAGGGGGCTGTCCAGATGGACGTCGGCGGCGTGAATGAACTTGAACATCGCCTTGCGTTTGTTAAGAAGCGCGAGATGACGACGGGTGACTAACCTCCTCGGCCGCCACGCGTCTTGATCTTATGAGACGCAGGGGCAGTCGTCTATGCGCGGGCGGTAGCTATAATGGCGGCGCGCGGGCGATCGCTGTTGGAGTGCATATGTTGGAGATTGCGTTGGGATGGTGTCGGGTATCGGCGACGGCGCGCGGGCTAGCCCCCCTACTGCTGCTGATCTGTGGCTGTGCGTCACGGGTCAGTTTTCCGTCGCCGGTACGTGACGCGACGGGTCAGGGCGCGATGGCGTACGATGTCGACCGAGACGGGGCGGTCGATTACTGGCAGTATCAGGGGGCAGATGGACGCAAGCGGGCACTAGCGTATGGTGGGGACAAGGGGGCTCACCATGAGCGTGTGGTGCTGGACGACGTTTCGGCGGCGGAATGCCCGCATTATCTGATTGTGCTGGACGGGATTCCGTTTGACGTGGTTGAGGAGATGTATGCACGGGGACATTTTCGGTTGTTCTGGCCGCCCCGGCGGGTGATTAGCTGCTATCCGGCGATGACGGATCTGGCACTGGCGCGGTTGTTTGATGCGGGGCCGTGTCTGGCGTTTCAGGCGCGGCGGTTTGATCGGGAGCGGGAGCGGGTGGTCAGCGGGAATGCGGCGTACCTGGAGGCGGCGAACTCGCCGTGGGTCCAGCACATCGACTATCGGTGTTCGTTCTGGTGGGACACGCTGGTGTACCTGAATCCGCAGGCGGTGTTTGATCATGAACTGGCGGGGTTTTTGAAGACGTTCGATGCACACCCCGAGGGCGAGGCGCGGGTGTATGCGGTGGGAACCGCGGGGCTGGCGACGCGACGCGGGCGGGATGGCGTTGCGGCGTGCTTGATGCAGATTGAGCAGCTATGTGAGCGGCTGGTCTATGAGCGGCGGGGACGCGTGAAGATCACGATTACGGCCGATCACGGGCACAATCTGGCCGTGAACCGGCGGGTGAAGTTTGGCGAGGCATTGAAGCAGTGTGGATATCGGCTGGCGCCTGCGCTCGGGGGTGAGCGGGATGTTGTGGTGATTTCTTATGGGCTCGTCACGTATGCGGAGTTGTATACGGACGATCCGGCGGGTGTAGCCGATTGTATGGTGCAGCATGAGGCGGTGGAGTTTGCGTGCTTCGTGACCGATGAGGGCATCGTGGTGCGCGATCGTGTGGGGGATGCGCTCATTCGCAAGTTGCCGGCGGGCTTCGCGTATGAAGTGCGGTCGGGGGATCCGCTGCGGCTGGAGAGGATTGTTGGGCAGTTACAAGCGGAGGGACATGTAAGTGAGGCGGGGGCGATAGACGGCGAGGCGTTGTTCGAAGCGACCAGCTTGCATGAGTATCCAGCGCCACTTCGTCGGATCTGGGATGCGTTTCACACGCTGACGGAGACACGGCCGGATGTGATTGTGAACTTGCGTGATGGGACCTGTCATGGGTCAGGGTTCTTTCATGCGATGATCGGGCGGGTGGACAGCACGCATGGCTCACTGAATCGGCTGAGCAGTACGACGTTTGTGCTGACGATGTTGGGGGAACTGCCGCCAGTGATGCGCGGCGAGGACCTGCTCAAGGAACTGGAAACGCTGCGTGTGGCGGACGTACGTGACTGAGTGTGACGGATGTGAACGTCAGGCAGTCCCTGCAAGCGGTGGAACACCCGGACCCTTGTCAGGGTCGGAGGTCGGCCGGTACAGGGCGAGGCGTCTCAACGGGTGGCCCAGAGGATGAGGTTCATGAGCAGGCTGAGGGCGGCGACGATGCCGAGGACGACGGCGAGGACGGAAGGCCCTTCGGCGGGCGGTTGAGCATAGGTGGGCTGAGCGGGGCCGACGGATTCGCCGGTGGAGAGGTCTTCGAAAACGTCTTCGTCGACGGATTGCTGGGCGTACTGGGGGGCTTCGCCGCGGGCGAGGAGATCCAGATCGACGAGAAGCTCGCGGGCGCTGGGGTAGCGGTCTTCGCGATCCTTGGCCATGAGCATTTCGACCATGGCGCCGCAGCCGGAGGAGAGCCGGGTGATGAGGTGGTCCGGCGGAACGAGCGGTTCCTTGAGATGTTTGTGCATGACGGCCGACGGTGTGGCGCCCTCGAAGGGGACGCGGCCGGTCAGCATGTGGTACATGGTGGCGCCCAGAGAATAGAGGTCGGCGCGGTGGTCGATATCGACTTCGCCGCGGATCTGCTCGGGCGCGATGTAGTAGGGTGTGCCGTAGGCGCGGCCGGCCTCGGCGAGGGCGGCCTGGTGGTCGGTAGCTTCGCGGGCGAGACCCATGTCGGCGAGCTTGGCGACGCGATGCTTGGTGAGCATGATGTTCTTAGGCTTGACGTCGCGGTGGATGAAGCCACGTTCATGGGAGTGCAGGAGGGCGCCGGCGATCTGGGTGATGAAGTCGACGGCTTCCTGTTCGCTGTAGACCTTGCCCTCGGCGAGTTCGTCGTAGACGGTGCAGCCTTCGACGTATTCCATGACAAAGTAGTGGTAGCCGTTGGCTTCGCCGACGTCGATGGCCTGTACGATGTTGGGGTGGTTCAACTGAGCGGCGGCGCGTCCTTCGCGGTAGAAGCGTTCGACGAACTCGGCGTTCTTGCTGAGGCGGCGAGGGAGGACCTTTATCGCCACGGTGCGATCCAAGCTGAGCTGCTTGGCCTTGTAGACAACGGCCATGGCGCCGGCGCCGGCCTTGTTCAGGATTTGATAGCCGGGGAGCTGTTGGGCGGGGCGCCCGCCGGAATCTTCGCTGGTGCCCTGGACGCGGGAGAGCTGGGTGCGGGTGATGAAGCCGAGATCGACGAGGATTTCGGAGACGGGGCGTTCACGGCCGTCGGCGGCGAGAAGGCGTTGCTGCTCCTTGGCGGTGCGTAGTTCGTCGGCGGTGACGAACTGTCGCTCTATCAGGGTCCGAGAAAATTGAGTATCTTCTAGTGCGTCTGACACCCGCGGGGCTCCCGGGGTTGAAGAATGATGATGTCAGGACCGTGCAGATGTTAATTCGACTATTTTATGCCGGCAGGTCAAGGGTTGTAAACAGGGGTAGGCAGCTGGCGGGGCGGGCTGCGGCCGGTTGGGAGCGGCGCGCGTTGCTGCGGCGATGCCTGATCGCGGTGATGCTGTGGGGAGGTATGGTGGCGGGGTGGGCGGACGAGGCGGGGCCGCCTGTGACGGATGCGACGGTCGAGCGAGCGGTGAGTCGGGCGGTGGCGTGGCTGAAGGCGGAGCGCAACGCGGCGGGGCATTGGGAGGAGAGTGGGCGATCGGGTGATCGCGACTGGGCGGGGCGGAGTGCGCTAGCGGCGCTAGCACTGCTATATGCGGGTGAGGATGCGCGGCAGGCGGACATGTCGCGTACGCTGGACTGGCTGGCGGCACAGAAACTGGGTGGAACGTATACGTACGGGCTGCGCGCGCATGTGTTTGCGCTGGTGCCGGGAAGCAAGTACCGCAGCGTGTTGCAGGATGACCTGGACTGGCTGCTGACGGCGGTGGGACGCACGGGCGATGGGATTGGCGCGTATGACTATACGGCACCGGAGAGTGGGCGCGTGGGACGGTGGGATAATTCGTGCACGCAATATGGGGTGCTGGGCGTTTGGATGGCAGCGGATGCGGGGCTCGGAGTACCGAACACATACTGGGACAATGTGGCGGCGCATTTTCTGCGGTGTCAGTCGGCAGATGGGGGCTGGGGCTATCAGAGTGCGGGGGGCAGTACCGGCAGCATGACAGCGGCGGGACTGGCGTCGCTGTTCGTGGCGCTGGATCAGCGGTATGCGACGAATCCAAAGTCAGCTCCGGGTCTGCTGGGCGCGATCGAGCGGGGCATGGACTGGTTTGGGCGGGAATATGGCCCGGAGAACCCGCATGGTTCGGGCAAGTGGCAATACTACTACCTGTATGGCGTGGAGCGGGTCGGACGAGCGAGTGGACGGAAGTACTTTGGGGACAAAGACTGGTTTCGGGATGGGGCGGCGTACCTGCTGCGGGAGCAGGAAGAGAAGGGGTCGTTTCTGGGAGGTAGCACGCGTGTCTATGACACGAGCTGGGGATTGATGTTTCTCTGTCATGGACGTGCACCGCTGCTGTTCAACAAGCTCCAACACGGATTCGACTGGGATCATCGGCTGCGCGACGTGGCGGGATTGACGCGTTTCTGCGGACATACCTTCGAGCGTCTGCTGAACTGGCAGATCGTCAGCTTGGATGGACCGATGGACGACTTGCTGGAAGCGCCGGTGTTGTACATGCGTGGGGAGTCGGGTTGGGGATTCAATCCCGCGGAGACGCAGACCATGCGCGCGTATTGTCGCCGCGGCGGGATGTTGTTCGGCGTGGCGGGCAAGGACAGCGAGGCGTTTCGTGACGCGTTTGCGAAACTGGCCGAGGAGGCGTTTCCGGAATATGCGCTGCGGCCGTTGCCACCGACGCATCCACTCTTGTCGGGCGAGGTGTATGTGCCGATCGAGAAGCCGCCCAACATGTTTGAGGTGCATAACGGGCTGCGGACGCTGATGCTGCTGTGCACGGACGACATTGCCAATGCCTGGAACAAGTACGACACGCGCGGCCGGGAGCGACGCGACTTTGAGCTGGGTGCGAATGTCTACCAGTATGCCGTTGACAAGGCGACGGCACGCAGTCGACTGGAGACGCCGCTTATCGAGCGCAAGGATGTCGAGATCAAGCGGAAGCTCAGTGTGGCACGAATTCGCTATGACGGCAATTGGGATGTTGAGCCCTATGGCTGGGTCCGGCTGGGAGATTATCTCAACAATGAGACGCGGACACGGCTGCTGGTGACCTCAGGCGTTGCATTCGATTCGCCGGCGCTGGAAGACTTCAAGATTGCGTATATCACGGGTACCGGGGCATTCGATTTGTCGGAGGCTGAGCAGCGTGGGCTGCGCCGGTTCCTGAGTGGCGGCGGAACGCTGCTGGGGGATGCGGCGGGTGGCGCGCGGGAGTTCGCCCGTGCTTTCGAGGAGCATGTGGCTGAAGCGCTGAAGACGCGTCCGCAGTCGCTGCCGCCCGATTCATTCGTGCTGACGGGGGCCGGGATCGCCGATGCCGTGGACCTGAAGGGCGTTGAATACCGCCGCAGTTCGCGGGCGGCGGGACGTGGCGCGGAGTACCCGCGGCTGATGGTCTTCTCTTCGCGACGGCGGATGAAGGCGATCTACTCGCGTTTGGACCTTACTGGGGGACTTCTGGGTACGCAGATCTATGGAATCGAGGGTTATGCGCCGGAGGATAGCCTGAAGATCGTGCGGAATATGTTGCTGTATGCGGGATTGAGCACGTCGGAGAAGGCGCAGTTGCAGCGGGCGCGATAGGCCGCGGCGGCATGCGTACCGGGGTGTCTTGCGGCTATGGCTCAGGCTGAAGTTGTAATGGCACAATCGGCAGTGCGTTGAGGGGAGGTCTGGCGCCCGTTGTCGGCAAGAAGGCGTTCGTTCTGCGCGAGCTCGAGGTCGGCGGCAAGCATCATACGAGCGAGCTCGTGAAACCCGATCCGCGGCTCCCATTCGAGTATGCGGCGGGCCTTGGTGGCGTCGCCGAGGAGGAGATCGACCTCGGTCGGGCGAAAGTAGCGCGGGTCCACTTCGACGTGCTGGTAGGGGTCGAGACCGAGTTCGCCGAAGACGATCTCGGTGAACTCGCGCACGGAGTGGGTCTCTCCGGTGGCGACAATGTAGTCGTCCGGGCAATCCTGCTGAAGCATGCGCCACATGGCCTCAACGTAGTCGCCGGCGAAGCCCCAGTCGCGCTTGGCGTCGAGATTGCCAAGGTAGAGCTTGTCCTGGAGGCCGAGCTTGATGCGGGCGGCGGCGCGGGTGATCTTGCGGGTGACGAAGGTCTCGCCGCGGCGCGGGGATTCGTGGTTGAAGAGAATACCGTTGCAGCCGAAGAGGCCATACGCCTCGCGGTAGTTGACGGTCTGCCAGAAGGCGTAGACTTTGGCACAGCCATAGGGTGAGCGGGGGTAGAAAGGCGTCCTTTCGGTCTGGGGGGTCTCGATGACCTTGCCGAACATCTCGCTGGACGAAGCCTGATAAAAGCGTGGTTTGCGGCGGAGCGTCCGAACGGCTTCGAGCAGCCGAAGAGTGCCGAGTGCGTCGACGTCGGCGGAGTATTCGGGCTGGTCGAAGCTGACGCGGACGTGACTCTGGGCGCCGAGGTTGTAGACCTCGTCAGGCTGGATGTCGTTGAGGATGCGGACGAGGGCGCTGCCGTCGAGCAGGTCGCCGTAGACGAGTCGCAGGCGTGGATTGGGATCGTGCGGATCCTGGTACAGGTGGTCGATGCGTTCGGTGTTGAAGGATGAGGAGCGGCGGATCATGCCGTAGACGTGGTAGCCCCTTTCGAGCAGGAGCTCGGTGAGGTAGGAGCCGTCCTGGCCGGTGATGCCGGTGATGAAAGCGGTCTGTGACATAGGCAGCCTCAGCTACCTCATCGGATGTTGAGGCGGGGGGTCTTGCGTGGGTGTGGTGACTGGCCAAGTTGTGTGCGGAAGATGCGCCGGCGAGCAGGATTGGGAGGGCACACGGAGGTGGTGCGTGTGGGGCTTGGTCCGAAAAAAAATTATCGTGAGACCGCGCAGCGCTACCCCCCTACTGTCGCCTAGTGACTGCCGAGATCTTGGTTGAAGGCGAACAGCACCATCATGTTTTCTTTTTGTTCATGCTGGCCGACGACGGCCATGTAGCGCTGGACGCGGGCGCAGGCGTCGCCGACGAGGAGACGGTCTTCCGGGCGTGCGGCGGCAAGGTCGTTGCGGATGCTCTCGGCCATACGGAGGAGCTGGCCATGCTCGGCCTTGATGGCCTCGACCTGCTGGGCGAGGGTGGGGCGTTCCTTGAGGATGGTCTCAAGGTAGCCGTCCTTGACCTTCATTTCGATGCAGCGGTTGATGTGGGAATGCAGTCGGTCGAAACCGACGCGGAGGCCGTCGAGCCAGGATTTGAGGTTGACGCCGGGCATCGCGGCGATGTGTTCCTTGAGCATCTGGTTGAGCTGCACGAGCGCCTTGTGCTCCTCCTGGAGGCGCAGCGCGACTTCTTCGTCCAAGTTTGCCATGGTACGTCTCCTGACAGTCCGTCGCCGGTCGGCATCCGGTGCGAACCGATTGCGACCGGAGCGTTGGTAATATAAGGGGTTGGGGCGGGATTTTCACGCAGGGATTACCGCAATTCCCGCGGCGCGTATTACATTCGGCGGCTCAGCCACGTTGGTGGGCCCCGCTTGCCGGCTGGGCGAGGCGCTTTTACATTGGGGCAGAGATGGTTCGGAGCGTACGCGGCATATTGATTCTGCTGGTGCTGGCCACGCTGGGCGGGTGTGTTGCAGAGCGCCGGGAGCGTACGCCCTGGCCGACGCCGATTCTGGGTACGCGTGGTCCGCAGTACACGCGGCCCATTCCGCCGCCGCAGGTGGTACGGCCACCGGCACCGCCGCCGCGGCGTACGGTGCCGGGAGTGCCGACGCGGATTCGGGCGGGGACGATTGTCGTGGACGCGGGGCACGGCGGGCATGATCCGGGTGCCCTGGGAACCGGTCCGCTGCCAGAGAAGAGTGTGAATCTTGGGGTCACGCGGAAGCTGGTGCGGTTGTTGGGGGCGCGGGGGGCACGGACGGCGACGACGCGGCTGGATGATCGTTTTCTTTCGCTGGATGCGCGGGCGCGTTTCGCGGATCGGAATCGGGCGGCGTTGTTTGTTTCCATTCACGCCGATGCGGCGAGACGCAGTTCGGCCAGCGGTGCAACGATTTACATTGCGCGGAATGCGTTGCCGGAAAGTGAGCAGGCGGGCAAGGCGATTGCAGACGCACTCAAGCGGGCGGGTGTCAAAGTCCGCGGTGTTCGCCGGGCGGGATTTCGTGTGCTGGTGGGACATTCGCGGCCAGCGGTGCTGGTGGAGTGCGGGTTTCTGACGAATCCGCGGGAGGCGGAGTTGCTCAGCCAGAACTGGTACCAGACGCGGATCGCGGCAGCGATTGCGGAGGGGATTGCGTTGCACTTCAGTCGCTAACCAGGGGCGCGTCTGGTCAGGCGGCGTTCTCGAGCTGTGTGTAGTCGAGCTCGGAGCCGAGCACACTATGGGGAATGAGCCAGATGATCATCGTGATGACGGCGGCGCCGACGGCCCACCAGCGGCCGGACTTAGGAGCGGCCTTCAGGCGCCAGAGGGCGATGAGCCAGGCCATGACGGCGGCGGCGGTCTTGTTGTCGGTGAGGTCGTGGCCGAAAGGCCAGCCGGTCCAAAAGGCATCGAAGGCGTACTTCTGGACGATGGGGCCGAGGATGAGACCGCCGAGGGTGAGGCCGATGATCGTGATGATCGCGAGGCGAATGGGGCGGGCGCCGCGGCGTAAGGCGTAGAGGCCGGTCGCGGTGGAGACGAGCATGCCGGCGAAGATGGTGATGATATGGGCGATCAGTATGGGGGCGGGGACAGAGCCGCGGAAGCGGATGATAACGGGCTCGTCGGTCAGCGGCTGCAGGTCGCCCGCCGGCGTTTGCAGGACGATCTGGTACATGACCTTGCCGGCGGCGGGCTGAAGCGGGAGGGTGGCGACAAGCTTGTCGGCTGTGCGTTGGAGTGACCGGCGGGTCCAGTCGTCGTGGCTGCGGAAACGGCGGTATTCGTAATAGCCGGTCACTTCCGGGCTGGGAACTTCAACTGCGATGCGGGCATCGGTGGGGTCGCCGTGGGCGCGGGGGAGGCGGAAGCGGATGTCGTGGTCGGCGAGGGTAATGGAGCCGCGGACCGGGTAGGTCGGGCCGGTCATGCGCTGATAAACCGCGGTGGCGACGGTGAGGAGGAAGGCGATGATCCAGATGAGGGGGGCGGGGATTTTCATACAGAACGTCCGAGTATTGAGCGCGGCCCGCGCAACCACTTTCGGTGGCCCGCAGATAAGCGGGGTCGCATGTTAGCAATTCTGCCCGGTGGATCAAACCGGCGCTGTGTTCGCGCGAGACTCAGTACAACACGCGCGGTTGCGACGGGAGATTGACCGGCTGAGGGATAGCGCAGATTCGCCGTCGGTTGCGCTATTTCACATATGAGCTATTGAGGAGTTTGACGTCAGATAACATCCGCAAATGCTGATGGATGAAGTGACCGGTGGGCTGGTTCGCAGGCATATCGGTCGAATCAGTTGACTTCAGATCGCCTATTTTGAAAACTACGCTCAGGACATGCCTCTTCCAGGGACACGCGACTTCCATTGGCCGTCGCCGATGGAGAGTTGCCATGTACGGCCAAGACGTCACAGTTCAGCCGGTGTCGGCGGTGGATGTGGCACAGGTGCCCGTCACCCGGCCGGAACCGGCGCAGAGAGTGGTGGAGCGTTCGGCCGAATCGGGTATGGATGCGTTTACGCCTTCGTACTCGACATTCAAGCCGAGTGCTCCGTCCGAGATCGAACGTCTGGCTCAGTCTGCGCGTGAGTTCGCGGAACTGCTTGATCTGACGGGCAACGTTGCGGTTGCATCGTCGGCAAGTGGTTTTCGTGCCGGGACTCTCGATTTGTACGCGTGAGGACCTGCGGAGCGGGACTGGGCTGTTCGTCGTTCGACGCTCGTCAGGTGTCGACGAATGCGACACCTGAGCCAGCCGGCGTGCACGCGTCGCGGACCCACGGGTAGCGGGACGCGGCAGTTGTCGTGTGCCGTTTTTTTGGGGGGGGGATCTGCGGGGCGTGGGTAAGTCAAGCGACGTTGAGGATGCGGCGGCGAGCCATGGCGCGGCGGATGGCGGGGAACACAGCGCGCTCGGCCACGGCGTCCCAGCTCATGGCGCGGGCGAGCTCCATACCTGTTTCCATCAGCTTTCGCGTAGCATTCTCGTCGGCGGGCAGGCGTTTGAGGATCTGGTCGGCAAGCTGCTCGGCGAGTTTGCGTTCGACCGCGCGGCGTTCGGGGGCTTCGATGGACAATGCGTCTCTGACGGTGCGCGGCCGTCGCAGCAGGTCGATGTAGTTGGCGTGGACTACGTTGGCGGGGCGGCGCGAGCCGGTGACCTGTTTGACGAAGCCGGCGCAGCCGCAGGAGGTGCTGATGAGGCAGAGGCCGCCGTAGGTGAGGGGTTCGAGTGGTGAAATGCCAAAGGGCTCGTAGAGGCTGAGCCCGAACTCGAGGTTGCTGGCGCGGCGGAGGTCGAGGAATTCGAGGTCTGTGGGCACGCGCAGGCCGGCGCACTGACGGTCGAGACCGAATTGATTGACGTAGATGATCTTCACGTTGCGAGCGCGGGCGTTGAATGTCTGGACCAGTTGGTAAAAACCGGCCTCGCCAACCGTGAGATCGAGCTTCCCCTCGCGATGTGCGAGTGGCCACTCCCATTCCTCTTCCATTCGGCGGATATGTTCGGCGGGTCGGCGTGGTAGCTCGGTTGAGAGGATCAGAGCGACGGCGGTGCGACCGTCCTGTTGCAAGCGCTGGTCGAGGGCGGCGAGGACGTCGATGTCGCGCCACATGGCCTTGCTGATGGCGAGGCGCGTGACATGGGTGAAGATGAGGTCGGGGAACCAGCCCAGCAGGCTGTGGAAGTAGTGGTTCAGCCGGGCGCGGCTGTTCTGACGTTCTTCATAGCGGACGACACTGGCAGGGACGCCATTGAACGCGAGCGTAATGTCGGCGTTGGCGAAACTGGGGCTGAGAAAGCGTAGCTCGTCGACGACGTGGTGTCCGACGGCGAGGATCCCGTCGCAGTGGCGGGCCGTTTCGACGACGGCGTGTTTGTGGAAGTCGTCTTGCGGACCGAAGACCTGCTCCAGGTACAGGTGGCTTTTCTGAGCGGCCTGGAGGGCGTTGTAGAACATGACGTCGTGGCCGGGGTGGTCCTCGACGATGCGGCGGATGGGGGCGACTTCGTGCGCATAGAAGAGGGTGCGGTAGTGCTGCGGGTGGTGGGCCTGGAGAGCGAGCGCAGTCGGCAGCCCCATGAACTCGTGGGCGAAGACGATGGCCGGGGCTTCGGGGATGCCGAGCTCCATGGCCTCCAAGGCAGCCATGGCGGCGGGGGCCATCTGGATGTACTGCTCGAATTCCCAGATGTGCTCATAACGGTTGGACTGGAGGCCGTATTGCTCCCAGAGCCGGCCCTTGAGGGCGTTGACGGGGTGCATGTTGAGACCACGGAGATCGATCAGGAGAACTTCGCAGACGGTGCGGCGGCGCGAGGGTTCGTCTGCCAGCGGGCGGCGGCCGTAAGCGAGACGGACGCCGTATTCGCGTTCGATCGCGCGGAATGCGTCGGCACAGGTTCCGGTGTACGCGTGGTCGAGGGAGGAATATTCGATGGATCCGCGGGGGCCGAAGCGTGCGGTGTTTTCGGGGTAGAAAAGCGGGCAGACGAGGACGGTACGGCCGACGTTGTCGCGATAGGGGCGGCTGTTTATGAGTCCTTCGAGTACGGTACCGATGCCGCCGACTTTATGGACGGCTTCGTGGGTGACGTGGATGGCGTTGAACATGGGCTGATCACCAGTTCCGCCCACACCCGCGGTGTACATCGACCAACAGAGGCGGGGCGCTTTGCGGACTTGAGAGAGTGAGGGCTTCTTTCCACTCACGGCCCGGCGACCGGGGTGTACTGCGTCACCGGGAAATTTTCGCATGGCGCGCAGCGCCGATAATCAGCTTGCGGCGGTCTTGGCTTTCATTTCGTTGAGTTTGCGCATCAGGCGGCTTTTCTGGCGGGCGGCGGCGTTGCGGTGGAGCAGGCGGCGATCACTTTCGCGATCGAGATACCGGATTGCGGCACGGACGGCCTGCTCGGTATCTTCGACGGAGCCGTGGAGGAAGAGATCCTGGCACCTGCGGAGGCGGGACCGCAGGGTGCTGCGGCGCGAGCGGTTGAGCATGCGGCGCTTCTGGTTCTGACGGATGCGTTTCTTGGCAGAGAGTGAGTGAGCCACGTTTGATTCCTCGCGTTACCTGATGCGGCCAGGTCAGCCCTGGCCCTTGAGTTCCTTTTCCTTTTTCACAATTTCGTCGAGCCGCTTACGGGCGTCGCCGTCCATGAAGTTGTAGTCCTGCCGCAGCAGTTTGCCATAGAAGTCCTTGGCTTGCGGAATCTGGCCGTCCTCCTCGTAGGAGCGACCGAGCCAGTACAGTAGATTCTTGCTGTGATCGTCAGTGAGTTCGTAGCCGGAAAGGGCTTCTTCAAGCACTTGGGCGGCCTGGGCGGGGTTGCCTTTCTCGAAGAAGGCGCGACCGATGAGCAACTGGCTGCGGGCGCGATTGCGGGGTTCGTTGCGGGCTTCCTGCAGGACCGGGATGGCCTCGTCATATTCCCCGGCCTCGAAGAGTGCCTCGCCGAGACGGAATTTGAGGCGGAGGTCGGTGGGATACTGGTCGACGCGTTCGCGCATGACGTCGATCGTCGTCTGACGATACTCCGCGGCAGCGAGACGGGCCTGCTGCAAGTCGCTTTCGTCGCGCGTCTTGCGAGCCTTGCCGACGAGTTTGCGCAGGTCGCGTTTCATTTGCATGAGGCGGATATCGTCGGCGCGGAGCTTGAAGCTGTAGCTTTTGCTGCGCTGATAGGCGGTCATCAGCGCGTCGATGGCCTCGGCTTCGCGTTGGCGTGTTTCGGTTTTGAGCAGTGCGTCGACGTAGGCGTTCAGCTTGGCCGGCGTGTCAGGATCCTCCTCGTACTCCTTCTTGCGGGCATTGATGAGGGCTTCGAGTGTGTCCTCGCCCTGTCGCAGGCGTTCCGAGTCGTGCAGGAGCTTCTGCTTGTCGGCGTCGCGGAGGGAGTCACGGAAGTCCTCGGCGTCGTCGTACTTGCCGCGCGCGATGGTCAGCTTGCCGGCGAGGTTGCGTTGTTCGTTCTTGAGGTCTTCATCCCCGGGGTTGCGGGAGATAAGAAACTCCAGCGACTGGACGGCCTGTTCCATGAAGAAGGTCTCGAGGGCCCCTTCGCCGCGGATGTCGGCCTTGTCGGCGGCGGCGACCATTTCGTCGCGGAAGGTCTTGAACTTGCTTTTGCTGGGTTTTTTCTCTTTGCGGAGGTTGTCGTAGACGATGGGGGCGACCCAGCGGGCGGTTTCGAGCAGGCCGGCTTTGCCGGCATTTTTCAGGACGCCTTCGGCATAGCTGGCATTTTGGGGATCCATGGCGAGCAATTGCTCGGCGTTGAGCATGGCCTTCTTGTAGTCCTTGCCACTCATGGAGCGCTTGAAGCCGTCCATCATGCCGGGTTTCTTGCCACCGGCCTGCTGGCGCTGGATCGAGAGCGAGCGCAGGGGCATGTGGCCTTCTTCGACGGCTTCGGGCCAGTAGGCGAGGCCGCTGATGAAGCACTCGATGGCGTAGTCGTAATCCCGGCGTTCGCGCAGGTCACCCGCCTTCTTGAACCACTTGCGCGCGGTGTTCATCTCCTTCTCGGAGAACTCCGGCTTCTGTGTCGGATCGACTTCTTGTTCGGTCTTGTTTTTCGCCATTCTGCCTCAGGAACAGGGACCAGCCGAGCCGTGCGCGGGTCTATACGGCGGCCGCACCGGGCCGAGTTCAGCAACTATACCAGATTGGTGGCGCGTCGGGAAGTCCCGGCGTCATCTAACGATACGGCAGCGAGCCGTCGAGCAGACCAACCACGATTTTGAACACCCAGCCACCCAGCAGCAAGACGAGCACGCCTGCAAAGATGTGGTACGGGTCGATACGGCGCCACCAGGCACCGGGAGGTCGGCCACGCAGCAGCGCCGAGGCAGCCATGATGGCGACGAAGCCGGTCGCGAGGGCCAAGATGAAGCCGGCGGGTTGGGCGTAGAGAGCGCGGTGCCACTGGCCGCGAACGGCGTAGGCGAATGCGGTGGTCATACCGCAGGTAGGGCACGGCAGTCCGGTGGTGACGAGCATGCCGCAAGGTCCGGAGCCAAGTTGTTCGTGAGTCCCATAACCGCGCGGATCGGGTGACAGGTAGGCCGCCACGCCCAGGATCGTGAGACAGGCGGCGAGCACCACTGCGGCCCAGAGACGGACTGTGCGCGGTTTCGGAGCCTCGCGTGCAACTGGGGGCTGATCGGTGATGGGAGCTGCTTGTTCGCCGGACTCACTCACAGGGCGGCATCATAAGGATTAGCGTTTTCGCGGCCGGGTGTTGGTGCGGGCAGTCGCCACCGGACGCTTGCGTTTGGGTTTGCGCTCGTCGAGCACCTGGGCGGCCTTTTTGAAGTCGGTGACGCGGAAGACGCCGGTGGTCTTCCCGCCGGCGGATCCGGTGGTGCAATAAGCGTAGCTGACACCGATGTGCTCACGGGCCAGTCGTTCGACGACGTCGGCCATTGCGCCTGGCTTGTTGGGCAGCGTGGCGATCAGGACGGTGGACTCGGTCGTGGGGACGTTGAGGGCGGCGAAGCTCTCGCGGGCCCGTTCGGGATCGCCGACGACGACCCGGAGCACGCCGTGCTCGCTGGCGTCCATCATGCTGAGGGCGAGGATGTTGACCTTGTCGTCGGCGAGGCGCTGACAGATTTGGGCGAGGACGGTGGGTTTGTTGGCCAGAAATACCGAAAACTGCGTGTCCGTGTGGACGGTGCCGTTGGTGGCTTTCATGTGTCTGGCTCCTTCAAGCGGACTTGTCGCCAGCGGTCACGTTGATGCCGCGAGCGAGGGTTTGGACGCGGGACGTCGTGAATCCGGGACATTGGCGTCGGTGCGTCGCCACGTCTATCATCTGGACTGACTGCTCGCAAGGCGCCGCGCGGACGCTGGCGGCAGTTTCAGATCTTCACTTTCTTGCATATGGGGCAATATGTCGGCCCGAAATCAGTCTCGCACAACCCGCACCTGGAAGGAACTGGTATTGCAGCATTTGGTCGACCATCCGGATCGGCCGCTCAAGGCCCGCGGGCTGGCCAAGGCCCTGCGTGTCCCCGACCAGGATTATACCACGTTTCGGACGCTGATCCGCGAGATGCTGGATGCGGGAAGCATCGCGCTTGGTCCGGGGCGCACCCTGCGTCTGCCGGCGCAGACGGGTCAGGTTATCGGTACGTTCAGCGCGACTCGCAAGGGGATCGGGTTCATCCTTCGGCCGGGCGAGGCAGACTTGTACGTCGCCCGGCATCATCGCTCAGGCGCGCGAGATGGCGATACGGTCGCAGCGCGGTTGCTCAAGCCGCGGGGGCGGCAGCGCGGTCCGCGGGCGCAAGTGACGCGGATCGTCGAGCGGGCTCCGCAGCGGTGGGTAGGACGGCTGGAGCAGATGGGGCGGAGTTGGTTTGTGCAGATGTCCGGGCGGGACAAGAAACCGCCGATTCGGATCGAGAACCCGCGTGCGAAGGGGGCGAAACGCGGCGACCTGGTGGTCGTGGAGCCGCTACCGGAAACGCTGGACACCGACCATGTGCGGGGGGAGATCGTCGAACGGCTGGGATCGCCGGACGATCCGCAAGCACGGATTATGAGTGTCGTCCGGCGGTTTGAGATCCCGGACGGGTTTCCGGGCCCGGTAAAGCAGGCGGCGCGGCGGGCGGGATCGAAGCTTTCGAACAGGGAAATGGGAAGCCGGGAGGATTTGCGGGACCTGCTGACGGTGACGATCGATCCGCCGGACGCAAAGGACTTTGACGACGCCATTTCCGTGGAAACGCTGCCGGGGCGGAAGATGCGCTTGGGGGTGCACATTGCGGACGTGGCGCATTTCGTGCCGCCGGGCGGGGTGATTGACAAGGAGGCCCGGCGACGGGGGACCAGCGTGTACTTTCCGGGGTTTGCGATACCGATGTTGCCCGAGGGGCTGTCTTCGGATGTTTGCAGCCTGCGGCCGGGGGAACCGCGCCTGACGAAGAGTGTGTTCATTGACTATGACCAGGCCGGGAAGGTGTTGGCTGCGCGGTTCGCGAACAGCGTCATACGCTCCGGGGCACGGTTGACGTATGAGCAGGTGACGCAGGTGCTGGGGCGAAGGTCGGCGAGTGTGCCGCCGCCGGTGCAGGCGCTGCTCAAGGATGCGCGACGGCTGGCGCGGCGGATTCGAGAACGACGGCTGAAGGATGGGATGATCGTGCTAACGCTGCCGGAGGTGGATATTCAACGGGATGAGGCGGGACGTGTGACGGGGGCGGAGCCAGCCCAGACGTCGTTTGCCAACACGATTATCGAGATGTTCATGGTGGAGGCGAACGAGGCTGTGGCGCGGGAACTCACGCGACGGGGGTTTCAGTTCCTGCGGCGAATTCACCCGCCGCCCGGGACGGAAGCGACGGAGACAATTGCGCCACTAGCAGTGTTGCTGGGACATAAGCCGCCGAAAGACCTGACGCGGAAGACGATCCGCGACCTGATTGAAGCGGCGGCGGGCCGGCCGGAGGAGATGGCGGTGAATTATCTGCTGCTGCGGTCGATGTCGCAGGCGTGTTACAGTCCGTCGGATGAGGGACATTTCGCGTTGGCGAGTGAGGAGTACTGCCATTTTACGTCGCCGATTCGGCGATATCCGGATCTGACGGTACATCGGCTGCTTGACCTGGTGATTCGGCGGAATGGGCGGCCGGAACGCAACAAGCGTGATGAAGAGGGTGTCGTGCTCAGTGATGCGGAGTGGTCGGCGCTGGGAGGGGAGACGAGCTCGGCGGAGCGGCGGGCGCAGCAGGCTGAGCGGGAGGCGGACAAGGAGCTGCTGATGATGCTCATGCACGACCGGGTTGGGGAGGTGTTCCCCGGGGTCGTGACGGGCGTGATGTCGTTTGGGATATTCGTGCAGTTGCAGCCGGTGATGGCAGAGGGTCTGCTGCACGTGTCGGATTTTGGGCCGGATGATTGGGTTTTTGACCGGAAGTCGGCGACGTTTTCGGGGAGTCGGACACGACGACTGGTGCACGTGGGACAATCGTTGCGGGTGCGGGTCGTGAGCGTGGATGAACTGCGACAGGAGATTGACCTGGTGCCGGCAGACGGCGGGCCCATTGGACGGGCGTCGGGTAAGCGTGAGCGTTCGTCCGGTGGCGGTCGGCGTGCGCAAGGTCGGCGCCGATCCCGACGGCGGTAGGTCGCGTTTTGATGACGAGGGGGCTCAAGTAAGAGAGCAGCCTCGTCCGTTTGGACGAGGCTGTCGTTTAGTGAGTAGAACGTTAAGAGGGCAACTTCGCCCGCGCCGAGCGAAGGATTGACGGGTTTACAGACAGCCCGTCAAACACATCCCAAGCGCGAGCAGTAACAACAACGCAATGTTGCGCATGATGGACTCCTTGCGGCGATTGCTCGCTGGCAATCCATTGCCGCGCAAAGGACCACACTCGCTCACCCACGGGGTATTCTAGTCCCGATCGGCGTATGCGGGAAGATATCCGGACCCAAATATTCGTGCGCGCGCACGGACTTATCGGGCGTTACGAGGTGTGTTCTGGTGTATGGCTGCTACTCGATTCGGAGAATGCGGTACGCGTTGTAGGTGTGGCCGAACATGTCGGTTGTACGTACTTCGATCAGGGCGGTGCCTTTGGGCGGGTTAGCTGGCAGGTAGCCGCGCCAGACGTGGCGGGACTTCATGATGCCGGGCAGGTCGCGGCCGGGCAACTCGTATTCCTTCTCGCGTCTCTTGAGCTCTTCGTAGTACGGGTCGTTCATTTCGACGTGCTCGAGAGCCTGCCAGGGGCCGTTTTCGAAGCGCATTTCCACGGTGGAACGTTCTGAGCCGGCGAAGACATTGACGATGACCGGCGTCTTGGCGGCGTCGGCAGCCTGCACGGCCTCCGGGGTCCAGATGTTCATCTGGTAGTCGGCGGGGCGGCGGGCGGCACGGAATTGGATGGCATATTCGTTGCCGTCAAAGGTGGCGACCGCCCAGCCGTTCGGGGCGCCGTCGCGCATGGTTGTATGGGGGATGCCGACCTCGTCCGGGGCGCCGGTCCACCAACTGCCGCAGGCCGTCACGAAGGTCGTGTGGTGGTGCGGTTTTTCGGCCGGCCAGCCGTCGTCTTTGTCGAGAAACCACTGCATGTGGACGTGCCAATGGGCGGAAAAGGAGACGTTGTGCGGGAAATCGGCGAGGAGTTTGAAGATCTCCTCGCGCTCGGCGACTTCGATGATGGGGATGTGCATGGTAAGGACAACGAGGCGGTCCTTGGGGACGAGTTTGAGGTCGTTGTGGAGGAAGGTCATCTGGTCGTCGCCGAGCCCGCCGGTGTAATGGCCTTTCTTTTCCGACGTGGCGGGGTGCCACATGACATCGTCGAGGACGATGAAGTGCACCTGTCCGTAGTCGAAGGAGTAGTAAGACGGGCCGTAGTGGCGCTCGAAGGTCTCGTCGGAGAGTTTGTCACTCGGGGCGAGGAAGTCGATGTCGTGGTTGCCGAGGATGTTGTACATGGTGAAGCCGAGCTTCGACATCAGTTGATTCAGTGGGTCGAAGAGGTCGAGCCGGTCGAAGACGAGGTCGCCGAGGGAGAGGCCGAAAACGGCGTCGGTGCCGACGAGTTGCTCGACGACGTCGTGGGCGATGTACTCGATTTCCTTGATGTTGCGTGGCTGGGTATCGCCGAAGATGAGGACTTTGAAGGTGTCGGGTTCGGCGTGTTTGTGCAGGCCGAAGTCGATGGCTTCCGGCAAGGCGCCGGTAGGTTCTACGCCCGGGTAGCGCAACTTGGGTGAGCCGGCGGGTTTGTGGGTGTAGTAGAAGCGAGGGAGGTTGAGATCATCGACGGAGGTCATCCAGCCCTTGGGTTTGATGATGAAGATGGTCGTGTCGTTGGTGACCGGCAGTTCGTACTTGCCGGCGGCGTCGGTGACGACGATGTCGCGGCCGTTGGAAACGCGGATTTCGGGCAGGCCAGGCTCGCCGGGATCGCGGCGGTTGTTCTGGTTCTGGTCGTGGAATACGACGCCGCGGGCGGTGTCGGCGGCGGCTTGGGTGACCGTGACGGTGGCGATGGCGACGAGCAGGGTCAGTGTCGATGAACGCATGATATGTGTCCTTGCAGCGGCAGGGTGCGTGATGCTTCGGAGGTTGGAGCGTACGGCGGGCCGGGGTCGGCCGCAACGGTCTGCGCGCATGGGTTGGATGAAGTTTGCGCTAGGAGGCTGGTGGTTGTTATGGGAATTGGCATAGACCAAGTCGGATGCTGATTGGGTAACATATTGGCATGGGCAACGAGAGGGACGCACGGATCGGTTGCGGCGCGGTGCTGCGTACGGCGCGGCTGCGGATACATGCGGCCGATGCTGAATTGGCGGCGTTGGACGCACGGTACGATCATGTGGGGCTGGGCCAGCGCTTGGGCGCGGCGGTTCCGGACGCGTGGCCGCCGGAATTGACGCATGACGTGCTGGACTTCTTTGCGCACACGCTGGAGCAGCATCCGGAGAACGTGGGGTGGTGGGCTTGGTATCTTGTTCGAGATGACGGGGAGTTTGAAGATCCGCTTTTGATTGGAGGCGCGGGATTCAAGGGACCGCCGACCGATGACGGGGTGGTCGAAGTGGGGTATTCGATTCTGCCGGCGTACCAGGGGCGGGGCTATGCGACGGAGGCGGTCAGGGCATTGATCGCGTGGAGTCTTGCGGTTCCACGGACGCTGGCGGTGGTGGCGGAGACGTTTCCGGAGCACGTGGCGTCGCGTCGGGTATTGGAGAAAGTGGGCATGCGGGAAGCGGGGGCGGGCGAGGAGCCGGGGGCGATACGTTTTCAGCTTTCTCGAGGGGACGTTGAAAGCGCTGACGCCCGATAAATCGCGTGCGTCATCCTCAAGACGTGTTCACACAAAACACGCATACGAAACTGGTCGCGGGGCGTTACAATGGGCTCTGCGCCGGGAAAACCATGCGCTGGTGCACCACCGGTTCCCATAATTTTGAGTGCCTCAGTACCGAGTTCTGTGAGGCGGCAGAAGGAGCTAATCAAATGCGATATTTGGCGGCGATCGTCCTGATTCTGGGGGTCTCGTTTGTGGCATTCGGGCAAGGCCCCGAGTTGGTGCCCCAGGAGACGTTGAAGAAGATCGAGGCGGACGGGCCAACGTCGCTGCCCAAGTATCTCACTGAAGCCGAGCGCGAATTGCCGCTGCCAGCGCCGCCGCGGGATGCGTTTCCGCCGTCGGGCGAGGTCACATGCCCGCCGGAATATGCGTTGAATGAAGGCATCTTCTTTGCGTGGGAGGGTTTCACTTCGCTGCTGACACAGATGACGGTGGCGATTACGACGATGGACGCGGACGCAACTGTGTACATGGTGGTGGATTCGACGTCGGAGCAGAGCAGTGTGGCCAGCACGCTGAGCAGTTCGGGCGCGGAGATGGACCAGGTCGAGTTCATCGTGCGGCAGACGGATACGGTTTGGATTCGAGACTATGGTCCGCGCTTCGTGTTTGAGGATGGTATACGGGCGATCATCGATCATACGTACAACCGGCCACGGCCGAACGATGATGCGCTGAATGACTATGTGGCGCAGATATGGAGCGAGCCGGAGTATGACATTCCACTGACGCACGGCGGCGGGAATTTCCACTTGTTTGGAAATGGCGACGCGTTCATGACGGAGCTGATTCTCGATGAGAATCCGGGCATGACGGAGCAGGAGGTTGTGGACCTGTATGCAGAGTATCAGGGGCTGAATCTGACGATCTGGGAGCCTTTTCCGACCTATGTCGATTCGACGCAGCATATCGACATGTGGCTGTTTCCGGTCAATGACGACACGGTGATCGTGGGGCAGTACACGTTTGATCCGCCGCGGCGGATCACGGATGAGTTTACGGCGATGATGCAGTCGCGCGGGTATACGGTTCTGCGCACGCCGGGCTGGACGTCGGGCGGTACGCACTACACGTATACGAATGCGATCGTATTCAACGACATCGTGTTTGTGCCGAAGTTCAACGTGAATGAGGATGCCCAGGCGTTTGCGACATTCCAGATGGCGTTTCCGGACCGCACGTGCATTCAGGTCGATTGTTCGAGCATCATTCACTCGGCGGGTGCGATCCACTGCATTTGCATGCATGTGCCGGCATATCCGCTTGGGCCGGATCCGATCGTGAAGGTGAACGCGCCGAACGGCGGGGAGTACTGGACGGTTGGTCAGGAATACGAGATTTCGTGGACGGCCCGGGACGATGTGGAGGTCACGAGCATAGACATCCTGCTGTCGACAGATGGTGGTGAGAACTATGACGAAGTCATCGCGACCGACCTGGCGGACACGGGCAGCCACCTGTGGACCGTGCCGGCGATCGAGTCCGAGATGTGCCGGGTGAAGGTCATCGCTTATGACGCGGATCTGAACACGGGTGAGGATGTGTCGGATGACGATTTCACCGTGACGCCGTACGGGCCGGAGGTGGTGTACTCGGTTGACATGAGCGTGGATCCCGGCTGGAGCACGGAGGGATTGTGGGCCTGGGGGCAGCCGACCGGCAGTGGTGGTCAGTACGGCAACCCGGATCCGTCGAGCGGATACAGTGGCCCGAACGTGTACGGCTACAACCTGAATGGCGACTATGAGAACAATCTCCCGGAGCGGGATCTCACAACTGGTGTCATCGATTGCAGCGAGATGGCGAACGTGACGCTTTCCTTCTGGCGCTACCTGAATGTCGAGCAGCCGGTGTATGACCATGCGTACCTGCGTGTGAGTAACGACGGGACGTCGTGGACGACGATCTGGGAGAACACGAGCGAGGTGACCGACTCGGTGTGGACCTACCAGGAGTATGACATCTCCGCCGTGGCTGACGGCGAGGAGACGGTTTACATCCGCTGGACGATGGGGACGACGGACTCGGCGTGGCGGTTCAGTGGGTGGAACATTGACGATGTCGAGTTGTGGGCGATTGTGGAGAGCGAGCTGACGCCGGGCGATCTGGACTGCGACGGCGACGTCGATTTTGACGACATCAACCCGTTTGTGCTGGCACTTTCCGGGCAGGCGGGTTATGAGGCTGCGTATCCGGACTGTGAATGGCTGAACGCCGATTGTGACGATGACGGCGACGTGGATTTTGATGACATAAATCCGTTTGTGCTGCTCATCGGCAGCTAGAATATCAACTAGACGAAACTGCGGCCGCAATGCGAGCCGTACACGGATGATCTGCGGCCGGGGCGTTGCTCCGGCCGCTTGCTTTGTAGTCAGCAATCGGAGGAACGAAGATGCGCAAGAACATCGCCAAAGCAATCGCTTCTGCAACAGCCGGCCTATTTCTGGCCGTGACGGCACTGGCTGCGCCGCCGGAATATGATGAGTTCGAGTTGCAGGCGCGCGCGAGCTTCGGGACAGCTTACAATCTGCCAAGCGGGGCATTCTTCACGAACAGCACATCGGCAATCAATGACAATGCCGAGGTGGGTTTCAAGTTGGTGACGATTCCGGACGCGGATGTACAGGGTGTCTGGTTTGGAAGCAATGGCGTGGGGGAGATTGTATACACCAGCGCGGAGGGGGCTTTCTTTTCCGATGTGGATTTGAACAATCCGGGTGTACTTGTCTTCGAGCAGTATTTCTCGGCCCAGGACGGCATCTACTCGTATGACACGGCTACTGAGATGGGCGGGTTGCTGACGACGCAGCCGTTGGGCGCCAGCGGGTGGGGGTCGGTGCAGATGAACGAAGCCGGTGAAGTAGGCTATCGAGCGAACTTCCTGGGCGACCACGCGTGGGTGTCGTATGATGGCAGCGATGTCGCGTATCACGCGGTTGAGGTGTCGATCGACCCGGACAGTCCGTACTCGTTTCTGTTTACGCCATCGTTCAATGACCTGCGTCAGATTGCGGGCAAGGTACGACTGGGGCCGCCGGGCGAGTTTGGTGAGGAGCGTCCGGACCAGATTCGGATCTTCAGTTCGGACGGAACGTCGATGCTGATTGCTGAAGACCAGGACAGCAATCCGGCATCGCAGTTCGTAAGTTTCGACAACAGTGTGTCGCTGACGAATACGGGCTGGGTGGCGTTTCATGCAGAGCTGGCGGACGGTAACCGGGGCGTGTTCTTCGCGAATCACTCCTTCGTCATCGAGATCGCCGTGGAAGGAGATGGGCAGATTAGCGCGTTGGAGTTTTTCGGCCCCTCGGCGAATGAAAGCGGTGATGTGGCCTTTCGGGCGTTCGACAGCAGCGGCTTACGTGCTGTATGGGTCGGTGATGGAGAGGGTCTGACGCATGTCATCGGCGAACACGATCTGATCATGACGGATCTGGGTGAGGCGCGCGTTGATCAGAATGACTCGAGCCCCGTATTTGGTGGCGGGGTGCGCATTAACGAACTGGGTGACGTGGTGTTTCATGCGAGCCTGACACCGCCGGACAATAATCAGGTCGAGTGGGGTTCGGGCGTGTTTATCGCCTACGCCCAGCAGGGAATGTTGGGTGATATGGACTGTGACGGTGATGTCGACTTCGACGATATCGATCCGTTTGTGCTAGCGCTAAGCGGGGAGGCGGCGTATGAAGCGGAATATCCGGACTGCAATTGGTTGAATGCGGACGTGGACCTGAACGGGATGGTGGACTTCGACGACATCAATCCGTTCGTGAACCTGATAGGCTCATAGGTGGCAAGGGAGACTCAGCAGGGCTCTCCGACGGCGCGCGTTCGGCATGAGCGCGGCCCTGCTGGATACTGCCAGCGGGAGTATCTCGCAGGGGCACTCAGATAGCTGGCTGCGGGTCAGTCGTAGGCTGATTCTGGCGGATAGGAGATAAACTCGATCCAGCGGTCGCCGGGGGCTTGCACGTAGAAGCTGCGGGTATTGTCGCGGTGGGGGCGGATTTGCTGGCCGTGCTGTGCTGCGAGCTTCTCGAGCTCGTCGTCGGTGACACGCCAAGCGACGTGGTCGGGATGGTGGCCCTGCTGGATGAAGGCGAGCTTAGTGCCGCCCGCATCGAGAAAAGCCCAGGAGTCGTCCTGATAGAGCACGCGACACGCAGGCACGGCCTGCTGATACCACGCGACGGCGGCTGCGACGTCGGGAACCTGCTGTGCTACGTGATCAAACTGCATATCGGTATCTCTCGGTTCTGGCCCTGATGTAGCAGATTGTAGCGCGCTAGGAATCGGGCCCCGGAAATCCGGCGGCGGCGAGCAAGTTGGGGGCTCATGGAAGACTATGAGGCTAGTGACACGCAATGCGCGGCCATTGTGCGCCAGACGAGCACGGGCACAGTGAAAGGAGGTCGCGGCGGACGCCGTTACTGCGGCTATGCAGTTTCACCTTGCGGGTCCTGTTCGGAGCGTGCTTCGTTCTTCTGCAGGTGCGCGCAGAGGGGCGAGGAATCGTCTCCGGTTTCGATCAACTGAGATATTGTGCAGTTACCGAAGTCGCTCTCAATACGAGCAATTGCGGTGTCGAGGCGCTTGTGCAGGGGGCACAGTGAGGCGTGCGCTTCGAAGCCCAGGGGGCACTCCTTGATGCGGTGCATGGGGTCGACCGCCTGCACGACTTCCCACATCGTGAGGACTTCCGGGGAGCGGGCGAGGGCGAAACCGCCGCCGAGTCCGCGCTGTGAAGTCAGCAGACCGGCTCGGCTGAGATTTTGAAGTACTTTAGCCAGATAGCCGGCGGGGACACGGGTCGCATCCGCGATTTGCTGAGCGGTCAGTGGTTTCTCAGGATTGGCCGCGAGCCAGACTACGGCACGCAGCGCATACTCAGTCGTTTGGCTTATCACCGAACACCTCCAAAAGGCACCTGTGCGGTTCTATACCACGTTAGCGCAAATCTCCCGGCGGTCAAGCGGCGTAGCATCATTTGTTGGTGGAATGGCATGCAGATTGCGGTGCGACGTTGGCGTTTCGGGAGCGATACCGAGGCTCTCCGTCTCGTTATTATCGGCGGAGGAGTTCGGCGATTTCCTCGGCTGCTCGGGGACGCGCGAGTTCACGTGCCGCCGCGGCCATCTCCTGCCGTCGCTCGGGGAGTCCGAGCTTGTCGAGGGCGGCTCGGAGCGGACCGACGTTGCGGTCGGGGCTGATGCGGTCTTCGAGGACGATGGCGGCACCCTGGTCGACGAAGACCTGTGCGTTGACGTGCTGGTGGCGGTCGCGGTGGTAAGGATACGGCATCAGGAGGGCTGGTCGGCCGACCGCGGCCAGTTCCGCCAGGGTCGATGCGCCGGCGCGTGACACGACCAGGTCTGCGGCGGCGAGTGCGAGCCACATTTCGCGGACGAAGCTGATCACCTGGGCGGGGGCACCTGCTCGTTTATAGGCGGCACGGACAGCCTGCTCGTCGGCCGGGCCGGTCACGTGGAGTAGCTGCCACTCCGAGTGTTTACTGTGGAAGGTCGGCCAAGCGGCCGAGACCGCTTCGTTGATGGAGTGTGCGCCCTGGGAGGCACCGGTGACGAGCAAGACGGGCCTGTCCGGATCCACCGAGAAGCGGCTCTTTCCGGCGCGCGGATCGGCGCCAATAAAGTCAGGTCGGATCGGGCATCCCAGGACAACGCACGGATCGGTATCGGCAAAGTACTCGCGGGAGCTGGCCCACTGGAGGATGATTTCATCGGCATAACGGGCGAGGAAACGGTTGGCCCGGCCGGGGATGGCATCTGGATTGAGGATGGTGGTATGAATGCCGAGCTTGTGGGCGGCGACTACCGGCGGACCGGCGGCATAGCCGCCCAAGCCCAGGACTGCACGTGGGCGGTGTTCACGCAGTCGGCGTTCGGCGTCCACGACGCTGCGTCGCCAGGCTGACCAGAATGTCGCGAGCCGCAGCGGATTGGTGGTGAATGGCTGTACGGGCTGCACGATCCGGGTGTAGTCGGTCGGTTCGAGCAGGTCGGCATCGAGCTTGCGATCCGTCGTGAAGAACGTGATCGCGGTATGGGCGTCGTGCTCCCGAAGCGCAGCGGCGACGGCCAGGCCCGGGAAGAGGTGCCCGCCCGTTCCCCCGCCGGCAAACACGTAGTGTTCTGCGCCCATGGACGTATCGTCGACGGACGAAGCGGGGTGTGCAAGAGGTGGTGACTGATCGGAGAATACTCAAGAGCGAGGCCGACGGTCGCTCAAGGGGTGGCCGTCGGCCTAACGCGTTAGCCGGGGCGTGTGTTGCAGATCACCGGCGCGCGAAGAGACTGCGCAGTTTCCCGTTGCCGGTGTCGGCGGGCTGTCCGTCCTCGGAGCCGAAGGCGAGGGCGCGGGCCATCTTCTCGATCGCGAGGCGGGCCGGACTGTTGGGCGCGTTGGCCATCAAGCTATGTCCGAGATCACGTGAGGCCCCAATGCGTTTGTAGTCATTGGGGATCATGGCGAAGACGGGGCGACCGAAGTGTTTTTCGACTTCCTGAGGCGTGACGCGTTCATAGTTTGCTTTGCAGCGGTTGAGAACGACCTCGATGCGCTCCTCGTTAGCGCCGAGCTCCACGAGATGCTCGTAGATGCGGGACGCGTTCCGGAGATATGGGACGCCCAGTTGTGCGATGACGAGAACGCGGTCAGCACCCTCGAGCGTAGCCAGTGAGGCGGGCGAGAAGTAGCGCGGCAGATCGACGACGATGAATGGGTACATCTGTTCCATGATACGGAACATCTCCTGCACAGCGCGAGGGTCGACTGCCTGCGCCTCTTCAATGGTCTGCGGGCGGCCCATCAGTGAGACCTTGCACGGCAGGTCTTCCATGGCGGTTTCGATAAGGGTGCGATCGATGTCGACATCGGCCTGGCACACCTCGGCAATCGTATGTTTCGGAACGACGTCGAAGGCGCAGGCGGCGTCGCCGAACTGTAGATCCATATCGACGAGCGCGATGCGGCGTTCGGTGACGTGGGCGAGTTCGAGGGCGAGGTTTGACGAGACGGTGGATGCGCCGGTGCCACCCGAGGAACCGATAACGCAAATGCGCTGGCATTCGGAGGAGACGGGGATCTGGACGCGGCGGATGCGGCTGAGTGCAGTGCGGAGGTCGTTCTGGTCGATGGGCCAGCGAACGAACTGACTACAGCCAGCCCGCATGGCGGCGATGATCAGATCCGGGTGGGCGTCGTCGCTGACGCCGAGGATGCCGGTTTCGGGACTCACTTCGGCAATGCGCTGGACCATGTGAAGGTCCGGGCCGTTGGGGTCACCGTCGAGATAGATGGCGACGATGTCGACATTGCCGAAGCGGAGGTGCTCCTGAAGCCGCTCCCACTTGTTGCACTCGTCGATGATGACAAGGCCGGGGCAGTCTTCGAAAGGCTGTCGGTAGGAACCAGTCGGGGAGCTGGTCGGATTGAAAAGACAGATGTTGTGGGAAGCCGTCATCGCGTCCACCGCTCATAAATGTAACGTGTGTTTGGGTACCTAACGGTCAGACATGGATGTATCGGATCGATGGCGGGCAGGATTCGCGAACGAACTGTGGCGCGGCGCGGCTGGCCGCCACTTCACGCGGGCGGGGCTATTACAGGACGTGCTGCGTGCAACCAGTGTCCGGTAAACCGGTGTGGAGTACGGGTGCGCGGGTATGCGACCGGGGCTACTTGCGTCTGGCGAGGACGAACTCGGCCATGGTCAGGAGGCTGTCGCGGGCAGGCGATGGAGGAAGCTGGGCGGCGGCGGCGCGCGCCGTTTCGACGTGTTCGCGGGCCACTGACTGCGTGTAGGTGATGCTGGTGGAATTGCGCAGGCGCTCGGCGACCTTGCGATAACGTTGTACCGCACCGTTTTCGAGCAAGGCGAGCATCGCGGCACGCTGGTGTGCGTCGGCATCGCGCAAGTAGTGGATGAGCGGCAAGGTCAACTCGCCTTCGTAGACATCACGGCCGAGCGACTTGCCCACCTCGGATTCGTCGCCCAGCAGGTCGAGGAGATCATCGACAATCTGGAAGGCGACACCCAGGGAACGGCCGAACGCACGCATGCGCTCGACGGTGCCCGCGTCGGCGTCGGCATAGTATGCACCCAGGTGGCAGCAGGCTTCGATCAGCGATCCCGTCTTGCGCGTGATAATGTCGGTGTATTCGTCTTCGGTCAGGTCGGTATTGCCCCGGTTCGAAACCTGCATCATCTCGCCTTCGCATAGCGTGATAGCGGTCCGACCGATGAGCCGGGCGGCGAACTGCGACTCGATGCTGCTGCAAAGATGAAACGCGTGGCTGTAAAGGAAGTCGCCCATCAGGACGGCTTGCTCGTTGCCCCACAGGCGATTCACGGTGGCGGCCCGTCGTCGAATGTCCGCTTCGTCGAGTACGTCATCGTGTACCAGGGTTGCAATGTGGACGAGTTCGACCACAGCACCGAGGACGTGATGGGTCGGCGTGAGGCGGCCACAGGCCTTCGCGGTCAATAGCAGCAAGGCGGGTCGCAGGAGCTTGCCGTGGAAGTGCTCGACGTGGCGGCAGAGGTCGCTGATCGCGGACTGATCGGAAATGAGTTCGTCGGCGAGGATCTCATGCACTTGTGCGAGATCGTCGCTGATGGGGGCGTAGAGCTCCGCCAGACTGAAGGTACCGGACTGACCATCCGCACGCACGTGAGGACTCCAAGTGATTCGGCCAACCGCTTGAGTCTCTGCGACCGATGTCTGGATGTCCACATCTGCTTGAATGTTTCATAATGGCTGAAATATGCCGCGGTCGCCGGATGAGTGCTTCGACGGCGTCTCTGGCGGGGGATGCGTCTGGTTGTCAGCAGAGAGTTAGGCGGCCTTAGTTTCCGAACAGTGCGTCGAGGATGCCGGTGGTCTCGCCCTTCTTCTTGGCGATGAGGACTGGCAGTGGCGTGTGAATCAGCAAGCGTTCTGAAGTGGACCCGAGCAGGGACGCCAACTCGGTGCCGCGGCTGCCGATAACGATGATGTCCATTTTGCGGGAGATGGCGACTTCCTGGAGGCCGGTGTCGGGGTCTTCTGCGCTGGTGCACACGAGTTCGATATCCAGCCCGGAGACGTCGAAATCCCTGAGGAAGTTGGCGAGTTGTTCACGGGTGTTCTTCTCGCGTTCGTTAACCGCCTTTTCGAGTGTCAGGCCGATCTTGCGGTAGCCGTAGCCGACCGCAAAATTTGATGCGACAACGACTTGCGCACTATCACCGCCGAAGGCGCGGGCGAAGGCGATGCCGAGATCGAGGGCTTTGCGCGAATGGTCCGAGAAGTCGACGCCGACCAGCACCCGACCGAGGTGGGGGCGGGACTGCGACGGTACGGCGAGGACGTGGCAGGGAGCTTTGCGTGCCAGCCGCGCGAAAGCGGAGCCGATGCCGAGTTGCTCTGAGGGCAGGCGGCGGCCGACGATCACGAGGTCGAGTTCGTGGTCCCGGGCGCCGCGGAGGATTTCTCTTACGCCGGTGCCGGGATGGAGTTCGACGGTGGTCTTCTGGGCGATGTTGTCCGGGAGCTGGCCGAGGACGTGTTTTTCGAAGTCTTTGGGATCTGGTTCTTCGTCTTCGTGCGTTGGTTCGTGCACGTGGATGCACAGGACCTGCTCAGTTTGGGCGTGGTCTGCGATGGCGCCGGCATATGCAAGAGCCGCGCTATCAGAAGGTGAATCGTGCAGGAAGACGCCGAGTTTCTTGAATCGTTGCATGTCGTGACCCTCGTTGGTTCACGCGTCTGTTTCGGGCCGCGACAAAGCGTCGGCGGCCGACGTGTTATCTGATCGGAAGAATAGCACCACGCGGCCGATACGTTTGACGAGTTGGCACGGCACTTGCGCGGCGAGGTGGGCGGCGGCTGTGTCGGCCTCAGCGGGTGAAGCGGCCTGGACGCGAACTTTGACCAGCTCGTGGGTGCGCAGGGCGTCGCGCACCTGGGCCACGGCGTTGGGGGAGAGATCGACCGCGCTGACCGTGGCGACGGGGCGCAGGGGATGGCTGCGCGCGACTAGCTGCTTGCGTTCTTTGGCGGTAAGCGGCATACGGAGCCTTTCTCTCAATGTACACAAGCTACTGTACACGCGGACGGCGCTCGCTACCATAGGTAGACAGACGCTGGCGGTTGGTATGGCGCGGTCCGGCGTCTGCGGCGGATGCCGGCCTCGTACTGTAAGGCTCGGGAGGACGGCGTTGGCCTTGCCGCACTATAGGGACAACCCAGTGCAGGAGCCAGGGATGGCCACCAAACCTGATCGTCAACGTTACGAAACGCCAAGCTTGTTCGGTCCTCCGGCGGAGCGAGCCATACCGGTTGGGACGGTGCGCGAGGCGGCCTACGATCCGAGTGCGGATGAGGAGGCCGTCTGCGACGCGGGTACGGACGAGAACCAAGAGGAGGAACCTGGCGTGAGTCCGCCGGCGGCGAAGAACAGCAGGAAGAACTCGGCCCACACAAGAGGTGTGCGCAAGCAACGGACGCAGGCGAAAGGTCGCAGCAAGCGCACGCCTGCAACTGACGCTACGGAAGCCGTAGCAGCGGAGGCTGAGGCCGACGCGGTGGCCGGCACCGGAAAGTCACGGGGCGGTGGTGGCAAGCGCAAGGGGCCGGCGACAGCGGAGTCAATGGCGAGTGCGCAGCGCAACATCTCGGTTTCGGAGTTCTTTGCCAAGAATCGCCACCTGCTCGGATTTGATAACAAGCGCAAGGCGCTACTGACCACGGTCAAAGAGGCGGTTGACAACAGTCTGGACGCGTGCGAAGAGGCGGGGATTCTGCCGGAGCTGCATATTCAGATCGATCAGCTTGCGGAGGATCGGTTTCGGGTCACGGTACGGGATAATGGCCCGGGCATCGTCAAAGCGCAGATTCCCAACATCTTCGGCAAACTCCTGTATGGGTCGAAGTTTCACCGGCTGAAGATGTCGCGCGGGCAGCAGGGCATAGGTATTTCGGCGGCCGGCATGTACGGGCTGCTCACGACGGGGAAGAGCGTGCACGTCACGTCGCGTACGAGCCCGAAGCGCGAGGCGCATCACTTCAAACTGCAAATCGATACGAGCAAGAACAAGCCGCAGATTGTGGCCGACGAGACGGTTGAAGTGGATTGGGAGCGCGGCACCGAGGTTAGCATTCAACTCGTCGCGAGCTACTCGAAGGGTAAGACGTCGGTTGATGAGTACATTGAGCAGACGGCGATCGCGAACCCGCACGCACAGATCTACTACGTTGCTCCCACCGGTGAGCACCGCGAGTTTCCGCGCGGCAGCGGCGAGTTGCCCGACGAGACGCGCGAGATCAAGCCGCACCCACATGGTGTCGAGCTCGGTGTGCTGATGAAGCTGCTGAAGGAAGTCAAGGGTGTCAAACTCGCGGGCTTCCTGCAACGGGAATTCTGCCGTGTTTCCAGTACGGGGGCGCAGCAGATCTGCAAAGCGGCCAGCCTGAGTCCGAAGGCGGCGCCGAACTCGATCGCGATGCACGAAGTCGAGGCGCTCTACGAGGCGATGCAGCAGGTCAGGTTTATGGCGCCACCGACCGACTGTCTCGCACCCATCGGCGTACGCAATCTCCTGGCCGGCCTGCTCAAAGAGGTCAAAGCCGAGTTCTTCACCGCCACGACACGGTCGCCGGCGGTATACCGGGGGAATCCGTTCCAGATCGAGATTGCGATGGCGTATGGGGGCAACCTGGCGTCAGAGGCGACGGCGCGGGTCATTCGCTTCGCAAACCGGGTTCCTTTGCTGTATCAGCAGTCGGCATGCAGTGCGTACAAGAGCGTGCTGGACGTGGATTGGCGGAATTACGGTTTGTCGCAGCCGTCGGGCAGTCTGCCGGTCGGTCCCTTGGTCGTCATGGTGCACATGGCGAGCGTGTGGGTACCGTTTACCAGCGAGAGTAAGGAAGCCATCGCGGACTATGACGAGATTCGCAAAGAAATGCGGCTGGCGTTGCAGGAGTGCGGACGCAAGCTGGCGACGTACGTGCGACGACGGCGGCGGCAGAAGCTCGAATCGCAGCGGCGGGATATTTTCGGGCGGTATATCCCGGACGTGGCCGAGGCACTGGCGACGCTCACCGGGGGCAGCGAAGAGCGTCTGATGCGCGACTTGCGGGCAATCGCGCGCGAGCGGACGGCTGAAGCAGATGTCGAACTGGATGAAGATGGGCGCCCCATCGAGAAGCCCGCACCGGAAGAGGATACGACGCTCGATGGTGACGAGAGCACACTGATTGTGCCGGAGAATGAGGCGGTCGAGGTTGCGGATCAGCTTTTTGAGGATGAATCCAACGGCAACGGCACGCGCGGTGGTGGGCGGAAGAAGCGGCGCGGGCGGCGGCGGTAAGGCAGCTGCGGGAGTCAGGATTGGGGTGGCTTCTTCTCTGGGGATTTGTCGCTACGTTGGCCGTACGGCTTGACGATGACGGCGTCGCCGCTGGCTACCCATTTGCCGGTCGGGGCTTGTTGTGAATTCAGGTTGATCAGGGCGTTGGCGCCCTTCTGGGCGGCGCGGGCTTTGCACAGATCGACGGCCTGAACCGAGTTGGGGCGGGGCTCGGAGAAGACTGTCTCGACCTGACGGACGATGCCGAAACCGGCAATCCGCTGGGTAGAACTGGTGGCGATGATCCGGCTGGCGAGGCGTTCGATTTCTTCCTGTTGGAGGCGCAGTTCGTCATAGCCGCGGCGCAGACGGGCGCGTTCGCGTGCGGCCTGGCGCTCGGCGCTGCGGCGGGAGAGGACGCGCAAGGCCAAGATCAAGATCATGAAGGCCGCCGCACCGAGGATGATATTGCGCACGAGCGGGTCGGTGATCTGCAGATCCTGGAGGTGGGTGAGCCAGTTGGTTGGTTGCGTTGTCATACTTCAGGGTGGTATCAGGCGGCAGCGCCGCTCTCATCGTCGGAGCTGTCGTCGGCATTGGGCTCAATGGACGTCGGAACTTCGGGCAGTTGTGCAGCGTGGTGGCGCAGGCGGTTTCGGATGCGTACATACACATGAAACGAGAGTTTGAACAGGAGGATTGTGCCGCCGAAGAGGATCAGTCGCCGAAGCAGCGGGTGTTCAATGAAGGCCAATTCAAACACGGGTCGATCCTGACGAAGTCCACATACACTTTTGCAACATTCGTGCGTAGTATAAGCAATTGTGCCGCTGGACGTCACCGGGCGTGTGCAGATCCGTCGGCCGCAGGAGAGGTGAGATGTCGAGTCGATTTCGCGTTCTTGAGACGGCGTTGGGGCCGTTCGGGTTGGTAGCGGGCGATGCGGGATTGCGGCATGTTTATCTGCCGCAGCGAGCAGCATCGGCGACGTTGCGGTCTGTGAGGACGGCCTACCCGGAGGCGCGTGAAGACAAGCGGCTGCTGCCGGAGCTTTGTCGGCAGTTGCTGGTCTATGCCGAGGGCGAGCCGGCGATGTTTGACGTTCCGCTGGACTTCACGGGTGCGCCTCCGTTCCATGCCGAGGTATGGAACGCGTGTCGCCAGATCCCGTACGGTATGACGGTATCGTACAAAGAGCTGGCGGCGCGGGTGGGACGCCCGGGGGCGGCGCGGGCGGTCGGGGCGGCCATGAAGGCGAATCGTTTTCCGATCGTGGTGCCGTGTCATCGGGTACGCAAGAGCGATGGCGGGCTGGGCGGCTATTCGGGTCCGGGCGGGGTGAGTTTCAAGCGGCGGCTGTTGCGGTTGGAAGCGGCGGCGACCGAGCAGATCGCGTGATGAGGCTGTGTAGCGGGTGTTACGGATGTCCTTAGCGGACGAAAGTGGTGGACAGCCGCGCAGGGTTGCGTTGACGCTTCGATGACGGCCCAGAGTGTCTATTGTGCATCACTCGAACGGTAACAGCGCAGTCGGGACCGACGACGCGTTGCGTGCTGCCAGCAGTCAGGGGGTAGGCATAAGCAACTCCGGACTCATCAGATGTGCTGCGGACGCCCTTCATCCCGGACTGAGTTGCCTTCAATATGTATCGTCGGGCGATGTGATGCAGGAGTCGGCCATGGCCGCGCGGCCATCAATCGGGTAGGCGGGGGCCTTGTGGCCCCGGCGTTCCACCAGGTGCCCCGCCCA
>CAYXTR010000014.1:0-126159 GCA_964468185.1 uncultured Planctomycetales bacterium | reverse complement strand
GCCGAAGTACCGGAGGATCTGGTGCAGCGTGAAAAGGAGCGTGGGCGCGAGGCGAAGGCCGGCCCGCGAAACGAGCAGGGCGAGCCGGAGTCGTAGATCGCGCGGTGACATGAACACGTATCCAGCCGGCCGTCGGGGTGTCAACGTACCTCGGCGGTCGGGGTTTGGTGGTAGAATGGGTGATATGATCGTCGATTGGCGACTGGACACCTGTGAACCCGGCGAGGCGGCAATGGTGGCACCCGGAATTACGGGCCGGAGGCCCATGCTCCCCCGAACAACCGGCAAGATGCCGATGCTACCCGGTGTTACGGGCAAGATGTCCGTGCTCCCCGGCGGGCGAGACGCCCGCCCCACCCGGAGCGCCGCCGCGGCGCTGGTGGCGCAGTATGAGTATTCGCCGTTCGGCGAGGTGGTGGGGCCGGATGATGATGCGGATGGCGATTGGCGGGATGATGCGGGTGCGTTCGCGACCGATAATCCGTTCCGTTTCAGCACGAAGTGGCTTGATGATGCCATCGGCGTTGTTGACTACGGTGCGCGGATGTACAGTGCCACGCTCGGGCGGTTCCTGAATCGCGATCCGATTGCGGAGGCCGGTGGGGTGAATCTGTATGCGTTTGCGGGTAATGATCCGGTGAATCGGATGGATCCGTTTGGATATCACAATATTCCCGGCTGCGGCTTTGGTGTGACTTGTCCGGAATATGATGCGGGTGCGGAATTGCTGGGCGGTGATTCCGGCATCGACCTTGGGCCGGGCGGTTCGGGTGGTGATGGCGACGTGGGCGACAACTGCGCAGACATGGTCTGCCCGACCGGCTGGCCGGCGACGTATTGTCCCACGACCGGCGATTGCGAGTGCCCGGGAACCGGATGTGGGGACGGATCTAGCACGCAGCCCTCGCCCCCGCCGTCCGGTCCGAAGAAACCACCATTGCCGCCACGGTTGCGGGGTTGTCCTCCGGGGCAGGAGCGGCCGTATCTCGGCGGCAATCGATGGGAAAACTGCCGCGTTCCAAATACACGAAAAGAAACCACCAATGGGTGCAGCCGATCGCCCGACAAGCCTCTCGGGTACCCGTTCGGATGGGCGTGCGATGAGCATGATCGCTGTTATGCCACGCTGGGCAAGACTCGTGCGCAGTGTGACCTGGAATTCCTGGCGGACATGGTTCAGATCTGCCTGACCACCGCGAAGACTCCCTTGCAACGGACAGCTTGTTTGGAAGCCGCCGCGATCTACTACGCGGCTGTGCGAGATCACGGGGCTCGATTCTACAGGCCGAGGTTCCCGAGTCCACCCGTGAAGCGGGCGCCGCCGCGCGCTACGACGCCACCGACCAGCGGCCCGGTGCTGGACGCATGACACAGGAAAGGCGTTTTACTCCGCAGGAGCGGCACATACAGAGGTGACCATGATGACCACGCGCTTCGCTCGTAGACCGCGAGAATCATCTAATCGCATGACATACACGCTCGTGCCGTTGGGGATCTTCCTCGCGTGTGCTACAGCGGCATGGGGCCTGAAGCCGCTCATGCTTGTCTTGGGAGAAGGTGACGCGCAATTTGGAATAGCGTACCTAGTATGGTGGACAGTGCTGCCATTTGCATCCGCTATGATCGTAATGCTTGTCACATCGGGTCGGATCAGGCGCCTTGCTTATACTGGGGCAAGCGCTTTAGGTTGCAGTGCTGGCAACATCATCAGTATCGATCGACCCGTACATTTACTGTCCTTTGGTGTTGCCTTTGCATTAGTGGCCAGTGTGTTGTTGTCGTGCTGCGGCGGAACAGTCGGCCTGGTCATCAGAGGCGTCTGGATGTTGGTGTTCGGCACGTCAACCAAACAGGTGGCATCAGGCTACTGCCCTTCCTGTGGCTACAACCTCACCGGCAACGTCAGCGGCACTTGCCCGGAATGCGGCGCCGTCGTGCCCGTGAATCTGGTGCAACGCGGCGATGGCGCCGGGCAGGACTCGGAGGCCGGCCCGCGAAACGAGCGGGCCGAGGTGGAGTCGTAGGTTGCGCGGTGGCATGAACGCGAATCCAGCCGGTCGTCGGGGCGTCAACGCGCCTCGGCGGTCGGGGTTTGGTGGTAGAATGGGTGATGTCGTCGTCGATTGGCGTTGGCTGAGATGCGAGACCGGGGAGACGCGGATTGTATCGTGTCCGTTGAGCGAATGGCATTGTATCCGATGTGATGGCGGTGGAGCGTTCGGCGTTTGCGGCCGTCAGGCGTGACGCTGCGTCGCTGACCGACCGGGGGGCGGTTCCCCATGGTGGGATTGCGGATGTCGGGCTGGGAGGGGTGGCGCTCTATTAGTTGATGTTGTTTCGTGGCCGTTACTGGATCGAGGGGGAGCCGCTGTTGTCGTCGCCGGTGTCGGGCGAACCGCTGCTGCCGGAGCCGCCGCTGGCGGAGATGCGGACGATGCGCTCGATGATGATGTCGTTGACGGGGACGTCCTGGAAGCCTTCGACGGTTGTGGTTTCGACCGCGGCGATCTGGTCGACGACGTCCAGGCCCTGGATCACCTCGCCGAAGACCGCGTAGCCGTCGGGTGTGATGCCGCCGGGATCGAGGTCGGTATTGTCGGCGTGGTTGATGAAGAACTGGGAGGTGGCGGTGTCGGGGTCGTTCTGGCGGGCCATGGCGATGGTGCCGCGGAGGTTGGAGAGGCCGTTGTCGGCTTCGTTGACGATTGGGTCGCGGAGGCCGTCCTGTTCGACGAGGCCGGGGAGGTAGCCGCCGCCCTGGATGACGAAGTCGGGGATCACGCGGTGGAAGATGGTGCCGTCGTAGAAGTCGTCATCGACGTATTGGAGGAAGTTTTCGACGGTGATGGGGGCCTCTTCGGCGTTGAGCTCGACGACGATGTTGCCGAGGGTGGTCTCGATGCGGACGCGGGGACGGGTGACGTCGGGGTCGAGGATGGTGATGGTAACGGTGTCCGTGTCGGTGCGGCCCTGGTCGTCGGTGACGGTGAGGTCGAAGTCGAGGTCGCTGTTCCCTTCTATATAATCTGGTGCATTGAAGCGGGCCCAGACGGTTGAGGCGCCATTGAGGGTGACGGCGGGTCCGGTGAGCTGCTGCCAGTTGTAGGAGATGAAGCGTCCGCTGCTTTGGGAGCCATCGAGCACGACCTGGACGCCGGGGGAGACGCTGCGGTCGGTGCCGGCGTCGGCGTTGGGGCCGTCGAGTGTGTTATCTTCGTCGTCATCGCCCTGGTAGTTGGGGTCTTCGAGGACGGTGAGGGAGACGGTAGCGCGGCCGGCGTCGCCGAGGTCGTTGCGGGTGGTGGCCATGAAGGTGAGGGTGGTGTCGCTGCCGACGGAGGGGGCGGAGAAGCTGGTGGAGGCCTGTTGCGGGCTGACGAGCTGAACGCCGGCGCCGGCGGTCTGGATCCAGGCGTAGTAGACTGTGCCGGCGGAGTCGTCGGCGGAGGCGGATAGCGTGACGGTTTCGCCGGCGTCGGCTGTTTCGGGTGAAACGGAGGCGGTGGTCTCGATGACGCCGCGCTGGAAGGAGGCGTCGTTGTCGGCAGGAGCGCCGCCGGAGGGGCAGCCGAAAGGAGTAAACGGAGCGATGGCAGCGAGGGTGACGCCGAGGAGCAGAGTACGAATCACGCCGATTCCTCCTTGGGTGTCCAGTCGCGTCGGGGAGCGGCTGGCGGTTCTGCTGGCATTATAACGAGCTGAGCAAGGGCTCGGGTGGCGGTCGTCCGTGACCGCGGTTTCTTGCGAGCAGCTTATCAGGGTGTCGGGGGCGGCTCAATGCGCGCAGTGGTCCCAGTTATTTATCGGCATCGCGGTATTCTTCGAGCCAGGCCATTTGGATGGCTTCGAGTTTGCCTTCGTTGCTGGCCTGGGGGTCGTCGCCGAAGGAATCGAGTTCGCAGATCCAGGCGTGGAGGTCGGTGAAGCGCACGGTGAGGGGGTCGAGGTTGGGGTGTTGCTCGTGGAGTTCGATGGCGATGTCTTCGGTGTCGGCCCAGGTGAGTTTGGGGGGCATATGTTCTCTCCGTCTGTCGGGATCGTGTTGGCACGTATGCAGTTGGTGCGGTACGGTTGACGGGTGCGCGTTGCGATGGGCGGCCCGTCATCTATAATTGTTTCCCCGTTTCGGCAGACCGCTACCGGGGTTGGGCCGATTTTCGTAAGGAGAGCGACCGTGTCGCATTACATCACGGAAGCGTGCATAGGCACGAAGGATACGAGTTGTGTTGAGGTTTGTCCGGTGGATTGCATTCATCCGCGGAAGGATGAGCCGGATTTTGAGAAGGTTGAGATGTTGTTCATCAATCCGGACACGTGTATCGATTGCGGGTTGTGTGTGGATGAGTGTCCGGTGAATGCGATTTTCTCGGAGGATGATCTGCCGGAGGAGATGGAGGCGTTTATTGATCGTAATGCGGCGTATTATCAGAAGCAGGGGGGGTGATTGCGAGGGGATTGAGGCGAGAGATCGGGAGAGCGAGAGGGCGAGAGGGCGAGACTGGGGGGTACTGTGGGGAATGTTATTCGGGTGCTTATTCGGCGGGCTCTTCGTCCGGGGTTTCGGCGAGGGTGAAGTCGCGTTGGACCTGGTTTTGGAGGAGGCCGACCCACTTCTGCCATTCGACCTTCATTTCGGCGATTTCGAGGCCGCGCATGGCATTGGTGACTTCGGGGGCCTCGTCGGGCTGCATGATGGTGGTGAGGAGGTCTTCGCCGATGAGGACGAGGCGTTCCATGGCGTTGCGTTGTTCGATGAGCTGGGGGTTGGCGCCGCGGGTACGGACTTCGTAGAGCTTACGAGCGCCGCCGGTGTATTCCTCGAGGGCGTGCTGCATCATGGTGCCGATGACGACGAGGAGGCGGTTGCGGTCGTCGGCGTTCAGGGCATTCGTATACTTGGCGATGACGCGGAGGCCCTTGTCGTCGGCGCCGACGGCGGGGACTTCGGTGTCGCCGGCGTAGAGGCGGGCGCGGTTTTCGAGCAGATCGAGGAGGAGGCGGGCGTTGGTGGCGCGATCGGGGACGTTCTGGATGTTGCTGTAGTCGAGGGCGGCGTAGATGGTTTTGAGGGTGTCGCGGGATTTTTCCTGGCGGCCGGCATCGCGGAGGGCAGTGAGGGTTTCGGTCCAGGGGTCGCGGCCGGCGGCTGCGACCTTGGGACGGAGGCGGCGCAGGCCGACGGCGGCGGCAGCGCGGACGGCGACGCGGTCATCGCGGAGGGCTTCGATGAGCATTGGGCGGGTTTCGGTCGTATCGAGTACGTTGGCGATGGTGAGCAGGCGGGTAGCGGGGACGAGCTCGGCCCGGCGGATGGCGGGCGGAAGCGCTTCGAGGGCTACTTCGGTGAAGGCGTTCTTGAAGGCGTCGGTGCCAGCGTAGGTGGCGAGCAACTCGTCGCCGGCCCGGCGAGCGGCGGGGTTCTCGTTGGCGACGATGGTGCGGATATGCTGGGTGACGAACTCGCGGATGGCGGTGCGGTCCTCGTCGTTGAGGTTTGACTTGGCACGTTGGGGGAGCAGGCCGCCGGCGGGCTCTTCGCCGAGTTGAGCCAGGGCGGGGGCTGCGAGGGTGGCCAGGAACAGAACGACTATCAGGCGGCAGTTCATCATCAGAAACGTCTCCGCTACCGAGCTTAAACCGCGGGAAAACCCACAAGGCAGGACATTCTAACGCTGGGGGGCATGTCCCGGTACCCGGCGGGCGGGATGAATTTGGATATGGTTGTCGGGCGTTGGTGGGGAAGGGGTGCTGCAAGGCGGGGGAATCATTGACGTTGAGGGCGTGTGGGTGATAGCCTAATGCCTGGCGACTGAGGTTGCCGATCAGGTGATTGCACGGAGGTGGCCGGATGGCTGACACGCACACCCATCAGCAGGAGCAGATTGAGCAGCGGACGCGAGAGTTGCCGCCGTTCCAAGTGATTCTGCATAATGATGACGTGAACAGCTTCGACCATGTCATTGAGTCGATTCTGATGTTGACGCCGTTGGAGTTTGAGGAGGCGATTGATCGGACGTATGAGGCGCATGAGTCGGGTTCGAGTGTGTTGTTGATCACACACCAGGAGCGGGCGGAGTTGTATGTGGAGCAGTTTCGGACGCGGTCGCTGACGGTGACGTGCGAGCCGGACGCGTAGATTGGGGGGGGGCGGGGCGATGTCCGCCGGCAATCCAGTGCATGACGATAACGACGGCACGTCGGTGGTGGTGACGTATTGTCCGATGTGTGGGTATGACTTGCGGGGGATTCCCGAGGATCGCTGTCCTGAGTGTGGATTTGGTTTTCAGCATGAGGCGGTTCGCAATCTGGTGGCGATTGAGGCGGGGGATCGGTTGTGCGGTTATCGGGCGGGTGTGTGGTTAGCTGTAGCGGGGTTTACGTGTGCGTTTCTGCCGGCGGTGCGGTTTGGGCCGGGATGGTTGGGCTGGGCTGTGATCGGGTTGTATCCGATTTCGATTCTGATTGCGGTATGGTTGGTGAAGGGTGGGGTTTGGCGGTGGTGGGTGGCCGTTTGCGCGGTATTGTCGTTGCCGGTGTTGATTCTGTTGGCGGTGTATCCGCTGGTTGGCTGGGTTGGGGGCGTGGCGCTGGTGGCGGGTGCGTATTGGCGGGTGTTGGGGGTGCCGGCGCGTTATCGCCGGGTGGAGGATACGCTGCCGGCGGATGAGGGGGCGATATTGGGGCGCTGGCGGCGGCTGGCGTGGGGGGCGATCGTTGGGTGTTCGGTTTTTCTGGTTGTGGCGCTGGGGTGGTGTTGAGTTTGTTTTGGGATGGTGGGGCTGTTGTGGCGGGTATCCGCTATCGGACGTAGAGGTTCGAAGGGGAGGGGGCGAAACCATTCAATTGACGCGATGAGGATGTCTGTGGAGTGTTGTATGCATTGCGTTAGATGGATTTTTTCCACATGTTTCCGTGAAATCCTCATGGCGTGCAATATCGTAACATATTGTTTTATAATAATTTACGAGATTACAGGGCCATAATGTCGCGTTGGGGTGTTTGACGGGCTTCCCATTGTGATGTATTATTTCGATCTGGATATTCGGTATTCGAATGTGAATAGGAGGAACATGCTCTGTCAGTCCCGCTGGATACTGAGGATCAGATCGTTGCGGCGATTCGGCGCATCATGCATGCGGTGGAGTTGCACTCGCGGCGACTGGTTGAGCAGGTCGGTTTGACGGGGCCGCAGCTTGCGGTGCTGCGGAAGGCAGGGCAACTGGAAAGGACGCCCATCGGGGGTCTGGCCCGAGCGGTTCACCTGAGTCAGCCGACGGTGACGGGCATTCTCGATCGGCTGGAGAAGCGTGGCTTGCTCCGGCGGACGCGGGATGAGCAGGATCGGCGGGCGGTGAACATCAGCATCACCGAGCAGGGACGCGAGGTGCTGAAGCGCGCGCCGTCGCTCTTGCAGGATCAGTTCCGGAAGGAACTCGACAAGCTGCAGGACTGGGAACAGACGTCGATGCTGTCGGTCCTGCAACGGATCGCGGCGATGATGGAGGCTGAGGAGTTGGCTGCGTCGCCGCACCTGACGACGGGTGTGCTGGAGGCTGACGCGAGCGGAAGTCCGCTATCGGCAGCGTCGGGAAGGGCTGAGCCGGATTCTCCGGAAGCGAGTTGGGAGAGCGGTTCAGAGGCGCGGTGATTACAAGAAGTTCAGGGCGACGTCAGGCGGCCGTCAGGTTTGGCGAGGATGGTTTAGGGTGCCAAACCTGAGTGACGCCGGCAGGGGCCTTCTGCCGGACGGGCTCTGTAAAACTCTGAGGAAGAACAAGTGAAGACACCTGAATCAGTGGTTGACCATCTCGAAGTACCGGAGGCGCAGCTTCTGGCCACGTTGGGGTGCCCGGTGGATCGGAAGCCGCGGGGACGCTTGCGACGTCAGATTGAGAAGGCTGTGGAGGGTATTCGGGAGCGGGTGGCGTATCGATCTGCGTTTCGGCACTATGCGATCGAGGTTGAGGCTGGGCGGGTGTGTGTAGATGGGCGGATCACGTTGCGGAGCGTTCGACTGGCGCAGGCGCTACGGCCATGCGAAGGTGTGTATGCATACGTCGTGACGTTGGGACGCGAGGTTGATCGTTTCATTGAGCACTGGATGGAGAAGCGGCCGGACTTTGGGGTGGTTGTTGACGCGGTGGCTTCGGTGGCCACGGATTCGATGGTAGCGCGGGCCGAGCAGGAGATTTCCGAGCAACTGTCGCCGGCGCGGGCGCTGGGTCTGCCGTTCAGTCCCGGCTATTGCGATTGGCCGGTTGATGAGCAGCAGAAGATTTTCGGGCTTTTGCCGGCGGGGGCAGCGGGGGTGCAGTTGTCGCGTGATGCGATGATGTCGCCGCGCAAGTCTATTTCCGGCGTTTTTGGTGTGGGGCCGGTGGCGGCGGTGACGGAGGCGGCGTGTCCGTGCTGCTCCTGTCCGCGGCTGGACTGTACGCACCGCAGGCGTCCGTATTCAGGAAGTAAACATGAAGGAAACAGCAGCCAGCGTGCTGTCCGACCGTACCGAGGTCGCGCAGCGGAGTTTTCCGTACGAACCTCTTTGCACTAACGATATACAGCAGATTCATGACGCGAGCATGACGGTGCTGGCGGAGGTTGGCTTCGAGGTGCATGAGCCCGAAGTTTTCGACCTGTTTCGTCGGCTGGATACGAAGGTGGATTCGGAGCGACGTGTGGTCCGGATCAAGGAGCGCGCGGTCAACGATCTGCTGTCGACGGTGCCGGCGAAGGTGACGTTGTATGGCCGGCGGGCGGGCACCGATCTGGAGTTGGGGGCGGGCAATGTGTATTGCGGCACGGGTGGGACGGCGCTGAATATTCTCGACTACGAGCGTGGTGAGCGGCGGCCAGCGAAGATGCACGATCTGGTCGACGTGATTCGCATTGTCGATCGGTTGAAGCATGTGCACTTCATGTTGTTGCCGACGTATCCGAATGAGCTCGAGGTGGAGGCGGTTGATGTGAACCGTTTCTTTGCGGGGTTGTGTCATACCTCGAAGCACATCATGGGGGGGGTGTACACAGCGGAGGGGATTCGCGATGTCATTGCGATGGCGGAGCAGTTGGCGGGGTCGCCGGAGGCGCTGCGTGAGCGGCCGTTCATTTCGCTGATTACGTGCGGGATCAGTCCGCTGCGGCTGGATGGCAAGTATGGCGCGTTCATGACGCAGGTGGCGCGGGCGGGGATTCCGGTTGCGGTGCCGGCGGAGCCGCTGTGTGGCGCGACGTCGCCGGTGACACTGGCGGGGACGCTGGTGATTCAGAATTGTGATGCGCTGATCAACGTGATGACGACGCAGCTTGTGAATGCGGGGGCGCCGGTGATATACGGTTGTGTGGCCAGTGCGGCGGACATGCGGGACTTGAAGTATCTGGGTGGTCCGGTGGAGAGTGGGCTGATCAATGCGGCGACGGCGCAGCTTGCGCGGCATTACGGTATTCCGTATTACGCGACGGCGGGGATCAGTGATGCGAAGACGCTGGATGCGCAGTGCGGGTATGAGAGTGCGATTACGAACCTGCTGGTAGCGCTGGCGGGCGGGGAGTTCATTCATGATGCGGCCGGTCTGATGGAGTTTGCGTTGACGGTCAGCAAAGAGAAACTGGTGCTGGACGATGATCTGTTGGGGATGGCGTTGCGGGCCGTGCGGGGGATCACGGTGAACGAGCAGACGCTGGCGCTGGATTCGATTCGGGCGGCGGGCCCGGGTGGCAATTTCGTCGCGGGTCGACATACGCGCAAGCACATGCGGCGGGAGCATTATGTGCCGCCGCTGAGTGATCGAGAGCCACGGGAGACGTGGGCGGCAGCGGGGGGCAAGTCGGCGGCGGCACGGGCCCACGAGGTGGTGCAGGGGATCTTGGATGAGCCGGCGGGCCTGCATATTCCGGAAGAGACGGCGCGGGCGGTCATGCAGCGTTATCCGGCGATTTCGAAGGATGCGCTGGGAGGTGCAGCGGCATCATGATCATCATTGGCGAGCGGGTGAACGCGACGCGGAAGAGTATTCGCGCGGCGATCCAGGCACACGATGAGGAAGGGATTGCAGAAGAGATACGCAAGCAGGATGCGGCGGGGGCGACCTACATTGATCTGAACGCCGGCACGGGCAGTGGGGATCCGGAGCAGGAAGCGGCGGATCTGAACTGGCTGATCGACATCGCCTTGAAGACGACGGAAAAGGATTTCTCGCTCGATTCGTCTGATCCGATCGTGCTGGAGCGGGCGGCGGATCATCTGGACGGTCGGCGGCTGGCGCTGTTGAACTCGGTGAATGGCGAGTCGGATCGGTTGGTACCGCTGCTGGAACTGGCAGCGCGGCGGGAGTGTCCGGTGATTGCGCTGGCGATGGATGACACAGGTATTCCGCCGGCGATGGAGCAGCGGCTGGCGGTGTGTGAGAAGATTGCGGAGACGGGGGCGAAGCTGGGGGTGGCGGAGAAGCGCATATTCTTTGATCCGCTGGTGTTGCCGATGTGCAGCGATATTGCGCAGGCGCAGGTGACGTTTGCGACGTTGCGGGCGATCAAGGAGCGATTCCCGGAGGCGAAGACGACGCTGGGGTTATCGAATGTTTCGCACGGCTTGCCGGAGCGGGCGAAGGTGAATCATGCGTTTCTGCTGGCGGCGCTGGTGCACGGGCTGGATTCGGCGATTTGCGATCCGACGCGGGAAGGCATGTTGTGGGCGATGACACTCGGGGAGTTGCTGGCGGGCAAGGACCGACATTGTCGGCGGTACGCGCGGCGGGTGCGGAAAGGTGAGATTTGATGGGTAGTGAGACGTGTGTTGCTGAGGGCATAGAATGCCGGCCTGGTGTTGTGGTGGAGCCGGTGGAGCGGCTGAGTGGGGGGCAGCTGGATCGGCTGCACCGAGGCGCGCTGGAGATTCTGGAGGATCCGGGCGTCGTCTGCTTCAACGAAGAGGCGGTGTCGATTTTCTCGGACAATGGCTGTCGGGTGGAGCGGAGCGAACGGGATCAGGCTTGGGTGGTGCGGATACCCGAGTCGGTCGTAGCGGACGCGCTGGCGGCGGCGCCGGCGCGGGTGGTACTGGGGGCGCGGAATCCGGCGAACAGTCTGGTACTGGACGCGGCGGTTCCCCGGGTGTACTTCGGGACGGGATCTGAGACGAATGTGGTCCTGGAGAGCCAGGTTGAGCCGGGGGCGGGGAAGCCTGGCACGGGTGCGCCGCGGGTTTTGCATGAGAAGACGCGCGGGAGCGTGCGCAAGCTGGCGGATGCGGCGCGCTTGTGCAACACGCTGGAGCATCTCGACTTCTTCATTCGCAATGTGAACGTGCAGGACGAGGACATTGAGGATGCGAACAAGGACGTGAACGTATTTCTGGCGAGCCTGATGTACATGACGAAACATGTGCAGGCGGGTTTGACGGACTTGCGGGCGCTGCCGCACGTGGTGCGGATGGGGGAGATGATCGCGGGAGGGGCGGAGGCGTTTCGGAAGGCGCCGCTGCTGTCGTTCATCGCGTGTCTGGTGAAGAGCCCGCTCCAGATGGTGGATGACACGACGGAAAAGGTGATCGAGATTGCGAAACGCGGGTTGCCGCTGGTCATTTCCTCTTCGCCGCAGGGTGGCTCGACCGCTCCGGTGCAGGAAGAGGGGATGGTGATGCTGATCAACGCGGAGATTCTGGCGGGCATTACGCTGACGCAACTGGTGCGGCGCGGGACGCCGGTGCTGTATGGGGCGGTGCCGGTGCGGGCGCGGCTGGATACGCTGCATGATTTGTACGGGGCGCCGGAGTTCATTCACTACAATACGGATTGTGTGCAATTGGCGCGGCGCTACGCGGTGCCGTGCTATTCGACGGCGGGGGTCGGGGATGCGAAGGTGCCGGGATTGCAGGCATCGGTCGAGAAGACTTTTTCGCAGCTCGGTGTGGCGCAGACGGGGGCGCAGTACATTCATTATGCGTTTGGGCTGCTGGATCGGACGGGGACGTTCAGTCCGGCGCAGGCGGTGATTGACAACGCGAACATCGGGGTGGTGAAAGAGATCGTGCGGCCGACGTGCTATACGGAGGCGCATGTGGAAGCTGCGCTGGGCGAGATTCGGAAGGTCATGCAGTCGGGCACGCGTTTGTTTGCCCGGCTGATTCGCAAGCAGATACGCCGCGGGGTTGTATCGAGCCCTTATCCGCTGGAGAGTGATGGTGAGCACGACCGGGTGCTCGAGCTGGCCTGCCAGCAGGTGGCGGAGGTCCGGGCGTCGGCGGGTGAGCCGTTGCCGGAAGATGTAGTGGAGAAGATCCGGGCGGAGGTTCCCGGGCTGGTGGCGGCTGACCGCTTCAAACTTTGAGGAATATTCATGAATGAGCAAGAGCTTCTGGCGAGCATCAAGCAGAATACGATCCTCGGCCGGGTTGACGAGCAGGACGAGGGTTTTGATGGTGACATGGAGGGGCAGCCGGGTGTGACGGAGCTGGTTGAGCAGGCGCTGGAGCAGAAGATCCCGGTGGCCAAGATCATTGCGGAGGCGCTGTCGCCGGCGATGGAGGAAGTGGGGGCGAAGTATGAGAGCAGCGAGTATCTGATTCCGGACATGCTGGCGGGGGCGGAATGTGTGAGTGCGGCGATGGATCTGCTGAAGCCGCACCTGGTGGATTCGGACGTGGAGCAGAAGGGGCTGGTGATCATTGCGACGGTCGAGGGTGACCGGCATGACATTGGCAAGAACATCGTGAGCACGCTACTGAAGGGGGCGGGTTACGACGTGCAGGATCTGGGCACGTCGGTGCCGGCGGAGAAGGTGGTGGAAGCGGTGCGGGGGACCGGTGCACGGTTTGTGGGTCTCTCGGCGCTGTTGACGTCGACGATGGTGAAGATGCCGGTGGTGATTGATGCCTTGAAGGAAGCGGGTTTGCGCGACCAGGTGCAGATTATCGTGGGTGGGGCGCCGGTGTCTGAGGAGTTTGCGGAGAAGATTGGGGCGGATGCGTATTGCCGTGATGCGTTCGAGGCGGTTGATCGCCTGGAGGCATTGCGGGCGAAAGTGGGTTAGGCGGATATGAGTTCGACCGAGATCAGTGCTTATGCGCAGGCGGCCGGGAGCGGGCTGTACGAACGCGTCACGGGGTTGCGTGGAAAATATGACAATGTCCGCGTGCACTGGGAGGACCAGGCGGTGCGGCGGCGGCTGGCGCCGCACTGGCAGGCGCGGGTGGATCGTCAGCTTGGGCAGGGGCGGGCGTTGCGGGTGGCTGATCTGGGTTGTGGCAGTGGTGATGGGTTTGAGACGCTGATGTCGATGTTTCGCACGGATGCGCAGGCGGCGTCGGACCGTGCGGTGCTATTGCCGGCGGAGCAGGTGGGGTGTTATCTGGGGGTGGAGTTGAACGCAGCGCTGCTGGAGCAAGCGAGTCGGCGGCACAGCGGGGCGGAGAGGGCGCGGTTTGTGCAGGCTGATTTGCGTGAGGGGCTGCCGTTCGGTGCTGAGGAACCGCCGTTTGATATCTACTTCGCGTCGTATGGGACACTGTCGCATTTGGGTGAGGATGATACGGCGGCGCTGCTTGGTGAAATTGCGGAACATGCGGATGATGGTTCGTTGATGGTGGCGGACTGGCTCGGGCGGTATGCGTACGAGTGGACGGATTTGTGGAATGCGGATACGTCGCGCGAGCATTGGATGGACTATCGCATTTCGTACATCTACACCGCTGAGGAGCGGAAGATGCGCGAGATTGACAGTTTTCCGCTGCGGCTGCTGGATGCGGAGGAAGCACGGCGGGTGTTTGGGCGTGCGGAGCAGGGGGGGAAGGCAGCGCTGGTTGAGCAGGACATGTTTGACCGGTCGTTGTTCGTGGGGCGGCACATGGAGTCGGGGGAGTACAACCCGCATGTGAAGCCACTGCGATCGGCGGTGAACCGGCTGCACGAGCCGCTGTGCCGGACAGATCTGGATGATCTGTTGTTCGAGTTGCATTTGCCGGAGGGGTTTGCGGGGCCGGGTGAAGTGTTGCGGGCGGCGCATGCGGCATGGACGACGGCGGTGCGGTACACAGCGGAGTCGCTGGAGCACGTGGATGCGGGGCGGGTTTTGCCGGAGGTGCCGACGGAGGTAGCGGCAGAGACGCGGGAAGTGTTGCTGCGGTTGCGGTCGGCAATCGGCGTGATGAACGAGGTTGAGGCGGATGATCCGCGTTCGGAGTGGGTCGAGCCGCAATTGGGGTTGGCTTTGCGCAACATCGAGCTCGCGGCGCAGCGGGGGTTGGGCTGTGGGCACGGGCTGGTGGCGATTTACGAAGTTCGCAAGCGATAACGCTGGTGGGCGGTGGATGGCCGGCTGTGGCTCCGGGCTGCGTCGGGATGGTCTGCCGGCTGCGGCATTGCAGGAGTATTGAGATATGTGCGGTTTTGTGGGCCTCTGGGGCGCATCGAACGAAGAGCTGATCGCGAGCATGATGAAGAAGCTCGTGCACCGGGGTCCTGATGCCAACGGCAAGTGGTCGTCTGGGCATGGGACGCTGGGGCATCAGCGGCTGTCGATCATGGACCCGGCCGGCGGGAATCAGCCGATCTTCTCGGAGGGGCGTGAGCGGGTGATTGTCGGGAATGGGGAGTTCTACAATTTTCCGACGTTGCGTCGGGAGCTGGAAGGGCGGCATACCTTCCGGACGCGCAGTGATACGGAGGCGGCGCTGCACTTGTGGGAGGAGCATGGCACCGGGGCGGCGGAACGTCTGGATGGCATGTTTGCGTTTGCGCTGGCGGATGGTGATGAGCTGTTTTTGGCGCGTGATCCGATTGGCATCAAGCCGCTGTACGTGGGGAAGCGGGCGGACGGCCTGGTGTTTGGGTCGGAGCTCAAGGCCCTGGTAGGCGTGGTGGACACGGTGGAGGAGTTTCCCGCGGGGACGTGGTATCACTCGAAGCATGGATATCAGCAGTTCTACGATGTGCCGGATTTATGGCCGGAGGCGCGGCGGGTCGAGGATCATTGTCGGCGGATTCGTTCGACGCTGGAGCGGTCGGTTGAGAAGCGGCTGATGAGTGATGTGCCGGTGGGGGCGTTTCTGTCGGGCGGGCTGGATTCGAGTCTGATTGCGGCGATCGCCCGGCAGCACGTGGATGAGTTGCATACATTCTCGGTGGGGGTGGCGGGGAGTGCTGATCTGGCGGCGGCGCGGACGGTGGCGCAGCACCTGGGTACGATTCACCACGAGTATGAGTTTACGCTGGAGGAGGTGCTCGAGAAGCTGCCGGAGATCGTGTACCACCTGGAGTCCTTCGATCAGGATCTGGTGCGGAGTGCGATTCCCTGTTATTTCACGTCGCGGCTGGCGGCGCAATATGTGAAAGTGATTCTCACGGGTGAGGGGGCGGACGAACTGTTTGCGGGGTATCGGTATTATCGGGGTGTGCCGAGTGACGAGACGCTGCACCATGAGCTGCGGCGCAGTGTGCAGTCGCTGCACAATGTCAATCTGCAGCGGGTGGATCGGCTGACGATGGCGCATTCGATCGAGGGGCGGGTGCCGTTTCTGGATACGGAGTTGATTGAGTTGGCGCTCACCGTGCCAGCGGAGTTGAAGCTTCAGCAGACGGCACAGGGTGAATGGCAGGAGAAGTGGGTATTGCGAAAGGCGTGTGAGGATTTGCTGCCGCCTGAGATTACCTGGCGGGTGAAGGCGCAGTTTGACGAGGGTAGTGGGACGGTGGACCTGCTGGGGCATGGGCTGGACCGGTTCCTGCCGGAGGAGGACGTGGAGGCGTATCAGGCCGCGCATGCGCCGGCGGCGTTGCGGTCGGCTGAGGAGGCGGCGTATCACAAGTTGTTGTGTGATGCTTATGACAGCTCGCCGGTGGTGCTGGATAATGTCGGGCGCTGGGCGGAGCGACCGGATTATTGTGAGGCCACAGCGGAGAGCTGAGGTTCAGGGGGGAGTGAGAAAAGTGGGGGCTTGATCTGGATCAATTTTGAGAATGTAGCATTCGGTTAGGGTGTGGCCGGATGAGCGCGCCCGTGGTCCGCTCGGGCCTCGTGGGCCGGATCGAGCTAGGATATGGGTTGTACGGGTCGATGCGCGTCGGTTGTCGTCGGTGGTGGCGTATGGGGCTGCTTTCGTCGCCGAAGACAGCCGGGTTTTGCCGGATCAAGGATGTCTGATGAATGACGTGACAAGTATGGAGGCGGGGCGGCCGGACGAGACCGGCGGTGACGCACATGCCGGAGCCGGCGCGGCAGAAGTCCGGCGGTCGCGGGCGTGGTTACGTGAGCATTGGCTGGCGGTGGCGGCTGCGTGTGCTCTGGGCGTCTTTGGCGGATTGGGGGCGTTCACGTTTGGTTACGGCGACGGGGCGGCGTATTTGACGAATGACCCGCAGGCTTGTGCGAACTGTCACATCATGCAGTCGCATTATGACTCGTGGCTGAAGTCGAGTCATGAGAATGTGGCGACGTGCAATGACTGTCATTTGCCGCACGATTTTGGCGGCAAGTGGCTGACCAAGGCGGATAATGGCTTTTTTCACTCGCTGGCGTTCACGACGGGCAGGTTTGACGAGCCGATTCAGATCAAGCCGCGCAATCGGCGCGTAATGCAGGGGGCGTGTCTGCATTGTCACGCGGAGTTCGTGAATCAGATGCTGCCGGCCGAGCCGGGTGGCGACATGTTGTGGTGTATTCACTGCCATACGGACGTGGGGCACGCGCAACGCTAGATCATAAGAGAGGATGGCAAGAGCGATGCAAGACAAGCTGGCAGTGCGACGCTCCGGAACGAAGCGGACGTCGCCGACTCGGAAGCCGGGCCGGATGTTGACCCTGGTGCTGGCGTTTTTGGCGGCGGTGGTGGGGACGGTTCTGGTGACGTATGTGCTGGTGGTGATGTTCCAGCGGAAGCAGGAGGCGCGGACGCCGTTCGTGCGGGTGGTCGAGGTTTCGGAGATATCGACTGATCCGGAACCGTGGGGGCTGAATTGGCCGCAGCAGTTTGACGGTTGGAAGTCGACGGCGGGTGACGCGTTTTACGGGGGTTCGAGTGCGATGCCGGCGAGTAAGCTCGAGGAGGATCCGTGGCTCAGGCGGTTGTACGCGGGTTACGCGTTCAGCATTGATTATCGGGAGGCGCGGGGGCATGCGTACATGCTGTATGATCAGGGTGTGACGGAGCGTGTGACGCAGAAGCCGCAGGCGGGGGCGTGCCTGCACTGCCATGCGTCGAACACGGTGGCTTATCGGTACGTGGGCTTGGAGGCGATGGGGCAGCCGGTGGATCAGGAGACGCTGGCGGCGGATTTCAACATGCCGGCGGTGATACGGGGCTTCAAGGAAGTGAGCACGAGGCCTTATTTCGATGTGCTGCAACTGATCCGCTCGGCGCCGGACGGCACGCCCGGGGAGCATGAGCCGGTGTTTCCGTCGCCGCCGGCGGGCGGTTTTACGAGCGAGGTCGCGGGCGAGCCGGTGGCGGAGGATCAGGTGGTGTTGGGGGAGGCGCATCCGGTGACGTGTATTGACTGTCATGATCCGGGGACGATGCAGGTGCGGGTGACGCGGCCGGGATTCATGCTGGGGATGGCGGAACTGGCGGAGGGGGATGCGCCGGTGCCGCATCTGCCGAGTGTTGAGCGGTGGCGGCGGGGAGAGCGCGACACGCCGTATGACCCGAATATGGAGGCGTCGCGGCAGGAGATGCGGTCGTTTGTGTGTGGGCAGTGTCATGTGGAGTATTACTGTGCGAACCGGATGACGCTGACGTATCCGTGGGGTAAGGGGTTGCGGATGGAGGATGAGGAGGCGTATTGGGAGGAGACGGAGTTTCCGGACGGGAGTGGGTTTTATGATTACAAGCATGGGGAGACCGGCGCGCTGGTGTACAAGGTGCAGCATCCGGAATTTGAGCTGTGGAGCCAGGGGGTGCATGCGGCGAGTGGGGTGAGTTGTGCGGATTGTCACATGCCGTATATGCGTGAGGGGGCGATGAAGGTGAGTAATCACAACGTGCAGAGTCCGCTGGCGTACATCAATGATGCTTGCCAGCAGTGTCATAATGTCGAAGAACGGGAATTGCGCAGCAAGGTGGCGGCGATTCAGGGGCGTACGACGGCGATGACGGAGCGAGCGGCCCGGGCGATGACGGATATGCTGGATGCGATTCTGGAGGCGAAGGTGGCGGGGGCTTCGGAGGATGCGCTGGCGGATGTTTATGACCTGCAGCGCAAGTCGATGTGGCGGCTGGACTATATCTCGAGTGAGAATTCGAAGGGGTTTCATGCGGATCAGGAGGCGGTGCGGATTCTGGGAGAGTCGATTGACTACAGTCGGCAGGCACAGGCGATGGCGCTGCGGTTGCGCGCGCCGGAGGCTCCGAGCACGCAGTCCATTCCGAGGGAGCCGGTGCAGGGCGTGACGCCGACGGAGGCCGCGCCGGTGGAGGGAGGGGACGAGTAGGGTGGGACGGTGTGAATGCGTGGCGCGGGGCTGGAGCGGCGCTCAAGCGGAGTGGGCGCCGTGGAGACCTTCGCGGTGTCGGAGCGTTTTGTGGTGCTGGTCCGTCGTGCCCGGTCTTCGGCGTGTCGCCGTCGGTGAGGTGACGGTCGAAGTGTGGCTATTGCGACTGGCGGAGGGCAGGGGTAGATTCATGTGGTAAGCATTGGGGTACAGGATCCCGGGATTCAGCGGTGTCCGGGATCTGTCGGTTTTGATTATGCGGCGGCCGATTGCGACTCGTTCGCGGGCTTGGCGGCCAGCGCGGAGCGCCCGTAGCTCAGCAGGATAGAGCAACGGTTTCCTAAACCGTAGGTCGCGTGTTCGAATCACGCCGGGCGCGATTGCATGGACGTCTGGTCTCTGTTTGTGAGATATGCACGTGGTCGGATGTAGTGCGCAGAATTGGCCATTGGCGACTATTGTGTGTGGTTGGTGCGGATCAGTGATGTGGATGGGGTGCCGGGTGGCGCAGAGCTGCCGCGGGCTTGCCCGGCTGGGTAGTTCCGTCCGCTACCAACATGTCGCGGGCGCGTGAGTAGATCTTTTCGGAACGGGGAGACTTCTTGGGTTCCCGGTAGCGTGGCGCTGCGGTGTGAGACCGGGGGCTGGTCTGAGGCGAGGCAGTGCGCCGGTCAGGGGGTGAGTACGAGCCAATGGTAGCCGGCAGTTGAGCGCTGGCCGGTAAGGGCGTTGCCCCAGACGAGGGGGATGGGAGGATAGCCGTCGGCGTCGTCGTCGGTGTAGCGGGCAGCGAGGAGGAGGTGCTGGCCGGCGGTGCCGGAGGCGTCGGCGGCGAGGGCGTGCCAGGGGATGGTGAAGAGGTAGGTGCGGGTCCCACCGTGTTGTGTGGCGTCGCATTGCCAGTTGTCGATGAGTGTGGGCTCGGTGCCAAACACGGCCCGGATGACGGGATCGTCAAGGGCCGGGTCGATCGCGATTTCGTGCTGTTCGTCGCTGCCAGCCCAGGCAATGCCCAGCAGGAGCTGATCGCCGCTCGTGGTGGGGCCGGTTGCGCCGCGGACCGACACGAAACTGTCGTCGTCGACGCGCAGCGCGACGCGCAGCGCGTTGCCGGTCCAGCCGGCGTGGATCGTTGCCCGGGCGGTGGGGCGCATGCCCGCGGGAGGAGCGAGCTGGCCGATTTGGAAGCGGTCCGCGCCGATGTCGCGGTCGGTTGTCCTGTGGAGTTGCGTCAGGCGGCGACAGGTGAGGGGGATATCGATGGTGTCGCTTTCGAGCGACAGGCGAAGCAGGATTTCGCCGGTGTTGAACTCAGCACTGGTTTCGGGTCGGAGTTGGACCTCCTGCGTGATCGTCTCGCCGCGCTCAGCGCGGAGGCCGCGGGCGGAGAAGTCTGAATTGACGGGCAATTCGCCGGGAATGCGGAGCTGGAGGTAACTGCGGCGCAGATTGGCCAGCGCGTCGATTGCGATGGTGAAGGTGGTTTCGGGACCGGCAAAGGCGGTGGCGGGGACGCGCAGCCAGGGTTCGGCGAGGCCGAGTTGAGGATCGGGATCGGGTTGTTTGAGTTGTAGCAGTATGAACCACGGGCGGTCGGCGGTGAGGATCAGTGCTGGGGCGGAGGAGCGCAAGACCGGGTAGGGGCGGCGCTCGAAGTCTTCGGCGGCGTACTCTCCCTGGACGCCGCTGATGGGCATGACCAGGGCCGGGCGGACGCGGTTGGGCCTGGGCAGCATGACGCCGACCTGCCGTTGGGAGCCGAGGAAGATGGCGGAATCGAAGGCGTCGGGGGTGCCGAGTACGCGTCCGGCGTAGCGGTGGCCGGTGAGCTGGCCGGCGGTGGTGGCGTAGCCGAGGAGTGTGGTGCGCGGGCTGAAGTCGCGGCGAACCAGGCCACGTTGGGCGAAGCGGTGCGCGGGATCGTTGTCGTCATCGCGGAGATCGAACCAGATGAGTCCGCCCACGCCGGCTTCGGCTGCGGCAACGTGGTGGCGGAGGACCTGTTCGGCGTCGTGGTAGTAGCCAGCGCCTGCGAGGGGCTTGGCGTTGTGTTGCCACCATTGGGCGGTGGTCCACTTGAAGCCGCCCCGGCGACGGAGCGCTGCGAGAGTCTCGATCGCGTTTGCGGAGTCGCCGGCGGTTTCGAAGACGATGGGGAGGTCGGGATCACGATCGAGCAAATCGGCGATGGTCCGGGCGTCGGCTTCGGTAGCGGCAAGTGGTGGCGAGAGTAGGTCGACGTTTGAGCGGATCTCGCGGAACCGCGTGCGGACTTCGCGATACTGCGTCAGTCGTGTTGATTGTACGTCGGTGGCCAGCACACCGTCGCCGAGCGCGAGGAGCTGGACTTTGTCGCCGAAGTAGCTGGAGGCTGCGACGAGGACGTTGATGAGGCGGCGTGAGCGAGCGGTGGGGTCGGTGGGAGCGTGGTCTGGGGCTTCGGTGAGGACGAGCATTACGGCCATACCGTTACTGATCAGGTAGTCGACGGGATCATCGAGCAGTCTGAAATCGAAGTTATCCGGCTTGGGTTCGATGCGGCGCCAGGGCATTTGGATGGCGAGCTGGTTGACGCCGATGTCGCGGGCGACTTCGAGTTCGAGGCGCTGGTCGATTTCGGGTTCGCGGAGGAGATTGGTGCGGACGGTGAAGAAGGTTGAGCGGCCGCGGGAGAGGCGGTCGCCGGCGGGGGCGACGGCGACGGTAGTCTCGGTTGTGCGGGCTTTGTTCCAGCCGGCGGCGCGGACCCGGGCGCGGAGGCGATAGAGTCCGGGGTCCTCGACGCGGAGGGAGGAGTCGATTTCGCGGCGGGCGCGGAAGTCGATGCCGCTTTCGGGCAGGCGGACGCTGCCACGGTCGGTATGGAGGACGGTGTCGTCGGGGCGCAGCCAGGTGAGGTCGACGGTGATCGGCAGCGCTCGGGCACGTGAGCGATTCTCGAGGACAACGGATACCGGAATGCGCTGGCCCGGCTGATAGATGCGGGAAGATTCGCCGGAGCGTCGCGTGCCGCTGAAGATGAAGCGGACACGAACGAGCTCGTGGGGAGGCACACGGTGTTCGACCTGGAGGTCGTCGAGGTAGACGGTTTGTGTGCCAATTGCGTTGGTGCGGACACGGTACCCGGATATCTGGAAGGGGGGTGTCAGAGGACCGTCGCCGTGAATGCGTTGCAGATCATCTGACTCGAGATCGGCGACGATGTAGACCCATTGGTTGCGGAGCTTGACGGTCTGGCCGGTGGTTTCGAAGAGCTGGTCGCGGTCGTCGCGGAGTTGGAAGGAGACGGTGGCGGCGGCATCACTGATCCAGCAGAAGGCGGCGATGCGACGGGCGGCGTCGAAGCGTGTGGCCTGACGAAAAGTGAGGTCGCAGGAGACTGAGGCGCCGGGGCGGGTGGCGCCGATCTGGAGGGCGAGCGAGCCCTGGCCGCGGGCGGGAATCGAGTTGCGGTAGACCTTGCAGTCGCCGGCGAGGACATTGTGGACCTCGCCGATGCGGGCCGCGACGGAGGCGTCTTCGAAATCAGCCAGGACGGTGACGGCAGCGACGTCAGCGAGCGTGTTGAGCGTGGACGTCAGCACGATGGTCACAGCCGCGGCGTTCAGGATGTAGCGGAGTGCTGAGGCGGTCATCGCGCGGGTTCCCCCGGGGGGTGTTTCAGTTGTTCGTGGAGTGCCTGAAGCCGATGGGACCACGTGTGGTGTTCGGCGATGTGCCGGCGCGCGCGGGTCATGCGACGCTGGTGGGCCGCATCGCTGTGCAGTGTGTCGAGAAGCCGGCTCAGGGTCTTGGTGTCGCCGAAGCAGGCGTAGTGCTGCGCGGGGTGGAGTACGTCGGCGAGGGCGGGCAACGGCAGGGTAGCGGCAAGGCGATGGACGAGCAGTGGCCAGCCGCGGCCGGCGGCATGAACGGCGAGGGCGGCGAACGGATCGGTGTGGCCGGCGAGGATGCAGGCGCGAGGATGCAGGTCGTCGCCGGATTCGTGCAGCGCAAACCAGTCGTCGGCGTAGGGCGTGAGATGTGGACTGGTGAGGCGGTGCCAGCCGTGGCCGATCGCGAGTACGGAGATGCTGGCACTCGTTAGCGCTGGGGTGATTTGCTCGAGCACGACGGCGGGCACGATGGCGCGCCAGATGAGGTCGCACCATTGCGCGCGCAGGCCGGGATTGGTGATGCGGAGCTCCGCGATTTGCTCGGCCTGGGTCAGGAGTTGGTCGTTTTGGATGCCGCGTTGGTTTTGCCATGCTTTCGCGGTCAGTTCGCGCAGATTGTGCCAGAGGCGTTTGTGGCTGGTCTGGCGGACGCCCCAGCTTTCCGGGTTGTCATCGGGGAGGTCCGCTGCCAGGAGGACGTAGTTTTCGGGCGGGGGCAAGGGAAGTTCAGTGGTCTCGCGCCGGCAGGCCCAGGGCCAGAGTGTCGTGTGGTGGTGCTCGGATGCCTGGGCGGTGATCTGTGGGGTGGCGGCGAGCAGCAGGGTGGCTCGCGACGCGCCTGCATGTGGGATAGCGGCTTCGTCGAGGAGCCATTGTGCTGCGCGGGGTGTTGCGATCGGCAGCAATGACGGGTCGTGGTTGATGCAGAGGGTGTGTGTGGGCCTGAAGTCGACGAGCGCGTGGGCGTGTGCGAGTGCTTGCACGTCATGGGGGCCTGAGACGGTACGGGCCGTCGCGGTCCAACCGAGATCCTGGGCCGCAGCGGCGAGGTCGTGGGCGAGCACGCGGGCGCGAGGGTGGGGGGCGAAGGCAATGATGGCGAGGCGCGGGGTGGATTGGGTGTTGGCCGCAGTGAGCAACGACTGCTCATGCTTCTGGACGAAAGTGTTCAGGCGGGTGTTCGCAGTCTGGCCGATTTGCTCACAGACCGCGCGCACCTTGCTGACCCAGGTTTCTTCCGCCAGGTCGGCGAGGATGATCTGGGCTGGCGGTTGCAGGCCGGGATGGTCAGTGGTGTAGGTTTCGAGAAATGCGACGGGGTCTGACGGAGGCACGATTACGCAACGCCCAGACTGGATGTCGGGGGCTACGTCGTGCATGCGGAGGATGGCGGCGAGGGTTGTGAGATCGGGCTCGAAGACGAAGACGGCGAGGTGTCGCGGCAGTAGTGCGAGCAACTGCACGAGCTCGTGGCCAGCTCCTAACGCGGGAAGCGCCGGGTTGCGTCCGCCGTGGGTGTAGTGTTCGAGTAAGGTGGCAGCGCGGGCGTGCGGGATGGTGGTGTCACCGAGCCACATCGCGGGCTCGCCGGGCTGTTCGGTGCGGAAGGTGGGGGCACCGTCGAGGCCGAGCGCGGGGCGCCAGTGTGTGGGTAACTCGACGGTTGCGAGCGCACGCGCCAGTGCGGTACACCTGGTGCGCAGGGCGATGAGATTGTTATCCCAGGTTGCCGGCGGCAAATCGGCGGCGCGAAAAGCGTCCAGCGCCGATAACTCGATGGTCTGAGGTGACGTGCTCATTACCGTGCCGGGTAGACCAGCGCCAGCCAGAACAGGATGAGGAACCACGCGGCGAAGGCGACGATCCACCCGACCAGCGGCCACCGGCGTTTGGTGGGGTCGCTGCCGAACGGCGTGGCTGAAGTGGGTGTATGGCGTGAATCACTCATCTTGCTTGTCCTGGCTCGCGTTAATGTCTGCGCCCGTTGTGGGTCCGTTTTCGGACGTGTGGTTTCCAGCGCTGGAAGCGGCTTCGGATGAAGCGGACCCGTCAGCAGTCATTGTTGCAGATACCGAGTGACCTGCCAACCGCTTGACTTCGGGCAGGATCCACTGGGATCCGAGGGTGCGCAGGGTGCTGGCGATGGGAATGGCGAGCAGCATGCCGAGGAGGCCGGCGAGTTCGGCGCCGATGAGCAGGGCGACGACGATGGCAATGGGATGCAGGCCGGAGGTGCGGCCTTCGATTTGCGGACTGAGGAGGAAGGACTCGATGGCCTGCACGATGACGTAGACACCCATTACGAGCGCAACGGGCCAGAACCACGGGGTGCCGAGCTCAGCGGCATTGAGATAAGCGAGAATCAACGCCGGCGGCAGGGCGAGGATTGACATGAAGGGGACGAGGTTCAGGATGCCGGCCAATGTCCCGAGCAGCAGGGCGCCGGGTACGCCGACCAGTGACCAGCCGACGCCGGTGAGGATGCCGACGAGCAGGCAGACGATGAGGCGGCCGCGGAAGAAGTTGGCGATGGCGGCGTCGATGGTGCTGACGATGTGGACGACGGCGCCGCGGTAGTCGGCTGGGAGGTGGTCGCGGACGGACGCGACGATGTCATTGAAGCGCCAGAGGAAGAAGAAGGTGTACATCGGGATCAGGACGATGAGCGAGATGAGGTTCATGCCGCTGGAGACAGTCTGGCCGATGTAGGTGAGGGCAGTATTGGTGATGGTCAGGCCGTATTCGGTGGCGAAGGGGATGGCCTGCTCGAACCAGTTGCGCAGCGCGACCATGGGATCGGGCAGTGTCGGGGGCCCGGCGACGGTCGTGGGCGCGGTGCTGGTGGTGTCGACGGTGCCCGTGGGCGGTGTAGCTTGCTGGGTTGCGACGTAGTCGGCGAGCCACTGGCGGGCGCGCTCGGTGTATTCAGGGATGCGTTGACGGAGCTCGGCGGTATGGATGATCGTCTGGCTGCCGATGTAGACGCCGACGGTGACCACCAGCAGCACGAGCAGTGTGAAGCAGATGACGACGACGGTGAGTCGAGCACTGTGTGAGCGTTGCTCAAGCCAGGTGACGACGGGATTGAGGATGTAGGCGATGGCGAGGCCGATCAGCAGGGGATTGAGTACCGTTTTCAGGCGGTAGGCGACCCAGCCGAAGAACGCGAGTGCGAGCAGCAGGGCGCCGAAACGCACCCAGCGCCGCGCGGGCTCGGGCAGGTGCGGCAGGTAGGCGGCGGCTGATGTGGAGGGGTCAGTCTTTTTCACGGGTTGGGAAGTCCTCAAGCGTGATGGTGTAGCTGCTGAACGCCGCGCGGAAGTCATAGACGTGGTCGAAGTCGGTGATGTCGTCGGAGTCCTGCCTGCCCATCAGGCCGGCATCGATCATGAGGTAGACCATTTCGCCGAAGCCGCGCGTGGCGCGGATGTTCCAGCGGCGAAGGACTTCGGGGGCGAGTTGGCCGTAGCGTTCGATGGCGAGGGTGCGCAGCGCTACGGAGAGCTCCTGGCCGGTGACGTGCTGAGGCGTGCCGGGGCTATGCTCGCCGTGCTTCTGTTGCGTGGCGCGTGCCAGGCCGTGATGCAGGAACTCGAAGGCTTCCAGGGGATAGCGGCCGTCTTGTCGGACGGCAGCCTCAAAGCGTTCGATCGCATCGGCATCCATTGCGATTGACATCTCCTGTGTGCAACCTCCCGAATCAGGACGCGCTGGATGAATCGCTGTCACGTCGACGTGGTCGCCGCCGGCCGCCGCGCCGTCGGCGACGCGATGCGCGTTTGCGGCTGTCAGCGTCCTGTTCGCTGGCATCGCTGGACGCGGCGTCGGTCTGGTTGTCGGAAGTGTCGCGATCCGGATTGCTCTCGCGTCGGCGGCGGTCGTCGGAGGTGCTGTCCTTGCGTCGTCGTCGCCGGCGGCGGCCACGGCGTGGGCTTTGGTCGGTGCTTTCCTGAGCGGTGTCGTCCGCAGGAGCCGCCGGTTCCGGTTGGTTGGGTGGTGGCGGCTTGGTGGGCGCAGGTTTTCGTTCGGTACGCGGCGGCCGTTCCGGCTCGGGCTTTGGTTCGGGCGGCTTGACGTTGAAGGCCTTGATTTCTTCGACCGGGATGGCGATGACGCGATTATCCTCGAAGCGAACGGAAGCGAGTTGGGTCAGCACCTGGCGGTCGATCACCTGGCCGATGCCAAACTCGGTTTCCACGTAGCTGTTCAGGCGGGGCAGGGTCCTGACCAGTGTCTCGTAGCCTTCGTGCTCGTAGCGCAAGCAGCAGCGCAAGCGGCCGCAGCGACCCGAGACCTTGCTGGGGTCGAGGGTTGATTTCTGGAGTTTGGCCATCTTCATGTTCACGGGCCGCAGCTTTTTGAGGAAGTTGCGGCAGCAGCATTCACGGCCGCAGACCTCGTAGTCGGCAACCAGGCGGGCTTCGTCACGCGCGCCGACCTGTCGCATTTCGATGCGCGTGCGGTAGCGCTGCGCGAGCTGTTTGACGAGTTGGCGGAAATCGACGCGGGCAGGGGCCGCGAAGTAGAACACGATCCGTTCGCCGCCCAGCAGGTGCTCGGCGGTGATGATCTTCATATCGAGGTCGAGGTCGTGGGCGCACTGGGCGCAGTAGGCGACGTCGTCGTTGATGTGGGCGTTGAGGTGCGCTTGCTCGTTGACATCCGCCTCGGTGGCGACGCGCATGATGCGGCCGACGCGTGGACGACAGAACTCCGTGCCCGAGGTTTTCACGTAGGCCTGCAACGCCTCGCGCGGTACAACGAGGTCACATTGGGTGCAGGGCGTGCCGATGGGCTCGCCGAGTTCCATCCCGCGGTCTGTTTGCAGGACCAAGCGGTCGGCGGCGCGGACGATGAGTCCGGGCTTATGTCCGAATTCGCCGATCCAACCCATGGCGCCGTAGCGGGCGACTTTGACGTTCGGGCGTTCGTTGCGCTCGCCGCCTGTTTCGCGTGCTTCGTTGGCCGCATCGCCGGGGCCGTTGGGATCGTTGTTGGGGACCCAGTCCATATATGCCTCAGTGGCGGCTCCACGACTCCCGGGGCCGCAACGTATCTGCTTGCTACATCGAGGATTGTATTGTGCCGTCAGTCGGGGATCTGTACAAGTTGATCCAGGCTGCGTCGGCCGTTGACTTCCTGCACGCCGAGCCAGACCTGCTCACCGGCGAGGTCGTCGGCGTCCTTGACGCGGAATTTGAGGACACGGACTTCGCCGGGTAGCACGTCAAGAAAGAGGCCTTCGAGGAGGGCACGCCGGGGTGGTTGGCAGAAGGCGGAGAAGCTGATGCTGTTGGGGGTCAGATTGCGCAGGGTTTGCTGGACGATGACGTCGGCACCCTCCCACCAGGCGTTGGCAGCGACGTCGATGTCCTTGAGTCCGATGCGAAGCTTTGCGGCGAACTCCATTTCGACGGGCCGTGGGCTCTGGAGCTTGAAGTGAATGCCGAGGTCCTGTTCTGAGGCGATGGTCCGCGGCGGCACTTTCACGTCCAGCACTTGTCGATAGGTTTCACCCGGCGCCAGGGTGACGCGCATCGGCGAGGGGGCGACGTGCCAGGTGGCCGGGGGGTTGAGTTCGATGAGGCCGGAAATCTGCTCGTCGTAGTGGTTTGTGAGGGTCAATACCGGTCGCGGCTCGGGGTCGTGGAGCTGGATGAAACGCGGTTCGATCTGGAAGCTGTTCTGCAGGAGCAGCAGGGGGGCGTCGACGTTTTCGACGATGAGTGGGCACGCGCGGAGGGGAATGGTGGCCAGTGCGCCGCGGCGTCGGAGGGCTTGCCGCGTGCCGTCGAGCTCGACGGCGTAGGCGCCCGGGCCCACGTACAAGTGGGCCCGGCGGCTGGCGACACCCTGTTGCCAGGTCCAGATCACCAGTGTGTGGCGCTGATGCTGCCCGAAGAGGATTCCGACGGCATCGTCGTCCAACGGGAGTGTGGCGATGGCGCGCTTGCCGGACAAGTGGTGCATGAGCGTGCGGAGCGGCACGTATTCGTCGGTTGGCTGCCAGTGCGGCTGGCCACCCGACTGCGTCAGTTGGAACGGCGCGGGAACGTAGACGCGGTCCGGACCTGCGGCGGCGGCGAGTACGATGCGGCGGGCCATGTCCATGAGTCGGATGTCGAGTGGCAGCGAGCGATCGCGTCGCAGGCTGAGGCTGAGCCAGCGGTCGGGGCCGGGGTCGTCCGGATTGTGGCTGGAGAACATCTGGAAGCGGGCTTCGTTCTCGCGTTCGAGCCAGAAGGCGAGTTGCCAGGGGATGGCGCTGGCGGGGATTTCAGCCGGGACCCAGAACGAGTAGGCGTGTGGGCGTTGCGACGGGTGTACCCGTTCATGCACGACGGCACCGGTGTCGGCGGTCTGTGACTTCATGCCCAGCAAGTCATAGAGCCAGCTGGCCGGTCCGACATCAAGGATGTGGCGGGGGATGACGAGTTGGGGGACGGAAAGGAACCGGCGGAGCTTTTCGCGCAGCTCATCGATGGTGTCGGCGCTCCAGCCGATGGAGCTGGCCAGCTCAATTGGCTCATTGCCGAGCTGCCAGGAGAAGACGTAGCCGCCGAAGTAGGCGAAGATGGGGCCGGCGAGATCGTTCCAGTCCGGGTCGGATTGCAGCATGCGGAGAGTGGAGGCGTTCGGATCTGGGTTGGTGGGGTTGGCCTGATGTTCGGAGAGGATCGTGCCGGTGGTTTCGATCTGGTTGAGGGCGAGAAAGCGGGCGAGATCGCGCACTTCGCGCAGGTAGGTGACTTCGTCGTCGTTGCTGGGAGCGCCCATCATGGGGAGGCCGACCTTGACGGCGCCGCAGCCGAGGGTGGCGATGAGGTCGGCGGCGCCTTCGAGCCCGCCGCCGGGCCAACGGCCCAGGTCGACGCCCAGCTCGGCGTAGTGGGCTTCGCCGGAGAAGACCTCGGGCAGGACGGCGAAACGGATGGAGCGTTCCGATAACACCTCGTCGCCGGCCTGAAGGCTCACGTAGGCCTGGTAGAGGCCGGGGGGTACGCGTGGGATGGCGATTTCGAAGTGCTCGGTCGCTCGCGGCTCGAGGGGGTACGCCTGGCGGACATAGACGTGTTGCTGGTCGTCTTCGACGCGGACGGCGGTGGTGAGCGGGGCCAGGGTGGCGTTGTGGACGGCTACGTGGCACGACTCGCTGGCTCCGGGTTTGACGAGGCCGCCGGGGTTGGAGAACCACATGCGGACGCGCGGCATGCGGATGATGGTGATGTCGTCGAACCAGACCCGGGCGTTGACTTCCTGGCGGATGATGGGATCGGGGATGGCTTCGTCGAGCTCGCGGAAGGCGTGGTTTTGCAGGACCCAGAGCTGGATGCGGAGGGCGTGGGCGTCGGGGTATTCGCCGAGGAGTGTGACGCGGAAGGGCTGCCAGGGCTCGGCGCGGCCGTCGGTGGGAAACTGGGAGTTGATGGGCGTGCTGACGCGGCGGCTGCCTTCGATCAGGGCGCCGGACTCGTCGACGAGGTGGCACATGAGCAGGGCGGAGGCGAATTCGAGGTCCTCCGCGCGGATGTAGCCTTCGATGACGTAGTCCGACTCGGCAGAGACGGTCAGGTCCGTGTGGGCGTATTCGTAGGCGACGCTGCCGCCGTGGATGTCGAAGCGGAACGAGGGTGGCGCTTCGTGACCGGTGTGGTCGTCGAACTGGCCGGAGGAGAAGGTGGGCAGGCCGGGGCCGGCGAGCCGTCGCCAGTACATGGGGGTGTCGCTGAAGTTGCCGAGGGGGCGTTCGTTGAAGTCGAAGTCTTTGAGGTGGCGGTAGAGGTCGGAGTGTGCGAGGGGGGCGGGGTGGTTGGTGGATTGGGCGGGCGCAAGGATTGCGCCGGCCGCGAGCAGGCAGTACGCCAGCCCCAGCGACCGCCAGCGGATGGCAGCGGGCGCGGTGTGAGAACGCAGCATGGTCACTCATCTATCTTGATCGGACGTCGGGGTGAGGGTGTTGAGGGGGGCGTCCCAGGGGGCGCGGCGCGGTTTCGGCGGTACAATGGCGGCGATGAGGTGGGTATTGCGGCGGATTTGGCGGGGGGTGTGCAAAGCGCTGGAAGTGATTCCGCGGGGGACGCGGGTGGATCCGGCGGACTTTCCGGAGGACGAGTATCCGGTGCGGTGCCTGAAGTGCGGGTATGACCTGCACGGTCTGGCGGACGGACGGTGCCCGGAGTGTGGGGAGGCGTTTGAGCGGGGGATGTTGCTGGTGGAGACATACGCACGGCGTCGTAAGCCCAAGCGGGGTCGGGTCCGGCGGGCAACATATTGGCTAGGCATCGTCATCGTTGCGACGTGGCTCCTGAACAGGGTGCCGGTCACTGCGTTTTACATGTGTGCGAAGTGGAAGACGGAGCTGTTCTGGATTCTCCTCGACTGGATGGGGTATTGGTTGCGGTTCGTTGCAATTCCCCTGGTGGTGATTCAGATCTTGGCGTGGCTATCGATCATGGTCATGCTGTTCGTCACGCGCGTGCCGCTCAAGAAGAACAAGGCCATGATGCGCGCTGCACTGGAGCGGGTCTACGGAAGCGACGGAAGCGCAGGCGGATAGTGACGGACGGGGGCGAGCTACGTCGTGCCCGTGGGCGCAGGCGGCGGTGCAGGCTGGTCGGCATTCGGATCGCGACGGAGCCATTCGGCGAGGGGGAGTTGTTGCTTGAGGTGGTTTCGCAGCTGCTTGTGATGCAGTCTGGTCTGGATCAGCGTAATGAGTGCGCCGAGCGTCGCAAGGAAGACGATCAAATCGAGAATCCTCGCGGGCAGCGAGGCCAGTCCGGGGCCACCCAGTGGCAACCCGAATAGCGGCGTGGCGATGCTCAGGCAGTGGACTACGAAGCCTGTGATCGTGGCAGCTGCTGTGCTCATGAGACTTGTGAGTTCGGTCTGTGCGTCGTCCCGCGCGCCCGCTCAGGCTTGCAGATCCTCCGGCGTTCGTACGCGTAGCAAGGTAACAAAGTGACAACGTAACAAGGCAAAGCGCCGCCGCGTATTCCAGCGACGCGGGCGGGCCCCATCACTCGGATCCTCGCATCTGCAACCCCTTAAGATGCTCCCTTTCCTAGAACAAGGGCGCTTTGCCCAGCTTGCGGCGGACGGGGACCCACTGGCCGGCGTGCATGAGCCAGTGCGTGCCGAGGCCGACGAGCACGTCGTGGACCTGCGGGAAGTAGGCCCGCATCGGCTCGGGGCCGGGCTGCTGGAGCTGGTCGTCGGGGATGGCGTCGATTGCGTTGAGTGATGCGACTTTCATCTGCTCCAGGTGCTTCAGATACTCGTCCTTGCTATAGAATCGGGCGGGGTCGTCGGAGTCCTTGGTTTCCTTCGTGTGGGCTTCGACGAAGCCGTCGGGCAGCGTGGGGGCGTCCTGGCCAATGGCCTGGAGCATCTGTGCGCTGCTGCTGAGGAGGTGGCCGAGCTGCCAGGCGATGTGGTTTGCGCCGGGTACGGAGCGGGTAAGCAATTCCTGGTCGGTGAGGTCTTTCACGTAGGCTTCCGAGACCATGTAGCTGAAGCCGACGACGTTCTTGATGATGTCTTTCGCGTGCATGTGTCTACTCCCTGTTCTTCGGCGGCCGGCCGGAGGGCCCGAATCCCGCTACAATGCGGCGCGGCCGCGTGTGCCCGCCAGCGGGGCGCATTGTATCGCGATTGGCGGGTGGCTGGTTGATGTCGACTGCGTATTGCTGCGGAGTGGCGTGTGGAAATTCTGGGCATTGTGAATCTGACGCGTGATTCGTTTTCGGATGGTGGGCGGTTTGTCGATCCGGACGCGGCGGTTGCGTATGCGCGGCAACTGCTGGCCGATGGTGCGGATTGGGTTGATATTGGGGCCGAATCCACGCATCCGGATGCGGAGGATGTGCCGGCGGAGGTGGAAATCGAGCGGCTGGAGCCGGTGGTGCAGGTGCTGAAGGCGACGGGAGCGCGGGTGTCGGTGGATACGTACAAGCCGGCGGTGATCGAGCGGATGCTGGCGCTGGGGGTGGACATGATCAATGACGTGACGGCTCTGCGTGATCCGGCGGCGCGGGAAGTGTTGCGCGGGAGCGACGTGCCGGTTGTGCTCATGCACTCGACGGCGACGACGGCGCGGGCCGAGCGTGGTGATGTGGCGCCGGATGTGGTTGTGGGGCGGGTGGTGGCGTTTTTTCATGCGCGGCTGGCGGCGTTGGCGACGGGTGGGATTCACCCGCAGCGACTGATTCTGGATCCGGGCATGGGTTTTTTCCTGGGGCGTGATCCACGGGTGAGCACCACGATGTTGCGGCACCTGAACGAGTTGGCGGTGATTGGGCGGCCGGTATGTGTGTCGACTTCGCGGAAGTCGTTTATCGGCGCGCTGCTGGCTGATGAGGACTTGCCGCGCGTGGTGGATGAGCGTGGGGCGGGTACGCTGGCGACGGAGTTGTGGGCTTACACGCGGGGGGTGCAGTATGTGCGGACGCACGATGTGCGGGCGTTGCGCGATGCGGTGCGGCTGTGGGAGGCGATTGCCGCCGACACGGAAAGCGAATAGCCTGTGGTGACGAGGAGGGTTGCACCTCCCACAGGCAGCCATGTTCGGGAGTAGGTCGTATGAATCCGTTTCAGGGCACGTTCACAGCGCTGGTGACGCCATTTCGCGATGACACGGTTGATCTGGATGCGTTGGAGCGGCTGGTCGAGCGGCAGCTCGAGGCTGGCGTCGATGGTCTGGTGCCGTGCGGCACGACTGGCGAAGCGCCGACGTTGACGCTGGCCGAGCATCGACCGGTGGTAGCGCTGGTTTCGAAGCTGGCGAAGAAGAAGGCGGTCGTGCTGGCGGGGTCGGGGGCGAACTCGACCGCGGAGGCGTTGGAGCTGGTGCGGTTGAACGAGGATTGTGGGGCTGACGGGCTGCTGGTTGTGTCGCCGTACTACAACAAGCCGTCGCAGGAGGGGCTATTTCGGCATTATGCGGCGCTGGCGGAGGCGACCGAGCTACCGATTGTGCTGTACAACATTCCGGGGCGGACGAGCGTCGAGATCAGTGTGGGGACGATCAGGCGGCTGTTCGAGACGTATGAGAATGTTGTGGCGATCAAGCACGCGACGGGGAACGTGGTCAGTGCGATGGACCTGATGGAGCAGTGTGCAATTCCGATTCTGTCGGGTGATGATCCGCTGACGCTGCCGCTGATGAGTGTGGGGGCGGTGGGAGTGGTAAGTACGGTGTCGAATGTGGCGCCGCGGGCGGTGAAGTCGTTGACGCAGGCGGCGCTGGAGGGCGATTGGGTGGCGGCCCGGCGGGCGCATGAGGCGTTGTATCCGCTGGCACGCGCGCTGCTGTCGCTGGATACGAATCCGATGCCGGTGAAGACGGCGCTGGCGATCATGGGGTTGTGTGAAGAGGGGTTTCGGCTGCCGCTGTGTCCGATGTCTGTGGAGCAACGGGCGCGGATGGAGGCGATTCTGGAAGAGCATGCGCTGGATTGAGTCGAGGGCGTGAAACGGCCTGCTCCGTGGCGGGGAGCACGAGTGAGCGCGGATCGCCGGGATCGGCGGGGCGGGCGATGACGGCGGCGTAGATGCGGCGGGCGCCGAGTCTGCGCAGCACCTTGGAAACCTCCGCCACCGTTGCACCGGTGCTCATTAGATTATCGATAATGCAAACGGTCTTGCCGCGGACGCGGTTGGGCCACAGGCGTACGGGGGCGAAGCAGTCTTTGACGTTCTCGAAGCGGCGGGTGCGCTTTCCGAGGGTGAGCTGACTGGGGGTGTACTTGGGGCGTCGCACTACGGGTAGTACCGGCAGAGCCAGCCGGTGGGCGAGGGCATCGGTGAGCTCGCGGGCGTGGTCACAGGGGCGTTGGACACGGCGGAGCCAGTGCATGGGGACCGGGACGAGTGCTTCCAGCTCGCCATGCCAGGCGGTTTGTCGAAGGGCGTCGGCCAGCAGTTCCGCGAGATAGAGGGCGCTCCGGGTCGCGCCGCCGAATTTGAGCTTCAGCAGCAGCTCGCGGACCGGTTGGGTGTAGAGGCCGACCCGGGCGACGCCGGCGATGTTCCAGTGGTGTTCCTTCCGGCAGCGGGCGCAGCGCTGGTCGAGGAGCGAGGGTGTGGGGACTGTGCGGCCACAGCGGCGGCAATACGGCGTGTTCAGAAGGGCCGTCAACTCGGCATGGCAATCATCGCAAGCGCGGGGTCCCTCGCCGGGCAGAGCTACGCCACACGCGGCGCAGGTATGGGGCAGGACGACGTCGAGCAGGGGTTGGGAGAGGGTCCGAAAACGTCTGGTCAGTTTCTGGATCGGCATCCGGTGGTCCCCGGTGCGTAACCCGAGATGTCAAACGTCGTTATCTGATTCGGACCCGTCGTGGTCATCGTGGTCCGTGTCGGTCTCAAAGTCGGTCAATTGCGGCTGGCCCTCGGCGTCGAGTTGGATTTTCTGGATGCGCTGCTCGGCCTCGTTGAGGATGCGGCGGCAGTGGGCGGCGAGATCCATGGCCTCCTCGTAGCGGGCGACGGACTCTTCGACGCCGATTTCGCCGCTCTCCATGGCGGCGACGATTTCGTCGAGTCGCTGCAGGGCTTCTTCGAATTTGAGCTTTTTGCGGGACCTGGCCATTTGAGCTTTTCCTTGTCGGCATATACATCTTGGCCGGGTGGGCGGGGGATGGTCAAGCGAATCGGGGGTGGGCGGTTTTGCCTTTTGACATCCAGCGTGGGTTGTCGCATACTCCGCCGGATGAAGTCAGTCCGCCGCACGGGCGCTTGTCGTCGGCGTGGGGCGAGGGTTTGCGCAGGCTTTGGACCGGTATGGGGCTGAATAGGAGTAAGAGATGGCCGGTCGTCCCGCTTCGGGTGGTTCTGGGATGTTGTGGGGTCTGATTGGGTTCGCGTTTTTCAGCGTGGTCTGTTTGGTGATGTTCGTGATCATGCTGACGCAGAACAAGTCGCTACAGAACCGCGCGGACGACGCGGAGCGGCAGTTGCGGCAATATGGGCGACCGCCGTCGTTCTATGCGGACGAGGCCAGCCGGCGCAACTCGACGGTGTTCGGTGTCATGAATGACGACCTGGAGCGGGTCGCGTTCGTGGTTACGGGCGCCCGCGACGACGTAGGTCAGGCGATTGAGGCGAAGGCGAATCGCCTGCTGGCGCAGGCAGCGCGCAACAACCCGAACTTCATCAATGAGTCGGATACGTTGCTGACGGCGCTGGAACGGCTGTCGCAGCACAGCCAGGATCTGCGCGGTCAGGTTGACGCCCTGAATATCGCCGTGTCGGATTTGCAGCAGGAGCTGGCGGACGAGACGGCGTCGTTTGCGGCGGCGCGCTCGCAATTTGAGGAGCAGTCGCAGCAGTTTGCCGATCGGGTCGCGACATTGCAGGAGGAGAAGCGGCAGCAGCTTCAGCAGAAGGAAGATCAGCTGGGCGAGTTGCGTTCGGCGTACGAGGCGACCGAGCAGCAGTTGCGCTCGCTCGAGCGCGAGGGTCTGCAAAACGAGCAGGCGCTGGAGATTGAGATTGGGCGTTTGGAGAACCAGATCGATCGCTTGCAGGGCAAGCTGGCCGAGGTTCAGCCGGACGCGCTGAAGCCGCGGGCGTTGCTTACGAGTGCCGATGGGCGGATTCTGCGGGCGATTCCTGGAAGTGATGTCGTGTATATCAACCTGGGCAAGCAGGATCGGATCAAGCCCGGCATGCGGTTTGAGGTCTATTCGCAGACGCAGGAGGCCACGGGTGATTCACTGCGTGGCAAGGCATCTGTGGAAGTTGTGACGGCGATGGAAGAGACGGCGGAGTGTCGGGTGACGCGGCGTGCGGCGGGGCAGCCGATTATCGAAGGAGATATTGTCGTCAACATTGCGTACGAACAGGAGCGCAGGCCCAAGTTTGTGGTTCGCGGGCAGTTTGATCTGGACTACGACGGGGTGTCGGATCCGAATGGTGTGAAGCAGGTGACGAGCCTGATCGAGCAGTGGGGCGGCACGGTCGTCAGCGAGCTTGATGAGACGGTGGACTACATGGTGATCGGGATGCCGCCGGGTGGACCGGATCTCCGCCAGTTTCAGACGGTCAGCGAGGTGGTGCGGAATCAGGCGTTGGCGGCCGAGTTTCGGCGTACGGGGCTGTATCAGGAGGTTGATACGGCCTGGAAGATGTACATTCCGCTGCTTGGTCAGGAGCAGTTCCTGATCCTGACGGGTTATACCGGGCAGGGGCCGGTGATGCAGTAGGGGCCTGAGAAGCCGTGTGTGTCATCGAGCGGGGGGCGAGTGCTGGGTAGCCGCGAAGATAATCTCATCGATAGCGCCGGGCTGCTGTGTCCGGCGTGTTCTTTTTTGGGTTGTCTATTGGTTCTGGGTTTGCGGTGGTGAGTGTGCTGTTGGTCAGCGAGGCGGAAGCGCTACCTGGCACGTGTCCTGGGCGGATACGACGCGTTTGGTGAGGTAGTCGACGAAGATGGCGCGGACGGTGACTTCCTCGTGCTCGGGGGGGGCGCCGAGCCAAGGGCAGCGGATGGTGTAGTGGCTGGCCATGAGTTTGCCGTGCCAGAGCTTGCCGAGCTGTTCTACGCCGATGGGATACTCGCCGAGGAGGGTGGGCTGGCCGGGCTCGACGTTCAGATCGTAGAGTTGAATCGTGACTTCGCCGGCGACTTTGATGGCGTCGCCGAAGCGATCGACCGGGGTGAGGTAGACGACGACACCGTCGTCGCCGGGCTGGTTGTCGCGATTGAAGCCGCCGGTGAGGTTGCCGATCTCGAGCCGTTCGGGGTAGAAGATCTTGGTGAGGTCGCCGGCCGCGATGCCGCGGGCCTGGTCGAGCTGCTGCTGGAGGCGGGTGATGGTGAGGCGCTTGTCTTCAAGGCTGTTGTTGGACTTGTCGAGTTCGGCCCGGAGAGAGACGACCTCGCGGCGCAGTTGGACTTCGGCGGGCGATGTGCACCCGCTTGTCATCAAGGCCCATGCCAGCAGGCCGGGCAGCGCGGCGGCGAAGCAGGGCCGGCGTTGTATGGCCCAGTACGCAAGCGCGCTGCCAGGGCGGAGTGACATGGGGGCTTAGTCTTCCTCTTTGTCCTTGAGTGAACGCAGCGAGGGCGGGCCCTCAGGCATGGCTTCGAGCAGGGTGTCGGCCAAGCCGTAGGCGATGGTTGCCTCAGCGTCCATCCAGTTGTTGCGGTCGCAGTCCTTGGTGATCTGCTCGATATCCTTACCGGTGTGTTTGGCGAGCACGCCATATAGCTGTTTCTGGGTGCGGATCATCTCATCCAGCTCGATTTTGATATCGGTGGCCGGGCCACGGGCGCCGCCGAGCGGCTGGTGGATCATGACGCGCGAATGGGACAATACGAAGCGTTTGCCGGGTGCGCCGGCCGCGGTGAGCACGGCAGCCATGCTGGCGGCGGCGCCGATGACGTAGGTGGCGACGTCGCACGGGACGAACTGCATCGTGTCGTAGATGCCCATACCGCTGTAGACCGACCCGCCGGGCGAGTTGATGTACAGGTGGATATCGGCCTTGCGATCCTCGTTGGCGAGGAAGAGTATCTGGGCGATCACGAGGTTGGAGAGATGGGAATCGACCTCGTCGCCGAGGAAGATGATGCGGTCTTTCAGGAGCCGCGAGTAGATATCGTAGGAGCGTTCAGCGCGGCCTTCGCGCTCAACGACGATGGGGACCAGTTGGGATCTCGTCATGGCGGCCGTGCCTCTTATTTCTTCTTCTTACTTTCGAGTTTGCTTTCTTCGAGGATCTCGTCAATCAGACCGTATTCCTTTGCCTCGGCGGCGGTCATGTAGCGGTCGCGCTCGGTGTCCTGTTCCAGCACGTCGCGGGATTTGCTGGTGTGCTGTGCGAGGATGTCGAGCAGGGTGTTCTTGACGCGGAGGATTTCGTCGGCCTGGATGCGCATGTCCGACGCCTGACCGCCCACGTAGCCCCACGGCTGGTGGATCATGATCTTCGCGTGGGGCAGGGCGAAGCGCTTGCCCTTGGTGCCCGCTGCGAGAATGAGGGCTGCGCCGCTGGCCGCCCCGCCGACACAATAGGTGGCGATTTCACAGTTGAGAAACCGCATGGTGTCATAAATGGCGAGGGTGTCGTCGATATCGCCGCCGGGGCAGTTGATGTAGAGGTGGATGTCCTGGTCGCGTTTGATCGATTGCAGGTACAGCATGCTCTTGATGACGTGGGAGCACACGGTACTGCTGTTGATCGTGATGCGTGGGTCCAGGGGCAGATCGAGAAAGATGATGCGGTTTTCGAGCAGTAGTTCGTTCAGCCCCATTTGCCGCCAGGCCTGGGGCTGTCCGCCTTGCGCTCGGGGTCGTTCGACTTCGGGCCAGTAAGCCATGTACTCTCCTTCACCTGACGACAGGCCGTCAACAGCGTGCGGGGTTTGCGCCCCGGCTATTCCTTGCTTCCCTCCTCTGCCTTATCGACCAGCTTGGCGTCTTCCAGCAGGGCGGTGATGCACTTGTTCTGGCGGATCTGCTCGATGAGCTGTGAAAGCAGGCCACGTGACTGGAGGTCGTCGCGGATCCGGTCGAACCGGCGGCCGTAGAGTTGCGCGATCCGCGCAATTTCCGTGTTGACCTCTTCGTCGGTGACGTGCAGGTCGAGCTCGTCGGCGACTTTCTCGAGGATGAAGCCGAGCTTCAACTCGCGGCCGACCTCTTCCTTGGCGGAGGTGCGCAGCTCGTCGATGTGCGCTTCGATATCGCCCATGGGCACGCCACGCTGCTGGAGGTCGATGACCTTGCGCATGACGGCGCGGTCGGTCTGGCGGCCAGAGAAGTCCTTGGGCAATTCGAGTTCGGTATTGTCGAGCAGGTATTGCTGGACCTGCTCGCGCTTGGCGCGTTCGAGGAGTTGGTCGCGTTCGGCCTCGAGCTCGTCCTTGAAGTGCTCGCGGGCCTCTTCCTCGCTGTCGAAGCCCCAGGACTCGAGGAATTTGTCCATCGGTTCGGGCTTGAGGCGTTTCAGCTCGTGAACGTTGAAGGTGAACTCGCCTTGCTTGCCCCGGAGATCGGCCCGTTCGTAGTCGTCCGGGATGGTGCATGCGGCGGTGCGCGTCTCGCCGGGCTGCACGTCCTTGAGCTGCTCACCCAGGTCGGACAGGGTGATGCCGTCGAGGCGGGTGGGACGCACGCCAAGGGTGACGTTTTCTTCGCGCTTGACTTCGCTGCCGTCGACCTTGAGGACGATGTCGGCAACCACCTGGTCATCGGGCTCGGCAGCGCCGTCACTGACTGGCTCGAGCCGGCCGCGGTTCTTGCGCCGCTGGAGCATCTGTTCCGCGACCATCTCCGGCGTGACGGTGATCTCCGGACGGGTGATATTGATGCCCTTGAGCTCTGGCAAGTCGAACTCGGGCTTGAGTTCGATTTCGCAGGTGTACGCGAAGTCGCCCGACTCCGGCAGCTTGAGATGTTGGAGTGCCTCGCCGATGTCGACCAGTTTCACCTCGTCTTCGACTTCGACGCGGAAGAGGGGGTCGCCGAGCACGTCGACTTCGGCATTCTCGGTGGCGGCGTAGAAAGACTGGCCGACGATCGACGTGGTCAGTGATTCGCGAACCTCGTTGCCGAAGCGTTTCTCGACAAGCTGACGTGGAGCGCGACCCTTGCGGAAGCCGGGCACCATGGCGTCGGTCATGAGCTCGTCGTAGTTGTGCTCCATGTGATCGGCGATGACCTTTTCGGGAACGGTAACGTGCATTTCCTTCCGCAGCACGCCGATGTCCTTGAAGTCTGCCTTGACCTCTTTTTTCAGTTCTTCCAGTAGGCGTTCGGAATCCTCTTCGGCCTTTTCCCAGGCCATTGGATCGACGCCGCCAGTTCCCGGCATATCCATCGCGTTCTCCCATGTTGACTCACGCGGGTCGTTTGGTTCCGCGGAGATCAGCTCACGCTGTTCCGAGCGACGGTGGTTCGACCGCGGTGCTTGATTCTAGAACCCGGTCGTCGCAAACGGGTCGCCGCCGAATAGCAGCGATGCCAGAATCCCTACCCAACTCGAGAGGAGAGAGGTGATGAGGCTGGCAAAGTTGACCAGGCTGAGTCCCTGGAGGATACCCAGTGTGATGCCGCCCTGCGAGAGGGCCACGCACGTTCTTCGATATCGGAGCCAGAAGGGACGCATCGCAGCATTCTCCTTGTGACAGGCGGTCGGCCCCGCCTGTTGATTATCGCTTGATCAGTTCGACATTGGCCCGTGGCAGCGTGGCGCGCTGCCCGTCCTCGAACTCCACCTCCAGCACGCGAACGCGTGTCTCGCTGGACAGCTTTTGCAGTTCGACCGGCAGGTTCACGCAACGGCCGATGCGTCCGAAGAACGGATCGCGGATGGCACGCAGGTATGTGCCGATCTGAAGCACATTGCCGTCGTCGCCGTCCGTTCCGGCGGCGGCGGCCTGCCGGTCGTGCTCCAGCGGCACGATTAGCTCTGGACGAATGACGCCGGCACGAATTTGTGTGGCACCGTTCAGGCTGGCGAAGAGGCCGGCACGCTGACGCAGGAGGTCGAATGTCGCTTCGGCCATACGGATCGGACCGAAGCCCTCGGTGACCATGATTGTCACGCCGAGCTGTTCCTCACCGGTGATGGCGACGCCCAATTCGTAGCCGAGGAAATTGCGCAGGTCGGCGTCATTCAGGCCGCCCGTGACGATGCCGCTTACGCCGAGCTCGATGGCGGTCTTGACGGCATCGGCGGACACCAGTGCGCCGCCGACGACGATTTTTCCGGCGTGTTCGGGGGTAAGATGGGCCGATTCGAGCGTTGCGTCGGGTGAATCGACGGCGAGGGCCAACTCGCCGTGGGCTTCGCCGCCGATGCCGAAGATGCCTTGCACGAACGTCCCGCGGCTTTCGACGGTAGCTGACTCTTCCGGCTGGACGTCAACGATTCGGCCGCGGACGTAAGCGGTTTTCCGAAGTGCGGTCGGGGTACCGCGAATGATGACCTGACCGGTGACGTCCGAGATCGACTCGATCGTGCCTTCGATGGGGGAGCGAACCTCGCTCTTGAACATACCGAAGAGGCCCTTCGTACGCGCAAAGGGCTCATTGGCAGCGACGGGGTCGCCTTCCCGCTTTAGCAGGATGCCACTGAGTTCATCCGGCGTGATGCCGAGTTGACCGACCGCATTAATGGGACGCACCTCACCGGGCAGGCTGGTTTCTGCGACGACGTCTTCCGCCCGGACCTCGCGCCCGACCGCAACCAGCACCTGACCTTTCAGGGGCAGGCGACGGACCTTGCGGACGACGGTGTCGGCTGCGACGGTGAGACCCGGCGTGTATGCGTAACCCATTGCAGTGCTTCCGTTTCGTGGCCGTGCGGCGTTGCACGCGCCGCGTGGCAGACTCCGTACGTTAAGGCCTGCCGATGCGGTGTCAAGCAGGCCCGGTCACACGCTGTGCGCTGGTGTGATTTCGTGTGTGACGTTGCTGGATTCGGGAAGTGCGCAGGCTTTGCCGAGGTGGGATGGGTGCAGGATCGGCACGTAGGGGGCGCAGGGTTCGCGGAGGTCGGCGGGCGTTCCGAGAAACGGTGCGCTGGCTGGCGAGCCGGCGGATGTGGTCGCGGCGGAGTCGGCGCAAGTCATGCCGTTGGGGTGAGAGGCAGGTTTTTTGCTAAAGCGGCGGGTCTCAAGGGGTTGTGTTGGGGCTCCCGATACGAACGGCGAACGCGGGACGGTCAGACGCGTGGACGCGAACGAAGGCCGGCCCGAATCCCCGGAAACTGATACCGCTGGCATGGATGCTGCGGCTGCGTGAGGTTCAGCCCGTCGTGGTCTCGTGGAGGCTGCGCGTGGACGTCGCAACCGACGGGCCCGCTGCATAGTGGAGACGCTGAAGATGCCCGAACCGTTCCTCCTCCGTTACATGCAACCGCTGCTCGCCGGTCGGCGGGCCGAGTGTTTTGATCTCGTGTCGCAGGAAGTCGCGAAAGGCAGTCCGGCGGAGAATTTGATGTGTGACGTCGTGTGGCCGGCCATGTCGCAGGTCGAGCGACTGTATCATGATGACCGCATCAACACGGCTGTGGAGCATATGGCGGCCCGGATCAATCGGTCCGTTGCGGACCAGTTGCAGCCACATCTGACGCGTAAACCGCTGAACGGCAAGCGCGTGGTGGTGGTCAGTGCGGATGGTCCGAACGAGGAACTCGGGGCGCAGCTCGCGGGCGATCTGTTTCAGGCTGATGGCTGGGAGGTCTTCTTCGTGGGTGGGGGTGTGCCGCACGATGAGATTCTCTCGATGGTCGGGCAGCTACGGCCGCACGTGCTGCTGATCTTCGGGGCCGAGCCGGAGGCCGTGCCGAACACGCGTGCGATGATCGAGCGGATTCGCGATATCGGTGTTTGTCCGACAATGAACATCATGGTCAGCGGCGGGATCTTCAACCGCGCGGATGGGCTTTGGCAGGAGGTTGGCGCGGATGCGTTCAATGGCACGTTGCGTGGCGTGCTCGAGTGTGCGAACGAGTTGGGGCCGCGGATGCCGCAGCCGCCGCGGTTGGGGATTGTGAAGAAGCGGCGCCGTCGCCGAAAGGACAAGGCCGTGCCCGAAACGGAAGATGCGTCGACCTGACGCCAGCGAGTGTGTCTCCTTTCAGCGAGGTTTGGCGGTCGCGGGCCCATAGGAGCCTGCGGCCGCCGCTTTTGCTGTTGTCAGGTTGCCGGCGGGCTGATGCCCATTGCGGAGGCGATTGCGTAATCGCCGCTGTGAGAGATGGAGACCAGGATCTGGTCGATGTCGAGCGAGCGGGCGAGCTCGGCGGTCTTGTGGTGGAGCGTGACAAGTGGCCGGCCAAGTGGGTCGGCGAGTACTTCGATGTGGGTCCATTCCACGCCGCCGCGCCAGCCCGTGCCGAGTGCTTTCATGACGGCTTCCTTGGCGGCGAAGCGGCCGCTGAGCCGGATGGCGGGGTCTTTGACGGCGAGGCAGTATTTCCGTTCGGCTGCGCTGTAGACGCGGTTCAGGAAGCGATCGCCGTGGTTGTCCCAGATTTGCTGGAGGCGCGAGCAGTGTACGATGTCGACGCCGTGGGCGATGAGGTTCGCAGTCATGCATGTGTTCCGGGGGCGTTGGGTGGTTTGGCGGCTGGCCGGGTGGTTTGCGCGTCGACGGATGGCAATGGCAGGCCGTGACCCGGGGGAACGAGGTCATTACGTTTGAAGATGTAGACGGTGCCGAACCTGGGGATTTCTTCGATGAGCGTGTAGTTCTCGTCGAGCCACGTACCGAGGGTGATATCCGGCGGGAGGGTGAGTTTGGCGTTGTCGGCGTGGTGCAGTCCGACATAGTCGCCGCTTTGCATGGTGATGAGGGCCGGCGGGTCATCGCGGAGCTTCTCTTGCAGCTCGTAGAGCACGAAGAGGGCACCGCCGCGGACTTGCCCGACCTTTTCCGTGGTGGTGAAGCGGCAGGCGTTTTCGCGGCGGGCGTAGAGGTAGACGCCGGGCATGTAGCCCCAGCACTGGATTGTCTGATCGGGGGTTGTGTGTTTGAGGACCGCCTGGCCGACGACCTCCCAGTGGGCTTCGTCGTATTCGCCGACACCGGTAAGCCAGGGATCGATGCGGAAGACCCAGATTTTCGACATTTCGCCGAATTGCCTAACGACGGCGTCAGCCGCGAAGTACCCCATGATGACGAGGGCCATGGCGACCCAGGCGCGTTGCTGGGCTCTTACAAGCAGGCTGGCTTCGGCGCGCAGCACGTTGATGAGGTAGCCCGCGAGCATGATGAGTGGGGGAATCGTCGGAATGATGTAATGGCGAAAACCGTGGGGGCTCAACATGGCGCCGTAAAGCGCTACGAGGAACCAGAAGAGCAGGAACAAGAAGAAGTAGGGTGGTGCGGCCGGGCCGCGTTGCAGTGGTTTTTCGATCTCGGCCGGGCGGTAGCGGGGGCGTGACCACCAGAGGAAGGCATGCAGGGTCGCCGCGGCGACCATCAGCAATGGCAGCTTGAGGATGGGGAAGAAATGGTACTGCAGGATCGCGTAGGTGGCATAGTTATATGGGAATTGGCTATCGCCAACGTTGAAGTACTCGCGGTTGAAGCCGAATGTCGCGTACAGCGCTGCGAACAGGGCGCCTTGGGCTGCCAGGTAGATCCCTGCCAGGGCAACGGTTGTGGATGCACCGCATAGCAGCAGCAGCCCCCGTTGCGCGCCGATTTGCCAAGTCAGTTTCCTGGCGATGACCAGGATGATCAGGTGCAGGCCCATGCAGCCCCACGCGGCCAGACCGACCTGTTTGAAGAGGAAGGCGACGCCGCATAGCACGCCCGCCAGGTACCACTTCCACCAATGGTCGCGCTGCCAGGCCCGCAGGTAGATTGCGACGGCCCCAAGCTCGGCGGCGACGAGAAACGTCTCAGTGCGGTTGGTGCCGCCGGTGTAGAAGGCATGTGTGAGGTAGAAGCTGAGCAGGATCGTGGTGATCACCGCGGCCCCGCGTTGGTAGACCGCGCTGGCTGCCATGTAGAAGGCGTAGTGGGCGATGGCGAGGGCGAGTCCACAGACCGTCAGCACGCCGAAGTAACTGCCGCCGCTGACGAGCATGGCGAGTGCATTGATCCAATAGACGCCGGGTGGTTTATTGTCCCAGACGTCGAGGTACACGGTAGCACCGTTAGCGATGCGCCAGCCGTAGTAGGCGAACATCTGGTCGTCGACGACGTCGGTACGCCAATAGGCGATGATTTGTGACAGCGCGATCAACGGGCCGATGACTGCGATCATGATAATGAGCTGGAGGTAGAGGGGAGTGTTGCCTCCACGCTCAAGCGGCTTGGGGGGCGTCGGTTTGTGCGGCCTGGTCGTCGCGAAGAACATCCGCGTCAAGGTAGCGTCTGAAGGTGTCGACGTGAAGGGCGGGCGGTTTTCAGGGAGCGTTGCCGGAGTGTGCGACGGCGGAGGGCGTACGGGGGGCGGGGGAGCGGTACATGGAAGTTGCCCATGCCCGTCCCCCGCAGGTTGACTCACAGGTGCGATTCAGGGTTCGAGGGACCTAGCTGCCGAGTGCGGCCTGGAGACGCTTCTCGACACTCTGCCAGTTTACGATCTCCATGAACGACTTGATGAAGTCGCTGCGCTTGTTCTGGTACTTCAGGTAATACGCGTGTTCCCAGACGTCGATAGCCAGCAGCGGGATTGCGCCCCAAACGCCCATGTTCTCGTGCTTCTCCGCCTCGAGGATCAGCAGGCGTTTGGCCATCGGCTCGTACGCCAGCACGCCCCAGCCGCTGCCGTGAACCTGTGCGGCGGCGGCGGAGAGCTGTCCGCGGAACGCGTCGAAGGAGCCGAAGTCGCGCTTGATCAGCTTCGCGCATGCACTGTCGGCGGGTGGATCGCCGCCGCCATGGCGCGTCATGCTCTCCCAGAACAGCGTATGCAGCACGTGCCCGGAGAGTGAGAAGGCGAGATCCTCGGTGACGCAGCGGACTTGTTTGATGCTGTCTCCGCCCTGCTGGCGGATGTTGGCGAGCTTGGCGATGGCGCCGTTGGCGCCGCGCACGTAGCCCGCGTGGTGGATGTCATGGTGGAGTTTGAGCGTTTGGGCGTCGATGAAGGGCTCGAGATCGGCATAGTCGTAGGGGAGTGGGGGAAGCTCGTAGGGCCCGGTGCCCGAGTTGTCGTTTCCGCTCGACTGGGCCAGCACGCCGCCCGGGCCGAACGCCAACCATCCGCCGACGACTGCGGCGGATCCCAAAATCTCCCGGCGTGTCAAATCGTTCATGGTGCGATGTCCTTTTCGCTGGCTCGCTCTCTATCTGATGTTCTAGCATGCAAGTGTATCGATATGTCCAAAAAGGCGCGTGGCTGACATTGCTGCCACGATGAGGGGCTTGCGCCGACTAGGTGCAGCGCTTCGGGGCCGGGATCAGGCAGATGAACTCCAGCGGCTGATCGCCTGCGTTCTGGAACTGGTGTTTCTCGTTGGCCGGCACCCAGACGACGTCGCCGGCGTTTGCGGGGCGGTCGCCGCCTTCGCTCTTGACGACGGCCTGACCTTTCAGGATCAGCACTTCGTGCTCATAGTCGTGTGCGTGGTGCGGCGAGTGCCCGCCGGGCGCGACCTCGAAGTGGCGCATGTGGAATACGTTGGCACCGTCATCGGGGCCGATGAGCATGCGCATGCGGACCTTCTCGGCGCCTTCCATATTGACTTCATTCTGTTGATGCTCGGCGATGGGTTGAACTCGCATCGGCCACCTCTCGGGTTTGGGGCCCTCAGTGTGGGACTACGAACGCGTAATCCACTGATCCGTCACGCGCGTGTAGCTGACCAGCTCCTCAGGCTTGAAGAACAGCTCGATTTCCTGCCTGGCAGTGTCCGGCCCGTCGCTGGCATGCACCAGGTTGTATTGCATGTCGAGGCCGAAGTCGCCGCGGATGGTGCCGGGCTCGGCCTGCTGGCCGTTGGTGGCGCCGAGTAGTTTGCGGACGACGTCGATAGCCTGCGGCCCTTCGAGCACGCCGACGATGACCGGCCCGGCGGTCATGAACGCGACCAGGTCGTTGTAGAACGGTTTCTCCTTGTGGACGGCGTAATGCTGCTCGACCTGGGCGCGTGGTGATTGCTGCAACTTCAGCCCCGCCAGCCGCAGACCCTTGTCCTCGAAACGGGTGAGTATCCGTCCGACCAGATTGCGGTTCATTGCATCCGGCTTGAAGATGATCAGTGTTCGTTCCATGAGTACTCCTGGTATGTTACCCTCTCTTCGTGCCAAGGATTGTAACGCAGATGTTCGCGCCTCACAAAGTACGTTGCAGCGGCGTAGCCCGTGCACCGCGACGCTGCACATTGAGATGCGGGCGGTGGGGTGGCCATGGTGGACTGGGCCTACTCCTATGCATGTCGCTGCTGAGTTGTGCGGGGTGTGCATTCAAGGGTCAGACGCAGCGTGAGCGCATCGCCGCGGCGGCACGGCCGCTCCTGACGCTCGATTCCGACGTGGTCTGGTCCGACTGCTTCAATCGACTGGCAGACGAGGGGGCGGCGAGCATCACCTACCTGATGGAGCAGCCCGCCATGGCGCAGCCGGTCGCGCCAGATAATCTCGCGACGATGGTGCATTGCTCGCTCGTGCGGCTGTTGGCGAGTGCGTATCGGGAACCGCCGCCGCTGACGGCACGCTGTCTGGAGACGACGCTCGGCGTACTGCATTTTGACGTGAAGGTGCTGGGGCAGCCGGTGGGGCCGATTGTCTGGGCTGAGGAGCGGCTGCCGATACGCTGGCATGATCTTTATCCGGCGGAGTTCAACCATGTCCTGGCCGGTGCGGTTGACGTGGAGGCTGACCGGAAGTTGCTGCGGGCATGGTGGCGTGTGGAGCGCGAGGGCGGCGATGCCACGCTGGTCACGGCGCGGCGGTTGCGGCCCGCATCCGACGACCTGTGGCACTTGCTCTCGCGGCGCTATGCGGATTTGTGGACGTATCTGCCGGAGCCGCGGGCGGTGCGGGTGGCGGATGGGCCGGCGGAGGCGGCGCTGCTGAGGATTGCGACTGAGGATTACAATCTGGTGCGGGCTGCGTGCCTGTGGCTGGGGACGAACGGGGCGGACGGTGTCACGGAGCGGCTGATTGACATGGTGGGGAGTGTGTTGCCGGTGGAGGCGCATAATGCACGGTTTGCGCTGGCTTATCATCCCGACCCGCGGATTCGGGCGGTGATTGAGGTGTACCGGGAGCGGGGGCCCAGGGAACGGGGGCCGGGCGAGGGTGCTCGGACGGTAATGCGTACGCGATAGGCGGCGGTCGGCTTGCAGCGTCCGGTAGTATGGGGGAGATGTCACGCCCTAAGCGTTAGCGCCGAGGGGAGTTATGCGGGGCGCCGGAGTTCCGGCCGGGTTGGTCGGGCTACTTGAATCTTCGGGGCGGCTGGGGTATTCTTCGTGATTCACGGATCGGGCGCGTTACGTGTTCGATCTGGTAGGGAGTGTGCCCGAGTGGTTAAAGGGGACGGGCTGTAAACCCGTTGGCGTTTGCCTACGCTGGTTCGAATCCAGCCGCTCCCAGTGATCCCCCCTTATAGTTGTGAGTGACGTCGTGCGCTGTGAAGAGTTGCCTCGTGCGCAAAAAGAAGGAAGCCGAGGCTGGTAAGCCTCGGCTTCCGGAAGATTCAGTCACTCAGTCGTGCTGGATTAGCGACGACGGAGCATGAGACCGGCCAGACCGATGAGCAGCAGGCTGGCGGGCTCAGGAATCTCGCAGTAGGCGATCTCGACGCCGAACGGACCCTCAGGCGGGTTGGCCGGGGCCATGACACCGTTGATGCTGACGTCCGGACGGATGGACTCGCCGGTGTTGCCGTCGTAGGCGATGAGACCGAGGTTGCCGAAGACCAGGTTGGCGGTACCGCCGTCGCCGGGCTCCGGACAACCGAGCTCGATGGCGCCCATCAGGAAGGTCTGGCCATCACCGAGGTCATAGTCCATGAAGGAGTCCATGATGCCGTCAGCGGTGACCGCCGCCAGAATGCCGCTGTCCGGACCAAACGTGACAGGCTGGTCGCCGTCCCAACGATCCCAGCGGGCGCTGGGCGGGCCACTGGTCTTGTTGTGGCGATAGTGAGCGCTGTTCTGGAGCTGCATGCAGCCGTCGGTCTCGACGTAGAAGTGCATGCCGTAGATCTGGGTGTAGGCCGCTTCACCATTGAACTGACCCCAGACGTAGAACGTCTGCGGGGGGGCTTCGCCGCACACACCCAGGTTGACGGGCTCGGCGATCGGCGTGCCGCCGACACCGGCAAAGTCGTCCAGGAAGTTGATTTCGTCGGTGGTGAACGTCTCATTCGGCATCGCATCGAACTCAGCAGCGCTGGTGATGAAGATGTCGACCGAGGCGCTCGCCGTCGCGACGAGACTCAGCATCGCCACAAGACACATAACTTTCTTCATGATTCGTTCCTCCTCAAGAGAACAACAGACGTGACCGGCGGAAGTTCCTCCAACCTCCTAACCCGTATATCCGATGGGTCGCTTCCCATCATAACACAATCGAATCTGGAGTAAAAGCTTCCTCGCCCTCTTTTTCACCCCACGCGTGGTCGCTCGCTCTCCTCTTCTCCATCTGTAACTGACAATATAGCTCAATCGTTAAGACAACGTCAACCCAGAGCGATAAAAATGAAAAAACGTGAATTCGGACCCCGCAGCCCTTGCGATGAAGGACCAGGCTGAAGAGCTATAGCTAAGTTATTTATAGGACAAAGGCTTAGGGTGATGCTCGCGGGGCGGAGGTGGATTGTCTTGGTCACATGAGGAAGGCCGGACCTCGTGATGAGGGCCGGCCTTCCGGGATTCAATTCGTTGTTGGCGTGTGCCGGTTTAGCGGCGACGGAGCGCCAGGGCACCGAGACCGATCAGCAGCAGGCTGGCGGGCTCAGGCACGAAGTTGACGACGCCGTTATAGGTCGCGGCCGACGGGGGGTTGTCCGGGGTGACGGTGTCGTCGCCCATGATGTTGATCGTCGGGCGGCTCGGGTCGCCGGTGTTGCCGTCGTAGGCGATGAGGCCCAGGGTGTCGAGGGCGAGCTCGAGGCTGCCAACGTAGCCATCCGGGACGGTGACTTCGGCGGCACCGATCAGGAAGGTCTGGCCATCGCCGAGGTCATAGTCCATGAAGGAGTCCATGATGCCGTCAGACGTGACGGCGGCGGCCGGATCGCCTAGCATGGTCAGCGGATCGGCATTGTCCCAGCGGTCCCAGCGTGCGCTGGGCGGACCACTGGTCTTGTTGTGACGGTACAGGACGCTCTGGTCGATGGTGCCGCCGTCGAGCGCCAGGTTGAAGTGCATGCCGTAGATCTGGGTGTAGGCGGCTTCGCCATCAAACTGGCCCCAGAAGTAGATGGTTTCGGTGAGGCCACCAGTGGTGTCGAGCGAGGGGTTCATCGTGCCACCGACGCCCGCGAAGTCCGGCAGGAAGTCAATCTCGTCAGTGTTGAAGACGTTCCCGGTCATGGCGGCATACTCGCTGCCGGCGGTGGCGAACAAGTTGATGTCCGCACTGGCGGTCGCGACCAGGCCCAGCATTGCAACAAAACAAATCGCTTTCTTCATTTCCATTTCTCCCGAAAAAGTGCCAATCGAGGTGTTTGAGCTTCGGATTCCTCAGATCCGCCCGACACCGCCGCGCAATGACGGTCACCAATCGGGCTTGTTCACCCAATGCTAGGACCGGCGAATTCCGGAAGGCAAACGTCGAATGACAGGTTTTTGGCGCCCAATGGTGTGCCCGGCAGGAACCGATGGCTATCGGAACCATGGCGACAAAGTCCGAATGCGCGGGGTGTGAATGGTCTGCGACTTGGTCACATGAAGAAGGCCGGACCTCGTGATGAGGGCCGGCCTTCCGGGATTCAATTCGTTGTTGGCGTGTGCCGGTTTAGCGGCGACGGAGCGCCAGGGCACCGAGACCGATCAGCAGCAGGCTGGCGGGCTCAGGCACGAAGTTGACGACGCCGTTATAGGTCGCGGCCGACGGGGGGTTGTCCGGGGTGACGGTGTCGTCGCCCATGATGTTGATCGTCGGGCGGCTCGGGTCGCCGGTGTTGCCGTCGTAGGCGATGAGGCCCAGGGTGTCGAGGGCGAGCTCGAGGCTGCCAACGTAGCCATCCGGGACGGTGACTTCGGCGGCACCGATCAGGAAGGTCTGGCCATCGCCGAGGTCATAGTCCATGAAGGAGTCCATGATGCCGTCAGACGTGACGGCGGCGGCCGGATCGCCTAGCATGGTCAGCGGATCGGCATTGTCCCAGCGGTCCCAGCGTGCGCTGGGCGGACCACTGGTCTTGTTGTGACGGTACAGGACGCTCTGGTCGATGGTGCCGCCGTCGAGCGCCAGGTTGAAGTGCATGCCGTAGATCTGGGTGTAGGCGGCTTCGCCATCAAACTGGCCCCAGAAGTAGATGGTTTCGGTGAGGCCACCAGTGGTGTCGAGCGAGGGGTTCATCGTGCCACCGACGCCCGCGAAGTCCGGCAGGAAGTCAATCTCGTCAGTGTTGAAGACGTTCCCGGTCATGGCGGCATACTCGCTGCCGGCGGTGGCGAACAAGTTGATGTCCGCACTGGCGGTCGCGACCAGGCCCAGCATTGCAACAAAACAAATCGCTTTCTTCATTTCCATTTCTCCCGAAAAAGTGCCAGTGGAGGTTTGCTTCCAGCCTCCTGAGACCAATCCCGTTAGGGGTGCCAACCACCCTCTGAACTTGCGTCATCCCATGCTAGGCCCGGCGAATTTCGGAAGGCAAACCTGGCAGGCGGATTTTCTGGTGGGGTTTTCAGAAGCGTCGTGGCGGGCAGACTTTATCGGCGATAGGGTGGCCGCGACATTTTGATGGTCCTATAAAAACGTCTTTATCGGCATAAAAGAAGGCCGGACGGTGCCGTCCGGCCTTCTCGTGATTCTCTTGAGAGAACTTTTCGGTCTTAGCGGCGACGGAGCGCCAGGGCGCCGAGACCGATCAGCAGCAGGCTGGCCGGCTCGGGGATGGGCGTGAAGGTCGCCACCTGGCCGTACCACGCCTCATCGGGCGGGTTCGGACCGCTGACGGGGGTACCGTCCAGGATGTTGATCGTCGGACGGATCGGGTCGCCGGTGTTGCCGTCGTAGGCGATGAGGCCCAGGTCGCCGAGGCCGAGGAGGATATCGCCCTCGGTACCGGTAACTTCAACCGCACCGACCAGGAAGGTCTGGCCGTCGCCGAGGTCATAGTCCATGAAGGAGTCCATGATGCCGTCGGCAGTGACAGCCGCGACGATACCGTTTTCCAGCGTGACGGGCTGATCGCCGTCCCAGCGATCCCAGCGCGCGCTGGGCGGGCCACTGGTCTTGTTGTGGCGATACATGACGCTCTGGCCGACGGCGAGGTCGCCGGTGACGTTGACATCGAGGTTGATGCCGTAGATCTGGGTGTAGGCCGCTTCATCCACGAACTGGCCCCAGACGTAGAACGTCTCGGTGGTCTGGCCGTCGGTGATGATCTCGGGGCTCTGCGTGCCGCCGACGCCCTGGTAGAAGGGCAGGAAATCGATCTCATCGGTGTTGAACACGTTGTCCGACAACGCGGCGAACTCCGACGCGGCGGTCGCATAAAAGTTGACATCCGCGTTCGCAGCACCGACGACGGACAACAGCGCGCATAGAACTAACAGTCGCTTCATACTCCATCTCCTGAAGGGGGTGTTGACGTATGGAAGGGGCTCTCCCTTCCTTCCTCCTGTAAACTCCAACTCGTAGAATCTGGCGCAAAGCGCCACTCCTCAGGGCTCTTTATAACGCGATGCTAAGTCATATACAAGTAAAAACTTATTGCGTTTTCTGGCGGAGAAGGAGACCGAAAAATCCTGATTGGATGGAGCTTGGCGGGCGGTTTGGTTGTGCTCGATTTGGCGGGCGCGCAAATCGCTTGCGTGAAGGAACTTGTTGTTATATACTGCCTCGCCGACTACCAGATATAGTGGATCCGGTCCGTCTGCGCGCGGTTGGTCGGGCTGGGTCGTGGGAGTGACCATTCATCGTGTTTCTGAAACGAATCATCCTCAACGGGTTTAAGAGTTTTGCTGACCGGACGGAGTTTGAGTTTGGCAGTGGGATCACCACGATTGTCGGACCGAATGGGTGCGGTAAGAGCAATGTGCTTGATGCAGTCCGATGGGTGTTGGGGGAGCAGTCGGCTCGGAGTCTGCGGGGGTCGAAGATGGCGGACGTGATCTTCGCCGGCTCGCGGTCCAGAAAGCCTGCCAACGCTGCCGAGGTTCGGTTGGTGTTTGACAATCGGCATGGCGTCCTGCGTAGTGATGACCAGGAGGTCACGGTTGGTCGTGTCCTATATCGCAGTGGCGACAGCGAGTATCTCCTGAATGGAAAGACCTGCCGACTGAAGGATATCCGCGAGCTGCTGATGGACACCGGCGTAGGTGTCGACGCGTACAGCGTGATTGAGCAGGGGCGAGTTGATCTGCTGTTGCAGGCCAGTCCGGTCGAGCGGCGGGAGATTTTCGAAGAGGCGGCGGGGATCAGCCGGTACAAGGTTCGACGGGTCGAGGCGCAGCGGAAGCTGGAGCGGACGCAGCATAACCTGCTGCGGTTGCAGGACATTATTGAGGAGTTGGAGCGGCGGCTGCGCAGTGTGCGGCTGGCGGCGGGGAAGGCCCGCAATTTTCAGCAATATGATGCCCGGTTGCGCGAGCTGCGGTCGTCGTATTCGTTATCGGAGTACCACGAGTTGGAGCAGGGTCGCCAGCGGGTCGGGAATGAGGTGGCGGCGCTGGAGGGGCAGCTTCAGCAGTATCGGACACAAGTGGCAGCGCATGACGCGGAGCTGGCTGAGCACGAGCATACCCGTCAGGCACTTGATGATCAGATTCAGGAGAAGGAAGCGGAGCTGGTCGAGCTGCAAAGCCGGCTGAGCACGCTGGAAGAGCGCATTGCCCAGGGTGAGAAGCGACTGCCGGAGCTGGCTGCGACGCGCAGTCGCCGCGAGCAGCAGGCGGAAGATATTGCGGGTCGGCTTGCTGCACTGGAGGAGCGGATCCAGCGGGAAGAAGCTGCCCTGGCCGAATTGCAGCGCGCCGAGGCGGCGGCGGCGGCGCGGATTGACGCGCTGACGGCATCGCGGCGCGCGGCAGAAAGCGAGGCGCAGGAAGCGCGGCAGGCGCTCGAGCAGGAGAAGGTGGCGGCGTTTGAGGCGGTGCGGCGGGCGTCCCTGTTGCAGAATGAGCAGGAGAATCTTGCCCAGCAGCATCAGCGGTTGAGTGCGCAGATTGAGCGGCTTTCGACGCGCGAGCAGGAATTACAGGGTCGGCAGCGTGATGTGGCCGAGCAGGTGGCGGCGGCCGAGGAACGCGTTGCCAGCCTGGATCGGCAACTTGGGGGGTTGCAGCAGGAGTTGCATGCGGATGATGAACAGCTCGCGGCGCTGCATCAGGAGGCCGAGGCACTCGACGAGCAGATCGGCGCGGACAAGGAGGCGCGTAGTGGTCTGACGTCGCGGCTTGGCTTGCTGGCCGACATGGAGCGGCGGCTCGAGGGGGTGGATCAGGGCACGCAAACAGTACTGGGTTGGCGTGGATTGCCGGAGCATGCCGAGACGGGAATTGTCGGGCTCGTCGCAGATCTGCTGCGAATTGATGATCCGCGGGTGGGGGCATTGGCGGCGGTGCTTAGTGCGTTTGAGTCGCACGTGGTGGTACGTGACGCGGGTCGGCTGGCTGGTGCGCTGGAGCAGTATGGCGAATTGCCTGGTCCGTTGCGGGCGCTGGCGCTGGATCGGCTTGGCACAGCGGTGCGTTCGCCGGTGTCGTACGCGCATGCGCCGGGTTACGTTGGGCGGGGTGCGGATTGGGTGGAATGCGCCCCGGAGTATCGTGATCTGGCGGAGCGTTTGCTGGGGCGGACGTATGTGGTGGAGACGCTCGATCATGCGTTGAGTTTGGCGGCGGAGGCGGTGAGCGGCTGTATCTTCGTCACGCTGGACGGCGAGTGTGTTGGCGCTGATGGACGGATGTCGTTCGGACATGCGGCGACGCAAACGGGACTGATCAGTCGCAAGGCGGAAATTCGTCAGTTGCAAGCCGAGCTGGATGAGGTCGAAGGGCGGCTGGTGCAGCGGACGCGGCGGCGTTTGCAGGTCGAGGAGAGTGTTTCGGATGTTCAGTTAAGGCGCGATGGTCTGCTGGATCGGATTGCGACGCTGCAACGCGAGCATGCTGACGCACGAAATGAGCATGGCCGCTTGCATGAAGAAGGTCAGCGGGTCGAACGGGAACGGGGCACATTGCGGGATGAGTTGGCGCAGGTGCGGCAGGCGGCGGACGAGATTTCCAGTTCATTGGCGGACCGGCAGGCGGAGAGTGAGAGTGTTGTTGCGGCGCGGCAACAGCACGAAGCCCGCATCGAGAAGCTCGCCACCGAAGCGCGGTCTCAGGATGAAGCGGCAGCGCGGCTGTCGCAACAGTGCACCGCAGCGCTCGTTGAACGGGGTCGGGCGGTGGAGAAGCGCGAGGGTGGGGAGGAGGCACTTGAGGATCTGCGTACCCGACTCGAGGCATTGATCCAGGAGCGATCCGACGCGCAGGCGGAGGCGGCGGACGCGGCGCGGCAGATTGAGTTGGCGGAAGGCGAGCTGAAGCAATCTCGTGAGGCGCATGCGGCGGGCCAGGCGAAATGTGCGGCGCAGCGGGAGGCGGTGGTGGCCTTGCGGGAGGAGCGCCAGGGGTTGCGGCAGAAGCTGGAGGCGTGTGGGGTGGCGGGGCGCGCGTTGCAGCGGCAACTGGATGATGTCGAGGAGCGGTTGCACGAGCGGCAGGTGGTCCGGCGTGAAACTGAGGTGCGGACCGAGGCGCTGGTGGCACGCGTGCGTGACGAACTCGACATCGATTTGGCCGAGAAATACGCTGAATATGAGCATGCGGAGCAGGATTGGGAGGCCGTCCGCGCCGAGATTGAGGAGCTGCGTGGCAAGATCGCGCGGCTGGGGCACGTGAACCTCGATGCCATCACGGAGTTGGAGGAACTCACGCCGCGGTATGAGAACATGATCGAGCAGCGCGACGATCTCTCGCGTGCGATTGAGCGCTTGGAGTCGCTGATTGTCGAACTGGACAACGAGTCGCGGACGCGTTTCGCGTCGGCGTTCGAGGACATTCGCGGAAATTTCCAAGAGATGTTTCGTAAACTTTTTGGGGGTGGAAAGGCCGATATTATCCTGGAGGATCCCGAGAACCCGCTGGAGTGTGGTATCGAGATCATCGCGCGTCCCCCGGGAAAAGAGCCGCGTTCGATCTCCTTACTCTCCGGCGGAGAGAAGACACTGACTGCGGTGGCATTGCTGATGGGTGTGTTCAAGAGTCGACCTTCACCGTTTGCAATTCTCGATGAGGTCGATGCAGCGCTTGATGAATCGAACGTGGGTCGTTTCAATACGGTCCTGCAGGAGTTCCTGTCCCACACGCAGTTCGTGGTGATTACGCACAGCAAGAAGACGATGGCTTGTGCGGATGTGCTTTACGGGGTGACGATGGAAGAGCCGGGCGTGAGCAAACGCGTCAGTGTCCGGTTCGATGATCGCGTACAAGCGCCCAGTGTGGCGTAGAGTGTTTCGTTTCCAGTTTCTTTTTTGAGGTTGCGCCATGGCAAAGAAGAAAGCCACAAGAAAGAAGAAGGCGGTCAAAAAGAAGAAGACCGCGAAGAGGAAGGTCACGAAGAAGAGCACCCGCAAGAAGGTGACTCGCAAGAAGACGACCAAGAAGAAGACGGCCAAGAAGAAGGGCACGAAGAAGAAGACTGCCAAGAGAAAGACGACGAAGAAGAAGACGGCCAAGCGTAAGGGCACGAAGAAGAAGACCGCCAAACGCAAAACCGCAAAGCGCAAGACGACCAAGCGCAAGACCACACGCCGCAAGACTGCGGCCAAGCGTACGCCGGTCCGCGGCAGTTGCTGCCGCTAGGCGTATAGCCGGAAACCAGACCGAATTGGTCATCGCCGCTGCCCGGCTGCTTCGGGTCATCGCCCGCCAGTCGGCGGCGGCAAGACAGTGCGACATACCAAACTCAGGGCACACGCAGCAGGCCCCGTCGTTTCCAAGATGCCTGTTCCCGCATCGAGGAGAGAGAATCGGCGGCGCATGCTGCGTGTGCTTTTGTTTTCTGGGTGGGTGGTCACCGGGCGGTTTCGGGCGATCGATGCGGGTCAAGCGGACCCACGTCGCCCGGGCCGGTGCGTGGTGAAAGTAGCGCTTGCACCAGCGCAGCCGATAAAAAGCCCCGCCGACCGATGTGGACGGCGGGGTGTAGCGGATCAGATTTCAGTGCTGCATTGCGCTTAGCGGCGTCGGAGCAGCAGGCCGGCGAGGGTCAGCAGGGTGAGGCTGGCCGGCTCGGGGATCCCTGTGACCACGAAGTTGTCTACGTACATCGTGTCGCCCCAAGGTGCGGTGCGGAAGTCCTTCACCAGGCCCAGGCTGAACACGTCGAACGTGTCCGCATCGCCGTCGGGGTCTTCGGCGAGTTGATCGTTGATCAGGGCCTGGAGCGAGACGGGACTGTTTGTATCGATCTGGGTGTCGCCGAAGAAGCTGTCGACCGTGCCGTTGACGAGGTCGAATTCCCAGCGCATTTCGGCGGTGGTACCGCTCTGTGCGACATTCTGGCCGTTGGCGGAACCGCCGATTTGCCGGACCATCTGGACGTAGCCGTTATCCTGGACGATCTGGGCGTTGCCGAGGAACTTGTTCGGCACGCTATCGAAATCGAAATAGAGGTTGTGGCGATTGCCCGCGGTCAGCGTGAGGTCGTACGAGATCGTGATGTCGGTGTACTGGGTGAGGTCGATCCCGCCGGCAAACGTCTTGAGGACCCGGGATTCCTGGCGGAAATCGTCGCTGGCCGGCTCGGCGAACACTTCGAGCTTGAGGGCCTGGTTGCCGCCGAGGTCGACGATCATCGGCTCGCCGCCCTGTTCGAAAGCGAAGCCTTCCCAGCCGTCCTGTGGGGCGCCGACGAGAGAGCCGAGGGTGAAGTCTTCAAAACCCTGGGAGTCGTACAGCGTTTCAGCGTGTGCTACTCCCAGCATTAGAGTGACCACGAGGGCCGTCGCGAGTGCGTTGCGCATTTCCAATCCTCCTTCTTACATGTGTCTTGGCGCAGGACCACGGACACGACCGTGGATGGTGGCCTACCCTGCGACAGGAAGATGTTACGGGCTTCATAAACCGGTTCAAGAAGAATCCGAGATGTGCGCAACTGGATATAGAGTAGTCATTTAAGCTTCAAACCGTTTTATGTCGGCAATGAGAGGAATTTCGGTGTTCGGTCGGTGTGGCACCGCTTGAGCTGTGGGGGGCAGTCGTGTTGCGGACCGCGCGGGTAGGCGGACTGCGGTGGCCGCAGGCGGCGATCGCCGCTCGATGGACCCCGTGGTACTGCGAATTCGGTGGGACGTCTGGGGACGTGCTAGGATGAGGGGGAGTAGGTGTCGCGGAGCCCGTGGATGCGTTACCGGTCTGATCGTTGTGCTTTCACGCTGATCGAACTGCTGGTCGTCGTGGCGATCATCGTGTTGCTGATGTCCATTCTGCTGCCCACGCTGTCCGCCGCACGGGAACAGGGTAAGAAGGTCAAGTGTCTGGCGAACCTCCGCAGCATTGGCTCGGCCATGATGTCATACACGCTGGCGCACCCGAAGGACCCGGTAATCCCGATTCACTCGGTGATGCTCACGCCGCAGCCCTATTGGGAATGGCGGACCGCGATGTGGTTTTCCTGGGGTGGTCGCTCCGGGCAGGAGCCATTTCTGAACGGTGATGAGGGGGGCATTCTGCTTGCGGATACTGACGAGGGGAATGCCCGCCCGGTTTTCGATGCCCGGCAGCGCCCTTTGAATGTATACATGTACGGCCGCCTGGACCCCGACCAAGCCGCGAAGCTCGAGTGGTTTCGGTGTCCTTCGGACCGAGGCTATCCGGACCACCCGGACATTGACGATTCGCCGCCGGCGAATGCGGAACGACGTTGTTACGACACGTTGGGTAACAGTTACCGCGCGAGTCTGGCGGCCATCACGCTCGGTGCGTTGGGGGGGCCGAGTGAGGGGCACTTTTCACGGGGGCCTTGGGGGCATCGGCAATCGACGTTGCGTGATCCGACACGTCTGGTGCTCGTTGGAGAGCCGGCGTTTTTCAACATGATCGGACGCGATGATCTGAACGACCCGTATCCGGATCCGGTAATCGTGACTGGCTGGCACAAGCGGCCGATGCGAGAGAATCTGCTATTCTGCGATGGTTCCGCGCGTGTGGTACGGGCGGACCGTCAGCAGCGTTTCAGTGATCAAGCGCTGGCGGCGATGAACGTGCTGAATCCGGGGCACCTGGCCCGCGGGCAGGGCTGGCAGATCGATTGCTACCCGGTAGCGGGCGCCCGACTGTGGGGAGCCGATGAGGCGTGGCGCGGCGCGTTTGGGGAGGCGTACGATACGAAGTGGCCGTTCGTGGGGCATCAGGAGAATATGCTGGGCTATTGAGCGGGAGCCGGTAGACCAATGCGCGCGTCATACGGAGTGGTTGACCGAAGGTGGAGTGCAGGACGTGGCGGGCCAGGTAGCTACACGCGATGCCCGAGCAGTACGGTGATGTCGTCGGGCTGCGCGCCGCCCTCGGTGAAACTGCGCAAGTCGGTCAGCATTTCCTTGAGCATGGCACTGGGGGTCTGGCCGAACCCGTCGCAGAGGATGTTGATGAAACGCTCCTCGCCAAATGTCTCTTCTTGGCGGTTGGAGGCGGTTACGACTCCCGGCGTGTAGAGCACGATGGTGTCGCCGGGCTCGAGTTCCTCGCTGAGCAGTGGGTAAACGGTTCCTTTTTGCATGCTGAGCGGTGGGGTGGGATCGAGTGCGCCGAGGCGGCGCTCTTCGCCGCGCTGATCGATGACGTATGCCCCGGAATCGCCGGCGACGCTGTAGCGCATGAGGCCGCTCTTGGGGTCGATAACGCCGATGAAGCAGGAGAGGGGGTGGTCCTTCTGGCCGTCGAAGGTCATCCAGTTGAGCATGCGCAGGCACACGGCGGCGTTGTCCTGGTGCATGACGCCGCTGCGGAACGCGGTTTGTGCCTGGGCCATGAGCATGCTGGGCAGGGCGCCCGTGGCGGTGGTGTGGGCGATCATGAAGGCGGCGAGATCGTTGGCGAGGCGGACGACGTCGTAGATGTCGCCGCTGCGTTCGCGCCCGGGTTCACGAAAGGCTGCGAACTGGAGGGCATTTTCCCATTGCGGCAGTTTGCGTGGCGTGAGACGTTGCTGGATTTCGTGTGCGACGCTGACCTGTCCCTCGATCATGGCGGCACGGTTGCGGGCGGTCGCACGGAAGATGGCGTCGAGCTGATAGGCGAAGATGTTGAGCAGGAGCACGAAGTGCTCGAGCGCGCGCTGGTCGTAGCGTCGGCCGCTGGTGCCGGTATCGACCCAGACCATGCCGAGCGTGCTATCCGGGCCGAGTAGGGGCCCGGCGAGGATGGCGACGCGCTCTTCGCGGCTGATGCGCGGGACGAGGAGGAATTGACCGCGGTCGAGGACGCGTGGCTTGAGCTCCTCAGCGAGCTTTGGCATGTCCGTTGGCTGTCCGGTGAGCAGGCGGCCCTCCTCATACTCCATGGGCCCGTAGGTCATGCGGCGGAGGCCGATCCAGACACGCTGGGCCGCCAGGGTGCCGAGCAGGGTTTGCAAGGCGGCGTCCAGGAATTCTTCGATGGTGGTCCAGCCCGAGACGGCGACGTTGGCGCGGCCCAAGCTCTCGAGCTGCGCCGGCGGCACCGTGAACGGCTCGTTCAACCGTCGCACGATGGTTCCGGCAGGTAGGCGTGCCTGGGCGAAGCGTTCGAGTTGAGCGCGGGAGGTGCTGACGGGCTGGCGATTGACGGAGGTGGTTTCCTCGGGAAAGACACGGATCTGGTAATCGCAGATCTGCAGCTCGTCACCGTTGTTGATCTCGGCCTTTTCTGTGAGTAGTTGGCCGTTTAGCTGGAGCTGGCAGTCGGCGTTGAGCGGTTCGACGATCCAGCCCTCCTGGCCGGCCGGATACAGCACGAGCTGGCGTGGACTGATGCGTTCGTCGTCCAGCAGCAGTCGACAATCCTCCTGCGAGCCGGCGTAGATGGCCTCGCGGTCACAGGTGATTTCGGCGATGGTTGCCTCGGCATGCAGAACGACGACGCGCATGGCGCGATGGACTCCTTTGACTGGTTAGCGGCATCGTAGCGAACCCGCAGGCTGCTCACCAGTGTGCGTATCGGCTCTGCGCAGGCAGCGCGCCAGTGGCAGTTCGGACGGGGTTCATGAAAGGGAGGTGCTGGCGGAGATCGGAAGATGCGCGGGGCCGTCTGGTGGCCACCCGTGGCACGCTGGCGACCCGGACTCTTGCTAGCCTTGTGCGGAGGAGGCACCGAGCGCGTTCTTGACTTTGGCCGCGAGTTGATCGGGAGAGAAGGGCTTGATCAAGTAATCGTTGGCCCCCGTCTTGATCGCTTCGATCACGCGCGATTTCTCGGCCTCAGTCGTGACCATGATCACCGGCGTGGTCTTGCCTGCGCCGCGCAGGGTGCGCAGGGTGTCGATCCCACTCATTTTGGGCATGTTCCAGTCGAGCAGGATGAGGTCGAAATCCTCTTGTTCCGTGGCCTTGATGGCCTCGGTTCCGTCTCCGGCTTCGATCGCGTCGTTGATGCCCACCATCGTGAGGGCCTTGATCACGATTCGCCGAATGGTCATGGAGTCGTCGACGACCAGCGCTTTCATCGCAGAACCTCTAGTTCGGGTTGTACGTCACTTCCATCGTGAAGTCGCCCGCCTCGGACGAGAAGGGCACCTCGAGCCACACGGATTTGGTGGGGTACTTGAGCTTGTAGCCCGTTCCCTCGACGACCGTAGGAAGTCCCAGTTCCAGGGGCGGATCGTGGTCGAACTTGGCTTTGGCCGACCCGGCCACCATATTCACCATCTCCGAGATCGCGTCCGTGACCTCATCATTGACCTCGGTCAACTCGGTTCCCAGCATTCGGCTGGCCAGCTTCAAAGCTGTTGCGGGTGGAAAGCGGAGTGCCACGACGCCGCTGACCTGGCCGCTGAGACCAACCAGCGAGGTGATGACCTCGCCCTTGGCCTGACCGTCGCTGACTTTCAGGCCATTGCGCTTGGGGCGCACGTCTAGCATGGTCGTGAAAACGCTGTCGACGGATTCGATGAAGGGGTTGATATAACTTACGTCCACTGTCGTGCCCTCCGCCGGGTAAGCCGCCCAGCGTTCAACCAAGGCCGGTCAGTCGTCGCTCACGCGTTCCCCGCCACACTGACGCAGGTCAGCCAAGTAACGAGTCCTCTGCTCGTTCATCGTCCCGATTCACCCGGCGGTTTTGCAATTACCCCATAATGCGGTGACGGAGCGGCGGCGACACGATTTATCGGTGCGCGCCGGGGGCGGTCTGGCCTGCTACCGAACCGCGCACGACCGGATCTACGTTGCGAGCGCCGCGGCGCGGCGCCGACGTTCGGTGTTCAGGAGTCGCGCGACGGTGGCAGGGACCTGGCTGGCGGGTACGACGTGATCAGTGTGGCCGGTGTCACGGGCGGCCTTGGGCATCCCATAGACGTATGATGATTCTTCGTCCTGGGCTACCGTGTGGGCGCCGGCGCGGCTCATTTCGACGAGGCCGGCGGCGCCATCACGTCCCATGCCCGTCATTACGACACCCACCGCACGTGGTCCGCAGGCCCGGGCCACCGAGCTGAACATCACATCCGCCGATGGTCGATGTCCGGATACGAGCGGTCCGGGGTCCAGGCGGGTGAGCAGTCGCGCGCCTTGTCTGATAATGTGTAGATGATGGCTGCCGGGGGCAATGTAGATTGTGCCTTGCTCCAGCGGTTCGCCGCCCTTCGCTTCGCAGACATGCATAGCACAGGCGCGATCCAGGTGTGCTGCGAAGCTCGTCGTGAATTGCGGCGGCATGTGCTGGGTCAGGACGATGGGCACGAAGTCGCTCGGAAATGAGGGTAGTACGGAATGGAGGGTTTGCGGACCGCCGCAACTGATCCCGATCGCCACCACCCAGCCACGGACGGTATTGGGCGGCAGTGTGGGGGCAGCCCCGCCGGTTGCGGCGGGGCGCAATGGACGGCGGCCACGTGCGCGGGCGGCGGCGAGGATCTTCTGTATGAGTTGCTTTCGAAAATCGGGCAGGCCGGCACGGGTGGTGGCCTGGGGCTTGGTCACATAATCGAAAGCGCCCTTGTTCAGAGCTTCGAACGTTATGCGGGCTCCGGTCTGGGTCAGCGTAGAGACCATGACGAATGTGACGGGAGCTTTGCCGACGACGCGCTCTAGCACGCCGATGCCGTTCAGACGTGGCATCTCGACATCGAGGGTAACGACGTCAGGGCGGAGCGATTTGATTTTCTGGAGCGCGTCCAGCCCGTCGGAGGCGACGCCAACCACTTCGAGCTGGGGGTGTTGTGAGAGCCCGCTCCGCAGAAGCGCACGGATCATGGCGCTATCGTCGACCACGAGTACCCGGATTATCGAGGTTGACATGGCAGTGGGTCTCCGACGTTCCCGGCGCGTCAGCGTCGAGGTGTTATTGGAACGTGCAGTCCCGCGGCGGGACATGGCTGCAAGAGCGATGGGCAGCTCAGTAGTGGTATCGGGCAGGTCGGGGCATGGCTTTGCGAGGGGAGGCCTCGGCGGGCGGGGAGCGCGGCGCGGGCGCCTGGAAACGGCGGTTTATCGCTCGTCATTGAGATGCGGTTTTCAAGTTGACAGGGTTTCGCACACGTGCGATACTGCGGATCTGCGTCGCATTGGCGGCGCGACATGGGGCCGTAGCTCAATTGGTCTAGAGCGCCGGCCTGTCACGCCGGAGGTTGCGGGTTCGAGTCCCGTCGGCCTCGTCAGCCCCAGACCCCTGCTCCGGCAGGGGTTTATTTGTTTGTTGCCAGGCTGGATTGACCTTCAGGCTGGGCGGTGGCGGGTTCTTGTACGGTTCCTTTTGAGCGCAGGACGCGCTCGCGCCAGAGCAGGCCGGCCGCCACGCATCCCGTATACAGGACGAGTTGTACGACTGCGCGGGCCAAAGCGGTGTATGCACCACCGCGCACGGGGTTGTCTCCTGGTATGAGCAGTACGGCGGCGACGATCGTCGCCGCGAGCGTCAGCACCTGGACGGGCACCTGGACCCAGAACAGGCGCATTTGCGTCGTGGCTACGCCGAAGATGTTGGTGAGCAGGGCCAGGCTGTGCGCGAAGACGATGATGTGAAAAGCGGTTTCGAAGCGGGCATATTCGGGCGTGTAGATCAAGCGCAGGAACCAGCCGCCAAAGAGCAGGGCGGCGACGATGAGGGCGCCGCCAATGGCCACGGCGGCTGCTGCAAGGAGTGCTCCCAGCCTGAGGAATGCCCGGACGTCACGCTGGTAGAAGACTGCGAGGCGATTGGCGGCGGCCGTCGCGGCCTGAATGATGACGAGGTTGCCGGCGAGTGTGATGTATGCGAGTGCGCCGAAGTAGCCCAGGTTGGCTTTTCCGTCCGGACCCATTTCGATCACGACCCGTGGAACCGTATCGCAGAGGTTGATGGCGAGCGCGACGACGCCCAGTGGCAGCGTCTGAAGGGCGAGAGCGCCGACCGCCGGCCAGCCCCATGACAAGTCCCAGTAACGCCGATCCAGGACGCGTGGACGATCGAACAGCCACATGACCAGTGCTACCCCGACGGCGTGCACGACGACGGCCAGGGCGGTGCCCGTGGCGAGGTTGCCGCCCGGCGCCAGGTAGTAGTACGTGGGCAGCAGGATGGCGAAGGGGATGATGAGCGTCAGGCCTCGCAAACCGACGGACGTGGCGAGCAGGTCGAGCCGCTCGCGTCGCTGGTAGGTCCCCCAGCCGACCTCCGCGAGCGACCACACGATCTTTGCGGCGAAGACGCCCGCGAGGATCGTGATATAGCTCGGGTTTGGATCGCGAAACGATTGCCAGACCAGGAAGCCCGTGAGCAGCAGCGCTGCCGGGATCATCAGGAGCCGGCGCAGCGCGCGGTATGTGCCGAAACTGAACTGACTGCTGGCGTCGGCGACCAGAGCACTGCGCGATTCCAGCCCGAACAGCAGGACCACGGGCGTGGCGATTGCGAGGGCCAGGAAATACTGCCCCTGAATGGCGGGGGTGGCGTACTTGGCGAGCAGGATGAGAACGCCGAACTGACAGGCGTGATAGAAACCATTGCCGAAGATGGCGTAGAACGTGTTGGCCAGGAGGGGGCGAGCGGCGGAGTCGATCAGGTCGGTGGAGGCGTGTTGCGCCGACGTCGACTGGGGCGCCTCATCACTCACAGGCAACTCCGCTCAACGGGATGCAAATTGGGCAAGATGCCGCGGCGGTCGCGTGGTCCACAACCGAAGCGACGAGTCATGGGAGCGCATTCCGTGGGGGCCTGGCATACGTGCTGACCCGCATCCGTTCAGATCCGCATTCAAATAGCTGTGGTCGTCCTCGCGCTGGCGAAGCTCGTTGGATTTCGCGGGCGCCCTTACGATGCTCGTCAGGGCAGATCGAGGTTTTCGAACTCGACCGGGATCGAGATGTCCTCGATGGTCGGGTGCACATTCAGCACGAGTTGTAGCTCGTCCGTGAGGGCGCTGCCATCGAAGTAGAACATCTGGACTTTCGTGCCCGTCTCCTCCGTTGTCAGCCAGGAGTCGCGGCTCGCCACCGGGCGGTTCCAGCCGTCGAAGTACTCGATTTTCTGAACGTGGTCGCCCTTGGCCTGAAAATCGAGCACGACGCAGCGGTCCGTCGGCGGTTGGGTTTCCAGTTCATCCAACGGCACGACGCGGATCTTCAGCCCCAACTCTTCCAGGCGCGGGTCGGCGATCACTTCGCCATAGTACTGGAGCGGGTTCACGATCGTGACCGTCTCGGTCTTGTCGGCGAGCACGGCGCGGACATGGCCGCTGACACGCTTGAGCTTGGTAGCCGCGCGGTCGGAGGGCAGCAGGCTTGGGGTAGCGAGCTTGAGGCCGTCGGCCCGCAACCGCTCCTCCGGGAAGGCCAGGGGGCGCAATTGCGACTCATCGACGTCGGCGTACGTATCCTCTTCAAGGAGCGACTTACCCGTATCATCGCGGATCTCGGTGATGATGAGATCGCCGTATTTTGAAATGTCGGTCAGTTGCTCGCCCGCGAGGCGGATGAGGATGCGCAGATCGGATTGTGTACGATCGGCCATCTGTGGGTCGAGGTTGTATTGCCGAACCTCGCGCATGGCGACGAATTCCGCACGCAGCGGGCCATCGGTGAAGACGGGCTTGGCCTTGTCGGTTGCGGTGTCGGTTTGCGGAGCGGGGCCGGCGGACTGGAGTAACAGCGATACAATCAGCGTCAGATACAGCATTTGCGCCCTACCTCCCAGGGTTGGGTTTTGTAGTTTCCTCTGTTTGGACCCGCTGGCGCTGCCGGACGTTAGCGGGAGCCAAATCGGCCAATCAGGGACTGCATATATTCCCGCCCTTGCCGGAGCGCGTCAACACCGCCCGGACCATCGTATCGAATGACGAGAGATGCGTCTTGCTCGTTTGCGGCGAGCTGCGCCAATAGCTGCGGAAAGTCGACGTCCCCCTGGCCAAACGGAACTTCCTCTACGTGCCGCCCGTGCCGCCGGATGTCGCGGAGGTAGACCGTATCGATCAGATCAGCCCGGCTGCTCAGGGTCGGCGAGTCTTCGTCGGAGTGTGCGGTATCGAGCGCGAGTTGCACGTTGGGGCAACCGACTGCGCGCACGCGGTCGGTGACGACTTCCGGCGCGTCGTCGGCGGCATTGATGGTCGCCACCACCCCGGTGCGGTCGGCCAGATCCGCGGTCATATGCAGCAGTTCAAGCGCGAGATCGCTGCGGCGCGGGTCAGTGAAGCCGGAGAGGTTGACGGGAACGCGGCTGACATTGAGCTGCCGGCAGAATTCGAGCGTTGCCCGCAGTCGCTCGACGTGCTCACTGGCCCGGTTGGGGTCGGCGAGGCCGGCACCGGGAAAGGGTAGCGCGAGGCCGTCAAGCGTCAGGCCGAGTCCGGAAAGGTACTTGATGAGATGTCGGCGGGCACTGGACGAGAATTCGCGGGCGTCGAGGTCGGTTGCGAGTGCATTGGCCTGGCCACGGCGGTAGCCGTGTCGCGCGGCGGTTTCCAACGCTTGACGCAGGTCCTGCCGATAGGCGCTCAGCCAGGCCGAGAGTTCAGGGGGCTTCATTTCAGTTCAGCAGCAGCTTTTCAGATACCTCGATCAGCCGCTCCATGCGAAAGGGCTTGTTCAGGTATTCGTGTACCCCCAGTGCCTCTGCATATTGCCGATGGCGCTGGCCCTGGTTTCCCGTGATCATGATGATTTTGGGCGCCTTCTCACGCGGTATGCGCTGCCGCAACTGCTCGAGCACGAGGAAACCGCTCTTCTGGGGCAGCATGATGTCCAGGATGACCAGGTCAGGATTGAGTTCCTCGGCCTTGCTGACGGCCGTCGCGCCGTCTTCGGCGGTCTCGATCTGGGCACCCGTGTCAGCCAGCCCGGTGGTAACGGCGGTCAGGATGTCGGGGTCGTCGTCGACGACGAGAATCGTCTTGCCTGTGAACTTCTGCTCCACGGCGTTCTCCTTGCAGTCCGGTGAGTGTAGTATGCCCGCGATGGACATACAACGGGCTGCGCTATAGTTAGTACCCGTGCGGCACGTTCGGGTTCACGCTGGCGACGGAAATCGGAGCGATGTCATGGAAGAAACCCGCCGAAACCTGATCGTTGGCCTCTTTGTGCTTATCGGTCTGGCTGGTCTGGGAACGCTCATCATCCTGTTTGGACGTGGCCCAACGTGGCTTACGCAGGGCGGCACGTACCCGATGACGGTACGGTTTGATCACGGCGAGGGGATCCGGACGGGGAGTCTGGTGACGCTGAACGGGATTACGATCGGCCGGGTGCAGTCGGTGGAGGTGGCCGATCTGGATCGTCCGGGGGAGGGGGTCTACGTCCGGGTTACCATCGAGGAGCCTTACAAGCTGCCGTTGGGGACCACCGCGGAGACCACCGAACCGGTGCTTGGTCAGGGGCGTCCGCCGATCCGAATGGTACCGCCATCGAAGGAGGAATTGGCGCTGTTGCCCGAGGGCGCGGATCGTTGGTTGGCAGCGGGTTCGGAGATTACCGGCATTAATCGGGGTGCGATCGAGACGTTCTTTCCGCCAGATGTCGTTGATCAGTTTACGCTTACGGCTCGTCAGATAGGTGACGCCGCCGACGCACTGACGCCGGTATTGGCCGAAGTTGAGAAGATCCTGGAGGAGCGTACGCCTGGTGAGGTAGATGCCGGTACGATTCAGGGGAATCTGTCGAGTGCGTTGGCGCGGCTGGACCATTCGTTGGCCCATTTCAACGAGGTGCTGGGTGATCCGGAGGTGCGCAGCCAGTTGCGGGACAGCATCAGCAACCTGCATGAGATGACGGAACGCGGGACGGCGGTGATGGAGGATGTTGAACTGGCGGCGAAAGACTCACGCGGGTTGATCGAGGACACGCGTACGTTCGTGGGCAATGCCAACGATACGCTGGCGCGGGTAGATACACGGGTGACGGAGCTGTCGCGGGCGACGCTGGACAGCCTCGAACGGGCGGACACGTTGCTCGATAATCTCAATGCCGTCGGGGAGCAGGTGCGCAAAGGGGAGGGAACTGTGGGGCGGTTCATTATGGATGACGAACTTTACGAGTCGCTGCTGTTTACGATCCAGCGGCTGGCGCGGGCGACGGAGGAGTTCGAGGCGTTGCTGAAGCAGTGGCGCGAGGACAAGGTCCGTATCGGAATGTGAGTTCGCAATATCGTAATCAGGTCGCCTGGCTGGCGGCTTCGTTATCCGCAACCGATTCCGGGTATGGTCCGGTTTTCGCGCTGGATTCCTCACCCGCGGACGAAAATGCCGCAATCAGACAAGCGCAGCGCGGCGGAACTCCGGCCCGGCGGAGGTCTTAACACGTTCTGAACCGGTTTGACGCCCGTGTCATGTTGATTTATCTGGACTTGGTGATCCGGAACGTGGTTTGCTCCCGCCAGACGTGACGGAGGTCGTGTTGTCGCTTGGCTTTGTGCTGAGCTGCATTTCGAGCTGACCGCTCCCGGCAGTCTTTCAGGAGCGAATGAACTCAGGGTGTCGCATGATTGAAATGACCATCCACGGGCGTGGCGGCCAGGGCGGCGTGACCCTTGCCAAGCTGATCTCGTCTGCTTACTTCTTGCAGGACAAACACGTACAGGCGTTCGGCGTGTACGCCGCCGAGCGGTCTGGCGCCCCGGTACAGGCGTTTGTGCGTGTTGATGACGAGGAAATTACGAACCACAACCAGGTCCGTACGCCGAACCACGTGATCGTTATTGATCGCCAGCTTATCGCTCCGCGTGTTGCCGCTACGATGGACCCGGATGGCTGGGTGATTCTCAATGCGGCCGAACCGCCGGAACATTTCAAGGACATGTTCCCGGGACGCAACGTAGCGACGGTGGACGCGACGGGGATTGCCGTGGCGAACGGACTGGGAACGCGGACGGTGCCGATTGTCAACACGACGGTGTTGGGCGCGACGTTGAAGGTGCTCGGGTTGGCGTTCAAGGATGTGGAGGGGGCGCTGGAGCTGGTCGGTTTCGGCGGCGCGAACATCTCTTCGGCCAAAGAGGCGTTTGAGGGTGTGGCCGCGAAGAAGTTGCCCGGCGAGGTGCAGCGAGCCGAGGCGGGTGCGGCGTCGCATGCGGCGGCGAGTATCTTTGACGAGAATGTCGGCGGCATTCCCAAGATTCAAACCGGAAGTTGGGCAACGCGGCGTCCTGACCGACACGAATTGACGCCGCCGTGCAACGACGGATGTCCGGCCGGCAATCAGGTGCGTGATTTCGTGCAGGCGGTCGCAAAGAAGGAATATGACGAAGCGCTCAACATCATCTTGCAGACCTCGCCGTTCCCCGGCATCTGCGGCCGTGTTTGTCCAGCGCCGTGCATGGAGGTCTGCAATCGGCGTGACCATGACGAGCCGGTCAATGTTCGCGAGATTGAGCGTTATGTTGCGGATCATGCCCGTTGGCCGGAGCCGACCAAACCGCACCGCGAGGAGCGTGTCGGCGTCATCGGGTCGGGACCGGCGGGGCTGGCCGCGGCGTATCATCTCGCCAGATTGGGCTATCGGGTCACGATCTTCGAGCAGGGCAAGGAGTTGGGGGGTGTTTTGCGGACGGGCATTCCGGCTTATCGTCTGCCGCGTGATGTGCTCGACCGGGAGATCAGCTTCATTGTTCGGCATGGGATTGAGGGCCGAACGCGTGAGTTCATTAATCGCCAGAAGCTGCTCGAGTTGACGCAGGAGTTTGCAGCGGTTTTCGTGGCTACGGGCCTGCAGGAGCTGCGGGCGCTGAACCTGGGGCGGGCGTCGTCGGACATCGTCACGCAGGGCATCGACTTCCTCGATCGCGTGCGTCAGAACGAGGAGTTCCTGAGCGGGCAGCGGATCGTGGTGGTGGGCGGCGGCAACACGGCGATGGATGCGGCCCGTTCGGCCAAGCGGCTGGGGGCCCGCAGTGTGAAGGTCGTGTATCGCCGCTCGCGGGCTGAGATGCCGGCGATCAAGGAAGAGATTGACGAAGCGCTGGAGGAAGGCATCGAACTGCACGAGTTGGTGCAACCGCTGCAATTGCACGAGGACGCGCTCGGGGCGGCGCTGACGTGTCAGCGGATGGAACTGGGCGAGCCGGATGAATCCGGTCGCCGACGGCCGGTGCCGATCGAGAGTGAAGATGCGCAGTATGAGTTGCGCTGCGACCGGGTGATTCTGGCATTGGGGCAGTCGGCCGATCTGTCCATCTTCCCCGAGGGTGCGGACGTGCGGGAAGGTGGCGAGTTGCTTGGCCTGACGCAGTGTCCGGTCTTCGCGGGCGGTGACTTCGCCACGAACGAGGGGACCGTTACCGCGGCGATCGGCAGCGGCCACAAGGCGGCGCTGCACATGCACAAGACGCTGACGGGCGAAGATCTGTTCCCGCCGCCGACGGAGACCGAGGTGGCGACGGCGGACAAGGTGCGGCTGCACTTTTTTGCTCACAAGCCGCGCGAGCGGGGTGTTGAATTGCCGGCCAAGGTGCGGCAGAACAGCTTCACGGAAGTGCGGCTCGGGCTGGTGGATGAGCCGGGTCATCCGGCCGCCGTGATGGAGGCGGAACGCTGTCTGAGCTGCGGTGTGTGTAATGACTGCGATCGCTGCCTGTCGTACTGCCCCGAGGGCATCATGCGGCATCGCGGCCATGGTGAATACGAGTTCAACTACGACTACTGCAAGGGCTGCGGCATCTGTGCCACGCAGTGCCCGCGCGGGGTCGTGTATATGGCGGAATTGTAAGCACGGCGGCTCGGCCGAGGCGCCGGGGTGCCTGACGAGTCGCAGCGTCCGCATGCGGACGGCTGCACATGAGAGGAGGCGCTGGTGGCACGCCAACTTGTCACGGGAAATCACGCAGCGGGTTATACGCTGGCTCGCGCCGGCGAAGCGAATCGGGACGCGCGCGGCGCCATCTGTGGTGCGTATCCGATTACTCCGCAAACGGAGATCATCGAGTTCCTGCGGGCGTTCGAGTTTACGAAGGGGCGCGTCGTCGCGGTCGAGTCCGAGCACAGTGCGATGGGGGTGTGCATTGGCGGCTCGCTGGCGGGGGCCCGGTCCTTTACGGCGAGTTCTTCCAACGGTCTGGCATACATGACCGAGAACGTGTTTGCCGGCGCGTATTATCGCCTCCCGATGGTCATGATCGGTGTCAATCGCACCATGGGCCCGCCGTGGAACATCTGGACGGATCAGGGCGATACGCTCGCACTGCGCGATGCCGCCTGGCTCCAGTTCTACACCGAGTCGCACCAGGATCTGGTTGACACGATTCTCGTCGCGTTTCGCGTTTCTGAAGACCCACGCGTGCTGCTGCCGTCGCTGATTGCACAGGACGGCTTCGTTGTTTCGCACACGCAGATGGTCGTGGACCTGCCGGAGCAGGACCTGGTCGACAAGTATCTGCCGAATCTTGATCTGCCGCACCAGGTCAAGCGCAAAGGCCTCACCGTCGGTGGTATGACCTTCCCGCACGAGACCGAAAAGCACCGCATGGAAATCCAGGCGGCGATGGAACGCGTGCCGGAGGTGCTGGCCGAGGCCACGGACGAGTTTGAGAAGGTCTTCGGTCGGCGACCGCATGGGATGTTCTCGGCCGAGTACACCGAAGATGCCGACGTTGTCATCGTGGCGAACAACACCATGGCCCGCACCTTGCGTCGGGTCGTCCAGAAGCGCCGGGAGCAGGGCGAAAAGATCGGCATGGTCAAGCCGAAGCTCTTCCGACCCTTCCCGCGCGAGGAGATGGTCAAGGCGTTCGGCAAGGCCAAGAAGATCGGCGTGCTTGATCGCAATCACTCGCCGGGCTCGGGCGGTATTTTCTGGCAGGAGATCGCCACGAGCTTCCAGGGCCACAACGGCGTCCTGCTACAGGACTATCTCGTGGGCCTTGGTGGCGGCGACGTCACGCCGGACCTGATTGACGACATTATTGACGACCTCAACAAGCGTGACACCGCGAGTGATCCTGTGTTCAAAGAGGTGCCCGCATGACAACCACCTGGACCAATCCCACTGATCAGGAAATGCTCTGCGACGGGATTCTCCGTCCGGGCAATACGAATTGTGCCGGTTGCGGCATGTCGATCGGGCTCCAGTGGCTCGAGCAAGCGCTAGGTGAGATGCGGCCGACGATGTGCATTCCGGCATGCTGCGGCATTGTTACCGCCGGCGCGTTTCCGACGAGTGCTTACGGCGTGCCGACGATCGCGACGACATTTGCGAGTGTGGCCGCCGTGGGTACCGGTGTTTCGGCGGTGCATGCCATGAATGGTGAAAAGGACCCGACCGTGTGCTGGGCGGGCGATGGTGGCACCTATGACATCGGCATTGCCACGTGGTCTGCGGCTGCCGAGCGCAATGAGGACATGATCTACTTCTGTTACGACAACGAGATCTACGGCAACACCGGCGGGCAGCGCAGCAGTGCCACGCCCCAGGGTGCCAAGACCAGCACCACCGCCAGGGGCAAGGCCGAGGTCAAGAAGGATATCATGTCAATCGTGGCGGGGCACAGAGTGCCGTATGCCGCGACATTGTCGGTGGCCCATCGCGACGATTTCATGCGCAAGCTGAAGATCGCCGCCAATACGAAGGGGTTTCGGTTCCTGCTGATGCTGTCGCCGTGCCCGACCGGCTGGAAGAGCGAGCCGGGCGAGAGTGTGGATCTGATCGATACGGCGGTGCGGAGTGGGTTGTTCCCGCTGTATGAGGTGTATGACGGTCGGCGATTCCGCATCAATGCCCGTCCCGACGGCACGCCGGTGGAGGAGTACATCTCCCGCCAGCGTCGTTACCGTTCCGACCTGGTGGATGTGGAGCTGCTGAAGGCGCAGATCAATGCGAACTGGGCGTACTTGGAGGCGATGGAGAAGTCGTTCCCGGCCGAAGACGTCGGGCAAGACTAGGCTTCGCTGGAGGTGCGAATCGGGCACTGCCCTGCTTGCGAATAGAGCCAACAGACATCGGCGGCCGGTCTTTGGGAACCCGGCCGCCGATTCTGTTTACGGAGAAAACAGTGCTTCGTGAGCGGGGCGGCTAGCGCTTGTGCGCACCGCCGCGTCCTTTGTGGCTACCGCCGTACGATCGGCTACCCTTATGGCCACCGCTGTAATGGCGGCCGGAGCTGCCTTTGTAGTGGCCGCTGCTGCCGCGGTAGGTGCGACTGTCTTTGTAGCCGCTGGTGCGGTGTCCGCCGCTGTAGTAGCGCGTGCCGCCGTAGTGCTTGCTGGTGGTGCGGTGATAGCCGTAGTGGCGGTTGCCGCTCTTGTGGCTGGTGCCGTAGTAGTAACGGTCGCGACCCTTGTGATCGTAGCGGCTGCCGCGGTCGTAGTAGTAGCGGTGTCCGCGCGTGTAGCCACGGTGATAGTCCTTGTGGTAGTAGCGGGAGCCGCCGTGCCGATAGCCGTGGCCGATGTAGAGCCGCGTGCCGTATGTGCGGTGACGTGGATAGTGGTAGACCCGTCCGTAGTAGCGGTGGCGGGGCGTATAGTAGAAGGTTGACCCGTACGTGCGCGGATAGCACCCGTCGCGGTCGTAGTACACGATGTCGTGTTTCTTGGCGGCGTTGTACGAGTAGCGGAAGTAGGGGTATGTGTAGACGACGGTCGGGCCGTAACTGCGGCAGACGAGTGGCGCGTCGTAATAGACGTACGAGCCTGCGGAACTGGCGACGTAGCAGTCGCCGCTGTTATAGCTGAAGCCGATCGAGAAGCCGTCGGCGTAGGTTGCGGCCGTCAGCAGGGCCACGGTCGCAATGGGCAGAATATGGCCGGTTTTCATGGTTGGTTCCTCGCGTGCAGATGGCTCGCAGGTACGCTCCGCTTTCATCATACGTCCTGACTAGACACAGCCGAGGCGATTTGGTTGTAGTGCGGGGGGAAAAATCTGCCTTGTGGCTGGCCTGTTGCTTTCGACATATTGGGAGGGGTGATAAAAGGTGGGATTGCCGGACCATGCGACGGCAAATGCTGCCCGGGAGCGCTTTCGGGTGCGGATTGAGCTGATAGAAGGGTTCGTAGGCTGAGGCACGGTTGGGAACAGTTTGAGGTGCCGTATCCGGCAGATGTAGCCGGCGCTGTGCAGGCGTGGGTGGCCGGCGGGGAGTGCGCGTGGCTGGACGGAGACGATGGAGTCATAAATCATTATTATACAGACACTTATAGCATGATCTGCTGCCGGCCGCTGGCCTGGTTGGAGCAGTTTGAGGATGGGATTGCTCGATTCCGGACCACGAGCCGCGTGCTGGACGAGGATGCCAATGGGTGGAGTTTGTGGCGGCGTTGGCAGAGTCGGCTCTGGGTGCCGCGAGCAGGGACGGCGCTGGCACCGGGTTGGGTGGGGTACGTCGGCTTCGAAATGGCTCGCCTGTTGGAACAATTGCCAGGTTCGCACCGTGAAGAACTGGGGCTGCCGCTGATGCGGCTGGGGCTGTATGACCGGGCGATCGTGCTGGATCACGTCCGCCAGCGGGCGCTGGCGGTTCGTGCGCCCGGTTTGGCAGAGGTGCTGAATACGCCGGATCCGTGGGTGGACAACGATTGGCTGGATCGCTGGTCAGAAGCAGCGCAGGCCATGTACAAAGTGCCACCGTTGCCGCAGCCGACCTTGACGCCCGTGTGGTCGCAGGAAGATCACGAGGCGGCGGTGAGGCGGGCGATCGAGTACATCGCGGCGGGCGACATTTATCAGGTGAACCTGGCCCAGTGTTTACGGCTCAACGAGATGAGTGATCCGCTTGGGAGTTTTGTCGCGACGCGACGGGCGAACCCGGCCCGATATGCCGCCCTGCTGCGGTGGGTTGACGGTGCAGTGGCGTCGTTTTCGCCGGAGTTGTTCTTGGAGGTCCGCGGGCGGGCTGTGCTGACACGACCGATCAAGGGTACGCGGCCGCGCAGTGGTGACGCCGGGCGGGACGTGGTTTGGCGGCGGGCGTTGCTGGGGTCGGCGAAGGAGCGGGCCGAACTGACGATGATTGTCGATCTGCATCGCAACGACCTGGGACGCGTGTGCGAGTTTGGCAGCGTGCAGGTCCTGCACCCGCGGCGGGTAGAAGCGCACCCGACTGTTTTTCACACCGTGGCGGACGTAACCGGGCGGCTGCGGGCGGGCTGTGATGCGCTGGACCTTTTGCAAGCGGCATTTCCGGCAGGGTCGATCACGGGGGTACCGAAGATCCGCGCGCTGGAAATCGTCGATGAACTGGAGCGCTTGGCACGGGGGGTATACACGGGGACGGTTGGCGTACTGGGGCTGGATGGGAATGCTACGTTTAACGTCGCGATTCGGACTTTGCAGATGCGCGGCGACGCGGCGACACTGTACGTGGGCGGCGGGATCGTGGCGGACTCGGATCCGGCTGCCGAGTATGAAGAAACGCTCGACAAAGCCCGCGGCATTCTAACGGGTCTGGGTTGCAATCTGGTGCAATCCGAGAAAGTGACGTCATGAATACAACGCAACATTGGGTCAGCCTGAACGGGGTGTTGATGCGCGGCGAAGAAGCGCGGGTCAGCGTGTTCGATTCGGGCTTCATGCAGGGCATCGGACTGTTTGAGACGATGCGGTCGTACGCGGGCCGGGTGTTTCGGCTGGAGCGCCATCTTGACCGGCTGATTGACTCGGCGCGGGCCTTGGGCTGGACCGTGATGCCAGATGCGGATGAGTTGCGCGAGAACGTGCAGCAGGTGCTCTCGGCGACGACGGGCGTGGACACGCGCGTGCGGCTCACGGTTACGACGGGGTCGTTACATGTCGCAGCGACTGAAGTGCCGGAACTGACCGTGGTGGCCTCCGCAGCGCCGGGGCAGGGTTATCCGGATGAACTGTATACCGCGGGCGTGACCGTCGCGATCAGCAAGTATCGCCAGCATGCGAGTGAGCCGACCGCGGGCCACAAGACGACGAGTTACTTTTCGCGGCTGGCGGCCTTGCGCCAGGCGCACGCCGCGGGAGCGTTCGAGTCGCTGTGGTTTACGGTCGATACGCGCCTGGCGGAGGGGTCAATCAGCTCGGTGTTTCTGGTGCAGAATGAGCAGTTGTTGACGCCGCCGCTGGAGACACCGGTACTGCCGGGGATCACCCGGGCGACGGTGCTGGAACTGGCGCAGCTGGAGGGGATTGCGGTGCAGGAGCGGCCGATCACGCTGGACGAACTACTTGCGGCTGACGAGGTGTTTTTGACCAACAGCATGATGGAGCTGGTGCCCGTTGTGCGGATCGAGCGCGAGCCGGTGGGGACCGAAAAGCCGGGCGAGATTACGAAGCGGCTGGCCGTCGCCTACAGTGAGCAGATTGAGAAGGAATGCGCGGGCGACGAGGGTGACGAAGATCTGTAACGTGGGAGGGGTGCAGAGACCGGGCCGCCCGGTGAGAGCGAGGATGTATGGTTAAGAGAAAGGCGCGGAATAGCGGTCAGGTACACGTGCGGGACGTGTATGCCTGTCTGAATGAACTGGCACCGTTCGCGTTGGCGGCGGACTGGGATAATGTGGGTTTGCTGGCGGGTCGCGACGAATGGCCGGTTGGCAGCGCGCTGCTGGCGATCGATCTGACGGATGTGGTCGCGAATGAGGTGCTGTCGAGAGGAGTGGATCTGGTCATTGCCTATCACCCGCCGATCTTCAAGGGCATTCGGGCGGTGACGCCGGCGGCGGCGTGTCCGACGACGCGGTTGCCGGATTTGCTGGCAGCGCGCGTGTCAGTGATTTCCATGCACACGGCGCTCGACGCGGCGGTGGGTGGTACGAATGATGTGCTGCTGGATGCGTTCGACGTTGCGCGACGCTATCCGCTGGAACCGCTGGTGACGGAGGCGCGGGCCCTGAAGCTGGTGGTCTTCGTGCCGCCGGCGGAGGTGGACGCACTGCGGACGGCGTTGTCTGCGGCGGGGGCGGGGGTGATCGGGCACTATTCGGAATGCAGTTATGAACTGTCGGGGCGCGGGACGTTTCGGGGTGACGAGTCAACCAATCCGACCGTGGGGCGCAGAGGAGTGCTGGAGTATGCGGACGAAACGCGGCTCGAGATGATCGTGCCCCGTGCGCGGCTGGGAGAGGTGGTGCGCACGCTCTATGCCGAGCATTCATACGAGGAGCCGGCGTTTGACCTGTTTCCCGTGCACGAAGTGGGGCAGCGGGGTGCGGCGGGCATGGGGCGGGTCGGCGAACTGAAGCGTGCGACGCGTGGCACGAAGCTGGTGGAGGAGTTGGGGCGGATCGTCGATCTTTCGTGCGCTACGGTCGTTGGGGACTTGAGACGTTCTTTCAAGCGCGTCGTCACGGCCGCTGGGGCCTTCGGCGTACGCAGCTTTCGTGATTCGGAAGCCCTGTATGTGACGGGTGAGTTCAAGCACCATGACGCGCTGGAGCTGGTTAAGCGGGATGTCACGGCGGTGCACGCGGGGCACTATGCGAGCGAACGGCCGATGCTGGATGTGCTGCGGCGATCGCTCAAGACGCGGCTGCCGGCGCTGCACGTAGCCGTCGCGCGCAAGGATGCTGCTCCGTTGCGACCACTGCCCTGAAGGCCGGGCGGGCGGTAGCATTTGGGTTTCGGAATGCAGTGGAGGTAATCATGCAGACTCCGTTATGGATAGCAGGGACAAGGTGCGTTGGCTTAGTGGGGTTGGTGACGGCGGTGCTGGTTCTACCGGTGGTGCAGGCGGACGGGGACGCGGTTGCGGTCGTCAATGGTGAGCCGGTCACACAGATGCGGCTGCGCGAGGTGCTGAAGGAAGCCCACGGACTGAGTATCCTCCAGCAGCTCATCGCCCTGGAACTGGCCAAGTCGGAGACGGAGCGGTTGGGGATACGCGTAACGGATGCCGACGTACAGCGGGAGTTCGAGCAGGCGCTCGACCGCATTGCGCCCGAGGTTGACGCGTCGGGACAAGCCCTCGGTAATCAGGAGAAGCGGCAAGTGCTGGACGGCATTCTGCGTGAGCGGAACCTGACACTCGTCGAATTCATGATCGGTATGGAGCGCAACGCGCACCTGCGGAAGATTGTCGAGCGCGATTTTCAAGTCAATGATGCCACGCTGCGCGAGGAGTTCGCCCGTGTGTATGGCACAAAAGTCGAGGTCCGACACGTGCAGGTCAACAATGCCGATGCCTTGAATCAGGCGTTCGATTTGCTGGCGCAAGGCGTGCCGTTTGAAGAAGTCGCCCGGCGGGTGAGCCAGAATGCGGACACGGCGGCCAATGGCGGGTTGCTGCCACCGTTCACGTTCAAGGACGAAGATGTGGCGCCGGTGTTGCGGGAGGCGGCGTTTTCGCTCCGCGAAGGTGAGATTTCGGGTGCCGTTCGGGTGGGTTCGTGGACCCACATTCTCAAGCTGGAGCGACGCATTCCGCCGGAGGATGTGCGCTACATGGACGTGCGGGAGAAGCTTGAGCGGCAGATGCGCAATCGTGAGGCGGCCGAGCAGATGAACCAACTCCTGCGCGTGCTGTTTGACAAGGCGGATATTCGTGTGCTCGACCGCGATCTGAAGCGAAAGTACGAACGTCTGATGAACGAGAGTGCGCAGCGCAAAGAGACGCTGCAACCGTAGCCGGGAGCCATCTGAGCAACCGCGGACGCCGCCGTGACGGTGGGGGACGTCAGGCTTGGCCGCCTGACGCTACAGGGTTTGTCCGACCCATTCGGCGATGCGCTCGGCGCCTTGAATGGCGCGGCCGCACCATTGGCGGATGAAATCGTCCGGCAGGGGTTCATGCAGGGGGATGTTCTCGCTGGCGGCGAGCGCACGGGCGCCGTCGAAGTCGATGTAGGCGAGCCGAGCGCTGAGCTCGGCGCGTGAGCGGGCGAAGGCGCTGCCGGGCAGGCAGGCGACGGAGGCCTCTTCGAGCAAGCGCTCGCACAAGACGCGGCCGTTCGTGATGCCCTTGGCACGGAGCGGTTCCTCCAGTGGGGCGAAGTCGACGAACAGGTAGAAGGCGCCTTCCGGCGGATGCACGCGCAGGCCCGCGCCCTGGAGGATTTCGGTGCAGCGCTGCCCAACGCCCGACAGAATGCGCCGGGCGTGCCACAGGTAGCGTTCGATATCGACACCGCCGGAGAACGCATGGACCGCGGCGTGCTGAATCGGGGCGCTGACGGAGGTGTAGGTTTCGCTCGCGACCGCGGCCAGCGCATCGAGCAGCCAGTACAAGTTGGGCGGAAACCAGAACGTTCCCAGCCGCCAGCCACCGGCGCCGCACCACTTTGAGAGGCCCGAGCTGACGATCGTTCCTTCGGGGTAGAAGCGGGCGATGGAGACGTGCTGGCCCTGGTGGTGTAGCTCGCCGTAGATCTCGTCGGAAAGCACGATGACGTTGAATTGGCGGGCGACCTCAGCGAGGAGCATGAGCTCTGCGGGGGTATAGGTGATGCCGGTGGGGTTGGCGGGATAGTTGAGTACGAGCAGCCGCGGGCGGTAGTCGTCCTGGACGATCTCGAGGGCTTGGTGGAATTGCTCGGCAGTGACTTTCCAGCCGCGCTCGTAGGTGGTGTGAATGCGGCTGATGCGGCGACCGATGATGCGGGCCTGGGGCATGTAGGAGACCCAGCAGGGGGTGGTGACGAGGATCTCGCCGTAGAAAGCGAGTTGGACGAGGAACATGAGTTCTTTGGAGCCGGGTCCGATAATGACGCCGTCGGGGTGTGCTTCGGTCTTGTCGCGTTTGCTGTGGAAATCGGCGACGGCGCCGCGCAATTCGCGCAGGCCTTTGACGGGGAGATAGTCCTTCTGGTGGGCGTTGGTGCGGAGCGCCTCGACGACGGACTCGGGTACGGGGAAGGGCGATTGTCCGAGCCCCATGTTGTAGATGGTGCGGCCCTGGCGGCGCAGTTCGCGGCAGCGCTCGTTGATGGCCAGGGTGGCCGATGGTCCCATCCCCCGCACGTTCATGCTCAGGCTGACCGGCTTCTGCGAGTTCATGCGCGTGGTGTTCCCGTGATCACTGGTTGGATGCCGGCGGTGCGCTTCCACTTCGCACGCGGGGGCAGTCCTCGCATGCATAGTACTGTCGGCGACGGCAGCGGCAATCCCCATAAGTAAGTGGGCCGAAATCGGCTGGGGCGGGAGGCTAGTCCTTGGAGGCTTCATCTTGGCCGTAGAGGAAAACGAGAACCTGGTCGAAGCGTGCCGCCCAGGATGATTCGTGGTGCTTGCCTTCCGGGGTTTCCTTGTACTCGAGCACCAGGCCTGGCAGGTTTGCTGCGTGAGCGCGGATGATCTGCACGCACTTCCGCGCATCGCTAACGAAGCGTGAGGGCTGATGCGGCCCCGGCTTGTGACCTTCCGCGGTGCCCATGTCGAGCCAGATGCGGGTTGGGCCGGGCAACTTCAGGGCGCGGACTTCCTCAAGAATCGCTCCCTCGTTCCACCAGAGCGAGGGTGAGACGGCGGCGACCCGGCCGAATACGTCGGGGTGCTCGCAGGCGGCATACAGCGAGATCAGGCCGCCGAGCGACGCGCCGGCGATGCCGGTGTGTGCGCGTTGCGGGTGGGTCCGATAGGTGCGGTCGATGAACGGCTTGACGTAATCCACGATGAAATCGAGGTATGCGTTGCCGCGACCGCCTACGCCGCGGCCCTCATCGCGCCAGGGGGTGTACTCGTTGTGTCGCTCAGGGGTGTTGTAGATGCCGACGATGATGAGGGGGGTGATCTTCCCGGCCTTGATGAGTTTCTCCGCGGTTTCGTCGGCTTGCCATTCGACGCCGGAGAATGAGGTGGCGGCGTCGAAGATGTTGTTGCCGTCGTGCATGTACAGGACGGGATAGCGCCGGTGGGAGTCTTTCCGGTAGCCGGGGGGCAGGTAGACCGCGATGGTGCGCTTGTTGTTCAGGGACGGGGCGGGGAAGTCATTGTGAAAGTGGATGTCGCCAGTGAGCGTGTGCTGGGTGCGGCTGGCGGCGGTGGACTCGGCGTCCAGGCGCACCTGGCGCTTGGACGGTGCCGGGCGATCCGCCCACCGTTGTACGTGGTGCACAATCACTAACGAATCGACGTCGGCGGGAACGGACAATTGACGGTTGGGCAACTCGCCGCCGTCGGCAGCCTTCTCGACGGTTCGCCACAGGCCGGTGCGCGTGAATTTGTAGCGCAGCTTTTGCCCGGGGGGCAGTTCGATGGTGGCGATGTAGAGTCCGTCGGCGACTTTGGGCAGGCGGCGGGCGGCAGGCTTCCAATTGTCCGCGTCACTGGCCAGGAAGATGGCAGGTGGTTGTGCGGCGGGCAAATCTGGCACGACCGCGACGAAGTGGACGCTGACGGGTTCGCCGAGGGTAAGGGTGAGCAGGAGCGTCGTCAGCAAGGTTGTCAGGGGCATGGTCGTACTCCGTTTCCGGGGTGTTACCGTGCGATGGTAGCGGCCGCCGGCCTGCCGGCAATACCAGGCGCAACAACTGCGGTGCCGGCGCAGGTTTCGCGGAATCGGCGGAGTGCGGCGGCGGGGGGGGGACGAGAGAGTGTCCGGCGGAGCCGATGGGGCTCACACTATCGGAAGGACGCAAAGCCGATCGCAAACCCTTCCGATAGCAGAAGTAGGCTTCGGCGGCCCCGTGCGTGCCTGTGAAGCCCTGGAACATGCCGCAGTGCTCGGCTGACTGGTGAGATGTTGAATGGGCGACGTTCTCGACCAAAGCGAAATAGATGCCTTGCTGGCATCGGTGTCGGATGAGGGGGGTGCGGAGGAGGCCGCTCCGGCGCAACCGGCGGCGCGGGCCACGGTCTCCGAGGCCTCACCATCGTTTGTCCGGACGGACGTCAGCACGTATGACTTCAAGCGGCCGGAGCGGGTCAGCAAGGACCACATTCGGGCGCTGGGTTCGATTCACGACGGCTTTGCCCGCAATTTCGGCGCGACGCTTTCGGGTTTTCTGCGCACGATTATCGACGTGCGGGTAGTCGGTGTGGAGCAGCTCACGTACAGCGAGTTCATTCACTCACTACCGAATCCCACCTGCTTCGTGATTGTGCAGGCGCCGCCGCTGGAAGGGCAGATGTGCGTCGAGATCAGCCCGCTGATCGTCTATCCGATCATTGATCGGTTGCTGGGTGGCAGCAGTATGGACATGTTCATCCCGCAGCGGCCGCTCACGGCGATCGAGTGGCGCTTGATGCGCCGACTGGTCAACAAGGCGCTGGAGCATCTCTCCGAGGTCTGGAGCAACCTGGTGCAGGCGGATTTCCAGATTGTCGAGACCGAGAGTAATCCGCAACTGGTGCACATCGTGGCCCCGACCGAGGTGGTCGTATTCATCACGTTTGAGATCAAGATGGGGCAGTGCGCGGGCACGATGAGCATCTGCATTCCGTTCAACACGATCGAGTCCGTGCTGAGCAAGCTCACAACGCAATCGTGGTTCGGGTATCAGCGGAAGAGCTCGAACCGGCAAATCCGCGATCGCATCGTCCGCAACCTGACGCATTCCAAGGTCCAGCTTACGGCGTTCCTGGGTCGCACGCAGATTACGTTGAACGAGCTGCGCTCGCTGCGTGAGGGCGATATCATCCAGCTCGAGAAGAACGTGAACAAGGACCTGATCCTCCAGATTGAGGGCCGGAACAAGTACGCCGGGCGGCCGGGTCAGCTCCGGGGCCGGCGGGCAATTCGGATTGTCCGCAAAGCGGAGATCGACGAGGGGATCTGAACCCGGACGGGCAAGTCGGGGTATACTCCTGTGTATGGATCTGTTCGCCGCACAGCGTGAGGAGGCGCGCCACCGGGTGCAGCCATTGGCCGTGCGCATGCGGCCCCGAGACCTGAGTGAGTTTGTCGGACAGGAGCACTTCGCCGGTCCGGGGAAGTTGTTGCGTCGCCTGCTGGAGGCGGACCGACTGGGGAGTCTGATCCTCTATGGCCCGCCGGGCACCGGCAAGACGACGCTGGCCCGCCTGATCGCCAATCACACGCAGGCAGCGTTTGTGACGTTGCACGCGGCTGAGGCCGGCGTGAAGGACGTCCGGCGTATTATCGATGCCGCGCACGACCGATTGACGACGGCGGAGCAGAGGACGGTGCTCTTCCTGGATGAGATTCATCGTTTCAATCGTGCTCAGCAGGATGTTCTGCTGAAAGACGTTGAGGAGGGGACGCTGCTACTGGTCGGGGCCACCACGGAAAACCCGTTCTTTTCGGTCAACAACCCCCTGATCTCGCGCAGTCAGATCTTCGAGCTGAAGCCGCTCGCGCCGGCCGAGTTGGAGACGATTCTTCGGCGGGCATTGACCGACGCGGAGCGTGGGTTGGGGTGCACGCGGGCGACGGCGGACGATGAAGCCCTGCGCTTTCTGGCCGAGAAGGCGGATGGGGATGCCCGGCGAGCGTTATCGGCCTTGGAAGTGGCGGTACGCTCGCAGCAGGGGCGGCAGGCTGGCGATGTCGATCAATCGCATGCTCCGCATGTAACGCTCGAGGTGGCGGCGGAGTCACTGCAACGAAAGGCGGTCGCATATGATGCCAGCGGGGACGTGCACTACGACGTGGCGTCAGCGTTGATCAAATCGATGCGGGGTAGTGATCCGGATGCGGCCCTGTATTGGCTGGCCCGGATGCTGGAAGGGGGTGAGGATCCGCGGTTCATCGCCCGTCGGATTGCCATTTGTGCGTCCGAGGACGTGGGCAATGCGGATCCGCAGGCGATGATCCTGGCGGCGGCGGCAGTGCAGATTACGCAGGCGGTGGGCTTGCCGGAATGTGAGTACGCGCTGTCGCAGGCGGCGACGTACATCGCGTGTGCGCCGAAGTCGAACGCAGTGACCAAGGCGATTGCTGCCGCCCGGCAGGACGTGCGGGACGGGGTCAGTTTGCCGGTGCCGGATCATCTGAAGGATGCGAGTTATCGTGGGGCCGGACGACTGGGCCGCGGCGGGGATTACGTGTATCCTCATGATGACCCGTCGGGTGTTGTCCGGCAGGACTACCTTGGCGCGGCCAAGACGTATTACAATCCGACCAGTCATGGCGCGGAGGCGGACATCGGGGACCGATTGCGCAAAGTGCGTGAGCGGACCCGACCGCCGAGCGATGACGATACAACGGGTTAGGCGTGCCGAAGAAAGCGCTTCGCAAAGCTCTGCGTCGCCTGCTGAGCCAGATTCCGCCGGAGGATCTGGAACGGCGAAGTGCGGCTGCGTGTCGTCTGCTGTTTGAGCAGGATGAGTATCAGCGCGCGGAGCGCATCATGATCTTCCTTTCGTCCCCGCATGAGGTAGATACGCGCCAGCTTGCGTTGCAAGCCTGGGCGGATCTGAAGACCGTCCTGGCGCCGCGGGTTACCTGGGATCAGCGCCGGATGATTCCTGTTGAGATTCAGTCCATCGTCAGCGGCGTGGAGAGCGGGTTTATGGGAATTCGCGAGCCAGCGGCCGGCCTGCCCTATCCGGTCGCGGACATTGATCTGGTCATCGTGCCGGGCCTGGGATTCGACGAGCAGGGCAATCGCTTGGGGCGCGGACGGGGGTTTTATGACCGGTTTCTCTCCCATCCGGAACTGCACGCAGTTGCGTGTGGTCTGGCGTTGGAGGATCAGCTGGTCGAGCCGATCCCGGTTGGTCCATCTGATGTCCAGGTCGATATGCTCGTGACGGACCAGCAGGTGCGGAGGTTCAAGCACTGGTAGAAGCGATATCATGAGCTCGACGATCGGCCGCCGCCGCTATCTCACCGATTTTGAACATCACCGCCTGCCGCATCTCTTCACGGATACGCTTGTGCTGGGGTCCGGAATCGCCGGTTTGCGGGCGGCCCTGGCAGCGGCGGAGGCGGGGGATGTGCTGGTGGTGACCAAGGACGAAGTTGAGGAGTCGGCGACGGCTTATGCGCAGGGTGGTGTTGCGGCCGCACTCCTGCCGCCGGATTCGCCGGCCGAACATGCCCGGGACACGCTTGCGGTTGCCTGTGGGTTGGGTGATCCGCAGACGATTGACAGCGTGGTGGCGGAAGGGCCGGAGGTGATACATGAGCTTGAGGTGGCGGGGGCGCACTTCGACCATGAGCGTGGCACGCTGGCTGTGAGTGCCGAGGGGGCGCACACGCAGCGGCGGATTGTCCACGCGCATGATGCGACGGGGCGGGAGATCTTGCGGGTGTTGCTGGAGCAGGCGCGTGCGCATCCTCGGGTTCGGATATTCGATCATTGCTTTGTGATCGATCTGCTCACAGCGGACGGCCAGGTCGTCGGTGCCGTGACGGCGCATCCGAAACACGGACACCAGATGTTCTGGGCGACCAACACGATTCTCGCCACGGGTGGCTGCGGGCGAATCTACCGCGAGACGACCAACCCGGGGATCGCGACGGGCGATGGGCTTGCGCTGGCGTTCCGAGCGGGCGCGACGTTGCGCGACTTGGAGATGATCCAGTTTCACCCGACGACGCTATACGTCGCGGGTGCCGCCCGCGCGCTGATTTCAGAGGCGGTGCGCGGCGAGGGGGCGCGGCTGGTGAATCGGGCGGGCGAGCGGTTCATGCCGGGCTATGATGAGCGGGGTGAGCTGGCTTCACGCGATGTCGTAAGCCGGGCTATCGCGACCGAAATGACGCGCACGCATGCCGCCTGTGTTCATCTCGACGTGCGGCATTTCGAACGCGGACATTTTGCGGAGCTTTTTCCGAATATTGATCGGCTGTGCCGCGAGTTCGACCTCAACCCGGAGCAGGACCTGATTCCGGTGCGACCGAGCGCGCATTACGCGGTCGGCGGCGTCGTGGCCGATGCACGTGGTCAGACGTCGCTGCCGGGGTTGCTTGCCTGCGGCGAAGTCGCGGCCACGGGTTTGCACGGTGCCAACCGGCTGGCGAGTAACTCGCTGCTGGAGGGGTTGGTCTATGGCCGCAGGAGCGGGCGTCTGGCCGCCGAGCGGACGGCCGCGAATAACCGTATCAATCGACCGCTGCCGCTGGCACACCTGTTGCCGCATTCTTCGCGGACCCCGTTGGATCTGGCCGACGTGCAGAACAGCCTGGTCAGCGTGATGTGGCGGAACGCCGCCGTCGAGCGGACCGGCGACCGGCTGCGTGAGACGATTGAGATAATTGGGCTATGGGCGCGCTACACGATGGACAAGCTCTTTGACACGCCAATTGCCTGGCAGACGCAGAATATGCTGACCGTGGCGCTGGCGGTGGCGACGAGTGCGGCGACGCGGTGTGAGTCGCGCGGCGTGCACTATCGCGTGGATTTCCCGGAGCGGGATGATCAGCGCTGGCGGTGCCATATCGACTTGTCACGGGTCGAGGAGGGTTATCAGGTCTGGACGACGCCGGTGGCGGACTGACGGCAGGGGGCACTTTCATGCCGAGGTGCGACTCACGCAGGGTGCGTTGGTCTTACGCGCCGCCGAACGACCGCAGGATGGCGCCGCCGACGGTGAAGTAGATCAGGATGCCGGAGGCGTCGACGATGGTGGCGACCAGTGGGGCTGAGGAACTGGCGGGGTCGGCGCCAAGCAGGCGCAGGAGGAACGGGAGCATTGAGCCGGCAATCGTGCCCCAGAGTACGACACAGAGGATGCTCGTTGAAACGGCGAGGAAGACGAGCATGGGCGTCTGGCTGACGTGGCCGGTCAGGCCATTCCAGCCGAGCCCGGCCAGCAGGCCGGTGACCGCCAGCATGGCGCCCAGGCCGACACCGGCGGCCAGTTCTCGCTGCACGACGCGCCACCAGTCTCGCAACCGGAGTTCATCGAGAGCCATGGCGCGTACGACGAGCATGGCCGCCTGTGAGCCGGTATTGCCGCCGCAACTGATGATCAGGGGTACGAAGACCACGAGGACGGCGAGGTCTTTGGCCAGGCTTTCTTCGTACTGGCTCATGGCATGTACGGTCGCGAAGCCAAGCAACAGGAGACCGACCAGCCAGCCGCCCCGGGCGCGCAGCATCTGGAGGATCCCCGCGCGCAGGTAAGGCGACTCGAGGGCCTCACTGCCGCCCATCTTGTGCATGTCTTCCGTGGCTTCCTCGTCAACGACGTCGACGATATCGTCGGCCGTCACGATGCCCTTGATGCGGCCGTCAGCGTCAACGACGGGCAGGCAATACAGGTCTTCGTGGGCGAAGCGGCGGCTGAGCTCTTCCTGGTCCATTTCGTCGGGCACGGCAACGACGTCAGTCGTCATCAGCTCCGACACGTGTTCGTCGACCCTGGCGATGACGAGGTCACGGAACGATACGACGCCCACCAGCTTGTCATCGGCGTCGACGACGAAGGCGTAGTAGATGGTCTCGGCATTGCGCGGCGCCTCGTTGCGCAGGTACTCGATAGCCTGTGCCGCGGTCATGCTGGCACGCAGGCGCGCGAAGCGGGTGGTCATCAGGCCGCCGGCTTCGTCCTCGTCGTACTCCAGCAGTTCACGGGTTTCGAGGCGGGTCTTCGCGTCGAGCAGGCCGATGATGGCGTTGCGCTGCTCTTCGGGGGCTTCCTGAATGATGTCCGTTACGTCGTCATCAGGCAGGAAACGCAGCCAGCGGCGCTGGTCGGCCTCCGGCAGCGAGATCAGCAGGTCGATGATGTCGTGGGCCGGAAGGTGTGAGAGAAACTCTTCGGCTTCTTCGTCGGAGAGCATGATGAAGCCGTGGCGGCGGTCCTCATCGGACAGCGCAGGCCAGGCTTCACGCAGCTCGTCGGGCGACAGCTTTTCCAGATCGACACTCGGCATCCACCGGCCTCTCAACCTCTTGAACCACTATGCACGGATTACTCGAACGCCCGCACGTCCGCAAGCACTGCAGGATTGTATTATAGGCGGGCGCGACACCGCAGACGCGTCACACGTACATAAAACAGCAGACCGGCGCCTGAGCACCGGTCTGCCATGGAGATCGCGGAAACCTGCCTCGACGAAGTCGAGGTTACGAACCGATCAGGCCGACGAAGGGGTTGATGTCGTCAAAGTCGACATCACCGTCGCCGTCGCAGTCGGCGTTCATCCAATCGCACCACCAGTAGACGGACTCGTATGCGGCCTGGCTCTGAATCGCCAGGACAAAGGGGCCGATGTCATCGAAGTCCACATCGCCGTCACAATCCATGTCGCCGGGTGACGGATGGGCGTGACAGATGTGCTCGATCTGACCCTCGATGAAGAACCGGCTGCCCCAGACGTCGACCGAGACCCAGGCCGGGCAGAAGGGGATCTCGTGCAGGAATTGATAGCCCGTGCCGTCGACGTAGAAGACCTCGGGCTCAGCCCGATCGACGAAGTCCTCGAACTCGGGTAGCGGCGGGAACTCGGGCTCCATCCAGTTTTCGTTCGACCAGTTGACGGTGACCATGGCCCAGCCGTCATTCCAGGTCATCAGGTCAAAGGTCAGGCGGACGTCCTTCAGCCAGTCGAGGTTGTACGGATTCGGCCACCAGGCGTTCCACCAGAGGGTTGGATAATCGTCCTCGTAGTAGAACCACGGGCCGCGCTCCATGTCGGGGTCGATGTAGCCATCATTGAGCCCCGCGGGGAACATGCCCATGTAGTTGTTCATCCAGCCGCCGAAGAAGCCGGTATTGACGTCCGCGGCGCACGGATGGCACGTTACCTGGGCGACGTAGTTGGATCCGGGTGGGACGCCCTGGAACACGTTGGGGCCGGCCCACAGCCAGTAGACGCCCGGTGGCAGGCATTCGCTCGTGAGAGCGGCCATCTCGCAAGGTGGCGCGGTCGTGATATCCACGACGGTGATCGGATCGCAGCCGGTGCTGGCATCGATGATCACGATTTGCAGGGGGAATTCGGCGATCGCCTTCCACGTGATGATCATCGGCTCATTCAGTACGAGCTCATACCAATCGGTGTCGCGGTAGTTTTGACCCTCGAACAGATACGTGGCGGATTCGCCACAAATCACGTCGCCGCAGGCGATGGGCTGGAAGATGGTGGGGTCGCTATTGCAGCCGCCATTGTACATGTCGACGTACTCATCGCCGATCGGCGGCTCGCCTTCGGGGATCGAGCCTTCCTGGCAATCGACGATGCAGCGGCACTCGTGGCGGATCGTGCCGTCGAGGATGCGGAACCCATAGCCCTGCACGTCCATGGAGATCCACTCCGGGCAGAAGGGGATCTGGAAGAGCCAGTCGATGGGGTAGGTGCCGGGTTCGGAGATTTCGAAGAACGGCTCCCGCGCGATGTACACATCCTCCAGCGAGGGATCCTGCCAGAAATCTTCAGGCAGGGGTGGGCGGTTCATGCCGAGTGCGGTCCATTCGGGCATGGCCCAGTTCAGCGCGATGAGGGCGTACCCGCCGGGGTCGACCTCCAGCATCATGTGCGTGTCGATCTCCTTGACGCGGAACAGGTCGAACTCGTTCTCGAACCAGATGTTCCACCAGTTCGTCTGGTCGTAATAGTACCACTCACCGAAGTTGTAGCCGCTGCCGCCACCTTCGGCGAAGCCACCCATGTCGACATCCACGTAGAAGAAGTCGTCAGGGCCCCACTCGATGCACTGGTGGTCAAGCCAGCCTTCGATGAAGTACTCCTCCCCCATGATGTCGATCGAGATCCAGGACGGACAGTAGTCGAGCAACAGGTCGATGACTGCGTATTCCTGGCCGGGCCCGTAGAACGCGACTTCGTGACGTCCGATGTAGAGCTCTTCCGTTTCCGGATCGGGTACGTCCTCCGGCAAGGGCGGACGATCCAGTCCCAAGGCCTCCCACTCGGGCGTGGCCCAATTCACGACCACAATCAGGAAGCCTGCATCCTGCACGTTCACGTCGAATTCGAGGTGAACCGCTTTTCGGCGGTCGAGGTCAAACTCGTTGGGCCACCACATGTTCCACCATCCGAAATTCGGATAGAAGTACCACTCCCCGTTGTAGCCGTTGCCCCAGCCCTCGAACATGCCGCCGAACTGCGTAGCGCCGAACATCGACTGTCCGAGCTCGCCCGTCAGGCACACGCCACGATCGTAGCCGGTCGAAGCCGGGGGGTCGCCATTGATCCGGTCTTCCTGTAGCGAATCCATGTCACCCTGATCGGAGCTCATCCAGAGGAAGCCGCAATCGTTGGCGTTCGGCAGGCTCTGAATCGAGATCCAGCCGTTGTTCAGCGGGCAGCACGGGTCGAGGTCGGCGTCGAACTGATAGAGGATGTATGCGCCGCTGCACTCCGGATCAACAACGGTGATGGTGGGGTTGACGACGTAGGAGCAGGCCGGATTCTGCGTGTCCGGCATGCCGGTGCCGTCGTCATAGTAGAAGGTAATCTCGAACAGCCAGTCGGCGGGCGGATCGCACAGATACCAGCCGTTGTCGTAACGCAGGCAGAGTCCCCACCAATGTACGTCGCAGGTTTCACCCATGCCGTAGGAGAAGTTCTCGTAGACAATGTAATCGACGCCGCCCGGAACGCCCCAGTCGGCAACGGCGCTCGTGGCCGCCGACCAATCATCTGTGCACTCGTGACTCTCCTGCCCCCAGATTGTCCCCGGGGGGCACGCGAAGTAGCGTGTCCCATCGTTTGCTGCTCCCCTGTTCGTTACAACATCAGTAACCTGATCCCCCGCGGATAGCGTTGCCCATTCCGTGTCAGCCTGCGCAACACCAAGGGCGCACGCCAACACGGCGCAAGTACATACAAGCCTCTTCATCGTCATTCTCCTTTCGAGGGCCTCGAAGCTCACCCGCCGATCATTGTCTGGCTGAGCCGTTGAAACCGCGGACATGTCACGCCGCGCGACTCAGGACAAGTGACCCGGCACCATGCGTTTCATGCGGACGAGCATCGAAAGGAACAGGTGATGGAAACGCTTCATCTCCGTTGCCAGCGTCCTCACTCGCCGGCGACAGTTGGCAACGCCACGTGTGTTTCAAGCCCAAAGTGGTTGCGAACCTGCTCCGGTGATGTGATACGCCCGCAACACGTGACCCTACCTACCGATAATATACCCACATAACCTGTTGAAATCAAACTTTCGTTATAAACAAGGTAATAAACCGATAATCACGCTGGATAGGGACGGTGATCGGAGTTTCTCGCGTGGGTCGGGCCGAATTTCCACCCCGATTCGGTTACCCGTCCGATAGGGCAAATCGTCTGATAGCGCGGTCGCCGCGGCGTTTAATCGTCTTCGGGAGGGAGTTGCGAAGTGTCCTCATCGACCGTCAATTCACCGCGCCGGGCACGCTTCTTGCGATCCTGCGCTGCGCGGTCTGGACGTTTCACGGGTGGTCGACGGCCGGCGGCGAGGTCCTCTTCGAATGTTCGCTTGCGGCGCAGGATGTGGTGATAGTGCTGGCCGAAGCGGTGTGCCTCGTCGCGTACCTGCTGCAAAAGCCGCAGGGCCTCGTTGTTCCGGCCGAGCTTGATGGGCTTGTGGCGGGCCTGCATGTAGATCAGTTCTTCGCGCTTGGCGAGGGAGACGACCATCGCGGGTTTGACACCTTCACTGCCGTCTCGCTCGATACCTTGTCGCATGCGTTCGAACGCCTCCAGCGCCGCGTGTAGCTGCCCCAGACCGCCATCGATGAGGATGATGTCGGGGTATAGCTCTTCGGCGATGGCGGCGTAGCGGTAACGGCGAGCGATGACCTCGCGGATCATCGCGTAGTCGTCGATGCCTTCGATGGTTCTGATACGGTACCGGCGGTAGCCGCTCTTGAAGGGGCGTCCATCAATGAAGCACACCAATGACCCGACCGACGACTCGCCCTGAAGTGTGGCGATGTCGATGCCCTCGATAATACGGGGCCGTTTTGGCAATTCCAGAACCTGCTGCAACTTCTCCAATCCGGCGGCCGGGTCGACGAAGAAGACCTCGGGCTGCACATCCTCATCGAGCTTGCCCTTCAGTGAGAGAGACTCGATCGCATGCAGTCGGTCGCGCAGTACGGCGGCCTGCTCGTAGTGGCGCGATTCTGCGGCCTGCTGCATCTCGCGCTGCAACTGGCGGAGCAGGGCGCTGCGCTTCGATTCAAGGACCTTGCGTAGGCGTTTGATGTCTGCGGCGTAGTCCTCCTTGCCGATTCGGGCTGCGCAGGGTGCCGTGCACTGGTTGATGGCGTGCAGCAGACAGGGTCGGAAAAACCGACGTTTGTCGTCGTCGGCCCGAATCTCGAGGTCGCACGTGCGGAATTTGAAGACCTTCTGCAACGCCGTGATCGCATCACGAATTCCCGCGGGGTTGAGGAAGGGACCATACAGCTTGGAGCCGCGCACGCGGGGCTTGCGTGTGACGTAGACGCCCGGGAAGTCGTCCGAGGTCGTGATTTCGATGTAAGGGAAGGTCTTATCGTCTTTTTGACGCTCGTTGTAAGGCGGCTGGATGTCCTTGATCAGCCGGTTTTCTTTGAGCAAGGCGTCGACTTCAGTCTCACATTCGAGGTAGTCGATCTCCTCGACCTGGGTGATCATGTTGGCGATCCGCGGCCCGCGCGTGGCCAGCAGAGCGGCCGAGTCCTGGAAATAGCTGGAAACGCGTGAACGCAGGTCGGTGGCCTTGCCGACGTACAGTACGACTCCTTCCCCACTCTTCATCAGATATACGCCGGGGACCTTCGGAAACTCGGCAATGCGCGCCCGGAGGCGGCGGAGGCGGTTTTCATCCTTACTGGGCATGCTGCCGGCAATTATAGCGTGCGCGCGATGACCTGACGGACGGACGGTCGCAATTCAGTAGGTTGCCGAAACCCGGCCCCATGCGCCGCGCCACATGATCTGACCGGAAGCGACGGAATCATACGCGGCGATCAGGCAATACTTCCTTGGTCTGCGCGTGTTGGGTGGGGCCGGCGTGCGGATTCACTCCGGCGGTCCGTGTTCATCGGCTGTGGCCCGTCTTTTCTCCGCCCTGGGCCGGAGCCCATCATCTTCCCGTGGCGGCGGGTAAGGAGTGCACTCCATGTTTCATACAACGCACAACCTAAGCCGATTGTCAGCGCTTTCGCTCTTCTTGGTGCTTGGCACGCTGCCCATGGTGCAGGCCCAGGCCACGCAGGCGGGAAATTTCGTTGTCGATCAGGTCGATTTCGACAGCTATGTTGATGTTCATCAGAACATGTTGTACACGCATGACGGTGATGATCGCGGTTTCGGTCCCGAGCACGACCTGGCGCGCGACAACATTGCAATGTTGTTTGAGCAATACGGGTTCGACGTGTCGCTACATCCCTTCGAGTGGTATGACGACACGTACTACAACGTGATCGCCGAGAAGGAGGGTGAGACCCGTGCCGGCGACCTCTTCATCATCGGGGCGCACTACGATTCGGTCAGCAACCCGGGTGCCGACGACAATGCCAGCGGCGTGGCTGCGTTGCTCGAGATTGCACGCATCATTGGCTTAGGCAGGTCGGACGCGACGATCCAGTTGATTGCTTTCGATCGAGAAGAGCAGGGGTTAGAGGGCAGCTATGCCTACGTCGACCATTTTGGCGCGTCCGACGTGGCCGCGATGCTCTCCGTCGACATGATCGCCTATAACGTGTCACCGTGGCCGGTGGCGCGCGTCGGCGGCCTGAACGCTGACTCGCTCAAGGACGCCGTGGCGGATGCGTTTAGCGAATATTCAGGTGTCAGCTTGCTCAAGGGCCCCAGCCACGCCAATAGCGATCATATGCCGTTCACATTCGCCGGCGTAGAAGCGGTGCTGGTCTCCGAGAGCGAGATTTTCCAGAACCCGTACTATCACACCCCGCTCGACTCCGTGGATACGCCTGACTACATCGACTACGAGTACGCCTACCAGATCACAAAAGGGCTGGCAGGCTGGCTGGTGGACGCGGCGGGCGTACGTCCGCTGCCGCCACTGGGTGACATGAACTGTGATTACGTGGTCTCGTACGACGATATCGTGCCATTCGTCAAAGCGCTGGCCGGCGAAGAGGAGTACTTGGCAGACTATCCGAACTGCACGTGGCTGCGTGCGGATTGCGATGGTGACGGTGCTGTGACCTACGATGACATTGCGCCCTTCCTGGTCTTGCTGGGAGATTGATTGAAGTTGCGTGCGCGGTTCCGCAATCGGGCGCCTGCCGGGGGAAGTCTGCTGTTATCGGGCGTCCTGCCTTTTCGACCCCTTGAAAACCGCTCCAGAGGCGGCTAGAACCTCATTTCGTGGGCAGCCGGCGCGGCTGCCCTTTTCCCGCTGGAATGCGGTTTGACACCCGACGCGTTTGGCGCGGCGGCGGGCATACCCGCTTGATCCGCCCGAAATCGACCCGAGCACGGAGACGATCATGGAGGAGTATCAAAAGCTCAAGCAGCTTGTCGAAGAGGCCGCAGACGACGTTTACAAGGCCGTCGGGGGCAACAAGGCCGCCGGAACGCGTGTGCGGAAGACCATGCAGGATATCAAGAATACGGCCCAGGAGGTCCGTAAGAAGATTCTCGATCTCCGTTCGGATGACGACCAGCCCCCGCAGCCCGAGTAGTTTCTCTCGCCGGAGCGCTTTGCAGGCAGGACTCTATGCCGCCTTCGCCCATCCTCGATCCGTCCAGGCTGGATTTCTCGAACCTGGTGGCGGAACGTGTAGAAATCGAGCAGGTGAACCCGCATCGGCATGAGTTCATGCTGCTCGATGGAATCGCGCTATTCGACCCGGATGAGCGGATTTGTGCCGGATTCCATGATGTGCGTGAGGATGCTTTCTGGACGCGGGGACACATTCCGGGGCGGCCGCTTTTTCCCGGCGTACTGATGATTGAGGCGGCCGCCCAACTGGCCAGTTTTGCGTATCACCGGATTTTCGAGAATGACGTATTCCTCGGATTCACGGGTGTGGATGCAGTTAAATTCCGTGGAGCGATCTCCCCTCCTGCGCGGTTAGTGATGGTGGCGAAAGCGGTTCAGGCCAAGCCGCGTCGACTAATCTGCGACACCCAGGGATTCGTAGATGAGAACCTCGTTTTCGAGGGCCGCATAACGGGGATGCCGGTGTGAGATTGCGATCGGGGACCGTAAACCTGGTCCAAGCGTGAGCAGGGTATGTGTGCCGGTCCGCCGCTTGATGATTTCCTGACTGACGCACTGCCGGAACGCCATGATTGGACTGGCCGACCGACGCGCGAGGATCTGAAACCACTTCCGGGTAGTCCCGCCGTATATCTCCTGTTGAACGCAGAGTCCCAGCCGATTCAACTGGCTACCACGCAGGCGCTGCGGCGCTTGCTGACCGGTCGGCTGACGGACGAGACGCGCGCGGAACAGGGCAAGGCGGACATCGCTGCGATTGCGCGGACGGTGCGGTATCGTCCGACCGGCACGCCGTTTGAGAGCCGCTGGTGGTACTATCGTCTGGCCCGCGCGTTGTATCCGCGCGAGTATCGTCGGCTCATCTCGTTTCGGCCGGCACATTTCCTGCACGTAGACTGGCTGCAGCCGATTCCGGAACTGCGGGTGACGGAACGCGTCTGGTGCCTGTCCGGCGAGTTCGTCGGCCCGTGGCCGTCGCACAAGTCGTGCCAGATGGCCTTGGAAGGGCTGTGGGATTTGTTTGATCTGTGTCGGTATCCGGAGCAGGTTCGCAAGACACCCCACGGCGCACGCTGTGCGTATGCCGAGATGGGCCGGTGCGATGCGCCGTGCGATGGCTCGGCGCCGTTGGACGCATACCGTGAGCGGTCGCAGAAGGCTTGGCAGTTTGCGACTGGTGGCGTCGCATCGTGGATTTCGGCAGCTACGGCCCGCATGCAGCAGGCCGCCCGTGAGCAGGCGTTTGAGCAGGCCGGCCAACTCAAGCAGCAGCTTGCCTTTGCGAATCGCTGGCAGCAGGAATGGTTGCCGCACGTCCGTCGCGCCGACGACATGAACGAACTGATGTTGCTTCCCGTGACGCGACGTAAGGCCTGGCGGCCGTTTGTGTTTCGCAACGGCCACCTCGCGGAGGGCCCAATCGTGCCCGAGCGAAAACTCGCGGCAGAGGTGGCGAAATGGCTCTCTGCGCAGCTCGCATCCTCGCCGAGTGGTCTTGAAGCCGTGGTTCGTATGGAGCAGACCTGGCTGTACGCTCACCTGCTGTTCAGCCGAGAGAGTGCCGCGGCGATTCGCATTCCGCTCTCCCGGCTCGCGCAACCCGAGCCGCGTCACGCGGAAATTGCGGCGGCGCTTCAGGCCCGAAACAGCGCGAATAACGAAGGGCCTGATAAACCTGCAAATCCATGACTGCCAGAAGGTGCCCGAGCTTAATTCGCATTCAGTTATCCACAATTACGAGGATCATTTGACTGTCCGGGTTTTGGGGGAATACTTGGTAATTGGAGCGGAGGCGTCGTAACGCATATCAGCACGACGCAATGAAGCATTCGTGCCTGAAACGACGATCATTTAGATCGTGGCAGTGAGAGAGCGCGAGAGCGGGGAGGCAGTAAGGGTTGCGCCCGCGGTGTGGGGACGGGTGCGCCGACAATATGGCGTTTGGTCGGATCGGCTGACTGTTGATCGTCCGCGATCGGTGGTGCCATGTAGCGGGGTGAACATGCCCGCCGGGGATCGTAATGGGCATTTAGTCCGGTCAGCGAGACGTCCGGGTCGAACCGGCCATTTTCCATAAGAGGACGCCGGCGGCAGCAAGCCCCGGCGTTCCTCTTTTTGAAGCGTTGTTGATGTCTTCCGGCGCGGAGGTTCGACCCGCGCGTGATCCATAGCTACGACAGCACGATCGGCTCGATTCCGAGGAATTCACACGCTGCCACGAGTGCGGCCACGTGGTCGCCGATAATCGCGTGGATGTGATTGCTGCTGTAGTTGTCCCGCAACACCGCGAGTGGCATGTCGAAGCGGGCGTATGCGTGGGGCCATTCGTAGGTGGTCTGCTTGGCCAGTTTCTCCTCACGCGCGCGCGGTAGCCGCTCGAACGAGCCGGTGAAGATGAACATCACGAAGCGCCCGCTACGCCGGCAAATGCGACCAAACGTCACCTTCTTCGCGGGGGCAGCGTAGAACTGTACGCTTGCCCCGCCGCCGCGGAAGTAGAACTCGGAAGCGGGTCGCAGGTGGCACTCTTTCCAGTTGGTCTTGAAGTTTGATGCGCGTTTGGCGAACCAGGGTGCGTGTTGACCACTGTTGACCAGGTCGTAGATGTCTTCCTTTTCGAAGTAGTGCCGCAGGTCCGCGAACAATGCCGGCGTGCCGCTGAGATGATGCATGATCTGCATCGTCAGGGCGCCGTTACTATCGCATTCGGTGGCGCAGATGATGGGTTTCTTCTGGGTATCCTCCCAGTCTGCGATGTCGTTGAGCAGCGCTTCCTGTACGTCTGCGATGCAGAGGTCGGCCCATTCGGTCATGTCGAGCTGACCCGTCAGGCCGCAGAAGTCGATGCCTTCGAGCTTGCAGAAGTCCTTCATCGCCAGGTACATCCGCAGTTGGCGCGCGAGCGTACCGTCGAGGCCCGGCGTGAGCTTCTTGCCGTCGTAATGAATCTTCGCGGCGTGCTTTTCGATCCAGTCGAGACCGGTTTGCACGCGGTCATCGCCGATCTTCTGGGCGAGCTGCCACAAGTGAAGCTGGCCGCGATGATAGACGTGCACACCGAACTGTTCCATCCACTGTGACGGATCAATGTGACCCGTGTACATGCCCATGCTCGGGCCATCGAATTCGCCATAGCGTTGCCCATGCAGCATCGCCGCGGCGCGTTCACCACGCGCCCGCTCATCGGGATCGTGCAGGTCCAGAAATCGCTCGACCTGCTGCTGCACGTCGCGCTTGCGGATATCGCCCAGCACGCGTCCGAACGGCCGACCGATCTCGTCGAGCGTGCCGGCGGAGGCGAAAAAGGCCACCCAGCCCGGGTGCGCGGGCAGAATGTTGCCTACCTGGAGGATGGGCACTTCCGGGATGAGATTCGCGACTTGCGCGGTCAGGTCGGGGAAGGACCACACGCAGAAGTTGAACACGACGACGTCGGGATAGGCCAGCGCGATCCGCTTGGCTTCTTTCTGGGCCGTTTCCCAGTTCCATACGATCTTCTTGGCTGCAACGACCTGGTGCTTCTTCCGCTTGAAGTAGGATGCCAGCCGCTCCTGGAACATGCGGCAGTCCTTCTCGGTCGACTTGGCCACCCGCGCGCGCCCGTCCGTAAACGTGACAATCCCGATTTTCATGATCTTCTCCGAGGTTAATAAGTCGCACGGCACCTGCTTCCCGCGCCGCGTGTATTTAGGCCCACTTCGGACGAATCCGCAAGGACCCGTGCCTGTGCTGGCAGGTGGTGTGGCGGTGCGAAGCGGCGAAAAGCGGTTGTCGTGGACGGCCAGAAACCTAAAATCGCCAGTGCGCATCACGCTGGCTGGTCTGATAGTCGACGTGCTACCCGTTTCGGAGGCCGCTCGTGCCACCACGCAAGAACCGCCCGGTGCTCTTCGAGGTCGTTGCCCGCAGCCAGCGTCCGCGCAAACGGACGCCGGTGCAGCCCAGTCAACCGACACCTGCTGAGGAGGCACCGTCGCCGCCACCACGCGTTGAGCACAAGGCACCTGCGCGGCCGGCGCCACGGCCGACACCTGCACCTTCCACCGGCGGTGCCCCGCAGGCATTTCGCATGGAGGGTGGCCGCCTGTACCTGACGCTCGGTACGCCGCAGTTGATTGTCCTGGCCCTGCTCGTCATCGTCGTCCTGGTCGCGACCTTCCAGGCAGGCGTTCGCAGTGCACAGCCGGTAACGCCGACTGAGGACGGCGTCTCGGATCTGCTGACGGAGGGTGCTCCCGCAGGGCCGCCGCCGGTAGAAGCGCCCGACGTCCGGCCCGAACACCGCGCGCGACGACGGGATGTGGCTACGCCGATCGGTTCGCCCGAGCGCGATGAAGGCGCCCGCACGCCGCCGCCGCCCGAACCCGAACCCGGACCACGTTTCAGCTTCGTGCCCGGCTATCACTACGTGGTCGTGCAATACTTCCCCGGCAGCAAACGCTCGCACGCGAATAGGGCCGCTGAGTTCCTGGCGGAGAACGGCGTGGAGGCCGTAGTGCGGGAGGGGCGCGGCGATTGGCTTCTGATCGCTACCGATGCATTTCAGACGCCCGACGCGGCCGACGGATTGATCCGTCGCATCAAGCAGATCGGCGATGAGTACATGAAGGCTGGCGGCGGCTACGACTTTGCCGGTGCGGCCGCCCGTCGCTTTTGAAAACTCCTGTTGGCAAAGAGGGCTTCGCCATGGATCCGCTGCGCCTCGCCATTGCCGGCTGCACCGGCCGCATGGGTCAGACGTTGATGCGCCTGATCCATGCCGACCCGCGTTTTGAACTCGTTGGTGCCGCCACAGCGACGGAGGATCAGCAGTTGGGCGCTGACGCTGGTGGCATGGCGGGCATCGGCGATGTGGGCGTTCCAGTCGAGGCCAATCTTGACGTTGACTGTGATGCCCTGATTGAATTCACGTTGCCGGACGGTCCGGGCGAATGGGCGACCTGGTGCGGCGACAGGGGGGTCGCGCTGATCAGTGGTACGACAGGGCTGAGCGATGCCGATTGGTCTGCCTTGCGCCAGGCGTCAGAGTCCATCCCGATCGTCTGGGCGCCCAACATGAGCGTCGGCGTGAACCTGATGCTGGCGCTCGTCGAGGATCTGGCCCGCAAGCTCGACGAGGCCTGGGATATCGAAATCCTCGAGGCCCATCATCGCCGCAAGATCGATGCCCCCAGCGGTACTGCCCGTGCCCTGCTCGAGGCGGTGTGCGAAGGCCGCGGACTCGACCCACAGGATGCTGCGGTCCACGGCCGCGCGGGTCACTGCGGCCCGCGCGACGCGCGGCAGATTGGTGTGCATGCCTTACGGATGGGATCCATCGTTGGCGAGCACGAGGTGCATTTCTCATGCGATGCGGAGGCGCTCACGTTGCGTCATCGGGCGTTTTCGCGTGAGACGTTCGCGACCGGTGCCCTTCGAGCAGCGTTGTGGCTGCGCGGTCGCTCGCCTGGCCTGTACACCATGCGCGATGTGCTCTTCGGTTGAAGTTGCCCGGGGGGGACCAAGCAGTTGCCCGGGCAGCCGGGTCGTGCTTGCACCCGCTGGAAGAACCGTGCGCGGCGGCGGCGCCCGACCGAGTCGGATGGCCAAGGTGGTGCCGCTGCCTCAGGCCGGCTGACGCACCAAGGCTACGCCGCGCATGATGGCCGCGCTGAGATCCTGGGTGATGCGGTGGATGGTCGGTGTGAACAGGAGCACGACGGCTGTCGAAAGCAGGATGCCATATCCGAGCGAGATGGCCATCGGCACGAGAAAGCGGGCCTGCACCGATGTTTCAAAGATCATCGGGGCGAGGCCGATGAACGTCGTCAGCGATGTCAGGATGATCGGCCGCAGGCGGCGGCGGGCGGCGTATTCGACCGCGTCGTTCCATGTCGCGCCTTCGCTACGGCGCTGGTTCATGGTCACCGTCAGGACGAGCGCACCATTCACGACGACACCGCATACCGCAATCAGGCCGAAGATGCTGATCACACTGAGGTCATAGCCCATGATGACGTGCCCGACGAGCGCACCGGCCGTGCCGAATGGCACGCAGAGGATGACGACCAGCCCCTGGATATAGCTGCGGAACAGCACGGCTAGCAGGCAGAAGATCGCCAGCATCGCGAAGCATAGGCCGTAGAAGAGGGCCTGCAACGATTCGGTACGTTCGCGCTGTCGCCCCTCAAACCCGTAGCGCAAGCCGGGATACTGGGCTGCCAGCGCCGGCAGGAACTGGGCCGCCAGATCGGTCTGGATCTTCTCCGCATTGGCGACTTCCGGGATCACTTCGCCCGAGACATTCACGACGCGGCGACCGTTCACGCGGTTGATCTCGGTGAAGGCCCGGCCGGTGTCCATGTGTACGGCTTGCGGTAGTGGCAACTCTGAACCGTCCGGAGCGCGGATCATGAGTTGCTCGAGCGCATGCAGGGATTTGGTGTCGCTGCGGGGCAGGCGGACCATCACGCGAATCTCATCCCGGCCGCGCTGCTGGCGAAGGGCCTCGGCGCCGAAGAATGCGTGTCGAACCTGACGGCCCACGTTGTCCGGGGTCAACCCCAAACTCTGGGCCGCCGGCTGCAAGGTGAAGTCGAATTGTGGTTTGCCGGCGGCAAAGCCGTCATCGATTTCCGTGATGCCGGCGTAGGTGCCGAGCTGGTCCGCGAGGCGGGCGGCGGCTTCTTCGAGTATCTTGACCTGTGGGTGCGCCAATTCGACGGTCAGCCGTTGTGAGCCCGGCCCGACCGCGAATTCGAATAGCATGGACTCGAGACCGGCAAGCGCGCCAATCTCCTCGCGCCAGATTTCGGTGAATTCGGCTGCGGTGATCTCGCGTTGCGATTGCGGCACCAGCGAGATGTTGACGTCGACGGAATTCGAATCCCAGCGGCCCACATAACGGGCAATGCCGTCCAGGATCTCGGGCCCGCCGGCCTGCTCGACGGCCCGCAGGCCGGCTGCTTCGACGTGCCGCGCGATGCGCTGCGCATCTTCAAACGCGGCACCGTACGGCAGCAGAATCTCACAGTCCACCCGGTCGCCGGCGATCTGCGGCATGAAGTTGAACTCGAGCCGGCCGCTGTCATACCACGCCCAGATGACGGCCAGGCCGGCCACGAAGACCGCGGCCGTCAGATAGCGATGACCGAGGCACTGCCGGAGGAGGGGGACGTAGACACGCTCGGTAAACCACTCGAAGCCGTTAGAAAAACGCTGTTGCGTACGTCGCAGGAGACCGAGGATGCCGCGCGGCTGCGCGTCGGCAAGCTGCCGGCCGTGTCCCAGGTGCGCGGGGAGGATGAACAGACATTCGACGAAGGAGACCACAAACACGGCGATGACCACTGCGGGCAGCACGCCGAAAAATCGTCCGGTCGAGCCGGGCACGAACAGCAGCGGCATGAACGCGATGATATTCGTGATGACGGCGAAGAAGACGGGCACGGCCATTTCGCGCACGCCGACGATGGCGGCTTCGATGCGCGGCATCCCTTGCTCGATCTTGTGCCACACGTTCTCGCCGACGATGACAGCGTCATCGACGACGATGCCGAGCGTAACGATGAATGCGAACAGCGAGACCATGTTGATGCTGGCGTCCAGCGCAGGCAGCAGCAGCAGCGACCCGGTGATCGAGATCGGAATGCCCAGGGCGACCCAAAATGCCAGCCGCGGGTTGAGGAACAGCCCGAGCACGACCAGTACCAGCATCAGTCCGAGACCCCCGTTCTTCAGGAGCAGCGTCATGCGGTCGCGATAGGCAATCGATCGATCGCGTGTTGTGGCCACCGTCATGTTGTCCGGGAGGCGCTGCTGCAAATCGGCCACGAATTCGCGCACCGCCCGGGCGATTTCCAGGGGGCGCTCGTCGCCCACCTGGTAGACGTCGAGATCCATCGCCCGCTGGCCATTGAAGAAGCGTTCCGATTCGGCAATCTCGAAGCCGTCACGGATCGTGGCAATGTCACCCAGGCGCACCTTCGCCCCCGTGTTCAGGCTCAGGATCGGAATGTCCGCAAACTCACTCGCAAACATGCGGCGCTCGGTCGTGCGCAATAACACTTCACCGGCGTCCGTACGGATGCCGCCGGCGGGAACGTCCACCGCCGAGCGCCGGATGGTCTGCGCAACCTCGCCGAGCGTAAGACCAAGCGAACGTAGTGTCTCCTGTGGAATCTCGATGCTGATTTCGGGGCGCCGGGCACCTTCGATTTCGACCTGCGTGATCTCCGGACGGGCGAGCAGTTCTTCACGGGCGCTCTGCACGAACTGGTAGAGCGTACGTTCGCTGACGTCGCCGGCGATCGTGATCTGGATGACGTTGCGGCGGCGCAGGGCGAGCTCCAGCGTGTAGTTCTCGGCCTCCTCGGGGAACGAGCTGACGCGGTCAATGGCATTCTTGATGTCCTGAAGAGCGCGATTGGCGTCGGCGCCTTCGGTCAGCTCCATTGACACCGCGGCGGACCCTTCCTGGGCGACGGCTTCGATGCGCTTGACGACTTCCAGGCCGCGCACCTGCTCCTCGACGGCGAGGATGATGCCTTGTTCCACTTCTTCCGGACTGGCACCCGGGTAGGACATATGAAACCGGGCCATGTCGATCTGATAGGAAGGGAATACCTCCTGGCGAATCATCAGACCGGCCGCTAAACCGCCGCCGACGAGAATGAGCATCAGCGTGTTGGCGGCTACATGATTGCGCGCCATCCACCCCAGCAGCCCCTCGCGGCGTGGCCGTGTCCGCGCTGCAGGCGTCATGGGCGCTCACTCCGCCGGGCTTCCGTGCCTGGGGCCTCCGGCGTTGCGGCCGGCGGTGGCACCTGATCCTCACGAACGGCGACTGACTCACCGGGCAGCGATCCGACCCGTGTCTGCATTCCTGGCACGACGACTGCCAGCCGACTCGTAATCAACCGCTCATCGTCGGCAAACTCGTTCGTGATCAACACACTTTCCGATTGACGCCAGCGAATATTGACGTCACGGATCCGCAGCCGGCCCTCGGCATCGCGCAGCCAGACCTGCGCATTCTCGCGCAGGGCTGCCCGTGGGATTTCCACGACATCCTTCAGAACGCCGGCGTCAATCACGACACGTACGTAACTGTTCAGCAGCACCGGCGTGTCGTCGGGCGGATGATCGTCCGAGAGGCATAGCGGATCGTCGATGCTGATCAGGATGCGCGCCATGCGTCCGCGCTCGGACAGGTCGCCCAACAGCCGCAAGACGTGTGCCTGCCGCGGTCGGGGCTGCGCGCGCTTCTCCTCAATGAACACCTTGGCCGTCGAGCCGACGTCATCCGGGGGCTGCGGAAAGCGGATCCGGGCGAGCACATCGTAGGGCACGGCCACGCGCACCCAGAATTCGTCCGTGCCGATGAGCTCCGCCGCCTCGTCCTGCGGCGAGATCAATTGGCCGATTTCCACCGACTCATCCAGGACCAGCGCGTTGAACGGCGCGTGCACGACCGTTCGCTCGAGGTCCAGCCGCGCCAGCGCCAGCCGGTTTTCCGCAGCGTCGACCGCGGCTTGCGCCTGGCGCTTCTGCGGGCGGCGCAAGGCGAAATCCTCCATCTCCTGCGGCGCCTCGATCTCATCCTTGAGCAAGGCCCACTCCTTGGCCGCGACGACTTGCTGGCCCTGTTCGAGCTCGAATGCCGCCTTCGCCGACGCCAGCGCGACCTCCTCCTGTTTGACACGCAGCTCGTAATCGGCCGGGTCGATGCGAATCACCTCGACGCCTTCCGCGAGAACGCCACCGGGCGAGAGGGCTGGGGGATGGTCGATGATCCGGCCGCTGACCTGGGTGCGCAGCAATACCCGGCGCGCCGGTACGACCGTGCCGTACGCCTCGATTCGAATCGGATGATCCGCCGGTTTCAGGTCACTGACCGTGACGACCGGTGGCGGCGGCTGGACGTTTTCGCGCACCACGGTTGGGCGGGTAAGGTACAGTGTCCACACCACCCAGGCCGTGCCTCCCAACACGATGATCGGAAGCAGCCCCATCAGTACCCAACGCAGAAGTGTTCGCATCATGAAGGTTCTTGATCCTCGTCGCGCTCCGTGCCCGCCGGCCAGCCGCCACCCAGCGACTCATACACGTTGACCAGTTCCGCCAGCGCGAGTTGCTGCGTGCGAATCAGGTCTGTCTGTGTCGAGAAGAGCGACCGCTGTGTATCCAACACCGACAGGAAGCTGATCATACCTACGGCATACTCACTCTTGGCCATTTCGAAAGCACGCTCGTTGACCGCGTTTGCCCGGGTCAGCGTCTCCGTCCGGCGACGTTGTGCAGCATAGTTGGCGAGGCTGGTCTCGACCTGCTCGAACGCACTGAGTACCGATCGGTGATAGAGTGCGAGCGCCTGGCGCTGCTGCTCCTGCTGCACGTTGATATTAGAAACGACGCGGCCGAACTCCAGCAGCCGCCACCGCACCGCCGGCCCGAACGACCACGTCAGGCTGTCCGCGTCCACAAGATCGTCCGCGTCGGCCGACTGAAGGCCGAACGTCCCAACCAGCGATACCCGTGGAAACAGCTCGGCCACCTCCACGCCGATGCGGGCAGTTTCGGCGGCAAGCCGACGCTCCGCCGCGCGCACGTCGGGCCGCCGTCGGAGAAGATCACTCGGCAACCCGACCGCCAGCGACTCCGGGTGGGCCGGCAACGGGGTGCCTTCGATCAGACGCTCCAGCAGATACCCGGGCGGCTGGCCCAGCAGTACGCTCAGTCGGAATATCGCTTCCTTCACGCCGGCTTCGAGTACCGGCAGTTCGGACTCCGTCCGGCGGAGCTGAATCTCGGCCTGCAGGACGTCGGTTCCGGTCGCCAGGCTGGCGGCAAAGCGCGCTTGAATGCTGCTCAGTGTTTCGCGCTGAATGGCGATGTTGCTCTTCGTCACGTCGATGAGGCGTTGCAGCCCCCGGAGCAGAACATAGTTGCGAGCTACTTCCGCTGATACCGATACCATCACCGCCCGGCGATCTTCCAGGCTGGCACCGATCTCTGCGTCGGCGGCTTCCACGCCTCGCCGGATGCCACCCCAGATATCGATCTCCCACGTCGCCCCAAGCAGGGCCGAATACGCATTGCGGTCGCGCTGGAAGCCGTCACTGCCACCGAAGGCGCGGGAGCGTGTGACCGAAATCTCGGGCAGCACGTCGCCGGAGCCGGGCTCGGGTAGCCGAAGTGTTGCCGAGGTGTTCCCGAGCCGGAGATTGGCGGTTGGCGCGCCGAGTCCGGTGTCGCTCGAAACTGACTGCGATACCGAGCCGCTCAAGCCGCTGTCATCGTCATCGCCCGACGCATTGCGGGCAGCGCGGCGATGCGTGTAGTCGGCATCGATACCCAAGGCCGGATACAGCTCCGCCAGCGCGCCACGCCGCAGCGCAATCGTCTCGCGCAGGCGTGCGTCCGCCAGGACAATATCGAGATTCGCGTCCAGTGCTTCTTGAATCAGTGCCGTGAGCGTCGGATCCTCGAACTGCAGCCACCAGTGACGCAGGTCGGCCAACGTGTCGAAGCTGACGCCGATTCCGGAGAGGTCTTCGTCCTGGTGTTCCACTACCCAACGCTCGGGCGTTGGCGTAACGGGCGCAGTGTAGTCCGGGCCCACCTGGCAGCCCGGGCCCCACAGCACCGCCGCACCAAGAATGGCAACGCACGTCACGTTCTTCATGAAGATCGTGGTGAATTCCTTCGCCATGACGGTACAGTCTATCCGGCAGTCACGCACCGAGCCACGCCGCACCGCGTCCACGCGGCCCACCGCGGGCCGACCCGAGACGGGGGTGGAGCGACACAGACCAGCAACACGGTGTGTCGCGAGCTATCGGAGCCGGTGCTCCAGGCATGCAGCGAGGCGGCGGTCCGCCGCGATCCACGCGATGCTTGCGGGTCCAAGGCACGTAGGGTCGCGCGGGTCCGCCGCCTCGATTGTTTCTTGACGCCGTCAACGATCCGCTTCGCCAGTTTGGCGCAGGACCATTTCCTGTGGAGATCGATCCACGAGGTCGAACCGATCGAGGTTCATTACCTTGTTCCAGGCGTTGACGAAGTCGCGGACAAACTTGCGCTGCCCGTCGGCGCACGCATAGACTTCTGCGATGGCGCGCAGTTGCGAGTTTGATCCGAAGATGAGATCGACACGCGTGCCCGTCCACTTCAATTCGCCCGTCGCGCGGTCGCGCCCTTCGTAGACACCTTCGTCGCTCGCGGATTTCTGCCACTGCGTGCCCATGTCGAGCAGATTCACGAAGAAGTCGTTGCTCAACGTCTCGGGACGGTCGGTGAAGACCCCGTGCCTGGAATTCTCATAGTTCGCATCCAGGACGCGCATGCCGCCGACCAGCACCGTCATTTCGGGCGCGGTCAAGTCCAGCAGCTGCGCCCGATCCACGAGCAGCGCTTCCGCGCGTCGCATGTGACCGTCGCGGAGATAGTTGCGGAATCCGTCGGCAGTCGGCTCGAGGTAGGCGAACGACTCCACGTCGGTCATTTCCCGGGTCGCGTCGGTACGCCCGGGGGAGAAGGGAACCGTGATGTCATAGCCGGCCTTTCTGGCCGCTGCCTCGACGCCCGCGCATCCGCCCAGGATGATCAAGTCGGCCAGCGAGACCCGCTTATCCCCGGACTGCAAATCGTTGAACTCCCTTTGGACCTGCTCAAGCACACGCAGGACCTTCGCAAGTTCGGCCGGCTCGTTGACCTCCCAGTTCTTCTGGGGCGCGAGGCGAATGCGGGCCCCGTTGGCCCCGCCGCGCTTATCCGAACCGCGGAACGTCGCTGCCGACGCCCACGCAGTCGAGACCAGTTGAGAGACCGTCAGCCCGGAATCTAGGATCCGCACCTTGAGGTGGGCGATATCGCGCGACCCGATCAGTTCATGATCAACCTCGGGAACGGGATCCTGCCAGATCATGACTTCCCGTGGTACTTCTGCCCCGAGATAACGTGAGCGCGGGCCCATGTCCCGGTGTGTCAGCTTGAACCAGGCCTTGGCAAACGCCTCCTCGAATTCGTCGGGGTTTTCAAGATAGTGCTTCGCGATCCGCTTATAGACCGGGTCGAACTTCAAAGCCAGATCGGCCGTGGTCATCATCGGCCGGTGCTGCTTCGATGGATCGTGGGCGTCCACGACCATGTTCTCCGGGTCCACGTCCTTGGCCAGCCACTGATGCGCGCCGGCCGGGCTCTTGACCAGCTCCCAGTCATACTTGAACAGCACTTTCAGGTAGCCCATATCCCACTTGATCGGGTTGGGCTTCCAGGCCCCTTCAATACCGCTGGTGATCGTATCGCCGGCTTTACCACTGCCGTAGCTGCTCGTCCAACCGAGGTTCTGCTCCTCGAGCGGGGCCGCCTCTGGTTCGGGTCCGACCAGGGACGCATCGCCAGCACCGTGACACTTGCCAAACGTATGCCCACCGGCGACGAGCGCGACGGTCTCTTCGTCGTTCATCGCCATGCGCGCGAAGGTCTCGCGGACGTCCACAGCCGAAGCGACCGGATCGGGATTGCCATTGGGACCCTCTGGATTCACGTAGATCAGACCCATCTGAACGGCGGCCAGTGGATTCTCGAGTTCTCGGTCGCCGCGGTAGCGCTTGTCACCCAGCCACTCGGTCTCGGGTCCCCAGTAGACATCCTGCTGTGGCTCCCAGACGTCTTCGCGGCCGCCGGCGAAACCGATCGTCTCCAGCCCCATCGATTCGAGTGCCACATTCCCCGTCAGGACCATCAGGTCGGCCCAGGAGATCTGCCGACCGTATTTCTGTTTAATCGGCCAAAGCAGGCGACGGGCCTTGTCGAGATTCGCATTGTCCGGCCAACTGTTGAGTGGCGCAAAGCGCTGTGTGCCGTCAGATGCACCACCGCGACCATCCGAAACGCGGTACGTGCCGGCACTGTGCCACGCCATCCGAATGAACAGCGGCCCATAGTGCCCATAGTCGGCTGGCCACCAGTCCTGCGAGTCCGTCATCAACTGCTCGAGGTCCTTCTTCACGGCCTCCAGGTCGAGCTTCTTGAACTCCTCGGCATAGTTGAAGTCTGCGCCCATCGGGTCGCTCTTGAGCGAGTTCTGATGGAGCATTTGCAGGTCCAGTTGATTGGGCCACCAATCCCGCAACGACATGGCCCGCTTGGCCGGGTACTCCTGCGCTTCGGCTTTGCCATGCATCACGGGACATTTGCCACCGGCCTCCGCATGTCCTTCAGGTCCGGATTGAGCTACCGCGACGCTGTCCGGCATTGTCAAGCAGAGGCTTACGGCCAAAGCGATGAGCCAGGGAATCCCCTTTGATCCGGTCTGTCGCGTCTTGCGCCCTGGTGCGGCACCGTCTATCCAGTTGCACTGGGCTACCGTCGTCTTGGCGGTCATCTGATTTCTCCTCGTCTGCGATGAAACGCTGCTCGGCCCGGTTCTCTATGTTTCTTCTGAAGATCGTTCAGTCTTGTGCGTGTTTCGGTTTATCCCGACAGACGGGACAGGTGCCCCAGTAGATCACCTCTGCCTCGTCGATCTGGAAGCCCGCCGCCGAGTCGGGCGTCAGGCAGGGGGCCTTGCCGACGGCGCAATCGACGTCGGCTGTCTTGCCACAAGTGCGGCAAATAACGTGGTGGTGATTATCACCAACCCGGCCCTCATACAGCGCCGGCGACCCGGCAGGCTGAATACGCCGGATGATGCCCTTCTCGACCAGCAGACCCAGCGTGTCGTAAACCGCTTGCCGCGAGATGGCGCCGATATCGGCGCGTACATCTTCAGCGATCGCGTCGGCTGTGCGGTGTGGTCGCCGCGCAATTGAGCGCAACACAGCCAGGCGCTGGGCGGTGACCTGGACGCCGTGTTTGGGGAGAAGGGTCGCCGGATCGTTGGACATGGTTAATTAATACGTCCAAAGCTGGACATTGTCAATTATTTACTTGAAGACATTCGTGCGCCGGTCGGTGCCAACTGGGTTTGTTTGCGGCAGAGCGACGTATACCGCTGCATGCGGCGACATCCTCCCAGGAGTGCAACGGCGCAAACCGATGCACGTGAAACACAATGCTCCCGCTACTCACTACCCGGATGCGCCGACTTCGGACCACTGAATCGCGAAGCGGTTCAGATACTCTCGAAGACGGTCCGCGTCGTTCGCCTTCTTGCGCCGCTCACGTGCGTCAGCAAACAGGACGCGAGCAGCCTCGGATAGTGTGCGAGATCGTGTCCGCACGGATGCCCGGCTGGGTCGCACCAGCGACGACGAGCTCTGGAGACGTCTCATCCCGGCCCACCACGCACGCCATGACTGGCAGGCCATCCGCGAGGCCGGCTACACATGCGGCCCCGCAGAGCCGCATCTACGGCGCTGGGCCGACAGCGTGTCGGTCTGGCTGCTTTCGAATCACCGTACGCATTGGCTGCTTCCACGGTTGATGCGATTTGGCGTCCTGGAGTACTTCGAGCGAATCCACCTCTTCGATACGATTGGCGCCGCCAAACCCGGGCAAGAGGCGTTTGACCAATTGCTCGGGCCGGACTCCTGCGTGCAGCGGATCCCGTTCGTGGATAACCACGGCTGTAACGTCGAGGCTGCAAGCCAACTGGGCATCAGCGCTCTCCAAACGCGCGCCGACGCCAGTTGGGTCGCTTCGGTGTACAATTCGCTCTACGCGTCACCTGACGGCGTGGGCGTTGCACCTGGAGGGCACGCTCGCTAGACGGTCTGAAACGCACGGAGTGCCTGCGAAGTGCTCTGGATCATCCTCATCCCGTTTGCCGCAGCTGCTGCGGCTCCGTTCCTCCACCGGCTGCTTCGCGCGCACGTTGCGGCCGTGCTGGCGGTTGTCCCAATCGGCCTGGCCGGGGCGATTGCGATGCGCCTGCCATTGGAACCCGGGGCGACATGGACCGAGGCGTTGCCGTGGATTCCTGACCTGGGGATCGCCCTGGCATTCCGACTCGACGGGCTGTCCGTCACGTTCGGGCTGCTCATCAGTGGCATTGGCGCCCTGGTGCTCCTGTACGCGGGCGCGTACATGCGGACAGACCCGCGGCTGGGTCGGCTCTGCGGCCTGTTGTTGCTGTTCCTTGGCGCGATGTTGGGCGTGGTCTTCAGCGACGATGTGTTCGTCCTGTTCGTCTTCTGGGAACTAACGAGTATTGCGTCGTACCTGCTGATCGGGTTCAAGCACGACAAGCAAGACGCCCGCGATGCAGCCCGCCAAGCTCTGCTCGTAACCGGAGCCGGCGGACTGGCCCTCTTGGCTGGACTTGTGCTGCTCACAATCGCAGCGAGCCAGGCGGGCCTGCCAGCGAACCAGGCGTCGCGCATCTCCGCTTGGGTTACCGTCGATCTGTCCGGGCACGCGCTCTTCGTGCCCGCACTGCTGCTGATCGTTCTCGGAGCGTTCTCGAAGTCTGCCCAGATGCCGCTGCACTTCTGGCTGCCCAACGCGATGACGGCCCCCACGCCGGTGTCCGCTTACCTGCACTCGGCCACGATGGTCAAGGCCGGTGTGTTCCTGCTGGCCCGGCTGAACCCGGTGTTCGGCGAGAGCCTGTTGTGGCACCTGCTGCTGACGGCGACCGGGGCCGTGACGATGCTCGTTGCGGCCGCAATGGCTGCCGGCCAAACGGACCTGAAGCGTATCCTGGCATACACCACGGTCAGCGTGCTGGGCACATTGACGATGCTGATCGGCGTCGGCACCGAACTCGCCATCAAGGCCGCCGTCGTGTTTCTCGTCGCTCACGCCTGCTACAAGGCGGCGCTCTTCATGATCGCCGGCAGCCTGGAGCACGCGACGGGCACGCGCGACATCCGGCAGTTGAGCGGCTTGTTTCGTGTAATGCCCGTGACCGCGATTTCCGGAACGCTGGCGTCACTCAGCATGGCGGGCGCGCCGCCCCTTTTCGGGTTTATTGGCAAAGAGCTACTGCTCAAGGCCAAGCTCGATCTCGAGTACCTTGGCATCGTCCTCATTATCGTTGCCAGCTTTGCGAACGTCTTCCTCATCGCGATGGCGCTCGTCGTGGCCGTGTGGCCGTTCTTCGGTCGCCGAAGTCCGGCTGCCCAATCGGCCCACGAGGCCCCGCTGCTGATGCTCATCGGGCCGTTGCTGCTCGCGGTGACCGGTCTGTTCGTCGGTCTGATCCCGGGTACGTTCGACACCGCGTTGGGGTCAGCGATGGCGACGGCGATTGGTGGCCGTCCCATCATCATGGAACTGAAGCTCTGGCATGGCGTGAGTCCAGTCGCATTGACGGCGCTGGGCATCAGCGTTGTTACGCTGACCATCGGCTTCGCCCTGTTCTTGCGACTACGCGACTGGATCGCTCACATCGCGGTTGCGGTGGCGCGCGTCGGCCGACGCGGTCCGGCGCGCATCTACGACTTGGTGTTCGCCGGCGTGCTCACATTGGCCGCGTGGGTCACGCGTCTCACCCAAACCGGCAGCCTGCGCCATTATGTGCGCGTGGTTCTTCTTGCGCTGGTTGTAACCTGCCTGTACCCACTGATCCGCTGCTTTCCCGCGCTCGACGAGCTCTCCTCAGGTTCGCGTTGGCACGAGCTCCTGCTCGTGCTGCTGACGCTGGTAGGTGCGGTGGCCGCCGTCTTCTCCCGGTCACGACTGTCAGCCATCGCGCTGCTGGGGATTGTGGGGCTGCTGATCGCGGTCCTCTTTGCGCTCTTCAGTGCGCCGGACCTGGCGATTACCCAGATCATGGTCGAAGCCCTGACCGTTATCCTGCTCGTTTTGATCTTCTACCGGTTGCCCGCCTTTGCCGGGCTCCGTACGCACCTGGCGCGCCTCGCTGACGCAATGGTGGCCGTAGCCGCCGGCGCCATCATGGCGGGCCTTGTGCTTGCGACGGCAGCCTTGCACCTGCCGCCCGACGTCAGTGAGCAACTGGCGCGCATGTCCAAGCCGGAGGCCTACGGTCGCAATATCGTCAACGTCATCCTGGTGGACTTCCGCGCCCTCGACACCTTGGGCGAACTCACCGTAGTCGCCGTTGCCGGCCTGGGTGTGTATGCCCTGATAAAGCTCCGGCGTCGACGCAGGGCCGAAGGAGGTGCGTCGTGAACGCGCTCGTCTTCCGAGCCACCACGCGGGCCGTAACACCGCTGCTGCTGGCTTTCTCGCTGTTCATGTTGCTGCGCGGCCATAATGAGCCGGGCGGCGGGTTCATCGGCGGTCTCCTGGCGGTCACGGCCTTCGCGCTGTACGCGCTGGCGTTCGACGCCCGCCAGGCGCGCGCGCTACTCCGCGTAGCGCCACGAACGTTGACTGCCAGCGGACTGCTCCTGGCGGCTGCCAGCGGATGTCTGGCCTGGCTGGCCGGGCAGCCCTTGATGCTTGGCTTGTGGCTGCCGGTTGAACTTCCAGCCGAGCTGAAACTCGGCACCGTGCTCTTGTTTGATGTCGGTGTCTACCTGGTCGTCCTGGGCGCCGCGCTACTCGTGTTGCTGACGTTGAGCGAGGAATAGACGTGTTTGTGGTCATGGCACTTCTGGTTGGTGCGCTCTACGCAGCAGCGTTCTACGTGCTGCTGGCGCGCAGCACGGTCAAGCTCATCTTCGGGCTGCTCTTGCTTGGCCACGCGGCCAACCTGCTCATCTTCACGGCGGGTGGCCTCGTGCGGGCCAACCCGGCGATCGTGCCCCGCAGCGCCGCGGTTCCGCTGCCGGGCTACGCGGATCCGCTCCCACAGGCGCTGATACTCACCGCCATCGTGATCAGCTTCGCCGTGCTCGCGTTTGCAGCGGTTCTCGTGAAGCGCGCATATGTTGAGACTGCTACTGATGATTCAGAGGAGATGCGAACGTCCGAGTAATGATCATGCTGATAGCACTGCCGATCATCATCCCGCTGCTGACCGCTTGCGCGTGCCTGCTGTTCGGGCACCGCGCCCGCCTGCAGCGCGCGCTGGCTGTGCTCGGGGCCTGTGGGTTACTTGTTGCGGCGATCACGCTATGCGTACGGGTTTGGGTGGACGGTGTGCAGGTACTCTATGTCGGTGGCTGGCAGGCGCCGTTCGGCATCACGCTCGTTGCCGATCTATTGGCTGTCCTGCTGGTGCTGGTCGCCGCCTTGATGCACCTGGCTGTAAGTGTGTACTCCCTGGCCAATGTGGATGTGCGCCGGCAGCGGTACGGTTACTTCGCCTTCCTCAATGTCATGTTGATGGGGGTCTGCGGTGCCTTCCTGACCGGCGACCTCTTCAATCTCTACGTGTGGTTCGAGGTCATGTTGATTGGCAGCTTCGTGCTGCTGGTGCTAGGTGGTGGACGGGCGCAGATGGAGGCGGGCATCAAGTACGTCACACTCAGTCTGCTCAGCTCTGCGCTGTTCCTCGCGGGGGTCGGTGTGATCTACGGCATTGCCCACACATTGAACATGGCCGACCTGTCGGAGCGTTTGGTGCTCGCAGCCAAGACCGATCCGTGGCTGGTGGTTGCCGCCTCGGTCCTGCTGTTGCTGAGCTTTGGCCTCAAGGCGGCCGTGTTTCCGTTGTACTTCTGGCTGCCGGCCAGCTACCACACGCCCGCACCGGCAGTATCTGCGATCTTCGCCGGCCTACTGACGAAAGTCGGCGTGTACGCCCTGATCCGCGTGTTCACGGTTGTTTTGCCCCCCAGTGATTACACGCTCAACCTGCTGCTGATCATCGCCGGCCTGACGATGCTCTTGGGCGTCCTGGGTGCTGTATCACAGTCGCAGATTCGACGGATTCTCAGCTTCCACATTGTCAGCCAGATCGGATACATGGTCATGGGGCTGGCCTTGCTCGTGTCACCTGATCCCGTCGTCCAGCGACTCGGCGTGGCCGCCGCCGTTTTCTACATCGCTCACCATATCGTCGTGAAGACCAACCTGTTCCTTATCGGCGGGACTGTCCGGGCGCTCGCCGGCACGGAGCGTTTGAGCCAACTAGGCGGACTGCTCAATCGCGCACCCTGGCTGGCCATCCTGTTCCTCATTCCGGCGCTCAGCTTGGCCGGCCTGCCGCCGCTGTCCGGCTTCTGGGCCAAGCTCGCGATCATTAAGGCAGGATTCGAAGCACAGCAATACACACTCACCGCGGTCGCGCTGTTTGCCGGACTGCTGACGCTGGTCAGCATGCTGAAGATCTGGCATGAGGCGTTCTGGAAGCCGGCGCCCGATGGTGACACCGTATCTGACGACCGTCGACAACAAGAACCGCCACCGCGACGACTCGCGCTGCTTGTCGCGCCGAGTGTGGTGCTGGCGGCCCTGACGCTGGCGATCGGGCTCTATCCACAAGCGCTGCTCTCTGCATCGCAACGGGCTGCCACTGAACTGTTGGACCGGTCAGGATATGTTCAGGCCGTGATCGTGGAGCCGGAGCCGTCCGCACAGCCGACAATCGGGGAGGGCCAACCGTGACGACCCTTTGGCTGAACCTGACCCTGATGGCCTTGTGGGTTGCTTCGACCGGTGTCTTCAGCTACGCCAACAGTGCGCTTGGTTTCCTGGTCGGATTCGTTGTGCTCTGGTGGCTGCAACCCCTGCTGGGACCTACGGCGTATTTCCGCAAGCTCCCGCTGGCCCTGTGGTTTGGCGGGCTCTTTCTGTGGGAACTGCTGAAGTCCAATCTGCGGGTCGCGTGGGATGTCATCACGCCCAGCCGGTTCCGGAAGCCGGGGATCGTGGCCGTGCCGCTCGACGCGAAATCGGATCTGGAGATCGCGGTACTCGCGAACCTGATCACGTTGACACCGGGCAGCCTCTGCCTCGACGTGTCGGAGGATCGTTGCACGCTGTATGTGCACGCCATGTTCGTTGACGACCCGGATGAAACGCGTAGAGAGATCAAGCAACGCTTTGAACATTGGATCCTGGCCTTACTGCGCTAGGGCGACTACTGGGATAATGCCGTCATGACGGTGTTCGTGAACATCATCGTTGGAGCTCTGATCATCGCCATGACGCTGGCGACCGCGCGACTGGTACGCGGCCCGGGACTGGCGAACCGTGTGGTGGCACTGGATGTCATCGCCGTGCTCGGGGCGGCACTCACCGCCGTGTTCGCGATTCAGTTCGACGTGCGTGTCTTTCTGGACGTGACCATCATACTCGCACTGGTCAGCTTCGTCGGGACAGTGGCGTTTGCATACTACATCGAGCGGGGGGCGCATTGATGCCGGCGCTGACCGATAGCCTGATCGTCGTCCTGCTTGCCCTGGGAGGCTTGTTCAGCCTGCTGGCCGCAGTGGGAATCCTGGTCATGCCAGATGTCTACACGCGCATGCAAGCCGCCAGCAAGGCAGTCACGTTCGGCGCGACGTCGATCGTACTCGCGGCAGCGCTGCACTTCCAAGAAGCCGGCGTGGTCGCACGTTGCCTACTCGTCTGCTTGTTCCTGTTCGTCACGATCCCGGTTGCCTCGCACCTCATCGCGCGCGCCGCCCACCGCGCGCGCGAACCTCTGGCACCGGAAACGGCGGTCGACGAACTCACCGAGCAGCGTGAGAATGCGTCGTGATGGATGGATGACCAGGGGCTCGGGGCCCGCTTCCTGATCCGCCACCGCGACACCAAGTTGTCGACGAGGTTCCGCCGCTTGTTCAAGGCCACCGCCCCGACGACGGAAACCGTAACCGCTCCCAGTGCCCAGCTCCGCCGAAGTGGGCTATGATCCGGCTGACTCGAAGATCACACGCAGGAGACCCCGTAACCATGCGCTTCCCTATGGCGTTTCTCACGCTCGTCGTCATCTCCGGCGCGGGCATGCCGTCCGTTGCTCGTGCATCGACCGAGCCATAGACGGGCAACTGGCACACCTACTGGCGCGATGGTGAAGCGCTGGTCACGTTTGAACAGAGCGGCGATCGGGTAATGGGCACCTATGAACCGGGCGGTGGGAAGCTCGAAGGCCGCATGATTTCGGGGGAACTGCATGGCCGTTGGTGGGCTGGCCCGCCTCGTGGCGAGCCGTCTCAACGAGGAGCTCTTCAAGCGGAAGCAGTTCCCCGAGCTGGCGCCCGAAGAAGAGCGACCCGTCGTGCTGCGAACGGCGGTGGACGATTTCCTCGCGTACATCGAGACGCTCGGCCGCTCGCACGAGCACCTCAAGAACCTGCGGGGCCGGCTGAATCGACTGGGGCACTGGATGGAGCGGCGAAAGCTGATGCTCGTACAGGATATCACGCCGCGCTTGCTGAGAGATTTCATGAAGTACCTGAAGGACAGGCACCACTTGCGCGCGTCGACGATCAACGACTATCTCGACGCCGTGCACAACTTCTTCGGGTACGCGATCTACAAGCGCAAGCTCGTATCCGGGCCCAACCCGGCGGCTACCGGCCGCCAGGCCGAGCTCGACCGCCTGCCCGAGCGGACGCTGCCGGTGCCGACCATCTACCCCGACCAGATCAACGCGATCATCGAGATGGCCAACCAGGCACACGACACGCAGATTGCGAACCTGATCGTGTTCATCTGCGAGGGCGGCTTCCGTTTCCAGGAACTCCAGTTCCTCCAGGTCGGCGACATCAACCTGGACGAGCGGGAGATCATCCTGGACATCAAGCAGCCGGATCTGCAGCGGGTCCGCCCCGAGATGCAGAAGCGGTGCCTGACGGCGGACGGACTGTGGGTCCCCAAGAGCCGCGCCGCCCGGCGGCCGATTCACATCACGGATCGGATGGCCCGGCTGATCGGTCAGATGGGTCTCGGCGAGCCGTCCGACTGGCTGTTCGTCAACGAGGCCGGCAACCAGATCGCCGAGAACAAGACGCTCCAGCGGCTGAAGAAGTACGCGCTGGCGGCCAAGGTCCTGGTCGAGCCGCATCCGCGGACGAGCAGGCCCTGGTCGCGGATCCGCTGGCACTGGCTGCGGCATTACCACCGCACCCGCGCCTGCGTCTCGAAGATTCGGCGGGAAGTCTCCAAGGTGGCGATGGGCCACGCCGCGGACGCGATCCATGACCACTACCGGGGTCTGGATCGGTACGCGTTCCACGAAGAGTACGCCAAGTTCGACAGCGGCATCGACGACCGCCTGTTAGGGCGAAAATGACGCTGTTTCGTGAGCGGTTTGGTGAGTACTGTGTGAGTACTCGATTTTCGAGATCGTAAGTGACTTACAGAAAAAGAGTTACAAATGGAGGCGGGGGGGGGCGACTCTCCGGTTAACCCTCGATAGGAAGCCCAAACACCACTTAGTGCCCGTATCGCCATCCGATGCGGGTCGTGTAGTGACTTCACAGTACACAAGCGGACACCGCCGGACAAGGAATTCGGCCCGAGTTCCCGCAAGAGTTCCCGTAATGGCTGAGCGCGAGCGCGGCCAACAAGATGGCGAGAGAGTTGCCGGACGAGTGCTCGCGGCCGCGCATGCGTCATTCCTGCTTCCTCGAACGTGTTCGGCGGAACGCATCATTCGGCTGGCGTTACAACCGGACAGCTTGCGTCGTCGGCCCAGTCGCCGAAGCTCAAGTAGTAGTTCATCACCGGGCCATACCCGGCGCGCTCCGCGGCCAGGGCGGCGAGCGAGGCGCGGCCGCCCCCGTCGCAGTGCGTGATGACGGGCTGGCCCCGCCGGAAGCCCGCGCGCTCGAGCAGCACCGCGAGTTCGTCCGGCGACTTCAGCCGGCCGCGGGCGTCGAGCAGTTCCTTGTGTGGGATGTTGATGGCCGTCGGAATGTGCCCGCCGCGGGTGTTCTTCCTGAGATCCACGCCGGTGTACTCGGCACGCGTGCGCGCATCGAAGACCTGCGCCTTTCCGGCCGCAACGGCTTCCCGCACCCGCTGGCGCTCAACTACCGCGATGCGGGTATCGGTTGTGCCGGTTGGATCAAACGGGGTCGGTTCCGGGACAGTCGGTTCACGGCTCAGCGCGAGCCGGCCGTCCGCCAGTAATGGCCCGAGTGCCGGATAGCCCCCATTCAGCACCGCCACCTCCGGCACGCCGAAGTGCTGGAAGATGAACCACACGCGGGCCGCCTCGGTCATCCGCCCATCGTCGTAGATGACGACCGGCTCACGTCCGCTCACACCCAGGTGGCCGATGCGCTCGCGCCACAGCGCCTCGTGGTCAAGTCCGGTCTCCGCTGCCAGGCTCTGCTCCTTCCACGTAGCCGGGTCCACCCAGACTGCCCCGGCGACGTGGCCGGCCTGGTAGGCCTCGGCGTCGCGCGCGTCCAGCACGACCAGGCCACGCGGTGGAGCATCCTGCATTTGCGCGACAAGCGTCTCCGGCTCGACCACCGGTCCGAGGCTGCCGCGCGGGACGGCCTGGCAACCCGATACGACGACGATGAATACCACGCTTGCGAACGACCGCGCTACGTGTGTGACGCGCACTGAAAGAATCTCGCTCTGCACTTCGTTCACTCCATGACAGAAGACGATGCAGCGCACTTGGCCTCACCCGGGCGAGCGCGCCGGCCGCCTGAAACAACACCCCCAATGATAGGGGGGAAGGTCGATCGGGACCGGCGCGACCCGCTCGAACCCGGCTACTTCTACTAAGCGGATGCACTGCTGGGGACGAGGACGGATTGCCATCGAGGGCCCGCGCGGCGTGTCGGGATTATGGTTCCAGTGCATGACGCCAAGTCGTCCGTTCGGCACCAGCACGCGCCAGGCCTCACGCAGCAGTATTTCCGGCTGTTCGCAGTGCAGGATGTTGAAGAGCATCGCGTAATCGGCGCTCTCGTCGGGCAGCCCGGTTCCGTCGGTAGCGAAGTCTCGCCGCTCAACGCGAACATTGGTCAATCCGGCCTTCTCGACCTTGCGGGCGGTCGTCGTCGCCATCTCGGCTTCGATGTCGAATGCATGGACTGTTCCCTGCGCGATTCGCGCCGCAGGGATCGTGAACGTGCCGTAGCCGCAGCCGAAGTCCACGACATCGCGGCACGAACCGGTCAACCCGAGCTTCGTCAGGGTTTGCTCGGGTGAGAAGAAGCCCGACCACATGGACTCATCCGGCATGCCGCTCTCGCGCAGCTTCATGACGCTCCCCTCGTCAGCGGTTCCGCTTCGCGACTCGTCGTGAAGGCGATTGCGACGAATCCCGCCTCAGGAACAATGCCAGCGTGCGGCTGCTCCGCTCGGTGGAGGGTATTCGGCGGTGACAGCAGGCACGAGCGCGCCTCTCGGAAAGTGAAGCCGGCCTCGGCGGCCAGGCTGATGACGTTGTCGGGCGTGTGATAGGTCGCCGCTGAGTAGATTGGATGATCCTCTGCGGCCTTGCTGGCGTAGAGGCGCCCCCACGGGCCGTCCGCGGGGATCAGACCGACAACCAGCCGCCCGGTGTCTTTCAGCACGCGGCGGCATTCGTGCAGCGCTTGGGCCGGATCGCTCAGGAAACAGAGCGTCGTCGTGATGAGCACACCGTCGAAGCTCTGTGGCGGATAAGGCAGACGCTCGCCAACGCCCTCGGTCGTCCGGACGCCGCGCTGCTCGGCCAAGGCCCGCATGGATAGCGCAGGATCAACGCCCTCGCCGACACCGAGCGCGACGGCGAATCGGCCGGTTCCCACGCCGACCTCCAGCCAGCGGCCTGTTGTCGGGCCCGTCAACTCGCGCAGACAAGCAACTTCGTGAGCGAAGATGATCCGACCGTCATCGGAATCGAACCACGCGTCGTACTGGACGACCATCGAGTCGAAGGGGTTGTGGTTCGCGCTCATCGGCTGGGTCTCAACATGCCAAAGCGGCGTGGTTCTTGGGCGACCATACTGTAGAACGCTGACTCCTCCAGCGGCGAGCGTCATTCACAGGAGGTTACGCCGCCAGACCAGCAGCACGGCCCTCGCCCGAGGTTGCACCCAGCGCTCATTATGGGCACACACGTCGCCGTCAGCCGTTTCCGCGTGACCGCGACCAGCAGCACCAGCACCGCCCGATTGCCGCCGTTGCTGCTGACTTCCATCCTGCGTCTGCTTGCGGCCCGCCGGGCACCCCATTAGTATTTTAGCGGCTACTGATATGAGAAAGAGCCCGACCGACAGACTGGCACGATTCGCCCGGGCGCTGGCCGCGCCGACGCGGCTGCGTATTGTCGCGCTGCTTCGCGGCCGGGCACTCTGCGTCAACGCACTCGCCGGACAACTGGACGTTACGCAGGGCGCCGTGTCGCAGCATCTGCGCGTACTGCGCGACGCCGGAATCGTCGTCAGCGAAAAACGCGGCTACTTTGTTCACTATCGACTAAACGACCAAGCCCTGGCCGTGTGGCGAAAGGAAATCGATCAGTTGTTGGACCCGAAGCACGGTCCGAGCCCGGACACGAAGGGAACTCCACAATGTGCCGCTGCAAGAAGCAAGAGCAAGAAGGCTGCCAGAAACCGGAGAAACTGAAGGGTGAGCCCAAGGACTGCTCGCCGGAGCAGATCCGCAAATGCCACGGTGACTCTGCGGAGCATCATTGCGTGTCCGAACCTCAAGCCAGCCGAATCAAAGGAGCCCATTCATAAAGCTTGGAATGATCGTCTCGCAGACGGATCCGGAGACCGTCTTCAACGGATTGCGCTTGGCGCTGTATGCCTTGGAGCAAGGCGACGAGGTGCGTATCTTCCTTTCGGGCAAAGGCGTGGAGATCGACCAGATCGAAGACCCGAAGTTCGACGTTAATGGCGAAGCCCAGAAGGTGCTCGACGCGGGCGGTCAGTTCCTTGCGTGCGGCACATGCCTGAAGCTCCGCAATTCGGAAGGATCGGAGGTGTGCCCGCTGTCGACCCTCAAGGATCACTACGAAATCGTGAGGGATTCCGACAAACTGGTCACAATATGATCGCCGCCAACGAATCGTTCATTGAGGTGCGCGGGCTGGTCAAGCGGTTCGACGACGTCGTGGCCGTCGATTCCGCGGCCTTCACGGTTCAACGTGGCGAGCTGTTCGGCTTTCTCGGCCCCAACGGTGCGGGCAAAACCACGACGATCAACATGCTCACCGGTCTGGCCCGGCCGGACGCCGGGACGATCCGCATCGCCGGGATCGACTGCACCAGGAACCCGCGCGGCGCTCAGCACCTGATTGGTGTCGTGCCCGACGAGAGCAACCTGTATCCCGAGCTGTCGGGCGTTGACAACCTGTGTTTCTGCGGGTCGCTGTACGGCCTGCGCAAGTCCGACCGCCAGGCACGGGCCCGCAACCTGCTCTACCAGTTCGGGCTGGCCGATGCGGCCGGGCGCAAGTTCGCCGGCTATTCGAAGGGGATGAAACGCAAGCTGACGATCGCCGCGGGCATCATCCACTCGCCGCCGATCTTGTTCCTGGACGAGCCGACGACCGGGATCGATGTGGCCAGCGCCCGGCAGATTCGCCAGTTGATCGCGGACTTGAACGCGGGCGGCACGACCGTCTTCCTGACAACGCACTACATCGAGGAAGCCGAGCGACTCTGCCAACGCATCGCCTTCATCGTCAAGGGACGAATCGTCCGGACGGACACTGTGGATGCGCTGATGCACGAGACGGACGGACGCCATGTCGTGCAGTTCGCGGTCAGCGATAGCGCCGCCGAGCTATGCAGTGTGATCACCAGCCATTTCCCGCAACTTGAGTGCCGCGCGGTTGCGGACACGGCCATCCGCGTCGAATCGCCGGAGCCGGTGCGGGTCGGTCCGCTGGTCCGGCTGCTGGAGGACCGTGGTGCGGAAGTGTCGGAGGCGCGGAAGATCCGCCCCTCGCTGGAAGAGGTTTTCGTTTGCATCACCGGCATCGAGGCGGCCGCCATGAAGCAGGAACGAGAATTGAAAGGTCCTGCCCGCTGACCGTCTTGTGCACGTGCCTTCTCGTTGACCGGTTGTCTTGTGGGGCGGACAATCCCGACAATGCAGGCGCGCCCGAGGCCGGTGGGACGACCGCCTTCTACGAAGACCTCGACCTTGGCGATGAACTGCTGCTGGACGTCATGAATCTGACCGTAGCGGGGTGTTTCGAGGGGGAGCAGGTCGAAGAATGACTGGCGCTAAGAGAGCTCGCAGCATGGCGTCCCGACCATCACCCGCTATACTGGCGGGAGCGATGACCAGAACCTCGACCACGGGATGACTGACATGACCAACGCCGATGGCGGCTACCTTAAGATCGTCGTGGATGCAATCAAAGTCTGCGCGTCTTACCAGCCCAAGTTGGGGCAGGGAAACGCAGGTGGTCTCGACCTGAAGGCGTTTCGGACCCTTTATCAAGCAGACCCATTCTACGCCTGGTTCGGACTCGACAACCCTCTGATGTATGCCGCCCACAAGGCAGCAGGCGGCATGACCAGCGTCTACCGTCAGATCGGCATCGGATGCGAGCGTTTGATTCGGCAGGTCTTTCAAGACTCGCTCGGGCTCTGCCCCACCGATACAACCTGGTCGTACACGATCATCGGAGCGAACAAGAAGAAACGCAAGTTGTCCCTCGACGCCCGAATCCCCCTGCGTGAACTCAAAGATGCTGGGAAGCGTAAGCGAGTCCACCAGTGGATCGAGTCGGAATGCAAAGCCCTGGACGTCGACCGCAACGTGATGAAGTCGATCAAAGGCGTGGTCTTTGAGGTTCGGCAGGGATACAAGAGCAAGGATGCCAAGCGTCAGAATGCGGATATTGCCAATGCTGCGACGGCGTATACGCAGGCATACCTACCCTGCGCTCTGATTCTCTCGACTCAAATCGATAACGACATTGCCATACGCTACAAACAAGAGAAGTGGGCACTTCTCGTAGGCAGCGTCAGTGACGATGCGGTTTCATCGACGTATGCGTTCATGCGTGACGTGGTGGGCTATGACCTTGCCGCTTTTTTCCAGCGGCATACGAAAACTCTGCGGACGGAAATCGATGCCGTCCTGAATGCTCTGTTGAGCGCAGACAAATAGCAAGGATACGGACGTGTTGAAACAAAGGGCTGACCTGACCCATAAGCATAACTTGACCTACGGGCGTCACGGGTGGTTGCGTTTGACGCCTGCCTACTCGCTTAAGTTGGTCAACGACATCCTGGACGGATACTCAGGACATCTTCGAGTATTTGACCCATTCTCGGGGACAGCAACAACTACGCTTGCAGCAGCGCAGCGGGGACATGATGCCGTCTCAACCGACATTAACCCGTTTCTGGTTTGGTTGGGAAAGTGCAAGGTTAGTTCCTATCGTCGACAGACCACGGATGCGGTCTGCCAGTTTGTCGAGTTGCTCAGCCAACCAGACTCGCTTCAAGCAACGACCCCAAGCGACCCGCCTCCCATATCCAAGATTGAACGCTGGTGGGATGAAGATACGCTGCTCTTCCTGCGTCAACTGCGTGGTCAGATCGTCGCTTCCACGAAGGCGGGGTCTGCAACTCGTAACCTGCTGGACGTTGCGTTCTGTCGAACGCAAATCAAGCTTTCGAATGCTGCCTTCAACCATCAGTCCATGTCATTCAAAGACCGCCCCAGACCCGATCCGCAAATGAACATCTTTGCGGATGACGATCCCCATATCGACCAGTTTGTCGACGACGCGAGGATCGTAGTTAACTCGGCGAGTGACAATCCCAGCGGGACAGCGGAGATTATTCTCGCCGATGCGCGACATCTGCCCGCCGATCTCGGCAAATTTGACCTGCTCATCACTTCACCCCCGTATCCAAACCGGATGTCCTACATCCGAGAGTTGCGGCCCTATATGTACTGGCTGGGATACCTCAGAGAAGCCCGAGAGGCAGGCGAACTTGACTGGGAAGCGATCGGCGGAACATGGGGCATCGCAACAAGTCTGCTTGCCAGTTGGGAACCGAACCCTGATGCTTACCTGCCCGACTACTTGAAGAAAGCGATTGACAAGGTGTCGCATACCACGAACAAGAACGGCGAGCTGCTTAGTCGCTACATCGCCAAGTACTTCGTCGACATGTGGCAGCATCTTCAGGGCATGGTGAAACTGATGAAGAAAGGGGGGGACGTTCACTACATCGTCGGTAACTCAACGTTCTATGGCGTCCTGATCCCCGTTGAACAAGTCTACACCGACATGCTAAAGCGCCTCGGGTTGTCGAGTGTAAAGGCAAACGCAATCCGCAAACGTAACTCAAAGAGAGAGCTCTTTGAGTATAACGTCTATGGGCAAGCGTGACGCATAGCGACAGAAAGTGCAACGTAGCGCGACCTTTGCCGACGTGCGGGGCTCGCCGGAGGCGGCACATGAAGTCCTGGATCGCATTCTGGAACATCCTCGCCAAGGACATGCGGTCGTACTACCTCAAGCCGCCGAACGTCAGTTGGGGGCTGATCTTCCCGCTGGCGTGGACGGGGATGTTCTTCATCCGCTCCGGCTCGGGACTGGACAGCGTCGCCGGGCTATTGCCGGGCGTGATCGCGGTGTCGGTGCTGTTCGGCACGACCAGTCTGCTGGCGGTGACGGTCACGTTTGAGAAAAAGGGTCGCTCGTTCGAGCGGCTGCTGCTGGCCCCGATCCCGCTGGAACTGCTGATGCTGGCCAAGACCGCCGGGGCGATCCTTTTCGGCGTGGTCAACGCGTTCGTGCCGGTCTTGTTGGCGGCCTTCCTGGTCGACTTGTCTGGCGTCGACTGGTGGTCGTTGATCCCCGCGGTGGTGCTGATCGCGATCAGCTCGACGTTCCTGGGCCTGTTCATCGCCGTCTCGGTCAGCGAGGTGTTTGAGGCCCAGACGTTCTCGAACTTCTTCCGCTTTCCGATGCTGTTCCTGTGCGGGTTGTTCTTCCCGATTGAGCAGTTGCCGGTCTGGCTGCGGCCGCTGTCGTACATTCTGCCACTGACCTACGGCGCCGACGCCCTGCACGGCTCGATCCGCGACGCCGCCACGATGCCGCTGCCGCTGGACTTCGCCCTGCTGGCGGCATTCTGCTTGGTCCTGTTCGCCGTCAGCTTGCGGAACATCCAACGGAAGTGGATCGTGTGAATGTGCGAAGTGACGAAGATCTCATGCTGGCCGCCGGCGAGGGCGACCTGCTCTCTTTCGAGGAACTCGTCCTGCGTTACCAGGCCGAGGCCTGGCGTGTCGCCTACCGCTTCACGGGTGATGGCGCCGAGGCTGAGGACTTGGCCCAGGACGCCTTTCTGAAGATTCTCGACGCCGCCCCACGCTATCAACCCACGGCCTCGTTCCGCACCTACTTCTACCGCGTCCTGAGCCGATTATGCCTCGATTACCGGCGGAAGAAGCGCCCGATCCTCGGCGAGCCGCTGGGAACGGTTGCCGACGACGCGTGTGCGCCGATCGAGCGGGCCAGCCTGGGCGAGCGGGACGTGTGCATCCAGGCCGCCCTGGATGCTTTGCCCGCTGATTATCGCCTCGCCGTACTGCTGCGCTACTTTGAAGGGCTCAGTGGCGCCGAGATGGCCGCCGTCATGGGCCGGAGCCTCAAGGCCGTCGAACGGCTGCTCGCGCGGGCCAAATCCGCCCTGGAACCGCAGTTGCGACGATTTCTGGATGGATGAGATTTCCGAGGGGGTAAGAGTTCAGCCGTCTGCAGGGACTGACGCGGGTAGCGGGGGGAGTTGGTC